>NZ_JBGFFC010000001.1:0-1094959 GCF_041679245.1 Arthrobacter sp. JSM 101049 | reverse complement strand
CCAGCTGCTGGCCTCCGGCGTCTCCGTACCCTGGGCCCTGGAAGCCCAGCAGATCCTCGCCGACGAATGGGGCGTCTCCGCCGACGTCTGGTCCGTCACCAGCTGGAACGAACTGCGCCGCGACGGCGTCGCCGCCGAGCGGGACGCCTTCCTGTACCCCGATGCCCCGGTGCGCCGTGCCTACGTCACCGAGAAGCTGGCGGATGCCCGGGGGCCGGTGGTGGCCGTGAGCGACTATGCCAGCCAGGTGCCGGACCAGATCCGCCAGTTCGTCCCGAACGACTTCGCAACCCTGGGCGCCGACGGCTTCGGCTTCTCCGACACCCGCGCAGCAGCGCGGCGCTATTTTGCCATCGACGCCCACTCGATCGTCGTGCGTGCCCTGCAGATGCTTGCCGCGCGCGGGGAGGTCGCCCCGGAGGTGCCGCGGAAGGCGTTCGGCAAGTACCAGCTGGCCGCCATGACGCGATAGGGGCCCCGGGGCGCCTTGCCGGCAGGGCGCCCCTGATCTGCTACCGGAAGCCGAAGACGGGCGGGAAGAGCGCCACCACGATCAGCGCCCAGACACCGTAGGCCGGGAGGTACCGGGTCTGCCAGTGTTCCAGCTGGGCGAAGACTCGGCGCCGCCGCAGGAAGCCGAGGCCGAGCCATGCCGACCGGAGCAGGTGGACCAGCAGCAGCAGGTTCAGGCCCAGCGCCGAGATCTTATTGGGGCTGGGCCCGAACTCGGCGATCCGGGCGAGCATCGCGACCAGCATCACCACGTCGACGGCGATCGCGGCCAGGACGAGCAGGAGCTGGATGCCATCGAAGAGGCCCGGTGGCGCCAGGGAGTCCCGGGCCGAGATCGCGTAGAGCAACAGGCACAGCACCAGCACCAGGATCGCGTCCATCAAGATGAGCAGTTCCCGGTCGACCTCCCCGGGACCGCCGGCTGCCGCCAGCACCGCCAACATGGACAACAACATGAGCAGTGTTAGTGGGGTGAACACCTTGGTGAGCACCGGGGCGATGTTCTCCACCACGTTCTGCTTGGCTTCCACGAGCCAGGCGGCCACCACCAGGGCGCCGGGCACCGCGAACGGCAGGATCCAGCCCTCCATGACCGGTTCGAGGTCGAGGTCCACGAGTTGCAGGACGGCGAAGGTGAGCCCGATGAGGACAGCGCCACCCAGTGCCAGCAACGTGAAGTAGATGGCGATCTCACCGGTGAACCTCACGAAATCCATGCGGCGGACGTCGGAGCGCCACCGGCCGCCGGCATAGGCGGCCCCGGCAAGCATCCACAGGAGCACGGGGGCGTGCAGGATGGCCAACAGTTCGGTCGATCCGCCGGAGGCGACCGGGTAGGCGTTGAGCAGGACCGCCAGAACGGCAAAGGCCAGCAAGAGGATTCCCGCCGCCCGCCCCGTCAGTCGGCGTTTCCACGCGAAGTAGGCCGCGGGAAAGGGGACGACGAGCAGGCCGATGTTCCGGGCCAGGACGGACTCCTGGCCGAACAGCAGGACCCCGGCCTTCACCGCCAGGCCCGCGCCAACCGCCAGGCACAACACCACCACGAGTTCGCGCCGCCCCGTCCCCTCGGCGCCCCCGCGCCCTTCGGGGACCAAGACGAGTTGCTTCCACAACCGGTCCGAGTGCTCGCGGGCGAATTCGCGGGAGACGGCGTCGAGGTTCCCCATCCGCTTGATAGCCACGAGGAAGGCCTCGTCGTCATCGAGGCCGTTGGACTGCCGTTCGGCGATCTCCCCGCGCAGGTGGTCCTCGAGCTCATCGAGGTCCGCCGGGGCAATGGCCTGGCGCCGCTGCAGGTATCCCCTCCACCGTCCGATCTGGGCCTCCAGTTCGGCGTGCGCCTCCATCATGCCCACCCCGTCGCGGCCGCCGGCGGTTGTTCGAGTGCGCGCCAGGCCTGGCGCAGCGTCTCGGCCACCACGGCCCACTGCTCCTGCCGTTCGGCCAAGGCCTCGCGACCTGTGGGCGTGATGGCGTAGTGCTTGCGGCGGCGTCCGGCTTCGGACGTGCCCCAGGACGAGGACAGGTAGCCGAGGCGTTCGAGACGGTGCAACAGCGGGTAGAGCATGCCGTCGGTCCACTGCAGGTCCCCGTCAGAGAGTTCGCCCACGCGTTTGATGATGGCGTAGCCGTAGAGCTCGCCCTCCGCGAGGATCCCCAGGACCAGCGGGGTGGCCGCAGCGGCGACCAGATCCTTGTCGATGTGCATCGTGCCTCCATACCTAGATCTACTAGGTAATGAAGCATAGCAGTACTAGGTATGGAATGACTGTCGGCGGGGCGGTGCCGGAGGTTACCGCCGGCGGCTGGACGGCAACAGCCGGGCCCAGAATCCGGTGCGCGCGGATTCACTGCGCGGCGGCAGGGCGAAATCGGGGTCGGCCCCGCCGACCGAGTAGAACGGCGTGGCGGGCTCGCGGATCGTCGGAACCGCGTGCGCGGCGGCCTCCTGGTGTGTGGCCTTGTCTGTGGTGGTCATGCTGCACGTCCTATCGGTTTTCGTATAGCGAGAAAACTTTATTGGTTCATGGAAACATTGTGCGATCGGTGAGGCCGAAAAGGCAAGGGTTTGGGTGGAATCCGCTGGAGAACATGGAGGGATCCGGCCGGCGCATGCGTCCAGCGCCCGGGCGGGTGGAAAGCAATTCCCGGGAAGCCCTTGACAGCTGCGGTGTGAGCTGGCTTACAGTATTTGCGGAACCGGAGTTCCACGATACAAAAGCATCGAATCAAGTTGGCGTCACCGCCAATGGTCAAGGGTGTTCGGCACTGCGGAAGCGCAGCAACGAAAGAGCAGACCCGATGGACCTGATGCACTTCAATTCGACGACCGCGGACCAGGCGGCAGCCGCCGTCCGCCCCTGCGTTGACATCACCCGCTGGGTCGACGCCGTCGTTGGATCGCGGCCCTACCGCAGCGTGGACGAGCTGCTGGCCACCGCAACGTCAGCGGCGGCCCCCTTCGAACCCCACGAGGTCGACGCCGCCCTGGCACACCATCCGCGCCTGGGCGAGCGGGCCGCGGGGAACAGCGCCGAGGCGCATTTGAGCCGGGGCGAGCAGTCGGGCTTGGGGACCGACGACGGCATCACCGAGCGTCTCGCCGCCGCCAACGCCGCCTACGAGGCCCGTTTCCACCGGGTCTTCCTCATCCGGGCCGCCGGCAGGACGCCGGAGGAGATCCTCGCCGAGATCGACCGCCGGATGCAGAACTCCCCGGGACGCGAAGCCGCCGAGGTGGCAGCCCAACTGCGCGAGATCGCGGTCCTGCGCCTGCGCGGGATGCTTTCGCCCACCTGAGCAACACCGCCGTCGTCCCCTGTTTTCACCGCGGCAGACGCCGCCCCATGCCACCTTAGAGGAGCAGCAGATGAACGCGCCGCACCATCGCAGCCACATCACCACCCATGTACTCGACACCGGGACCGGGAGGCCCGCCTCCGGTGTCAAGGCCACGCTGGAGGCCCCGTCGGCCGCCGGCTGGCAGGAAATCGGATCAGGCACCACCGACGGCGATGGCCGGATCGGCAGCCTGGGCCCGACAGAGGTTGAACCAGGCCACTACCGGATCACTTTCGATACCGGGGCCTATTTCGGGACGAAGGGCACGGAAACCTTCTTCCCCGAGGTCGTACTAGGTTTCATCGTCGCCGATGCCGCCGAGCACTACCACGTACCCCTGCTCATTAGCCCGTTTGCATTTTCCACCTACCGAGGGAGCTAGAACCATGACTGCCATCACCACGGAACAGGCCACGACGGCGAACGCCTCACCGAAGATCGTGCTGGCGAAGAACCAGTACGGCAAGGCCGAAGTCCGGCTCGTGAAGATCACCCGTCACACCGCCCGCCACCAGATCGAGGACCTCAACGTCACCTCCCAGCTGCACGGCGACTTCGAAGCCGCCCACACCGAGGGAGACAACGGGCACGTTGTGCCCACCGATACGCAGAAGAACACCGTGTACGGCCTGGCCCGCGACGGGGTCGGATCCCCCGAGGAGTTCCTGGTCCGTCTCGGCGCCCACTTCACCGGCAGCTTCTCCTGGGTCACCGGTGGGCGTTGGGCTGCCGAACAGTATTCCTGGGACCGCATCGAGGACCACGACCACGCGTTCTCGCGGAACATGAGCGAGGTTCGCACAGCGGTGCTGGAGATCGCCGACGACCGCCAGGACGTCCTCGCCGGGCTCAGCGGCCTGACGGTGCTGAAGTCGACGGGCAGCGAGTTCCACGGCTTCCCGGTCGACCAGTACACGACGCTGCAGGAGACCACCGAGCGGATCCTGGCCACCGACGTCAACGCCCGTTGGCGCTACAACACGGACGCGGTCGCCGCCGGGGACCTGGACTACAACGCCGTCTATGCCTCGGTGCGCACCCTGCTGCTGCGTGGCTTCGCGCAGACCCACTCGCTGGCACTGCAGCAGACGATGTTCGAGATGGGCCGGCTGGTCCTGGAAGCCCACCCGGAGATTGAGGAGATCCGGATGTCGCTGCCGAACAAGCACCACTTCCTGGTCGACCTGGAGCCCTTCGGGCAGGACAACCCGCACGAGGTCTTCTTTGCCGCGGACCGACCGTACGGCTTGATCGAGGCGACCATCCAGCGCGAAGGCGTCGCGCCGACGCATCCGATCTGGGAGAACGCCGCCGGCTTCTGCTAGACGGCACCAAGGGGCGCCTGCGCTGCCACGCGGGCGCCCCTTCCATCACGGCAGTGTACGAGGAGGTCAGCAGTGAAGGCTGATAAACATCGCAATACCACCGCAATCCGGCGTCCGGAGGACGAGCGGCTGCCACTGGGGCGGACGTTCGCCTACGGACTCCAACATGTTCTCACGATGTACGGTGGGATCATCGCCCCGCCGCTGATCATCGGCGCCGCGGCGGGCCTAGGCACCAACGACCAGGCCCTGTTGGTCGCGTGTTGCCTGTTCGTCGGCGGGCTGGCCACCATCCTGCAGACGGTCGGCATCCCGTTCTTTGGAGCCCAGCTGCCGCTGGTCCAGGGCACCTCGTTCGCCTCGGTCGCCACGCTGGTGGCCATCGTCAATGGGGGCGGTGGGATCCAGGCCGTGTTCGGGTCGGTATTGGTCGCGGCGGTGTTCGGATTCCTGGTCGCGCCCTTCTTCGCCCGGATCATCCGCTTCTTCCCGCCTGTCGTCACCGGCATCGTGATCACGATGATCGGCTTGTCGCTGACACCGGTGGCCGCGAACTGGTCGATGGGAGGCAACGAGCAGGCCGAGGACTACGGCTCCCTGGCCAACATCGGCCTGGCCGCCCTAACGCTGGTACTGGTGCTGCTGCTGAGCAAGGTCGGCAACGCGGCGATCTCGCGGTTGTCCATCCTGCTGGCGATCATCGTGGGTACCCTGGTTGCGCGGGCCACCGGCATGGCCGACTTCTCCCAAGTCGGCAGCGGCCCGGTCGCCGCCCTGCCGCAGCCCCTGGCCTTCGGGGCGCCGGTCTTCGAGATCGGCGGGATCATCTCGATGACCATCGTTGTCCTGGTCATCCTCACCGAGACCACGGCCGATATCCTCGCCATCGGGGAAATCGCCGGTTCGCCCGTGGACAAGAAGCGCATCGCCAACGGGCTGCGTGCCGACATGGTTTCCAGCATCGCCGCTCCGTTCCTGAACACCTTCACCCAGAGCGCCTTTGCCCAGAATGTGGGCCTGGTGGCCATCACCGGGGTGAAGAGCCGCTTCGTCGTCACCGCCGGTGGCGGCATCTTGATGGTGTTGGGGCTGCTTCCCATCCTCGGCCGCGTGGTGGCAGCCATCCCATCGCCGGTGCTCGGGGGAGCCGGGATGGTGCTCTTCGGCACGGTGGCAGCCAGCGGTATCCGCACTCTGTCCAAGGTCAAGTACGACCAGAGCATGAACATGATCATCGTCTCGGCGTCGCTGGCCTTTGGCATGATCCCGATCGTCAAGCCGGACTTCTACGATGGGTTCCCTGATTGGCTTGCCACGATCCTGCACTCGGGGATCAGCTCCGCGGCGATCATGGCGGTGCTGCTGAACTTGCTCTTCAACGTGCTCACCTTCGGGAACCCGGCAAAGGACGCTTCGGTCTTCGTCGCCTCTCCGCCGAGGATGGTCCGAAGGGAACAGCTGAGGGGATTGCGGGACGGCGACCGGGTGGACTCCGGCAAGGTCGTCGACGCCGACGGCGAGGAGGTCCCCGTGGTCACGACCGAGCAGTTCACCGTGGCGCTGGCGGACCACGTCAGGGCGTGCGAGGCCGCGGGGGTCCGGGCCGAGCTTCCGGACGGGCTGGATCCGGAGGCGGTGTTGGAGGCGGCGCAAGCCGTTCCGCAGCCGAAGGAAAGCAGTATCCCCGCACACTAGCGGCAGATGGAACACAACGAGCGGCTCCCCGTGATGCCCGGCCGGAACCCCGGCCCACATCACGGGGAGCCGCTTTCGCCGGAGGAACGTGTCCCGCCCGGCGCCACTGCGCTAGTCCTGCGTGCCGGTCAAGGCCTCGGAGATGATGCTGGTGGCCTCCGTGAGCGCGGGAATGGCACGCTCCGCCAACGAGTCGTCCACCCGCGTGATCGGGCCCGAAATGGAAACTGCCATGGGCGTCGGTGCGCCAGGAACTGCCATGGCGAAGCACCTGACGCCCACTTCCTGCTCTTCCTCGTCGACCGCGAAGCCGACGCTGCGGATCTTCTTGATCTCGTCGTGCAGGGCCGACAGCGACGTGATCGCGTTCGGCGTCGGAGCCGGCATCCCGGCCTGGCCGACCAGACGGTCGATCCGGTCGTCGTCCAGCACCGAGAGGATCGCCTTGCCGGCGCCCGTGTTGTGGAGGCCGGCGCGGCGTCCGACTTCGGTGAACATGCGCATGCTGTGGGGGGAGGGGGCTTGGCTGACGTAGGTGATCTTGTCGCCGTCGAGCACCGCGAGGTTGGCCGATTCGCCCAGTTGTTCCACGAGGCGGCGCAGCAGTGGGGAGGCGACGGCACCCAGCTGGCGGTTGGCGACCTCGCCGAGCCGGATCAGCCGTGGACCCAGCGCGTAGCGGCGGTTGGGCAGCTGCCGGACATAGCCGATGCCCACCAGCGTGCGCAGTAGGCGGTGGATCGTCGGCAAGGGTAGCGGTGTCTCCTGGGCGAGTTCGCTCAGGGTGCATTCCCCGCCCGCCCTGGCAATGAGCTCGAGCAGCTCGAAGGCACGCTCGACGGACTGGACCCCGGTAGCGGGTTTGGCGGGCATTGGATCTCCTGGGTTCTCGGACCGGTGAAGGCACCGGAGGGGGGTCGAAGGGTCGGGAATTATTCGCCACACTACCGGAATCGGGGAACGGTTTTCCGACAGGCGAGAAGACGAGATGGAAACTCGTCGAATTTTCTAGCCTTCAACGGTTGCTTTTCCATTCCTCAAATAATAATGTCCACTATACGGAAACAAGTTGACCTGCGTTGGTCCGACCGACGAGATAAGAGGAGCAAATCCATGGCGAATCCCAGCCCCGGGTATTCACTGACCCTGCGGGTCGAGACCCCGGCGACCTTTACCGCCACGAGCGAGCTCGCCGCGGCAGTCGGTGCCGCCGGCGGATCCATCACGGCATTGGACGTCACCGAGTCGACGCACCTCTCCATGGTCGTGGACGTCAGCTGCAACACGACCGATGCCGCCCACGGCGAACGCGTCCGCACGGCCATCGACGCCCTGGACGACGTCACGGTCCGCAAGGTCAGCGACCGCACCTTCCTGATGCACCTCGGCGGCAAGCTCGAGGTCAACCCCAAGGTCCCGCTGCGCAACCGCGATGACCTCTCCCGCGCCTACACCCCCGGGGTCGCCCGTGTCTGCCAGGCCATTGCCGAGAACCCGGCCGATGCACGCCGGCTGACCATCAAGCGCAACACGATCGCCGTCGTCACCGACGGCTCCGCTGTGCTGGGCCTGGGCAACATCGGCCCCGAGGCCGCCTTGCCGGTCATGGAGGGGAAGGCGGCACTGTTCAAGCAGTTCGCCGACGTCGACGCCTGGCCGGTCTGCCTGGCTACGCAGGATACGGGTGCCATCGTGGAGATCGTCAAGGCGATCGCGCCCGTCTACGGAGGCGTGAACCTCGAGGACATTGCCGCTCCGCGGTGCTTCGAGATCGAGGCGCGACTGCGCGAGGAACTGGACATCCCCGTCTTCCACGACGACCAGCACGGCACGGCGATCGTTACCCTGGCCGCCCTGGAGAATGCGTTGAAGGTCGTCGGCAAGACCATGGACCGGGTCCGCATCGTGGTCTCCGGCGTGGGCGCCGCGGGCAACGCGATCGTGCAGCTGCTGCTGGAACGCGGGGCAACCAACATCATCGCCTGCGGACGTAACGGGGCCATCTCCCGTGCCGACACCAGCGCAGGGGGCCACCGGGCCTGGCTGGCCGAGCACACCAATCGCGAGGATTTCAGTGGGACGCTGCATGAGGCCCTGGTCGGCAGCGATGTCTTCATCGGCGTCTCGGCCCCCGGCATCCTCACCGGCGACCACGTGGCCACGATGGCCAAGGACGCCATCGTCTTCGCCATGGCCAACCCCGATCCCGAGGTCGACCCGGTGGAAGCCGGCCAGCACGCGGCGGTGGTCGCCACCGGCCGCAGCGACTTCCCCAACCAGATCAACAACGTCCTGGCGTTCCCCGGTTTCTTCCGGGGCCTGCTCGACGCCGGAGCCGTGGACATCATCCCCGAGATGCTGGTCGCCGCCGCCGAGGCCATCGCAGCACGCGTCGCCCCCGAGGAACTGAACCCGGGCTACATCATCCCGAGCGTCTTCGACCCGCACGTCGCCGCCGACGTCGCCGCGGCAGTGGCCGCAGCCGCCCGAAACAGCACCAAGTAAGGACAAAGACCATGAGCATCACCCTGACCCACACCCCCCGCGTCGCCGGTGCCGAGGCGATCCTCACCGAGGACGCCCTGGCGTTCATCGAGAACCTCCACCAGCGCTTCACCGGGACCCGCGACGCCCTGCTGGCCGCCCGGAGCTCCAGCCGGCGCGCCGCCTCGGCCAGCGGGACGATGGACTTCCTGCCAGAGACGGCCCACATCCGCCAGGCGGACTGGACCGTCGCCGAGGCCCCGGCGAAGCTCCGTGACCGCCGCGTGGAGATCACCGGCCCCGCGAGCCCGGCCAAGATGGCCATCAACGCCTTGAACTCCGGCGCCAAGGTCTGGCTTGCCGACCTCGAGGACGCCTCGACCCCCACCTGGCACAACGTCGTCGACGCCCTGGTCAACCTCGGCGCCGCAGCCCGCGGGACGCTCTCCTTCACCAATCCCGACGGCCGCGAATACACGCTGCGCCAGGACGCTCCCCTGGCCACCGTGGTCGTCCGGCCCCGCGGCTGGCACCTGCCGGAGGCCAACGTGCTCATCGACGGCAAACCGGCCATCGGCGCCCTGGTGGACTTCGGCCTGCACTTCTTCCACAACGCCGCCCACCTCGCCGCCAGCGGTGACGGGCCCTTCTACTACCTGCCCAAGATGGAATCCCACCTCGAGGCGCGTTTGTGGAACGAGGTCTTCACCTTCGCCCAGGCCGAACTGGGCATCCCGCACGGCACGGTGCGGGCCACCGTCCTCATCGAGACCATCCCCGCCGCCTTCGAGATGGACGAAATCCTCTACGAACTGCGCGAGCACGCCTCCGGCCTGAACGCCGGGCGCTGGGACTACCTGTTCAGCATGATCAAGTACTTCCGCGAAGCCGGACCGAAGTTCACGATGCCCGACCGTGCCGACGTCGCCATGACCGCGCCGATGATGCGCGCCTACACCGATCTGCTCGTGGCGACGTGCCACAAGCGCGGCGCCTTCGCGATGGGCGGAATGGCCGCGGTCATCCCCAACCGCCGCGAGCCCGACGTCACGGCGGCCGCCTTCGAGAAGGTCCGCGCGGACAAGGCACGCGAAGCCGGCGACGGCTTCGACGGGTCCTGGGTCGCCCACCCCGACCTCGTCCCGGTATGCGCCGAGGTCTTCGACTCCGTGCTGGGGGACCGACCCAACCAGCTCGAGCGCCAGCGCCCCGAGGTCGAGGTGACCCCCGCCATGTTGCTGGACGTCGAATCGGCACCGGGCAAGGTCACGGAGGCGGGCGTGCATGCCAACCTCTACGTCGCTGTCGCCTACACCGCCGTCTGGCTCTCCGGCAACGGTGCCGTGGCCATCCACAACCTGATGGAGGACGCCGCCACCGCGGAGATCTCTCGCTCGCAGGTCTGGCAGCAGATCCGCAACCAGGTCGTGGCCGAGGACACGGGCAACACGATCACCGCAGAGCTGGCCTCCGCGATCCTGGCCGAAGAAGTTGAGCGGCTGCGCGGGGAGGTCGACAACGCGGAGGTCTTTGCGGCCTACTACCAGCCCGCCGCCGAACTGATCGGCCGCCTGGTCACCGGGCAGGACGGGGACTTCGAGGATTTCCTCACCTTGCCCGCCTACCAGCTGCTCTCCACCGAGCTGGTGGCACCATGACCGGCCCGGCCGTCCTGGACGACGGCGCCCGCTCCGCGGTCGAGGTGCGTCTAGCCGCGACCGATCGGCTGCTGGCCCGCGCCTACCCCGGCCCGTCCCCGGTGCGCCAGCCCATCCACACCGCCTACGTTCCCGCCGACGCCTTCACCGGCGAGCTCGCAGCCGACTGGGGGCGGAAGGCCCTCGAGGCGGCACGGTCCGCCGGCGGGATCGACGCCCTGGCCACCGCCATCGGGGTCGATGTGGCGGCGGACCTGGTCGAGGCCAAGCTGGCCGCCGAACCCATCGAGGACCTGCGTCTGGACTTCGAGGACGGCTACGGCACTCGACCGGATGCCGAGGAGGACGCCGACGCCGTCCGTGCAGCCCGGGAGGTCAACCGGGCCGTCGCCGCCGGCAGCGCCCCCCCGTTCATCGGCATCCGCTTCAAGTCCCTCGAGGCGCCGACACGCGCCCGGGGCCTGCGCACCCTGGACCTGTTCATCGGCTCACTGGTCGAGAGCGGGGGCCTGCCGGACGGGTTGGTCCTCACGCTGCCCAAGGTCAGCACGGTCGCCCAGGTCGAGGCCATGGTCTACGTCTGCGAACGCCTCGAGGCAGCCCATGGGCTGGCTCCCAAGCGCCTGCGCTTCGAGGTCCAGATGGAGACCCCGCAACTGATCCTGGGGGCGGACGGCACCGTGCCGTGCGTCCAGGTGATCCACGCCGGCGGAGGCCGGGTGTCGTCGCTGCACTACGGGACCTACGACTACTCGGCCTCGCTGGGCATCGCCGCGGCCTACCAGTCCATGGAGCACCCGGCCGCCGACTACGCCAAGTCGGTCATGCAGGTCGCCGTGGCCGGCACCGGCGTCCACCTCTCCGACGGATCCACCAACATCCTGCCCGTCGGCGACCCCGAGCACGCGGTCGACGCCTGGAAGCTCCACGCCCGGCTGGTCCGCCGCCACCTCGAACGCGGGATCTACCAGGGCTGGGACCTGCACCCGGCCCAGTTGCCGACCCGCTACCTGGCAACCTACGCGTTCTACCGCGACGGGTTCGCCGCCGCCGCCGCCCGCCTGCGCAACTACGTGCACCGGATCGAGTCCGCCATCATGGACGAGCCCGCGACGGCGAAGGCGCTCGCCGACTTCATCCACCGCGGCCTGGCCTGCGGCGCCCTGACCGTGGCGGAGGTTGAATCCGCCGTAGAGATCAGCGTCGAGCAGCTGCGCACCCTCGCCCTCGGCCGCCCCACGCAACCAGCAAAGGAATCCCATGTCTGAGACCACCGTCGTCCCCCAGAACGCCACGTCGCCGTACTTCGGTGCCCAGGCCGGGCATCCGCCCCAGACGGACCTGCTCACCGATCGGGCGGTCGTCACCGAGGCCTACACGGTCATCCCGCGCGGGGTCCTGCGCGACATTGTCACCTCGGTCCTGCCGGAGTGGACCGGAACCCGGGCCTGGGTGCTGAACCGGCCCGTCGCCGGCGGGGCCACCACCTTCTCGCAGTCCATCCTGGAGGTCGCCGCCGGCGGAGGCTCCGAGCATCCCGAGCCGCAGCCGGAAGTCGAGGGGTTCATTTTCGTCATGGGCGGCGAGCTGACGGTGGTCATCGAGGGCACGTCCCACGTCCTGGCCCCTGGAGGCTTCGCGTTCGTCCCCGCCGGCACCGTGTGGACGGCCCAGAACGATGGCGTGGAGCCCACCCAGTTTCACTGGATCCGCAAGCGCTACCAGCCACTTGCCGGGCACACCGCCCGTCCCGTGGTCGGCAACGAACGCGACATCACCCCCGGCGCCATGCCCGGGACCGAGAACAAGTGGCGCACCACCCGCATGCTGGACCCGCAGGACCTGGCCTTCGACATGCACGTCAACATCGTCACGTTCGAACCCGGCGCCTCGATCCCGTTCGCCGAGACGCACGTGATGGAACACGGGCTCTACGTGCTCGAGGGCAAGGCGGTCTACCGGCTCAACGCCGACTGGGTCGAGGTCCAGGCCGGCGACTACATGTCACTGCGCGCCTTCTGCCCGCAGGCCTGCTACGCCGGCGGACCGTCGAACTTCCGCTACCTGCTCTACAAGGACGTCAACCGCCAGGTCGTCCTCTAGGCGCTCCTCCGGACACTGCACGACGGCGGAACACCAGGAGCCGGGCACCCCCTGTGGGGGCGGCCCGGCTTCCTGGTGTTTACTCGAGGACCTTGCGTTTGATGAAGTCGGCCATCCCGGGAACCGTGAAAGCCACAAAGCCCCGGTCCGGGGCATAGATATGGCCGTTCTTGATCAGTTCGCGGCGGGAGACCGACAGGTCGCTGGTGCGTGACTTGCCGGTACGAGTGACCAAGTCTTGAATCGCCGAAGGCTGTTCATCGTCCTCAGCCATGGCCTTCATGACTTCACGCTGGGCGGGTGTGGCCCGTTCCCAGCGTGACTGGTAGAGGCCACGATCCACTTCCTGGCGGGCCTTTTCTGAGCCGATTTCCGCATCTTCGAGCGTGATTCGGTTGGCTTGGGCGCGAACGTCCCAGACGTGCTTACCGCAGGCCTGAACGAAATAGGGATAGCCGCCCGACGTGTCGACGGCGAGCTCAAGCGCGTTGGCATCCCAGCTGACTTCCCGTTGTTCCGCAGGCTGGACCAGCGCGCTCATCGTTTCGTCTTCCTTGAGCAAGCCCAACGTCCTGTAGTCGTAGAGCCTCTCCGCGTAGCTCGTTGCGTCGGCGAGAACTGCCGGTAGGGACGGCAGGCCCGTCCCGATGAACAGGACTGGGACAGGCCACGCGGCCTGGCCGAGGTTGTGCAGTGCAACGTTGAGCCCATTGAGGTCGGGAGCCGGTGCTTCCTGGAGTTCATCGACCGCAATGAGGACTCCCGCATCTATCGAGCGCGCTGCCGACCCCAAACTGTCCAACAGGTCGCGGACGTCCTGCTCCGGGTCTCCACTGTCCGCCGTGCCAGGCTCGGGATCTATCTCGAACCCGAAACCATAGTTGCCCATGGGGTCGACTGTTAGTTGGAACGAGCGGAAGACGCGCAGTGCAGTCGAGAATTTTTCCCGAACGTGTTCGCCTGTCGACATGAGCTTCCGCAGTTGGGTATGCAGCTCCTTGGCAATGGCTTGGCTGAGGCTCCGGCCGGTAGTTGCCTCAAGCTTGATGGCCACCCAGCGGGAGGACGACTGGGCCCGGCGAACGAATTCATTGAGGAGAACGGTCTTGCCCACGCCTCTCAACCCGGAGATGATGATGGGCCGTTCGCCCTCCGATGCATCAAGGACCTGGTCCATCAATCGTGACACCTCCGTCACGATATCGTCGCGACCGGATAACTCCGGAGGAACGCGGCCTGCGCCCGGCCGGAACGGGTTCGTATCTGCGGAAGGCATTTATGTCCTTGTCTATGGCCGTATAAGAAAAATCTTATATGGTTATATCAACCCATACAAATGTCCGGCTTTTGATGTTGCTCCTCCTTGGCGCCTGTGTCAGCGAGCAGAACCAGACGCTTTGATCCCGTTCGCCGAGACGCACGTGATGGAACACGGGCTCTACGTGCTCGAGGGCAACGCGGTCTACCGGCTCAACGCCGGTAGACCGAGGTCCAGGCCGGCGACTACATGTCACTGCGCGCCTTCTGCCCGCAAGCCTGCTACGCCGGCGGGCCGTCGAACTTCCGCTACCTGCTCTACAAGGACGTCAACCGCCAGATCGTCCTCTAGGCGCTCCTCCGGACACTGCACGACGGCGGAACACCAGTAGCCGGGCACCTCCCGAGAGGGGGTGCCCGGCTGCCGGTTTTTGCTGGGCCGGAAGCCGGTCAGCTCACCAGGACGGCAGTTCAGGCAGCGGGCCGTCGGCCTCGACATGCTCGCCGTTGCCGCGGGCCAGCCAGGCGAGCAGGCCCTCGCGATCGGACGCGACCTTCAGGGCGCCGTCGCCGACGACCCACTCGTCGCCCTCTTCGGTCACCAGCGTCATCCCCGGGGCGTTCTTGGCCCGCATGGTCCGCACGGCGGCCTCGATGCCGTAGAGCTGCGCGTCCAGGTCCGCTTCCTCGAGGGTCCAGGTGGTGTCCAGGTCGTGGTGGTGGATGACGACCTCGGCGATGCGCAGCGCCACGATGGACGTCGCGGGGATCTGCTTGCCGTGCAGGTGCACCTCGTCGACCGAGAGCTCCCCGGAAAGGCGCTGGGCCTGCTCGGCGAAGTACGTGGCGTTGTCCCGGAAGAGGCCGACCAGGTCCTTGCGGGGCAAGGCGGCGAGCTCGGCGATCTCCTCATCGCGCGCCTCCCGGGAGTCATAGAGCTGCTGCTCCTCGCCGGTGGTCGCCCAGTCCACGAGCTTGACCAGGGCGCGCCCGTTGGAGGCGAGATGCGCGATGACGTCGGCACGCGTCCAGCCCTCGCACAGCGAGGCAGCGGTCATTTCGACGTCGGAGAGCGATTCGACAGTCGCCAGCATCATGCCGGTTTCACGGCCCAGGAGCGAGAGGTCGGAACGGAGTCGCGCGGTGTTGATCATGGGGTCACCTTACCGGGGGGCAAGGTGGCGTGGGCCACTGGGGCGGATACATATCGAACGGGTCCCAACCCAGACGCCGGGGGTCCCGGCGCCAGCAGATGGTGGTGGGCTGGCCGCCCCGTGAGCGCTCGTCCTACACCGAGCGCTGGTGGTCGCGGGCCCGTTCGGCATCGCTGCGCAGGATGCAGAACTCGTTGCCTTCGGGATCGGCCAAGACCACCCAGCCGGTGCCGTCGGGCATCCTGCGGTCATCGACGACGGTGGCTTCCAGCTCCAGCAGGCGCGCCAACTCCTGGTCCCGGGTGCCCTCGGCGGGGACGAGGTCCAGGTGCAGCCGGTTCTTGACCTGTTTCGGTTCGGGGACCTCGATGAAAAGCAGCCGCTGCGTGCCGTCGGGGGAGAAGATCATGCACTCCTCGTCGCCCGGCCCGTCGGGGTTGTCGGCGTCGGGGGAGAAGCCGAGGATCCCGGCCCAGAAGAGGGACAGTGCGTAGGCGTCACGGCAGTCGAACGATGTATGCGATATCAGGGCGGTCATGCCGGACATGCTGCAGCGCCGGGACCGGCAGGTCAACCCCGGCCAGTCGATAGGGTCCGCCAGCCTACGGCGTGAGCCGCTCCTGGAGGATCCGGGCGCCGGGCCCCGTCAGGTCCGCGGCTGCCGCGCCGCGTCCCGCCATGGCCAGGAGCACCGCCTCGGCGGGTCCGCGGGCCTCGGATCCGCGGCCATGGGTCCAGTCCAGGTCCGTCGCGACCAGTCGCACGCCCCGGGCCTTCCAGAATCCGCGCAGCGGCGGGGCCCAGACGGCGAATGGCAGCGCAGCGGCCAGCCGCTCGGCCGGAACGGCCCGCGGCATCCCCAGAGGCCGCCGGATGTCCTGATGGTGGATCAGGCAGTCGACCAGGCCCACGCGGCCCCCAAAGCGCGCCGTGGATCCCTGTGGCTCGACGTGGTCGCGGAGGAACTCCAGGAGCTCGTCGGGGCTCTTGTCCCGGTAATCCGCCAGGGCGGCCGCGTTGAGCCGCTGCGGGCGGAAGCGGGTGCGGCCCAACCGCTTCAGGAGATCGACCGGGCCGTGTTCCTCGTAGCTGACGACGTGGGCGACCACGTCGCGGACGCTCCAGCCAGCGCAGAGGCTGGGGGACTCCCACTGCCGCGGCGGCAGGGTGGCGAGGAAATCGGCCAGATCCGATCGTTCGGCACGGGCCAAGGCCATGACGTTCATGGGTGCTCCTCCCTCGAGCCGGCCGGGTCGGGGGCCGGTCGCGGTCCGGCTAATCTACCGTGAACGGCCACCCGGTGACCTGCTTGGGACGCGGCGGGGCATAGGTGCGCACCTTGGAGGTCCTCAGGCCCATCCGCACCAGCGATTCGGCGATCCCCACGGCGGAGCGGACCCCGTCGACGATCGGGACGCCGGTGGCCGCGGCGACGGCCTCCTCCAGTTCTGCCATGCCGCCGCAGCCCAGGCAGATGACCTCGGCCCTGTCCTGCTCGACGGCGAGGCGCGACTGCTCGGCGATCGCGGCCACGGCCCGCTCCGGGTCGGATTCCAGTTCCAGCACGCCCAGGCCGCTGGCCCGCACCGAGGCGCAGCGGTCGACGAGCCCCGCGAGCTTGAGCCGGTCCTCGATCAGCGGAACCGTCCGGTCCAGGGTGGTCACCACGGAGTAGCGGTGCCCCAGGAACATGGCGGTGGAGGCCGCGGCCTCGGTGATGTCCACGACCGGGACCTCGAGCAGCTCCTGCAACCCCTCGCGGCCGTGTTCGCCATAGCCGGCCTGGATGACCGCATCGAAGGGCTCCGCGTACCGCTGGACGGCGTCCATCACCCCCAGCGCCGCGAGGTAGCTCTCGAAGTTCCCCTCGCAGCTCTCGGCCCCGAACCGCGGGGTCAGTTCGATGATCTCGGTGCCCGGGGAGGCGGCCGACCGGGCGGAATCGCCGATCGCGCGGGTCATGGAGGCGGTGGTGTTCACGTTGACGACGAGGAGGCGCATGCGTGCCGGCCTTTCGGTGCGAGGGGATTCAGTGTGAGGGGGTGACGGCGATGTCCTCGCCGCTGACGTCGTCGTACTGCTTTCCCCGGGGGGCCACCAGCAGGTAGACCACCGCGCCCACGGCGGCGCCGATGAACCAGGAGAAGTGCGAGACCACGGCGAAGACCGGGACGAACGCGAAGGCCAGGGCCAGCATGGCCGCGGGGACCAGGGCGGCCACGGCCCGGCGGTTGAAGCCGCCGGTGAAGTAGTAGGTGGAGTGCCCGTGGTCGCGGTAGAGGTCCGGGACGTTGATGCGGGTGCGTCGGATCAGCCAGTAGTCGGCCATGATGATGCCGAACAGCGGACCCAGCAGGGCGCCCAGGCCGCCGAGGAAGTACGTGATGACCACCGGGTTGTTGTAGAGGTTCCACGGCAGGATCACCAGGCCGATGACCCCGGAGATCAGCCCGGCCCGGCGGAAGTTCAGCACCTTCGGGAAGAGGTTGTTCAGCGCATAGATCGGGGCCACGAAGTTCGCCATCAGGTTCACCGCGATGGTCAGCACCAGCAGGGCCAGGCAGGCGGCGGAGAGCAGGAAGGTGTTCGGGATGGCCTGCACGATGTCCGCCGGGCTCTCGATCACGCGGCCGTCGATGCGGAACTGGGCTCCGGCGAGCACGACGACGATGCCCCCGAACAGGAGCATGTTCAGCGGGATGCCGAAGAAGTTGCCGCGGATGATGGAAGTCTTCGAGCGGGCGCTGCGGGTGAAGTCGCAGAAGTTCAGCACGAACGTCGAGTAGATCGCCACCCAGAGGGCGCCGCCGCCGAGGATCGTCAGCCACATGTCCAGCCCGGTCTTGGACTCCGGGGTTGTCCAGGCGATGGCGCCGCCGGCGCGGGCGAACATCCAGAGGGCCAGCGCCGCCATGGTGACCAGGATGACCGGCCCGGCGAACGCCTCGTACTTGCGGATCATCTCCATGCCGTAGCTGACGATGACCAGCTGCAGCGCCCACAGGGCGACGAAGCTGATCCAGCCCAGCGTGGACAGGCCCAGGAGCGAGTTGGTGTCCAGCCCGGCGGCGCCGGGGGCGATCGCAATGATCATGATGCGCAGCACGACGGACGCCAGGTAGGTCTGGACGCCGAACCAGGCGACGGCGACCGATCCGCGGATCAGGGCGGGAATCTGCGCCCCGCGGATGCCGAAGGCGATGCGGCTCATCACCGGGAACGGGACGCCGGTCTTCTCGCCCATGAACCCGGAGAGGGTCAGCAGCAGGAACAGCAGGGCCGCGCCGACGGCGAGGGCGGTGAGGATCTGCCAGCCGCCCAGGCCCAGCGAGAACAGGCCGATGGCGAACGCGTAGTTGCCCAGGCTGTGCACGTCGTTGGCCCAGAGGGTGAAAATGCTGTAGGCGCTCCAGGTCCGGCCCGTGCGGGTCGTCGGGGCGAGGTCCTCGTTGTAGAGTCCGGCGCTGAGATCGTGCGGGTTGTGGGACTCGAGATCGAGAGCGGCCGGGCTGGCCGGTTTGACCACGGGGATATCGGGGAATTCATCGCGCAGTGCGGTCATGGGAATTGACCCTTCTGTTCAGGCCGGGAGCAGGGCGGAACGGCTGAGAGGGAGCGGCGGCCGCGGTAGGGAGCGGGCGCCGCTTCTTCTCGTATGGCGGAAAAAAGATTTCAGAACGATGTGTTCGAGGTAACACCTCCGGACCCGTTGCTGTCAATGGCTATCCGTTGCGTGACCGAAAATCCCCTGTCGTGAAGACGGTTCTGCGCTGCTCTTGACAGCGTCTCGTGTCACTTCTAATGTTTTCAGTGTGCAGAAGAAAACTTCCACGATTCGGAATCAATCGTTTCGAAAGGACCATGCGATGTCGTACACCGTGAACTGCTCCATCCTGTTGACCGAGCTGCCGCTGCTCGAGCGACCGGCCGCGGCCAAGAAGGCGGGCTTCGACAACGTCGAGTTCTGGTGGCCCTTCGCCGAGGCCGTGCCGTCCGATGTCGACGTCCAGGCCTTCACCTCCGCCCTGTCCGACGCCGGGGTCCAGCTCACCGGGCTGAACTTCCTCGCCGGCGACATGCCCGCCGGGGACCGCGGCCTGGTCTCGTGGACCGGCCGCGACACCGAATTCCGCGACAACCTCGACGTCGTCGCCGCCATCGGCGAGGCGACCGGCTGCCGCGGCTTCAACGCCCTCTACGGCAACCGCCTCGACGGCGTGGAGGCGGCAGCCCAGGACGAGCTGGCCGTCGAGAACCTCGTCGCCGCCGCCCGCGGGGTCCGCCGCATCGGCGGAACCGTCCTGCTCGAACCCGTCTCCGGCACCCCCGCGTACCCGCTGAAGACCGCCGCCGACGCCCTGGACGTCATCGCCAAGACCCGCGCCGCCGGCGTGGACAACGTCAAGCTGCTGGCCGACTTCTACCATCTGGCCGTCAACGGCGACGATGTCGACGCCGTCATCGAGGCCCATGCCCACGAGTTCGGCCACATCCAGATCGCCGACAACCCCGGACGCGGTGCCCCCGGAAGCGGCGAGCTGCCGTTGGGCGAATGGATCACCCGCAGCCGCGAACGCGGCTACCACGGCCCCATCGGGCTCGAATACAAGGCAGCCGCCGAGACCGCCTTCGACTGGCTCATCCGCCAACCCGCCTAGCCACCGCGCCTCCCAGCAACGATTTCCCCAGGAGCACCACATGAGCACGCAGAACATCGCCTTCATCGGCCTCGGCATCATGGGCCTGCCCATGGCCAAGAACCTCGCAGCCGCCGGCTTCCACGTCACCGGCTACAACCGCAGCCCCGACAAGGCCGCCGACCTCGCCGCGAACGGCGGGCACGCCGCGGCGAACATCGCCGAGGCCGTCGCCGACGCGGACGTCGTCATCACCATGGTCCCCGATTCCCCCGACGTCGAGTCCGTCGTGACCGGTGAGAACGGCGTCTTCGCCCACGCCAAGGACGGCGCCCTGTGGATCGACAACTCCACGATCCGCCCCGACGTCGCCGTCGCGCTCGCCGACGAGGCCCGCGCCGCCGGCCTGCGACCGCTGGACGGACCCGTCTCCGGCGGCGAGCAGGGGGCCATCGACGCCGCCCTCTCGATCATGGTCGGCGGCGAAAAGGCCGACTTCGACGACGCAGCACCCGTCTTGGCCGCCATCGGCAAGACGATCGTGCACGTCGGGCCCTCCGGTTCCGGGCAGACCGTCAAGGCAGCCAATCAGCTCATCGTCGCCGCCAACATCCAGGCCCTGAGCGAGGCCGTCGTCTTCCTCGAGGCCTACGGCGTCGACACCTCCGCCGCCCTGCAGGTCCTCGGCGGCGGGCTGGCCGGCTCCAAGGTGCTGGACCAGAAGGGCCAGAAGATCCTGGACCGAAACTTCGACCCCGGCTTCCGCCTCGCCCTGCACCACAAGGACATGGGCATCGTCACCGCCGCCGCCCGCGAGGCGTCCGTCGTCCTCCCGCTCGGCGCCCTCGTCGCCCAGCTGGTCGCCTCCACCGTCGCCACCGGCGACGGGGCGCTGGACCACTCCGGCCTCTTCCGCGGCGTCGAGCGCCTCTCCGGTGTTTCCAGCACGACGCCGGAGCCGGCTCCCGCCGCCGGCTGACCCCACCTGCCTGCCCCCTCGGCGGGTCAAGCCACACCAGACCCGGCCGCCGGTACCTCTCTTCGGCCCGTACCGGCGGCCGCACCACTTCACACCCTTTTTCGCCCGCACCGCGGGCCCCCTAGGAGAACACCATGACCACCATGCGCACCGTGGACGCCGTCGTCCTCATCCTCGAAAAGGAACGTGCCACCGAGGCCTTCGGCCTGCCCGGTGCCGCCATCAACCCGCTGTACTCGGCGATGAAGGCCCACGGCGGCATCCGCCACACGCTGGCCCGCCACGTCGAGGGCGCCTCCCACATGGCCGACGGGTACTCACGCGCCGCGGCCGGGAACATCGGCGTCTGCCTGGGCACCTCCGGCCCTGCAGGCACCGACATGATCACCGGGCTCTACGCCGCCTGGGCCGACTCCGTGCCGATCCTGTGCATCACCGGCCAGGCGCCGGTGGCGAAGCTGCACCAGGAGGACTTCCAGGCCGTCGACATCGAGACGATCGCCCGCCCGCTGACCAAGCTGGCCTCCACCGTGCTGGAACCCGGCCAGGTCCCGGGCACCTTCCAGAAGGCCTTCCAGCTGATGCGCACCGGCCGTCCGGGACCGGTGCTGATCGACCTGCCGATCGACGTGCAGATGGCCCAGATCGAGTTCGACATCGACGCCTACGAGCCGCTCGAGGTCTCCAAGCCGCGCGCCAGCCGCGCCCAGGCGGGCAAGATCCTGGACCTGCTCACCGCGTCGGAGCACCCGCTGATCGTCGCCGGCGGCGGCATCATCAACGCCGACGCCTCCGAGCAGCTGGTCCAGCTGGCCGAACTGCTCAACGTCCCGGTGGTCCCCACGCTGATGGGCTGGGGCGCCATCCCGGACGACCACCGCCTGATGGCCGGGATGGTCGGGCTGCAGACCCACCACCGCTACGGCAACGCCAACTTCCTGGACTCCGACTTCGTCCTGGGCATCGGCAACCGCTGGGCCAACCGCCACACCGGCGGCCTGGACACCTACCGGGCGGGCCGGAAGTTCGTGCACGTGGACATCGAGCCGACCCAGATCGGCCGCGTCTTCTCCCCGGACCTCGGGGTCGTCTCCGATGCCGGGGCCGCGCTGGAGGTACTGCTGGAGGTCGCCGCCGAGCGCCAGGCCGCCGGCACCCTGCCGGACTACAGCGCGTGGGCCGACACGACGACGGCCCGCAAGGGCGAGGGCCACCGCAAGACCAACTTCGACAACGTGCCGATCAAGCCGCAGCGCGTCTACCAGGAGATGAACTCCGCCTTCGGCCAGGACACGACCTACGTCTCCACGATCGGGCTGAGCCAGATCGCCGGGGCCCAGATGCTCCACGTCTTCGGCCCCCGCCGCTGGATCAACGCCGGACAGGCAGGGCCCCTGGGCTGGACCGGCCCCGCGGCCCTGGGCGTGGTGCGCGGCAAGCCCGGCCAGAAGGTCGTCGCCCTGTCCGGGGACTATGACTTCCAGTTCATGATCGAGGAACTCGCCGTCGGCGCCCAGTTCAAGCTGCCGTACATCCACGTGGTGGTCAACAACTCCTACCTGGGCCTGATCCGCCAGTCGCAGCGCGGCTTCGAGATGGACTACCAGGTGTCACTGGCCTTCGACAATGTGAACTCCCCGGAGACCGAGGGGTATGGTGTGGATCACGTCAAGGTGGCCGAGGGGCTGGGCTGCAAGGCGGTCCGCGTCACGGATCCGGAGAAGTTGGCCGAAGGTTTCGCAGAGGCGGGACGGCTGGCCGAGGAGTTCTCCGTCCCGGTCGTCGTCGAGGTCATCCTGGAGCGCGTCACGAACATCTCGATGGGCACCGAGCTGGACAACGTCAACGAATTCGAGGACCTGGCGGTGGACACGGCCGACGCGCCCACTGCCCTGGTCCCGCTGTCCCCGGCACCGGAGCAGGTCCCCGTCGGCGCCAACGCCTAGCCACCGACAGCAGAGCACACGAAGGAGTGGAAGCCATGGGAAGCAGCCCCAGCAACACGAGCACGGCCGGCACCGCCGCAGCCACCGGGACCTACGACCTGGTCGTGCGCGGCGAACGCGTCGCCCTGCCCGGGGGCATCGGACCGGCCGAGGTGGGCATCAGCGGCGGGAGGATCACCGCCATCGTGCCCCTCGGCGAGGCCCTGGCGGGGGGAGAGGTCATTGAACTGGCCCCCGGCCAAGTCCTCATCCCCGGTCTCGTCGACACGCATGTGCACGTCAACGAGCCGGGCCGCACCGAGTGGGAGGGCTTCGACTCCGCGACCCGGGCGGCCGCCGCCGGCGGGGTGACGACGCTGATCGACATGCCGCTGAACTCCATCCCGCCCACGGTCGACGTCGAGGCGCTCGAGGCCAAGCGAGAGGTCGCGGCGGGCCAGGCGCACATCGACGTCGGCTTCTGGGGCGGCGCCATCCCGGGCAACCGTGGCGAACTGCGGAAACTCCACGACGAGGGCGTCTATGGGTTCAAGTGCTTCCTGCTGCACTCCGGCGTCGACGAGTTCCCCGCGTTGGAACCCGACGAGATGGAAGCTGACATGGCCGAGCTGGCCGGGTTCGACGGGCTGATGATCGTCCACGCCGAGGACGCCCACACCATCGACACCGCACCGCACCAGGGCGGCCGCGCCTACTCCGATTTCCTGGCCTCCCGGCCGCGGGACGCCGAGAACCTGGCCATCCAGCGGGTCATCGACGCCGCCCGGCGCACCGGTGCCCGCGCCCACATCCTGCACCTGTCCTCGTCGGACTCGCTGCCCGTGATCGCCGCGGCGAAGGCCGAGGGCATCCGCCTGACGGTCGAGACCTGCCCGCACTACCTCACGCTGCTGGCCGAGGAGATCGCCGACGGGGCGACCGCCTTCAAGTGCTGCCCGCCGATCCGCGAGGACGCCAACCGCGAACTGCTCTGGCAGGGGCTCATCGACGGGACGATCGACTTCATCGTCTCGGACCACTCGCCCTCGACCGTGGACCTCAAGGAGGTCGAGTCCGGCGACTTCGGCACCGCCTGGGGCGGGGTTGCCTCGCTGCAGCTGGGCCTGTCGCTGATCTGGACCGAGGCACGACGGCGGGGCGTCACCCTGGAGACGGTGCTGTCCTGGATGTCCCGCAACCCGGCGGACCTGGCCGGGCTGGAGGGCAAGGGCCGGCTTGAGGTCGGCGCCGACGCGGACTTCGCCGTGTTCTCCCCGGAGGATTCCTACACGGTCGACGTGTCGGCGCTGCACCACCGCAACCCGATCTCGCCCTACCAGGGCAAGGAACTCACCGGCCGGGTCTCCGGGACCTACGTGCGCGGCACGGAGGTCGACTTCGCGACGCCGACTGGCCGGCTGCTGCGCCGCGGGGAGAGGTAGGCCGGGCCTCCGCCGGGTGCCCCGGCCGGGGCAGCCAGCCGGGGTGCACCTCAGTCGGCCTGATCGGGGGAGAGGTCGTCGCGTTCCGGCGCTTCCTGGACCTCTTCCGCATCGGTATCGTCGACGAAGGGCTCGCTCTGCCGGAACTCCTCCCGGTGGCTGGGCTTGATGCCGTCGATGCCGCTCTGGGCCTCCTGCTTCATCTCCTCGTCCAGCTCCGGACCGTGCTTGTTGCTTCCGCGCTCAGCCATCTGACTCCTCCTCGCTTTCCTCGGTGAGGCCCTGTGGGGCCCGTTCGGCCTCTTCGCCCGCTTCCGGGGGGACCGGGTCGGTGGCCGGGGGTACCTGCCCCGGCGCGTAGTCCTGCAGGCCCGCGGCGACGCGTTCCTCCTGCTCGGCGGCGGCGAAGTCGTCGTCGTCCAGGTCTTCCGGGACCTTGGCGTGGCCGCGTCGGTCGGAGCCGGGAAGGGCCGTGCCCTCGGGGTCGATGATGTCATCGAGGTTCGGGTTCCCTGCGGGCCGATCCCCGGACCTGTCTGTCGGCATGCTCTTCTCCTCACCTGCTGCGGCGCGGGCCTTGCCACGTGCGGCGGCCAGCTGTCTTGGTTCCTTTCAACGTAGGACCGGCCCCGCGGGGAAGTACAGGGTCCACGTCGGCCGCCGCGGGGCCATGTGGGACGCGCGCCGCCGTTGACCCGTGGACCGGTGCTGGCTACGTTGTTCGGCATGGAGTGCCGGGTCGGCGGGAGCTCAATCCACTATGCCGAACACGGCGCTGGGCTGCCGCTGGTTGCCCTGCACGGAGCCGGGGTCGACCACCGGGAGATCGAGGCCGCGCTGGAATCCGTCCTCCCGCCCAGCGGCTACCGCCGCATCTATCCCGACCTGCCGGGCATGGGCAGGACCCGCGTGGCGGACTCCATTGCGTCCAACGAGGGCGTGGTGGCACTGCTCGGCGCTTTCCTCGACGAGATCGCGCCCGGGCCGGTCCTGCTGCTCGGCCACTCTTACGGCGGCTACCTGGCGCGCGGGGTCGCGGGGCGGCGGCCGCAGGTGTGCGGCCTGGCCCTGCTCTGCCCCGTCGGGCAGGCCGCCGGGGATATCCCGCCCGAGATCGCCGTGAGCAGCGACCCGCACGCCCATGACGAGCTGGCCCCCGTGGACCGCGCCGGGTTCGACGCCTACTTCGTGGTGCGCACGCCCGAGACGGCCCAGCGGTACCGCGACGCGGTGCTGCCCGGCATCCAGCTGGCCGACGAACAAGTGCTGGGACGCCTCTTCGCCGGGTGGCGGATCGACACCGGGGACGTGGCACCTGCCGTGCCCGTGTTGATCGCGGCCGGGCGTGGCGATTCGACGGCGGGGTTCACCGACGCCATCGACCTGCTGGCGGACTACCCGCGGGCGGCCCTGGCCATCATGCGTGGCGCCGGGCATGCGCTCCCGCACGAACGGCCCGGCTTGCTCCGGGCCCTGATCGGGGACTGGCTGGACCAGGTGGCCCGGACGGGCGCGGGTTCCTAGACCCCGAGTTCCTGGCGCAGCCGCGCGACATGGCCCTGGGCGTCCACGTCGTACTCCGCCGACTTCACGGTGCCGTCGGGGTTCACCACGATGGTCGAGCGCAGCGTCCCGGTGTGGACCTTGCCGCCGAATTCCTTGTCCCCGTAGGCGCCATAGGCCTTGGCAACCTGGTGTTCGGGATCGGAGAGCAGCGGGAAGGTCAGCGACTGGTCCGCCGCGAAGGCCTGCAGGTCCTCGAGCGGATCCGAGGAGATGCCCACGACGTCGTAGCCTGCGCCGGTGAGGGCCGAAAGGCTGTCGCGGAAGTCGCAGGCTTCTGTGGTGCAACCCGGCGTCGCCGCCTTGGGGTAGAAGTAGACGACGACGGAACGGCCGTCGAAGTCCGCCAGGTCGATCGTGTTGCCCTGCGCGTCGTCGAGGCGGAACGCCGGGGCCGGGGCGCCGGGCTGGAGCTGGCTATCGGTGGTGGTCATGGTGACTCCTCAATTGTCGTATCGTGACATTCTTTTTCCATTATACGAACAGTGAAGCCCTTGGATAGGGGTCCACCGAAAATCATCCCGGCGACGGATTGAATCCTCCGAATGGCGGAGTAGGGTTTTCAGTGCCCCGGATGGCTGCAGCCGTTCGGGCCGTACTCCGCCGACGCGATCCAGCCACCGGTGGGGCCTGTTCCGAAGGACCTTCCTGCATGCTCTTGCGTCTCATCCTCAAGTACTCGAAACCCTATACCCCGTGGATCATCGGCGTCTTGGTCTTCCAGCTGGCCACCACGATGGCCACCCTGTTTCTGCCCAGCCTCAACGCCCGGATCATTGACGAGGGTGTGACCCAGGGAGATACCGACTTCATCTGGCACACCGGCGGGATCATGCTCGCCGTTGCCTTCATCCAGGTCCTCACCGCCGTGGCCGCCGTGTACTTCGGGTCCAGGACCTCCATGGCCGTCGGACGCGACATCCGCCGCGGCGTCTTCCACTCCGTGGCCGGCTTCTCGGCCCGCGAGGTCAACCAGTTCGGGGCACCGACGCTGATCACCCGCGGCACCAACGACGTCCAGCAGGTCCAGATGCTCGTGCTCATGGGCCTGAATTTCATGGTCTCCGCACCGATCATGTGCGTCGGGGGCATCATCATGGCCCTGCGCGAAGACGCCGGTCTGTCCTGGCTGGTCTGGGTCTCCGTCCCCTTCCTGGTCGTCATCGTCGGCATCCTGATCCGCTTTCTGATGCCGTTGTTCCGCCTCATGCAGGAGCGCATCGACAAGATCAACGGCGTGCTGCGCGAGCAGATCATCGGCATCCGGGTGGTCCGCGCGTTCGTCCGCGAGCCCTATGAGACCGAGCGCTTCCAGACGGCCAACGAACGCCTGACCGATGTCGGCGTCCGGGTGGGCCAGCTCTTCGTGCTGATGTTCCCGCTGATCGGCATGATCCTGCATCTGGCCACCGCCGCTGTGCTGTGGTTTGGTGGCCACCGGGTGGCGGCGGGGGAGATGGAGGTCGGCTCGCTGACCGCCTTCCTGCAGTACCTGCTGCAGATCCTCATGGCCGTCATGATGGGCACGTTCATGGCCATGATGATCCCGCGCGCCGCAGTCTGCGCCGAGCGCATCGACGAGGTCCTGCACGTCAAGCCCTCGCTCCGCGATCCCGAAACCGTGACCGCCGACGCGCCGTTGCACGGGACCGTCGAGTTCCGCGGCGTCTCCTTCGGCTACCCCGGCGCCGAGGAGCCGGTGCTGAAGAACCTGGACTTCACCGCCGAACCCGGGAAGATGACGGCGATCATCGGCTCCACCGGTGCCGGCAAGACGACCCTGCTGAATCTCATCCCGCGGTTGTACGACGCCGACGCCGGGCAGGTCCTGATCGACGGCGTCCCCGTCCCGGCACTGACCCGGGACCAGCTCTCGGAACGGGTCTCCACCGTGCCGCAGCGCCCCTACCTCTTCTCCGGGACAGTGGGGTCCAACCTGCGCTTCGGTGCTGAGGACGCGACCGATGAGGAACTGTGGGAGGCGCTGCGGATCGCCCAGGCGGAGGACTTCGTCCGCGCCAAGGAGGGTGGACTGGAATCGAAGGTCGCCCAGGGTGGCACGAACGTCTCGGGTGGCCAACGCCAGCGGCTGTGCATCGCCCGGGCGCTCGCGGCCCAACCCAAGGTCTACCTCTTCGACGATTCCTTCTCCGCCCTGGACGTCTCCACCGACGCCCGCCTGCGCGCGGCTCTGAAGGACACGATGCGCAACGCCACGGTGATCATCGTGGCGCAGCGGGTCTCCACCATCACCGAGGCGGACCAGATCCTGGTGCTCGACGACGGCGAGATCGTCGCCCGCGGCACGCACGAGGAGCTGCTGGATTCCTCCGGGACCTACCAGGAAATCGTCGAATCCCAGATCAGCGCGGAGGAGGTGGCCTAGATGGCACGCAACGACAAGCGCGCACGCCGCACGCCCCAGGAACCCGGCGAGGCCGCCGACGCCACGCCACAGGAGGCCGCAGCCCAAGGCGCAGCGCCGGTGGCAGTGGAAACCGCCGTCGAGTCCGGCGAGGACTTCGCCGACATGTCGATGGACGACGGCTTCGGTGGCCAGCAGTCAGTGCGCAAGGCCAAGCACTTCTGGCCCTCCGCCAAGCGCCTCGTGGGACTCCTGGCCCCCGAAAAGGCGGGCATCGCCGTCGTGCTGCTGTTCGTCGCGGCCGGCGTGGTGCTCAACGTCATCGCCCCGAAGATCCTCGGCAGGGCCATGGACGTCATCTTCTCCGGTGTCATCGGTGCGCAGATGCCGCCCGGGGCGACGAAGGAACAGGTCGTCCAGGGGCTGCAGGCCCAGGGGCAGGACGACCTGGCCGACATGCTGGGCCGGATGAACCTGGTCCCCGGCGTCGGCATCGACTTCCACGAGCTGGGCGTCATCATCTCGATCGTGTTGGCCATGTACTTCGTGTCCAACGTGTTCATGTGGGCGCAGGGCTTCCTGCTGAACAAGCTCGTCATGCGCGTGGTCTACAAGCTGCGCAAGGACGTCGAGGACAAGCTCAACCGGCTGCCGCTGAACTACTTCGACACCCGCCAGCGTGGCGACCTGCTCTCCCGGGTGACCAACGACGTCGACAACATCCAAACGGCGTTGCAGCAGGCGTTCTCGCAGCTGATCCAGTCGCTGCTGACGGTCATCGGCATCGTCATCATGATGTTCATAGTCTCCTGGCAGCTGGCGCTGATCGCGCTGGTCGCGCTCCCGCTGTCCGCCGTGGCCGCCGCCGTCATCGGTGGCAAGGCCCAGGGCCTGTTCGCCGCCCAGTGGAAGGCGACCGGCTCGCTGAACGGGCAGATCGAGGAGTCCTTCTCCGGACACGACCTGATGAAGGTCTTCGGGCGCGAGGACGAATCCGTGGAGCGCTTCGACGAACGCAACGAGGAGCTCTACAAGGCCTCCTTCGGTGCCCAGTTCGTCTCCGGCACGATCTTCCCGGTCATGCAGTTCATCTCCTACCTGGCCTACGTGGGCATCGCCGTGGTCGGCGGGCTGCGCGTGGCCTCCGGGCAGATGAGCCTGGGCGACGCCACCGCGTTCATCCAGTACTCGCGCGAGTTCACCCAGCCGCTGGGCCAGATCGCCGGCATGGCCAACCAGGTCCAGTCCGGCGTGGCCTCGGCCGAGCGCACGTTCGAGCTGCTCGATGCCGAGGAGCAGGACCCCGAGACCGCGACGGCGTACCTGGCCGCCCGCACCGAGGGGCACGTCGAGTTCAACGGCGTCACGTTCTCCTACGACCCGGCCAAGCCGCTCATCGAGGACCTCTCCTTCGAGGCCCACCCCGGCCACACCGTGGCGATCGTCGGCCCCACCGGGGCCGGGAAGACGACCCTGGTGAACCTGGTGATGCGCTTCTACGAGCTCGACGGCGGCAACATCACCCTGGACGGGGTGGACATCACCGCCCTCTCGCGCGCCGAACTGCGCTCGAAGGTCGGCATGGTGCTCCAGGACGCCTGGCTGTTCAACGGGTCCATCATGGACAACATCCGCTACGGACGGCTCGACGCCACTGACGAGGAGGTCTACGAGGCGGCCCGGGCCACGTACGTCGACCGCTTCGTCAAGGCGCTGCCCGAGGGCTACGATTCGATCATCGACGACGAGGGCACCAACGTCTCCGCCGGAGAGAAGCAGCTGATCACCATCGCCCGGGCGTTCTTGGCGAACCCCTCGCTGCTCATCCTCGACGAGGCCACGTCCTCGGTCGACACCCGCACCGAGGTCCTGGTCCAGCACGCCATGGCGGCGCTGCGCACCGACAGGACGAGCTTCGTGATCGCCCACCGCCTGTCCACCATCCGCGACGCCGACACCATCCTGGTGATGGAGTCCGGCCGGATCGTCGAACAGGGCAACCACGAGACGCTGCTGGCCGCACAGGGCGCCTACCACCGGCTCTACATGTCCCAGTTCGCCGGGCCGGCGGAGGACCCCGATGCCGAGGCTGACGTCGATGCGGCCCTTGCCGAGCCGGCCGGGGTTGCAGCTGGCCCGGGGACGGACGACGCGACAGCAGCCGGCGGCGGAGCCGGGGGCCCCGGAAGCGGGTCGCCCGCGACCTAGGCGCCGGACCCACCCGGGACCACCCGCCAGCGCCCCTGCCGTGTATGCCGGATGGCCGTCGACGAGCCGGCCAGCAGGCCACCACGTCGGGGGCGTTGCGCGCTCTAGAGTAGGGGAATGCCTGCTTCGAACGCCTCCCCGACGCCCCGTCCACCCCGACTGCCCGGCTTCGACGCAGGAGGCGAGCGTCCGTCCGGGGATCTGACGGCCCTGGACCTGGACGGACGCAGCGACGGACTGCTGTTCGACTCCGACGACGCAGCGGGCCAGGACCTCGACGACACCGTCTTCACCGACTGCACCCTGCGCCGCGTCTCGCTCATGGGCGCCGACCTGAACCGGGCAACCTTTGGGAACTGCCGCTTCGAGGACCTGACGGCCGCAGCTCTACGGGCCCCGGACAGCGGCTGGTGGAACACGCGGCTGGAACGGACGCGGATCGGATCGGCCGAACTGCACGGGGCCAGCCTGCGGGCGGTCCTCATCGACGGCGGGAAGCTGGACCTGGTCAACCTGCGCGGGGCCAAGCTCAAGGACGTCCTGTTCCGCTCGCTGATCATCGACGAACTCGACCTGGGCGAGGTCCAGGCCGAACGGGTGGCGTTTGAGGATTGCCGCGTCGGCATGCTGGTCCTCAACGGTGCTCGGCTCAGGGACGTCGACCTCCGCGGTGCGCGCATCGGCGGAATGGCAGGGATCAGCGGGGTGCGAGGGGCGACGGTCAGCGACCTCCAGTTGCAGGACTTGGCGCCACTGCTCGCTGCGGAGGCGGGGCTCCGGGTCCTCTAGCATTCGCTAGGCTGGAATTATGCACTCCACCCCGCATCCGGCCGCGCCGGGCCCCGCTTCCGGCGAGCCGCGCAAGCGCCGGACCTCACGCTTTGGCCCGGACCGTTTCCGCGTGGGGGATGCCATCATGGTGCTGGCCTACGTGGTCCTCTTCGTCGCCGGCGCTGCCGCACTGCTGACGCTCATCCCCGGGTTCACCCAGGCCTTCACCACCGGCGAGACCGCCGCTGCCGCCGTGAACTTCATCGTGTACGCCGTGCTGTTCACCGGTGCCATGATCATGGCCTTCCCCACCCTGGCCCATTCCTTCCGCACGTTCGCCTACCACCCGTGGGCGAAGGCCTTCATGGTGCCCGGTGCCTGGGTGGCGAACCTGGTCGTCACCACGATCGTCATCGTCTCCCTGGGTGGTGCGGTCAAGAGCGAGAACCAGCTGGCCATCGAGGGCATGACCACCTCGGTGCCGTTCCCCACCATGCTGGTCATGGCCGTGGTCATGGGCCCGTTCGTGGAGGAGTACGTCTTCCGCCACCTGCTGATCGGCAAGCTCAGCCGGAAGGTCAACGTCTGGGTGTGCGTGGTGATTTCGATCGTCCTGTTCGCCGGAATGCACTTCCTCGGCTCCGGATCCTTCGACCCGACGGCGGCCATCCCCTACGTCAGCCTCGGTGCCGTCATCAGCGTCGCCTACGTGCTCAGCGGCAAGTCGCTGGCCTACTCCTACCTCATCCACCTGCTGAACAACCTCATCGCCCTCACCGTGGCCTATTTCCTGCTGCCGCTGGTGCCCGGCGCATGAGCGGACCCGCTCCCTTCGCCGGACACGTCCGCGGCTCCGCCGGCTACCGGCGCATGATCATGGCCCTCTTCGCCGCCGGTGTCGCGACCTTCTCGCAGCTGTATTCCGTGCAGGGTGTCCTTCCGGCGTTGTCCCGTGCGCAGGGGGTCTCGGAGGCCCGTGCCGCCCTCGCCGTCTCCGCGGCCACGCTGGGGCTGGCGGTCTCGGTGATCGGCTGGTCGGTCGTCGCTGACCGCATCGGCAGGCTCCGCGCGATGCAGACGGCGGTCATTGCCGCCGTCGTGCTGGGTCTGCTGGTGCCCACCGCCCCGGGATTCGAGGCGCTGCTGGGGCTGCGCTTCCTCGAAGGTGCCGCCCTCGGCGGGATCCCCGCCACGGCACTGGCGTACCTGAGCGAGGAGATTCATGCGATGCACTCGGCCATCGCGGCCGGGACCTACATCTCCGGCACCACCTTGGGGGGACTGGCCGGACGCCTCATCGCCGGGCCGCTGAGCGAGGTGGCCAGCTGGCGGGTCGGCACCCTGGCCGTCTCCCTGCTCGCCGCCGTCGCCGCGGTGGCGTTTATCGTCCTGGCTCCGGCGCCGTGCGGCTTCACCCCCGTGCCACGGCGGGCCCCCGGCCAGCCCGGGCTGGCCCGCAAGCTATGGGCCAACCTGGCCAACATCCGGCTGCTCGCCCTCTACGCCCAGGGCCTGCTGCTGATGGGCGGGTTCGTGGCGGTCTACAACTTCCTGGGCTTCCGGCTCGAGGCCCCGCCTTTCCTGGTCCCGGCGTCGCTGACCTCGCTGGTCTTCATCGCCTACCTTTCCGGCACGTGGTCGTCGCGGCAGGCAGGGCTGCTGGCCAACCGGTTCGGCCGGCTGCCGGCGCTGCTCGGCTCGATCGGCGTCATGGCCACCGGCCTCGCGGTGACCCTGGCCCCGAACCTCGTCCTGGTCCTGGTTGGCCTGGTGCTCTTCACCGCCGGCTTCTTCTCGGCCCACGCGGTGGCCAGCGGCTGGGTCCCGCTCATCGGCCGCACCGGCCGCGCCCAGTCCGCCAGCCTCTACAACCTGGCGTACTACACCGGGTCCAGCCTGTTCGGCTGGGCGGTCGGCCTGGCCTTCGTGCCGTACGGCTGGGGTGGTGCGGTGGTCTTCATCCTGGTCCTGCAGTGCGTGGCGGCCGGTCTCGCCGCCTTGTTTTTGCGCGCCTCCGGTGCGCGCCCCGTGGGAACGGTGGCCGCCCGTGGCTAAGGACCGCAATAGGGCCCAGGTGCCCGCAGGGCTCGGCCGCACGATCCTGGCGCTCGCCGTCCCCGCCCTGGGGGCGCTCATCGCCGAGCCGCTGTTCCTCATGGCGGACACTGCGATCGTCGGGCACCTCGGGCTCAACGAGCTGGCCGGGGCCGGGTTGGGCACCACGGTGCTGCAGACTGCCGTCGGCCTCATGGTCTTCCTCGCGTATTCCACCACCCCTGCCGTCGCGCGGTGGCTGGGGGCCAAGCGGCTGGACCTCGCCCTGGCCGCCGGACGCGACGGGCTCTGGCTGGCCCTGGTCCTGGGCGTCGTGCTCGCCGTCGCCGGATGGGTTGCCGGGCCGGCCTTGCTCGCTTCCATGGGTGCGGATGGGCCGGTGCTGGGATTCGCGCTGGATTACCTGCGGTGGTCCATGCCCGGGTTGCCGGCCATGCTGCTGGTCCTGGCGGCGACCGGAGTGCTGCGCGGCCTGCAGGACACCAAGACCCCGCTGATCGTCGCCGGAGCCGGGTTCGGGGTGAACATCGTGTTGAACTTTTCCCTGGTGTACGGGGCGGGGCTCTCGGTGTCGGGTTCGGCGATTGGCACCTCGATCGCCCAGTGGGGCATGGCGGCGGTGTACCTGGTGCTGCTGGTGCCCCGGCTGCGGGCCGCCGGAGTATCCTTGCGCCCTCACGTGGCGGGGGTCGTGGGGACCGGGAAGGTCGGCAGCTGGCTGATGCTGCGCACCCTGAGCCTGCGCGTCGGCATCCTGGCCACCGTCTGGGTGGCCACCGCCGACGGTGCCCTGACCCTGGCGGCCCACCAGCTGGTCTTCACCATCTTCACGTTCATGGCCTTCGCGCTGGACGCCCTGGCGATTGCCGCCCAGGCCCTGATCGGCAAGGAACTCGGCGCCGGTGACCGGGCCACTGCGAGGGCCCTGACCCGGGTGATGACCAGGTGGGGCCTGCTCTTCGGGGTGGGAACCGGCGTCGTGCTGGCCCTGCTGGCTCCGGTAGTGGGGGTCCTGTTCACCTCCGACCCGGCGGTCCAGCACGCGGCGGCCATCGGACTCTGGGTGCTGGCGGCCTCCCAGCCGCTGGCCGGTCTGGTCTTCGTGCTCGACGGAGTGCTCATCGGCGCCGGCGATGCCCGGTACCTGGCCCTGGCCGGGGTCATCGCCCTGGTGCTCTACGCCCCGCTGCTGGCCGGCGCGGCCTGGCTGCCGCTGGTACCGGACCTGCCGATCCTGTGGTTGTGGTGCGCCTTCGGCATCGGCTACCTGGCGCTGCGGGCGCTGACCCTGCTCTGGCGCATCCGCAACGACCGCTGGATGTCCGTCGGAGCGCCGTCCCGGGCCGGCGGCGATTCCCATTAGGATCGTAGGGTGCCTGCCGTAACCACCCCCCGTGAAGAAGCCGCCGCCGTCTGGAAGCCGGTGATGTTCCGTGCCGTCGTGGCCGCGGCGTTCGGCGCCCTCTCGGTGTTCTGGCAGCAGCCCAGCGAGTCGGTGGTCGCCTACGCGTTCGGCGCCTACCTGGTCCTGACCTCCAAGTCGGTCTGGGACTTCGCGGTGGCGCGGGTCGTGCCCGCGCCGGTCCGTGGCCTGCTGGGCGGGGCCGCCATTGCCTGGTCCTTCTGCGCGGTGTTCATGCTCATCTTCGCCACGACAACGGCCACCTCGATCGCCGGGGGCATCGGCCTGGCCGTCGCCGGCGTGCTCGAACTGGCCGTCTACCTCCGCCACCGCCGCGAGCTGGTCCCGGTCCGCGATTTCCTGCTCACCGGATCCATCTCGATGGCCACCGGCATCCTGTTGCTGGCCTGGCGGGGCCTGGACCATCACGGGGTCTTCGGCGTCGCCGGCGGCGGGGCGATCATCACCGCCGTATTCCTGCTCATCGCCGCCTTCGGCTACCGGCACGATGCCCGGGGCGAGGCCGCAGGGCGGTAGACTGGAGCCGTCCCAATTTCTTCAGGAGGCATCCCCGTGGGTTCCAACCCGTCCCAGCAGAAGCGCTCATGGCAGCAGAGCATCAAGGCGCCGTTGATCTTCTCCCTGGTCGCGGGCGTCGTGGCCGGCGTCGTCGCCTCGATCTCCGCCACCGGCGGCGGGGACAACCCGCTGCGCATAGACATCGGGCTCATCGCCTTTGGCGTGGCCTTCATCGCCAGCCTGCTGGTGATCTCCGTGCTGACCATGGCCGGCAAGGAGAATCCCCCCGCGCTCAGCGAGGGCTCGGGCGTGAACCGCTCGTCGGACAAGCCGACCGACAAGAAGCCCGGCCAGAAGTAGCGCGGGCGGTCAGCCGACCGTCTCGACGCCGTCCTTGCCGCCCCATTCCTCCAGGAACTGCTCGCGCGTCATCTCGCCCAGGTCGCGGCGGATGAGCGCGATCAGTCCTTCGGCCTCATCGATGTTGTTCCCCGTGATGCGCAGGATCTCGGCGTCGTTGTCGATGCGCCGGACCACGGCGGTTGCGCCCATGACGTCCGTCCCGTCACCGCCCAGGACGGCATCGGCCAGTCCCACGAACCAGCGCCCGGCCGCCTTGAGCGTTCCGTCCGAGGCATGCTCCAGGTCCACGTCGTAGTTCTCGGAGGCGTGGTGCTCCTGAGGTTGTTCAGAGGTGTTCACGGTCTCTTCCTTCCTGGGCGCCGGTGCCCGCGGGCATGCTGCATGGGACCAGTCTAGGGCCGGTTGGCCGCCCGGCGCTGGCGATAGGCGCGCACATGTTCCCGGTTGGCGCAGTTTCCCGTCTGGCAATACAGCTTCGACCGGTTGCGCGAGAGGTCCAGCACCGCTGCCTCGCAATCGCGGGCCGCGCAGATGCGCAGCCGCTCCAGTTCACCCGAACGCAGGACGTCGACGACCGCCATCGCCGCCTCCACGGCCATCCGTTCGGCCAGTGGGGCGGCAGGGCTGGTCGCATGCAGGTGGTAGTCCCAGTGGTCGTGCTTGACCAGCTGCGGCAGGGCGCGGGCATTGCGCAGGATGTTGTTCACCACCGCCACCGCCGCGTCCTCGTCGGCGGTCCACAGGTTCCGCATCATGCCGCGGACGTGCCTGACACTGCGCAACTCGGAGGCGTCGTGGGTGCGCGATCCGGTGAAGTTCTCCCGTTCCACGAAGACGTCCAGATCGGCAGTGGTCAGCAGCCCGTCGGCACCGTCGCGCAGTGTGTTGATGAGGTGGACGACGGTCTGTAACGACGTTTCGGTGTCAGGGGCAAACATGCTGGTGACTCCTTGTATCCCGCGCGTCTGCCGCGGAGTATGCTGTTGTCACGAGTGTACGCCATTTCACCCATGACACGGAGGCGTTCTCGCCATGACCTGCCCACGCCCCGAGGAGAACGATGTCCACGTCAGCAACGAGCCGTGCGGGCACCGCCGCCCACCCCGCCCTCGCGGGCGTCTGGATCGCTCTGTTCTCCTCCGCTGTCTTCGGCATCTCCGGCTCCTTCGCCACCTCGCTGCTCGAAGCAGGGTGGAGCAGCGGGGCCGCCGTTGCGGCCCGCATGGCCGGGGCCTTCCTGGTCCTGCTCGTGCCGACGGTCCTGGTGCTGCGTGGACGGTGGTCGTCGGTGGCCGCCAACTGGAAGCCGATCGTGCTTTTCGGCCTCTTCGGCGTCGGGGTCTGCCAGTTCGCGTACTTCCAGGCGGTGGCGCGCCTGGACGTGGGCGTGGCGCTGCTGCTCGAGTACATGGCCCCGGTGCTGATCGTGCTGTCCCTCTGGGTGCATACCCGCAGGGTCCCGCGCGGCCTCACGATCGCCGGGACGCTGGTCTCGCTCGCGGGCCTGGTGCTGGTGCTGGATCTGGCCGGAACTCAACGCGTCGACCCGATCGGCATCCTCTGGGGCCTGGGGGCAGCCGTCGGGCTGGCCGTCTACTTCTTCGTCACGGCCAAGGCCAACGAGACGCTGCCCCCGCTCGTCCTGGCCGCGGGCGGCCTGCTCGTCGGCGCGCTGTTGATGATCCTGCTCGGCGCGGTCCGGTTGCTGCCGTTCACCGCGACGTTCGGAACGGTGGGATTCGCCGGATTCGCGTCCCCATGGTGGGTTGCCCTCGGTGGCCTGGTCATCGTGGCCACCGTGCTTGCCTACGTCTCGGGCATCATGGCCGCCCGGGCGCTGGGTTCGAAGGTGGCCTCGTTCATCTCGTTGACCGAGGTGCTCTTCGCCGTCCTGTGGGCCTGGCTGTTGCTGGGCCAGATGCCCGCCCCGGTCCAGCTCGCCGGCGGCGTCGCCATCGTCTGCGGGGTACTCCTGGTGCGCGCAGACGAGCTGAAGTCGCCCTGACAGGCAAGTTCAGGGGCGGCATCTGGGCGTCCACTGGAGGCCACTCCGGAGCGGCCGTGACAACCCTTGACCCCACCCCGGGGGCGGTCCACACTGGTTGCACATGGCGCAGTGTTGCGCACCATGCGCAACGATTGGCACTCGGCCGGCGCCAGGATCAATCAGGGAGTGATCATGTCCGAGGCCATCGATACGGGCGCGTTCCAACAACCCGGCACCGGATCCAGCGCCAACCCGAACCCCGCGGTCACGCTCTACACGCGACTACGCAAGTCACCGTACTTCTGGAAGTCCCGCGAACACGGCGTCGCTGCCTACAGCGTCTACAACCACACGTACCACCCGCGCCACTACGGCGATCCGGTCTCCGAGTACTGGTCGTTGCTCAACGACGTCACCCTCTGGGACGTCGGCGTCGAACGGCAACTGGAAATCAGCGGCCCCGATGCCTTCGACTTCACCAACTACCTCATCCCACGCGACCTCGGCCGGTGTGCCGTCGGCCAGTGCAAGTACGTCTTCATCACGGCAGCCGATGGCGGCATCATCAACGACCCCATCCTGCTGCGGGTCGAGGAGAACCGCTTCTGGCTCTCCCTGGCCGACAGCGACGTCCACCTCTGGGCGATGGGCCTGGCCCATGCCGGCAACTGGGATGTGACGGTCAAGGAAGTCGACGTCGCGCCGATCCAGATCCAGGGCCCCAAGGCCAAGGGCCTGATGTCCGACCTCTTCGGCGAGGACATCCTCGAGCTGGGCTACTACTGGCTGCAACGGCGGACGCTTGGTGACCTCTCCGTCGTCGTCTCCCGTACCGGCTACACCGGGGAGACCGGCTACGAGATCTACCTGGAGAACGCCACCCGCGATGCCGGCAAGCTCTGGGACATGGTCTGGAAGGCCGGCCAGGCACATGACCTGCGCGTCATCGGCCCGTGCCACATCCGGCGCATCGAGGCCGGCATGCTGGCCTACGGCTGCGACATCACCCTGAACACCAACCCGCTCGAGGTCGGCTACGACTACAGGTGGATGGTCGACCTGGACCAGGAAGCCGACTTCGTGGGCAAGGAAGCCCTGGGACGCATCCGCGACGAGGGCATCAGCCGGCTCATGGTCGGGCTGGAGATCGACGGGCCGCCGCTGGGCAGCTACAACGACGGATCCATGATCGAGCCCTTCCCCGTCTCCGAGGCCGGCGGCGACGAGCTCGGCCAGGTCACCAGTGCCTGCTTCTCCCCGCGGCTGGAACGCAACATCGGGCTGGCCATGGTCCCCATCGGGCTGAGCGACGAGGGCACGACCGTCGCAGTCCACACACCCGAAGGCATTCGGCAGGGGACCGTGGTGCGCAAGCCGTTCATCGACCCGACCAAGGAGATGCCGAAGTCCTGACGCGCCATCCGAGACGGAGGAGGAGCCATGAGCCAGCCGACTGAAACCACGCCCCAGCCCACCGGTGTGCCGCAGCCGCCGGACGCAGGGAACCTGCCGGACCGGGCCGATGCCGTCGTCATCGGTGCCGGCATCGTGGGCAGTTCGCTGGTCAAGCACCTTGCCGCGGCCGGGTGGCGGAACCTGCTGTTGGTCGAGCAGGGCCCGCTACCCGACCCCGGTGGCTCCACCGGGCACGCCTCGAATTTCATCTTCCCGGTCGACCACCACCGCAACGTCACCGAACTGACCGTCGAGTCCATGCACCAGTTCAGCGACCTCGGGGTGCTGACCACCTGCGGGGGCATCGAGGTCGCCCGTGACGATGCCGGGCAGGACGAACTGCGGCGTCGTTTGTCCTCCGCGAAATCTTGGGGTGTCGACGCGGAACTCATCGACCCCGACCGGGTCGGGCAGCTGGTCCCGATGGTCGACACCTCGCTGATCACCGGCGGCTTTTACACCCCTTCGACTGCCGTGGTCGACCCGGTGGCCGCCGGGCAGCTGATGCGCCGGGCGGCGCTCGACGCCGGGGCGCTGACGATTGCGGAGAACACGGAGGTCACCGGGCTGCTCACCGAACCGTCCTCTTGGGGCGGGCCGGCACGGATCACCGGGGTGCGCACCACTGCCGGGGACGTCGCCACCGACACCGTGGTCATCGCCTGCGGGGTCTGGTCCCCGAAGATCGGGTCGATGGCCGGCGCCGGCATCCCGCTGACCCCCGCGGTGCACCAGATGATCAACCTCGGGCCCATCGCCGACTTCACGGCCAGCGGCGTGGAAATCGACACCCCGATCATCCGCGACATGACGGCCAAGATGTACGAACGCCAACGCTGGGGCGAGCTGCAGATCGGCTCCTACGCGCACCGGTCGATACTGCACGACGCCGAATCCCTGGCCCGCGTGGGCACCGTTCCCCTCTCGCCCACCCAGCTCCCGCTCAGTGAAGCCGACTTCGCCGGTCCGCTGGAGCACGCCCGGCAGCTGTTCCCGGTGCTGCGCGACCCATCGCTGCAACGCACCCTGGCCATCGACGGGCTGCTGTCCCTGACCCCGGATGGCGGGGCGTTGTTGGGACCCACCCCGGAGGTCGACGGTCTCTGGTCGGCATCCGCCGTGTGGATCCGTGAGGCCCCGGCCGTGGGGAGGTACCTGGCCCAGTGGATGACCGAGGGCTCCGCCGAGGTCGACCTGCACGCCGACGACATCGCCAGGTTCCACCCCTCCCAGCGCACCCGCTCGTTCGTGCGCGCCCGCGCCACCGAGGCCTTCCCCAAGACCTACGGGATCGTGCACCCGCGCGAACAATACGCCAGCGCGCGGAGCCTGCGGCGCTCGCCGATCCATCCACGGCATCTGGAGAACGGTGCGGAATTCTTCGAAGCCGCCGGATGGGAGCGGCCGCAGTGGTTTGCCTCCAACGCCGACCTGCTCGAGGAATTTGGCGAGGCAGTGCCCCGGCGCGGGCACGAATGGGACGCCAGGTGGCACTCGCCGATCAGCGTTGCCGAGCACCTGTGCCTGCGCGAACGCGGGGCCATGATCGACCTGTCGGCATTCGCCCAATTCGACGTCGCCGGGCACGGGGCCATGGACTTCCTGCAATCACTGGCGATGGCCCAGGTTGACCGACCCGTTGGCCGGATCATCTACACCCCGCTGCTGGACCCTCGCGGCGGCTTCCGCTCCGACCTCACCCTGGTGCGGCTGGGCATCGGGCACTACCGCGTCATCACCGGTGCCGGCGACGCGGGACGGGACTTCGCGTGGCTACGTCAACACCTGCCCGCGGACCGCTCGGTCCACCTGGCCGACCTGACCTCGGCAACGGCGACCGTCGGACTCTGGGGCCCGCGGGCGCGTGAGGTGTTGGCGGCGGTGAGTGCCGATGACGTCTCCGACGCGGCCTTCGGCTTCGGCACGGCGCGGGACATCACCGTCGGCGACATCCCGGTCCTGGCGCTGCGCATCTCCTACGTGGGCGAGCTGGGGTGGGAACTGCACACCAGCGTCGACCAGGGGCTGCGGCTCTGGGATGCGCTCGCCGAGGCCGGACGACCCCTGGGCATCCGGCCGGCGGGGATCGGTGTCTACGGGACCAGCGCCCGGCTGGAGAAGGGGTACCGGTTGATGGGGGCCGAACTCTCCGCCGACTACAACCCGGTCGAGGCCGGCCTGGCACTGCCGCGGGTCAAGGATGCGGAATTCATCGGAAAGGACTCCTACCTGCGGGCACGGGAGGGCGAACCCGCAGCGGTGCTGTGCACCCTGGGCCTGGACGCCCAGCCACCGGAGGCCGGCACGCCACGCTTCCCCACCGGCAACCAACCCATCCTGGACTCCGCGGGGAACGCCATCACCGATGCCTGCGGGCGACGCTCCTATGTCACCAGTGCAGGTGACGGCCCGTCGGCCGGCAGCTACCTGCTGATGGCGTACCTGCCGCCGGAGCACGCGAAGGAAGGCAAACACCTGCACGTCGAGTACTTCGCCCGCCGGTATCCGGTCACCGTCCTCAGCGCGGGCCGCACTCCGGTGTTCGACCCGGAGAACCTCAGGATGAAGGGCTGAGCCATGCCCCGGCACGTGGCCAAACCGTACGATTCCTGCTGGTAGCGTGAGCGCCATGACGGCACAGAGCGAACGCGTGGCCAAGGGCGGGATCCAGTCGGTGGATCGTGCCGCCGTCGTGCTGGAATACCTGGCCCGTGAAGGGGCCAGCACCGTCAGTTCGGTCGGCCAGGAACTGGACGTCCACAAGTCGACGGCCTTCCGCATCCTCAACACGTTGCTGGACCACGGGCTGGTGGAGCAGCGTTCCGACAGTGCGGAGTACCAGCTGGGGGAGGGCCTGGTCCGGTTGGCCCAAGCCGTTCCCGCGACCCACAGTTTCAGCCCGCGCGTTCACGAGGCCTGCGTCTGGCTGGCCGGGCAATGCGGGGAAACCGTGACCCTGAACGTGACCGAAGGCGGGGAGTCGGTCACGATCGACCAGATCCTCCCCGGATCGTCGGTGGTCAGCCGCAGCTGGCTGGGCCGGCGGACCCCGCTGCACTGCACGTCACCGGGCAAGGTGTCGCTGGCCCTGCAGGACGACGCCGCCCGGGGGCAATTGCTCAAAGGACGGTTGAAGCGGTATACCCCGGCCACCATCACCGATCGCCAGGCGCTGGCCCGGGAACTGGACGCCACCGCCGAGCGTGGCTATGCGCTCGCCCTGGAGGAGTTTGAGGAGGGGCTGACCTCGGCTGCAGCCCCTGTTTTCGGGGCCGACGGCTCGATGATCGCGCAGATCGGCGTGGCCGGACCGTCCTACCGGCTGGGCGACGAAGCGCTGGCCAGCACCGTGGTTCTGGTGCAGGAAGCCGGGCGCCGGGCGTCCGCCTAGCGGAATGCCAGGGGGATGGCTTGCCGACAGATCTCCGGAAGTCGAAGCTAACCCAGATCAGCCATCGGTTTCCAACCCATCCACCGATGCCCACCTGACGTGGTGGCGTCCGCGCGCGGTCTCTGCAGGGCGACGCCGATTGCAATCACCAGGACGGAAGGGCCGGGGACGACCTCGAAATCCCTGGCCAGTAACAGGCCCGAGGTCAGGACGTGAAGCCCGGTTTCCTCGGGAACCCCGCGGCACGACGGTGCGGATTTCGGAGATGTCGGTGGCCTGAAAGTCCTCACGACGCCGCATGCGCCGATCGGAATCCGCGCCGGGTGGCGAAGTTGTTGAGCGCGTGGTTGCGCAACCCCTCGTCGCCAGCCAAGTCTGCGGCGACTGCCACCTGAAGCGGAAGAGCGCGCTTAATCGCGGCAGCGCGCTGCAGCAATTCTTGGGAAAAATCCTGCTTCAGGTCGCCGGTGGAATATGACCCCAGCAAGGGGGCGACGTCAAGGGCTTCATCCCCCAGACAGAGGTTGTCGGGGTCGATCAGACCGATCCCGGTGTCACTGATGAGGATGTTGTGTGGCCCGAAGTCCCCGTGGCAAAGCTTCATCTCGTCGTTTTCCATGCTGAACATCATGGCGACCGTGTCACGTGCGGAAGCCCTGACCGGTGGAGCGATATCCTCCATGAGCTGCTCCAGCAGGTCTGCAAAGTCGCGACCGCCACACCACTGCCGTGACTCCGGAATGCCAGTGTCCAGGTGGGCCTCCACGGATCGGAGCGAGTCCAGCAGGGGGAGGATGATGTGGCGGTCACTGGCCCACGAGGTTGGAACCAGGGGTGTGCCCGGTAACCGTGTTGTCCCGAAAGCTGACCATTCGGCGGCGTGGAAACCATCTGCGATGACCCGGGGCGTGGAGCCCCTCAGATCGAATTCCGAAAATTTCTGCATCACGGCGACCTCGGCGTATATGGCGAGACGACGGTTTCGACCATGCCTGACCCGGTAGACGGCATCCTCGAGCATGACGGCAGTGTGGAAGGCGCCGTGCCGAATTTCGGTGTTGCTCCAGTCATGCCGAGGCCAGACTTCCTCCAGCTCATCAAGGAGAGACGGCGTGAGGTCCGATTGTGTGTGACTCATGACCCGATTTCGCTTCACCTTATTCACCGGCTGAGAACGAATATGCCGTCCGGAGCATTGATCGGCTCCGGGGTTCCCGCCGCAGCGAAGACGCTGACGGACCACGGTGAATCGGATGCGTAAGCGCCGAGATGCCAGTCTGCATACCGGTGTTCCAAGGTCAGCCCGGTCATTTCCGCCGCAGCGTCCTGGTCGGCCGGGCCGCCCGGGATTCCCGTCGTCGTTCCGGTCACGAGCAAGCCGCCCGGGACCAGGATGCCTTCAATACAGGCAAACACCGCCGGCAGCTCGTCCGCAGGGACGAAGGACGGGACATTGCCGGACAAGAGGACGACGTCGTAGGAAGGAGGAAGGCCGCTGCCTGCCAGCTGCTCTGGTGTGGCTTGCGTGGCGGAGAGGGGCCGAAACCACTCGGGGTCGTGAAGTTCCCGGGCAACCCGGAGGACCGTCTCCGTGGGGTCGATCCCGTAGGCGTCGTGGCCACGTTTCCGCAAACCCCTGACCGTTGCGCCGATGCCGCATCCGATATCCAGGATGCGCGCCCCGCGAGCACTGAGCATGTCAATGAAGCGCACGTCGACTTCCAGGTCCGTTCCGGACTCGACGTGTTTCCTCATTTTGGCTGCGTAGCGACCGTAGTTCCGTTGTTCGCTCATGCATCGAGTCTTGCAGGTGGGACCCCGGGGTGCGGAGTTATCGGGCGTCCGCGTCCGCGTCGGTGCCCGCGCCGTCAAGTTCCGCCCGCCGTCGGCCGTCTCCCCTGACCCAGAGCCGATAGGCGATCACCAGCAGGACGATCCACGCGGCTCCGACATATAGCGCTGTCCGGGTGTCCTCGAAGAAGCCCAGCACCACCAGGACCAGCACCATGAAGGCCAGCGCCGCATGGCTGGCGACCGGCCACCCGGGCACCGGGAAGGCCGAAGGGGCCGCGCCCTCACGTGCGAGTTCACGTTTCATGGCGATGTGCGCCAACAGGATCATGATCCAGACCCAGACAGTGGCGAAGCTGGCGATCGAGGCGATCACCAGGAAGATCCTCTCCGGGATGACGGCGTTGAGGACCACGCCAACGAGCAGCGTGCAACCCATGATGGCAGCCGTCAGCAGCGGGACTCCATTGGCGGAGACCTGGGCGAAGGCCCGCGGGGCCTGCCCCTGGTGGGCCAGGCCGAAGAGCATCCGCCCGGCACTGAAGATGTCCGAATTGATGGCGGAGACCGCGGCGGTGATGACCACTGCATTGAGGATCGAGGGTGCTGCCGGGATGCCGAGTTGGGCGAAGATCGTCACGAACGGGCTGCCCTCGGAACCGATCTTGTCCCAGGGAAACAGGGACATGATCACGGCCAGGGTCCCCACGTAAAACAGCAGGATGCGCAGCGGGACCGTGTTGATCGCCTTCGGGATGCTGCGTCCGGGGTCGCTGGCCTCGCCGGCGGTGATGCCAATGGTCTCGATGCCGCCGAAGGCAAAGACGACGACGGCGAGGGAGGCGATGATCCCGCCCACGCCATGGGGCATGAACCCGCCGTGCTGGATGAGGTTCTGCGGTCCCACTGCCGTTTCGGCCTGCAGGTGGAACCCGAAGACCATCAGGGTGATGCCCCCGCAGATCATCGCGAGGATGGCCACGACCTTGATGAGGGAGAGCCAGAATTCCAGTTCGCCGAAGACCTTCACGCGCATCGTGTTCAGACCGGCGATGACGAAGATGATCGCCAGGACCCAGATCCAGCGGGGGACGTCGGGGAACCAGAACCCCAGGTAGACGCCGAACGCTGTCACATCGGCCAGGGCCACGATCGCCATCTCGAACGCAAAGGTCCAGCCGGTGATGAAACCGGCCAGTGGACCCAGATACCGGCTGGCGTACTGGCCGAAGGATCCGGGGACGGGGTGGCGTACCGCCATTTCGCCCAGGGAGCGCATCACCACGAAGACTGCCGCGCCGGCAACGACGTACGCCAGCAGGACGGCTGGCCCCGCCTCCTGGATGGCCTCCGCCGACCCGTAGAACAGGCCGGTCCCGATCGCCGATCCCAGGGCGATGAAGTGGATGTGTCGGGCGCTCAGGCCGCGGGTGAGGCCGCGGGAGGCCGGTGGGTTGGTCATGACGGCCTCAAGAATACTGCGTTTCGTGCCGTGCCCGGGCGTCTGGCTACTTCCCGAAGCCGCGCAGGCGCAGGCTGTTCAGCACCACCAGCACCGAGCTGGCGGCCATGGCTGCGCCGGCGATCATGGGGTTGAGCAGCCCGAACGCGGCGACCGGGATCCCGATGGTGTTGTAGAGGAACGCCCAGAACAGGTTCGTCTTGATCGTGCCCAACGTCTTGCGGGAGAGCTCGATCGCCTGTGGGATCTGGGCCAGGTCGTTGCCCATGACCGTGATGTCCGCCGCGGCGATCGCCACGTCGGTGCCCGAACCCATGGCCAGCCCCAGGTCGGCCTGGGCCAGGGCGGGGGCGTCGTTGACGCCGTCGCCGACCATCGCCACCACGGCGCCGGCGGCCTGCAGCTCGGCGACCTTGTCGACCTTCCCGGACGGCAGGACCCCGGCGAACACGTCCTCCGGCGCGATCCCGACCTCGGCGGCCACCAGCCGGGCGACGTCGGCGTTGTCCCCGGTCAGCAGCACCGGGCGCAGCCCGAGCGAACGCAGCCGGGCGATGGCCTCCGGCGAGCTGGCCCGGATGGTGTCGCGCAGCCCGATGACGCCCACAGTGGCGCCGTCGACGGCGACGAGCACCGCCGTCGTGCCTTGTTCTTGGGCCGTGCGGAGGGCCGTGAGCGTGGCCTCATCGGGGTCGACGCCGTTTTCCCGCAGCCAGGCGGGTTGCCCGGCGAGGACGACGGCGGTTCCCACCGTGGCGCGCACGCCACCCCCGGGGGAGGAGGTGAAGCCGGAGACCGTAGTCGCCGCTGCGCCGGGACGTTCGGCCGCGGCGGCGGCGATGGCGTGGGCGATGGGGTGTTCGGATCCGGATTCGGCGGCTCCGGCCAGGGCCAGGAGGTCGTCCTCGCCGAGGCTGGACGTGGCGATGACGTCGGTGACCGCGAGCCGGCCCTCGGTGACGGTTCCCGTCTTGTCCAGCAGGACGGTGTCGACCCGGCGGGTGTCCTCGAGGACCTCGGGGCCCCGGATGAGGATGCCCAGTTGGGCGCCGCGGCCGGTGCCCACGAGCAGGCCGATGGGGGTGGCCAGGCCCAGGGCGCAGGGGCAGGCGATGACCAGCACCGAGACGGCGGCGGTGAAGGCGGATTGCACGTCGCCGGTGAACACCAGCCAGGCGATGAACGTGGCCAGGGCGATCGCCAGCACGATCGGCACGAACACCGCGGAGATCCTGTCCGCGAGCCGGGCGATCGGTGCCTTGCCGGTCTGGGCGTCGGAGACCATGCGGCCCATCTGGGCCAGGGTGGTGTCCGCGCCGACGCGGGTGGCGCGGATGAGCAGGCGGCCCGAGGTGTTGATGGTGGCACCGGTGACGGTGTCGTCCACCCCGACCTCGGTGGGTGCGGATTCGCCGGTGATCAGGGAGGTGTCGATGGCGGAGGCGCCCTCGAGGATGTAGCCGTCGGTGGCGATCTTCTCCCCGGGACGCACCACGATCTCATCTCCCGGCACCAGCTCGGCGGCCGGGACGCGGACCTCCACGCCGTCGCGCAGCACGTTCGCCTCCTTGGCCCCCAGGCTGAGCAGGGTCTTCAGCGCGTCACCGGCCGAGGACTTGGCGCGGGCCTCCAGCCAGCGGCCGAGCAGCAGGAAGGTGGCCACGACGCCCGCTGTCTCGAAGTAGAGCTGGTGGTGGGACATGTCCATCGCCGACCCGTGGGCGGTCAGGGCCGGGTCGATGACCAGCTGCCAGAGGGAGAAGAGGTACGCGGCCAGCACGCCGATCGAGACCAGGGTGTCCATGGTGGAGGAGAGGTGCCGGGCGTTCACTGCCGCCGCGCGGTGGAACGGCCAAGCCGACCACCAGGTCACCGGGGTGGCCAGGGCCAGGGCGACCCAGCCCCAGTGCGGGAACTGCAGTGCGGGGACCATGGAGATGAGGAACAGCGGGAGGGTGAAGATCGCGCCGACGATGAGGCGGGGGCGCAGCTCATCCGCCGTACCGCCGTGGTTCAGGTGGTCGCCGTGGTCCCCGGGGTGCCGGTCTCCGTCGTGGTCACCTCGCGGGCCGTGCGCGGAGCCCGCGTGGGGGTCGGCCTTCACCCGGGCGCCATAGCCGGCGGCCTGGATGGTCTCCAGCAGGTCGGTGTCCGAAACCCCTGCTGGGGCCGTCACCCGCGCCGATTCCAGCGGTAGGTTGACGTTGGCCTGCACGCCCTCGATCTTGCCGAGCTTGCGCTCGATCCGCCCGACGCACGAGGCGCAACTCATCCCCTGGATGTCCAGGTCGATGACCCGGGCTCCGTCGGTGGTGAGGGCTTCGTGCTCTTCCATGGGGTGCTGCTCCTTCGGCAAGGGCGGGGAAGTGGGGGATCCTGCGGTGTCAGGCATGGGTCAGGCGTTGTTGCCGACCACCGTGTAACCGGCCTCGGCGACGGCCTCGGACAGGGTGGCCTCGCTGATCGGTCCCGCGGATTCGACGGTCGCCGTCGAGATGCCTCCGGCGTTGAGGTCGACGTCGACCTTCGAGACGCCGTCGATGCCCGTGATCTCCTCGGTGACGGAGGCGACGCAGTGTCCGCAGGTCATGCCGTCGATGCTGATGGTGGTGGTGTTCATGTTGATGCTCCCTCGGGTGTTGGTGGTCGGGGTGGGCAGGTCAGCGCAGCAGGCGGCCGATGGCGGCGGATGCCTCGCGGACCTTGTCGTTGACGATCTCCGGGTTGCCGGTTGCCAGTGAATCCTGGGCGGCGCCGACCACGCAGTGGCCGATGTGCTCCTCGACTAGGCCGAGGCTCACCTTGTGCAGGGCGGCGTTGACCGCTGAGATCTGCGTGAGGATGTCGATGCAGTACTTCTCCTCGTCGACCATGCGCGCGATGCCGCGGACCTGCCCCTCGATGCGGCCGAGCCGCTTGAGCAGGGCCGTCTTATCGGCGGTGTAGCCGTGTTCGCGGTGTTCGTCGGTGGTGGTCGTCGCGCTGTCCATGCCCTCAACGTATACCCCAGTGGGGTATCTCGTCAAGTACCCCACGGGGGTATTAAGGCGGGATGGTGACGGCGGTGCCGGGCCGCCGTCGTGCCCCGGGTCACCCCTGGGCCGGGCCGCAGTGTCGGACGGCCGGAGCCCCGGGGCGCGTTGCTATGCTGGCTGGCGTGACATCCACCCAGCTTTCGGTCCGCCAGATCCCCGCCGACGACCACTTGGCCCACCTGGCCTCCCATCCCGAGGCCAGCTTCATGCAGTTGCCGGCCTGGGCGCGCGTGAAGGGCGAATGGCGTGCGGAATACCTCGGCTGGTTCGACCCCACCGGCATCCTGAGGGCCTCCGTGCAGGTTCTGCACCGCCCCGTCCCGAAGCTCAAGTACACGTTGGCCTACCTGCCCGAGGGGCCGGTCGCCGACTGGAACGAACTGGAGCCGGGCGACGTCACCGCCCCGATGCTGGCCCACTTCAAGGCCAGCAAGGTCTTCCTGGCCCGCATGGGCCTGCCCGCCGTGGAGCGCAGCTGGGCCGCCGGAGTGGTGCGCAAGGCACTGTCCGCCGGTGGGCATGCGCTGATGACCGAACTCGACACGCTGCACACCGATACCCGCGCCGTGGCGCTCGCCGATGCCCTGCGCGCCGAGGGATGGACCAAGCAGGAGGTCAGCGAGGACTTCAACGCCGGCCAGCCCGAATTCCAGGCACGCATCCCGCTGGCCGGAGCCGACGGCGAAGCGCTCGACGTCGACGGCGTGCTGGCACAGATGAACCAGAACGCACGGCGAGAGACCCGCAAGGCGGCCTCCGGCCCGCTGGAGGTCCAGGCCGGCAGCGTCGAGGACATCGAACGCTTCCACGCCCTGTACCGGGAAACCGCAGAGCGCGACGGGTTCACCGGGCGGCCCACCAGCTACTTCACCACCATGTTCAATGCCCTGAACGAGCACGCACCCGGCACCTGCACCCTCTACTTCGCGGTGCATGAAGGCCGCGACCTGGCCTCCGCCATCCGCGTCTCCAGCGGCCAGGGCGCCTGGTACGTCTACGGCGCCTCCTCGGCGTCCGAGCGCAAGCTCTTCGCCCCCAAGGCGCTGATCCACCGGATGATCATCGACTCGCTGGCCGACGGCTGCGCGTTCCTGGACCACGGCGGCGTCTCCGCCACGCTGGACAAGGAACACCACCTGGCAGGGCTCACCCTGTTCAAGACGACCCTGGGCTGCAACGTCGTGCAGACGTTGGGGGAGTGGGACAAACCCCTGAACAAGCCCATGACCGCGGCCTTCAACCTCTATATGCGGGCCCGCAACCGCCACTGAACCGGAGGGTACCGCCGCCCGGGCTTCGGACATAGAGTGGCACCATAGGCACCGACACCGGGAGGCAGCCATGGGCGACTATCGCGCATACACCGACGAGGAAAAGGCCAGCTACGTGGCCCCCGCGTGCAATTCGTGCGGCCAGCACCGCCACATCGTATGGGAGGACAAGGGCACCGGGGCGGCCCATTGGGTTCCCCGTGACGCCGGCTGCTCCAACGAGGCCTGCACCGCCTGAACGGCTGGCCGGCCTGTCCACGGCAGCCGCCGGGGCTTCCACCTCCGGCACCCTGCCCCTTACACTGTGCCGTAGGCCACAGGGGTTGTTTCGATTCCCCGTGGTCGCGATGCGCCAGGATCCTCCTGTGCGGCAACCGGCGCCTGGATGGTGGTAACTCATGGCCTTGACGTCTCCGGCTTCGCCGGTGCTGCAGCAGCAAGCCGAGCGCGCCCATGCCCGTCTGGCCTCCGGCGGGCCGGCCCTGTCCGGTTGGGACGACCCCGGGTTCCCGAAACTGCGGCCCGTGGTCCACGACTCCTGGGTGCGTTCGCTCGGCTTCCACCGCGATCCCGCGCGCGCCCGGGCCCTCAGTGGCCTGAGCGACCCCCAACTCGACGAATTCCGCCGCACGCACCCCCTGGCCTCCGTGATGCCGGTGTTCGACCGGCTCCTGGTCCAGCCGGCACGCGACACGGGCATCCTCGTGGCCGTCGGGGACGACGCGGGTCGTCTGCTCTGGGTGGAGGGTGACCCCACGGCCCGCCGTGCCGCCGAGCTGATGTCCTTCGTGCCGGGGGCCGACTGGTCCGAACGGGCCGTCGGGACCTCGGCGCCCGGCACGGCACTGGCGACCGGATCCGGGGTGCAGGTCAGCGGTGCGGAGCACTTCAGCCCCGAAGCCCACCGCTGGAGCTGCTCGGCGGTCCCCATCCACTGCCCGCTGACGGGCCGTTTGCTCGGCGTGGTGGATCTGACGGGCAACGACGACGCCGTGGCCGGCCACTCGCTCGCCCTCCTGCAGGCAGCGGTCGCCGCTGCCGAGTCGCAATTGCGCCTGGATGCCCTCGACCTGGCCGCCCGCGGGGCCTCCTCGGGGACCCCCGGGCGTGCCACGTCGGTGATGCCGGCCGCCCCCGTTGCGGGGCCCGCACGGCTGCGGGTCCTCGGATACGACGATCCCGTGCTCGAACGCGGTCCGGCGCGCCGGGTCCTGGGGGGACGGCACATCGAGATCCTGACCTTGCTGGCCTGGCACCACGGCGGCCTGGATGCCGCCGAACTCGCCGGGCTGCTCTTCGGCGACACCAACCAGCAGGTCAGCGCCCGGGCGGAGATGGTCCGCCTGCGCAAGGCCCTGGGGCAGGAGGCGTCGGCCATCGGCCTCGATTCGCGCCCCTACCGTGTCGCGCCCACGGTGGGTACCGATGCGCGGGACGTCCTGCGCCATCTGGCCGCGGGGCGCCACCGGCAGGCGCTGGACACCTACGGCGGCCCGGTCCTGCCCCGGTCCGACGCGCCGGGCATCGCGGACATCCGGGTCGAGGTCTCCGGTGCCCTGCGCGAGGCCATGCTCAACGACGCCGACCCCGGGATGCTGCTGGAATACCTGGACTTGCCGGAGGCCGCCGATGACGTCGACGGACTGAGGACAGCGCTCCAGATCCTGCCGCCGCGCTCACCCGGCCGCTCCGTCGTCGTCTCCCGGCTCCAGCGCCTGGAAGCGGAGCTCGCCTAGCCTCCCGGCGGACATGCAACGTTGGTGCAACCCCTGCTGGCATAGCGTGATCCACATCACGCGGAACCAGCCGATGCGTCCACGGGCCCTGCGGCCCGCGGCCGCTCCGGGCCACCAACAAAGGAGTTGTCATGACCGTCTACGCCGCCCCCGGAACCGATGGCGCACTACTGGACTTCAAGCCCCGCTACGACCACTACATCGGCGGTGAATGGAAGTCACCCGTGAAGGGCGGGTACTTCGAGAACATCACCCCCGTCACCGGGCAGGTGTTCTGCGAGGTCGGCCGCGGGACGGCGGAGGACATCGAGGCGGCCATCGACGCCGCCGAGGGCGCTGCCCCCGCCTGGGGCCGCACCTCCCCGGCCGAACGGGCACTGGTGTTGAACCGGATCGCCGACCGCATCGAGGAGAACCTCGAGAAGCTGGCTGTCGCGGAGACCTGGGACAACGGCAAGGCGGTGCGCGAGACGCTGAACGCCGACCTCCCGTTGGCCGTGGACCACTTCCGCTATTACGCCGGGGCCATCCGCGCCCAGGAGGGCCGGCTCTCGCAACTGGACGAGAACACCACCGCCTACCATTTCCACGAGCCGCTCGGTGTGGTCGGACAGATCATCCCGTGGAACTTCCCCATCCTCATGGCCGTGTGGAAGCTCGCCCCGGCACTCGCCGCGGGCAACGCCGTCGTGCTCAAGCCCGCCGAGCAGACGCCCGTGTCCATTCTGGTCCTGATGGAGATCATCGGCGACCTGCTGCCCCCGGGCGTGCTGAACGTCGTCAACGGGTTCGGCCTGGAGGCCGGCAAGCCGCTGGCCTCGAACAAGCGCATCCGCAAGATCGCGTTCACCGGCGAGACCACCACGGGACGGCTGATCTCCCAGTACGCCTCGCAGAACCTCATCCCGGTCACCCTGGAACTGGGCGGGAAGAGCCCGAACATCTTCTTCGAGGACATCGCCGCCGAAAACGACGCGTTCTACGACAAGGCGCAGGAGGGCTTCACCATGTTCGCGCTGAACCAGGGTGAGGTCTGCACCTGCCCGTCGCGCGCCCTGGTGCAGGAGTCGATCTACGACAGGTTCCTCGCCGACGTCACAGCACGCACCCAGGCGATCAAGCAGGGCAACCCGCTGGACACCGACACCATGATGGGCGCCCAGGCGTCCAACGACCAGCTGGAGAAGATCCTCTCCTACATGGACATCGGCCAGCAGGAGGGCGCCAAGATCCTCACCGGTGGCGCCCGCGCCGACCTCAGCGGGGACCTCTCCGGCGGCTACTACGTCCAGCCGACGATCTTCGAGGGCGACAACTCGATGCGCATCTTCCAGGAGGAGATCTTCGGGCCGGTGGTCTCCGTGGCCCGTTTCAGCGGCTACGACGACGCGCTGAAGATCGCCAACGACACCCTCTACGGCCTCGGTGCCGGCGTCTGGTCCCGCGACGGGTCCACCGCCTACCGTGCCGGCCGCGAGATCCAGGCAGGACGTGTCTGGGTGAACAACTACCACGCCTACCCCGCCCATGCGGCGTTCGGCGGGTACAAGTCCTCGGGCATCGGGCGGGAAAACCACCTGATGATGCTGGACCACTACCAGCAGACCAAGAACCTGCTGGTCTCCTACAACCCCAACAAGCAGGGCTTCTTCTAAACCGCGCATTTCCCCACCCGGAGGCCGTCGGCGTGCGCCGGCAGCGTAGCTGGAGCGCGCCCGAGGCCCCTCAACGACAGGAAATACCCATGAGCACCATGAAAGCAGCCATCGTCCGCGAGTTCGGCCAGGACCTGGACGTCGACAGCACCGAGATCCCCGAGCCCGGCCCCGGCCAGGCGCTGGTGAAACTGGTCGCCTCCGGCGTCTGCCATACCGACCTGCACGCCGCCGGCGGCGACTGGCCGGTCAAGCCCAACCTTCCCCTCATCCCCGGTCACGAGGGCGTCGGCTACGTCGAAAAGATCGGGGAGGGCGTGACCGAGGTCAAGGTCGGCGACCTGGTCGGCAACGCCTGGCTCGCCAGCGCCTGCGGAAGCTGCGAGTTCTGCGGCACCGGCTGGGAGACGCTCTGCGAGTCCCAGGCCAACGGCGGGTACTCCATGAACGGATCCTTTGGCGAGTACATGCTGGTGGACGCCAAGTTCGCCGCGCACATCCCCGAGGGCGCAGACCCGTACGAGATCGCCCCCGTGCTCTGTGCCGGCGTCACCGTCTACAAGGGGCTCAAGCGCACGGAGGTCAAGCCCGGCCAATGGGTGGTCATCTCCGGCATCGGCGGACTGGGCCACATCGCCGTGCAGTACGCCGTCGCCATGGGCATGCGGGTCGCCGCGGTCGACGTCGCCGAGGAGAAGCTGGCCCTGGCCCGCAGCCACGGCGCCGAGGTCACCGTGAACGCCTTCGCCGCGGATCCCGCCGAGGCCATCCAGGAGGCCACCGGGGGAGCCCACGGCGTGCTGGTGACGGCTGTCCACCCTGCGGCGTTCGGCCAGGCGATCGGCATGACCCGCCGCGGCGGGACGATCGTCTTCAACGGGCTGCCCCCGGGCGAGTTCCCGGCGCCGATCTTCGACATCGTGCTCAAGGGCCTGACCATCCGCGGGTCGATCGTGGGCACGCGCCAGGACATGATCGAGGCCCTGGAGTTCTACGCGGCGGGCAAGATCAAGCCCACGTTCCACACGCGGCCACTGGAAGACGTGAACGCGGTCTTCGACGAGATGCGCCACGCGAAGATCGATGGCCGCGTCGTCATCGACTACGTCGGCGCGGCCTAACCGGCAACCAGCGGCATCCGGGCCCCGGTCCTGCAGCGCCCCCGCGGCGCTGCAGGACCGGGGCTTCGGACCCAGCAGAAAGGGAAACGACCATGGACACGGTGCTCGACGCCCGCCCCACCATCGAGGGGGAGGACTTCACCCGGGTGCGCCTGAGCGCCGACGCCCAGGCGTTGCTGCGCACCTTGTGGGCCCGCCACGGCCCGCTGATGTTCCACCAATCCGGAGGCTGTTGCGACGGTTCCTCGCCCATGTGCTTCCCCGACGGCGACTTCATCACGGCCGAGGCGGACATCCGGCTGGGCGTCTTCGACCTCACGGACGACGACGGTGCACCCCTGGGCGAGCTCGACTTCTGGATGTCGCGGGAACAGTTCGAGTACTGGAAGCACACCCGGCTGACCGTCGACGTGGTCAGCGGCCGCGGTTCCGGATTCTCCGTCGAGGCACCGGAGGGCAAGCGCTTCCTGATCCGCAGCGAGCTCATCGGGGCCTGAACCCGGGGCCCGCCGTCGGGGATGACAAACCTTCCTTCCTCCGCGGTCCCGTCCTACGATGACATCACGCGCGTGCCCCGTGTTCCGGGGCGCCTGGCCTGTTGCGCCGACCCCGCGAGGCATCCGGGTCGACGGCCGGTGGTTTCCCCTGGGGGCGGATCCACGCGGGACCCCTGGGGGTCCCGCCTGTCGCCGCCCGACCTCTCGGGACCGCCTCTCCGCGCAGGTTTGGGCGGAGGGGACAGGAGAAGGACCCTCATCATGCACCGCACCCAGCTACAACGACTCCGCACCCTGCTCTACTCCACCGCAGCCGCCCTGGCCCTCGTCGCCACCGGCGTCGGACCCGCAACCGCCGCCCTCACGCCGACCGCCGGCGTCCCGGCCACCCACGCCACCGCCTCCCACGGGTCTTCCTTCCACGGGACCGCCGGAAAGCGCCACCACCACCCTCCGCAACGCATCGACTACGTCAACCTGGGTGACTCCTACTCGGCGGGCTTCGGCTCCGGGAACATCGTCGCCGGCCCCTTCCCGGGCTGCCTGCAGGGTGACGGGCCCACGCATGTGACCCGGTTGGCGGCCCGGCCGGGTGTCCGCCTGATCGCCAATGCCGCCTGTGCCGGGGCCACCCCGTCCGACGTGGCCACCGTTGCCGCGGGCCTGAAGCCACAACTCGCGGCAGCCGAGCTGGTGACGCTGACGCTGGGCGGGAACGATCTGGACTTCCGCGGGATCGCGACCGCCTGCAGCACGCAGGGGACCGCACAGGCCTGCGCCCTGGCCACGACGACGGCACGAAGGGCCATGCCGGGAATCACCTCCGACGTGCGCTCCACGTTGCGGAAAATCGACAGGTCCACCCGCGCGCGCATCCTCGTGCTGGGATACCCGCGGCTGTTCTCCCCGCAGTTCGGTGACAATGCAGTCATCACCGCCGGCAACGCCCGGGCGCTGAACCGGCTCGCGGACCAGCTCAATCGCGCGGTCCGTGCCGGAACCCGGGGCCATGCCAGCTTCGTCCCGGTCACCAGCGCGTTCACGTGGCACGGCATCGGCTCCCCGGTGTCCTGGATCCACCTCAACCCGCTGAACCCGGCTGACCCGGTGAATCTGCACCCGACGACCGCCGGATACCTGTACGGCTACTACCCGGCGGTGCTGCGCAAGGCCCAGCTGCATCGGCTGGCCCGGTGAATCCACGGCCCGGAGCCCGGCTCCGGGCCGGCCCCCTCGGGCGGCCCCCTGTCCCTTCGTGCTGGAACATGGGCACAATGGGCGCAGGGGCCCCGCGGCTTCCCGATCCTCCGACCGAAAGGCTGACACCGTGACCTTCCTTGGCGATTCACTCTGGGACGCGAAAATCTACTCCAGCGGCTGGAAGGCAGGGCGAGGCGGCACGTCGGCCGCAGTGGAACCGGCCACCGGTGACACGCTGGCCAGCTACGGCGTGGCCTCCCGCGAGGACGTCCTGGACGCTTCCCGGGCCGCCGCCGCAGCGCAAAAGGAGTGGGCGGCCCGCAAACCGGAGGAACGCGCCGCCGTCCTGCGCCGGGCCGGTGCCCTCTGGGAAGAGCACGCCGCGGAGCTGGACGAGTGGATCGTGAGGGAATCCGGCGGCATCCCCGCCAAGGCCGGCCTGGAAACCCATACCGCGGCCAACGAATGCCATGAGGCCGCGGCGCTGCCCGGACTGCCCGCCGGTGAGGTGCTGACCACCAACGAGGACCGCTGGTCCTTCGCCCGCCGCCGTCCCGCCGGGGTCGTCTCGGTCATTTCCCCGTTCAACTTCCCCCTCATCCTGGGGATCCGCGCCGTCGCACCGGCCCTGGCATTGGGCAATGCCGTGCTGCTGAAGCCGGACCCGCGCACCACCGTCTGCGCCGGGGTGTCCATCATGCGCGTCTTCGAGGAAGCCGGGCTGCCAGCGGGCCTGCTCTCGCTGCTGCCCGGTGGCGCCGACGTCGGCGCTGCCCTCGTCGAGGCCCCGGAGGTGCGCGTCATCGCATTCACGGGCTCCACGGCAGCGGGCCGGAAGATCGGCGAATCGGCGGCCCGGCTGCTCAAGCGGGCGCACTTGGAACTGGGCGGGAACTCCGCGATGATCGTGCTGCCCGGAGCGGACCTGGCCAAGGCGGCCTCCGCAGCGGCGTTCGGATCCTTCATGCACCAGGGCCAGATCTGCATGGCCACCGGGCGGCACCTGGTGCACGAGGACCTCTACGAGGACTACGTCGCCGCCTTGGCCGACAAGGCCAGGAACCTTCCCATGGGCGATCCGAAATCAGGCACGGTGGCCATTGGCCCCATCATCGACGAAGGCCAGCTGCAGCGGATCGACGGTCTCGTCCAGTCCGCGGTCTCCGCCGGTGCCCGGCTGGCGGCCGGGGGATCGGTGCGCGATGGCCTGTTCTACCACCCCACCGTGCTGGCCGACCTGGACGACGGGCACGACGCGTGGAGCCAGGAGATCTTCGGCCCGGTGGCCCCCGTGCGCAGCTTCTCCACCCTCGACGAGGCGGTGAAGATGGCCAACGACTCCAGCTACGGGCTCTCGGTCTCGATCCTCGGTGACGTCGGGGAGGCCATGAAGCTGGCCGACCGGCTGGAATCGGGCAAGGTCCACATCAACGAGCAGACCGTCTCGGACGAGGCGAACTCGCCCTTCGGGGGAGTCAAGGACTCGGGCAACGGCGGGCGGATCGGCGGTGCCGCGGCCAACATGGAGGCCTTCACCGAAGTGCAGTGGCTGACGATGCGCCCGGAGATCGCCCCCTATCCCTTCTGACCCCTCGCCCCCGTGGCGCGTGGCACCTCATGGCAGAATCGAGGTGCCAGCCACCCGCGCCAAGGTGCCCGTCAGGAGGCGAGAGATGCAGGACCAGGCAACGCCCCCCGTCGCCCGGCGACAGCTGGACATCGAGTCGCGCTCCATCTGGGCCGGCGTCGCGGCGGCGGTCGTCGCCGTCGCCGTCGGGCTCATAGCCTTCCGCGGATACCGCCCGCCCCTGGCCGGCGACGGCTCGGTGGCGATCTATGCCGCCGTCGTGGCCGGGACCATGGCCGGGGCGGCCTTCGTCGCCGGCTACGTCCAGAACGTGCGCACCGTCCACCTGTGGCTCGGCGCCCGTCCGGTGGTCCGCCAGATCGTCGACGTTGCCGCGCTACTGGTCGTCCACGCGTCCATCGCCACCATGTCCGCGCTGGTGCTCTTCCGGCTCTTCCAGCAGGCGTTCTCCGGGCTGACGGTTGATCCCGTGGCGGGAACCGTGATGCTGGCCGTCTCGGCGGGCATCGCCGGCTACTTCGGCTACACCTCGGGAGCCCGGATCACGGCCGTGGCCCTGTCGGTCATGCTGGCCATCTTCATGTCCTCCGGGATGCTCGTGAGCATGCTCTACGCGGAGAACCCGCTGTGGTGGCACTCGATGTTCAGCGAGCTGGGGACCGGGCAGGCCGGGCTGACCTCCTTCTGGACGTTCAACACGACGATCACCACCTCCGGGATCATCATGACCACCCTCTCGGCGTTCATCACCCGCGACCTCAAGCGGTGGGCCGAGGTGCTCGCGGGACGCCGGCACGACGCCGGTGCCTCCCGCCGCTGGCACCGCGCCCTGCGCGCGGACCGGCTCCTGCGTCCCCGTCCCGCCGTGGTGCGGGCCTGCCTGGTCGCCGGAGGGGCCTGCATGGTGGGGATCGGCCTGTTCCCGGTCAATACATTCGAACGGGTGCATACATCGTTCGTGCAGGTCCTGGCGGTCGTCCTGGTCGTGCTGCTGGCCGGTGTGCCGCTCTGGCTTCCGGGCTTCCCGAAGGCCTTCTACCTGCTCACCTATATTTCGGTGGCCGCCCTCGTCGCCGCCGCCCTGTTGTGGCGTCCGGTGCAGTACTACAACCTCACCGCACTCGAGCTCGCAGCGGCGGGAATCGTGTTCGCCTGGCTCGTCGTCTTCATCCGCAATACGACCGCCGTGGTGGCCTCCGCAGGTGTCGAACCAGCCGTTCCGGGGCTGGGGACAGGCGTCCCGGCGGGGGAAAAACCCGCAGGAGAAGCCCCGGGTAATATAACGAACCGGTAACGATAGACAGACGGGGAAATCACCCGGGGCCACTCCTCGGCATCCCTTGGCATCTTTGGGATCCCTCCGATTGGGGGCACGGCGGCGAAAGTCTCCTCCCGGGGGGTTTCCGTGTCAAATCACCGCCCCTCGGGTTGATCGAAAATCTCATCACGTTACGTTGGAGGGGATGGAAAATGAACTCGTAAACACCACGTCCGAGGCTACATTTCGCCACCCAGTTACCGACGATGGAGCCGCCATGTGGACCATGGCGAAGGATTCCGAGGTGCTGGATCTCAACTCGTCCTACTCCTACCTGCTCTGGTGCCGCGACTTCGCGCAGAGCTCGCTCATGGCCGAGGTCGATGGGCAGTCGGCCGGGTACGTCACCGGCTACATGCGCCCCGATGAACCCGGCACGCTGATGATCTGGCAGGTCGCCGTCGGCGCCAACTACCAGAAGCGCGGGCTCGCAGCCGCCATGCTCGATGAGCTCGCCATCCGCACCAATGCCGATCGCCTGGAGACCACGATCACCGCCGACAACGGCGCGTCCAACCACCTCTTCCAGCGCTTTGCCGAGCGCCACGAGGCCGAGTGCGACCGCGAGCCGCTGTTCACCACCGCCATGTACCCGGACGGCCACGACACCGAGTACCTCTACCGGATCGCCCCGCTGGGCCTGGATGCGGACCTGCGTTCGCTGAACCTGGCGGCCAGCAACTCCAAGGGCTAGTCCCCCTACCCACGACTTTTTTCGACGCCGGGGCGCCACGTGGTGCCCGCGCCGTATCCACGCCTGTCATCGCACCTACGAAGGGAATGACTATGACTGACATCTTTGAAACGCTCGAATCCGAGGTCCGCGGCTACAGCCGCAGCTGGCCCGCCGTCTTCACCCACGCCTCCGGAGCCATCCAGACCGCCGAGGACGGCACGGAGTACATCGACTTCTTCGCCGGAGCCGGAGCGCTGAACTACGGCCACAACAACCCGGCCCTGACCGCCCCGCTGGTGGACTACCTGGCCAGCGGCGCCGTCGTTCACTCGCTGGACATGATGACCCCGGCCAAGCGGGAATTCCTGGAGACCTTCCAGGAACTGATCCTCAAGCCCCGGAACCTGGACTTCAAGGTCATGTTCCCCGGCCCTACCGGCACCAACACGGTCGAGGCCGCGCTGAAACTGGCCCGCAAGGTCACGGGACGCCAGAACATCATCTCGTTCACCAATGCCTTCCACGGCATGACCCTGGGCTCGCTCTCGGTGACCGGCAACGCCATGAAGCGCCACGGTGCGGGCGTCCCGCTGGGCAACACCTCCAAGATGCCCTACGACGACTACCTGGAGGGTGCCGGCTCCGACCTGGCCTTCCTGGAGCGCTCCCTGGAGGACACCAGCTCGGGCATCGACAAGCCCGCCGCCGTCATCGTCGAAACGGTGCAGGGCGAAGGCGGCCTGCGCGCCGCCCGTGCCGAATGGCTGCGCAACCTCTCGGCGCTGCTCAAGCGCCACGACGTCCTGCTGATCGTCGACGACGTCCAGGCCGGCTGTGGACGCACGGGCACGTTCTTCAGCTTCGAGGAGTCCGGGATCGAGCCGGACATCGTGTGCGTGTCCAAGTCGATCTCCGGCTACGGCCTGCCGATGGCTCTGACCCTGTTCCGCCGCGAACTGGATGTGTGGGGCCCGGGCGAGCACAACGGCACGTTCCGCGGCCACAACCCGGCCTTCGTCACCGGGACGGCAGCGTTGAAGAAGTACTGGGCCACCGACGACTTCCAGAATGAGCTGGCCGGCACCATCGCTGCCCTGCACCAGGGCCTGGACGGGATCGCCGGCCTGGTCGACGGCGCCGCTATCCGCGGTCGCGGGATGCTGGCCGGCGTGGTCTTCCCCGACAAGGACACCGCCTCCAAGGTGGCCGCCGAGGCCTTCGCCCACGGTGTGCTCGTCGAGACCTCCGGCTCGGAGGACGAGGTCCTGAAGGTCATGCCGCCGCTGACCATCACCGACGACGAGCTGCAGCGCGGCCTCGCCGTCATCACCGACGCTGTGCGCACCGTCACCGGCAAGCCCGCCCTGGCCTCCGCCTAGGCCACCCGCCCCCAGATTCCACGCCGGGGGGATGCCAACCCATCTCCCCGGCGTGAAAGAACCGAGGTGTCCGGTGAGGGCACCGTGAACGACCAACGACTTCCCAGGAGGAACCATGCAGGTAGTGAACCTGAACGACCTGAACGACACCGAACGCGACATCAAGTCCGAGACCTGGCGCAGCCGTCGCATGGTCCTGGCCCGCGAGGGCGTCGGCTTCTCGTTCCACGACACCGTGATCTACGCCGGAACCACCTCGACGTTCCACTACGCGAACCACATCGAGGCCGTGTACTGCGTCCAGGGCGAGGGCACGCTGACCAACGAGGTGACCGGCGAAGTCCACGAGATCACCGACGGCACCATGTACCTGCTGGACGGCAACGAGAAGCACACCGTACGCGCCACCACCGAGCTGCGCATGGCCTGCGTCTTCAACCCACCCGTGACCGGCCGCGAGGTCCACGACGAGAACGGCGTGTACCCGCTGGTCGTCGAGGAGCCGGCCCAGTCCTAGGCTTCGCCACAGCTTGCCCGAGCGCGGCACGGACCCCGGTCCGCGCCGCGCTTCGGCGTCTCCCGGCCGGACACCGCGTCCGGCCGATGTAACCAGGGGCCGGGGCATCGGAGCCCCGGCCGCAATCCACCGAGGAGGAAATGGACATGACGGAAACACTTCGTCGCCAGATTGACCAGTATCCAACGCGAACCGACGACGACGTCAAGGTGCTGGACCGCAAGGACCCCGTGGTGTGGGGCGGCCCCGACGACGGGCCCTTCGACGCCGCCACGCTGGAGGGCTTCGAGCAGAAGGGCTACCTGGCCATCGACCAGCTCATCACGGACGCCGAGCTGGAGGACCTGCGGGCCGAGCTCCGCCGCCTCTCGGAGGACCCCGTGGTCCGCGCCGACGAGGCCACCATCGTGGAGGCCGCCTCGCAGGAGGTGCGCTCGGTCTTCGACATCCACCGCTCCAGCGAGGTGTTCAAGAAGATCGCCAACGACCCCCGCGTCGTCGGCCGCGCCCGCCAGATCCTGGGGTCGGACGTTTACATCCACCAGTCGCGGGTGAACTTCAAGCCCGGCTTCGAGGGCAAGGAATTCACCTGGCACTCGGACTTCGAGACCTGGCATGCCGAAGACGGGATGCCCTCCCCGCGCGCCGTGAGCATCTCGATCTCGTTGACGGACAACTACTCCTTCAACGGGCCCCTGATGATCATGCCCGGGACCCACCGCAAGTACGTTTCCTGCGACGGGGCGACCCCGGAGCTGAACTACAAGAAGTCGCTCATCATGCAGGGCGCCGGCGTCCCCGACAAGGAGACGCTCACCCGCTTCGCCGACGAGTACGGCATCGACGTCCTCGAGGGCCAGGCCGGCGGCGCCATCATGTTCGACTCGAACTGCATGCACGCCTCCAACGGTAACGTCACCCCGTTCGCCCGCTCCAACGTGTTCATCGTCTTCAACTCGGTCGAGAACACCCTGGTCGAGCCCTACGCGGCGGCCGAGCGGCGTCCGGACTTCGCCGGATCGCGGGACTTCACGCCCGCAGGCTAGCCGGGACAAACAATAGGGCACGACGGCGGCTGGAACCCCTGGTTCCGGCCGCCGGCTGTGTTCGGGGCTGCTTTCTGGCCCGGCCCGGGCTGCTGCCGTTAGGTGACCTCCCAGGCCTCGACGTCCCCGGGCACCGCCAGGAATAGCGGGTGCGGGTCCGGCCGGTTCGGCTCGATCGGGACCGTGGCGACCAGGTCCGGGGCGCGGACGGCCAGCTTGGCCAGCAGATGATCGCGCTCGTGGTCGAGCTGACCGGTGGTCACCGGCAGCGGACCGGGTACTGGAAGCGGCCCGCGCAGGATGAGACCGCGGTTGAAATGGTATCCGCGGGCATCGGCTTCGACGGCGAGGCCCTCCAAATATGCGCCGATCAACGCGAGTGGATCAGTCCGTTCCCGGAAGCGGTCCAATTGCGGATGGTTGCGGTAGCCGGTGGTCCGGCCGTCCAGGACCTTCTGCGCCAGCAGGGTCTCCCGCCAACAGGCCACCAGGCCCTTGCCGTCCAGATACCGGGGATGCAGGGACCAGATGCGCATACACCTTAGGGTATCCGCGCCCGGTCCGATGCCCGGCGGAAGAATCCTTCCGATCGGGCCAATTCACGGCGACGCTTCCGGCAATAAGGGGCGAAACGGAAGAATCCTTCCGAGTGAATGCACACGGCCATCGCCGGTGAGTTGGTCAGACACCTGCGGGCGGACCCAACCGTCCGTCCCAGCACATAAGCTGGATGCCATGATCACAGGGGAACTCAAATCACAGGTTGACCGCGTCTGGGACGCATTCTGGTCCGGCGGCATATCCAACCCGCTGGAGGTGATCGAGCAGATCACCTACCTGCTGTTCCTCAAGAGGCTCGACGAGAACCAGACGGCCGCAGAACGCCGGGCCGCGCACAAGGGTACCCCCGTCGAGAACCCGGTCTTCCCGGAGGGCGCAGACAGGTTCGGCCGTTCATACCAGGATCTGCGGTGGTCGCGCTTCAAGGACTTCGACAAGACAGAGATGTTCACGGTCTTCAGCGAGAGCGTCTTCCCGTTCCTTCGCGACGGACTCGCGCGGCAGGCGAATGGCGACGACTCCTCGTACACGCACCACATGCGCGACGCCCGGTTCACCATCACCAAGGACCACTTGCTGCAGAAGGCAGTGGACCTGATCGAACAGATCCCGATGGATGACCGCGACACCAAGGGCGACCTCTATGAGTACATGCTCTCCAAGATCGCCAGTGCCGGTACCAACGGCCAGTTCCGCACCCCGCGGCATATCATCGAGCTGTTGGTGGCCATGCGCGATCCGAAACCGCCGGAGATGATCTGCGATCCCGCCGCCGGCACCTCCGGCTTCCTGATGGCCGCTGGCGAGTACCTGCGCCAGCAGAACCCTGACATGATGTTCGACCCGGCTCTGCGCGAATACTTCAGCGAAGCCGCAACCGAACAGACCGATATTGCGAAAAAGCTAATGTTCGTGATCGGCTCCAGGGCACGCAAGCACCTTTACCTCATTTCGGAAACTGGACGAGGCAACCAGTGGTATCCGAAGTACCAGAGCAACGTCCTCAAGGGGCTCGGCAAGTATCCTTATACTTCGCGTCTAATTACACGGCTCTGAGGCATAATTCGACGTGGGGGCGATTTCGGCGGTGATGGACCACGAGGGTGCGCTGCTCCGGCGTGCCGGTGACGGAGCAGCAGCTCCTTCTTGTGTGTAGCTGTTCCGATGCGTGACAGTACCTGGACCGGCGGGTGCTCGACCTGCCGGTCGCTCCGGACTGTCACGTGGCGTCGGACCAGCATGACTGATTGCACGACTGGGGGGGAGGGCGAGATAGTCGGGCAATCGTCCGCTCAGCGCCGGTGGATCGACTTGTAGCTCAGGTAGGCCGCCAGCCCCTCTTCGCCGTATTCGGTTCCCAGCCCGGAATCGTGTCGCCCCCCGAAGGGCGCCGAATGATTGGAGGCGAAGAAATTCAGACCCACGGAACCGGAATCGATCTGGTCCGCCACCGCCAGGGCGGCGTCCTGGTCCTCGCCGAAGACGAGGCCGCCGAGCCCGAACTGCGTGTTGTTGGCCAGCGCCACCGCGTCGTCGACGTCGTCATAGCGCAGGATGGAGAGGACGGGGCCGAAAATCTCCTCGCGGGCGATCCGCATGGAGGGATCCACGTCGGCGAACACCGTCGGCTCGATGAAGTACCCGTTCTCCAGACCTCCTCCCCGCCGGGCCGGCCGGCCGCCGGTGGTCGCCCGGGCACCCTCCGCGTGGGCAGACTCCACGTACTCCATCACCGTGTCGTACTGCGCAGACGTCGCACAGGGACCGAAAACCGTGTCCGGATCCAGCGGATCGCCCTGCCGGCCCGCGGCGATGGTCGCGGTCACCCGCTCCACGACCTCGTCGTACCGGGAGGCCGGGGCGAGGATGCGGGTGGAGATGTAGCAGGTCTGGCCGGTATTGCGCATGCACGAACGCACCAGCACCGAGGACATGGCCTCAAGGTCGGCATCAGCGAGCACGATGGCGCTGGATTTCCCGCCAAGTTCCAGCGTGACCGGGCGCAGTAATTCGCCGGCAGCGGCCGCGATCTTCCGCCCGACGGGAGTCGACCCGGTAAAAGCCACCTTGTCGACTCCCGGATGCCGGACCAGGGCATCGCCGAGCCGACCGGAGCCGGTCACGAGGTTCACCACGCCCGCGGGAACCCCCGCAGCGGCGACCGCGTCCACGATGAACCGGAACGAGAGCGGCGTGGGGGAGGCCGGCTTCATGACCACCGAACATCCGGCCAGCAGGGCGGGGGCTAGCTTGATGGCCATCAGGTTGATCGGGAAGTTCCACGGTGCTATCAACGCACACACGCCGACCGGATCACGACGCACGACCGATTCGCCGATTCCCGATGGGAATGGACGCACGTCTTCGGTGTCCAGCCGCGGGGCCAAGGTGGCGAAATAGCGCAGGATGGAAGCAGCATTGGCCGCCGCACCCCGGGATTCGGCCACCGGTGAACCGTTTTCGCGGGTGTTGGCCAGGGCGATGTCTTCCGCACGGGCTTCGACTTCTTCGGCGATGCGCACCAGGTAGCCGGCCCGTTCGGAAGCGGCCAAACGTCGCCACGGTCCGGTCTCGAATGACCGCCGCGCCGCGTCAACTGCCGCGTCGACGTCGTCGGCATTCCCATCGGGAACCGAACCCCAGACTTCGCCGGTGGCCGGATCGGTCACCGGGTTTCGAGCCGTCCCCCGCGCGGTGGTCCACTCTCCGTCGATGAAGACGTCGTCCACATGGGTGTACCGCAGGTCCAGTCCCGCACGGATCGCGCGGGCGTCGGGGGTAGCGGGTGCCGGGGCGCTCATCGGATGACCTCCGTGCGCAGCAATGCGACCGATCGGTCAAGATCTGCGGTACCCATCTCGACGGCGGCCTGGGTGATCAGTTCCGGGAGGATCTCCGAGCGCAGCCGGTCGCTGTACACGGCGGGGTCCATGCCAAACCAGGACGAAGCCAGCGCGATGCCCGCATGGTCGAATCGCCAGAGCCGGTCGGCGTCGCGGACCAAGGCGTCTTCCAGGGAGAAGGCGACCGGACGGGTGTCGTGGCCGTCGATGATGGTGCAGACCTGTTCGATGAAGTCCAGTCCATATCCGAGCCCGGGGAGGACCCGGCGGGCCACGGTGCAGCCTTCTGACTCGTGTTCGTAGCGGATGGCGGCCTTGCGCCAGTCGCCGCTGAATCCCTCCGACAGGATGCGGGACTCGTCGACGTGGGCCCATCCGGTGTCGTGGAGGATGATGGCCACCGACACCAGCTCGCGGTCCGCCGCCGGGTAGGCGTCGCAGAGCCGGGTGGCGAACGCCAGCGAGATCGGCAGGTGGATGTCGTTGCCCCGGGTGCGGGTCTCGGGAACGACGGCGGCAAAAAGCTCGGCATATCCGGTCGCCGGGGTGCCCGCGATAGGGGAGGCATCAACCTGCCCCGCCGCCGGAATGGGCCGCACCGGGTGGGCGTCGACGAAGGCGAGGGCCCGGGCGTCGGAAGCATGATCAGACGGATCATGGGAGGCCCAGGCGGTGGTTCCGCCGGGAGCCGGGCCGGTGGGTTGCGCTGTCATGATGCTCCTTCGAGGCGGGTGGCGTCAGCCGGATCGGTGGTGAGGGTCTTGAGCTGGACCGCGGGGTCGGCAGCGGCGTTGGAGGGGATGTTCTGGCCCTTGCCCAGGGCGTTCTTGACCGCCATGAAGTCCAGTGGGGCGTTGACGCAGTCGGCGGCGATGATGTGCCCGTCGCGGTAATACAGGACGGTGAATTTTCCGCGCTCTTCGACGCGGCGGACCACTGTCTGGTCGAAGCCCATCGACAATCCGGCGATCTGCAGTTTCAGGTCGGCCTGGTTGGACCAGAACCAGGGGATCCCGGCGTAGTCCTCACGGTGGCCCATCAAGGAGTAGGCGGCCACCTTGGCGTGCTCGATGGCGTTGTTCACGCTTTCCAGCCGCAGGCGTTCGCCCGCGGGGGCGCCGGGGAGCGGGTTGGGGATGTTGGCCACGTCGCCCACGGCGACCGTGGTTCCGTCGGAGGCGAGCGCGTTGGCGTCGACGACGATCCCGTTGTCAACGGCCAGGCCCATCTGCTCGGCCAGCTCGGTGTTGGGGATGACCCCGATGCCGATCAGCACGATCTGGGCACCCAGGACGGTTCCGTCCTCGAGCTCGACACCGGAGACGGCGCCGGTGCCGCCGTCGACCATCCGGGATATCCTCGCGTTGAGGTGGATGTCCAGGCCGCGCGCCCGGTGGGCGTCCAGGAAGAACTCGGCGGTTTCCTCGCCCACGGCCCGTCCGACCAGACGCGGCCCATATTCGAGGACGGTGACGTTCTTGCCCATGCCCTGCAGGCTGGCCGCGGCCTCGAGGCCGATGAATCCGCCGCCGACGACCACCACATCGCTGGCGGGGCCGACGATTTCCTTCAGGTGCAGGGCGTCGTCTGCGTTGCGCAGGTAGACGACACCGGCGAGGTTGCCGCCCTCGATGTCCATGCGCCGGGCGCGGGCGCCGACCGCCAGGGCCAGCCGGCGGAAGGGGAATTTGGTTCCGGAGGCCGCGTGCGCCACCCCGGAGCCGTCGTCGTTCTTGTCCACGGCGGTGATCCGCTCGCCATTGACGAGGGCCACGCCGTGCTCGGCCCAGTAGTCGTTGGACCGGAAGATCAGGTTCTCCTTGTCGACCTTGTCCTGCAGGAACTCCTTGGACAGGGCGGGCCGCTGGTAGGGGCGGTGGTCTTCGTCGCCGAGCAGGGTGATGGGCTCCTCGAAGCCCAGGGCGCGCAGCGAGATGGCCAGCTGGACGCCGGCTTGACTGGCGCCGATGACCAGCAGGCCGGTTGGATCGGCCGTCGTGGTGTCGGGGGTGGACATGGCTACACCTGCGTTTCGGGGGTGGTGACGTGGAGGTCCTGGCCCTCGCACAGCTTCAGCTGGCAGGACAGGCGCGAGTTCTCCTCGCGGTCCACTGCGGTGCCGTAAAGCATCTCGTCCTCCATGTCCTCCATGGCGGGCAGTTGAGCGAGGTCGTCGTCGCGGACGAAGACGTGGCAGGTGGCGCAGGACAGGGAGCCGCCGCATTCGGCGACGATGCCCGGGAGCCCGTTGCGGACCGCGGTCTCCATGACCGAGTCCCCGACGTTGCCCGTGATGTCGCGGACGTCCCCGTCGGCGTCGGTGAAATGTACCGTAGGCATGATTCCTCCTGTGGTTGATGCAGGTCTGGGTGGCTAGATGAACTGGCGGCCGCCGTCGACGACCATGGTCTGGCCCGTGAAGTACGAGCTGTCCGGGCCGGCGAGGTACAGGGCTGCACCGACGATGTCGTCCGGCTGGCTGGCCCGTTTGAGGGCCCCGCGGTCGACGCCGTAGGTGGCGGCGTCGTCCATGAGGCCGTAGCTGGCCTCGGTCAGGGTGAAGCCGGGGGCGATCGCGTTGACGGTGATGTTGCGCCGGCCTAGCTCCTTGGCCAGGACGCGCGTCATCGCCACGACCCCGCCCTTGGAGGCGACGTAGTGCATCCACTGTTCGGATCCCGAGAAGATGGTGGCCGAGGAGAGGTTGATGACCCGGCCGCCGTCGGGCAGGTAGGGGCTGGCGGCGCGGGTCACCAGCCACGGGCCCTTGAGGTTCACGTTCATCACCAGGTCCCATTCGGCCGGATCGATGTCCTCGAACGGGCTGCGGGTGACGGTCGCGTAGATCGCGGCATTGTTGATGACGACGTCGATGCGCCCGCCGCCGAGTTCGGCCGCCTGCCGCGCGAGCTCCTCGGTGGAGGCAGCGTCGGTCACGTCGGCGGCGAAGGCCGCGGCCTGCACCCCGTGCTCCCGCACCAGCTGGGCTGTCTCGGCGGCACCGACCTCGTTGACGTCCGCGACGGCGACCCGGTAGCCGCGCTCCGCGAACCCGAGTGCGAACGCCCGTCCCAGGCCCCCCGCCCCGCCGGTGATGAGCACCGTGCGGGCGGGAGGCAACGGCGAGTCCGGGGTGCCGGGGATGGGCGCATCAGACATGGCTGGCACCCGCACCGGCGGGGACGTCCCCGGAGTGGCCGTGGCTGTGGCTGTGCGCACCCGGGCCGGAGACCGGTTCGTGGTCCAGAATCTCCACGGTGCCGGTGGTGCCGTTCACGCGCAGCCACTGGCCGGTGGTGATCGTCGTCGACCCCGACCCCGTACCGGTGACCGCCGGCAGGGCGTACTCGCGGCAGACGATGGCCGCGTGGCTCATCATGCCGCCGATGTCGGTGACCGCAGCGGCGATCTTGCCGAAGATCGGTCCCCAGCTCGGCGCGGTGACGGTGGCGACCAGGATCTCTCCGGGCTGGACTTCGGAGAGCTGGTCGGAATCGTGGATGACGCGGGCACGGCCCTCCACGGTGCCCGGGGATGCGGCCATGCCGCGCAGCCCGCCGCCTTCGACGGCCTCGCCACCGCCGAGCCACTGCTCCACCTGTTCCGTGGTGATGCCCCACAGCATGCGGGTGAACGGTTCGGTAATCGACTCCGGCGGGGTGTTCAGCGCCGGGGCCGGGCGGGCGGTCTTCAGCGCGGTGACGATGTTCCGGCGTTCCTCGATGACCTCGGGCCAGTAGGTCGGGCCTATCGGGGCCTGGGCGCCCACGCCCCAGCCGGTGACCAGGTCGAACAACGCGTCGCGGACCTCGTTGCGGCCCAGGTAGAGCAGGTCGTCCGGTTCGGTCCAGAACCCCTCGGCATGCATCATGCGCGAGAGCTCCCGGATTTTGCGCCAGAACACGCCCATGGTCCAGTGCTCGATGTAGAAGTTGTGGTTCTCCACGTACGGGTAGGCAGTGGCGGCCAGCTCCCGCTTGGCGTCGAAAACGGATTGGTTTTCGCCGTCGAGCAGGTCGCGGTATTCGCCGACGATGCGTTCCTTCTCGGCGATCAGCGCCTCCTTGGGGCGCATGATCTCCTGGCCGTCGTCGAGGCGGCGGATGTAGTCGGCGATGTAGCCCAGCGGGATCTCCTGGTGCTCGTACCAGTACTTGTCGTGGCCGTAGAAGCCGTTGCCGACAGTGAAGTTGAACCACGGATCCTTCGCATCCTCGTACTGCTTCAGCCAGCGTTCCCCGCCCTCAAGGGTGGCGATCGCGGCCAGCGTCGCACCGGCCTCGTCCGGATTGGCGAAGGCGTCCTGCATACCCAGCTCGACGGCGAGCTTGGCCAGGCCCTTGAGCTCGTCGTCGGGACGGAACAGCTCCATGTCCACACCCTGGACCATCCTGGCGATGGACTGGTCGGGGATGTTGGGGAAGACGGCCTTGCAAAAGTTGAAGAAGTCCAGGTAGGCGATGTAGCCCAGGTTCAGGAACTCGAAGTGGTACTGCCAGTTCTGGTAGGCCAGCTGGATCAGCCGGTCGTAGTTCTCCAGCAGCACCTCGGAGCCGTCCATGGCCTTGCCGGAGGTGATGTCATCCAGCGGGACCATGTCCGGCAGCTTCGCGAAAGTCAGGGACTCCATCTCGTCGATGGTGCCGCGGACCTTGACTTGCCACTGCTCGAGTTTCTCGGCCCAGTTGGCGAAGTAGTGACCGACGCGCTCCTCGAAGTGCGGGACGCGTTCTGCGATCTGGTCCTCGGGGACGGGAATGGGGGACATGTAGAGGTAGCCCAGGTGGACGCGGAACTCGATGCCGTTGGCGTTGGGGATCATCAGGTGCCGGGCGTTGTACTGGCCCAGGCACTTGACGGCGAATTCGCCGCCGATGGTCTCGAAGGGCTTGAAGACGGTGGGCCAATGCTGTGAGTCGCAGAACCAGAACTTGGCGTCCTCCTCGTCCTTGAGCTTGTCCTGGAAGACCAGGTAGTAGGGGTAGATCTTTTCCCAGCCCTCGGCGCCGGCGGGGACAGCGAGCTCTGAGGGCTTGGGGAAGGATTTCATGGACATGTCGCGTCCTTTCGGTGTGGCTCGACGGTGAGCCGCGGGGGTGGCGTGGTGCTGTGGGTGCGGGCCGGGGTCCGTAAAGCGGTTCAGGCGCCCTGTTTCAGGTTGGCGGGGGCGAGGCCCAGGGAGGCGGCGAAGCCGCCGCCCAGCACCGGGGTCGGCGCGGTCTGCGGCTTGGAGGAGTGGACGGTTTCCGGGCGGGACTGCAGCAGCAGGAGGTTCCCGCCGTCGGGCAGGTCGGCATCCAGGGCCCATTCGATGTCCTGCGGGCAGCCATAATGCTTTTCCGCCCGTTTGGCCATAGCGGCGACGGCCGTGAGCTCGTCGTCGGACAGGCACCGGCGGGCCCTCCGGTCCGCGTCGACCTCGCGTTCGACCAGGGCGTGGGCTCCCGTGTCGGGAACGAGTTCGGCGTGCTTGTCGCCCACATGTTCCTGGACGATCGCCAGGGTGACCTTGTCGAGTTGGATGTTGTCGGGGGTGACGGTTCCGGAGACGACCATCTCACCGACGCCGTAGGACGCGTCGATGGTGATCTTCGACCGGTCGCCGGTTGCCGGGTCCAACGTCATGGCGACCCCGGAGGTGCGGGCGTTGACCATCTTCTGGATGACGACGGCAATGGACAGGCCCTCGTCGGGGATGTTGTTCTTCAACCTGTACAGGATGGCCCGCGAGGTGTAGAGCGAGGCCCAGCACTTGCGGATGTGCTCGCCGACGGCGTCGAAGCCCTCGAGCCACAGGTAGGTATCCTGTTGGCCGGCGAACGAGGCATCCGGCAGGTCCTCCGCGGTTGCCGAGGAGCGCACGGCCACCGGGACGGGACCATCGAAGCGAACCATGAGGTCGGCGTACGCGCCGCGGGTGGCGTCGCGGGCCTCTTTCGGAACAGGCCGGGAGCAGATGGCCTCGCGGATCCGGGAGGAAATCGCATCGACGGCGGCGACGTCGTCGGGATCGAGCGCGGAGAGGTGCTCGGCGATCTTCCCCGCAATACCGGTCGATTCCATGAACAGGTTGAACTGGTCCGTGGTGACGACGAACCCAGGCGGGACGGGCATGCCGGCCGCGGTCATGGTGACCAGGGAGGCGCCTTTGCCGCCGAGGCGCTCGAGCGAGGCAGTCGCGCCGTCGTCGAAGAACTGGATGTGGCGGGTCGTGATCATGGTGTCAGGCCTCCCAGGTGACGGGGACAGTTTCGGGGACGCGGAAGGACAGGTTCTTGCGGAATCCGATGTCCTCCGGGGCGTCCAATTGGAGATGGGGTGCGAGCCGGGCGATCTCCTCGAGGCAGATCTTCGCCTGGAGCTTGGCGAGCATGTTGCCCAGGCAGTAGTGGATTCCGAACCCGAAAGAGAGGTGCTCCCGGGCATTGCCGCGGGTGATGTCGAATTCCTCGCCGTCATCGAACCGGGAGGAGTCGCGGTTGGCCGACCCCATGAGCAGCAGCAGCCCGGCGCCCTCGGGGATGTCGACTCCACCGACGGTGGCGGCCTTGAGGGCCTTGCGCCGCCAGCCCACGATGGAGCCGGAGTAGCGCAGGATCTCGTCGATCGCCTTGGGGACCAGTTTGGGGTCGGCGACGACCTGCTGCCATTGGTCGGGGTGGGCCATGAGGACCCGCACGCAGTTGGAAATCAACGTCGTGGTCGTTTCGTGACCGGCAAAGAGCAGGCTATAGAGCACCGAGGCGATCTCGTGGTCGCTGATCTCGGCACCATCTCGTTGTGCAGCCACCAGGTCCGCGGTCAGGCTGTCGCCGCCCTCGGCATGTGCCGAGGAGACCAGCTGGAGGCATTCCTGCCAGTACTCCACCAGGTTGTGGGCGTGGGGGACCTGTTCGCTGTCGCTCAGATCGCCCCAGGTCATCGCGGCCCGGGAGTCCGACCAGCGCTTGTAGGTGTCGATCTTGGAGGTGTCGGCACCGATCAGCGTGAGGATGGTGATGGTAGGGATGTCGTAGGCGAGGTCGCGGACCATGTCGCCGCGACCATCCGGGCGGGCCAGCATGGCCTCCAGCCGGGTGACCACGTTTTCACGGATGGCCGGTTCGAGCTGCTTGTAGCGCCGCGGCGTGAAGGCCTTCTGGACCACGGTGCGGATCCGGGTGTGCTCCGGGGGTACGCGGGCGGATAGGCCCGAGTATGCGGTGAACCCGCCGTCCGCCATGATCTGCTTCGCCTCCGGGCCGCGTTCGCGGACCGGCGCTTGTGCGTTCTCGCTGGAGAAGGTCTCCCAGTCGTCGAAGACGGCCTTGATGTCGTCGTAACGGGTGACGACGTAGTAGTTGATCCGTTCGTCGAACATCACCGGCTGTTCCTCGCGGAGTTCGGCGTAGGAGGGGAACGGGTCCTTCATGTCGAATGGCTCGTAGCCGTGGTGGCCAGCCGGTGCCGCTGCGGCCCCGTGGCCGAAGGGGCAGCCCGTTGCCGTATCCGAAGGGGAAGACATGTGTACTCCTGGTGGGTCTGCGGTGCGGCATGATGTGCCGCCGTCGTCCTACCAGTGTCGTCCACATCACATCGCAAAGCTCATGCCTTCTTCCACTGGACGGAAGGCGTGTGGGCCGGGGGTCGCAGCGCGAAGAGCCGGCCTAGTGTTCTGGGGGAGCCGGCGGCAGTGGATCGATGATGCTCCCGAGCAGCGTTTCCAACGGGATGTGGGCGGTGGCCCGCTGGATCTGCGCAGAGATGCCGTTGAGGACGGGAAGGTGTCGGTTCATCGACGATGCCTGCTCTGCGGAGACGACCAAGCCGATCGAGCAACCGATCTTTCCGGAGTGGAAGACCGGTACCGCGATCGAGCACAAGCCCAAGCGCATCTCCTCGAAGGTGGTGGCGTAGCCCTGGCTGCGGACTTCCGACAGTTCAATGGCCAGTCGTTCCGGGTTGACGTGGGTATGCATGGTGGGCTGTCCCAGAGTGCGCTGGAGATATCCCAAGCGAACCCAGTCCTCCTCGAAAGCGAGCAGCACCTTGCCGCAGGCGGTTGCGTGCAAGGGCAGGCGGCCCCCGACGCGTGAGGCGCGGGGGATCCGCTTGCTGCCGTAGACCCGGTCGATGTAAAGCGCGCTCGCCCCGTCGCGGACCACCAGCTGGCTGGTTTCGCCGGTCAATGAGAAGAGATCCTGCACAAAGGGGCGAGCCGTCTCGCGCAGCTGCCGGCCTGCGTTCTGGGCTATGGCCCAGAGACGGAGCCCTAGCTGGATGCGTCCATTCGGGCCGCGGGAGAGGAACCCCCAATCGACCAGCTCGCCCACTAAACGGTGCGTGGTGCTCAGGGGGAGCCCCGAGCGCGTGGAGATCTCCGTCAGCGACATCGACCGGCGCGAGGTCTCGAAGACCTCGAGGATGCCCAGGACCTTCGAGGTGACGCTGCGCCCGGTGTCCTTGTTGCCACCTGACATGGATCCTCCGTCGACCGGCCCGGCGGGACCTTGGCTTGTCCAACCATCCAAGCACATCGGGCGGGCTGCGGACTATCGACCCGTCAGCGCCCGCCGCTGGTCCCATGCCGAGGCCGATTCGACGGCGGAAAAGGCCCGGGCGACGGCACGGGCCTCGTCGGTGAACAGGTGCCCATGCACCCGCGCGCTGCACAGCCGCAGGGCCTGGCCGCGGTCCAGGCCGAACCAGTCCATCACCGTATCGAGTCCGTGGGGACTTAGTCGCCAGGTCTTGTCGGCGTCCTTGACGAGGGCATCGTCGATGCCCAGCGCCTCGCGGCGCGAATCATGACCGTCGATGATCTCCAGGATGCGCTGCGTATGCCCGGCATCGTGGCCGAGGTCGCCGAGGATCCCGGCCGCCAGTCGGCTGCCTTCCTTCTCATGCAGCAATACGAGGTCGGGCCGTCCACCCCCGGGTGCGATGGCGGAGAGGACCTCCTCCGGCGGAACCTGGGACCAGCCGATGTCATGGAGCAAGATGGCCGGTAGGACAATGGCGGGCTCGGCCTCCGGGTGGGCCGCCAGGAACGAGGTGGCCAAGGCATAGGCGTAGAGCGTGTGCGCGTCGTTGTCGCGCACCGCCAGCAGCGGGGCGGCCTGCTCCCAGATGGCTGCATCACGTCCCTGTAGGGCGATGACCCCGCCGGGGTGGTCCGGGACATGGGTGGACACGTCGTGGCCGTACTGGTTGGCAAGGGGCTGCAGCTTGGTCATGGGGCCAGCTTCGCAGCGGTGGACGGCCGGGCCAAGAGCCGGCTGCCACTGGGCGGAAGACGGCGTCGCCGCTGCGAGACTGCGGCGCTGGTCCGCGGGCGACGGCGATGCCCCGGCTGGCATAGGATCGATGCCCGAACGCATCGTCGGAACGAAAGGCTGGACCCGTGAACGAGTTGGGCGAGGGGCTGCGTTCCCTCGACGACATCTGGGTCTATGCCGTCGGCGCCCTCTTCGTGGCGGTATCTGCGCTCATCCCGCCGGTGCCCAGCACCACGCTCTTCGTGGCATTGGGCGCCTTGGCCGCGAATTCGGACTCGCTGAATCCCGTGCTGCTCGGTGTCGCAATGCTCATGGGTGCGCTCGCCGGCGACATCGTGACCTACTTGCTGGCCCTGCGCTTCGACGTCGTGCATTGGCGCATCCTCTCCGGCCGCCGGTGGCAAGCCGCCCTGGCCGCGGCGCGCAGCCGGCTGAAGGACAACGACCTGCCCCTGGTCATGACCTCGCGGTTCATCCCTCTGGGTCGACTGACCCTGAACGTCGGTTCCGCCCTGGTCCCGCACCCGTGGAGCGTCTTCTTCAGGAATTCGCTGATCGCCGGGATCGTCTGGTCGATCTACTCCGTGGGAGTCGGGGTGCTCTCCGGGCTCTGGGAGGACCTGGACACCGAGTTCGCCGTCCTGCTCGCGATCGTCGTCTCGCTGGTGTTGGGCCGACTGATCTCCACCGCCATCCAGTGGTGGGAGACGCGCAGCATGCCGTCCGCCGTCGTGGCCGCCCGAACGGGACTGCGTGCCCGCCGGAGACGCCGCCTCGCCGTCCGCGCCGGGAAGGCTGCCGCCCGCAACGCGGCACTCGAAACCCGTGCGCCGGGGCATCACCGCGACGACCGATGACCTCCTCATGGTGAGCGGGGCCATAGGGCCCGCGCGCCGTCTGGACAAGCATGGGACAATGGGGGTAATGACTACTTCCCCCAACTCCGCAGTTCCCGACTCCGCCGAGCACGCCCGCAGCCGGACCTCGGAGGCCGTCGCCGCGCGCAGCGACCGCACCGCCAAGCACGACGAGTCCGAGACGCGGCGCGTCTCCGAGCGGCGCGCCGAGCAGGAGGGGCGCACCCAGGTCCGTCCCACGGCCGAGGGCTGGACGCAGGCCATGGCGCCGGATGGCCGCCCCAAGCTCGAATTCAAGTCCAAGCCGCGCGTCTCCCAGCCGCCCGTGCACCTGGCCGACCTGTCGTTGGCCGAACGCCAGGCCAAGCTCAAGGAACTCGGGCTGCCGGCGTTCCGCGCCAAGCAGCTCTCCGTGCACTACTTCCAGCACTACACCACCGACCCCGAGCGCATGAGCGACCTGCCCAAGGAACGCCGGGCCGAACTGGTCGAGGCGATGTTCCCGCCGCTGCTCACCGAGGTCAAGCGGCTGACGACCGACAACGGGGACACCATCAAGTTCCTCTGGCGGCTCTTCGACGGATCGCTCGTCGAGTCGGTGCTGATGCGCTACCCGGGCCGCGTCACCTTGTGCGTGTCCAGCCAGTGCGGTTGCGGCATGAACTGCCCGTTCTGCGCGACCGGCCAGGCTGGGCTGACCCGCAACATGTCGGCCGCCGAGATCCTCGACCAGATCGTCCAGGCCAACCGCGTCATCGCCGAGGGCGGGCTGAAGGGCGGACGCCGCGACGGCGGGCACGACGCCGAACGCGTCACCAACATCGTGTTCATGGGCATGGGCGAACCCCTGGCCAACTACAAGCGCGTGATGACCGCGGTGCACCGCATGATCGACGACGCCCCCGAGGGGCTGGGGATGAGCGCGCGCAACATCACCGTCTCCACCGTCGGCCTGGTCCCGGCGATCAACAAGCTGGCCGCGGAGGACATCCCGATCACGTTCGCGTTGAGCCTGCACGCCCCCGATGACGAGCTGCGCGACGAGCTCATCCCGGTGAACTCGCGCTGGAAGACCGACGAGGCGATCGACGCCGCCTACAACTACTACCGGACCACGGGGCGCCGCGTCTCCATCGAATACGCGTTGATCAAGGACATGAACGACCACGCCTGGCGTGCCGACCTGCTGGCCAAGAAGCTCAACGCGCGCGGCCGCGGCTGGGTCCACGTGAACCCGATTCCGTTGAACCCCACCCCGGGTTCGGTCTGGACCTCCTCGGAGCCGGACGTCACCGACGAGTTCATCAACCGTCTGATCGACGCCGGGATCCCCACCACGCTGCGCGACACCCGCGGCAAGGAGATCGACGGCGCCTGCGGGCAGCTCGCCGCCGCCGAATAGAAAGCCACCCGGCGGTACCGCGCTAGCATCGAAGGCATGGGCATCTTCGGCACGGGCACCGGTTCACCGCCAACGATGGCCGACATGGCGCCCGAATCCGTCCTGCTGGCGGGGGCCGGCCGGGCCATCCTGCTGCAGTTGGCCTACCCTCCGGTCGGCCACGGCGTCGCCCGGCATTCCGGTTTCGTCGAGGACCCGTTGGCCCGGCTGCACGGGACCCTGACCTACATCTACGCCCTCACCAACGGCACGCCGGCCCAGGCCGACGCCGCCCGCCGCTGGGTCGAACGCTCCCACGCCCCGGTGCATGCCGACGCCGCATCCGACGGCAGCCATCCCGCCTACGACGCCAACGACCCCGACGCCCAGTTGTGGGTCGCGGCCACCCTCTACGACTCCGCCATGGTGGTCCACGACGCGCTGTTCCCGCCGTTGCCCGCCGAGGCGGCCGAGCGGATCTACCGCGAGTACGCGGTGCTCGGAACCGCGCTGCGCATGCCGGAGGATCTCTGGCCGGCCACCCGGGCCGACTTCGCGGCCTACTGGGACCGGATGGCTGCGCGGCTCTGCGTCGACCGGGCCATCCTGCGCGTCGGCCGCCAACTCCTCGCTGCCCGCAACGCCCCCGCCTGGGTGCGGCTCCTCATGCCGGTGGCACGCCTGCTCACCGCTGGCCTCCTCACCCCCGAGCTCCGTGCCGGCTTCGGCCTGCGCTATGGGCCGGTGCACGACGGCGTCTTCCGCGCCCTGCTGCGCACGGTCGCCCTGGTCTATCCCCGCCTTCCCGAGAGGTTGCGCCACGCGCCCCTGCACTTCTACCTGCGCCGACTCGACGCCTTCTCGTAGGCCGCTCGCGCTCCCTCCACAACCGGGCTGACGGCCCGGCTACCCACCTCCCATCTCCCGCGGGCCGTCGGCGGCGGGAAGTGAGGGACCGTGGTGGTGTCGAAAGGGGACATCATGACCGGCACCAGCCCGCCAGTGCGAACGAACGCCGTGCCGGTGGGGATCCGGAACATCCCGCCGCTGGCCCGCGCCCCGGTGCATCGCGAATGCCTCGTCTGCTATGTCTACCGGATGTGGAGGCATCACGGATGCGGCGACGACTTGTCCTTGGTCCGGCTGTACTGCGACTTCTCGGCCCGGCGGGACAGGCAGCTGGGAGACCGGCTGGCCGGGGTCGGCGTCCACAGCGCGGCCGACCTGGTCTTCGGTGCGCACCAGCCCAACGCGCCTTGCTGGAATCCCGGCGGATCGCGGTATGCGGGAGCGACGCCGGACGGCGTGCCGGCCTGCCTGCAGGTGGCCACCGGATCGACGGCGGCCTGCCACCTCTGGCTGCGCACCACGACGTGGAGGGTTTCGGGTGCCGGTCGTCGCCTCACGCTCTGGGCCTAGGTGCGGTGTCAGGCGTCTTCCCCGTCGGCCGCCTGTGTCAGGCTAGGTGTACCGCGCGAAGACCGACCACGAGGAGCAACTCCGTGAACCAACGACCACTCTCCGTTGCCTCCCGCGCCCAGGTGCCGCCGTTCCAGGTGATGGACATCCTCGGTCGGGTGGCGGAACTGCGCGCCGCCGGCCGGGACGTCATCTCCCTCTGCGCGGGGGAGCCCAGCGGCGGCGCGCCCACGGGAGTGTCGGATCGGGCGGCGGCGATCCATGCCTCCAGGGTCCCTTTGACCTATACGCCGACGCTCGGCATCGCGGAACTCCGCGCGGCCATCGCGGGGCACTATCGGCGCTGGTATGGAGTCGAAATACCCGCCGCCAATGTCGCGGTGACCACTGGATCCTCCGGGGCCTTCATGCTCACTTTCCTCGCGGCCTTCAACCCCGGCGACCGCGTCGCCCTCGCGCGTCCCGGCTATCCTGCTTACCGGAACATCCTGCGGGTATTGGGGATCGAGGTGGTCGAACTGGACTGCGGGCCGGAGACCCGGTACCAGCCCACGCCCGGGCAGCTCGATGCCGCTGCTGCCGAGCACGGCCCGCTGAGCGGTCTAATGCTGGCCTCGCCGGCCAACCCGACCGGAACGATGCTCTCCCGCGGCGAACTCGCCGATCTCACCGCATGGTGTGCTCGTCATGCGGTGCGGCTGATCAGCGACGAGATCTACCACGGCATCACCTATCCCGCGGCCGGGGAACCGGACCCGCAGGGAGTCTGCGCCTGGGAACTGGACCGCACCGCCGTCGTCATCTCCAGCTTCTCGAAGTACTGGGGCATGACGGGCTGGCGGCTGGGCTGGGCCATCGTGCCCGATGACCTGCTGGCGGCCGTCGATGCCCTCGCCGGGAACGTCGCCCTCTGCCCTCCGGCACCGGCCCAGATGGCAGCCGTGGAGGCCTTTACGGAGGATTCCTACCGGCAGGCCCGGGGCTTCGTCGACGAGTTCGCCTCAACACGCGCCGTCCTGCTGGAGAACCTGCCGCGCTTGGGGTGGGGGACGGCCGCCCCGGCCGACGGGGCGTTCTACCTGTATGCGGATCTGGGCGGGGCGATGGCCGGCTTCGAGGACTCCGCGGCCTACTGTGCCGCATTGCTCGAGGAGGAAGGCGTGGCACTGGTGCCGGGCGCCGATTTCGACGGTGTGGAAGGCCGCCGGGCGGTGAGGTTGAGCTTCGCTGCGGGACGGGAGGCAGTGGCCGAGGCGGTCGAGCGCATCGTGCGTTTCCAGGCAGGCAACGCGCACGTGTGAGGTTCGCGCGGCCGCGCCGGCAGCGACGTCTGCTCGCTGGTGGTCCTCAGCCGGCCCCGAGCAGCCCGATGCCGCCGACGACGAGGCTCACGGTCAGGAGGGCGCCGCCGGCCCATAACAACGCGATGAGCCCGTTGGGCTTCTGCGGGTTCCGCCCGATCACCGACAGGAAGAAGCCCGCGGGCATCAGGATCGCCGAGATCAACACGCCGTCGGCGGCGTAGCAGAACAGGGCGGGCACCGCTGCGGCGTCCATGAGCAGCAAGACGACCAGCCCCAGGACGACGAGCACTCCGGCATGGGCATGACCTGCACGGAAGAAGGATTTCTGCAGTTCATTGGCTGGCTGCTTTCCCGAGACCACGCGCAGCACGAACGTGCCGCCGTAGGCGATGGCGACCACGGCCAGCAGGACGACCCCTGCGGTGGTGGTGCTGCCCGTATCCATGATGCCTCCTGCTGATGAGACCGGGCGTTCGGTCCTTTGACCGCGCTCTACGAGCCCGTCGTCCTGGCGCGCCGGCTGGCGCACCAGGACGCGGCTGCGCGTCGGCTGGGGGAACCGCCCCGACCATGACATCGGTCATGGGCAGATCGTGATCGCTGCCAGAGGTGCGACGGCGGGACTGCGACAAGACTGGGGTCATGGACAATCCGACACCAGCCCTTGAGCTTCAGGACCTGCACAAGACCTTCCCCGCCGACGGAGGGCGGCTTAACGCGGTCGACGGCATCGACCTGGCCGTCAACGCGGGGGAAATCGTCGCCCTGCTCGGCCCCAACGGAGCCGGGAAGACCACGACGATCGACATGGCCCTGGGCCTGGCCGTCCCGACATCGGGCAGCGTCAGCGTCTTCGGCCAACGACCGCAGGCCGCCGTCCGCGCCGGTCGGGTTTCGGCGCTGCTGCAAACCGGCGGGTTGCTGCGCGACCTCACCGTCCGGGAAACCGTGGTGGCCATTGCCTCACTGCACGGCGCCACGGGGCGGGTGGAGGAGGTCATGGCGGCCACCGACACCGCCCGGCTGGCCCGCCGAAAGGTCGTCAAGTGTTCCGGCGGTGAACAGCAGCGGCTGAAATTCGCGCTGGCACTGTTGCCGGATCCCGACGTGTTGATCCTCGACGAACCCACGGCCGGCATGGACGTCAACGCCCGCCGCGACTTTTGGGCCACGATGCGCCGCGACGCCACGGCGGGCCGCACCGTCATCTTCGCCACGCACTATCTCGAGGAAGCCGAAAGCTTCGCCCAGCGCATCGTGCTCATGAACGCCGGGAAGATCATCGCCGACGGCAGCACCTCGAGCGTCCGGGCCCTCGCCGCCGGACGGACGGTGGCGGCGACGCTCCAGCAGCACGGCACTATCGACGCCACCGACCCGCGACTGGCCGAGCTCCGCGCACTCGCTGGTGTGACGGACCTACAGGTCAACGGCACCCGGGTCACCGTCACCACCACCGATTCCGACGCCGTCGCCCGCCACCTGCTCAACGGAGGGGGCGGCTCCGAACTGGAGATCTCCGCGCCCAGCCTGGAAAGCGCCTTCGTCCAGATGACCCGCGACGCCGTCCCCACGCCGATACACACCGCACCGACCGACGCCGTCGGCGCCTGACCCGTCCCGATGTCCCGAAGGGAAACACCATGAACGCGACCTTTGTCCGCATCGACCTGACCCGCCAATTGCGCGACGTCATGAACCTGATGTTCGTCCTCGTCCTGCCCACCCTGATGTATGTCATCTTCGGCCTGTCGTTCAGCTACGCGAACGAAAGCGCGGGCAATGGCAACGTGAAGTTCTACATCATGGCGTCGATGGCCGCCTACGGTGCCTCCGTCGCCGCCACCACGGTCACTGGCGTCTCCGCGGTCGAGCAGATGCAGGGGTGGGGCCGGCAAATCGGCCTGACGCCCCTGCGGCCGGCCGGATTCGTCGCTGGAAAGGCAGTGGTTGCCCTCATCGTCACTGCCCTGTCGATCGCCGTCGTCTTCATCGTCGGCGCACTCACCGGCGCGCACGCCGACCACGGCTGGATGTGGGCAGCCACCTTCGCGATCGCGCTGGTCGGATCGATCCTGTTCGCCTTGTTCGGCTACGCCGTCGCCATGCTCTTCAGGAGCGAGTCGGCCATGGGCATCGCCTCCGGGCTGCTGGTCGTGCTCTCCTTCCTCGGAAACGTCTTCGTTCCCCTGTCCGGCACCCTGCTCGACGTCGCCCGGTTCACCCCGATGTACGGATTCGTCGGCCTCGTAAGGTGGCCCGTCCTAGAGGGTGCCCAATCCGGTTCCACGGATGTGGACCCCTTGTGGGCGCTGATCGCTAATCTGGTGGCATGGCTACTCATCTTCGGGCTCGTCGCGGTCCTGGCCGTGCGCCGCGGCCGCGCCCGCCGGTAGGAGGGCCTGCCATGACCCGGCAGGCGGCTGCCCGCGGACCCGCCGAGGCGTCCACCGACCGGTGGGCCCAACGCGGCTGGCTCCTCTCCGCGATCTGGCTCGTCTTCCTGGGCTACACGATCGTGGCCCTCGTCCAGGCGGGCCTCGGGCCCGGGAGGCTGGCCCTCGGCTACCTGCTGATCGGGCTCTTCGTCGGGGTCTACCTGTTCGCCTTCATCGGCGGGAACCGCCTGGACCCCGACGCCCGCTGGCCCCGGTTCAACGCCCTGGGGTTCGTGATCCTGGCGGCCATCATCCTGGCCATGGGCGCGCTCATCGGCCTCGATGCCCTGTTCATGACGCCCTTCCTGATCGGCTACGCCTGCTTCCTGCTGCCGCGTCCGGCCGCCTGGGCGGTGGGGGTCGGCTGCATCGGGCTCACCTTCGCCTTGCCGGCGCTGGCGGGCGACGTGTGGGGGTACGTCTTCATCGCCGCGATCCAACTGGGGATCTTCGTGCTGAACATGGTGACGTTCGCCCTGATCCAGGCAGGCAACCGCAGCGAGCGGATGCAGGCCGACCTCGCCGTCGTCTCCGAACGCGAACGCCTCGCCCGGGACGTCCACGACATCCTGGGCCATACGCTGACCGTCGTCGCCGTGAAGGCCGAGCTGGCCGAACGCCTCATCGACGCCGACCCGGAGCGCAGCCGGACCGAAATCGCGGACATCAGGGCGCTGGTGCGCGGCGCCCTCGCCGATGTGCGGGCCACGGTCGGCGGACTACGCGGCAACGGCCTGTCCACCCAGCTCGAGGCAATCCGCCTGACGCTGGGCGGCGCCGGGCTCGCGGTCGAGGTCGAGGGCGACCATGCCGGACACGTCCCCGACCGGCTGCGCGACCCGCTGGGCTGGCTGCTCCGCGAGGCGGGCACCAACGTGCTGCGCCACGCCCGCGCCTCCCGCTGCCGCATCCGCTTCGCGTCCGGCTCCCTGGTCATCGAGGACGACGGCGTGGGGCTGGGGTCGAGCACCGCAGGCAATGGCATGTGCGGCATGAGCGAGCGCATGGCCGAGGCTGGCGCGACCTTCCACGTGGGGGCGGCCGCCCTCGGCGGAACCCGGGTTGAGGCCAGCTGGTGAGCATCCGCGTCCTCGTCGCCGACGACCAGGCGTTGGTGCGCGGCGCCCTCGTGGCCCTGCTCAACCTGGAATCCGACCTCGAGGTCGTGGCCGAGGCCGACCACGGCACCGCGGCGGTGGAACTGGCCGGACGGCTTGCCGTGGATGTCGCTGTCCTGGACATCCAGATGCCCGGCGTCGACGGCATCGAGGCCGCTCGCCGCATCCGGGCCGGCGTGCCCGGGTGCCGAACGCTCATGGTCACCACCTTCGGGCGCACCGGCTACCTGCGCGAGGCGCTCCAGGCCGGCGCCAGCGGGTTCGTCGTGAAGGACACCCCCGCCTCCGAGCTGGCCGAGGCCATCCGCAAGGTCCATGCCGGGCTGCGCGTCGTGGACCCGGAACTGGCCGCGGCCTCGCTCTCCGAAGGGCAGAACCCGTTGACCGAACGCGAACGCCAGGCCCTGGCACTGGCCCGCGACGGGAAGGCAGTGGCGGCGATTTCCGCCACCTTGCACCTGTCGGCGGGGACCGTCCGGAACCACCTCTCGTCGGCGATCGGCAAGACCGGCGCAGTCAACCGCATCGAAGCGGCGGGCATTGCCGCCGAACGCGGGTGGTTGTGAACAGCGCACGATAATTACGTGACGACTCCGTGACGTTGCAAGTCCAGAACCAAGTTGGGGTAGCCTTACCTTGCACGACATTCGATGATCACGGCCAGTCCTCCCAGCGTCCGGCCCGCACCACGGTAAGGAACCCCATGCCCTTTGCACGCCTGCGTTCCCTCGGGGCGACGGTGGCCCTCGCGGCCGCCTCCGCCCTCGCCCTGGCCGGCTGCGCCGGCGGCGACGCCACGGCCTCCGGCGACAGCACCCCGACCCCCGAAGCCGGCTTCCCGGTGAGCATCGAGAGCGCGTTGGGCACCGCCGAGATCCCCGAGAAGCCCGAACGCGTCATCACCCTGGGGCAGGGTTCCGCGGAAACCTCGATAGCGCTCGGAACCATCCCCGTGGGCATGGAGGAGTACGCGTGGGCCGCCGATGAAACCGGCTACCTCCCGTGGATCCACGAGGCCGTCGAGAAGGACGGCGGCAAGCTGCCCGAACTCGTCGGCGCCGGGGAGCAGCTGGACATGGAGAAGATCGTCGAACTCGATCCCGACGTCATCCTCGCCCCCTGGTCCGGGCTGACCCAGGAGCAGTTCGACACGCTCAACGCGATCGCCCCGACGGTGGCCTACCCGGACAAGGCCTGGAGCATCGACTGGGACCAGCAGATCGACATCGTCGGCAAGGCGCTCGGGCAGGAATCCGAGGCCCGGGCCCTGGTCTCCGACCTGAAGAAGCAGCTCGCCGATGTAGCCAGCGCCCACCCCGAGTACGCCGACTACACGTTCTCCTACATCTACACCACGCCCGACACCCTGGGCGTCTTCCTGCCCACCGAACAACGCGCCGCCATGGTCGACGCGCTCGGCCTGACCCCGGACCCCGCCGTGGAGCAGATGAAGGAGACCGAAGGCACCGACTCGGCGATCATCGGCTACGAGAACGCCGACCAGCTCAACGACAGCGACCTCATCTTCACGTTCTACTCCGACGCGGCCGCCCGCAAGCAGGCCTTGTCGAACAAGCTGTACTCACAGATCCCGGCGATCGAGAAGGGCGCCGTCGTCGCCAGCGACGACAACGCCTTCGTCACCGCGTCCTCGATGATCAACCCGTTGACCGTCCCCTATGCCCTGGACCGCTACATCCCGATGATCGACCACGCCATCGCCCAGGCGAAGAAGTAGCAGCACCATCCGGGGCACCACCAGCACCGCGACCAGCCTGCAGCAGACCCGGACCAAGCGTCCGGGCCCGCTGCAGGCTGCACCCGTGTACCTGGCGTGCCTGCTGGTGCTCGCCGCCGTCGTGGTCGCCAGCCTGGTCCTCGGCTCCAAACCCACCACCGTCACCCAGCTGTTCAACGCGTGGTCCGGGCACGGTGACCCCTACCTGGCGGCTGTCTTCGACTCGCGCTACCAGCGCACCCTGCTCGGCCTGGCCGTTGGTGCCGCTCTGGCGCTGGCAGGCACCCTGATGCAATCCGTCACGGCGAACCCGCTGGCCGACCCCGGCCTGCTGGGCATCAATGCCGGCGCGGCCGCGGCCATGGTCACCTGCACTGCCCTGTTCGGCCTCACGCTCGGTTCCCCGGCCGCCGTCTGGGTCGCCCTCGCCGGGGCCGGGCTCGCCGCGGTGGTCGTCTACGTGGTGGGCACCGCCGGCTCCGGAGGGGCGAACCTGGTCCGGCTGATCCTCGCCGGCGCCGTGGTCACCGCCGTGCTGACGGCCTATGTCCAGGGCATCGCGCTCAGCCTGCCCCAGACCTTTGACAACTACCGCTTCTGGGTCGTCGGATCGCTGCACCACGGCGCCTACAGCCAGCTCTTCTCGGTCCTGCCGTTCCTCGTCCTTGGTCTGGTGATCGCCTTCGCCGTCGCCGGCGGGCTGAACATTCTGGCGCTCGGCGGCGAAGCGGCCACCGGGCTCGGCGTCCGCACGGGCCTGGTGCGCGCCGCCGGACTTGGAGCGGCCACCCTCATGAGCGCGGCCGCCACCGCCGCCGTCGGCCCCATCGCCTTCATCGGCCTGGCCGTTCCCCACATCGTGCGGGCCCTCGTCGGGCTCGAGATGCGCCGCCAGCTGCTCGGTGCCCTGCTGGTCGGGCCCATCGTCCTGCTGGCCGCCGATGTCATCGGACGGGTGCTGCTGCGCCCGCAGGAACTCATGGTCGGGGTGGTCACCGCCTTCGTGGGCGCGCCCATCCTGCTCCTGGTCGTCCGGAAGCTGGGGGACCGCTCATGAGCGGGCTCACCACCGAGCGCGCAGCCGACCGGCACGCCGACGGAGCCGCCCCGAAGGCAACGGCCGCAACGGCCGCAACGGGCGCCCCGGGCGCCCCGGGCGCCCCGGGCGCCCCGGGCGCCCCGGAGGGACCGCGGCCGCCCCGGGTCCCGGCCCCATCCGCTGCCGGTCCGGTGCTGCGCATCGGCTCGCGCATCGCGGTGCCCGTGGCACGGCGTCCACTGGCCGTCGGGGCCGCCCTCGTGGCCTTCCTGCTGGCAGCGGCCTTCGGGACCTTGACGATGGGCGGACTCGGCATCGAGCCATCCAAACTCCTCGGCGCGCTGTTCGGCGGGGCAGAGGACGGCAAGCAGGCCTTCGTGCTCGGCCACCTGCGCGGCCCGCGGCTGGTGGTGGCCGTCGGCGCGGGCATCGCGCTGGGGCTCTCCGGCGCGCTGTTCCAATCCGTCACCCGCAACCCGCTGGGCAGCCCGGACGTCATCGGCGTCAGTGCCGGCGCCGGGGCCGGCGCCGCGCTGTTCGGCCTGCTGCTGCCCGGCACCGCATCGATCCCGCTGGGGTCGGTGCTCGGCGCTGCGGCCGCAGTGGGGCTCGTTGCGCTGGGCACCGGCACCGGGTTCGGCAACCCGCTGCGCATGATCCTGGCAGGCATCGGGGTCTCCGCGATGGCCGCGGCGTTCACGCAATACGTGGTCTACGTGGTCGCCCGCGATCAGGCGACGATGCTCTCGTCCTACCTCAACGGCTCCCTCGAGGCCCGCTCCTGGGAGCATGCCGCCACCATCGGGGTGGTCCTGCTGGTGTGTGCGGTGCCGCTGGCATTGCTCAGCGTGCCACTGGCCTTGAGCGAGATGGGCGACGACGTTGCCCAGGCCCTCGGGTCCCCGGCGTCCGGGACCCGCCGCCGGGCGGTGGTGTTGTCCGTGGTGCTCGCCGGCGGAGCGGTCGCCGTCGCGGGCCCGATCGCCTTCATTTCCCTGACCGCCCCGCACATCGCCCGCCGGCTGGCCCGCAGTGGCCGCCCCCAGCTGCTGCTGTCCGGGCTGACCGGCGCGTTGCTGCTCGTCGTCGCCGATCTGGTCGCCCAGCAGGCGCCGTGGGCCCAGGCCCTTCCGGTCGGCATCCTCACCCTGGCCATCGGCGGCGTCTACCTCGGCGCGCTGCTCGTCCGTGAATTCAGAAAGGGGTCGGCATGAACCCTCGTGACGCCCAACCCGTCCTGGCCGCCCGGGGCATCAGCCTCGGCTACGGCAGCCGGACCATCGTTGCCGATCTGGACCTGGGGATCCACGCCGGGGACTTCAAGGTCATCGTGGGCCCCAACGGCTGCGGCAAATCCACGCTGCTCAAGGCGTTCGCCCGGGTGAACAAGCCCACCGCGGGGCGCCTCGCGCTCGATGGGGAGCCGGTCGCGAAGATGAACGGCCGGGCCGTGGCCCGGCGCATCTCGCTGCTGCCGCAGGGGGCGGTGGCCCCGGAAGGCATCACCGTCGGCGACCTCGTCGCCCGCGGCCGCCACCCGCACCACACGCTGCTGCGCCAATGGTCCCCGGCCGACGACGCCGCCATCTCCGCGGCCCTGCAGCGCACCCGGCTGGCCGGGATGGAAAAGGTGCCGGTGGCCTCGCTCTCCGGCGGCCAGCGCCAGCGGGCCTGGCTGGCCATGGTCCTGGCCCAGGACACCGACATCATCCTGCTCGACGAACCGACGACGTACCTGGACATCGCCCACCAGTACGACCTGCTCGAGCTGTTCGCCCAGCTCAACCGCGAGGGACGCACCATCGTCGCCGTCCTCCACGACCTGAACCAGGCGGCCCGCTTCGCCTCCGACCTGGTGGTCATGAAGGACGGTGCCATCCACGCGCAGGGAGCGCCGCGCGCGATCCTCACCTCGGAGCTGGTCCGGCAGGTCTTCGGCCTCGAGGCCGAGGTGATGGACGATCCGCAGTCCGGGACGCCGATGGTCGTCCCCCACGTGCGCGCCGCTGTCTGAGGCCGGTGCCCGGACGACGACGGGCCGGGACCATCCGACCGGCTGGTCGAACGTCCCCGGCCGCATCAGCAGGGCGGTCAGCCCGCGCTGGGGCGCGCCAGGGGTGCGGTGCCGGCCTCGGCCGGGCCGGCCACGGGGTGGCGCACCGGGTTGCCCAGCTCCTCGATGGGAGTGCGGTGCGTTTCGCGCGCCCACCAGGCGCCGGCGACGGCGATGATCGAGGACGCAGCGACAATCCAGGCGGCCGGCCCCCAGTTGGCGTGGACGCCGCCGACCAGGGCGGTGCCCAGCAGCGGGGTGAATCCGGCGCAGACGATGCCGACCTGCAGCCCGATCGCCATGCCCGTGTAGCGCACGCGCACGTTGAACAGCTCGGCGAACCAGGCCGGGTAGATGGCGTTGGACATCGAGTAGGTTCCGGCGGTGATCGCGGTGCTCACCACGAAGACCAGGCCGACCTGGGCCGTCGAGATCGCCCAGAAGTAGACCCAGATCAGGCTGCCCGAACCCAGCACGCCGGCGATGAAGATCGTCCGGCGGCCGAATTTGTCGGAGAACAGCGCGAACAGCGGCTGGGTGGCCATGGCGATGATGTTGCCCACGATGCTCACCACCAGCATGGTGGAGGCCGGAATGCCGACGCTGACGGCATAGGCCAGGCCGAAGGCCTGCATGAAGGTATTGGTCACCGTCTCGAACGACATCATCGAGATCTGCAGGAACTGGGCCGGGTGGGTCTTGAACATGTCCATGAACGGCAGCTTGGCCAGGTCGTGCTTTTCCGCCTTGGCCTCGAAGACCTCGGGCTCCTCGAGGGAACGGCGGACCAGGAACGCGACGATGAGTACGACGACGGAGAGCAGGAACGGGATCCGCCATCCCCAGGCCAGGCGGTCGGCCTCGCTCATCGCGGCCACGGGCAGGAAGACCAGCGAGGCCAGCACGATGCCCGCGGAGATGCCGCTCATGGCGAAGGAGGGGAAGAACCCGCGGCGGCCGACCGGCGATTCCTCCATCGTCAGCGCCGAGGCCCCGGCGGTCTCCGCGCCGGCGGACAGCCCCTGGCACAGGCGCAGGAACACCAGCAGGGCCGGGGCCACGTAGCCGGCGGTGTGGAAGTCCGGCAGGACGCCGATCAGGAAGGTGGAGCCGCCCATGACCAGCAGGGTCAGCACCAGGGTGTTCTTGCGTCCCATGCGGTCGCCGAGGTGGCCGAAGACCACCGCGCCGAACGGGCGGGCGACATACGCGACGCCGAAGGTCGCAAAGGAGGCGAGCATGGCAATGGTGGGATCGCCGCCGGGGAAGAAGATGTGGGAGAAGACCAGGGAGGCGGCCGTCGCGTAGACGAAGAAGTCGTAGTACTCGAGCATGCCGCCGAGGAAGGCGGCCAGTGCCGCCTTGCGGGCGCGGTGTAGGCGGCGGGCCTGGTCCGGCGCGGTGGGCGTGATGGCTGGTTGCGATGCCATGGGAAGTCCTTTGGATCGTGCTGATACATGGTCGCACGCAGGGTGTTGTGCGTATTCCGAACAGTCGTGCGGTATCTGACTGATTCGATGGTAGAGCACGTGACGCCAATCACCAAGGGCTGCAGGTCAGCGGCGTCATGTACCGCCTTAACGCCAGAGGACGACGCCGGGAGGTTCCGGCGTCGTCCTCGGGGGCAGGTGGGGCTGGGCTACTTCAGATGATCCACCAGCTCGGCGGCGATGCCGTTGTACGTGGCCGGGGCCAACGCCTGCAGGCGCGCCGCGGCCTCGTCGCCCAGGCCCAGCCCGGCGACGAACTCCTGCATGCGCGCCGCGTCGACGCGGTGCCCGCGGGTCAGCTCCTTGAGCCGCTCGTAGGGGTTCTCCATGCCCGGGGTGCCGGCGATGGCCTCGGCACGCATGACCATCTGGATGGCCTCGCCGAGCACCTCCCAGTTGTGCTCCAGGTCCTCGGCCAGCACGTCCTGCGCCACGTCCAGGCGCTCCAGGCCCTTGGCGACGTTGGAGACGGCCAGCAGCGAGTGTCCGAACGCGGTGCCGATGTTGCGCTGCGAGGACGAATCGGTGAGGTCGCGCTGCCAGCGGCTGGTCACCAGGGTCGAACCGAGGGTGTCCAGCAGCCCGTTGGAGATCTCCAGATTCGCCTCGGCGTTCTCGAACCGGATCGGGTTGACCTTGTGCGGCATCGTCGAGGAGCCCGTGGCGCCGGCGACCGGGACCTGCTTGAAGTAGCCGATGGAGATGTAGCTCCACACGTCGGTGCAGAAGTTGTGCAGGATCCGGTTGAACCGGGCCACGTCGGCGTAGAGCTCGGCCTGCCAGTCGTGCGACTCGATCTGCGTGGTCAGCGGGTTCCAGTCCAGCCCCAGGCCCTCCACGAACGTCCGCGACACCTGCTGCCAATCCGCCCCGGGTACTGAGGCGTAGTGCGCGGCGTAGGTGCCGGTGGCCCCGTTGATCTTGCCCAGGTACTCGGTGCGTGCGATCCGCTCCAGCTGGCGGGTCAACCGCCAGGCGGTGACGGCGAGCTCCTTGCCCAGCGTCGTCGGGGTGGCCGGCTGCCCGTGCGTGCGCGAGAGCATCGGCACCGCGCGCGTCGTCTCGGCCATGGCGCCGACCTGCTCCACCAGGGCGCGGGCCGCAGGCATCCAGACGTCCTCGACCGCGTCCTTGATGCCCAGCGCGTAGGAGAGGTTGTTGATGTCCTCGCTCGTGCAGCCGAAGTGCACCAGCGGGGTCAGCGCCTCGATGCCGATGCCGGGCAGCCGGCGGTTGATGTAGTACTCCACGGCCTTGACGTCGTGGACGGTGATGGCCTCGATCTCGGACAGCTCGGAGACCGAATCCGCGTCGAAGTCGGTGACGATGCGGCGCAGCGCGGCGGTCTGCTCGGCAGACAACGGGGAGGTGCCCGGCAGGACCGAGTTCGAGGTCAGGTGGATGAGCCACTCGACCTCGACGTGGACCCGGTTGCGGTTCAGGGCCGCCTCCGAGAGGTGGTCCACCAGCGGGGCGATCGCCGACCGGTAGCGGCCGTCGAGGGCACCGAGTGCCAGCGGTTCGGAAGCAAGGGATGTGCGCGCGGAATCAGCCATGATGCCCATTCTTTCATGCACTACCGCCCGCCCGGCACCGCATGACGTGCCCTGTCCGCCCGCGCCGGCCCCTCCACCGGCGCCCGATATCCACAAGGACGACGGCGGGACCTGCGCGCCGCTGCTGCCGCACCTAGCGTGGTGTTCACCGGGGCTGCGGCGGGAACGGCCCCGCCGCCGGGACAGGGGAGGCGCGGTGCAGGATTGGGATCTGGCGGAGGCACGGGCCCGGCATGCCCTCGAGGAGGTCGACACCGCGCGCACCCAGGTGCTGGGCGCCCTCGGGGTGCAATGGCGCTCGGCGGCCGGCAGGGCCTACCGGAGCCGCCTCGAGGACTGCCTGCGCCAGCTCGATGCAGTGCCCCGGGAGCTCGAGGAGGCCCTGGCGGCCATCCGCCGGGGGCGTGAAAGCCCAACGGTGGCCGGGCCATGAGCCACAGCAGTTCCGGCGGCGTGGCCAGCGTGGACTTTCAGCTCGACCAGTTCGAACGCGCTGCGGCCCTGCTCGGCCGGGCGGAGGAGGGCCTGTTCACGGCGGGACAGCTCCTGGCGATGGCGCTGGCCGACGGGGCACCGCCGGTGGCAGGCCGGGGACTGCTGCAGTCCCGGGCAGCCGAGGACCACCTCTGGGCCGCACAGTGCCTGGCCGCGGAGGTGGCGGACCACGTTGCGGCCTTCCGCTCCGGGCTCCGGGCCAGTCGGGCCACCTACGAGGAAGCCGAACGCGAGGCGGCCCGCGTCGCCTTCCGGCTCCGCTCCGCGACGCTCTTCGTTGGGCTGGAGAGCGAGATGGCGGCCAACCATGGGCACCCCGACCGGCAGACGACCGAGGACCTCATCAACGCGGCCCCCGGATATGCGCTGGCCTGGCTGGCCACCGGCGGCGACCCCGGCTCGGAGCCGGCAACCTGGGCGGCGTGGCGGACGGTTGCACGGCTGGTGGCGGACCGGGAACACGGTGGCCCCTTCCACGTCGGCCTGGCCGAACGGTTGGGATCGGGGCTGGTGGGCCTGGCCATCCTGCGCCAGATCCTGAACCTGCGCAGCATCCACGTCGAGTCCGTCTCGACGTCGGCCCCGGAGGACTTCACCGCGCCGCTGGCCGAGCTGATGGATCTGCAGCGTCGGGCAGAGGCCGCGGTGTCCGGGGAAGGCGCGGTCCTGGTCACGACCACGCAGACAAATGCTGGCACCGTCCACATCCTGACCCTGCCCGGGACCCAACCGGCCGGGGACTGGCGCACGTCCGAGCGGTTGAATCCCTTCGACGACGGCGGAATCGCCGAAGGGGTGGGGCTCGGCAGCGCCTACATCGCCGAGGCGGCGGCGGAGGCGCTGCGGGAAGCCGGTGCCCACCCCGGGGACCGGCTGGTCATCACCGGCTACAGCCAGGGCGGGATCCACGCGGCAAACCTGGCACTTGACCCGGCACTGGCCGAGGAGTACGACGTGGAATACGTCGTCACCGCCGGTGCGCCCGTCGGCGGGACGCCGCTGCCGGACGGAGTACGCGGGCTGCACCTCGAGCATGTCGACGACATGGTGCCCGGCCTGGACGGACGCCCCAATCCGCGGACCGACAACCAGGTCACCGTCGACTTCCGGGGATACGCCCCGGGGACGGACCTGCAGGCCGGGGGATTCGGTGCCGCGCACCAGCTGGGAAACTATGCGCACCTATCCCGTGAGCTGGCCACCAGCACCGATCCCGGGGTGGTCGAGGCGCGCACCGCGCTCGGCGCGGTCTTTGCCGGTGCGGGGACGGCCACCGTCACCACGGTGACCTTGCGGCGTGGACCCGCGAAGCCGGCCCGGCGCATGAAGCCCAAGCCCGTTCGCGCGTCGCTGGCCCGTGGCCTGTCCGGCGCCGCACGGCAGTGAGCGTCCGGGTCCGCAAAGCACGCGGGGCGTCAGCGTTCCCGGCTGTCGGGGACAATCCAGCCGATGACGGCGGAGACGATGCTGATGATGACCGCCCCCAGGATGGCATCCCAGAAGAAGGTCTCCACGTGCAGGCCGATGGGCGTGTAGCTGCTCAGCCACGACGTCAGCACGAGCATGGCCGCATTGATGACGATCGCGAACAGGCCCAGCGTCAGACACGTGATCGGCAGCGACAGGAAGCCGATGATCGGGCGCACCACCGCGTTCACGATGCCGAAGATCAAACCGATGAAGAGGTAGGCCAGCACCACCCCGACCATGTCGTTCCCCGCGGCCTCGCTCACGGCGCTGGAGCCGACGGTGATGCCCGGAAGCAGCCAGGCCGCGGCGGCGAGGGCCAAGGCGTTGACGATGACTCTGACGATGAAACGGAACATCCGGTCATCTTTGCACATCGGCGCCGATCGGCCCATGGCCGCCACGTACGGGGGACACCGGCGGCCGACCCGCCAGACGCCTCGGCGGCGATAGGGTGGAGGGTATGAGCAACGAGAACCCCGTCACACCCGTCGAGGTGCAACCACGTCCCGTGCTGGACCTGCTTCCGAAGTACGCGGCGGGCAAACCCCCGGCCGCCGTGCCCGGCCTGACCTCCTTCAAGCTGTCCTCCAACGAAAACCCCCAGCCGCCAATCCCCGCGGTGCTGGAGGCCATCCGCGAGGGCGTCGACTACAACCGCTACCCGGACCCGCTGGCGACGAAACTGCGCGAGGCCCTGGCCGCCTACCTCGATGTCCCGGCCGACGACATCGTCACCGGAGCGGGAAGCCTGGGTGCGCTGACGCAGATCCTGCAGACCTTTGCCGGGCAGAACGACGACGACGTCGCCGACGAGGTCATCTATCCCTGGCGCTCCTTCGAGGCCTACCCGATCGTCGTGCAGACCACCGGCGCCGACGCCGTGGAGATCCCCAACCTGCCCGACGGCCGGCACGACCTCGAGGCCATGGCCGCTGCCGTGAACGCCCAGACCTCCGTGGTGCTGCTCTGCACCCCGAACAACCCCACCGGCCCCGCGCTGACCACCGCCGAGGTGGAGAAGTTCATCAACGCGGTCCCGGCCAACGTGCTGGTCGTCATCGACGAGGCCTACAACGAATTCGTCCGCCTCGACGATGCCGTGGACGGCATCGAGATGTACCGCAAGTACCCCAATGTCGTGGTGCTGCGGACCTTCTCCAAGGCCCACGGCCTGGCCAACCTGCGGGTCGGCTACTCCGTGTCCCATCCGGCGATCACCCAGTACCTGCGCGTCATCGCCACCCCGTTTGCCGTCTCGAGCCTGGCCGAGCAGGCCGCCGTCGCCTCGATCGAGAACATGGACCAGGTTGTCGAAAGGGTACAACGACTGGTCGACGAGCGGACCCGTGTCGTCGAGGGCCTGCGGGACCTGGGCTGGGAGGTGCCGGATGCCCAGGGGAACTTCGTCTGGCTGGCGCTGGGCGAGGACACCCCCGAGTTCGCCCGGATCGCCGGGGAGCAGGCGCTGTCCGTCCGCGCCTTCGGCACCGAGGGGCTTCGGGTGAGCATCGGCGAGGAAGAGGCGAACACGCGTTTCCTCGAGGTTTGTAGCAAGTATCCAAAACGACCCACCCTTTCCTAGCCGGTCGCCAATCCCGGCCGGACGCCGACGGCCCAGTAGGCTGGAGGGGTATTTCCGTTATATGCCCCCTGCGGAATGCATGCCGTAGGGGGCATATTTCCAAGCGAAGGGTACCCACGCGCATGACCTCAACCGCACAGGCGACGGCGGCAACCGACATGGTCCAGTTGCTCACGCCCGACGGAGAGCTCCTGTCGGAGGGCGAGTATTCGCCCTATCTCGCGGAGGTGGATGCGGAGCGGCTGCGCGGCTTCTACCGGGACATGGCGTTGACCCGGCGCTTCGACCAGGAGGCCACCGCCCTGCAACGGCAGGGACAGCTGGCCCTCTGGGTGCCGCTGCGTGGCCAAGAGGCCGCGCAAATCGGATCGGGACGCGCCACCGAGGCGCGTGACTACATCTTCCCGACCTATCGCGAACACGGCGTGGCCCTCACCCGTGATGTGGACTTCCCGCAGATGCTGCGCATCTTCCGCGGCATCTCCAATGGCGGATGGGACCCGCGGGAGAACAACTTCCACATGTACACAATGGTCCTCGCGGCCCAGATGCCCCATGCCACGGGGTACGCCATGGGCATCCAGCGTGACCAGGCCGGGTGGGACACCGAACGGCTCGCCGCCGAGGGCACCGCGGTGGTGGCCTACTTCGGCGACGGCTCCTCCTCGGAAGGGGAAACCCACGAGTCGATGGTCTTCGCCGCAAGCAACCAGGCACCGGTCGTCTTCTTCTGCCAGAACAACCAGTGGGCCATCTCGGTCCCGTTCGAGGTCCAGTCACGGGTGCCGCTGGCCCAACGCGCGGCCGGCTACGGCTTCCCGGGCATCCGCGTGGACGGCAACGACATCCTGGCGGTCTACGCCGTCACCCGCTGGGCGCTGGAACATGCCCGCAGGGGCGGGGGACCGGTGCTCATCGAGGCCCAGACCTACCGCATGAGCGCGCACACCACCGCCGATGACCCGACCAAATACCGCACGCCCGTGGACGAGGAGCCGTGGGTCCTCAAGGACCCGCTGATCCGGCTCGAGAAGTACCTGCGCGCCCAGGGCCTGGTCGACGACGCGTTCTTCGCCCAGCTGGCCGTCGACGGCGACGAGATGGCGGCCCGCGTGCGCCGCGAGGCGCTGGCCTTCCCCGCCCCGACGCTGGCGCAGTCCTTCGAGAACGTGTACGCCGAGGCGCACCCGCTGATCCGCGAGGAGCTGGAGTTCCACCGCCGGTACGAGGCCGGATTTGCCGACGCCGACGCGATGACCGCCGACCAGCAGCAGGGGGAGTCCCGATGACGACCATGACCATGGCCAAGGCCCTGTCCTCCGGGTTGCGGCGGGTGCTGGAGGAGAACCCCAAGTCGCTGCTGATCGGCGAGGATATCGGCCGGCTCGGCGGCGTCTACCGGATCACCGAGGGCCTGATGGCGGACTTCGGGACCGACCGGGTCGTCGATTCCCCGCTTGCCGAGGCGGGGATCATCGGCACCTCCATCGGGATGAGCCTGCGGGGATACTCGCCGATCGCCGAGATCCAGTTCGACGGCTTCGTCTTCCCCGGCTTCAACCAGATCACCACCCAGCTGGCCAAGATGCGCGCGCGTTCCGAAGGGCGTTTCGGGGCCCCCGTCGTCGTGCGCATCCCCTACGGCGGCGGCATCGGTTCCATCGAGCACCACTCGGAGTCACCGGAGGCCCTCTTCGCCCACACGGCCGGGTTGCGCATCGTCACCCCGTCCAACCCGAACGATGCCTACTGGATGATCCAGCAGGCCGCCGCCTGCCTGGACCCGGTGATTTTCTTCGAGCCCAAGCGCCGCTATTGGCTCAAGGGCGAGGTCGACACCGAGACCCCGGCGCAGGACGCCTTCAGCGCCCAGGTCGTCCGGGAAGGCGCCGACGCCACGATCGTCACCTACGGGCCCCTCGTCCCGGTGGCCCTGGCCGCCGCCGAGGCCGCGACCGAGGACGGGCGCAGCATTGAGGTCGTCGACCTGCGCTCGATCAGCCCCATCGACTTCGACACCGTGGTCGCCTCGGTGCAGAAGACAGGCCGCCTCATCGTCACCCACGAGGCGCCGACGTTCGGCGGGATCGGCGGCGAGATCGCGGCCCGCGTCTCCGAGCGCGCCTTCCTCTCGCTCGAGGCGCCCGTGATCCGGGTCGGTGGATTCCACATGCCCTACCCGGTCGCCAAGGTGGAGGAGCAGTACCTGCCGGACATCGACAAGCTGCTCGACGCCCTGGACCGTTCCTTCGACTACTGAGCCATCCGGCACCCCGACCAGCCCGCCCAAGGAGCCATCCATGAGTACCTTCAACCTGCCGGACGTCGGCGAGGGCCTGACCGAGGCCGACATCGCCTCCTGGAAGGTCAAGCCCGGCGACACCGTGGAGACCAACCAGGTCTTCGTGGAGATCGAAACCGCCAAGTCGCTGGTGGAGCTGCCCAGCCCGTATGCCGGCGTCGTGACCGAGCTGCATGCCGCGGAGGGCCAAACCGTCGAGGTCGGCCAGCCGCTCTTCTCCGTCGACGAGACCGGGCTCGAGATCCCCGCCCCGCAGGAACCCGGCGTCGAGAGTGCCCCGGTGGCCCCCGAACCGGTCGCCGAGCCGGCGGAACCGGCAGGCGGGCCCGAGGAGGACAAGGCACCCGGCCCGCTGGTCGGATCGGGCCCGAAGGCGGATCCAGTACGACGGCGGCCGCGCACCTCCCGCGGAACCCCTGATTCCGGTCCGGTCGCCGGACAGAGGCCGGCTCCATCGAGCGCCCGCCCGGTCGCTGAATCCACGACGCCACCGGTCCCCGTCACCGGCACCCCCGCGGCCGTGCCGGTCCCTGCGGCACAGGCATCCGCAGCGCCCGCCCCCACCGCCGGGGCCCGTGCGCTGGCCGCGCGACAGTCCGTGAGCCAGCTGCTGGACCGTGTCCTGGCCAAGCCGCCGGTGCGCAAGATCGCCAAGGAACTGGGCATCGACTTGTCCAAGGTCCGCGGCACCGGCGGCCGGGGGGAGATCACCCGCGAGGATCTGATCTCCTACCAGGCCCAACGCGAGGCCGAGCAGGACCAGGCGCCGACGTTCTGGATGCCCGGAACGGTCGACGAGGACCGGGTGACCCGTGAGCCGGTCCGCGGGGTGCGCAAGGCGACGGCGAAGGCCATGGTGGAATCTGCCACGACCGCCCCGCATGTGAGCATCTTCGTCGACGTCGATGCCTCCCGCACCATGGAGTTCACGCAGCGGCTCAAGAAGTCCCGGGACTTCGAGGGCATCAAGGTCTCCCCGCTGCTGATCCTGGCTAAGGCCGTCATCTGGGCCGCCGCCCGCAACCCCAGCGTCAACGCGAGTTGGGTCGAGCAACCCGACGGATCCGCCGAGATCCACGTCAAGCACTACATGAACCTCGGCATCGCCGCTGCCACGCCGCGTGGCCTGCTGGTCCCGAACATCAAGGACGCCCAGGACCTCGGCCTGAAGGAACTGGCCATCGCCCTCAACGAGTTGGCGGTCACCGCCCGCGAGGGGAAGACCACGCCGGAGGCGATGCGTGGCGGGTCGCTGACCGTGACCAACATCGGCGCCCTGGGCATCGACACCGGTACCCCGATCATCAACCCGGGGGAGGTGGCCATCGTCGCCTTCGGCACCATCCGGCAGAAGCCCTGGGTCGTCTCCGGCGAGGTCATCCCGCGCTGGATCACCACCCTGGGGGGCAGCTTCGACCACCGGGTCGTCGACGGGGACCTCTCGGCGCGGTTCATGGCCGACGTCGCCGCCATCATGGAGGAGCCTGCGCTCCTGCTCGACTAACCGCCACTGGAGGTGCAGCCGGGCTGCCTCAGGTGCTGTGCCGACCCCGGTGCCGCGTTCGGCGGAGGAAGAACGCCGTCCCCAGGCCCACCCCGACGGCAACGAGGGCCGGGGCGACCCAGGGGGCCCGTTCCCAGTACCAGGTGACGACGCCGTCGTCGAGGGTGAATCCGCAGGCCAGCAGGATCGACAGGATGGCCAGCGGCAGCAGTGGCGATCGCCGCGCTGTGGATGCCATGGTGCCAACCCATGGAGGTGGAGCGGTCCCGGCCGTGGTCGGCCGGGTGGCTTCACGGTAGGCACGTGCCCTGGCGCCCGTCAACGGATGGCCGGGAACACCCCGCCGCGCCGGGCCCAACGACGCCGCGTCACCAGGGCCGCTCGGCATCGGGTGAGCCGGCGTCCGCGATCTCCGTCTCGCTCGAGCACGCCAGCGACCACCGGCGCGGTGTGACCACCAGCTGGACCCTGCAGGGCACCCAGTTCGGTACCTTGCTGGCCACCGGCGTGTTCATCCCCTTCGCCACGCTTCCGCAGGAACAGCTGCTGTCGTGGGGTTGGCGCGTGCCGTTCTGGCTCTCCGCCGTCGTGGTCGTCACCGCCTACATCATCCGGCGCAAGCTGGAAGAGCCGCCAGCCTTCCGCGAAGCGAATGAGACGGTTGTCCACAAGACCCCGCTGGCTGCGACCTTCCGCCACCACAAAACCGCCGTGCTGCGCATCGCCGCTGCCGCGATGATCAATACCGTCAGCATGGTCTTCACCGTCTGGTCGATCAGCTACGCCACCAACGGCATCGGCCGCGACCGTGCCACCATGCTGTGGGTGACGGTCGTGACCAACTTCGTCGCGCTCTTCGCCATCCCGCTGGCGGCCATGGTCTCCGACTAGCTCGGGCGCAAGCCGCTGTTCATCGCCAGAACGATCGACCCGGCGATCCTCATCTACCCGTACCTGACAGCCATCACCGCCGGCAACTGGCCCCTGATCTTCATCGTCGGTGTGTAGATGTCCGGCATTGCCTACTCCTTCGCCAATGCCATCTGGCCGGCCTTCTACGGGGAGATGTTCCCGACGCGCGTCCGCGCCACCGGCCTGGCCCGGGCATCTTCGTGAGCGCCATGTGCATCCTCTCGGGTGCCTCCGCCCTGACCGCGAAGGAAACCAGCAAGCGCAGCCTCGAGGAGATCAACCAGCTGCACACCACCCGCACCAAAGCGGCGGACGCCTCGCGCATCGACTAGGGTTCCAGTGGACATCCGGTCGACACCGGCGGAACCACGGGCAGGAGTACACGTGACGGCACAAGCGCCGCGACGACGGCCGCAGGAGAGCGTGGTGCTGCTGGATGCACGCCACGAGCCCATCGGAACGGCCGCAAAATCCGAGGTCCATACCCGCACGACGCCGTTGCATCTGGCCTTCTCCTGCCACGTCTTCGCGCCGGACGGACGCGTGCTGGTCACGCGTCGATCCCTGGCGAAGCAGGCCTGGCCCGGGGTGTGGACCAACTCGGTCTGCGGGCACCCTGCACCAGGGGAGGCCGGCGAGGAGGCGGTCCGGCGTCGTGCACGCTACGAACTCGGTCTGGAACTGGGGGCCGTCGTGGAGGTCCTGCCGGAGTTCGCGTACCGCGCCGAGGACGCGTCCGGCATCGTCGAGAACGAATTCTGCCCCGTCCATTTCGCCCTGGCGGCCGGCGAGCCGGAACCACGGGAGAGCGAGGTGGCCGAACACCGGTGGGTCGCTCCGGCTGAGCTGGTCGCCGCGGTGGCCGCTGCACCCTGGGCCTTCAGCCCCTGGCTTGTCCTGCAGATGTCCGACTTTGCATCGCGCGGCATCGACTACCTGGCCCCACACCAGTAGGCACCAGTCAGCAGACACCGAATGGCCCCGCAGCACACCCGGCTGCGAGGCCATTGCGGTACCGGGCTAGTTCGCGACGGTGAAGCGGCGGTGCCGGTGCTGGGGGTCCTCCAGCTCGTCGAGCACGGCCACCGCGAAGTCCTGCGTGGAGATGGCGTCGCCCACGGGCGAGTCGGCGCCGAGCGTGTAGGTGCCCGTTCGTTCGCCCGGGGCAATCACCGGCGCCGGGGCAAGCATCGTCCAGTCCAGGCCGGAGGCCGAGTTGTAGTTCTCCATCACCGCGACCATGGCGCGGGATTCGGCTTCGTATTCCGGGGGGAAGCCCGGCTGGTCCACGAGCAGCCCGCCATCGACCATGGTGCTGCCGGCGCCGCCGACGACGAAGACGCGGGCCGGGACCAGGGTCTCGCTGATCTCCTCGTGCGCGTCGATGAAGTCCTGCGGATCCCCGCCCTCACGCGACGGCGGAACGGAAAAGACCACGACGTCGTGGTCGGCTGCCAGGGCCCGGTAGGCCGCGAGGTCGCCCAGCTCGGCGGTGGCGGATGCCGCGCCGTCCACGGCCCGACCCGAGCGCGAAACGGCGGTGACCTCGTGTCCGCGGGCCACGGCCTCGTTGACGATCTGGCTGCCGACCATTCCGGTGGCTCCGTAAACGGCGATCTTCATGGTGAATCCCTCTCCTGGATGGCTGATGTCTCGATGCTATGCATTTGATACCCGGTACCTCAACGTCATAAAGTACCCCAATGGATACCATCGACCGCCCCTTCGACGTCATGGACGTCGACTGCCCGTCCCGTCTGGTCCTGCAACGCATCGGCGACAAGTGGACGCCCCTGGTCATGCAGACGCTCAAGGCCGGGCCGGGACGGTTCACGGCGATCCGGTCGGCGGTGGGAGGCGTTACCCCCAAGGTACTGACGCAAACCCTGCGCGCGCTCGAACGTGACGGGCTTGTTGCGCGCACCGTCTACGCCCAGGTCCCGCCCCGCGTCGACTACGCCCTCACCGAGCTGGGCGCGACGCTGCTGGAACCGCTCGACGCCGTCCGCGCCTGGGCCGAGACGCACGCAGACGCCATCCTCGCCTGCCGCGAGGTCTACGACGACCGGCAGGAAGCCTCCCGTGCCTGAGTCCCTACCGGAGCCGGATGCCGCGCCCGAACCCGAACTGCACGGCGACGCCGCCACCGTGGTCCTGCTGCGCGAATCGCCGCGCGGCCCGGAGGTGCTCCTGCTCGAACGCCCGTCGCACCGGGGATCCTTCGCCGGCGCCTGGGTCTTCCCGGGCGGCCACGTCGACCACGAGGATCGTGAAGCGGTGGCCGCGCAAACCGATCCCGAAGTGGCACGCGCCGCCGGACACCCGGTTCCCGACCTGCACGACGGCGGTGCCCCGGATCCGCTGTTGGCTGCCGCGCTGCGCGCGGGTGTACGCGAGACCTTTGAGGAGACCGGACTGGAGGTCCTGGAGGCGGAGCTGGCGGGCTTCTCGATGTGGACCCCGCCGCCGACGGCCCCGAAGCGCCTCCGGACCTGGTTTTTCCTCGCCATCGTGGACGCCGGGTCCTCGCAGCATCTGCGCCTGAGTCCCGACGAGCATGTCGACCATGCCTGGCTGACGCCCGCCGAAGCACTGCAGCGCCACGGGGAGGGTGCCATCAGCCTGGTGCCGCCCACGTGGATGACGCTGCGCTGGCTGGCCCGGCAGGACAGCGCAGCGGGAGCGGTCGAGGCAGCGCGAAGCCGCCCGCCCGCGGATTTCCGCAGCCTGCGCACCGTTGACGAGCAGGGCCGCCCGATCGTGGCCTGGGCCGGCGACGAGGCCTACGACGTCGGCGGGTTGGCCGGGCCCGCCGGGGCGCGCAACCGCGTCCACCTCGGTTCGCTGCCCTGGGTCAGGGAACGGACACCCCGCGAAGGTTGATCAGGCGGCGTCGATGGCGCGGCGCAGCACGTCCGCCAGGCGCCGGACGCCCTCGGTGATCTTCTCCGGCTCCACGGCGCTGAAGGCCAGCCGCAGGCGGTTGTTCGGCTCGTCGCCCGGGGTGAAGGCGGCCCCGGGGATGAAGACCACGCCGCCCTCGATCGCCTCGGCCAGCAGGGGGTAGGTGTCGATCCCGGCCGGCAGGGTGACCCAGATGAAGAAGCCGCCATCCGGCGTCGTCCATTCCACGCCCTCGGGCATGTGCTCCTCGAGCGCGGCAAGCATCGTGGCGCAGCGTTCGGCGTACAGGCTGCGGTAGGTGGCGATCTGCCCGCGCCAATCGTGCCCGTCGAGGTAGCTGGTGATCAGCAGCTGGTTCAGCGTCGGCGGGCAGAGCACCACGGCCTCGCTGGCCAGGTAGAACCGCCGGGTCAGGTGCGCCGGCAGCAGCGCCCAGCCGATGCGCAGCCCCGGGGCCAGGATCTTGGAGAACGAGCCCATGTAGATGACGTCGTCCGGGTTGCCCGCGCGCAGCGGGGCGTACGGCTCGCCGTCGAACTTGAGCAGCCCGTAGGGGTTGTCCTCGAGGACCAGGATGTTGGCCTCGCGGCAGATGTCCACGATCTCCTGCCGGCGTTCGGCCGCCAGCGAGATGCCCGAGGGGTTGTTGAAGTTCGGGATCGTGTAGAGGAACTTGATGCGACCGCCACGCTCGTTGACCTCGGCGATGCGGGAGCGCAGCTGGTCGGGGACCAGCCCGTGCTCGTCCATCGGGACCGATTCGACCTCGATCTGGTGGGCCTCGAAGGTGTTCAACGCGCCCACGTACGTCGGGTCCTCGCACAGCACCACGTCGCCCGGATCGCAGAAGACCTTGCACGCCACGTCCTGGGCCGACTGCGAGCCGGTGGTGACCACGATGTCGTCGGGGTCGACGCCGGTGATGCCCTCTTCCGCCATGACCTGGCAGATGTGCTCGCGCAGCTCCACGGTGCCCTTGCCGCCGCCGTACTGCAGGGCCGTCATGCCCTGCTCGGCGATGAGCTGGTGGGCCATCTGGCCGATCTTCTCCAGCGGGAGCGATGCCAGGTACGGGTTGCCGCCGGCGAGCGAGACCAGCCCCGGGCTCAGCGAGATGTCGAAGACGTCGCGCACGGCGGACTGCTTGATGCCGGCCGCGCGCGCGGAGAACAGGCTCTCGTGGCGGGCCGAGGCCTGCGCGCGTTCGAGGGCGACCTCCGATTCGGTCGGCAGCGATTCATGGTCGGGGGTGTTCTGCGGTGTGGTCACCCTCACATGGTAACAACGGTTCACCGGGAGGCAACAGCTGTTCCCTGCTGGGCTTATTTGCGGCTGCCCTGCCGCGGACGACGGCGGAGCCGGGCCTACGCGGGCGCCTCACCGGGGCCCGGTGCCCGGTTCTCGCGGGCCGCATCCCGGGCCGCCACCCAGGCAGCCACGTCGGCGGGCCTGATCCTGCGGTGGCTGCCCCGGTACTCCACCGCGATCGTCCCGGCGTCGGTGAGGTTGCGCATGTAGGTGTTGGACACCCCTGCCAGCCGCGCGGCCTGCGAGGTGTTCAGCCACCGGTCCGCGGTGCTCAACACCACGGCCTCCCCACCGGCCAGCCGGCCCAGCAGGTCCAGCACGGCGTCGGTGGCCGCCGGGGGCAGGCGCACCGCGGTCCCGTTGACGAACACCGTCGCATCGGGGGATTCGGCCAGGGCAGCCCCCAGGCGGGCGGCGTCGGCCGGGGCCAGCGCCTCGTGCTGGGTGGTCTTCGTGAGGGCCGTGGTCTCCTGTGGCATGGTCCCATCATGCCGTGCCGACGGCCCCAGCGGCAGGCCCGTATGTCCCAGGGCCCCGGATATGGGCCCGGATATGGGACAGTCGGGACATGACGTTGACGATCGCGCTCGCCCAGCTCAACTCCACCGCGGATCTGGAGGCGAACTTCGACCTGGTCCGTGACCAGGCGCGGCGCGCCCGCGAGGCGGGTGCCGCCGTCGTGGTCTTCCCCGAGGCGACCATGTGCGCCTTCGGCAACCCGCTCACCGCGGTGGCCGAACCGCTCGACGGGCCCTGGGCGAACCGGATCCGCGCCCTGTCCGCCGAGCTCGGCATCGTCACGGTGCACGGCATGTTCACCCCTGGGGAAGGCGGGAGGGTGCGCAACACGCTCCTGGCCACCGGTCCCGGGGTGGAAGCCAGCTACGACAAGATCCACCTCTACGACGCCTTCGGGTTCGCCGAATCCGACGCCTTGACCGCCGGGGACTCGATCGCCACCTTCGAGGTCCAGGACACCGTGTTCGGCCTGTCGACCTGCTACGACGTGCGCTTCCCGGACCTCTATCGCGCCACGACCGCAGCCGGGGCCGCAGTGAACATCGTCTGCGCCTCGTGGGGGGACGGCCCGGGAAAGGCAGCACAGTGGGACGCGCTCATCCGGGCCCGCGCACTGGACACCACCACCTTTGTCATCGCCTGCGACCAGGCCGACCCCAACGCCAGCGGCCGCCCGGCCTCCGGCACCGCGCCGCTCGGCGTCGGACACAGCGCCGTCATCTCCCCGCTGGGCCAGACGCTGGCCGCCAGCGACCCGGGCCCCTCGCTGACCATCGTCGAGCTCGACGTCGAGGGCCTCGACGCGGCCCGCGCCACGCTGCCGGTGCTGGCCAACGCGCGGGCCTTCGACGCCTCCGGCACGGCGGCAGCACCGACGGGCACGAAGACCGGCACGGCGGCGAACCCGGCGTAAAGTCCGGCGCCGGAGGTTGGGTGGACCGGCCCGATGCCTTACTGTGGGTGCAACGGTCTAAAGAAAGTACTGACCACTGCGCAAGCGCCGCGAGCCACCACCCCTGGCCGGCCTCCGCAGAGCAGGGCAGGCCGCCCGCCGCACGCGACGTGACGCGCCGGTGCGCAGCCCGCGGAATCCGTGCCATGCCCGCGTCCCGATCAGCTGACTTTCACCAGGAGCATCCCCATGTCCACCATGACCACCCCCGAATCCTCCCCGACCACGACGGCGCCCATCGTCGAAGCCGACATCTTCTCCGCGCACGAGGGCGGCAAGCTCTCCGTCGAGTCCACCATGCCGCTGGATTCCACCCGCGCCCTCTCCATCGCCTACACGCCGGGTGTTGCCCAGGTGTCCCGCGCGATCGCCGCCGACCCCGCCAAGCACGCCACGCACACCTGGGCCTCCCGCCTGGTCGCCGTTGTCTCCGACGGCACCGCCGTCCTGGGGTTGGGCAACATCGGCGCCGCCGCCTCGCTGCCGGTGATGGAGGGCAAGTCCGCCCTGTTCAAGAACTTCGGCGGCCTGAACTCCATCCCGCTGGTCCTCGAGACCACCGACGTCGACGAGATCATCGAAACGCTCATCCGGCTGCGGCCCAGCTTCGGAGCCGTTAACCTCGAGGACATCTCCGCACCGCGCTGCTTCGAGCTCGAGGAGCGGCTCATCGAGGCCCTCGACTGCCCCGTGATGCACGACGACCAGCACGGCACCGCCGTCGTCGTCCTGGCCGCCCTGACCAACGCAGCCCGCGTGGTCGGCAAGCAGCTGGCCGACCTGCGCGTCGTCGTCTCCGGGGCCGGTGCCGCAGGCATCGCCATCGCCGACATCCTGGTCAACGTCGGCGTCGGGGACGTCATCCTGCTGGACTCGAAGGGCGTCATCCACCGCGACCGCGACGACCTGAACCCCATCAAGGCCAAGTACGCCGCCACCACCAACCGCGACGGCATCATGGGCGGGATCCGCGAGGCCCTCGACGGCGCCGATGCGTTCGTCGGCGTCTCCTCCTCGACCGTCCCCGAAGAGGACCTTGCCGGGATGAACGAGGATGCGATCATCTTCGGCCTGTCCAACCCGGACCCGGAGGTCATGCCCGACGTCGCGGCACGCTACGCGTCCGTCGTGGCGACCGGGCGCAGCGACTTTCCGAACCAGATTAACAACGTGCTGGCCTTCCCGGGGATCTTCCGTGGCGCGCTCGACGCCGGAGCACGCCGCATCACCGGCGAGATGAAGATTGCCGCTGCCATGGCCATCGCGGATCTGGCCGCCGAGGACCTGGCACCGGACTTCATCGTCCCCTCCCCGCTGGATCCTCGGGTCGCCGCGGCGGTGGCCGCGGCGGTGGCCGCCGCGTCCCAGCAGTAGCACGACAGGACGACGCGCGGGCGGGGCACCCCGGTGCCCCGCCCGTTGCGTGGGCCTCCTGGGCTACGCCGGTACAGCGCCTACTCGTCCTCGGAGGAGTGCAGCCGGCGCCGGGCGCCCAGGAACGCGACCTCGGGCCGGCCGGCGACCAGCCGTTCGATGCCGTCGAGCACCTCGACCACGTGGCGGGCATCTGCTGCCACCACCCCTGCCGACAGCTCGGCGCGGCGATGGAGGTCCTGGCGGCCGGTTTCGGCGACGGAGACCTCGAAGCGCCGGCGCACTTCGGCCAGGATGGGCCGGATGACCGCACGCTTGGCCTTCAGGGAGTGCACATCGCCGAGCAACAGGTCGACTTCGATCCACCCGAACCACATGCCCCCATCATCCACCGGGCCGAAGGCATCGGCAACGGGGCTCTTCCCAGATGAGGGTGTAGGTCAGCCGGGCGCGTCGGTCCGCAGATAGACGTCGAGGTCTCCCGACGATGGAGGTTCCTACGCCATCCATCCGAAAGACCTCGACGTGACCGACGCTACCCCGCCGGCCGGCTTCGGCCGCCCTGACCTGACCGCCTTCGCGTCTCATCCCAATCGACCCTGATCGGGTCTGCTGATCCTCTCGACGAGAACGCAGCGACATCATAGCCACCTAACCCTGACCGTCCGGGAAGCCGGGGCACGTCGCATGGCCTGTGCTGCGGGCGTGTCGAGTGGGGCGTCCAGGGGCGACGCAGGAGCGTCGACGCGACGTGCTGAGAGGTGGTTCTAAGGCATGGCGATAGGTCAGGAACGGCGTCGCTCCCTGCGCAGGAGGGAGCGCAGAGTCTCGGCGTTCGCGTAGCCGACCCGTAGCGCGATCTCGGCGGAGGTGAGGTCCGTGGTTGCTGAGAGGTGCCGAGCTCGTTCGATGCGAAGCCGTTGGACGAAGCCGAGCGGAGTGAGGTTGAGCGCCGCACGGACTCGTCGTTCGAGGGTGCGCCGGCTGGTGCCGAGCGACTGCGCGACGAAGGCGACGTTGAACGGTTCGTCCAGGCGGGCGCGCACGAAGCGTTCGAACTCGACGACGATCGGGTCCTCGTGCCGGAAATGTTCGTAGGCGACGAAGGCCGCCTGCGACGGACGCTCGTCGATGATGAGGAGCTTGGCGACATGTTGGGCCAGGTCGGGGCTGATCGATCGCACGAGTGAGAGCGCGAGGTCGATGTGGGCGAAGGCGGCGCCGGCGGTGACGAGGTTCCCGTCGACCACGACCATGGTGTCGAGATCGAGGGCGACGGTCGGATAGCGCTTCAGGAACTCCGGCCCCAGGAACCAGCTGGTCGTCGCCCGCCGATGATGCATCCGTCCGGTCTCGGCGACGGCGAACACGCCGGTGCACGCCGCGGCGATCCGGGTGGTCGCCTCGTCGAGGCGCCCGAGCGAGGCGATGACCGAACGAGCATCTCGGCTCTGGAGGACGTCGTTGGTAGCGGCGGCCGTAAGGGTTCCAAGCGCAGGGACGACGACCACGTCGAACTCTCCGGACTCCGACAGCGGGTGGTCCACCGACAGGGTCATCGATGCCGTCGTGGTCACTCGCCGTTTCGGTCCGAGGATGGCGAGTTCGATCGGGTCGATCCGCGGGTCGACATCGCCGCGGGCTCCGTCGGCCACCCGCACGATGTCGATGATCGACGCGATAGCCGAACCGAAGCAGCCGTCGATCGCGATCAGTCCGATACGCATGACGTAAACAATAGCAATACTGCCGTATACGCCACTTCTCACATGCCCTTGCTCGTCATACACTGAAATCGCTTCACCAAGAAACCTCGGCACCTAGGAGAACCCCTCATGTCAACACCCGCATCACTTCCGTATGCCTTCGTCGCCAAGATCGTCGCGGCCGATGGACAGCACGACGCGCTCGCCGATCTGCTCGCCGGCGCTGTCGCGCTCGCCAACGATGAAGTAGGAACGATTGTCTGGTTCGCGGTCAGGACCAACGCCGACACCTTCTGGATCTTCGATGCATTCCCCGACGAGGCCGCTCGCGACGCCCACGCCAACGGCGCCATCGTCGCAGCCCTGATGGCCAACCAGCACCTCCTCGGCGCAGCACCCGAGATCCTGGCGGCCGACGTCCTCGCGTCCAAGCTCCCGTAGTCCGCCAACGCACGAGACGATCGCGCCCCGCCGAGCCGTCGCCAGGTCGCGACGCAACGCCACGCTGCGTTGCCGAGCGGTGCGAGGCCTATCGGCACACGGACAGGATGCCGGCCGCGAGCGCTCAGCCTGCGAGGGGTCCGTCGCAGAGGAGAGCGACGTCGGTGTCGGGCAGAGCCGTGAGGCCAGCGCATCGCGCGACCACCAGAACCGAACAGCCCCTGCCCTGCGTTTCCGCAGGTCAGGGGCTCTTCGCCGGAGCCGCCTGTCGGAATCGAACCGACGACCTAATCACGTCGGCTTTGCGTCTATCGCTTGATGCGCCCACTGGGCGAACGAGCCGCTGACCTGCGCAAACGCCGAGCGTGGGGGACGCCGCCATCCGGTGGTGACCGACGACGACCGACCAGTACCGACTGTTTCACCGGAGCTTGCGGCGGCGTCGAAGCCGAGCAAGTCGGCGGCGTCGTCGTGGACTGGCCGGTGGGGCGCCTGGTATTCCTCGTCCGCGGTGTCCAACCCGAGGTGGGAGCCGGCGCCTATTGGGGGCTGGTGTGGGGGTGGGCCCCCGCCTGGATCGCCGCCTCCGCAGGCTGCTGGAGCTCGCGAAACCGCTCCGGGACCGGCCGGGCCACCACGGTGGTGCGGCTGCTCCCGGCAGTGGGCTTCGCCGTCGTACTCGTGGCGGCCATGCCGCTGGCATCGGAGGCAAACCGCAACGCCGCCCCGGTGCCGGTGGCGGCCGAGCTCGTGCCGGCCCCGATCCCGATCGGCCAGCCCGACGCGACCTACGCGATCGAGCCCGGCGCCCCGGGAACACCGCATCCGGACGGCCGGCACTGGTGTGCCGGCGACGACGTGGCGATGTCCCTGGGCGGAGGCGACGCGGCCACGGGGCACCGCGCGCAGCAGCTGCTGGTGGAGAACACCTCGACGCGGGCCTGCCGGCTCGGAACCTACCCCGATGTCGCCTTCGACGACCCAGACGGCAACGCGATGAACGTGCTGTTCTACCGGGGCGGGTCCTTCATGACTGAGGACCCGGGGCCGGGCGTGGTGGTGCTGCAGCCCGGGGAGACAGCAACGGCGATGATGGGCTGGAACGCCATGGCTCCGGGGGGTTCGACCACCCCGGGCACCGTCCTCGTGGCCCCGTACGCCGGGGCCGACCGGATGCGGCTGGCCGTCAACGGGCCGGGCGGGGAGTTGGCGCTGGACATCGTCGACGGGGGAGCGGTGGCGATCACCGCCTGGTCCCCCGGAGGCTAGCGCTTCTTCGGCGCCTTCGGCTTCGCCTTTCCCTTGCGGGCGATGGCACGCAGCTGGATGATCCGCGCGGCACCAACGATCGCCACGACGATGCCGCCGCCCACGGCCGCGACGAACAAGGCCAGTCCCAGCTGGACGGTGCCCTGGAGCCCGAAGTACTGCAGGTCCACCGTGTTGGTGTTCTGCGCGATGAAGATGATCAGCAGGACCAGCAGCACCAGCGCCAGGACCGTGGCGGTCCACATGACCCCGCTGCGCGTGACGCGCATCGGGTCCTCGGTCGAGGCACGTGGAGCCCCCTCGGGGCGCCGGGCAGCGGTTCCGGTGCCACCCACGGTGGTTTCGGCACCGGGCCGGCCGGCCACGGCCCCGCCCACGAGGTCGCCTTCCGCGGGATCGCGGGGGTCCTGCTGCGGTGTCGGGTTCTGCTGCGGGTCCTTCGACATGTGCATCCCTTTCCTCGACGTGTGGCGGCGAGGCCGCCGGGGCCTTCGGCAACAGCTTACGGGCCGGGGCCGTTCGGGGCAGCCGCATTGGTAGGGTTTGGCTGTATCCGCCCCCGAAGGAGCCGCCGTGAACCCCCGTCCGCCACTGCGCACCGCCGTCCTGGGATTCGGCCTGTCCGGCCGCGTCTTCCACACCCCGCTGATCGCCGCGGACCCCGCCTACTCGCTGGACGCAATCGTCACGGGCAACCCCGAACGCGCCGCCCAGGCCTCCGTAGCGCATCCCGACGCACGGATCCTGCCCGACGCCGACGCCCTCTGGGCCCGGGCCGCGGACTTCGACGTCGTGGTCATCGGCACTCCTCCGGCCACCCACGCTGCCCTGGCCCTGGCGGCCATCGGGCACGGCCTGCACGTGGTGGTCGACAAGCCCTTTGCCACCAGCACCCCCGAAGCGCGCGGCGTCCTCGACGCAGCCGCCGCAGCCGGCGTCGTGCTCTCCGTCTTCCAGAACCGCCGCTGGGACGCGGACTTCCTCACGGTGTCCCGGCTGGTGGCGGACGGTTCGCTGGGCGAGGTGCTCACCTTCGAATCGCGGTTCGAACGCTGGAAGCCAGCGGGGCTGCGCGACTGGAAGGACACGGCCGGCATCGCCGGCGGCGGAGGTGTCCTCTTCGACCTCGGCACCCACGTCATCGACCAGGCGCTGGCCCTGTTCGGCCCGGCGGCAGAGGTCCACGGGCAGACCCGGCGGGTCTCCGGCGGCCCCTCCGACGCCGACGAGGACGCCTTCGTGTCCATTCGGCACACCTCCGGGGTGTGGTCGCACCTCTCGACCGGCCTGCACGTGGCCGTGCCCGCGCCCCGGTTCCGGGTCCTGGGCAGCAGGGCCGGCTACGAGGTCTGGGGCCTGGACGGACAGGAGGCAGCGCTCGACGGCGGGGCCTCGCCCAGCGACCCCGGTTACGGGCAGGTGCCCCGGGAGCAGTGGGGCCGGCTGGGGGTGCCCGGGTCCCTGGATCCGGTGCCCGCGGAGACCGGAGACTACCCGGAGTTCTACCGCGGTTTCGCCGCAGCGGTCCACGGCGACGGACCGGTGCCGGTGGACCCGGCCGATGCCCTCGCCACGTTGGACGTCATCGAGCAGGTCCACCGGGGTCATCGCGGATGAGCGCGGCCGACATGCAGGGTGCATCGGGTTCCTCCGTCCTGGTCATCGGCGGCGGGCTGGCCGGGTTCTCCCTGGCACGGCAGCTGCGCGCGCTCGGCCATACCGGCCGGCTGCGCATTGTCGACCCCGAGGGCCTGCCCTACGACCGCCCGCCGCTGAGCAAGGCCTACCTGCTCGGGCACACGGACCAGGCCGGCATCCTGCTGGCCGACGCCGACTGGTGTGAACGCCACGACGTCGAGATCCTCACCGGGACCGTGGCCGCCATCCACCCGGAGACCGGCGAAGCCGACCTGGCCGACGGAACCGTGCTGGAGGCCGACCTCCTGGTCCTGGCCACCGGCGGCACCGCCCGCCGGCTGGCCATCCCCGGGGGCGACCTGGACACCGTGCTGGAACTGCGCACCCGGGCCGATGCGGACCGGCTGCGTGCCACCCTACGCCCGGGACTGCGGCTGGCCGTCATCGGGGCGGGGCTGATCGGGGCCGAGACCGCCTCGGCCGCCCGTGAACTCGGTGCCGACGTCATCCTCATCGACCCGGTCGATCCGCCGCTGGTCCCCGCGGTGGGACCCGAGCTGGCCCGGCGGCTGCACGACATGCACGCCGAACGCGGGCTGGAGGTGGTGACAGGCGTCCCGGCCTCCATCACCATCGACGCCGGTGCCCACCTCATCACGCTCGACGACGGGCAGGCCATCACCGCCGATGCCATCCTGGTCGGCGTGGGCATCACCGCCAACACCGCGCTCGCCGTGGACGCCGGGTTGGAGGTCGATGGCGGGGTCATCGTCGACGACCGGCAGCTCACCAGCCATCCGCGGGTCTACGCGGTGGGGGACGCCGCCCGCCGCCGAACCGCGGACGGGGTCCTGCAGCGCCGGGCCGAGCATTGGGAAAGCGCGATGAACACCGGCCGCACCGCGGCCGCGGCCATCGCCGGGGCCGAGCTGCCCGTCCACGGTGCCAGCTGGTTCTGGTCGGACCGGCATGGGGTCCACGTCGAGGGCGTCGGCTCGATGACCGGCCCGGGCACCACGGTCATCCGCGAGATCGACGGGGTCCCGGCCATCGCCTTCCGCCTCGACCCGGACGGCTATCTGGCCGGCTGTGCCGCCATCGACGGTGGGCTGGCCGTCCGTGCCGCCCGCCGAATGATCGACCGGCGGGTCCACGTCGACCCGGCACAGCTCGCCGACCCGGCGGTGAACCTGAAGAAGCTGGCGCGCTGAGGCCGACTGCGGCTGGCGGCGGTAGCGGGCAGCGGGCCCGCTAGCTGTCGCGGTCGCCGTCTCGGCTGGCCTGCCGCAGGGCGCGGCCCTCTTCGATGATCCTTTCCTCCTTCAGCGACCGTTTGTCGCTGGCCTTGGTGTCGCGCGGGGGCAGCTGGACGTCTTCGGCGGCGTGCAGCCCGCCCTGCAGCTCGCGCCCGCGTTCCATTTCGGCGTCGAACTCCGCCCCCAACAACAGCGAGAGGTTCGCGATCCAGATCCACAGCAGCATGACGATCACGCCGCCGATGGCTCCATAGGTCTTGTTGTAGTGCCCGAAGTTCGAGACGTAGAAGAAGAAGCCGAGCGTGGCAATGGCCAGGATCACCAGCGCCAGCACCGACCCCAGGCTCAGCCACCGGAACTTCGGCTGCTTCACGTTGGGCGTCCCGTAGTACAGCACGGCGATCAGCAGGATGGCGAAGACCACCAGCACCGGCCACTTGGCGATGTTCCAGACCATGACGGCGGTTTCGCCGAGGCCGACGGCGTCGCCGATCGTCCGGGCAATGGGTCCGGAGACGATCAGCAGGATCGCCATGGCCACGGCCAGCAGGAGCATCACCAGCGTGACCAGCAGCATCAGCGGGCGCAGCTTGTAGAACGGGCGCCCCTCGTCGACCTCGTAGATCCGATTCATGGCCCGGCCGAAGGCGCCCACGTAGCCCGAGGCCGTCCATAGGGCGCCCAGCAGGCCGACGATCAGGGCGAGTCCGGCCGACGGCGCGGTGGCCAGCTGTTCGATCGGCTGCCGCAGCGTGTCGGCGACCTGGGGGCTGGCGACCCCTTCGATCATCCCCATGATCATCTTGACCGTGGATTCTGCCTGGCCGACGACGCCGAGCAGGGAGACCAGGGCCAGCAGCGCGGGGAAGATCGACAGGACCGTGTGGTACGTCAGCGCGGCAGCCAGGTCGGTGCACTTGTCCCGGGAGAATTCCCCGATGGTGCGCTTGAGGATGTATTTCCACGCCCGGCCGGACAGCTGCGGGGGCGCGGTGGGCTTGCGGCGGTCGTCCGCCGGGGGCTCCTGCCCGCGGCGTGCGGCGGACTCGTCCGCCTGGTGCTGCCGGTCTGCAGATGATCGGGAAGACATTCGTACCCTCCAACGACGATCGGAAGTGTCGGTCCTGGGAAAGGCCAGTCAAACACGACGACGGCAGGCCAACAACGCTTTCAGCGTCCCGCGGCCGCCAGGGGCCTGTCGTCAAGCAGGTTTCGCTCTGTGACGGGAAACGACAGGACATGACGCGCCGCCACCGGCCGCGACCGCCCCATCGGCGGTCCCGGACGGGGAAATGTGACCCGGAACGACGTCCGTTTCCGTCACATGACAGCGGCCTTGGCACCCTGGGCCTCCGGGGTTTCCAATCGAAGCACGACGTCCACCGATCCGCGGTGGGCCTCACGACTTCGAGGAGCATCCGTGACAAATCGCCAGCCGGCGTACCAGGCAGAACCCCGACCGCATCCGCCGCTCCGACGACGACGGGACGCTCGCCCCGCCGCACTGCCAGCCGGCCGTTCCCTGCTGTTCGCGGGCATGGTGGCGGCCATGTCCCTGGCGCTCGCAGCGTGCGGGGGAGGGGCACACGCGGAATCGGCCGACGGCGCCGCGCGGGAACCCGTCGCCGGCGGTACGCTCGTCTACGCCACAGGGGACGTCGAGCCGGCCTGCCTGGACCCGATCGTCTCGGGCAACGTGCCGCAGGCCCTGGTCGCCACGCAGTACCTCGAACCGCTCTTCTACCAGGATGAGGACGGCAACATCGGTCCCTGGCTGGCCGAGGCGTGGAAGTGGTCGAAGGACCGGCTGTCCCTGGACATCACCGTGCGCGACGACGTTCACTTCACCGACGGCCAGCAGCTCAACGCGCAGACGATCATCGACAACGTGGCCTACATCAAGGACCCCGAGACCCTTTCCAGCACCGCCCTGCTGGCGGTCGAGAAGGTGGAATCCGTCGAGAAGGTCGACGAGTTCACCGCCCGGCTGCACCTCTCCGCACGCGACAACGCCCTGCTCGAGCATTTCGCCCAGGTGTGGCTGCCCATGCAGTCGCAGCAGGCCCTGGCCCGCGGCGCGGACGCCAACTGCCTGTCCCCGGTGGGCACCGGCCCCTTCAGGGTGCAGAGCTGGTCCAAGCAGCAGCAGATCGTGCTCACCCGCAACGAGGACTACCACACGGCCCCGCCGTCGGCCGGGCACACCGGCCCTGCCTACCTGGACCAGATCATCTGGCGCATCCTGCCGGACCACGCCGCCCGCTTTGCCGCCCTGCAGTCGGGGGAGGTGGACGTCATCGACGTCCTCCAGCCGCAGAACGCGGTCGCCGCGGACGCGGACCCCGCGCTGGACACGCTCATCGGTTCCCGCCCCGGCCACGTGGTCAACCTGACGCTGAACGCCACCACCGCTCCGTTCGGCGACGTCCGCGTCCGCGAGGCATTCGTGCGCTCCGTGGACGTCGACGCCGCCCTGAAGAGCATCTTCATGGGCACCGTCCCGCGCTCGAACTCGGTGCTCAGCAGCATCACCAAGTACAACCTCCAGGAACCCGACGTCTATGCGCAGGACGTGGACAAGGCCAACCGCCTGCTGGACGAGGCCGGCTGGACCGGCCGCGACGCCGAGGGCTACCGCACCAAGGACGGGCAGCGCCTGGCGGCCACGGTCATCCAGAACGACGCGGTGCTGGTGCCGGTCTCCGTGCTCGAGCAGTTCCAGGCCAGCGCCAAGGCCGTCGGATTCGACCTGCGGATCAGCCAGGAGGAAACCTCCAGCTTCAATGCCCGCCGCTACTCCTGGGACTACGGGTTGGCCCCGCTGTACTACACGAAGAACTCGCCGTCGGTGCTGAACATCGTCTACGACTCCGCCCACATCCCCTCGGTCATCGAGGGCGGATACCACGCGAACAACAACGGGCTCACGGGCCCTGCCGCCGAGAAGATCGACACCGCGCTGCGCGCCGCCGCCACCACCGCCGACGAGGAGGAGCGCGGCCGGCTCTACGCCCGGGCGCAGCAGCTCATCGACGCCCAGTACCTTTCGCTGCCGATCTTCGACCAGCAGACCCGCCTCGGCTTCCGCTCCGACGTCGAGGGCGTCCAGCTCCTGTCCCCGCTGGGGATGCCCACCTTCTACGACACCTGGTTGGACCGATCATGACCACACCCACCGACATCCGCCCACCGGGCGCCGAGACCATGGCGCCCACCACCGCATCCGCATCCCGCACAGTACGACGCCGGGAACTCGCCCCGATCGCCCGGCTCGCCCTCCAGCGCCTCCTGGGTGCCGCCGTCGTGCTCTGGGCCGTCGCCACCCTGGCCTTCTTCGCCCTCCGGCTCGTGCCCGGCGATCCCGTGGACGCCCTGCTCGGCGGTCCCGGAAACAACGCCACCGAGGCCATGCGCCAGCAGGCCCGCGAGGCCAACGGCCTGGACCGGCCGCTGGCGGTGCAGTACGCCGCCTACCTGGGCCGGCTGCTCACCGGGGACCTCGGGGAGTCCTACCAGCTGCGCGAACCGGTCGCCAAGATCCTCGGCGATCAGGTCGGCAGCACCCTGCTGCTGGCCGTGCTGGCGCTGGCCGCCGCGTGGGTGCTCGCCCTGGCGCTGGCGTTGTGGTCGGCACGGGGCGGCCGGATCGCCACCACCGTGGGGAACCTGCTGGAGGTCGTCTCCGCAGCCGTTCCGCACTTCTGGCTCGGCAGCCTGCTGATCCTGGTGTTCAGCGTCCAGTTGCAATGGCTTCCGGCCACCAGCGGCGCACCCGGACCGGAGGGGCTGATCCTCCCGGTGCTGACCCTGGCGATCCCGCTGGCCGGCTTCTTGGGACAGGTCATGCGCGAATCCATGCTCACCGCCATGCAGTCCCCGTTCGCGCTCTCGGCGCGGGCCCGCGGCGAGGCGGAGACCCAGGTGAGCCTGCGCCACGCCCTGCGCCACGCGGCACTGCCGGCGATCGGGCTTTCTGGGTGGGCCGTCGGCTCGCTGATCAGCGGTGCCGTGGTGGTCGAGACCGTTTTCGCCCGGCCCGGGATCGGCAGGACGCTGCTCCAATCGGTCCTCGTGCGCGATGTGCCGCTGGTGCTCGGCGTCGTGGTCCTGGTCGCCGCGATCTACGTGGTCGTCACCGTGCTCAGTGACCTGGCCGACCGGCTGGCCGACCCGCGGCTGCGTGCGGCATGAGCGGCCTGGCCCCCGGGGCCGGCCCGGCCACACCGGCCGCGGCGTCCACGTCGGCTCCGATCCCTGGAGGCGGAAGCGGGACCGCACCGGCAGGACGCCCGCGGATCCGGCGCCGGCTCGGCCCCTCGATCCTGGTCCCTGCCGTGATCCTGGCTGCCCTGGTGGCAGCGGCCGCCATCCCCGGAGTGCTGGCCCCATATGGACCGCTGGCCATGGAACCCGCCGTCGCCTTCACCCCGCCGGGCCCCGGCCACTGGTTCGGGACCGACGAATCCGGACGCGACGTCTACTCCCGGGTCATCCACGGCGCCCGCAGCTCGCTGCTCATCGGCGTGCTGGCCACGGCGATCGGCCTGGGGGTGGCGACCCTGCTCGGCGCCCTGGCCGGATTGGGCACCCGGAGACTCGACTTCGGGGTCTCCCGGTTCCTGGAGGTGCTCTTCGCCTTCCCCGGGCTCCTCCTGGCCCTGCTGGTCATCACCATCCTGGGCCCCGGCGTCGTCACCACCACGGTCGCCGTCGGCCTGTCCACAGCCCCGGGCTACGCCCGCATGATCCGCTCCCAGGTCCTCTCGGTCCGCCGGTCCGGCTATGTGGAGGCCTCTGTGGTCCAGGGCCGCTCGCGCTGGTTCATCATCCGCCACCACATCCTGCCCAATGTGGCGGCGCCCCTGCTGGTCCTGGCCACGCTCGGGATCGGGCAGGCCATCGTCTGGGCCTCGTCGCTGAGCTTCCTGGGTCTGGGCGCCACCCCGCCGGACCCCGAATGGGGCTCGATGCTCTCCAACGGGCGCCTCTACATCGGCAATGCCTGGTGGCTGACCGTCTTCCCCGGCCTGTTCATCGTGCTCAGCGCCGCCACCACCACACTGCTCGGCCACGGCGTGCAGCGGCACCTGAAGGAGAACCCATGAGCACCACAGACACACCCCCGGTGGTCAGCGTCCGCGACCTGCGGATCGGCTTCGGCCCCGCCGATGCCCCGGTCCCCGCAGTACACGGCGTCGACTTCGACGTCCACCCCGGCCAATGCCTGGCGATCGTGGGGGAGTCGGGATCCGGAAAATCGGTGACGGCGCGGACCCTGATCGGGCTGACTGGCCACGGATCCCGCATCCGGGCCGATCGGCTCGAGCTGGACGGAAAGGACCTGCTGGCCAGCAGCGACAGGGACTGGCGCCGCGTCCGCGGCGCCGGGATCGGCTACATCCTGCAGGACGCACTGGTGTCGCTGGACCCGCTGCGCACCATCGGCACGGAGATCGATGACGCGCTGCGCATCCACACCCGGCTCGGACCGCGCCAGCGACGCCAACGGGTCCTGGAACTGCTGGAAGCGGTCGGCATCCCCGAGCCGGAACAACGCATCAACCAGCGCTCCGGGGAGCTCTCCGGAGGCCTGCGGCAGCGTGCTCTGATCGCCTCCGCCATCGCCTTGGAGCCCGCGCTGCTGGTGGCCGACGAACCCACCACCGCACTGGATGCCACCGTGCAGGCACAGATCCTGGACCTGCTCGCCGAACGCAAGGCCGCAGGATCTGCACTGCTGCTGATCAGCCACGACCTGGCCGTCGTCGCCCAGCTGGCGGACCACATCGCGGTCATGCGGGCCGGGGAAATCGTCGAATCCGGGGCCGCCGCCGAGGTGCTGGCCAACCCGCACCACGACTACACCCGCCGCTTGCTGCGCGCCGTCCCGACCGACAAGCCCCGTGGCAGCCGGCTCTCGGACACCGCGACCGGCATCACCGACCGCCACCGGAAGCTAGTCGCAGCGCGGGGCCCGGCGGGGCCGGATGGGGTGGACCATGACGTGGTCCTGTCGGCGGCGAACCTGCGCAAGACCTATCGGAACCCCGATGGCACCGACCGGGTCGCCGTCGCGGACGTGTCCTTCGCCCTGCGCCGCGGCACCACCTTGGGCATCGTCGGCGAATCCGGATCCGGCAAGAGCACTGTCGCCCGCATGGCGTTGGGCCTCGCCCGACCCGACGCCGGAAGCGTCGACCTGCTGGGCCGCCCCTGGAGCGCCCTGCCCGAACGCGAGCGACGGCCGCTGCGCCGCCAAGTGGCCACCATTGCACAGGACCCGCTGGGTTCCTTCGACCCGCAATGGAGCGTGGGCCGGATCCTCTCCGACGCCCTGGCCGGCAGCGGCCGGCGCAGCCGCGACGAGGTCGCCGCCCTGCTCGAAACCGTCGGCCTCGGCCCGCACCTGGCCACCCGTCGGCCGCTCTGGCTCTCCGGCGGCCAGCGCCAACGCGTCTCCATCGCCCGGGCCCTGGCCGGCGGCCCGGAGATCATCATCTGCGACGAACCGGTCTCAGCCCTTGACGTCTCCATCCAGGCGCAGGTGCTCGACCTGCTCGATGACCTGCAGCGCGAATTCGGCCTCAGCTACGTCTTCATCTCCCACGACCTCGGAGTCATCCGGCACGTCAGCGACGAGATCCTGGTCATGCAAGCCGGCGAGGTCGTGGAAGCCGGACGCACCGAAGAGGTCTTCGCCGCCCCCACCCAGCACTACACCCGCAGCCTGCTCGAGGCGGCACCTCGGCTGGCCCCTGCGGCCGGCACCGGCCCGGCAGCCAACGGACCGAAAGGACGCCCATGACCACCCTCTCCGACGTCGGCACCACCCAGGACGCCCCCACGACCACCTCGCTGCTGGAGCGGTTCGCCCCGCTGCTGGAGCACATCGCCTCCGGGGCCGTGCACCGTGAGAGCGCCCGGACCCTGGCCTACGACGCCGTGGCCCGGCTGGCGCAGGCCGGCTTCACCTCCGTGCGCATCCCCCGGGAACACGGCGGGCCGGGGGCCAGCCTGGCACAGACCCTCCGGTTGCTGCGGGAACTGGCCATCGCCGACCCCAACCTGGTCCAGGCATTGCGTGCCCATTTCACCGCCGTCGAGGTCCTGCTTTCCGGCCCCGACAGCGAGCGCCGCGGGCGCTGGCTGAAGCGCATCGCCGACGGCGCCATCCTCGGCAACGCCACCACCGAGAAGGGCAATGCACCCGGAACCAACTCGACGCACTTGCTGGACCGCAACGGGCAGCTCGTGCTGACCGGCACCAAGTACTACAGCACCGGCAGCCTCTACGCCGACTGGATCCAGGTCCACGCCGATACCGTGGACGGTAGGAGCGTCCGGGCGACGGTCCGCCGCGATGCCCCCGGCGTCGAGGTGCTCGATGACTGGGACGGATTCGGGCAGCGACTCACCGCCTCGGGCACCGCCCGGTTCGACGACGTCGCCGTCGACCCCCAGGACGTGATCGAGGCCCCGCGTGGCGGCCCAGGATTCACCGCGGCCTACGTCCAGGCGATCCTGCTGGTGGCCCTGGGCGGCATCGCCGCAGCGGCGCGCCGTGACACCGTCGACTACGTCCGCGGCCGGACCCGCGCCTTCGCACACGGCGTCGGGGAATCGGCTTCACGCGACCCGCTCGTCCAGGAGGTGGTCGGGCGCATCTCCAGCTCGGTGTTCGCCATTGACGCCGTGCTCGACGCCATCGGGGAACGGATCCAACAGGCCGCCGCCCGGCAGGCAGCGGGCGGACTGGACGCAACCGAAACGCAGGAACTGGATGCCAGCGTCTCGGAGGCGCAGGTCTTCGTCGTCGAACAGACACTTGACGTCACCAACCGCCTCTTCGAGGTCGGCGGTGCCTCCGCCGTCTCCCAGGGACGCGGCCTGGACCGCCACTGGCGCAATGCCAGGGTCCTGGGCCAGCACAACCCCGTCATCTACCGTGCCCGCGAAATCGGCCAACACCAGTTGACCGGAGACCAACGCACCACAGCCATCTACGTCGGCGCCGCAGGTGCCCAGGTACCCGCCACCACACCAGGAGACCCCGCATGACCACGCCCCTGCTCTTCAACGCCTTCCTGATGAACACCGTCTCCCACATCCACCACGGTCAGTGGCGGCACCCCGAGGCCCGCCAGCACGAGTTCAACGACCTTTCCCTCTGGACGGACCTGGCCCGGACGCTCGAGGAGGGCCTGTTCGACGCCATGTTCTTCGCCGACGTCACCGGCCTCTACGGCCCGGCCGGCGGCCAGTACGCGGACAACGTCACCGAGGGCCTGCAGATCCCCTCCAACGACCCGGCCGTCCTGCTCGGGGCGCTGGCCGCCGTCACGAAGGACATCGGGCTGGCCTACACCTCCAACGTCATGCAGAACCATCCGTTCAACTTCGCCCGCCAGGTCTCCACGCTGGACCACCTCTCCCGCGGGCGGGTGGCGTGGAACATCGTGACCAGCACGCAGGAGAACGCCGCCCGCAACTTCGGGCTGCCAGCACTGGTCGAGCACGATGCCCGGTACGACTGGGCCGACGAATACCTCGACGTCGCGTACAAGCTGTGGGAGGGGTCCTGGGACGAGGACGCCGTGCTGGTGGACAAGGCCGGGGGACGGCACGCCGACCCGTCGCGGATCCACAAGATCCACCACATCGGGCCCCGCTACTCGGTGGAGGGCCCCCACCTGCCGGCACCGTCCCCGCAGCGCACGCCACTGCTTTTCCAAGCTGGCGGCTCCGAACGCGGCATCCGCTTCGCCGCGAAACACGCCGAAGCGGTCTTCATCGGCCCGCCCGACCCCGAGGGCGCGCGGCAGCACACCGCCACCGCCCGCGCAGCGGCTATCGAGGCCGGCCGCCGGGGGGAGGACATCAAGTTCTTCCAGGGGCTGAGCTTCATCGTCGGGTCCACCCATGCGGAGGTGGACCGCCAACGCGCCGACCTCGAGGAGTACTCATCGGTCACCGGCTACCTCACGCATTCCTCGCTGGGCATCCTGCCGGACGGTTCCCGGCTGCCGGAGGACACGGAGTTGCGCGCTATTCCGAACAACGGCGGGCAGGGCTTCGTGGACTGGCTGCGGCGGGCGAACCCGGACCGCGAACCCACCCTGGCCGACCTGGCCCGGAACCGGATCCAGCGCGGCATCGTCGCCGGCACACCGGACGAGATCGCCGACCAGCTGGTGCGCTGGCAGCAGGCCGGGATCGACGGGGTCAACGTCATGAACTGGCGCCTGCCCGGAAGCTACCTCGAGTTCAACGAACGGATCCTGCCCACGCTGCAACGCCGCGGCCTGGCCAAGACCGCCTACTCACCCGGGACCCTGCGCCGCAAGGTCTTCGGCCACGACCGGCTGCCGGAGAACCACCCGGGCGCCCGGTACCGCGGGGCATTCGGCCGAGCCCCGAAACCTGTCGTCGTCCACTGACCGGCCGGGGCGGCGCCAGCCGACGACGACGGAGGGCGGGTTCGCGCTGGAACCCGCCCTCCGTCGTCGTACTCTGATCTGCTCGGCGCTCAGGCGTCGATGCGGGCCCGGCGCTCCTCGTGCTCGCGGGCGACCTTCGCCTGGTGTTCGGCGCGGATGCGGGCGTGCAGCGGGTTGCGGCGGACCACCAGGTAGCCGATGGCCAGGGCCACGAACCAGACCGGGGTGAACAGCAGGGCCTGCAGCGTATCCGGCTGCGTGGTCAGCGCCCACAGGATGAAGGCGAAGAACACCATCACCACATAGGGCATGAACGTGCCACCGGGCATCTTGAAGGTGCTCGCCTCGTGCAGGTGCGGGCGGCGACGGCGGTAGACGACGTAGCTGAGCAGGATGATCGTCCAGACGAACATGAAGCACAACGCGGAGATCGTGGTGACCAGGGTGAACGCCTCGGCCACCGAGCCCTCCGCGTAGAGCAGCACGACACCGGCGAGCAGGAACATGCACGAGAACAACAGGGCGTTCTTCGGGACCTTGCGGCTGGACAGGCGGCCGAAGGCCTTCGGGGCGTCCCCCTCGCGGGAGAGGCCGTAGACCATGCGCGAGGTCGAGTAGATGCCCGAGTTGGCGCTGGAGGTCGCGGAGGTAAGCACCACGAAGTTCACCACTCCCGCCGCTCCGACCAGCCCGGCCAGGGCGAACATGCCCACGAACGGGGACTCGTTGGCCGTGTAGCCGGTCCAGGGCCGGACGGCCATGAGGATGATCAGGGCGCCCACGTAGAAGAGCAGGATGCGCACCGGAATGGAGTTCACGGCACGGGGCAGGTTCTTCTCCGGATCCTTGGTCTCCGCGGCGGCGGTGCCGACCAGTTCGATGCCGACAAAGGCGAAGACGGCGATCTGGAACCCGGCAACGAAGCCCATGAAGCCGGTCGGGAACATGCCCCCGTGCTCCCACAGGTTGGAGAAGGAGGCGGTGGCGCCCTCGGACTCGAAGCCCATGATGATCATGACCAGGCCGGTGACGATGAGGGCTAGGATGGCCACGATCTTGATCAGCGCGAACCAGAATTCGGTCTCGCCGAAGGCACGCACCGTGGGCAGGTTGAGCCCGAGGAGGATGAGGATGCAGGCCACAGCCGGGATCCACAGCGGCAGCTGGGGCCACCAGAACGCGACGTAGTGGGCGATGGCCACCACGTCGGCGATGCCGGTGACGACCCAGCAGAACCAGTAGGTCCAGCCGGTGAAGAACGCGGCCCAGGGCCCGAGGATGTCGCCGGCGAAGTCGCCGAAGTTCTTGTACTTCAGGTTGCTCAGCAGGATCTCGCCCATGGCCCGCATGACGAAGAAGAGCATGAAGCCGATGACCATGTACACGAAAATGACCGAGGGGCCGGCAGCGGAGATGGTCTTGCCGGAGCCCATGAACAGGCCGGTGCCGATGGCCCCGCCGATGGCGATGAGCTGGATGTGGCGGTTGGACAGGGCGCGGTCGAGTTTGGGCTCTCCCGGCCCGTCGCCGGGCGCGGTCGTCTCGACCTGGGTGCTTGCGGACATGGGTACTTCCTTGTGTTCGGGCAGGGGATGCCACCTCGTGGAAGGGGGCGCTCTGTGATCGCGGATACACAGCGGCAATCACTGTAGCGCCACAGGCGGCGGCCACCGCAACCAGATGGCCGGGTTGCGCCGCGGCACGCAGTGTGACGGGCACGACGGCGGTGGAACGCCGGGCCGCAGACTCGGTAATGTGGGGGCATGTCCCTTCGCAACCGCCGCGCCGCGTCCCTGCCCGCCAAACTCTCCCGCTCGTGGCTCCTGGTGAACGCCTCGAAGCCCGAGTCGTACGCCCCGGCGCTGGCCTCCGAAGCGGACTCCGTCATCTTCGACATGGAAGCGGCAGTCCCGGACGCGCAGAAGGCCGAGGCCCGCGAGGCGGTCGTGGAGGCCCTGTCGACGGGCATGACAGCGTGGGTGCGGGTCAACGGCATCGAAACCGACTTCTGGGCCGACGATCTGGCGGCCCTGTCCAAGACGAAGGGCCTGCGCGGGGTCATGCTGGCCATGACTGAGAAGCCCGAGCAGGTCACCTACACGGCAATGCGCCTTCAGGCCGGCACACCGGTCCTGGCGTTGATCGAGTCGGCCATCGGCATCGAGAATGCCACGTCCATCGCCTCCGCGCCGGGCACCTTCCGCCTGGCTTTCGGCACCAACGACTTCCGCAAGGACACCGGCGTCTCCGAGGACCCGATGGCGCTGGCCTACGCGCGCGGCAAGCTCGTGGTCGCCTCCCGCGTCGGCCAGCTGCCCGGGGCGATCGACGGCCCGGCGGCAGCCGCGGCAGATCCCGAAGACGTGCACGCCGGCTGCCGCGTCACCGCCTCGATGGGCATGACCGGCAAGCTGAGCCTCTCGCCGGCCCAGGTGGAGGACATCAACCAGGGCCTCTCGCCCAGTACCGATGAGCTCTCCTGGGCCCACGAGCTGCTCGAGGCCCACGCCGCGGGCGCTGCCGTCGGCGACGGCTCCTACCTGCCGCGTCTGGCGCGCGCCCAGAAGATCGCCGACCTCGCCGACTCCTACGGCCTCTGGAACGCCTGAGCCGGCGCGGGACTGGTCCTGATCGGGGTCAGTCCGTGCCGAAGCGACGCCAGGCGATGGCGATGCCGGCGCCGATGAGGATCAGCACCGCCACCCCCGAGGGGATGACCCACGGCGCAATGCCCTGCCCCGCAGGCTCCGCGGCGGGGGACGCGGCGGGATCCGCAGACGGCGTGGCCGCCCCGGGCTCGGCTCCCGTGCGGGTCGTGAAGCTGAACTCCCCCTGGATGGGGTGCCCGTCGGAGGACACCACGCGCCACTGCACGGTGTAGGTCCCGGCGGGGGTTCCGGGCTGGACCGCTTGGGTGACGACGCGGTTGGTGACCGTCGCCTCGCCGGTGGCCCAGTTGGTGCCCTCGGCATCGACGACGTGGATCTCCGATCCCATGGCGATCGGGATGTTGTCGTAGGTCATCGCAATGTCCTTCGGCATCGTCTCGATGGTGGAGCCGGCGTCGGGGTTGGTGGAGATGAGGTTGTCGTGGGCGCTGGCCGCCCCGATGGGCACGAGCAGCGCCAGGAGCATTGCCGCCAGGAGGGTGGTGCCGCGTACGGCCGGCCGGCGCAGGCCGCGCCGGGTGGTGTGGTGGTTCATGGTTCGGCTTTCGTGGGGGAGGGTGGCCCGCCGCGGGACGGCGGGCCACACCCCGGGGACGGAGGTCAGTTCTTGCGGCTGCTGCCGACGGTGCGGACCAGGGCGATGGCGCCGACCAGCAGGCCGGCCACCCCGATCCACAGCGCGGCGACACCGATCCCGCCGCCGGTGGAGGCGTCCGCCTCCGATCCCTGCGCTGCTTCCGCTGCCTGCGCCGCGTCCGAGGACCCGCTGCCATGCTGGGCATCGCCGGATTCGGCCGGTGCCGCCGTCGTGGTGAAGGAGGGGGCCGGGTGCTCCGGTTCCTGGCCACCGGTGCCGGCGGGGTCGTCCCATTTCACCACCGTACCGTCGGTGTAGTGCTGGGTCGCGGGGAGGACCACGGCGGTCCCCGCGGACGGCAGCGTGCCCAGGGACACGGTGAACGTCTGGAATTCGTCCTGGCCGATCTGGTGGGCCTGGTCCGCCTTCCAGGTGACGGAGGTGGCGGCCTCGGTGACCGTGGTCCCGTGGACCGTGACGGGCTTCTCGAGGGTGTCGTGCCTGACCGTCGCGGTCCACCCTTCCACCGGCTGGACGCTGACCGAGGTGAACGGGGTGTCCTTGGGCAGGGCCACGGTCAACTGGTCGGTTGTCGCGCTGTCCGATTCGTTGGGCACGCTGAAAGTCGCGTGCGCGTAGGAGCCCTCGGCGGTCTTGTTCGGGCTGACGGTCACATGGGCCGAGGCGATGCCGGTGCCCAGGACCATCAGCCCGGCGGTGGCTGCCGCGGCGGCAGCGGTGGTGAGCAGGCGGTGGCGTGCGGGGGTGGTGTTCTTCGTCGTCATGGGAATCCTTTGCGGGGAGTGCAGGGGCCACGCAGGGCGCAGCCGCAGCAGGGGTGGTTCGGGAAGAACCGGAGGCATGGCCGACCGGTCGGCGATGTCCCGACGCCCGCCCGCCTGCCTCAGGAGACGGCGGGGGCCGGGAAGGACGACGGCGGTGGGCCGCGGAGCCGGTTGGCCCGCGCCGGGCACCGGGTCCGGAGCACGGGCAGGGCGCGGATGGCCTGCAGGCGCGGCGCCGACGCGGCCGGGACGGGGACGCCGGGCACCCCGACCAGGGGCCGGAGCCAGGCCACCAGCAGCCAGAGGGCGTCCTCACCCCGGGAGAGGGCGAACGCGGTGAGCGCAATCGCCAACGCATGGGCCGCCAGCATCGGCAGTTCCCACCCGCCGGAGTGGACGTGAGCCAGCGTCGCGTCTCCCGGCAGACAGGAGGCGACGACGGTGGGGCCGTGGTGCAGGTGGCCTGCGCCCTGGTGCCCGGAGCCGCCGGTGCAGGTCGGGGACGTCGCGAACCAGGCGAAGGCGTGGTGCAGCCCCCACTGGCCCGTCCCCAGGAGGGCGAGCAGCGACCGCATCCCCAGGCGCCGGCCGGCCAGCAGCATGACGGGCACGTTGACGAGCGCGCCGAGCAGGACCAGCACGGGCAGGGTGGGCAGCCGGCCGCCGCCGAGAAGGTGGGACGCTGCCGCCAGGCAGAGCACGGTGGTGGTCACCGCCGCCGAGCGCCACAGGCGCAGGGGTGCCGCTGCGGTGCGCATGGGTCCCCTTTCGCCGGCCGGCTGCGGGTGCAGTCCCCACCAAAGTACCGAACGCGTCCCGCCCGCGCCGAATCGGGAAGACGCCCCGCCTCGGTCCCGGGCGGGCCCGGGTCGGTTCCGGGCAGTTCCGGTTCGGCCCCCGGGTCAGGAGTCGACGAGGACACCGTCCTCGTCGGCGTGCAGCAAGGCACCGGGACGGAAGCGGACCCCGCCGAACTCGACGACGGCGTCGACCTCCCCGGCCCCTGCCTTGGCCGACTTGCGCGGGTTCGAACCCAGCGCCTTGACGCCAAGGTCCAGGCCGGCCAGGGCCACCCGGTCGCGGATGACGCCGTTGATGACGACGCCGGCCCACCCGTTGGCAACGGCCGCGGCGGCGATCATGTCGCCCATGAGAGCCGACTCGTGGTTTCCGCCCCCGTCGACGACCAGCACGCCGCCGTCGCCCGGGGTGTTCAGCAGCTGCTTGACCAGCCCGTTGTCACGATGGCAGCGCACGGTGCGGACGGGACCGGCAAAGCGCTTCCTCCCGCCCAGGTCCTGCAGGGGCAGGGAGAGGGATTGCAGGGTCTCGTCGTCGTCGTACAGGTCGCACGTGGTGAAGGACATGGGCCCAGCATAGGCGGAGCGGCGGGAGAACCCCGTCACAAAATGTCCCACTTCAAACATCAGACGTCTAATGTCTAGGGCATGCCCCCTTCGACACCACCTCCGGCGACCCCTGCCCTCCCGCCCCATGCCCCGGCCGCCGAACATGCAGCTGGGCCGGCCCCGGAACACGCACCGGAGACTGCACCGGAGCAGGCCCTGGAGGCCGTCGTGCGGACCCGGTTCGTCGTCGTCCTCGGGGTGGTCGCCGTCGTCCTGGTGGGATTGAACCTGCGTGCCGGCATCGCCAGCGCGGCAGCGCTCTTCCACGACCTCCAGGCAGTGCTGGGCTACGGGCCGCTGGTCGCCGCGGTCCTGCCCTCGATCCCGACCCTGACCTTTGCCTTCGCCGGCGCGGCGACCTCTTGGCTGGTGCGGCGGATGGGGGTGGAGCGCACCATCCTGCTGGCCCTGGTGATCCTGGCCGCCGGACTGGCCGTCCGCGCGGTTCCCTCCGTGGGGATGCTGCTGCTGGGTACGGTGGCCGGGATGTGCGGTATCGCGCTGTGCAACGTGGCCATGCCCTCGTTCATCCGGGAGCACTACGCCCACCGGACCTCGCTGCTGACCGGCACCTACACGATCACCATGTCGCTCGGTGCCACGGCGGCCTCCGCGCTCGGCGTGCCCCTGGCACTCCAGCTCGACTCCCCGACACTGGGCCTGGCAGCGTGGTCGCTGCTGGCCGCGGTATCGGCCCTGGTCTTCATCCCGCTGGCCCTCGGCGGCCGCCGCCCGCCGGAACCCGCGGAGGGGTCACCCGGCCTGTCGCCGATGCAGGTGCTGCGGACCCGCAGGGGCCTGCTGATCGCCGGCCTGTTCACCGTCCAGGCACTGCTGGCCTACTCGCTGATCAGCTGGCTGCCCGTCATCCTGATTTCCCGCGGCATGGACCCGGCCCTGGCGGGGCTGCTGCTGGCGGGCATGCAATTGGTGACGATCCCGTTCACGCTCATCCTGCTGCCCCTGGCCGCCCGACCGAGTGGACTGCGCTGGGCGTTCATGCTGTGCTGCGGCACGGTGATGGCCGGGCTGGCCGGGTTGGCGCTGCTCCCGCTGTCCTCGTCCATGCTGGCGGTCCTCTTCCTGGGCCTGGGGATCTCGGTGTTCCCGCTGGTGCTCGTGGTGATCAGCCGCAGCGGCCAGAACGCCGCGGAAACCACGGCGATCTCCACGGTGGCGCAGTCGGTCGGCTACCTCGTGGCCACGGCCGGCCCGTTCGGCGTCGGCCTGCTCCACAGCCTGACCGGTGCGTGGGGCGTACCCCTGTGGCTGCTGTTTGCCGTGGCCGTCGCGCAGCTGCTGCTGTGCCTGGCCCTGACGGCGGGAGCCCCGCGCCATCCGGGCGGACGGCGGCTCCGGCGGGTGGCCGCATGACCACCACGCCGCGCACCCCGCTGGCCCAGGAGGTCACCGCGGCGCTGCGCACCGCCATCGCCTTCGGGGAATGGCCGATCGGCGAACGCATCCCGGCCGAGCCCGCCCTGGCGGAACGGTTCGCGGTGTCCCGCGGGACCCTGCGCGAGGCCATCAAGGCGTTGTCCCATGCCGGCATGCTGGAGGTGCGGCGCGGCGATGGCACGTACGTTCGCGCCAGCAGCGAGATGCAGGGGACGGTCCAGCAGGCCTACGCCCGGCACACCGACCAGGACGTCCTGCAGGTCCGCTTCGCCCTCGACGCGCAGGCTGCCCGCCTGGCCAGCACGTCGGCGACCGTGGCGGATCTCGACGTGATGCGCGGCCACCTGGCCGGGCGTCGTCGTGCCTGGGAGGCGCAGGACATCGAGGCCTGGATCGCCGCCGACTGGGCCTTCCATCTCGCCGTGGCGCGTGCCTCGGGCAACGGCCTGCTCGTCGAGCTTTACGCCAGCTTCGGCGACGTGTTCCACGGCACGAAGATGGCCCAGCGCCTCCGCGGCGGATTCGACGGCTGCCGGGCGGCCGGCCACGAGGAGCTGGTCGAGGCCGTCGCGGTCGGCGATGGCGACGCCGCGGCACGCAGCACGACGGCGAACCTCACCTACTGCCTCGGATTCGCCAGCGGGTGATCCCGCCGCCCGCAGTCCACGCGAACGGTTCCACGCGTGGCTCCCCGGTCCTAGGCTGGCCAGTGGGCGGGCTGCCCAGGGCCCGGCGAAGGTATTGGTGATGGAACATGGCGCGCGTGGAACTGCCTGCCCCGGTCGTCCGGCCGGGGTCGGAAGAGGCCCGGAACAGCGGCCCGCCACCGTCCCTGCACGGGCTGCAACGTGACCTCGAGGCCCGGGTGGACGGCGAAATCCGCTTCGATGCCGGTTCCCGCGGCGCCTACTCGACCGACGCGTCCAACTACCGGCAGGTGCCCCTCGGCGTCGTCGTCCCCCGCACCGTGGAGGCCGCCGCCGAGGCCATGCTGGTGTGCCGCGACCACGGCGCCCTCGTCCTGCCGCGCGGCGGCGGCACCAGCCTGGGCGGACAGGGCACCAATGCCGCGGTGGTCATTGACTGCTCGAAATACCTGACCCACCTGCTCTCGGTCGATGCGACCGAGCGGACCTGTTGGGTCGAACCCGGGATCGTCCTGGACGAGCTGAATGCACAGCTGGCCCCGTCCGGCCTGGGCTTCGGCCCGCAACCGGCCACGCACAACCACTGCACCCTCGGCGGGATGATCGGCAACAACTCCTGCGGGGCCACGGCCCAACGCACCGGCAAGACCGTGGACAACGTCCTGGCCCTGGAGGTCATGCTGCCCGACGGCACGCGCCTGAAGGTCTCGGAGACCCCGCCCGCGGACCTCCAGCAGATCCTCGCCGACGGCGGCCGCAGCGCCGAGGTCCACCGCCAGCTGCGCGAGCTGGCCGACCGCTACGGCGACGAGATCCGGGCCCAGTTCCCCCAGATCCCGCGCCGGGTGTCCGGCTACAACCTGGACTCCCTGCTGCCCGAATTCGGGTTCAACCCCGCCCGGGCCCTCGTCGGGACCGAGGGGACCTGCGTCCTGGTGTTGCGGGCCAAGCTGGCGCTGATGCCGGTGGTGCCGGCCACGGCTGCCGTCCTGCTCGGCTATGCGGACCTGGGCAGCAGCGGCGACGACGTGCCCACCGTCCTGGAGCACGACCCGGTGGCCCTGGAGGGATTCGACCAGCGGATCATCTCCTACCAGCGCACCAAGCACCTCAACACCGGGGCCATCGACCGGTTGCCGGAGGGCCCGGAGGCGTGGCTGCTGGTCCAATTCGGGGCCGACACCCCGGCCGGTGCCCGGCGGAAGGCCGGGGACTTCGCCGAGGCGGCCCGCCGCTTCGACACCCGTCCCACCATCAGCGTGTACGACGACGAGGCCCAGCAGGAGCAGCTGTGGCAGATCCGCGAGGCCGCCCTGGGCACGGCAGCGCACGTCCCGGGCCTGCCCAACATGTGGCCGGGCTGGGAGGACTCGGCCGTACCCCCCGAGCGGCTCGGCGAGTACCTGCGCGGGCTGCGCGGGTTGTACGAGGAGTTCGGCTACTCCGACGCCTCCCTCTACGGCCATTACGGGCAGGGCTGCGTGCACAGCCGGATCCCGTTCGACCTGGCCAGCGAGCAGGGGATCGCCACGTTCCGGGCGTTCATGGAACGCGCGGCACGGTTCGTCGTCTCCCTGGGCGGGTCGCTTTCCGGCGAGCACGGCGACGGCCAGGCCCGCGCCGAACTGCTCCCGGTCATGTACAGCAGCGAACTCATCACCGCCTTCGCCCAGTTCAAGGCCGTGTTCGATCCCGGCAACCGGATGAACCCGGGCATGATGGCCGCGCCCTACCGGATCGACGAGAACCTGCGGCTGGGGGCCGGCTACTCACCGGAGCAGCTGGAGACGCACTTCTCCTTCCCCGACGACGACGGGCGGTTCGACCAGGCGGTGCTGCGTTGCGTCGGGGTGGGCAACTGCCGACGGCACGACGGCGGTGTCATGTGCCCGTCGTACATGGTCACCCGGGAGGAGGAGGACTCCACCCGCGGCCGCGCACGCCTGCTGTTCGAGATGCTGCAGGGACACGAGGACTCGCCGATCCGCGACGGCTGGCGCTCGCAGGAAGTGCACGACGCACTGGATCTGTGCCTGTCCTGCAAGGGCTGCAAGGCGGACTGCCCGGTCGAGGTGGACATGGCCACCTACAAGGCCGAGTTCCTCAGCCACTTCCACGCCGGCCGGCTGCGGCCCATGGCGCATTACTCGATGGGCTGGCTGCCCCTCTGGGCCGCGCTGGCCTCCCGCGTGCCCCGGGTGGTGAACGCCCTGACGCGCACTCCCGGGGTGGCGGCGGTGGCCAAGGCCGCAGGTGGCATCGCCCCCGAACGCACGATTCCGCTCTTTGCCACCGAGACCTTCCAGTCCTGGTTCGCCCGACGGCAACCACAGGGCAACGGACGGCGCGGCGAGGTGGTGCTCTGGCCGGACACGTTCAGCAACTCCTTCCACCCGCATGTGGCCCAGGCCGCGGTCGAGGTCCTCGAGGATGCCGGATGGAGGGTCCTCGTTCCGCAGGATCCGGTGTGCTGCGGCCTGACGTGGATTTCCACCGGGCAGCTCGACGTGGCCCAGCGCGTCCTGCGGCGCACGGTCGACGTCCTCGGGCCGCACCTGCGCCGCGGCACCCCCATCCTGGGGTTGGAACCGTCCTGCACGGCGGTCTTCCGTTCCGACGCCGCCGACCTGTTCCCCCACGACGCCGACGTCCGCCGGCTGCGCGACCAGACGGTCACCCTGGCCGAACTCCTGATGGACCACAGCGAGGGGTGGCAGCCACCGCGGATGGCCCGCGGGGCCCTGGTCCAGACGCACTGCCACCAGCACGCAGTGATGGGATTTGACCGCGATGCCGACCTGCTGGAGGCCATGGGCGTCGATGCGGACGTGCTGGATTCGGGGTGCTGCGGCCTTGCGGGGAATTTCGGGTTCGAGAAGGGCCACTACGAGGTCTCCGAGGCGTGCGGGGAGCGCGTGCTGTTCCCGGCACTGCGGGGTGCGGACCGGGACGCGGCCGTCCTGGCCGACGGCTTCAGCTGCCGCACCCAGATCGAGCAGGGCCAGGCCGGCGGCCGGCAGGGCCTGCATCTGGCCGAGCTGCTGGCCGCCGCCCTCCACGGCGACGAGGCAGCGGGCATGGCGCCGGAGGACGCCTATGGCCAGCGGCCCCAGACCCCGCGCATCGGCCCCGCGCATCGGCCCCGTGATCGTCCTCGGCCTCGCAGCAGCGGCGGGGGCTGCCGGCCTCCGGCGCCTGCTGCGCGGCAGCCCCCGCCGGACGTCCCGCTGCTAGACGACGACGTTGCGCTGGGCGCCCAGGCCGTCGATCGAGGTTTCCAGCACGTCGCCGGCCTTCAGCCACGGGTGCCGTCCGGCCTCGTTCCGCCGCCCGAGCGCGACGCCGGCCGGCGTGCCGGAGAGGATGAGGTCGCCGGGGGCGAGCGTGACCATCGTGGAGAGGTAGGAGACCAGGGCGGCCGGACCGAACACCAGGTCGGCGGTGGAATCCTCCTGGACGGTTTCGCCGTTGACCTTCGTGCGGATCCGCGCCCCGTCGGGGAACTCGTCGGCGGAGACCAGGAACGGCCCGACCGGGGTCGAGGCCTCCCAGGCCTTGCCCTGCATCCATTCGGTGGTCCGTCCCTGCCAGCCGCGCATGGAGACGTCGTTGGAGACGGCGTAGCCGGCGATGTGGTCGGCGGCGTCCGCTTCGGCGATGCGCCGGCCTTCGGCGCCGATGACGATGGCCAGTTCGCCTTCCCAGTCCAGCCGGTGGTCCTCCTCCGGCACGGCGATGGGATCGGCCGGGCCGGTGAGCGAGCGGGCGAACTTGGTGAAGACCGTGGGGTAGGCCGGCAGCTCCTGGCCCGTCTCGAGGATGTGGTTGCGGTAGTTCAATCCGATGCAGAAGACCTTCTCGGGGGCCGTGACCAGCGTGCCGAAATCGGCCTCGGCCACGGGTACGACGGCGCCGCGATCCTGGGGTGCCCGGGCCGCCTCGAGGGCCGCGGCCCGGGTGGCGTGGCCGGCGGCCAGGAAGGCCCCCACGTCGGCGAAGCCGGCCAACTCGTGGGCGGTCTCGCCCTGGACGAGCGCGGCGAACGTCTGCTGTGCCGCCCCGGGACGGCGGATGGTTGCGAGTTTCATGGCACCATCCCACCACATGCCGGAGCGGCACCGTGCGGCGTTACGCCGTTCGCAGGGCTGCGGCCACGTCGGCGGCCGTCGGATAGGCCGCCTGTGTTCCCTTCTGCGTGGCGGCCAGGGCTGCGACGACGGAGGCATACGCGGCAGCCTTGGCCAGGCGGTCGCCTGCGGCCAGCCGGGTGGCGATGCCCCCGGTGAACGCATCGCCGGCGCCGGTGGTATCCACGGCGAGCACCCGGGTGGGGGCGATCCGCGTGATGGGGGCACCGGCGTCGTGCGTTCGATCCAGCACCACCGACCCGTCGGCGCCCAGGGTGACCACCACGCGGTCCAGGCCACGTTCGGCGAACCGTTCGGCCACCGGACCCCAAGCGGCCTCCGGGGCCCCGGGGTCGGGGATGCCGGCGCCGTCGAGGAACTGCGAGGCCTCGTGCGCGTTGACCAGCAGCACGCCAGTGGCCGCAGCCAGCTCCGGGGTGATCGGGGCGTAGGGGGAGAGGTTCAGGACCACTGTGGCACCGGCGTCGTGCCCTGCCCGGGCGGCGGCCGTCACCGTTTCCGGGGCGACCTCCAGGCACAGACAGACCACCGAGGCGCCATCGAACAGGTGCGCCGCGGCCTCCACCTCGGCGGGGGTGACGGTGCCGTTGGCCCCGGGGGAGATGACGATGCTGTTCTCGCCGGCGGCGTCCACGGTCACCACGGCGACACCGGTCTCGACGCCATCGGCGGTGCGGACGGCGGAGGTGTCCACGCCGGCGGCGGCGCAGGAGGACAGCAGCAGGGTCCCGTTCGCATCGTCCCCGACGGCACCGAGCAGGGCGACGTCGGCGCCGAGCCGGCCGGCGGCGACCGCCTGGTTGGCGCTTTTGCCCCCGGGGTTCACGCCGAAGCCCGAGCCCTGCAGGGTCTCCCCTGGGCCGGGCAGGCGTTCGGTGTAGATCGTCAGGTCGGCATTGAGGGAACCGACCACGACGATCCGCCCGTCCCGCCCTGGCGCGGTGTGGGTGGGGGTGCTCATGCGGTGACCTCCGCGTCGACGGGCTTCGGGATCAGCAGGGAGGCGGCCAGGGCGGCGAGGGTGATGACCAGGCCGGTAACGATGACGGCCGTGTAGGACGCCGAGGCGCCCAGCGAGGCGGTGCCCACCAGCACGGCCGGCAGGACCAGGAAGCTCAGCCCGGCGCCGAGGTTGAAGGCGCCGGCGTTCATGCCCGGCAGGAAGCCCGGGTTGCCCGGGGGCGAGAGCACGACGCCGAGCCCGTTGAGCATAATGTTCGCGGTGCCGGCGTACATGATGCCCAGCAGCGCGGTCCCGGCAACCATCAGCGGCAGGTTGTCCATCCCCAGGAACAGGATGGCCAGCAGGGCGACCACGGAGCCGATCATGCCGATGCGCAGCACCCGGGTGTAGCCCAGCACCGGGGCGAGCCGGCCACTGACCGGACCGAAGATCCACCCGAGCAGGGCGTACGGGGTGAGGATCAGCAGGGCGGTCTCGGTCGGGCCGACGCCGAAGCCCGGTGCGGCGGCCTGGACGTAGGCGGGGACGATCCCGTTGATGACGGCGAAGATGCCGGTCATGGTCAGGATCGTGGTCAGCAGCGGCGCCCAGGTGGAGCGCTGGCGCAGGTGCGCGATCTCCACCATCGGCTCGCTCGTGCGCTTCTCGGTGGCCCAGAACGCGGCGAACGCGGCGATCGCCACGACCAGCAGGACCAGGGCGAGCACCAGTGTGGACGTCGAGTAGGCGCCGACCAGCGCGGCTCCCTCGTTCAGGGCGGTTAGCAGGGCGCCGACGGCGATGACGATGAAGACGACCCCGCGCCAGTCCATCGTGGTGCCGGCCCGCGGTTTGGTCTCGTCCGTCTTCCACCAGACGGCGGCGGCGGCCAGCACGGCGAGGACGACCATGAACCAGAAGATGCTGCGGAAGCCGAAGTTCTCGGCCAGGTAGCCGCCGAGGAACGAGTCGACGCCGGCCACGCCGCCGTTGACGGCGAGGATGAGGCCCATCATGGTGCCGTAGCGGCGCTGGTCGGTTACCGCCGAGCGCAGCATGATCAGGCACATCGGCACGGTGGGACCGGAGATGCCCTGGATGATCCGGCCGGCGAAGAGCCAGCCGATGTTCGGGGCCAGTGCGGCGACGACGGAGCCGACGGCGGTGAGCACCAGCATGATCACCAGGATCCGCTTGCGTCCCACGATGTCGCTCAGCCGCGGCAGGAACAGCGAGAAGAGCGCGGCGGTGGTGAAGAACCAGGTCTGCGACAGGCCGATGGCCGCCTGGTCGGTATGCAGTTCCTCGCCCATCGTGACCAGGGCGGGGCTGAGCATGGAGGCGTTGAGCTGGAACGCGATGCAGGCGGCCAGCAGGGCGAACAACAACGCGGTGGTTCCGCCGGTGGCGGTAGCGGGACGGGTGGAGGTGGTGCTCATCGTGCGGCCACCGCCCCTTCGGACGCGGCGATCTCGTCGGCAACCAGGTCGTCGGCGGCGGCTTCCGGAGCGGCGGCCAGGTCGACCTCGCCGATCCGCTCGAGGGCGTCGGTGACCAGGTCCCAGAAGCGGGCGTGGTCCAGTTCGACGGCGACCGAGGTGTGGCAGTCCTCCGGCGCCGGGGCGCGGAAGTCGGCGACCGTCATGCCCAGGGTCAGCTTCCCGGCCAACTCGATGTCGACCGGTACCTTGCGGGTGGTCACGATGGACGGGTCGATGACGTAGGCGACGGCGCAGGGATCGTGCACCGGCGGATGGTCGAAGCCCTGGGCGTCCTGGTAGGTCCGGGCGAAGAAGTCCATCAGTTCGCGCACGAACCTGGCCGGGCCGGTGCCCAGCGCCTCGATGCGCGCCACGACGTCGGGGGTGGCCAGCGCCTGGTGGGTCAGGTCCAGCCCGACCATGACGACGGGCCAGGGCTCGTTGAACACGATGTGGGCGGCCTCGGGGTCGATGATGATGTTGAATTCGGCCACGGCGCTCCAGTTGCCCACGTGGTACCCGCCACCCATCAGCACGACCTCGCGGACACGTTCGACGATGCGCGGCTCCTTGCGGGCGGCCATCGCGATGTTGGTCAGCCCGCCGGTGGGGACCAGGGTGACGGTGCCGGGCGCGTGCGCCATGACGGTCTCGATGATCAGGTCCACGGCGTGGCGGGGATCCAGCTCGATGGCGGGCTCGGGCTGGGCGGGGCCGTCCATGCCGGATTCGCCGTGGATGTCGGGGGCGTTCTCGATGCTGCGCACCAGCGGGCGGTCGCAGCCGGCGGCGAACGGGACGCCGGTGATCCCGGCAATCGTGCCGACCGCGAGGGCGTTGGCGGTGACCTTGGCCAGCGTCTGGTTGCCGACGACGGTGGTGACCGCCAGCAGCTCGATGTCGGGGTTGCCGTGCGCCAGCAGGATGGCGACGGCGTCGTCGTGCCCGGGGTCGCAGTCGAGGATGATCTTGCGGGGGCTGTCGGTCGCGGGATGTGCGCCCATGTTTTTCTCCACGTCATTGGGGTCGCCGGCTCCTGCCGGCGGATCAGGGGTTTCAGGAAGATTCTGCACCGCGCCCCGCGGTTGCGTCAAACGCTTAACCCCCGACTGCACGACGGCGGTGTCAAGCGCTTGATCTTTTGGCCCGCGCGGGACGCGGACTCGCTAGGATGGAACGATGGAATCCGCCGACGCTCCAGCCAGCCAGCAGCCTGCCGTCGCGTCGGCAGCCCGCCGCGTCACCGCCGCCATGGTCGCCGAACGCGCCGGCGTCTCCACCGCCACGGTCTCCCTGGTCGCCAACGGCAAGTCCGCGGGGCGCGTCTCCGCCGCGAACGAGGAGCGCGTCCGGCAGGCCATCCGGGAACTGGGCTATGTCGTGGACGGCATCGGCTCGTCGCTGTCCCGCGGGGTCAGTTCCACGGTCATCCTCGTCGCCCCCGACATCTCCAACCCGTTCTTCGCCCGCGTGATCGCCGGTGTGCGCGCTGCGCTCGGCGACGATTACCAGCTGCTGCTGTCGGTCACCGATGCCGGCCACTTTCCCAGCGCGGTCGAGACCCGCCGGCTGCTGTCGCTCCGTCCCGCCGGGCTGCTCGTGGACGCCCCGGACGAGGCGTTCCTCGAGGAGCTCTCCGCCCCCGGGCCGGTGGTGCTGCTCGACGCCCCCGGGGTCGGCGACCGGCTGCCGACGGTGAACATGGACGTGGCCGGAGGTGCCCGCGACCTCGCCGCCCACCTTGCGGCGCAGGGCCACCACCGGGTCGCCTACGTCGACGGCATCACCGGCACCGCGACGTTCGCCCTGCGCCGGGAGGCCTTCCTGGCCGAGGCCAGTGCCCGGGGGATCGAGGTGCCGTCCACGGCGCAGGTCGCCACGAGCATCGATGTCGGGGCGGCGGCTGCCGCATTCGCGGCATCCTGGGCCGCGTGGCAGCGCGACGGGATCACCGCCGTCGCCTGCGCCACCGACACCCATGCCTACGGCATCCTGCAGGAGGCCCGGGTCGGGAGCCTGTCCGTCCCGGGCGAGCTCGCGGTCGCCGGCTTCGACGACCTGCCCTATTCGCAGACCAGCAACCCGGCGCTGACCAGTGTGCGGCTGCCTGCCGACGACCTCGGACGCCGGGCCGCGGAACAGCTGCGCCGCCTGATGGACGGCGACACGCTGGACGAGACGCAGCTGACCTTGCCCAGCTCGCTCGTCATCCGGGCCTCGACCCATCGGCGTTGACGGGGGCGGGGGAAGGAAGCGGTTCTGCATACCGGGGCGGCCTGCTGCCGCGCCTTACCTTGTTGCCGCGGCGCTGCGCGCGTAGCGTGGCGAGCAGAACGCAGTAGGCGACATTGAGGAGAAGTCATCATGCGCGGCATGGTCATGGCAGTCCGCCTGTTTCTGGCGGCCGTCGTTGTCTGCGCGGTGGTTGCCGCGTTGGCCGTTGCGCTGGGGGACACCGCGCAACAATGGCAGTACGACGCGATGAACCGATGGTCCGGACTGCTCGGCATGCTCATTGCCGGCTCCGCGGCCCCGGCGGCAATGGGGGCAGTGGTGCCCAAATGGGTGCTCGGCACGCCGGTGGCGCTGCTGTTCGCCGGCCTGCCGCTGGTGGTGCTGCTTCTCATCCAGCTGTCGGATCTGGACAGCACGACCATGCACGTTTGGGCTCTCATCGGAGCGATTTGCGCCGCCCTGGCCGTCCTGACCCTGCCGGCGGCGGGATTCCTCGTACGGCGCCGCGAGCGCGTGGCCTAGCGCCGGACCAAGAGTCGGCGCTGGAATACGGACGACGCCTGGGCCCGTTCCGCCCGCCTTCCGGAAGCGCCCGAACAGCTTCCCGGTGCCTGCGAGATTTCGAAGCACGGCATCGTATGACCTATCTGCGTCGGAGCGGCTCACAGATCAATCGCCTGTGTGAGGGCGGTTGAAGAGACAACGTCTCGGAGCAGGTCCGAGGACACGGCGTCGACGGAGATCTGGAGGATACGACTGAACTCTTCTCCTATGCCAGCGACGCGGAGCAGCTGATTGCCGCTGTCCGGGTCCAAATCCACAAGGATGTCGACGTCGCTCGAATCTGTTGCATCCCCGCGTGCTGCCGATCCGAAAATCCGTGGGTTGCGGGCCCGGTAACGGCGCAGCACCTCGTCCAGGGCGAGGCGGTGAATGGCGATGGCTTTCCGCACAGCGGCCGACTCCACCGTGATGGTACCCATGGACCAAGGACAGTAGTCGCCTCCCTTGGAGCCAATGGGGCGTCCGGCGGGTGGGAGATCAACCGTGACGGCTCGGGTGGGATGGGGCGTTGGCCGCCCATGGAGGTCATGGAGCCGGTCGTGGCGATCCCAGCTAGAAGACGACGAAGAGGAGCACCACCAGGACGGAGACCGCCGTGACCAGTCCGACGGCGATCGGCCAGAGCCGCTTCGGCCCCGCCTCCGGGTCGTAACCGTCCCTGAAGGCACTCGTCACCCGGTTGCCGCCCAGCAGCGGGTGCTCTTCGGCTTGCGGGATCTTGCGACCGCCGCGGTCCTGCATCGCAGCGCTCCTTGCCTCGGTGGTATTCCGTCGACCATACCCGGGGGCGCAGTGCCCTTGACACGACTGAACGACCGTTTAGCATCTTAAACATGCGTTCAATCGATGGCGATGCGACGACCCAGGCGAGGATCCGTGATGCGGCCATCACCCTGTTCGGGCAGCGGGGCTTCGCCGCCAGCACGGTCCGCGACATCGCCACCGCGGCCGGCATCAGCCCGGGGCTGGTCATCCACCACTTCGGCAGCAAGGCAGGCCTGCGCACCGCCTGCGATACCCACGTGCTGGAGAGCGCCCGCGCCGCGGCCGGCTCCAGCAACGATCCCGAGCAGCTGCGCGACGTCCTCACCGAGTACCTGTCCAAGCCGGACGAGTACTCCCGCGAGCTGGCCTACATCCGACAGTCCGTCGTGGACGACTCCGCGGCAGGCGACGAGTTCTTCGACGCCTACGTCCGCCTGACCGGGCAGATCCTCGCCGAGGGCCTCCGGTCCGGCACAATGCGACAGGTGCAGGACCCGCTGGCCACGGCGACCTGGATGGTCACCAACTCCCTCGGCCTGCTCGTGCTCGGGCGCCACGTCGCCCGCAGCCTGGGCAACGACGAGTTCGGCATCGAGACCATCAACCGCATCGCCGGCCCGGCCGTCGAGCTCTACACCCACCCGCTCTACACGGATGAATCGTTCCTGCAGGCCACGCGCGACGTGGTCTCCGCTGCCGAACCGGAGGGGTAGCACCATGGACCAGGCCATTGAGGTCGGCGGGCTCGCCAAGAGCTACGGCAAGCGCGAGGTCCTGCACGGCCTCGATTTCGAGGTCCCGCGCGGCCAGGTCTTCGGCGTGATCGGACCGAACGGCGCCGGCAAGACCACCGTCATGCGCTGCCTGCTGGACATCATCCGCCCCTCGGCGGGCCGCGTCAGGGTCCTGGGTGCCGAACCGCGACATGCCGGCCCCGACATCCGCCGGCGCATCGGCTACCTGCCCGGCGAACTCATCCTCGAGGGCCGCACCACCGGGCGCCGGCTGCTCCAGCACTTCGAGCACATCAGCGGTCCCGTCGCCCCCGGCCGCGTCGACGAGTTGGCCGACCGGCTCGGCATCGACCTGGACCGCCAGACCCGCCGCCTGTCCAAGGGCAACAAGCAGAAGCTCGGGATCGTCCAGGCGTTCATGCACGACCCCGAACTGCTCATCCTCGACGAACCCACCAGCGGGCTCGACCCGCTCATGCAGCAGGAATTCCTGCGCCTGGTCCGCGAGGCACGCGACGCCGGCCAGACGGTCTTCCTCTCCTCGCACGTCATCAGCGAGATCCAGCAGGCGGCCGATGCCGTGGCCATCCTGCGCGAGGGACGCATCGCCACCATCTCCACGGTCGCGTCCCTGCGCGAGGGCGCGGTCAGCCGGCTGCGCGTCCAGACCCACCTCTCGCCGGACTGCGTCGGCCAGCTCCTGGGCGCACTGCCGGGCATCGGGAACCTGAGGGTCGAAACAGTGCACGACGCCGGTGGCTCGCCCGTGTGCCAGGCCTCGGCCACCTGGTCGGGGAAGGCCGCGGAGCTGGTCGACGTCCTGCCCCGGCTGCAGCCCGTGGACCTGGCACTGGAGGAACCCGACCTGGAGGAGGCCGTGTTGGCCCTGTACCGGAATCCGGACACGCGGGAAGCCGGGCAACCAGAAGGAGCGAAGTCATGAGCACGACGGCGATGCACCGCCAGCGGACGGTGGGGCGTACGCGGCGGCCACGGCTGCCGCTGCTGTCCAAGGCCCTGGTGGACGCCCGGTTGTCCACGCTGGTCTGGGCCATGGCGATGCTGGCGGTCATGGCCCTGTACCTGCCGCTGTTCCCCGCGATCGGCGGCAACGACCAGATGCAGCAGATGCTGCAGGCCCTGCCGCCCGAGCTGGTCAACGCGCTGAACTACGGGCAGATCGCCACCGGCACCGGATACACCCAGGCCACGGTCTTCGGGCTGCTGGGATTCCTGCTCATGACAATCATGGCCGTCTCGGCCGGGGCGGGGGCCATTGGCGGGGACGAGGAATCCGGCCTGCTCGAGCTCACCATCGCCCACGGGGTGACGCGCACGCAGGTCGTGCTCGAACGTGCCGCCGCCCTGGTCGTCCGGGTCGTGGTCCTGCACGCCTTCGTCCTGGTCGTCCTGGTGGTCCTCAAGGGGCCCGCGGAACTGGGCTTCGACGCGGCCCACGCCGCGGCAGGAGTGCTGATGTTCGCCCTGCTGGTGCTGCTCAACGGCTCGTTCGCCCTGCTCGGCGGGGCCATCGGCGGCCGGAAGGTCCACGGCATCGCCGCCGGCGCCGGGGTGGCCGTGCTCGGCTACGCATTCAACGCGCTGGGCAACCAGAACCTCGACCTCGAGTGGATGCATGCCGTCTCGCCCTACTACTGGGCCTACGGCGATTCACCCCTGGTTAACGGGGCGGATGCCCCGGCGGCGCTGTTGCTGCTCGGCGTCAGCGCGGCATGCATCGCGCTGGCCGTCGCGGCACTGCATCGCCGGGACATCCACGGGGTGTAGCTGGGGGACCTAGCGTCGTGTCGGGCCGCCCGGCTGGCCGAAGTCCTGCTGCGTGCCCGGCTGCTGGTAACCCTGCGGGGCGTTCTGCCCGGCGAATCCACCGGTCGGTGCACCTGGGTATCCGGTCTGGCCACCGAAGGCGTTCGCGTGGGCCGCGGCGCCGCCATCGGCGTCGTAGCGCGCGCCCTCGGGCGATGACGGCATCAGGGCCAGGACCAGGAGGACCAGCCCGCCGACGCCGGGGACCAGCACCAGCAGGTAGAGCAGCCCGCTGAAGTTGGCGTCGTGCAGGCGGCGCACCGTGATGGCGATGTTCGGGACGATGACGGCCAGGCCGTAGAGGCCGAGGAGGAGCATGGGCAACACGAAGCCCATGCTGTCCGCTTCACCGGTCACCGGATCGATCGAGCCGATCAGCAGGACGATGAACACGGTGTAGAGCACGCCGACGATGATCGCGTTGAACAGGGCTGCCCACCAGTACTCGCTGCGGCTGGCCCGGCCGCTGAAGGTCGCGTACTTCGTGAAGAAGCGCTTGATGGACTGTCCGAAGCTGGCCCCGTACAGGGGCTGGTCCAGCGCGACCTCCCCGTTCGAGGGGGTGCCCGTCGGACCCGACGGGTAGGGGGTGGGGTATCCGTTGCTCAAAGTTCCTCCATCAAAGTGAGTACAGTCGCTTGAAGACAGTCTCTCAGACTGCGTCGTACTCTGCGATGGGGAGGAGTCCCCGTGGCCAGGAGTGGCGGAATTCCCTTCCGTCAGGCCCAGGCGACCACCAGGCGGGCCGCCTGGGCCGGCACGGACAGGTCGACCCCGGTCAGTCCGGTGAATCGGCGCATCCGGTTCATCAGCGTGTTGCGGTGGCAGAACAGGGCGTCCGCGGAGGCCGCGACGCTGCCGGTGGCCAGGTAGCTGCGCGCGGTTTCCAGCAGGCGTTCCCGCTCGACCTGCCCGCAGGTGGCCAGTGCTGAGTCGACGTCCGCCGCCAGCCGGATGCCATCGGTTCCCAGCCGGGAACCGGCGAGGCGGGCCCAGGCGGTGTCCAGACGCAGGGCCGACGTGTCCTGGTCCGTGGCCAGATGGGCCAGTTCCAGGGCCAGCTCCCCCGCATCGTGCAATCCGGCCAGCCCGTGGACCTCGTCGACGAGCCCGCAACGCAGGGTCGAGATGCGCTCGCCGGCGTCGTGCAGTGCCGAGCCGGGCCGTCCGTCGGCGGGCCAGAAGGCCAGCAGCGCGTCGGCGAAGGGGTGGGTGAAGACCTCGGCGCCGCGGCGTGCGGCCAGGGCGATGCTCACCCGCAGGGCGGCGGCGTCCTCCCCGGCGGCGACCGCAACGGAGAGGCGGGTGTCCGCCGTGAGGCCGAGCGCGGCGGCGGCCCGCTCGACGACGGTCGGTGGCGCGGCGGTATCGCCGAAGAGCGAGGCGACCAGGCCCTGCCGGACCGAGGAGGCCTCGGTGGCCATGCGCTGGCGTTCGGCCATGTAGGCGCCCTGCGTCTGGCTGGCGTACGCGTCGACCACATGCCATACGCTGTTGGCCCGGGCCACCAGCAGCGGGGCGTCGTCGGGGGTGGACAGGCCCGTCAGCGCATCCCAGAGGACCGAGAAGTCGAGCCGGATGGCCGTCATGAGTGCCTCGACGGGGATGTCGGCCCGGGCGCGGGAGACGCCGACGTCCGTGGCGATGCCAAGCTTGGCGTCGTGCAGCTCCTGCGGGTCGGCCGGTGCGCCCGACGGCCCGGTGGAGCGCAGGCTGCGGATCAGTGCCTCGAAGGACTGCTCGCCCGTGCGGCGCAGCTCGGCCGACGGCAGCGGTGCGTCCTCGTAGTGCGGCAGCCGCAGGACCCGGGCGAGGAAGTCGCCGGTCAACTCCTCCACCCGCAAGCCGTCGAGCAGGGTGTTCCAGCGCGCGGAGTCCGCATCCGCCGTCGTACCGTTGTTTTCCACTGTATCGAGGCTGTCCGCAGGGTCCATTCGACCAGTTTATGTGCTTTTGCACATCCCGCGACGGCAAATACGTGTCAAACCGCTCTTCGGGTGACAGCGCTCACACTGGCAGACTGGGGGGGATCCCGGGCACGGCAGCGTTGCCGTCCTGCCCCGAGCACCAGTGTGGAGGCACACATGAGCCAGTCAACGAACCTCGAAGCGGGCGCGACCCACCAGGTCACCGACAAGGAGGCCACCAAGGTCGCCATCGGAGCCCTGGTCGGCACCGCCATGGAGTGGTACGACTTCTTCCTCTTCAGCGCCGCCGCGGCGCTGATCTTCAACATCCACTACTTCACCAACGAGAACGCCACGGCCGCCGCGATGGCCTCCTTCGCCACCTTCGGCGTCGGACTGGTGGCCCGGCCGCTGGGCGGCATGTTCTTCGGGGCGATGGGCGACAAGATCGGCCGGCGCAAGACGCTGATGATCACGATCGTCGGCATCGGCCTGATCACCGGGCTGATCGGTCTGCTGCCCGACTACGCCGCCATCGGCATCGCCGCACCCATCCTGCTGGTCATCCTGCGCATCTTCCAGGGGCTCTTCGTCGGCGGCGAGTGGTCCGGCGCCATGACGATCGTGGTGGAGAACGCGCCGCTGAAGCGACGGGCCCGCTACGCCGCCCTGCCGCAGATCGGCTCGCCCATCGGCACGATCCTCTCCTCCGGCGGGTTCTTCCTCGCCACGCTCTACTTCTCGCAGGAGTCCTTCACCTCGTTCGGCTGGCGCATTCCGTTCCTGGCCGCCTTCCCGATGCTGCTGCTGGCCCTCTACATCCGCTCCCGGCTCGACGAATCCCCGGTCTTCGCCGAGCTCATGGAGGCCGGCGCGACGGAAAAAGCCCCCATCAGCACCGTGCTGAAGCAGAGCTGGAAGCAGATCATCGTCGGCATGGCAGCCGCCTTGCTCGGCGTTGGCGGGTTCTACCTGGTCACCGCGTTCATGGTCTACTACGGCACGAAGATCCTCGGCTACAGCGCCTCGCTGATGCTGCTGGCGACCATCGTCGCCGCCGTGGTGGAGATCCCGGTGCTGCTCATCGGCGGACGGCTGGGCGAGAAGTTCGGCGGCAGCAAGGTGATCGTCTACGGCGGCCTGCTCTCCGCCGTCGTCGCCGTCCCCGCCTTCCTGATGGTCGGCAGCGGGTCTCCCGTGCTGATCGTGCTCGGCGTGACCGTTGCCGTGGCGACCCTGTCCTTCCCCTACGCGGCCTCGGGAACGGTCATGACCGGCCTCTTCCCCGCAGCCACCCGCTACACCGGCGTGGGATTTTCGCAGAACGTCGCGGGCATGCTCTCCGGCTTCATCCCGCTGCTGGCAATCAGCGTCACCGCGGCGGCCGACAAGCACTGGTGGCCGGCCGCCCTCATCCTGGTCTTCCTCTCGCTGTTCACCGCCGTCGCCGGGTACCTGGCACCGCGCATGAGCGTGGCCCTTCCCGGCTTCAAGCACTAGCCGGATCCAAGCACTAGAAGGAGTCCCCTGAATGAGCACCTCCGCCGGCCACCTGGTCGTCCGCCAACTCGAGGCCCAGGGCGTTCGCCGCGTCTACTCCGTCCCCGGGGAGAGCTTCCTGGACGTGTTGGACGGGCTGCACGATTCGCCCATCACCACCGTGGTCGCCCGCCACGAAGCCGGCGCCGGGTTCATGGCGCTCGCGGAGGCCCGACTGACCGGGATGCCCGGCATCGCCATGGTCACCCGCGGGCCCGGCGCGGCCAACGCGATGATTTCCGTGCACACCGCCTGGCAGGACGCGACGCCGCTGGTGCTGTTCGTCGGACTCATCCCCGTGGCCGACCGGGGCCGAGATTCCTTCCAGGAGTTCAGCCTGGACGGGTGGTTCGGCACGACGGCCAAACGGGTGATCGTGCTCGACGACGAACACCGGGCCGCCGAGGTGGTGGCCGAGGCGATGCACGCGGCCTCCTCCGGGCGCCCCGGCCCGGTGGTCATCGGGCTGCCCGAGGATGTGCTGGTGCGCATGACAGACTCCGGGCCGGTGCCCCCGCGTCCCGTTCCGGCATCGGTGCCCGGGCCGGCAGCGGTCGAGGAGCTGGCCGGGCGGCTGGCCGCGGCCGAACGTCCACTCATCGTCGCCGGGGGAGAGGGATGGATCGACGCCGCCGGTGACATCGACGCCGGGACCGCACTGGCGACCTGGGCCGAGGCCGCGCACGTCCCCGTCGCCGCCGACTGGCGCGCCTACGACGCCGTCCCGCACTCCTCCGCCGCGTGGTCCGGCTACCTCGGCTACTACCGGTCCGACGAGCTTGCCGAGCGGATGGCCGAGGCCGACCTGCTGGTCTTCGTCGGGTGCGGGCGCTCCGACGTCCCCTCCGACGGGTACACCCTGGGTCTTGAGGCGAGTACCGTCGTCGTGCTTCCCGATCCGAATGCCGCCACCCATGCCGGACGGATCGACCAGCAGATAGTGGCGACGCCGGCCTCCTTCACCACGGCCCTGCCCGCGTCCGAGGCCGCCCGCGGCACGCGCGGAAATACGTGGATGGACGCGCTCGCCGCCGGCCAGCGCCGCTTCGCCACGCCATCCCCCGAGGACCCCGCCCTCGGCGTCGACCTCTCGGTGGCGTTCGGGCTGCTGGAGGAGAAGCTGCCGGCGAACCGCATCCTCGCCTACGGTGCGGGCAACGCCACGCTGTGGGGCCACCGGTACCTCTCCCATGCCGGGCCGGGCACGCTGGTGGGCCCACGCAACGGCGCCATGGGCGTTTCGGTGCCGGCCGCCGTGGCCGCCTCGCTGGTGCACCCGGACCGGGTCGCCGTCGCGATCTGCGGCGACGGCGACTTCCTGATGAACGGGCAGGAACTCGCCGTGGCCCGGGCCCAGGGCAGCGCCCCGCTGGTCGTCGTTGTGGACAACGGCGTCTTCGCCACGATCGTCCAGCACCAGGAGAAGCACTACCCCGGTCGTCCCTCGGGCACCGCGATGGCCAACCCCGAGTTCGCCGCGCTCATCGGAACCTACGGCGGCCACGGAGAAGACGTCCACACCACCGCCGACGTCGCCGCGGCCATCGACCGGGCGCTGGAAGCCGTCACCGACCGCCGCGTGCCGGCCCTGCTGCACCTGCGCATCGACCCGGCAACCATGCCGCCGTCGACCGCGGCCCCCGCCCAGGAGGCCGGCTCGTGAACCTGGACCTGATCCTGCGCGGCGCCGAGATCATCACCCTCGAGGGCGAGCGCCCCCGCGCGAGCAGCATCGGCATCCTGCACGGGCGCATCGCAGGCTTCGACGAGGAGCTCGACGGCTGCACCGCCACCCGCGAGATCGACCTGGCCGGCGCCGCCGTCGTCCCCGGGTTCATCGACGCCCATTGCCACACCACCTGGTGGGGCGTCGGGCTCGACTCGGTGGACCTGCAGCACGCCCGCGGCCTCGACGAGCTCTACGCCCTGCTCGAGGCCGAAGCCGCCCGCCTCGACGGGCTCGGGGACGAGGACGCCTGGCTGCACGGCACCGGCTTCAACCACGAACACCACGGCGGCGAATTCCCCGACATCGCCCGCCTCGACGCCATCACCGGGGACCGGCCGCTCTACCTGCGCCACATCTCCGGCCATCAGGCCATCACCAATACCGCTACCCTGGCACTGGCCGGTGCGCTGGACCCGGGGTTCGAGGACCCGGTGGGCGGCGCCGTGGTCCGCGACGCGCGGGGCAACCCGACCGGCGTCGTCGAGGAGGCCGCCCAAGCGATCATCCAGGACCTGCTGCTGCCCTACTCCCGCGAGGCGATCGTCGACGCGCTCGATGCCGCGACCACCCGCTACGCCGCCGAGGGCATCACCAGCTTTACCGAGGCCGGCATCGCCGCCGGCTGGATCGGACACAGCCCGCTGGAGGTCGACGCCTACCAGCACGCCCGCCGGACCGGGCGCCTGCACGCCCGCGCCCAGCTGATGCCCACCCTCGACGCCCTGCACGAGGTCACCGGCCACGCAGAGGACCTGCACGGCGGATCCGGCCGCGGCCTGGACCTGGGCCTCGGCGCCGGATTCGGCGACGACCGGCTCTGCCTCGGTCCCGTGAAGGTGTTCATGGACGGCTCGCTGCTCGGAGCCACCGCCGCCGTCACCGAGGACTTCTGCGGGCACCCGCACCACCGCGGCTACCTGCTCGACGACGAAGCCACCTACCGCGAGAAGGTCACCTCCGCCTACCGGGCCGGCTGGCCGATCGCCCTGCATGCCATCGGCGACGCGGCGATCGACCTCGCCTTGGAGCTCGTTATCGGCTGCCAGGACGCGTACGGGGCCAACCCGCTGCCCAACCGGATCGAGCACTTCGGCATCGCCCGGCCCGACCAAGTCGCCCTGGCCGCGGAGCACGGGATCGCGGTCACCCCGCAGGCGGCATTCATCGGCCCACTGGGCGACCAGATGGCCGAACTCGTCGGGCCCGACCGCGAGGGCTGGCTCTACCGCGGCCGTTCCATCGTCGATGCCGGCGGCCTGCTCGCCGGCTCCTCCGACCTGCCCGTGTCCGACAACAACGTCCGCCGCGGGATGCAGGCATGGGTCGACCGCCGCACCTCCACCGGCCACGTCCTGGGCGGAGCGCACGACGACGGCACCCCCATCGAGGGCCTCTCGCCCGAGGAGGCGCTGCGCGCCTACACCGCCTGGGCCGCCGCCGCGACCGGCACCGGAGCCGAGAAGGGCACCCTGCGCGCCGGCAAACTCGCCGACCTCGTCGTCCTCTCTGGCTCCCCGCTGGGCGCCGACGACATCGCCGCACTCGACGTGCTGGCCACCCTCGTCGGCGGCCGGTTCACGCATTCCACACTCGACGGCGTCACGGCCGAAACCGACCCCACGAACGGAGCCCCAGCATGAGCACCACCACCACACGCACCGTCTCCATCGACCGCACCGAGGCCGCCCGGGCCTTCCTCGCCGATTTCCGCTCGATGAGCACCTTCGGCGCCACCGCCGGCGGGGGAGTGGACCGCCAGGCCGGCACCGCAGCCGACGGGCAGACGCGCAACTGGTTCCGCGGGCTCGTCGAGGGCCACGGCTTCGACGTGCGCTACGACGCGGTCGGCAACCAGTTCGCGCTGCTCGAGCTGGTCCCCGGCGCCCCCTATGTTGCGATGGGCTCCCACCTGGATTCGCAGCCGCTGGGCGGGCGCTTCGATGGGGCGTACGGTGTGCTCACCGCCGCCCACGCCGCCATTCGGCTGAAGGAACAGGCGCATGACGCCCGGTTCAACATCGCGGTCATCAACTGGTTCAACGAGGAGGGCTGCCGCTTCAAGCCCTCCATGATGGGCAGCTCCGTCTTCACCGGCAAGCTCCCGGCCGACCAGGTGCTGGAGACCACCGACGCGCACGGCACCACGGTGCGCGACGCGCTGGAGTCCATCGGCACCATCGGCGACTTCAGCCTGGATGTCGCCGCCTACCTGGAGATCCACATCGAGCAGGGCCGCTCGCTGGAGGACAACGGCTTGACGATCGGCCTCGTCGAATCCACCTGGGGCGCCAACAAGTACGAGTTCGTCGTCCACGGCGAACAGGCCCACACCGGGGCCACCATCATTGCCGATCGGCACGACGCGCTGCTCGGCGCCTCCCTGCTGGTCGCCACCGCCCGCGACATCGCGGACGAGTTCTCCACCGACGAGCACGCAGTGATCACCTCCTGCGGCGAATTCACCGTTTTCCCGAACTCCCCAGTGGTCGTGGCCAGCCGGGTGAACCTGCTGGTCGACCTGCGCAGCACCGACCCGGATGTGCTCGCGGCAGCCGACGCGGAGCTGCACCGCCGGGTCGCCGCCATCGAGGAACAGGCCAGCGTCGAAATCGAGCGGGGCGCCGAACATGTCTGGGCGTCCAAGGCGTACGACGCCGCAGGCATGGAGCTGGCCGCCGCCTCGGCCGAAAAGCTCGGGCTGCCCTACGGGACGGTGCGCACGCTGGCCGGCCACGATTCGACGAACATGAAGGACATTGTCCCCACTATCATGCTCTTCGTGCCCAGCGTCGAGGGCATCTCCCACAACGAGAAGGAACTCACCAGCGACGTGGACATGCTCGCGGGCCTGGACCTGTCGACCGAGCTGCTCGGCCGCGTGGTGCGCGGAAACTTCGTGCAGCGGTAGGTCTCCGGAACCGGCCATCCACGTTGGGCGGGCAGGGGCAATGACACGCGCCACCGGTTTGGCATCGCCCGCCGCGCGGCCTCAATCAGCCCCTTGCTCCTGGCCCGCCACCTCCGGCCGTTTTTGCCAGGGCCACCGTCCGGTGATTTCCAGTTCAAGCGACCAGCTGAGGAACGTCCGGATGACCACGATCGCAGCCAGTACGGCGACGCTTTCCATCGAGGGGGTCACGGCAACCGTCCGGATGATGTCGGCCGCAACCAGGAGTTCGAGACCGAGCAGGATGGACCGACCGAGGAAACGCCGGAACTGTCGGTAGACGTCGCCTTCACGGCGAACCAGCCGCGTCGCTGCGAAGATGGCCGCAAACAGGGTTCCGATGATGACGGCGGCCACGCCGACGGCATCCATGACACGGCCTGCCGATTCGATCAGTTCCTGATAGCCAGTCATCTTCGCTTCCTCCTTCGTGGGCATCCCGGGCCATTGCAACCTTCTCAGCGCAGCGCCTCGGCCACTACTGTTTGCGCAGGTACGGCTCGATCCCGGTCGCGACGGAGGGCCCGGCTGGCCTTCGGGTTGGACGCGGTCCCACCAGACGGTTTCAGCCCGACGGCCTCAGCCCAGACATGAGACCGCGAATCGCCCGGCGGCAGCAAGGGTTGTTGCCCAGGGAAAACGCTGTCCTCGAACCCGAGGACAGCGCTTGCCCATGGTGTCGTCGATCGCTGCGGCTATGTCGGTATCCAGCCGACCCGGGTGCCCTACCCGAGGGAGCCGGCCCTCAACTTCCCGATCCGACTGGAGTGGAGACCTGGAGGCCGAGGATGTTCTGTGAGGCAGCTTCCAAGGCCCCCGGAACGAGGGAATAGTAGGCCCAAGTTCCACGTTTTTCGCGGTGCAGCAGCCCCGCCTCGACCAGGATTTTCAGGTGGTGGGATACGGTGGGCTGCCCCAGATCCAGCGGTTCGGTGAGATCGCAGACGCAGGCCTCTCCGCCGTCGCCTGCCTTGACGATGGACAGCAGCCGCAGTCGGTTGGGGTCGGCAAGTGCCTTCAGGACGCGGGCCATGGCCTGGGCTTCGGCGGCGTTGAGCATGGGAAGCCCGCTGGGCGTGCAGCAGGACGGCTTGTTGCCGTCTTCGACCACCGGTGCAGTGTTCATGCCTCCATTATGCCCATTGATTGACAGTTGTCGATATAAGCATGGATACTTCTTGCATCGACAATCTTCAATCTTCCGTTGGACCGGCGAGGAGCCTTGTGAACACCGAGACCAGCAGAACCATCCCGCCGGAGGAAGCCGCAGTTGTCGTCAAGCTGTCCACGCTGGACCGTTTCCTGCCGGCGTGGATCATCGCCGCGATGGCCGCAGGATTGCTCCTGGGCAAGTTCATCCCCGGCCTGGCCGGGGCACTGGACGCCGTAAAGATCGGATCGATCTCGCTGCCGATTGCCGTCGGCCTGCTGGTCATGATGTATCCGGTACTGGCCAAGGTCCGCTACAACGAGACGGGCCGCGTCGTGGGAGACCGCAAGCTGCTGGTCACGTCCCTGGTGATGAATTGGCTGCTGGCCCCGGCCTTCATGTTCGCGCTGGCCTGGATCCTCGTCCCGGACCTTCCCGAATACCGCACGGGGCTGATCATCGTCGGCATCGCCCGCTGCATCGCCATGGTCATGATCTGGAACGACCTGGCCTGCGGCGACCGGGAAGCCGCCGCCGTGCTGGTTTTCATCAACTCGCTCTTCCAAGTCGTTGCCTTCGGCGCGCTGGGCTGGTTCTACCTGCAGGTCCTGCCCGGCTGGCTGGGACTCCCCACGACGGCCGCCGACTTCTCGTTCTGGTCCATCACCGTCTCCGTGTTGGTGTTCCTGGGCATCCCGCTGCTGGCCGGATTCCTCACCCGGGCGCTGGGGGAGAAGGCCAAAGGCCGGGACTGGTACGAAGGACGGCTCCTGCCCAAACTGGGTCCGTGGGCGCTCTACGGGCTGCTGTTCACCATCGTGCTGCTGTTCGCCCTGCAGGGGAACACCATCACCTCTCAACCGCTCGACGTCGCAAGGATCGCCCTGCCGCTGCTGGTGTACTTCGTCGTTGTGTTTGGTGCGGGGATGTTCATCGGCCGGGCGCTGGGCCTCGGCTACGCGAAAACCACCACGCTGGCCTTTACCGCCTCGGGGAACAACTTCGAGCTCGCCATCGCCGTCGCCATTGGAACCTTCGGGGTCACCTCCGGCCAGGCCCTGGCCGGCGTCGTGGGTCCGTTGATCGAGGTCCCCGTCCTGGTGGCCCTGGTCTATGTGGCCCTATGGGCGCGCAATCGTTTCTTCGCCCACTGACCACGATCAGCCCGCGTCAGCCATCCGCCCCGTTCCCGAGGAGCCACGTTCCATGAGCACCACCGAAACCGGCAGGAAGCCCTCCGTCCTGTTCGTCTGCGTCCACAACGCCGGCCGGTCCCAAATGGCCGCCGCCTACCTCACCACGCTGTCCGGCGGAGCCGTCGAGGTCCGCTCGGCAGGCTCCGAACCGGCAGAAGCGGTCAACCCCGCGGCGGTGGCCGCCATGGCAGAGGAGGGCATCGACCTGTCCGCCGAAATCCCCAAGGTCCTCACCGTCGACGCCGTCCGCGAATCCGACGTCGTGATCACCATGGGCTGCGGGGATGCCTGCCCGGTCTTCCCCGGCAAACGCTACGAAGACTGGAAGCTCGACGACCCCGCCGGGCAGGGCATCGAAGCCGTCCGGCCCATCCGCGACGACATCAAAAACCGCATCCAAGCTCTCATCGCGGACCTCACCCCCATCCGCTAGACCCAACTGCCGGAAGCAGGACGGGGCCCAACGTCGACCCCGAACAGTGACCGCAACCGACAAACACCGACCCAGGAGAACCGCGATCATGAAGCGCCAACAACAAGATAAGCTGCCGGTTGCCATCATCGGAGCCGGGCCGGTGGGCTTGGCTGCGGCGTCGAACCTCATCGAACGAGGACTCACGCCCGTTGTCTTCGAGGCAGGGGAACATGTCGGCGCGGCCATCCGCGAGTGGGGGCACGTAAGACTCTTCTCCCCCTGGCGGCACAACATCGACCCCGCCTCCCGACGCCTGCTCGAGCCCACGGGGTGGATCGAACCCCGACTGTCCTCCCTGCCCTACGGCTCCGAACTCATCGAACAGTACCTCGACCCCCTCGCCGCGCTCCCGGCCATCGCCAACGCCCTGCACCTGTCGACGACCGTCACCGCAGTCAGCCGCATCGGCATGGACAAGACGCATTCGCGCGGCCGCGATAAACGCGCCTTCCTCGTCCGCGTACGGGCCGTCGACGGAACCGTGGCCGACCACCGGGTCCGTGCCGTGATCGACACGTCCGGGACCTGGGCGCAGCCCAACCCCATCGGGCAGGCCGGACTACCAGCCCCCGGGGAAGCCGAGGCCGTCGCCCAGGGACGGATCACCGGGCCATTGCCCGATGTCACCGGGCGGGACCGCGACCGGTTTGCCGGCCGGCACGTGCTGGTGATCGGGGCTGGGCACTCGGCCGCCAACACGCTGATCTCCCTGGGCCAGCTGGCCAAGAATGAACCCGGCACACGGATCAGCTGGGCCGTACGCGCCCCCGATGCCACACGTCTCTATGGTGGCGGGGACCTCGACGGGTTACCCGCCCGCGGCCAGCTCGGCACACGGCTGCGCAAGCTCGTCGAGGACGGGCACATCGAACTGCACACCTCCTTCACCAGCACATCCTTCGACATTGTTACCGTCGCTGGCCGGGAAGCGCTGTCGGTGACCGGTGACACCCCAGACGGGCAGGTGACGCTGGAGGCGGACCTGCTGATCCCGGCCACCGGCTTCCGCCCAGACCTGGGCATCCTGCGGGAAATCCGCCTGGAACTGGACCCGGCCGTCGAGGCGCCCCGGGCATTGGGCCCCTTGATCGACCCCGAGTTCCACTCCTGCGGAACCGTCCCGGCCCACGGAGCCAAGGTGCTGGCCCACCCGGAAAAGGACTTCTACATCGCCGGCATGAAGTCCTACGGCCGCGCACCGACCTTCCTGCTCGCCACCGGATACGAACAGGTCCGCTCCATCACCGCCGCATTGGCCGGGGACACGACAGCCGCCGACCAGGTCCACCTCGAACTGCCCGAAACCGGGGTCTGCTCCACCGACCTCGGAGGCAGCTGCGATGCCCCGGTGGAAAACACCGGCCAGGACGAGCCGGCGGAATCGTGCTGTGCTACACCGGCACCGGTGCTCATCGGCATCCCCGCCGGGCTCGCACACGGCCGCTCCGCGGAGTAGGCCGGCGCGCTCGCCGGAAAATCCACGTAGCCGAGTTGACTGGTCCTAGGGGCCGGGTTCCGCGTCCGTCCGGCCCCAATTTCAACGCATTGCCCGCATGCTCATCTGGTCACGGCTACTCAGGGGATGCCGCCTATTAGGTCCTCACGGTGGCGGGGGCGCACCAGGCGGTCGGGCACATGGGAGGTCGACAGAACTCCGAAGGAGCGGATCACCCTCCCGTGAAGTCATAACCTCTCGAAGGATCGCCGTATCGGCAATGTGGCACCGGTTGCCGACCCGGCAACGCACAAGAGGTGGTCCGGCTAAATGTGGAACTGGCCCCGGTTCCCGCCATCTGCAATGTTCATGCACGAAGATGTCAGGTGCCTTGTTTCTGAAGGGGTACCCGGCCGGGAAATCGCCCGCATTCTCGGCCGTCGGACAGGGGTCGGCGATGGCCAGATGGACGAAAACCCTTGAGCGCCCTTCGCCCGCATCCTAGGCTTGCATGCGGTCAAGCAGCGGCCAGTGAATTTCCATCGTGGAGCGTGTCATGAAAAACAGGGCCTCCGTCCTGGTCCGCTTGGACGCCAGCCGCTGCAGTGCCGTCGTCGAAGTCAAAGGTGCCGTCACCGTCGAGAACTGCCAGGGGATCCTGCCCGTCGTCGAACGGACGCTCAGCTTGTCGGGCATGGGAGGCGTGGAGGTCGACCTGTCCTGTGCCAGCGTGGTGGAATCCGCAGCCCGTTCCCTCCTGCGCAATGCCGGATGCACAGTTTTCGACGGTCCCGCTGCCTCCGCGAACCCGGGCCCCGACGCGTTCGACCACCGCGGCGACCTGGCGTCCACCGCTGCCATGGGGTCGTAGGCTCCCGCCCTTCCACGCATCTTCCATGTCCTTCCCCGCTGTGGGGGAGCAGGGGCGCCAGAGGCCCCATCCGTCGTCGTGCCGTCGCAATCTTTGGTCTTGGTCTTGTAATGTAAGAACAAAACCATAATATGGGTTGAGCAACGTGGTTCCGATCACACCAAAGTGATACCCAACCCGAAGGACCCCCATGTCAGATGCAGCCATCCTGATCAACACAGCTGTGGCCGTCATCGCCACGGTCGTGCTGATCGTGCGCTTCAAGGTCAACCCCGTGATCTCCCTGGTGATCGGCTCCGCCTACCTCGGCCTCGCCGTCGGCCTGGGCGTGAAGAAGACCGTCGAGACCATCTCCACCGGCTTCGGCGACATCATGATGGAGGTCGGCCTGCTCATCGCCTTCGGCGTCCTCATGGGCTCGATCCTCAACGAGACCGGCGCCATCCGCCGCCTCGTCGAACGCCTCCTGAAGACCTTCGGCCCATCCCGCCTGCCCTACACCATGGGCCTGGCCTGCGCGACGGTCCTGCAGTCGATCTTCCTGGACGTCCTGCTCGTCATCTCCGCACCGCTGGCCCGCAAGCTGGCGCCGAAGATCGGCCGGCTCGGCACCGCCCGCATGGCCACCGCCATGGCCATCTCGCTCGAATGCGGCATCGTGTTCATGGTCCCCGGCGTCGGCGCCCTGGCGTTGGCCGGCCTGCTGGGCGTTCCGTTGGGCAAGATGCTGCTCTTCGGCCTGCTCATCGTCGTCCCCACGGTCATCATCGCGATCGCCATCATGACCTTCCTATTCCGCCGCGGCCTGTGGAAAGAGGAATCGGACGAGAACCACGAACTGTTCGCGGCCGAGGAAGAGGAAGCGCACGACGGCGGTGCCCCCACGGGCCCCGGTGCCCCCTTCCGCAACAACAGCTCCGGCAGAGGCCAGCCGGCCGACGTCCCCCCGGCCGGAACCCAGGGCTCCGCCGTGGCCGTCGCCGCGGAGACCCGACAAGAGCCCGCGCTGATCCTGCTCTTCGCCCCGCTGCTGCTGTCCCTGGTCCTCATCGCCGCCGGCGCCATCCTGGAGATCGCGAAGATCGAGATCGCCCCCGTCCAATTCGTCGGCGAACCCATCATCGCCCTGCTCATCGGCCTGGTCGGCACCTGCATCGTCGGCCGCTACACCGTGGGCCAGAAGCGGGTCGAGGCCGGCATCTCCGCGGGCTTCCGGGAATCCGGCCAGATCCTGCTGCTCACCGGCGTCGGCGGCTCCCTCGCCGCAGCGGTCACCGCGGCAGGTGTCGGCGACATCCTGGGCGGGTTCTTCACCGCCAGCCATGTCGCACCGCTGGTCGTGGTCTGGGTCATCGCGGCCGTGCTGCACATCGCCGTCGGCTCCGTCACACTCTCGGCCATCACCGCAGCGGGCCTGCTGGCCCCCATTGCCCCCGCGCTGGGTCTGGACCCGGTCCTCATCGCCCTGGCCGCCGGCGCCGGATCCCTGTTCATGGTCCACGTGACCTCCAATACCTTCTGGCTCCTGCAGTCGCTGCTCGGCCAGACCACCCGCGGTGCCCTGAAGTCCGTGACCTTGGGCGTTTCCGTCGCCTCGGTCGTGGCCCTGGGCCTGGTCACGGTCCTGAGCCTGTTCATCTGACCCGGCACCACCGAACCACCGACACCGCCGTAGCAAAGGAAGAACCAATGAGCGAGAACACCACGGCCCCGCTGGCCGGAGTCCGCGTCCTCGAACTGGGCAACTACATCGCCGCCCCCACCGCAGGCCGGTTGCTCGCCGACTTCGGCGCGGAGGTCATCAAGGTCGAACGCCCCGGCACCGGTGACGAACTGCGCAACTGGCGCCTGGCCAAGGGCACCACGTCGATGCTCTACCGGACGCTGAACCGGAACAAGAAGTCGGTGGTCCTGGACCTGCGCTCCGACGCCGGCCGCGCCGCTGTCCTCGAACTGGTCCGCACCTCCGACATTCTGCTGGAGAACTTCCGCCCCGGCACCCTGGAGAAGTGGGGACTCGGCCCGGAGGTCCTCAACGAGGCGAACCCCGAGCTGGTCATCACCCGGATCTCCGCGTTCGGCCAGACCGGCCCGCTGTCCGAGCGCCCGGGTTTCGCCGCCGTGGCCGAGGCGTACAGCGGCTTCCGCAACCTGGTCGGCGACCCGGACCGCGCGCCCGTCCGCGTCGGGGTCTCCATCGGCGACTCGATCGCCGGGCTCTACGCCGCCTTCGGCTCGGTCATGAGCCTGTTCCAGCGCGAAACCCGGCGCGGCGCGGGCCAGCCCAGCACCGCGCTGGGCGAGCGGATCATCGACGTCGCCCTGAACGAGGCGATGTTCTCGATGATGGAATCCCTCGTCCCGGACTACGAGGCCTACGGGCAGAAACGCGAACGCACCGGTGGGCGGATGGAGGGCATCGCCCCCTCCAACGCCTACGTCTGCGCCGACGGGGCCAGCATCGTCGTCGCCGGCAACGGCGACTCGATCTTCCAGCGCTACATGGAGACCATTGGCCGCCCCGACCTCGGCGCCGACCCCGGCCTCGGCTCCAACGCCGGCCGCTGGGCCCGCCGCGAGGAACTCGACGCGGCCATCGGGGAATGGACGTCGCGCCACGACGCCGCCACCGCCCTGGAGCAGCTCGACGCCGCCGGAGTCCCGGCCGGACCGATCTACACGGCCGCCGACATTGTCGCCGATGAACAGTACGCGGCACGGAACATGGTCCAGAAGTTCGACGTCTCCACCGGCGAGGAGCTGCTGCAGGACGTCGGCTTCCCCGGCATCGTCCCGGTCATCGGCGCCACGTCGCTGCCGGTGCGCCACCTGGGTCCGGACCTGGGCGAACACAACGATGAGGTGCTCGGCGGACTGCTGGGCCTGGACGCGGATGCCCGGGCGGCTGCCGCCGGGGCAACGGAGGTGCGCAGCGCATGAACCCGACTAATGGAACCACGAGCCGAACCAGGAGCGGAACCGCCCAGGGCACGACGGCGGTGCGCAGCGCCTCCCTGCGCGATGTCACCTTGCGGGACGGACTGCAGCTGACGGGCAAGAACCTCTCGACGGCGGACAAGATCGCCACCGTGCGCCGGCTGCTGGAACTCGGGGTCCCGGAAATCGAGTTGGGGTCCATGGCCCGGGCCGACCTGGTCCCGACCATGGCCAACACCCTCGAGGTCGTCGCCGAACTGACGGCCGAGGAGTTGGAGCCTTGCTGGATCTGGGTGGCCACGCCGGGCCACGTCGCCAAGGCCGCGGCAGCCGGCGTGCGGAACTTCCAGTACTGCCTCTCCGCTTCCGATGCCCACAACCAGGCCAACATCGGGCGCAGCACCGACGCCAGCCTCGGGGCCCTGCCGCAAGCGGTCGACTATGCACGGGGAGTGGACGGGCGCATCCAGCTCTGCATCGCCACCTCGTTCACCTGCCCCTTCGAGGGCCAGGTCCCGGTCGAGCGGGTGCTCGCCATCGCCAGCGACCCCCGCGCCGAGGGAACCTGCGACATCGTCATCTGCGACACCCTGGGCCAGGCCCACCCCGGGCAGGTTGCCGAACTCGTTTCCCGGGTCCGCGACGAGAGCCCGGAGCGGCGGATCGTCTTTCACGGGCACGACACCTGGGGCCTGGGCGTGGCCAACACCCTGGCCGCGATCGACGCCGGGGCCGATCTGGTGGACGGGGCGCTCGGCGGTTTGGGCGGCTGCCCGTTCGCCCCCGGGGCCAGCGGCAACACGGCCAGCGAGGACATCCTCTTCGCCACCCGGCCGTCCTGGCTCACGCCTGAGACGTTCGCCGGCATCGTCGAGCTCGGCGAGCAGGTCCTCGGGGAACTGGGCGAATCCAGCCGGTCCAAGGCCGCCCAAGGCGCCCGGTCCAGGGCCGAGGCCTTCGAGTGGGTCATCCGCCGCTGAGGAGGTTCCAGCGTCGCACCGAGGCGATATCCGTGTAGTTTGCGGGCGCTGAAAAATCGTTTCGGGAAGGTTCCAACCCCGAGGGGCTTTCAGAATGTGCGGACGCTTTACGTTGTCCGACAAAGTAGGCATTATCTAACTGGATGCAACGCTGTCGTTTTCAGAAGTGGACTTCACTGCCTCTCAGCAGTCCTGTGCACTGAGATCCGAGTCGACTTCCGTTTCCAGGCGCACCATCTCGTGCAATAATCTTCGCATGAATGCAGATAAGAATGTTTGTGGCCGTGAACCGGATAGCCAGTATGTGGAGCTCGCGGTGGAGGTCTTCTCCATGCTTGCCGATGCCACGCGCGTACGCCTGGTCCTGGCCCTGCGCGACGGTGAGCTGCCGGTGAACCAATTAGCCGAGATCGTGGACAAGTCCCCGGCGGCGGTGTCCCAGCACCTGGCGAAGATGCGCCTGTCCCGGATGGTCCTCAGCCGCCAGGACGGGACCAGGGTGTTCTACCGTCTGGCCAACGAACATGCCCGGCAGCTGGTCGCGGATGCGATCTTCCAGGCAGAACACGCCCTGGGAGGCACGCCGCTGCACCATCATGGGGATGCCGAGGGAACCCCGTGAAGTCGCGCACCGGGCACGACCACGACGACCGCGGCCATTCCCACGATCACCAGCACGATGGTCACGACCACGGACACAACGACGACCATCCCCATGATGGGCGCGGACATCACCATGACCATGACCAGGGCGGTCACGGCCACGAGCATCCCTCCGGGTTGCGCGGGGTCATCCACGGATTGTTCGTCCCGCACAGCCACGACGTCTCCGATTCGATCGACGATGCCATGCAAAGCAGCGCCAAGGGCATCCGCGCGGTCAAGCTGTCACTGATCGGGCTCGGTGCCACGGCTGTCTTCCAGCTCGTGGTGGTGCTGGTCAGCGGCTCCGTCGCGCTGCTGGCCGATACCGTGCACAACTTCTCGGACGCACTGACCGCCATCCCCTTGTGGATTGCGTTCCTTCTGGGACGGCGCGCCGCCACCCGGCGTTTCACCTTCGGCTACGGAAGGGCGGAAGACATGGCGGGGTTGTTCATCGTCGCGATGATCGCCCTCTCGGCCGTGGTGGCCGCAGTCGAATCGATCCGCAGGTTCTTTGAGCCCCAGCCGCTGGAAAACCTCGGATGGGTGCTGGCCGCCGGCCTGATCGGTTTCGCGGGAAACGAAGCCGTCGCCATCTACCGCATCCGGGTGGGCCGGCAGATCGGATCGGCCGCCCTGGTCGCCGACGGGGTCCACGCCCGCACCGACGGGTTCACTTCCCTGGCCGTCGTGCTGGGCGTTGCCGGCGTCTGGCTCGGGTTCCCGCTGGCGGACCCGATCATCGGCCTGCTGATCTCCGCCGCCATCGCGGTCCTGCTGTGGGGCACGGCCAGGGACATCGGCAGGCGCCTGATGGACGGGGTGGACCCCGACCTGGTCCAACGCGCGGAGACGGCTGTCACTGCCATCACGCCGGGCGAGCCGGGAGTGCGCATGCGGTGGATGGGGCACAAACTGCACGTGGAGGTCTCCCTCCCCACCGACGGGTCCTCCACGATGCCGCACATGATCGAACGCAGCCGATCGGTCGAAAAGGCGCTCCGCTCGGCTTTGCCGAATGTCGGCTCCGTGACCACCATCCCGGTCTGGGACACGTCGGCGGAGCCCTCCCCCGCCTAGGCCCGCCCCGATCCGGCATCGAGACTGGCCGCCACTACCTGCAGGAGCACAACATGCCACCCATTACCCGGGCCGCCACCGCCGAACTACCCACGGGGGAGATCTTCGGGGTCACCGCCGACGCCCTGGAAATGATCGGGGTGTTCGGCGGGACACTGCACTGCTATGAGGGCCCGGGAGGGTGCCGGGCCACCGGGCTGTACTTCTCCCGGTCCCTGCCCCGCAAACCCATCCATTGCACCCTGCACCCGGCCGGGGGTCCCGGAAACACCACCGGCGCGGACGCGGATGCGCCACACCCGGGGCTCGAGGACCTCACGTTGAGCGTGGGCCACGGCCTGTCAGCGAAGCTCGACGGTGCCGTGCTGGACTTCGGGAACCACAACAGGATGCAGCGCTTCATCTGGCTGGAACTCCCCTCTGCCGGGGATGCCCGCTGCGGGTGCCGCCGGTCCTTCGGTGCCCGCACGGGAAAGCGTTCGCCCTGCCTGGACAAGCAGGGGGTGGGCCTGACGGACCTCTAGGAACGGGCCGCCGGCAACGCGACGGCCGCGGCTTCCTTCCTTGTGGCGGGCCTTCCCGGGGCCGGCCCGGTTATTCGGAGGCCCCGCGTCCCAGGCCCGCGAGGAGTTCGTTGCATGCCTGCTCGCAGCGGCGGCAGGCTTCGGCGCAGACCTTGCAGTGCCCGTGCATTTCCGCGTGTTGTCCGCATTCATCGGCGCAGGCCTTGCAGGTCGCGGCACAGGCCTCGAGGACCGAGCGGGTGACGTTGGCGTCGTAGCCGGTGTGCCGGGAGAGGACATTGCCGGTCGTGGCGCAGACATCGGCGCAATCCAGGTTCGTCCTGATGCACTTGGTGAGGTCGGCGACCATGTCCTCGGCCAGGCAGGCGTCCGCGCAGGCGGTGCAGGTCTGGGCACACTCGAAACACGCGGCGATGCAGTCCGCGAGTTTTTCGCGGTCGATGCCGCCCAGGTCCTTCGGGTACGTGTCGAGCATGCTGGTGATGTGGCTCATTGGATTGCTCCCTTGCGCGTCGGCTTCGTCCGGTCCAGGCGTGCAAAGCATGCCTCGTTTGCCCCACGCTAGACCTGCCCGCGGGGAGGTGTCGACGAGATGTGCAGCTGTTCCGAAGGACCGCCCGCACCCCGGGCTTCCATACCCCCGCGGGGTAGACGTAGGCACCAACGCGGATTCCGGGAGGGACGCCGAACCGGCGTTCCGTCCCATGGCAGCGAAAGACCCGGGCCCCACCCCTGGGCGGTAGAATGGCCCATGTGATGGATTCAGGGAGGACCGGACCCCGCCGGCATTCTTTCCTGCTCCTGCTGTGCCTCGGCGCCGTCCTGACGGGCATCATCGGCATGCACCTGTGGATGGGCGGACATGGGGAACACACGGATTCCCAACCGGCCCCGTCCTCCGCCAGCGTGACCCCACTGGCCACGGCTACGGACCTGCCCAGCATTCATGCGCACACCGGGGCCATTGGCGATGGATCGCCGATGGCCGGTTGCGTCGGCACCTGCGATGCCGGGGACATGGCAGCTGGCATCTGCATGCTCTCGCTGATCGTCCTGGCGATGTTCGCGTTCCTGGCTCCACCGCGCAACGAGCTGCTGCGTACGCTGCTGCGTCGCGGCCCGCCGCCCGTCCCGCGGGTATTTCGGCTCGTTCCCACTCCTTCGTTGACCCAGCTCTGCATCAGCCGCACCTAGAACCGGTGTGCGGACCAGCCATGCCCACCGGGCACCTGGTTTCGCCTTCACCGGCCACCGCCTGGTGGCCGGCTGACCTGCAGACACTTTCTTAGCAACGAAGGACGAACCACCATGAACCGCAAGCTTTTCCTGCCCGCCATCGGCGTGGCCGCAGCAATCATCCTGGCCGGTTGTGCCGGCAACGAGAACCCCGCCGCCTCCGGCTCCGCCGCGGCTTCGTCCCAGCAGTCGGCCTCGTCGAATGCCGGGAGCCAGGTTTCGGCCGAGCACAACGACGCGGACACGATGTTCGCGCAGATGATGATCCCCCACCACAAGCAGGCCGTGCAGATGAGCGAGCTCATGCTCGCCAAGGACGGCATCGACAACAAGATCACCGACCTGGCCACCACGATCAAGGAAGCCCAGGGACCCGAGATCCAGACCATGACCGGATGGCTGAAGACGTGGGGCGAACCCACCGAATCGGACATGGGCGGCCACGGCATGGAGGGCATGATGACCGACGAACAGCTCAAGGAACTGGAGTCCGCCCAGGGTACCGATGCCTCGCGGATGTTCCTGGAGGGAATGACCGAGCACCACAAGGGCGCCGTCGGGATGGCCGAGGACGAGATCGCCGACGGAAAGAACCCCCAGGCCATCGCCCTGGCCAAGCAGATCGAAAAGACGCAGCAGGCGGAGATCAAGAAGATGCAGGACCTGCTCGCCGGCCTCTAGGCCGCACCTTTCCCACGCGGCCAACGGTGCGGGGCCCGGAACCCGGACCCCGCACCGGTCACGCCTGCGTGCCCAAGACCTTCCGAAGGAACTCCCATCATGCCCAAATCCATCCTGCTCCGGCGCCGGAAACGGTTCGCCGTGCTCGTGGCCGCCAGCACCCTGGTGCTCTCAGCCTGCTCTGCCCCGTCGACCCTGGACGACCAGATTCCCGTGGCCGCCACCACCGACTACCCCACCAGCCACATCCACGGCATGGACGTGGATGCCGCCTCGGGGAGGGTCCTGCTGGCCACCCACGAGGGCCTGTATGACGTCTCCACGAAACCGGCCACCAGGATCGGCCCCGAGATCGACCTCATGGGCTTCACCGTCGCCGCCGACGGGATCCTCTACGCCTCCGGACACCCGGGCCCCGGGGTGGACCTGCCCGACCCGGTGGGGTTGATCGAATCCACCGACGGGGGCAGGAACTGGACGCCGCTGTCGCGGACCGGGCAATCGGACTTCCACGCCCTGGCCGCTACCCACGAGGGAGTCATCGGCTTCGACGGCCAACTGCTCACCAACAAGGGCGGCAGCTCCTGGGAGCTGGCCGGGGACCAGGTGCCGGCCTACCATCTCGCCGCCGCCACCGACGGCCACGTCGCCTTGGCGACCACGGAGTCCGGCCTGATGCGCTCGAACGACCACGGCAATTCATGGAACCGGGTTCCCGGGGCCCCCTTGTTGATGATCACCGCCATATCCGGCAACCAGGCAGCGGGCATCACACCCGACGGGGCCCTGTATGTCAGCAGCGACGGCGGACTGCAATGGCGGAAACAACCCGCCACCTCGAAGGACGTGGCCGCCATGGACCTGGTCGTCAAGGACGGCGACACGCAGATCTGGATCGCCTCCGCGACCGGTGTACGGGTCTCCCGCGACATGGGGCGCACCTTCACCGACGCCGAGCCCCAAAAGGGCCAGGAATGACCACCCGCAGGGCCCGGGCGGTGCCACGTAGGGCCGGGGAAACGGGCGGGGAAACAGCAACCGGCGGGCCAGCCCATCGCCGGGGAGGACGGGGATGAGCATCGGTGCGTTCTTCGCCGAAACGGTCCAATCCGGCGCGCTGGTCGTGGCAGCACCGCTGGCCATGACCGCCGGTGTCGTCTCCTTCCTGTCCCCGTGCATCCTGCCCCTGGTCCCGGGCTACCTGGGCTACGTCTCCGGGCTCTCCGAGGCCGGGCGGCCCGGGAGCCGCCGCCGGATGCTCACCGGTGTCGGCCTGTTCATCCTGGGTTTCGCGCTCGTGTTCACCTTCTACGGTGCCGCCTTCGGCCTCATCGGCGGCTGGCTGCTGCGCTGGCAGGACCTGCTCATCCGGGGCCTGGGCATCTTCGTCATCGCCATGGGGCTGGTCCTGGTGGGCCTCTTCCCGGCGCTGCAACGGACGGTGAAGCCGTCCTTCAAGCCCAGGGCCGGGATTGCCGGGGCACCTGTGCTGGGAATCGTGTTCGGCCTCGGCTGGACACCCTGCATGGGCCCCACCCTCAGCGCCGTGCTGGCTTTGAGTACCAGCACCGGACAAGCAGGCCGCGGCGCGCTGCTGGGCTTCCTCTACTGCCTGGGGTTGGGGATCCCGTTCCTGCTCGTGGCACTGGGCCTTGAGCGGGTGAGCCGGGCATTGGGCTTCGTCCGGCGCCACATACGCGCCTTCAACATCGCCGGCGGGTCCCTGCTTGTCCTCGTCGGCGTGCTCATGGCCACCGGCACCTGGACGCACTGGATCTACCAGCTCCAGAACCTCTCAGGGACCTTCACCACTCCCGTATAGAACCCCCACGACACCAAGGAAACCCCTCCGTGCAAAACCAACTGAACCGCCGCTCGTTCCTGGGGCTCTCGGTCGCGACCGCCGCCGCGGCTGCCCTGGCCGCCTGCACCCCCGCCAAACCGACAGCCGCCCCGCCGGCCCGGATCCTGCCCACAGACCCGCTGGTCGCCCAGGCCGAAGCCGCACGGGCATCCACCGGCACGACCATCACCAAGAAGCTCGCCCCCGGACCGTTATCCACCACCATTGCCGGCAAGAAGGCCAACACCTGGGGGTACGACGGTTCTCTCGTCGCGCCGACCCTGCGCGGCAAGGCCGGGGACCGGCTCGAGGTCAGAGTCGACAACCAGCTCGATGAACCCACAACCATCCACTGGCACGGGGTGGCCCTGCGCAACAACGCCGACGGCGTCCCGGGCCTCACCCAGAAGGCCATCGCGGCCGGCAGCGACTACGACTACGCCTTCACCCTCCCGCACCCGGGGACCTACTGGTACCACTCCCACGTGGAAATGCAGCGCGAACGCGCCCTCTACGGGGCCCTGGTCATCGAGGACCCGAAGGAGACCCTGGAATACGACAAGGACTGGGTCATCGTCCTGGACGACTGGCTCGACGGGATCACCGCCACCCCCGAAAAGGTCCTCAAGGAGGTCTCGAAGGGCATGGGCGACATGGGGACAATGGGCGGGATGGACCACGGGGGCGGAGGAGGCCCCATGAAGATGGGCAACACGCTCATGGGTGCCACCAGCGATTTCCTCGGCGGGGACGCCGGGGACATCGCCTATCCGCTGCACCTCTTCAACGGACGCGGCCCCGGCGGCCCGGAGACCTTGGAGGCCAAGGCCGGGGACCGGATCCGGCTGCGCATCATCAATGCCGCCGGGGACACCGCCTACCGGATCGGCATCCCCGGCCAGCGGCTGACCCTGACCCACACCGACGGCTTCCCGATCAAGCACGAGGACATCGACGCCGTCGTCCTGGGCATGGGCGAGCGCATCGACGCCATCCTGGTCGTGGAGGACGGCTATACGCCGCTGCTGGCACTGGCCGAGGGCAAGGGGCAAATGGCCTACGGGCTGGTCTCCACCGGCACCGGCACCCCACCTGCCCCGGCGAGGCTCCCCTCGGAGCTGGCCGGCCGGGTGGTGGACGGCGGACAACTTACCGCGGATCCATCGGTGAAGCTGGACGCGAGGTCACCGGATAGGACGCACGAGGTGCGCCTGACCGGGGGGATGGCGAAGTACGACTGGGGCATCAACGGCCACCGCTACGACATGGCCGACCCCTACGCCAACGCCTTCGACGTCACCGCCGGGGAACGGGTGGAGGTGAAGTTCGTGAACGAGACCGAGATGTGGCACCCGATGCACATCCACGGCCACACCTTCCAGGTCGGCAATGTCGGAGCGCGCAAGGACACCGTCATCGTCCGCCCCGGGCACACCCTGACGGTCTACTTCGATGCCGACAACCCCGGGCAGTGGCTCATGCACTGCCACAACGCCTACCACGCCGAACGCGGCATGATGGGGGTCTTCTCCTACGTCAAGTAGCCCATTCAAATGGGAATAGACGCGGGGCCCCGTGGACATGTGACGGGAGCACCCACCAGGGCCCTGGGCCCGTGGGTGCTCCCATCGGTTCCTGCTGCCCGTGTGGGGCCGGCAACGCCTACACAGTGGCCGGTTCCCGCTCCGGGGACGGTGACCGGCGCAGGGCCTCGGCCGTGCTGGCTCCGGGGGCCAGGTCCAGGCGGCGTAGCAGCTGCGCGTTCAGGGCGACCACGACGGTGGAAGCCGACATCAACAGGGCACCGACCGCCATGGGCATCACGAAACCGACTGGGGCCAGGACGCCGGCCGCCAGCGGAACGGAGACCAGGTTGTAGCCGGCCGCCCACCACAGGTTCTGCTTCATCTTGCGGTAGCTGGCACGGGAGAGCTCGATGACCGAAAGCACCGAACGGGGATCATCGCTGGCCAGGATCACCCCCGCCGAGGCGATGGCCACGTCCGTACCAGCCCCGATGGCAATGCCGACATCGGCCCGGGCCAACGCGGGGGCGTCGTTGACACCGTCGCCGACCATCGCGACCTTGCGGCCTTCGCGCTGCAGCTCGGCGACCTTCTCCTCCTTGTTCTCCGGGCGCACCCCGGCGAACACGCGGTCGATGCCCAACTCGCCGGCCACGGAGCGGGCCACGGCCTCGGCGTCGCCGGTGATCATGACCACCTCGATATCCAGTGCATGCAGGGCCCGGACCGCTTCGCGTGATTCCGGGCGGACCTCATCGGCCAGGCCCAGCGCGCCGATCACCGCACCGTCCCTGAGCACGTGAAGGATGATCGCCCCCTCGGCCTTCCATCCCTCGGTCTCGGGCAAAGGGGCTGCCCCGTGTTGTTCGAGCATGCCGGGGCCGCCGACGCTGATCCTGGAGCCGCCGACGTCCGCGTCCACGCCCAGCGCCGTGGAGGCCTTGAAATCCGTTGCCGTCCGGGGTTCGATTCCGCGGTCCCTGGCCGCGGCGACGATCGCCTTGGCCAGCGGGTGCTCGCTGTCGGCCTCAGCGGCAGCGGCAACGGCCAGGACCTCCCGCTCGTCTTCGCCCTCGGCCGGCAGGGCCTTGGACAGGACGGGCTCGCCCCGGGTCAGGGTACCGGTCTTGTCGAAGAGGACCGAGGTCACGGTGCGCATGCTCTCCAGGGCGAGGCGGTCCTTGACCAGGACGCCACCGCGGGCGGCACGTTCGGTGGCGATGGAGACCACCAGGGGGATCGCCAGACCCAGTGCGTGGGGGCAGGCGATGACCAGGACGGTGATCGTCAGGATGACGGCATCATCCGGGAAGCCCAGCAGACCCCAGACGACCGCCGTGATGACGGCCGCCCCGAGCGCGAACCAGAACAGCCAGCCGGCCGCGGTGTCGGCGATGCGCTGGGCCCGTGATGAGGAGCCCTGGGCCTCGGTGACCAGACGCTGGATCCCCGCCAACGCGGTATCGTCGCCGATGGCGGTGATCTCCACGCGCAGCGCGGTGTCCGTGGCCACCGTACCGGCCACCACCTGATCGCCCGGTCCCCGCCGGACCGGGCGGGACTCACCAGTGATCATCGACTCGTCGACGTCGGCAGTGCCTTCGACCACGCGGCCGTCGGCGGGTACGCGGCCCCCGGGACGGACAATGACCACATCCCCGACCACGAGGTCGGCGGGGGCAATGGGGACCGCCTGGCCGTCGACGAGCTTTTCCGCCTCGTCGGGCAGCAGGGCCGCCAGCGAATCCAGGGCGGAGGACGTCTGTGCCAGGGAGCGCATCTCGATCCAGTGGCCCAACAGCATGATGACGATCAACAGGGCCAGTTCCCACCAGAAGTCCAGGCCGTGGTCCAGCAGGCCCAGATGGGCACCCCAGGAAGCCAGGAACGCCACGGTGATCGCCAGGGCGATCAACAACATCATCCCCGGCTTGCGGTCCTTGAGTTCGCCGGCCGCGCCGGTCAGGAACGGCTTGCCGCCCCACACGTACATGATGGTGCCCAGAATCGGGGAGATCCACAAGATCCAGGGCGCCTGGGACAGCTGGTAGCCGATGATCGAGGCGAACATGGTACTGAACCCGACCACCGGTACGGCGATGACCAGCATGATCCAGAACAAGCGGCGGAACTGGCCCACGTGGTCCCCGTGCCCGTGGTGGCCGCCATGGCCCTGCCCGCTGTGATCCATGGGCGCGTGGTCGTCATGGCCCGCGGGTCCGGCCTGCGTGTCGACGTGGCCGTGGTGCCTTCCTTCTGTTTCCATGCCCCCAAGATATACCCCCCGGGGGTATACATCAAGACCTGGTGCCCAATCCCACCATCGCCCGGTCCGCGCCAAGCCTGCGGCCGTCGTGACACGTCCTACATCAATCCGTAACCATTTCGTGACTTTTACAGTTCTTTCATGTAAATTCGTCTGCGTGCCGGGCTTCCTATGAGCCCGGCACACCCAAGTGGATTGCCGAGCACTGCCACCACTTCGGGTCCGTTCGCGAAGCTTCTGGCAGTGGCGGGGGAACCAAATCCGGGCCCACCGGGCCCTTGGGGTTAAGCGCCTCGCGCTGCCTTGTCAGCGCGGGACGCCGAGTGGCTCCCACTCGAACCCGACAGCTAACCCCGCAGGCATTGGGAGAGGTAACCAACACATGACCAAGCGACACCTGGGCCGCCACCGCGCCGCGCCCGTCCGCAGCAACCCCTTGGGCTCTATCTCCAAGGCAGTCTCCTCCAACGCCGGCTCAGTTGGCCGCCAGGCCGCAGTCATCGCCGCGGCCTCCGGCCTCGTGCTGACCCTCGGCGTTCCCGCCGAGGGCGCCCCGTCCGCCCGCGAAGCAGGCAAGGCCCCGGCAGCTGACATCCTGCGCACTTCCGTGGACTCCCCCGCCGCCGTCACCGTTGCGGACGCCAAGCCGCAAGAGCTGAAGCAGATCAAGGTATCCGTCGCCGACGTCAAGTCCACCGACGGATCGGCCCACCGCGCAGCATTGCGCAAGGCCGCAGCCGAACGCGAAGCAGCCCAGGATGCCGCTGAACGCCAAGCCGCCGCGGACCGCATAGACGCCCAGACGGAAGCCGCCGCATCTGCCGAGCGCGAGGAAGCAGCCGCAGGCGCTGCGATGACCCGCCAGAGCCGCCAGTCCTCAACGCCGGCGCCGTCGAGCACGAACGACAACGCCTCGTCGACCGGTACGGTCACCACGGCCTCCACTCCCGCTCCGGAGACGACCGAAACCAGCCCGACATCCAGCGCGGGCCTCTCGGGGATCGCGGGCATGGCCATGAGCTACGAGGGGACACCCTACGTGTGGGGCGGCAGCAGCCCCTCGGGCTGGGACTGCTCCGGTTTCATCCAGTACATCTACGGCAAGGCCGGCATCAGCCTGCCCCACAACACGACCGCCATCCGCACCAGTGGAAAGTTCGTGAAGACCTCCAACCCCAAGCCCGGCGACCTGGTCTACCAGAACGGCGGCAGCCACGCCGGTATCTACATCGGTGGCGGTAAGATCATCGGCGCACAGAACCCCTCCGTCGGCACCGTTGTCCGTCCAGCCGACAGCCCCTATGGGCCGTTGATGGGCTACTACACCTACGTAGGCTAGGGAAAACCGGGCAAGGGCCCGAGCCACTTTGAACTACTCCCCAGTTGTTGGACTCCATAATTCAGTTCCAGCAGCTGGGGAGCGCTTTTATGCGTTCAGATGGTTCGCTTTCGGGTAGAGGGCTTGTCCTACGCCGAAAAACAATGTGTCCGGGCCGGAATCAAGCACGCCGGGCCCTCCCGCGGTCCATCTTTTGCAACAGGTGGACGATACGTTACCGGTCGGCACCGCTTTTTCTTACGTGGACGAATCCTGCCTTGAGGGGCAAGGTACTGTCCCGTAGGAACAGAACACGCAGCAATCGCCGGCAACGGGCCGAATTCGCTTGGTGCAATTTGGGCACGCCCAGAAGAACTGGCAGGAATCGGAGGGCATCCGCAAGGATGCTTCGTACCCGCAAGCAGGACACGTCAACGTCGACGTCAGCTCAATCATCATTCCTTCCTTCCCATCAGGCGCAGCGCCTTTGGCGCAATTCTGGTCGGTGAACGCATCCGGGGCATCGCTTGCAAAGGAAGCAGGGATCCAGCCGGGTAGGATCGGGCGTGCCCGCCAGGCGCCAGCTGGCCATCGCGGCTGCTTCCGGTCCACGCCTGCGTCAGCAGCAACCCGCCTCGCCGGAAGACGATTCCCTGTCCCCGGATATGGCTGACATGGGCTGCGTGCATGCCTCCCCTATCCATGCCTCGAATCCTTCCCTGACCGCGAATACCGCGATGACAAAGCCGGCTACCGGATCGGCCCAGCTCCAGCCGAAGAGGCTGTTGAGCAGCAAGCCCGCCAGGACGGCAGCTGAAAGGTACGAGCAGATCAGGGTCTGCTTTGAATCGGCAATGGCCGAGGCCGATCCCAGTTCCCGTCCTGCGTGGCGTTCGAGGAGGCTGAGAAATGGCATCACCACGAGGCTCACGGCGGCCAGGGTGATGCCGACCGGGCTATGTTCGGCTTCCTTGAGCCCGATCAGCGTGAGGACGGCGCTGACACTGACATAGGCAGCGAGACCGAAAAAGGATACGGCAATCAGGCGCAGGGCCTTTTTCTCGCGGCTTTCAGGGTCGCGGGCTGCGAATTGCCAGGCAACAGCCGCAGCCGAAAGCACTTCCACGATGGAATCCAACCCGAAGCCGACCAGGGCGACCGAGGAAGCGGCCGCGCCGGCTGCCAGGGCGATGACGGCCTCTATGAGGTTGTACGTGATCGTGAGGGCAACGATGATCCGTATCCGGCGCTTGAGTAGCTCCCGGCGCCGATCCTGGGCTGGGAGCGTGTTCAGCATGTGCACTCCGGCCCCTCGCAGCAGCCGGGGTCGACCTGCAGGACCACGCGAAGCAATTCGTCCATGGCTGCGCCCAGGTGCGGATCGCTCAGCCGGTACCAGGATCGCCGGCCCTCGGGTACCGCCTCGACCAGTCCGCACCCGCGCAGGCAGGCCAGCTGGTTGGACATGACCTGGCGCGAGACGCCGAGCGCGTCGGCCAGGTCCGAGGGGAATGCGGGCGCTTCGCGTAGGGCAAGCAGCACGCCGACCCGCGTGGAATCGGAGAGTGCATGCCCAAAACGCGCCAAGGCAGCGGTATGCGAGGGTGTGGCCGTTGTGTTCACATCATAATAATACATGGATTTATGAATTCACCGGTTCATGTATTAGCGCGGCTCTTGCCTCTCTTCCGGCACCGCACGACGGTCCACGAACGGCAACGTCTGAGCACGCGTCGACGCCAGTCACGGGAAGCACCATGAGGTGGGCGAAACGCCTGGCCGAAGGTATGCGGCGCAGCCGTAAGCCCGAGGACACATGCACCAGCTGACAGTGGTTCTGTTTCTTGTGCAGGAACTTCCGACAACGGCAGGGCGCGTCCCTGTCGAGGGTGTCCCACTTCCTTGGAAGTGGAACAGCCCCACCGAACATGCCGGCACGAACGGACACGCCACGGATTTGCGTTCCAGAACTAAGCCCAAAAGACCGTCCCAGAAGAACCGTACGAGCACGACTTCCGCATGGACATTGGGTATGCGCGCGTTTCGACTGCGAAACAGGACCTCGACCGGCAGATCGATGCCCTGCAAGCCGAGGGCATCGCCGATCGGCATATCTACGTGGACAGGAAATCCGGCTCGACCACCAACCGTCCCGGGCTTCGCGAGGCGCGGGACCAGGCGCGGGATGGTGACGTGATGGTCGTGCACACCCTGGACCGGCTCGGCCGCACCGTTCGCGATACCTTGAACCTCATCCACGACCTCGCCGAGCGCGGCGTCGGCGTACGGAACCTGGCCGATCCCATCCGAGTCGACTCGGCCAACCCCGAGGACCCCATGTCCCAACTCGCGGTGGTCATGCTGGCACTCTTCGGCCAGATGGAGAGGACCTACGCAATCGAGCGGGCAGCCCACGCCCGCGCAGTGGCCACCAGCAAAGGCAAGCGCATCGGCCGGCCCAGCGTCGTCGACCCGTCGAAACTCGCCTACGCCGAACACCTGCGCGACCAGGGCAACTCCATCCGGGAAATCGTGGAGAAGACCGGCATCACCCGCTCAAGCCTCTACCGCCACCTGCCGCCCCGACCCCCGGAAATTCTGACCGCCGAGGGAGAACGCGAGAAACACTGAAGCACACCATCAGGTTGCTGGTGCAGACGACTACGGACCGGAATGCTGCTTGGTGCAGTGGACTTCGGACATCATTGCCGTCCGAAGTACTGGATTACCCCGTCATGACGGCGATCCCAGTGCGGTCGACTTCTGAAAATGACAAACGCCTGTCGGCATGACGGGTCGATCCGCATGGTCAGGACGGAGTGCCGGGGGCGGGAAGGAGCCGGCTGCTGCGGCGGTGAATCAGCATGAGCCAGAGCGTCAGGACTGCTGCTGCCAGTGACATCGCAGCCAAGACCAGGAGCGTCGGCTTCTCTCCCCAGCCGCTGATCAATGAGGTGCCCCAGACGGGGGCTGCGGCTTGGGCCAGTAGGGATGGAAGGGCTATTCGTCCCATGGTCCGTGCGTAGCGTTCCTGTCCGACGAGGGCCAGGGGAACGGTGCCGTTGGCGATGGAGTTCAGGCCGATCCCCGCCCCATACACGACCATGGGCAGGAGTAGTGGTCCGAGCCCGAGAGCCAGGAGCGCGAGGGCGGTTGTGATGGCCGTGACCGCCGTGAGCATGGTCCACAACGGATGGCGTCGCCGGGCGAGGGTGAATTCAACGAGCCGGGCGCCCACCTGCGAGGGGCCGATGGCGGCAGCCAGGCCAACCGCGACGGCACCGCTGGCTCCCAGTGGCGCCAGCAGCGTGAAGACGTGCACCGACACGACCGCCGATACAGAGGTGCCGAGTGTCGTGATGAGGGCAATGAGCGCCACGGGCAGCCACAGCGGGCCAGGCTGCCGGGCACCGGACGGCGGGCCCTGGTGGGGTTCTGCTGCTGGTTCGGGGCTGGCTTTGCCGTGCGGGGCGAGGAGCACATACAGCGGGAAGGTGACCAGCAGATGCGCCGCGGCGTATGCCGCGCAGGTCCACCGCCAACCGAATTCGTTGGACAGCAAGGTGGTCAACGGCCAGCAGGCGGTGCTGGCGAAGCCGCCGAACAACGTCAGGGCGGTGATGGAGGAACGGGCCGTGGACCCGTAGGCATGGCCCAGAACCGCGAATGCCCCGCTGTAGAGGCCGCCGCTCATGCTGGCTCCGAGGATGACCCACGCGCCGAGGTAGAGCCATTGGTTGGGTGCCAGGGAGAGGGTGGCGAGCCCGCCGGCCAACAGCAGGGCGCTTGCCGCCAGGACCTCTCGGCCATGGTTGCGCGAAACCAGGGAACCGATGGCGGGCGAGCCCAGCGCCGCGACGAGCAGTGCCACGGAAACACCGCCGACGACCCAGGGATGTGGCCATCCGGTGTCGGCGGCTATCGGGGCTGCCAGGGGGGCTAGCAGGTAGAACGTCGAGCCCCACGACAGGATCTGCCCGAAGCCAAGGCCCGCGATGACGACGCCCCGCCGTGCAGAGGGGCCGCCGCCCGGACCGGATACGGGCGCCCCTTTTGCCCGCCGACCGCCCCGAGGGGCGGACAGGGGTTTGGCGGGAGGTTCCACCTACAGGGCGAGGATGCTTTGCGACGCGGCTTCCAGCGCCCCGGGAACCAGGGAGTAGTACGACCAGGTGCCGCGCTTCTCGCGGTTCAGCAACCCGGCGTCGACCAGGATCTTCAGGTGGTGGGAGACCGTGGGCTGGCCCAGGTCCAGTGGTTCGGTCAGGTCGCAGACGCACGCCTCGCCACCCTCGCCGGACTTGACTATGGAAAGCAGCCGCAAGCGGTTCGGATCCGAGAGCGCCTTCAGGACGCGCGCCGTGGCTTGGGCCTCGATGGCATCGAGTGCCGGACCACCGGCTGGCTCGCAACAAGGCGCGCCGGTGCGTGTTTCGGGTGCCAGCAGGGTTTCCATGGCCTCATTGTGCCATGGATTGACATTTGTCGATATAGATGTGGATACTTCTTGCATCGACAACCGTCAATTTGATGTTGGATCTTCAAGGAGCCTCGTGAACACCGAGACCACCACACCTGCCGTCCGGGGGGAGGCCGCCGTCGCAGGCGAGCTCTCCACCCTGGATCGGTTCCTGCCCGTTTGGATCATCGCGGCGATGGCCGCCGGCCTTTTGTTGGGCAGGTTCATCCCCGGGCTGGATACAGCCCTGGATGCGGTGAAGATCGGCTCCGTGTCCCTGCCGATCGCCATCGGCTTGCTGGTGATGATGTATCCGGTCCTGGCGAAGGTCCGCTACAACGAAACGGGCCGCGTGGTCGCGGACCGCAAGCTGCTGATCACCTCCCTGGTGATGAACTGGCTGCTGGCCCCGGCGTTCATGTTCGCCCTGGCCTGGATCTTCGTACCCGACCTGCCCGAATACCGCACCGGGCTGATCATCGTCGGGCTCGCCCGCTGCATCGCCATGGTCATGATCTGGAACGACCTGGCGTGCGGGGACCGGGAGGCCGCCGCCGTGCTGGTCTTCATCAACTCCGTCTTCCAGGTCATCGCCTTCGGCGCCCTGGGCTGGTTCTACCTCCAGGTCCTGCCCGGCTGGCTGGGCCTGCCGACCACGGCGGCGGACTTCTCCTTCTGGTCGATCACCGTCTCCGTGCTCGTGTTCCTGGGCATCCCGTTGCTGGCCGGATTCCTCACCCGCACGCTGGGGGAGAAGGCCAGGGGCCGGGACTGGTACGAGGGGAAGTTCCTGCCGAAGCTGGGGCCCTGGGCGCTCTACGGGCTGCTGTTCACCATCGTGCTGTTGTTCGCCCTGCAGGGGAACACCATCACGTCCCGGCCGCTCGAAGTGGTGCGGATCGCGTTGCCGCTGCTGGTGTATTTCGTGGTCGTCTTCGGTGCCGGAATGCTCATCGGCCGCGCCCTGGGCCTGGGCTACGCGAAGACCACCACGCTGGCCTTCACCGCCTCGGGGAACAACTTCGAACTCGCGATCGCGGTGGCCATCGGCACGTTCGGCGTCACCTCCGGGCAGGCCCTGGCCGGGGTCGTGGGCCCGCTGATCGAGGTCCCCGTCCTGGTGGCGTTGGTCTACGTGGCCCTATGGGCGCGCAAACGCCATTTCGCCCACTGAGCAACACCGCATCCGCCAACCCGCTGTCCTAGTCCGAGGAGCACGAAAAGTGAGTACCGCCGAGACCACCACTAAACCGTCCGTCCTGTTCGTCTGCGTCCACAACGCCGGACGCTCCCAGATGGCCGCCGCCTACCTCACCGCACTGTCCGCAGGCGCCATCGAGGTCCGTTCCGCCGGGTCCGAGCCAGCGGACTCGGTCAATCCGGCCGCCGTGGCCGCCATGGCCGAGGAGGGCATCGACATGTCCGCCGTAACGCCCAAGGTCCTCACCGTGGACGCGGTGTGGGAATCCGATGTCGTGATCACCATGGGTTGCGGTGACACCTGCCCCATCTTCCCCGGCAAACGCTACGAGGACTGGGAACTCGATGACCCGGCAGGGCAAGGCATCGAGGCCGTCCGGCCCATCCGGGACGACATCAAGACCCGCATCCAGGGCCTCATCGCAGAACTGCTGCCGACCACCTAGCGGACACCGCCGCCCGCGGATCCAAGCAGGTGGCCGAAGGCAAACGAGCACGTACCACCCAAGGAGAACGATGGATATGACGAACCAACCGAACGACCTCCCGGTTGCCATCATCGGCGCCGGTCCCGTGGGCCTCGCCGCGGCAGCGAACCTCATCGAACGCGGCCTGGTCCCGCTCATCTTCGAATCCGGCCACCAGGCCGGCGCTTCCATCCGAAACTGGGGGCACGTCCGGCTGTTTTCCCCCTGGCGGCACAACATCGACCCCGCCTCACGTCGCCTGCTCGAACCCACCGGCTGGACAGAACCCCGACTGTCATCCCTGCCCTACGGCGCCGAGCTCGTGGAACACTACCTCGAACCCCTCGCCACCCTCCCGGCCATCCGGAACGCGCTCCACACATCCACCACCGTAACGGCAGTCAGCCGGGCCGGGATGGACAAGACACACTCCCGGGGACGGGACGAACGCCCCTTCCTGGTCCGCACGGAAACCGAAGACGGCACGGTGGAAGACCACCGGGTACGCGCCGTCATCGACGCCTCCGGAACCTGGGCCCAACCCAACCCGCTCGGACAAGCCGGCCTGCCCGCCCCAGGCGAAGCCGAAGCCACCGCCCGCGGCCTGATCACCGAACCACTCCCGGACGTGACCGGTGCCGACCGGGCCCGCTTCTCAGGCAAACACGTCCTGGTCATCGGAGCCGGGCACTCGGCCGCTAACACCCTCATCTCCCTGGGCCAGCTGGCCAAGAACGAGCCCGGAACCCGCATCAGCTGGGCCGTGCGTGGGAGCGACACCTCCGGCCTCTACGGCGGGGGGGGCCTCGACGGGCTGCCCGCGCGTGGCCAACTGGGGACCCGTCTGCGCAAACTCCTCGAGGACGGGCACATCGACGTGCATACCTCCTTCACGACCACCGGATTCTCGACAGGTGACCTGCTCGCCGTCACGGGAGCCACACCGGAGGGCGAAACGACGCTGGAAGTTGACGTGTTGATCCCCGCCACGGGCTTCCGCCCCGACCTGGGCATCCTGCGGGAAATCCGACTGGAACTCGACCCCGCCGTGGAAGCACCACGGACCCTGGGGCCGCTGATCGACCCCGAATTCCACTCCTGCGGGACCGTTCCGGCGCACGGGGCCAAGGAACTGGCCCACCCCGACAAGGACTTCTACATCGCCGGCATGAAATCCTACGGACGGGCCCCGACCTTCCTGCTCGCCACCGGATACGAACAGGTGCGGTCCATCGTCGCCGCCATAGCAGGGGACATGGCCGCTGCCGGACAGGTCCACCTGGAACTGCCCGAAACCGGCGTCTGCTCCACGGACCTTGGCGGTACCTGTGATGCGCCCTCCGAGGCCTCTGAGCCTGGCGACGCGGCAGGCTCATGCTGTGCTGCCCCCGAACCCGTGCTCATCGGCATTCCAACCGGCCTGGCCCATGGACGTTCCGGTGCAGAATGACCAGGCGGCCCGAACCGAAGCCATGCGCGGACACCAGAAGTTGACGGCCGCGGCGACCACGAATCCTATGCCGGGAACCGTCCTCCGGAAGGAGGAACCCCTTTCCGTCGATGGCAGGCCGGTAGTCCTGTTCGTCTGCGTCAAGAACGGCGGAAAATCCCAAATGGCCGGGGCGCTCATGCGCCACCTTGCCGGAGGCAGCATCGACGTCCGCACCGCCGGTACCAAGCCCGGCAACGGACTCAACGCTCAGTCAGTGCAGTCCCTGTCCGAACTTGGCATCGAAATCGGCGACGAGCGACCCAAACCCATCACCAGGGAACTGCTCGCCGGCGTCGACCTGGTGATCACCCTTGGCCGGGAAGCGGAATTGGAACCGATTCCGGGAACCCGGATGCGGAACTGGGACATCGATGAACCTTCCCCGAGGGGGATCGATGGAATGGAAAGGATGAGGCTGGTACGCGACGACATCCGGGCCAGGGCCACGCGCTTGCTGGGGGAGCTCAACGCGGCCGCGCGGTAGCCGGATGAGCTAACTCCCCATCGGCCGTCCACCCCTCGGGCCACGCACCGGCACCGGATTGAGATCCGAAAGCCATTGCATCATTGTTGCATTTAATGCAACGATCGGGTGATGGCCAACCAACGCGAAATGGGGGATTCCCCGCTGCATGTGTTGGGCAACGTCCGTCCGTTGGACGAGCCTGCGTTCATCTTCAACGCGATGCTCCAAGGCTGGGACGACCAGCAACAAAGCCGCGGGTTGTCAAGGCAAACCATCGACGTCAGGACCAGTTTCATCCGCCGCTTCTCCGCATACTGCGAGAAGCTGCCATGGGAGTGGGCCCCTGTGGACCTCGAGGACTTCAGCATCCACGCACTCTCCAGGGCGAGGCCCCTGGCGAAGTCCACCACGCGCGGCTACCAGGTGATGGTGCGTGCATTCTGCGACTTCATGATGGATCCGCGCTACGGATGGGCGGGTGAATGCGAGAAGAGATTCGGCAGCGCCCCTCAACAGATCTGCCACGACTGGAACACGGTAAGGCACCTGGCCGAATACGAAGGCCGGCCCGAGCGCAGGGCGTTGACCTACGACGAGCTGGAGCGATTCTTCACCTATGCGGATGGGCGAGTCGAGACCATCATCCAAGCTGGGCGCAAGGGGGCGCTAACGGCCCTCAGGGATTCACAGATCTTCAAGACCACGTATGCGTATGGTCTGCGGCGTGCCGAAGTGGTCGGACTCGACGTAGCGGATCTGCGGCCAAATCCGGCAGCGCCCGGATATGGAACCTACGGTTGCGTTGAAGTGCGATGGGGCAAGGCGAGCCGAGGATCCGGGCCCAGGCGGCGCACGGTCCTCACCGTGCCCGAACTGGACTGGGTCATCGAAGGCCTGGAGCAATGGGTCCACGAAGGCCGTGACCGGGTGGCCACGGATGCCGGGGACGCGTTGTGGACCACCGAACGCGCCACCCGCGTCTCACTGCGCTACCTGGATGATCGTTTTGCCGAGATCCGCGACGGCGCCGGGCTGCCGCGGGAACTGAGCCTGCATTGCCTGCGGCACACCTACGTGACGAACCTGATCGAATGGGGCTACTCGGAGCGCTTCGTCCAGGACCAGGTCGGGCACCTTTACGCCTCCACCACCGCCATCTACACCTCGGTGGGGAACGACTACAAGAACCGGGTGATTGCCCGGGCCCTCTCGCGAATCTACGGAGCAACCGATGCCCACACCTGAAACCCCTGCAAACACGGTTGCATGGCACCTGCGGGACCTGATGGCCGCCGCCGGAATGTTCAAGACCACGGACCTGGTCGAGCCGCTCCGGAAAGCAGGAGTTCAACTCTCGCGCGAGCAGGTATTCCGCCTGGTCACCAAGCCACCAGCCAGGCTCAACATGGAGGTCCTCGCCGCGCTCTGCCTGGTCTTGGACTGCACCCCGAACGATCTCATCAAGATCGTCCCGGCCAACGTTGGATTCCGGAAAACCGGAACAACAGACGCGGCAACCTCTACCGGCTCCTCCATCGGATCACTCCGACCGGTGCCGGCCCGCATCCACCGGCCCTCCGACCCCGGACCTGGCAGCTAGAGGCCCGTCGTGGCCAAGGAACCGCGCCCCTGCCATCTGTGCTCGCGGCAGGTGGTGCATGGCTACGAGCTGCTGGGCGGGACGATCTGCAATCCGTGCTACTCCAGGCTCCGCAGGAATCCGGGGAGCTGCCCATCCTGCGAAGTAATGAAAGTCCTGGCCTTCTTCGACGACGACGGGACCATCGTTTGCGCAGCATGCGCGGGCGTCCCCAGCCGATTCGCCTGCAAGACGTGTGGAAGCGAGGAGCAACTCACAGGATCCCAGTGCGGGACCTGCCGCCTCCAAGAACGAGCACAGGCAGTCCTGGCCCAAGACGACGGGAAGATCCATCCCGACCTGACAGGACTCTACGACATACTGCTGAGCACGCCGGACAAGCGGACCGTCGTGCGATGGATCAAGCACGATCAAGTGCACGGCACCCTGCGTGCCATGGCCACCGGAGGCGCACCCATCAGCCACAGCACTCTGAACCAGCTCCCGCCTTCACCGAGGATCCGCTACCTGCGCCGGCTGATGGTCACCGCAGGAACGCTACCCGCCGTCGACGTGCACCTGAACGACCACGAGGTCTTCGCCAACTGCTTCCTGCAGGCCCTCGCTCCAAACCATGCAACGATCCTCCGCCGCTACCACCAGTGGCATGTCCTGCGGATGATGCGTCAAGAGTCCGAGGCAGCTCCGATATCACCGAACGTGGACTACCGGCGGCGCCGAGAACTCAAGGCCATCGACTACTTCCTCAGCTGGCTCGACGGGCGTGGGACAAGCCTCGAAAGGATCCACCAGCAGGACCTTGACCGATACCTCGCACAACCCAAGGGCATCGAAATCAGGACTTTCGTTGTCTGGGCCCGCCGGCACCACCTGATGCCCCAGCTGGAGATCTGGGCGCGGCGAACGGGGCGCGCACAACAAGCCATCAGCGACGAGGCCCGCTGGACGGCCATCAACCGTCTCGTCAACGATGAGTCCCTTTCGTTGACCGTCCGCCTGGCGGGGCTATTCGTCCTGCTCTACGCCCAGCCCGTCACCACCTGCGTCCGGTTGCTGCATTCCAACGTTGTCTGCACGCAGACATCGGTGGCAATCCGCTTCGCGTCGACGGCCATAGAAATGCCACGTCCCGTCGCCCAACTGGTCAAGCGATACCTGCAGTCGCCCACACAGCGGGCCATCTACAGGAGCCCTGAGCACCAGTGGTTCTTCGAAGGCCTGATGGCGGGTACGCACATGAGCGAGGCGAACATGCGCTTGCTGCTTCACAACGCTGGTCTGGAGCCGCTCCGGGCACGGGGAGCGGCCCTACGCCACCTAACGGTCGCCTTGCCAGCGCGCATCGCGGCCGACGCACTGGGAATATCAACCGGAACAGCGACCACCTGGGCAAGACTCTCTGGTGGAACCTGGAAGGACTACCCCGGTCTCCGGAGGTGAACTATTCGATTAGGGCAAACTGGAATACATGACTTCCACCAACACCCAGGGGGATCTGGTGGCTGCCTTCGGCATTGACGAGGCGGTCGGAAACGAGCTGCGCCCGAGCTGGAATGTCGCCCCCCCACCCAGAAGGTCAGGAACATCACCGGGCGCGGCCCGCAAGGGCCCGTGCCCGGCCGGCGGTTGGAGACCGCCCGGTGGGGGCTGGTGCCCGTGTGGGCGAAAAGCCGCTCCGTGGGCAGCCGGGCGATCAACGCAGGCTCGGAAACCGTCCTGGAGAAGCCGACCGTCCGGTCCGCTGCCGTGAAGCGCCGTGCCGTGGTCCCGGCCGAAGGCTATTACGAGTGGCAGCAGGACGGCAAACAGAAGATCCCGACCTACCTGCATCCCGAGGACGGGGGAATCGTTGCGTCCGCCGGGCTGTACGAGTTCTGTCGGGACCCCGGGGCCCCCGAGGGGGAGCCGGGGGAGTAGCTGATGACCACCACGATCCTCACCCGGCCCGCGGCCGACGCCCTTGGGAACATCCACGACAGGACCCAGGTCATCGTGCCCGAGGACCTGCAAGATGAATGGCCGGACCCGGGCCTGGTTGAGCGTCGTTGGTCCCTAAATCCAGGGCGGGACGGCCTATGTGGCAAAAGAGCGTAGGGCAAGAAGTCGTACCCTTGTGCTCGGCTGCATAACGGGACAGCCCTTGCGTCCGGCAGTGCGTTGGTTCTGTGGTGCCTGTGAAGGTCGTGCTCATGCGCCGACTGTTGAATTTGGCCGGCCCCAGACACGGCAGGCCGCCGCGGCCAGCTGTTCGGCCCGCTTTCCGATGGTCGGTTCATTCCATTGTTCGGAGGCGGCTATGGGCTTGTTGAGCTGCAGGCCCGACTGAAGGGCGAACTCAGCGCGCTTGACCTCCCAGCCCAGGTTGGAGACTCCCTGGTTGAAGCCGGAGGTGACCAGCGTCAGGTTCCCGATGCGCTGCAGGGCGGAATTCCGCTGCTGCGCGGCGAGCTCATGCTGGGCCGGGTCCGATTCACCAATGGGCCAGTGGGTTTGCCAGGACTGGGGGAGGATGTGCTCGATCTGGAGCCGGTCGTAGTCGAAAGCTGCCGGCTCTGTGCGCGGATTTTCAGTCTGCAGCTGCTGGTCGATGGCGGCGAGGATGAGTCGGATACGCTCCTGCGTGAAGGAGTTGTAGAACCTGTTGTTCAAGAAGGCTGCCCTGACATCGTCGTCCGTCGGCCAGGCCAGTCCTGCCGAGTATGATTCCAGTGCGGTGATGACTGCCTCGGCGACGTTTTCCCCAGCCTTCAATGATGTCTGGGCGGTCTTTAACACGTCCACAAAGAAGGTGTTGTAGCCGCGTGTGTTGGCGCCGGTTATCATGCGCCGCATCACCCAGGACTCGATTGCGGCAACGGCCCTCTCGTGGTCGTTCAAGGGGAGGGTTTCCTGCGGCAGCGTGCGCAACCACAGGAACAGTGGAACAGCTGTCAGGACCCGGATTCTGTCGACCCGCGTATAGGCCCGGGCCAGCACGTCGGATTCGGCGCGCTCAGGGTCGTAGATGATCGCGTATGCGGAAGCGTACTCGCGGAGTTCCTTCAACACTGATTCAGTGGTTCTGTCCGCAGCGGCCAGGTAGGAACGAACCTGACCATAGAGATGCCCGACATTGGCTTCCTGCCCGGAAGCGGCCGTCAGCCAGGCGGAGAGCAGGACATCGCGCCGGCCTCGTGCCGCGTGCCCGGTACCGACTGTTGTCTTCCACCACGGCTCGTCGAACGGGGCCCAGTAGCGGTCGTACAGCGCATCCAGTTCCTTTTCGCCGCTGAGATCCCCGCGGAGGAAGAGCAGGTTCTTCACCAGGTCGGCTGCCGAGAGCGGAGTCTGCCGCCCATTCAGGACTTCGAAGATGACCTGGGCGTCGTCATTGTCGTCCAGGTCAATGACGACCAGCTTGAAAAGGCCCAGGAGCGCGTCAACGATGACGTCGGCGAAGTCCTCGTCCGGTGCTGCCTTGATGGCTGCTCGAGTTTGTTCCGCAAAAAACGCGCGCGCTTGCAGATATGGGTGCCCGGCCGCAGCCACGGCGGCATCCGAGATGGCGGCGGGCCAGACATCCCTGTCCTTGCGCCGCGGCCAGAGCTTGTACTGGTCAAGGGGCTCTACGGCCACGTCGGCAGGGTTCTGGATGAGCCGGCGTACCTGAGCGGCCCGTGGCGATCCTGTTTCCAGCAGGACATCCAGAATTCCCCGGGCCAGCAGCTGGAGGGTGGTCAATCGCTGCTGTCCATCAATGACAGCGCGCTGGTCCACGCCTCCGGTAGTCGAGGGAAGCTGGTCACAGACAATGGCACCTAGGAAATGAGGAGCGACTTTCTTGTCCGCACGTGCTTTCGACTCACCCACCGCCTCCGCATCAGCCCTGGCCTTCTGCAATCTTTCCGCCGCGCTGAGCAGGTCTTCATGGAGCAGGCGCCACTGCCCATCAAGAGTCCACTCGTAGTCACGCTGGAACGTCGGAATTACGAATCTGCGCTCAAACCCAAGAACGGTCTTCAATGCGTAAGTTTCCGCCTGCAAAGTTCCCCCAGATCACGACGGTGCCTTTTCCGTCACTCTAGCGGACCAATAACAAGCACAAGAGATGTAATGCAGGTGTTCCTAGCATTAATTGCATTCCTGTTCGAGGAGATGTCCACGTCCGGCCGGACCCCCTCGCCCATGGTTGCTTTCATACGCATGCTCATCACGAACCCGGCCCGTGTGGATGCCGCGATGTTCTCGACGTGGGGTCCCCGGCCGTTATCCGGGGACCCCGCCGTCGCTCGATTGTCGACGTATGCGCACGAAAGGTCTGCCGGCCCCGGCGACGCAGGAGACCCGCGCAGGGCCGGACACCATCTCGCCAGGCGCAGGATTATCGGCGGTGAACGGGCATTGGTAGCGGTTTCGGCTAGTCTGACGTCATTCCATAGGCGTGGTTGGGGGAACCGGATGAATGAACAGCAGGCAATCAAGGCAGTGGCGCAGTCGGCCAGGAGCATCGACGAAGAACATTTCTCGGTTCCACTTGGGGGATGGCCAGACCAGATCGGGATGGCTCTCATCGACGCGGTCTATTCGATCCGGGCGAGCTACCATGCCAAGAGCCCGACCAAAGGCGTCCTCAACCGCGCCCGCGCCTTCCGCGAGAAGTATCCGGAATCCGCCAATGACCTACAACAAATTCGCGACGTCGGCAAAGAAGCGATCCGCAATGTCATGGGAAATGGCAAGAGCTCCGGCCGGCACAAGAGCGTCTGTCTGGTGGAAGCAGCCGATAATCTCCTTTCGTTGGATCCCCCGGTCCGGAATGCACGGCAACTGAAGGCGCTCGATCCGAACCACAAGCGGGCGTACACCTCGGTCAGGGGGCTGGGATGGGTGACCTATGAGTACTTCACCATGTTGTTGGGACAGCCCGGCATCAAAGCCGACACGATGATCCGCCGCTTCGTGGACACGGCCCTCGAGAAGGAGGGTCTTCCCCCGGTCGACACCCACACGGCCAGACGAATCGTTGAAGCCGCCCACGCGCAGGAACGTCCGGCTATGGGCCTCAGCGCATTCGACCACGCGATCTGGCTTCACCAACGAACAGTTTCCCAGCAAAGATAGACATCACCGCACCGCCGATCCAGCCCCGCACAAAAGAAACACTTCATGGCACTGGAAGATCTCACCGATACCGGCGCCGTCATCAGGGCACTGCACATGTATGACGACATGGGCCGGGACGCATTTCTCGCCAAGTACGGCTTCAGGCCGGCACAAAAGTATTGGTTGTCCCACGAGGGGCGCCGCTACGATTCGAAGGCGATTGCCGGTGTGGCGCACCTGAACCAGACAGGGACGCTGTTGAGCAGCTCGGAATTCACCGGGGGAATCAACGGAGCCGTGAGGATCCTGAAGGGGCTTGGCTTCGACGTCACCACTGACGAGGTTCCCGCAGCTGAAGCTGGCGGCCGTCCCTCGTTCGCGGTCATTTGGAATCCGGGCAACTGGACATGGGACCAGGATGACTTTGAATCCGTACGAGAATCCATTGCGGCCACGGGCGGTGCCACCGGTCAATGGAGTACCGGGTCCCGATGGTCTGGAATCGAACCAGGGGATCGTGTATTCCTGTTTCTAGTTGGCTCGGAGAATAGGGGGCTCATCGGTTCCGGGCACGCCGCATCCGAGATTGAACCAAGCCCCCACTGGGACGGACAGCACACGGACGAGGCCCCCTACATCAAAATCCTCTGGGACGCCTTGGTCGACCCAGAAGATTTGCTCTCGTGGGATCAGATACAAGCCAATGACCCCGATTTTCCCGACAACTTCCAGTCAGGAGGGGTACGCATAGATTGGCAGCGCACCGCGGCTCTTGAGTCCCTGTGGCTGGAGCACATCGACGCGGTGACGTTGGGCCACGCCGGAGAGCCGCCCGCTTCGGGGATCCCCGTCAGCTACACATGTGGCCGTGCGAAGCGTCGAAATCATCAACGCCGCTTCAGAGCTCTGCTGTTCCGCCACTACGAGGCCGAATGTTGGATCTGCGGGTTTGACCAAATCGAAATCCTGGAAGCGGCCCACATAGTGAGTGACGCACATGGCGGTGCAGCGACGGTAGAGAACGGCCGGTTGATGTGCCCAAACCATCATCGCGCGCTTGACGTCGGGTTATTTGGGCTCGGTGATGACGACGAATCTATTTGGATGGACACGGCGAATGAGTTCCTCGCTCCAGAGAGGCCAGCGTGAACGAGTGGTCGCAATGAATTCCAGCTGATCGACCGCATAGGTGGCCCAACTCCCGAAATTCTGCAGTTTGGATGAGACCCGAAAAGGTCAGGCAGGCCGGCCAGTACCGGACGGCAGGGTTGACGCCGCCCGAGATCGGGAAGCTATTGGGAGTCAGTAGGGCGACCGTATACCGCTATCTCAGCCTGTTGGCCGAAGCGAAAACGAGCTAAGCGAATGCATCATCCGCCGTCCCGAACTTTTGCTCAGGTCGGTTTCCTGATGTCTCTCAACGTTAGTGGAGCACGGGTTTCTCACTGCTCGGTTGTGAGACATGGAATCGAGGCATATGAGTTCCAGAACTCTCCCTGAGCTTTTAAGGCGGCTAAACCCGCAGGGGGTTCTGGAATCCTGCGTGGGTGCCCCCGAGACCTTATTGGTGGCATACTCCGAAGATGACGGACCTCACCTTGTGCGAAAATCGCCGCCTGCGGCGTGCAGCCATCTTCGTGGACTTTGACAACGTATACAGCGGCCTGGATGCACTCGATTCCCAAGCAGCCGCAAATTTTGCAACGGACCCAGGGCGGTGGACGAGCGCGATCGCCGGCGATGACTCGTCGCGCGGCGCACGTCGATTCCTAATCCGAAATTGCTACCTGAACCCATCAAAGTACTCGAAGTACCGTGCTTATTGGACGCGTGCCGGGTATCGGGTGATTGACTGTCCTTCGCTGACTCAGCAGGGGAAGAGCAGTACCGACATCAATCTGGTTCTCGATGCCGTGGACGTACTGTCGGGGAGCAGCAACGTCGAAGAGTATTTCATCGCCTCCGCTGATGCGGACTTCACCTCTTTGATACAGCGCTTTCGCGCAAGAGACCGCCAGAGCACCGTGATTTTGGCGGGACCCGCCTCGGGGGCGTATCGCAATATGGCCGACGAGGTCATCGAAGCAGACGATTTGGTCGCGATACTCAACAAGCAAGAACTCCTTATTGCGTTGCCTGGAGGAACGACCTCCTCCGTGGATACCGCCCTGCCCCCATCCTCATCCGTGGTGGGCAACACTGCTGGCGGGGACGCGGAAATAGGATCGCCTTCGCCTGCCGCTGCGGCTGTACTCAAATTCATTAAGACCGCCCCTGGACCCGTTAAAGGTGCGCAGGTCGCTGACCACGCGCGTGCTGCGGATCCGAAGATCAGTGCGGACTGGGAAGGTTACGGATCGCTGAAGGCCTGGTTGGGCCAGCTAGGGCCAAGGGTAGCTTGGAACAATACGCCGCCAAGTTGGGTGTTGGATACCCAACGTTTTACGGCTGATGACGTACCGGCCCTCGTTGATTCTCGGCCGGCCCTTGAGCAGCAAGTGACGAGGGTTACCGATATTCCCAGACTGTCCACTGAGCAGTTTCGCCAGCTATTCATTTCCTTGGAACACCGGCTGCAAGGCGAGACCGGCAACAGGAATGAAATCGCAAAGCAGGTGCGGGACGACTGCTCCGACGCAGGCTCTACCGTGGGGCGCTCTGCTGTGAACTACGTGATCCAAGGCCTGTTGTATGCCGGAGCAAGCCTGAAGTCTGGGACTTCAGCCGCAGATCTGGGAACAGCGTGGGCCAACAACGTTGAGGCTCTGTGCGTAGGCGCGCGCATGGAGTTCTCTGAAAAGGAGAAAGCCGAACTGCGTACGTGGGCAAGTGGCGGCCTGGCAAGCTGAACAGATGCGGGTTCCCGACTAAAAACAGCATGATGCCGCCACTCATATGTTGGCCGTTGCAGGAGTGTGTCGATCTGCTGTCTTGTAACCCATGGGTTGCAAGATTGATGTTCCGCAGACGCGCGGGGGTTTCTCATCGTGCATTTTCATAGAGAAGCTCCTTCCGTTGCCTAAGAGCATCGGCAAGGATCGGGTTCTAATCAGGAGCCCGGCTGTGCTGGTAACGCATCGGTGGATCCGTTGGCTTTCCGGATGAAGGCCACGACCATTTTCATTTGTCCATTGAGGTCGTGCGGCAGCTCACCGTCGGGCCATATGCGGCAGGCTTCTCTCGCCACTTTCACCTTGTCCGGTTGAGTTAGCGGCTTCCCCTCTATCGAGGGGAGGCTCGTGAGGTGTAACGGGTTCGCCCATTTGTCCGTCGGCACGTGATGGTGGCTTTTCTTGTGGACAGATGCCACGGCGGTGCGGAGAGTGTCTACCGGCACGTAGTTTTCTATGGTTCGGCAGGCCGTTATCCACGCAAACCCAGGCATGTCGGCACGGTTGAATTCATTTCGCACACGAGTCTTCGTATCGTTGATTTTGCCCCGGGCGGTCCGTTTGTCGCTATCGATCAGAATGGCCGAATGCCGGTTAAGGCGCCGCAGTGAAATGAACTCGTCGACAGACGGATCATTGGCTGTGAGGTGGCTGAGGAGACCGCCGCCATAGAACATCACAGCAAAGTGGATGCCTTCTACGAATTCGCGAGGGGCGACCATCTCAAGCCACCGCAACAGGTAGATACGATCCGAGGGGCCCTCAACCCAGATGACTGAATTCGCCTGAATCAGGTCCGAAGGGCGGTAGCCGAGATCACTGCAAAGATCGGACACGTCTTGGACTGTTGCGGCTTCGCTGACGCGGGTGCCGTTTTCGGCGTCGTGCTTTACATGCAGGACGCAAGCGCGCTCGTAGTCCAGCAAATGAGCGGAGTGTGTAGCTATGAGGTACTGATTGCTCGTCGTGTCGCTCAGGTACCGAACTAGCTTTCGCTGCAGCAATGGGTGCAGATGGACTTCTGGCTCCTCGATGCAAATGAGCGTTCTTTCGAGCAGGGTGGCAGCCGTCGCAAGAATGATCACTTGGTGAATGCCTGTCCCCAGGCTTGTAAGTGGCAGGGCCCGGCCGCCTTGGATGACCTGTAGTTCATCTTGGCCGGAAGCAATACGGATTTCTACGTCGTTGTCCTCGAGAACGCTCTGAGCGAACTGTTGAATGGCCTCGAACCGGGGGTGGTCGGTCGAGTAGCGATTTGCGGGCGGGTTCTGTAGGCGTGCGAGTCGATGGATGAGGTCTTTTCCGCTGAAGTCCCCAGGGAGTCCGCTGTAGTCCCCCTGTTGGGCATTGTCCTCGTCGACGGTGTCGCCACTTGATGATATTTGCCGGAATGCGCCTACAGTCTGAACAGGCGGGAATCTGAGCGGAAATAATGCGTCGAGTACGCGTTGCGCATCAGCGGTCTGCCCGCCTCCTGACGTCGATGTGAGGTCCGCTGATGCTTGCCCCAGAACGCGACCGTCCACGGAGGCTGCCACCGCAGAAAGCCATTCTTGGTCCAAGGACCAGCTAAGCGGCGTACCACTCGCGCTGTACGTAAGCCACACATCACTTCCGGGAAACGGATGGAATACATCAGCTTGAAGGAGCGAGAACACGGCGTCCGGGTGGGAGAGATTCTTCCTCCCACTTCGCAAGTCGCCGGGTTCTCCTAGCGGGTGTGCCATTTGCATAAGTAGCTTCGGACCCTCGGGCTGAGGCCAATCAGCCCACTCCAGGTTGTCGGGATGTTCCTTCAGGAATGCTTGTGCGAAGCGGAGGATATTGGACTTCCCCGCGTTGTTCTGACCCGCCACCAGGGTAACCTTGCGCAATCCACCGAGTGGTTGGAGGTCTCGGAGACTGCGATAACCGCCGACACCGAAGCCAGGCAGAAGCATTTTTTCGTCCATATGGGCATTCTGCCAAACAGCATTATGCGTTTGGGCCATGAGCCATTAGCCGGATCCATCGCCAAAGTAGAGGAATTCTGTTCAATTTCTCTTTAGGGACCGTTTGTGGCACGAATAGTTGTGAATCGTAGCAGGCACTCATATACCCACCCACAAACCAAGTCCGAAACGGGAGTGACCGCAACTACGTGACCTACGGAATTTGACCCGGAACCAGGGCAGATGCCGTCGATCACCCAACGAAGACGACGGCTTGCGTCGGCTCAAGCAGGTGCGCACGTCTTCCCGGGGAAGCTAACCCCGACCATGCGGGTCATCCGTTCGGCGGCCTGCAGCAGGGGATCGAACCACCGGCGGCAGGTCTCCTCGGGCATCCGAAACGTCGGGCCGGTGATGATCACCGCGCCCAGCACGGCTGCCGAGGCGTCGAAGACCGGGCCGGAGGGCCGGAGGTGTCGGAACCGCGTCCGCCGGCGGTGGCAAATTCGTCGGCCCGCGTGCGGCGCACGGCTTCCTGAAGCGCCTCGGATTCGGTGAGAATGGTGCCGATGACGGATTCCTACGGGATGCGAACCGGCACGTGGAAGTACGGGATTCACGTCCAGCAGAGCCCGACCCGTGGGTGGCGCGTTCGGGTTGATGGTCCGGATGGCCCGGGCGCTTGGTGAAGCCATGAGTTCCGCTGTCCACAAAGTGAAGAGCTCCGGTGTCCACGCCGGGATGAGGTTACACGCCATCTAGCAGGGCTGGGAGTACCCGAAACCCGCACTCGCCAGGGGATAGGCGTGCAGGGGCAGGAGCTCGGCGACGTGCGTATTGCGGCGCATCGGCCATCGCCGCGCGGTCACGGTTGTCCTGGCCAGCGGTGAAGAAGCCTCGCCAAGGGCGCCCGATCCACGGCCGAGGCTCTCGAGTGGGTTCGTCCGCGCCCGAGACGCGACCCGGTTCAGAGGAACCGGCACATGCCGTCCTGGCCGGTGCCGAGGTCCTTGAAACCGCGTGATTCGTAGAGCCTGCGACCGGGTGGATCAGCCGTCAGGCTGACGTAGGCACCCTCCGGGGCGCGGGTGCGGATGTCCTCGAGCAGGCTGTCGAGGATCGCGCCGCCGATCCCGCAACGTTGGTGCTCCGGCAGGACCGCCATGTCCGCGATGACGAAGTACCACCCGCCATCCCCCACGATGCGCCCCATGCCCACCGGATCGCCCGACGGTCCGATGACGTGCCTGAATATTCGCGGTTCTGAGGGCCAGCAGTAGTGCGGCCCAGGGCCAGTTCTCGATGCGCTGGTTATTGCGCTTGGGAGCCACCATTGACGTCTTTCAGAGCCACCTGTTTAGGCTCCTTCCACCATGTGAGGGCACGTGGTGGAAGGAGCAATTCCAATGGTAAAGAAGATCAATGCGAAAGCCGTGCTCGGCCTTCGCGCCGAGGGCCTCTCGGGCAGGGCGATCTCTGTCTCGCAGGGCATCTCCAGAAACAGTGTCGCGGTCGTCATCGAGGCCGCTGACCGGCTCGGTGTGGACTGGGACGAGCTGCGCGAGAGGCCGGAAGCCGAGGTCTACGCGCTCCTGTTCCCGGGCCGCGGCGAACGCCAGAGCGTGTTCGTCCAACCCGACTGGGACCAGGTACACCGGCAGCTGGCCCGGGTCGGGGTGACGCTGAAGCTGCTGCACGGTGAATACCAAGATGCCTGCGCCGCAACACGTCAGCCGGCGATGGGGCTACGACCGGTTCTGCAAAACCTACCAACGCCATGTCCTTATCGCCGGTGCCGCCTCGCGGGTCGGGCATAAGGCCGGCGTCAGCGTCGAGGTCGACTGGTCGGGCCCGACCATGCACCTGGATGACCCGGTGACCGGCAGGAAGCAGACCGTGTATCTGTTCGTCGCCTGGCTGCCGTTCAGCAGGTACGCCTTCGTGGCACCGGCCCTGGACATGAAGCAGGACACCTGGCTGCGCATCCACGTGGCGATGTTCGAGTTCCTGGGCGGCTCGGTACCGCGGATTGTCCCGGACAACCTCAAGACCGGGGTCATTTCCCATCCCCGCGAGGGTGAGATCGTGCTCAACGACGCCTACCGCGAACTCGCCGGACACTACGGGTCCGCGGTGCTGCCGGCCAGGGTGAAGCACGCGAAGGACAAACCCAGCGTGGAAAACACCGTCGGGCACGTGGCCACCTGGGTGATCGCCTCGCTACGGGAGCGGTCCTTCGCCACGTTGGAGCAGTTGCGGGCCGCGATCGGCGAACGCGTGCAGGCCTATAACCGCGAGCCGTTCCAGAAGCGTGCCGGATCCCGGTTGGGGGTGTTCACCAGCGAGGAGAAACGCCTGCTGCGTCCCCTTCCCGCGGTTCCCTACGAGATCAGCCGGTGGATCCACGGCCGGCGGGTTGCACGCAACAGCTACGTGTCCTGGGAGCGGAACTTCTACTCCGTGCTCTCCCAGCACATCGGCACACGCGTAGACCTGCGGATCACCGAATCGGTGTTGGAGGTCTATCGCGACCACGAGCGGCTCACCAGCCACCGGCTGCAACCAGCCGGGGCGGTGAACCAATACCGCACCAACGACGCCGACCTGCCCGGGGACCGCCGCTGGCGCGAATGGGACGGAACACGCGTGCGGGAATGGGCGTCGCGGATCGGCCCCGGCACGGTGACGGCCGTCGAGCGGATCTTCGAATCGGTTGCCATCGAGGAGCAAGGCCTGGACGCGGCACTGGCGGTGCTGCGCCTATCGCGCAGATACTGCCCGTCCCGGGTGGAAGCAGCCTGCCAACTCGCCCTGCGCGGACACGTCCGATCCCCGCGTTATGCGCACCTGCGCCCGATCCTGGAAACCAGGCAGGACCAAATCGGAACACCACCACCGGACGAGCCCGGCGGACCTGGCGGCTACGTCCGCGGTGCCGACTACTACGCGGGAGGGAACCGATGAGCCCGGTCGATATCGAGACCAAGCGCAAGCTGCGCGAGATGAACGCCAGTGACCTGCTCGCGGCCATCGAAACCCAGGATGAAACCCTGAGCATGCATCTGGCCTTCGAGGAACGAATCAGCCTGCTCGTGGACGAGGCGTATTCGGCCTTCACCCATTCGAAGGTGACCGGGCTGCTGCGACGGGCCGGACTGCGTTATCCGAACGCGGACCTGCGACGCGTGGACCTCCTCGAGGAACGCGGACTCTAACGGGCCACGGTCACCCAACTGGGCACCTGCTCGTTCATCGAGCGCCGGCAGAACGTGGTCTTCCAGGGCTACACCGGCTCCGGGAAGTCCTACCATGGGTGCGCCCTGGCCAAACAAGCGTGCCAGCACCGGATCCGGGCGCACTACATCCGCATGCCCGACCTCGAGGAAGCCTGGGCCCAGGCCAAGGACAAACCATCCGGCACCGCGAAGTTCCTACGCAAGTACGCCTCGTTCACGCTTCTTGTCGTAGATGAGTGGCCCCTGGACCGGCCATCGGAGCCGATGCGATCCATGCTGCTCGAACTCATGGAACGGCGCTACGACGCGACGTCGACGGTGTTCTGCACGCAATACCCGCAGAAGGATTGGCACCAGCGGCTCGGTTCGGCGGTCCACGCCGACGCGATCATGGACCGGATCATCCACAACACCATCTGGATAGAGACCGGGACCTACAACATGCGCGAGCACGCCACCGTAGCCAACGGGTAGAAGCCCTCGAGAGCGCCAGTGGCTCCCAAGCACGCGGCTACTGGCGCTCTTCGGCAATAACGCTGGCTCCCTCTGGCAATATCCACCGGCTCTCAAACCATCAAATACTCAACGTGCCGGAACGACCACGACCCCGCGATGGCGGCCTCGCCCTGCTCGGGGGTCCTCCGTGAGAGCCCACTGCCGGGACGGAGGCGCACACACTCCTCGACGGACGGAGCACCATGGATCAACTGGTAGGGCGGGAGCAATGGCATGTCGTGACTCTACCGGTTCACCTCCGAAGGGCCCCCACCGCCGTCGTGCATCGGAGGAACCCGGCTGCGCACTTCGATCCGGCGCCGGGCGTTGTCAGGCGGGTGCGCCCGGCTCCCCGGGGAAGCGGCCACCGACCATGCGGGTCATCCGTTCGGCTGCCTGCAGCAGGGGTTCGACCCACTGGCGGCAGACCTCCTCGGGCATCCGGAACGTCGGGCCGCTGATGGTCACCGCGCCCAGCACGGCGGCCGAGGCATCGAAGACCGGGGCGGAGAGCCCGGAGGCGCCGGATTCGCGTTCGCCGGTGGTGATGGCGAATCCGTCGGTCCGGGTCCGGCGCACGGCTTCCTGCAGCGCCTCGGACTCGGTGATGGTGAAGTCGGTGATCGATTCCAGCGGGGTGCGCAGCAGCGACTGGAGGAGTTCGGGATCCCAGGCGAGCAGCACCCGGCTGGCCGATCCCGCGTGCAGGGGCAGGATCTTGCCGACGTGCATTTCGCGGCGCAGCGCGTGCCGGGTCTCGGCCATGGCCACGCAAACGCGGTGGTTCTGCTCGGCCGTGAAGAAGCAGGCGGTCTCGCCGAGCGTGTCGCGCAGGTCCGCCAGCAGCGGGGAGACCACGTCGAGCATGGCCTTGCCGCGGGTCGCCGGCGCGGCCCAATACGCCATCTTCAGGCCGATCCGGTAGCCGTCGCCCTCGCGGTCCAGGAAGCCCTGCCCGACGAGGTTGGCCACCAGCCGCTGCACCGTCGACATCGGCAGGTCGGTGGCGGCACGGATGTCGCCCAGGGTGAGGATGGGCCGGGTCAACGTGAACGCGTCGAGGATGGCGGTGATCTTCCCGAGCACCAGCAGGGTGTTGCCGCTGGCCTTCGGGGCGGTGGACGCTGCTGGCATGGGACTTACGCTATGCGCAAGCGACCATCCAGTCCAACCCCTCCCCGCCCTGCAGCGCCCGTCCTACAGTGGGGGGATGAGCAGAGCGGCAACCCCCTTCATCGTCATCGGCAGCCTCGGCGTCCTGGCCGGAGGCCTCCTGTCGGCCATCAGTGCCGCATCGCCCAGTTACCTGGCGTCCTGGGCGGTGGCCTACCTGGTCCTCGTGGTCGGCGCCGCCCAGCTGGTGCTCGGTCTCGGCCAGGATCGGCTGGCTGCGGGAGAGGTGGCCCCCGGGGTCATCTCCGCCGAGCTGCTGGCGTTCAACCTGGCCAACATCGCCGTGCTGGCCGGCTCGCTGTTCGCGGTCGTGGCGCTGACCTGGCTGGGGGCGGCGTTGATCATCGTGTCTATGGCCCTGTTCATCTGGGCCGTGCGGGGCAGCACGTCCGAACACCGGGGACTGCTGTGGCTGTACCGCGTGGTGGTTGTGGTCCTGTTGGTCTCGGCCCCGATCGGCATCGTCCTGGCGCATTCGCGCATGGGCTGAGCGGCGGGAGGCCGGCCGCCGGGGTGGTGCCCACCGCGTCGCGGGCCTACGGTGGGGGACAGGACCCGATCCGGCAGGAGGGCATCGATGGGCAGCAGACCGGTAGGTGGCCGGGCAGCGCAGGGAGCGAGTGGCCGCGCCGGCCTGGCCGCTGCCTTCCGGGACGCGTTCGCCGGGCACCCCGGCGGCGTCGCCATCATCACGGCCGCCGGACCGCGAGGCCCGGTGGGTCTCACCGCGACGTCGGTGATCTCGGTCTCCGTGGCCCCGCCGACCCTGGCGTTTTCCCTGTCCTCGGCCCGCGGCTCGGCCGGGGCCCTGCTCACCGCCGATTTCCTGGCCGTGCACCTGCTCTCCACCGAGCACGAGGACCTGGCGAGGCTGTTCTCCGGCCCCGGTGCCGACCGCTTCGGCCCGGACACCGCATGGGACCGGGCGCCGACCGGCGAACCGTTGCTGGCCGGTCCGCAAGTGATCCTGCGCTGCCGCGTCCTGACACGGACGCCGGTGGCGGGATCGACGATCGTCGCCGCCCAGGTCATCGACCTGCTGGGCCCCGGTACGACGACGGAAGGCGGGGCAACCCCCCTGGTGCACTACCGCAGGGGGTACCACCGCCTTCAGGGGTGAACCGGTGCCGCGCCGGGGAGGAACCCCGGCGCGGCCACGGCTACTGGGTGATCGCCCGTCCGAGCGGCGCCGGGTCCACGACGTCGTGCTCCTCGAAGTAGTTGATCGCCGCGACCAGGTCGCTCTGGCCCGAATCGGCCGCGTTGGTGCCCTCGGCCAACGTGGTGAAGTTGTCCCCGCCGGCGGCCAGGAACGAGTTCACCACGACCCGGAAGACATCGCCGTCGGCGATCGGCTGCCCGTTGTACGACATCGACGTGATGTGCGAACCGCGGGGCGCGTCCTCGGTGTACGTGTAGCTCAGGCCCGCCGACACGCCCAGGTGCAGTTTCGGCCGGCTGGAGCCCTCCGGCTGCCACTGCTCCTCCAGGACGGCCTTGAGCTGGGCCCCGGTGAGGTCCTCGGTCCACAGGGTGTTGCCGAAGGGCTGCACGCTGGCCACGTCCTTGTAGGTAACGGTCCCGTCGGTGCCGTAGAGCAGGTCGGCCCGCAGCCCGCCCGGGTTCATCAGGGCGATCTGGGCCGGTTGACCGCCGAAGTCCTCATTGGAGGTCGCCCAGAGCTGCATGTCGGCCACGAGGTTGCCTAGGGAGGACTCCACGCCGCGGTCCGAGCCCGGCTCGGCCCCGCCGCGCAGGATGTCGGCGCTGATCTTGCCGATCGGCTGGGCACCGACGACCTCCGCCTGCTCGGCGGCAGCCGTCACGATGCGTGCTACCCGCCGGTCCGCCCGGAACGCGGCGACCGGGTCACCGGCGGCATCCGGCGTCGTCAACTGCACCAGCGAACCGGACAGGGAGACCGGCTTCTTGGTGCGGCGGTCGACCGTGATCTGCACGCGGTCCAGGGTCGTCCCGTATTCGTGCGCCTGCACCACCGGGCGCTTCATGGACTTCGGCCAGCCCTTGACCGGGTACGAGCACGCGTAGCCCTGGTGGGTATGGCCGGAGTAGATGGCATCGATGTTCGCCGACGCCCCGCGCACGAGGTCGCCGTAGGCGGTGTCCTCGGTGGCGATCGCCGAGCAGTCGGTGCCTGCCGACCCGTCGTGGGCCAGCAGGACGACGACGTCGGCCTCGCCGTTGGACTTGCGGCCATCGGAGAGCTGGCGGGCGACCCGGTTGGCCGCCTCGAGCTGGTTGCCGAAGTCCAGGTCGGCGATCCCCGCCGGGCTGACCAGCGATTCGGTCTGCTCGGTGACGACGCCGACGAACCCAACCGTCACGCCCTGGACCTTGCGCAGGGCGTATTCCTTCAGCGCCGGCCGGTGGGTGCCCGCGTAGTACACGTTGGCGCCGAGCGCGTAGTCAGCGCCGCGCTTCGCGCTGCCGTTGCCGTAGCGCGGGATCACCCGGTCCTTGAGGTCGTCGAAGCCGCGGTCGAATTCATGGTTGCCCACGGCCGAGACGTCCAGCCCTCCGACCCGGAGCGCGTCGATCGTGGGGGTGTCCTGCTGGGAGAACGAGGTGAAGGTCGAGGCGCCGATGTTGTCCCCGGCCGAGACGAAGAGCGTGTTGTCCTTGCGCTTGCCGGTCAGCTTGTCGACGGCACCGGCCAGGACGGCGGCGCCGGCCGAGGTGCCGTTGGCCTCGATCCGTCCGTGGAAGTCGTTGATGCCGAGCAGCTGGATGGTGCTGGTGCGCGGCTGGTGGTGTCCTCCACCGTGATGACCTCCACCGTGGCCGCCGCCGTGGTGCTTGCCCTGCGGGACCATGGGCGGCGCCGCCTGGGCCGGGGCGGCCAGGGAGGTGGCGGCGAGTGCGAGTCCCGCTGCGACCAGGCTGGCGCGTTGGATCGGATGCTTGCGTGGGTTCATGTCATGACTCCCGGGTGCGATGAGTGATGTGCCGCACCTTTGCGGCGCGACACCGGCGATACTACCGAGCGCCCGGGCCGTGTCAATGGCGGCGGGGACGGGCCGCCCCACCCCTTCCCAGTGAGCCCTGCGGGGAAAACAACGGAGCCCTGGGGGCGACGGCGGCCCACCGAGCCGCCGCGGCCCCGGGCACTGCGGAAAGGCAAGGCGGACCAAGGCAAAGGAGCCCCCGTGGCTGTGCTTCTGAATCCCTACCCTCGCGTTCTGGGGCAATGCCCGCAGTGCCCTGGAGTTCTACCACGGCATTGTCGGCGGGAACCTCGAGCGCTCGACGTTCGGTGGCTACTCCTTCGACGCCGCCAGAGCCCCGGTCGAGCAGGAGTGGATCATGCACGGGGCGCTCCCTGGGCGGGCGGCCTGGTCCTGCTGGCCGCGGACATCCCCACGACGCTGGACTGCGCGGCGTTGGCGGGCCTCTCGGTTTCGCTGAGCGGACAGGATGGCGCGGCGCTGGCGCAGGCGCCGTGGGGAGCTAGCTTCGGAATGTTGACGGGCCGGTCCGGGGTCGGCTGGATGGTGGACATCGGAACCACGGGTTGATGCGCCATATGGAACAAAGCTTGCAGTTGTGCAAACTTTGCACGAGTGCATAAACTGTACCCATGCAAGAAACCCCGATGACCCAGCGCGAGCGCAACCGCCTGGACACTTGGAATGCCGTGCATGATGCCGCGGCTGCCATGGCGCTCGAGGACGGCCCCGGGGTCGTGACCATCGAGGCCATCTCCACCCGGGCCGGTGTCTCCAAGCGGACGTTCTTCAACTACTTTCCGACCAAGGAAGACGCGATCCTGGGCACCCGCGCACCCTGCGTGCCGGATGAGCTGCTCGAGCAGTTCCGCACCAGCGACGCCGACCTGCTGACCCGGATCGTCCGGATCCTCACGGGGGTCATGCGGACCAGCCTCCGCGGTGGGGAGGCGTACCAGGAGCGGCGCAAGATTGTCAGCCGGTACCCCGAGCTCCGCGCGCGCGTCGTGCAGCACATCAATGACGCCGAACGCCTGGTCGACGAGATCCTGCGGGAACGCATCCAGAACGAGGAAGCCGAGGAAACGCTGAGCCGCCTGCCGGCGGGCGAGGAGTCGGCCCGCGCCCTGCTCATGCTCGCCGGGACGATCACGCGCTACGCCTACAGCTGCGACCCCGAGGGAACCGTCGCCGACATCGACGGGCACATCGATTCAGCCGTCCAGATCTTCCGAGAGGTTATGCAAGCCACCCATGACAACGACTAAAACCGCCAAAACCAAGCCGGTGCACGGCAGCAAGAACCACATCGTCCTGCTCTTCTCGGCCCTGATGGTCACGATGCTCATGGCATCGCTGAACCAGACGGTGCTCTCCGCCGCCCTGCCCACCATGGTCGGCGAGCTCAACGGCGTCGAGCACATGGCCTGGATCATCACGTCCTTCATCCTGGCCTCCACCGTGATGATGCCGGTCTACGGCAAGCTCGGCGACCTCTTCGGCCGCAAGCCCCTGCTGATCTTCGCCATCCTGGTCTTCATGTGCGGCTCCATCTGGGGCGCGCTGTCGGACACGATGAACGCCGTGATCATCGCCCGTGTCATCCAGGGCCTCGGCGGCGGCGGGCTGATGATCCTCTCGCAGGCAATCATCGCCGACGTCATCCCCGCGCGTGAACGCGGCAAGTACATGGGCGTCATGGGCGGCGTCTTCGCGATCTCCTCCGTGGCCGGCCCCCTGCTCGGCGGCTGGCTCACCGAAGGCCCCGGCTGGCGGTGGGCTTTCTGGCTGAACCTGCCCCTGGGTGCGGTTGCCGTCCTGGCCTCCATCTTCCTGCTGCACATCCCGAAGAAGACCAACGCGACCCGGCCCAAGATCGACGTCCTGGGCATGATGCTCATGGCGCTGGCCACCACCGCGCTGGTCCTGGCCGGGACCTGGGGCGGGAACACCTACGCCTGGGACTCGCCCACCATCCTGGGCCTGCTCGCCGGCGCCGTCGTCGCCGCCGGGCTGTTCGTGCTGACCGAGTCCAAGGTTTCCGAACCGGTCATGCCCCTGATGCTGTTCCGGAACCGCAACTTCGTCCTGACCACGTTCTCCGGCCTGATGATCGGCATCGCGATGTTCGGCGCCATCGGCTACATGCCGACCTACCTGCAGATGGTCACCGGCTTCGGGCCCACCGCGGCAGGCCTGCTGATGATCCCGATGATGGGCTGCCTGCTCATCACCTCCGTGATCGTCGGCCGGCAGGTCTCCGCCTCCGGCCGCTACAAGGTCGTCATGATCGCCGGCACCCTGGTGCTGGGCCTCGGGCTGTTCCTGCTCTCGACCATCCACGCCGATTCCCCGGTCTACCTGATCTGCGTCTTCCTCGGCGTCATGGGCCTCGGCCTGGGCATGTGCATGCAGATGCTCACCCTCGTCGCCCAGAACTCCTTCCATCTGCGCTATGTCGGCACCGCCACCGCCGGGCAGAACTACTTCCGGCAGGTGGGCGCCACCCTGGGCTCGGCGGTCGTCGGGTCGCTCTTCGCGAACCGCCTGACGGACCTGGTCAAGGAGCGGATGCCCGCCGGCGCGGCATCGGGTTCCGGCGCCCAGGTGAACTCGCTGACCCCGGAGCTGGTCAACTCGCTGCCGGAACCCATCCGCAACATCATCGTCACCTCCTACAACGAGGCCCTGGTGCCGATCTTCCTGTGGATGGTGCCGCTGGCGATCGCCGCGACCATCGCGCTGTGCTTCATGAGCGAAAAGGCCCTGGCCACCAAGATCGAACGCGACGTCCCTGCGGAGTCGCTGGCCGAGGGACAGCTGGCCCACGTCCAGGAACGCCCCAACGCCCGCAGCGGCGAGCCCACCCACCGGGCACCGTCTATGGCGCCCGTTCCTGCCCGCGATGTCGTCTCCGACCCGGAGGATCCGGGCGACCGCCCCGACGGAGCCCACCGGTCCGACGGCCCGGACGCCTAGGAACGGTCGCACAATGACAACGCACACGCGGGTCGCCGTCGTCGGGTTGGGGGCCCTGGGGGCCGCCGCCCTCTGGCGCCTGGCGGCCCGCGGCGTGGACGTCGTGGGGTTCGAGCAATTCGGCATCGGGCATGCTCTCGGCTCGTCCCACGGGCAGACCCGGCTCTTCCGTGAGGCCTGCCTGGAGCATCCCGGACTCGCGCCGATGGCCGCCGAGAGCCGAACGCTGTTCCGCCAGCTCGAACAGGCCTCCGGCAAGGAACTGCTGCGCATCACCGGCGGCTACCTGATCGGCTCCCCGGAGTCCGACGTCGTGGCCGGTACCGCCCGCGCCGCGGACGCCTACGGCCTGCCCTATGAACGGCTCGACCGCGCGGCACTCGCGGCCCGGCTGCCGCAGCAGGCGGAACTGCCCCCGGACGCCTGCGGCATCCACGATCCGGGCTGCGGGGTCATCGACCCCGAGGCGACCGTCGTCGCGGCCGTCGCCGAAGCGGCCCGCCTCGGGGCGGCCGTCCACACGCACACCACCGTCGAGACCCTCGAGCCGGGCGCCGACGGCGTGCGCATCACTGCGGGCGGTCGCGTGCACACGGCGGATGCGGTGATCGTGGCGGCCGGGGCCTGGCTGCCGCCGTTCATCCCCGAGCTCGAACTCACCCCGGTCCGCACCCCGTTGCACTGGTTCGCGCCCGACCGGGACGGGGCGGGCTCGGCCACCGACTTCGCGGTCGACCGCTTCCCCGTCATCGTGCGGCAAACCGACCCGGAGACCGTCCTCTGGGGACACGGCGCCGTGGACGGCGGCCTGGTCAAACTCGGGATCGGCGACATTTGGGGCGAGCGGCCACCGCGCATCGACCCGTCCGCCCTGGACCGCGGGGTGAACACCGCCGAGTGGCGGCGCCTCTCCGCCCTGGTGGAGCGCGTCCTGCCGGGGCTCGACCCCGTCCCCGCCCGGGTGGAACCGTGCATGATCACCCTCTCGCCCGATGACCAGTTCGTGATCGGCACCAGCCCGGCCTCGCCGCGGATCCTGGTGGCCGGCGGGGACAGCGGCCACGCGTTCAAGCACTGCCTGGCCATCGGCGAGAGCCTCGCCCGCGACGTCGCCGGCGAGGCCCAGCCCTACGACCTCGACTTCGTGAGGCCCGGCCGGTTCGCGGTGTGAGGCACGGAATTGCGCGCCGTGGCGGGGTGCACAACACTGGATGACGGGACCCGACTGGCGTCCCGATGCGCCAACCAAGGAGTGACACCGTGAGCGAACCGATCCATGTGGGCCCGGTCGACGAGATCGAGGAAGGCGAAGCCAAGGTCATCGACGCCGACGAGACCGGAACGGGCTCCGACATCGCCGTCTTCCACAGTGAGGAAGGCGGCTTCTACGCCCTCGACGACGAGTGCACGCACGAGACCGCCTCGCTGGCCGACGGCTGGATCGAGGGCGACGAGGTCGAATGCCCCGTCCACTCGGCCCGCTTCTGCCTGAAGACCGGCGAGGCGCTCTGCCTGCCGGCCACCGTCAACGCCCGCACCCACAAGGTCGAGGTCCGCGACGGCGAGGTCCTGCTATACCCCGGCGTCCCGGTCGCCGACGCCTAGCCGCTCCAACACCGCCGGCGTGCCCAGTTCCGGCCGGTCCCCGGGCCGGGCCAGGTAGTGGACCAGCGCGGCATGCAGCAGGTTCGGATCGGCGAGCAGCAGCTCCACCGGGACCACCAGGTCCGGGCGGGTTCCGCCGTCGTTCTCTGTCCCGCCGTCGCCGGGGGTGGCCCTGCGGTGCAGGACGATCTGTGCCGGTCCGCGGCGCCCCAGCGGGCTGCGGCCGCGCGGGTCCGCGGCGCTGACCGAGGCCACATCGCGCCAATACACCTCGCCCAGGCCCAGCGGCCCGTGGAGCACCACCCGGCTGCGGGTCAGGTAGACCCCCGGTGGCAGCTCGGAGGCGGCCAGGCGCAGCAGGCGCAGGCCCTCGCGCAGGATGAGGAATCCGGCGATGCCCAGCGCGACGGCCCCCGCGATCGTCCACACGCGCTCGAACCCGGAATGCAGCAGCACGAATCGGCCGATGGCGGCCAGCGCGGCCACCAGCCCGATGACGCCCAAGCCCACGGTGGCCGCTGCGAAGGATGGCGAGTTCCGCCGCGCGGCGAAGTAGGTGGCGGCCCGCAGGCCGCTGCTGGTGGTGACCGGCCGCAGCTGTGGATCCGGCGGGAAGGGGTCAACCCGGAACTCGCGGCCCACCGAGACGATCGTGCCGACCCCGAAGGCGACCAGCGGGATGCCGAACAGCAGCGAGCCGAGCACCAGGGCCCAGGCGCCGAGACCGAGCAGGAACGCGGACATGACGAACGCCGGGACCAGATGGTGGGCCAGTTTCCAGCCGCGATGCCGCGGCGCCCACACCGGCTCGACCTCCTGCGCTGCTGACATGCCCTTATCGTAGCGAGCGGCGGCGCCTCAGGGCCCCAATACGCGCACGGGGGAGCCGGCGAGCCAGGCCGCCACGTCCTCGAGCGTCTGCCCGTAGAACACCGCGTACTGTTCGGCGGTGACATAGCCCAGATGCGGGGTGAGCACCGTGCGCGGGGCCTCCAGGAGCGGATGGCCGGCCGGCAGGGGTTCGTTGTCGAACACGTCCAGCGCGGCCCCGCCCAGCCAGCCCTCGTGGAGCCCGCGGACCATCGCCTCCTGGTCCACGATCGGCGCCCGCGCCGTGTTCACCAGCAGGCCGCGGGGTCCCAGCAGGCGCAGCTCCGCCTCGCCGACCAGCCCGCGGGTGCGTTCCGACAGGCGCAGGTGCACGCTGAGCACGTCGGCGGCGGCGAACAGCTCCTCGCGCCCCACCAGCCGGGCCCCGGCCGCCGCGGCCCGCGCGGCGTCCAGGTGCTGGCTCCAGGCGATGACGTCCATCCCGAATGCCGCGCCGTACCCGGCGATGCGCGTGCCGATCTTGCCCAGCCCGAGCACGCCGAGCGTCCGGCCGGCCAGCTCGGAGCCGACGCCGGTCTGCCAGCCCCCGTCCCGCAGGGAGGCCTGCTGGGCGGGGATGTCGCGCATCCAGGACATCAGCAGCGCCCAGGTGTGCTCCGGCGCCGCGGTGGGCGAACCCTGCGTCCCACACACGGTGACGCCCGCCGCCGCGGCGGCCTCCAGGTCGATCGCCGCGTTGGCCATCCCGGTGGTGACCAGCAGCCGCAGCCCCGGCAGCCCGGCGATCAGGTCCGCGCCGAAGGCCGTGCGCTCGCGCATCGCCACCACGATGTCGAACCCCTCCAGCGCCGCGACCACCTCCCCGGGCGTCGTCAACGGGTCGTGGAAGACCACCACCTCCACGTCCTCCAGCGTGTCCCACGCGGCGGCATCCAGCGCCACGTCCTGGTAGTCATCGAGGATCGCCAGCCGGTGGGCCGGGCGGTCGGTGGTGGCCATGCGGGCCCCTTCCTGTGGTGGTCGTCTCCCGTGAACCCTATGCCCGTAGGCTGTCATCCAACACCACGGCGAAGGAGTCCCCCGATGCACAACGCGACCCGCACTGCGATGCCCCGTGCAGTGCACGACGCCGGAACCCGCCTGCTGTTCGGCTGCATGGGATTGGGCGGTGACTGGGAGAAGGGGCCGCTCGAAGCGGCCGATGTGGCCGCGGCCCACGCCGCCGTCGACGCGGCATTGCAGGCCGGCATCACCGTGTTCGACCATGCCGACATCTACCGCAACGGCAAGGCGGAGGAGGTCTTCGGCCGCGTGCTGGCCGAGCGGCCGGGACTGCGCGAGGGGATCCACCTGCAGACCAAGTGCGGGATCGTGCTCGGCACACCCGGGGCGCCGGGCCGGTACGACTCCTCGGCGAAGGCCATCACCGCCCGCGTCGACGGCTCACTGGCCCGGCTCGGCGTCGAGCGGATCGACACGCTGCTGATCCACCGCCCGGACCCGTTGACCCCGCCAGACGAGATCGCCGACGCCGTCGCGGCGCTGCGGGCGGCGGGGAAGGTGAGCCGCCTGGGGGTCTCCAACCACTCGGGAGCGCAGATGGCCCTGCTGCAGTCGGTGCTGGACGAGCCGCTGGCCGTGAACCAGCTGCAGCTCAGCCTGGGCCACCGCGGGTGGCTCGAATCGGCGGTCATGGCCAACGTGCTGGACCCGCAGGCCGGCGGCCCGGGCGCGGACGCCGCGTCGTTCCCGCACGGCACGCTGGAATACTGCGCTGCCCACGGGGCGGAACTGCAGGCGTGGGGCGCCATGGATCGGGGCCGGTACACCCGCGGCCCGGCCGCCGTGCCCGACTCCGACCGCCCGGCCGCCGCGCTCGTGGCCCGGCTCGCCGACAAGCTGGACGCCACGCCCGAGGCGGTCGTCCTGGGCTGGCTGATGCGCCACCCGGCCCGCATCCGCCCCGTCGTCGGCACGACCAGTCCTGCCCGGATCGCCGCCTGCGCCGGCGCCGACACCGTCGCCGCGCGCATGACCGGGGACGACTGGTACGCCCTGTGGACCGCCGCCCGTGGCGAGCCGCTGCCGTAGCCGTCCTTGCCTGTGCTCCTGGACTGGTCCGGTCCCGGCCCTACCCCGCCTCGTGCAGCAGCTCCAGCGTCCGGCGCAACGGCTGCGCCGGCCGCCCCAGCAGCCGCGGCACGTCGTCGCTGACCGGCGACAGGTCGCCCGAGGCGATCGCGGTGTAGGTGCTGACCCAGGCGTCCAGCTGCCAGTCCGGGGCGCCATACGATGCGCGCGAGGCCCGCGCCTCGTCCACGGTCTCGGCCAGGTAGCGCACGCTGCTGCCGGTGACCTCGCTGATCACCGCCGCCGCCTCGTCCAGGCTGAACGCCTCCGGGCCGGTCAGGTCGTACGTCCGGCCCGCATGCGCCGCGTCCCGCCCGGCGGCCCGTTCCACAGCGGTCTCGGCGAGCACGACCGCCGCCACGGCGGCCACGTCGTCGCGCGCCACCGCCGAGACCCGTCCCACGCCGGCGGGTCCGCGCAGCAGCCCGTCCTCCCCGGCGAAAAACGGGAAGACGTCCTGGTAGAAGTTGTCGCGCAGGATCGTGTGCGGCAGCCCGGAGGCGGCCAGCAGCTGTTCGGTGGCGAAGTGGTCGCGGGCCAGCGTGAACACCGCATCGGGCGCCGCGGCCAGGAACGACGTGTAGACCACGTGCCCCACCCCGGCGGCGGCCGCGGCACGGAGGAACGTCGCATGGTCGGCCAGCCGGTGGTCCGTCTCGGCGGCGGAGACCATGAGTACGACGTCGGCACCGGCCAGGGCGCTGGCGGCACCGTCCTCATCGGCGAAGTCGAGCGCCGCGGACTCGACTGCGGTAGCCGCCGTCGTACTGGGCAGGGCACGGGCGGCGGCCGCGGCGCGCTCGGCATCCCGGGAGAACAGGCGCAACCGGGCGGTGCCGGACAGGCGGCGGGCCACGCGGGAGCCGACCGCGCCGGTCGCCCCGGTGATCGCGATCAGGGGAGTGCTGGGGGAATGCGCTCGGGTCATGCGTCCACCGTACGCCCGGCACCGGGTCACACGGCAGCGCAGGGGCCGGCGGCAGAATACGATGGCTGGACCATGAACAAGACCCGCGCCCTCGCCAAGCCGCTGACGTGGCTGCTCATCATCGCCCTCATCGCCACCGTCGGGGCCGGTGTGCTCCAGGGCGTGCTGTGACGACCGGCGTCGAGGCGCTGGCCGAGCCGACGCGCCCCGTCAACGCCCGCTGGGTCCTCGGCGCCGTGGTGGTCAACGTCGTCATCAACGTCGCCTTCTTCGCGCCGATCAACATCCTGATCGGCCTGCAGGCCACGGCGATCAGCGCCGACCACAAGGAGGCGATCCTGTCCCTGGTCACCGCCTGCGGCGCGGCCGTGGCGCTGGTGGCCAACCCGGTCACCGGGGCGCTGTCCGACCGCACCACCTCCGGCTGGGGCCGGCGCTCGCCGTGGATCCTCTGCGGGGCCGTGCTGGGCACCGCGGCCATGCTCTTCCTCTCCGGTGCGACGACGATCGCCGCCCTGGTCATCGGCTGGTGCCTGGTGCAGGCCGGCTGCAACGCCATGTACTCGTCCATCACCGCCGCCGTCCCGGACCGGGTGCCGGTGGCCCAGCGCGCCACTGTCGGCGGGCTGGCTGCCATGGGCCAGACCCTGGGCATCCTGGGCGGCTCGGTGGTCGGGTTCGTGATCTCCGGGGACGTGGCCGTGGGCTATTGGATCTGCGCCGCGGCGATCGCGCTCGGCGTCATCCCGTACCTGACGCACCGCAACGACCCGGTCCTGCCGGCCGGGGTGCAGCCCCGCTTCCGGCTGGGCGAGTTCCTGCGCGGCTTCTGGATCAACCCCGCCGAACACCCCGACTTCGGCTGGGCCTGGCTGACCCGCTTCCTCATGTTCGTGGGCAACCAGCTGGTCATCGTGTACCTGCTGTTCTTCCTCACCGACGTCATCCACCACCCCAACCCGGCCGGCGGGGTGCTGGTGCTCACCGGGTTGTATGCGGTGATGGTCGTCCTGACCAGCGTGGCCGTGGGGCGCTGGAGCGACCGGGTCGGCCAGCGCAAGGTCTTCGTGGCCGGGGCCTCCGGGGTGATCGCGTGCGCCGCGCTGATCATGGCGTTCTTCCAGGTCTGGCCGGCCGCGATGGCCGGGGCGGCCGTCCTGGGGATCGGCTTCGGGGCCTACCTGGCCGTGGACTTCGCCCTGCTGACCCAGGTGCTGCCTTCCGCCGCGGCCCGGGGCAAGGACATGGGAGTGGTCAACATCGCCGCCGCCCTGCCCCAGGTCATCGCCCCGACGCTGGCGCTGGTGGCGGTGCAGTACCTCGGCGGGTACACCGCGCTGTTCGTGATGGCCGCCGTCATCGGGCTGGTCGCCGCCGTGCTGGTGTACCGGATCACATCGGTGCCGTAGCCCGGGCACGCGCCCGGGTACCGCCGTCGTGCCCTGACCTTCGCGTGCACCGTCCTGCGCTGTCCTGCGCTCGCGGTAGCCTGAATGAATGATGGACTGGCTCCGCGAGGCACCCTTTGGCTGGGCGTACCTGTTCCTCTTCTGCGGTGCGATGCTGCGGGCCAATACCACCTACTGGATCGGCCGCGGCATCGCCGCCGGGGTCAGCCATTCACGCTTCGAGCACGTCCTCGAGGGCCCGATCTACCAGCGCGCCCGGCGCTTCATGGCCCGCTGGGGGATCCTGGCCGTCCCCCTGTCGTTCCTGACCATTGGCATCCAGACCGCGGTGAACGCCAGCGCCGGGATCTCCCGCATGCCGCTGGTGCGCTACCTGCCGGCCGTCGTCGCCGGCTGCCTGCTATGGGCGCTGATCTACGCCACGGTCGGCATGGCCGTGGTCTACGCGGCGCTCGCCGTCGGATGGCAGTGGATCGCCCTGGCGGCCGTGCTGCTCGTCGCGGGGACGCTGCTGTGGATCCGCCACCGGCGCCGCAACGGCTAATCACCGGGGCCCGAGAGGAACGACGGCGGAACCCGGTCAGCGCCCACGACCCCTTCCAGCAACGCCGCTTCGATGGGCATGCCGGCGCGCAGCACGCTGATCTGCCCGGTCGACTCCAGGATCACGCAGGCGACCTCCGAGCGGTGCCGGATCCCGGACAGACGCAGCCGGGCGGTCAGCTCCGCCGCCGAGATGTGGGTCCGGCGCAGGTTCTCCTCGACGGTCTCCGTCCCGGCCATGAGCAGGTACGCCCGGTTGTTGACCAGTCCCTCGGCCGGGCGAAAGCGGCGCAGCTGGCCCGTCAGCGCCTGCAGGACCAGCAGGGTCAACAGCCCCAGTGCGCCGGCGGCCAGCGTCGGGGTGTACCCGAGGATCGCCCGGCCGACGACCGCGCCCAGGGCGACCGCCGCGGCCAGGTCGAAGCTGGACAGGCTGGCCATGGTCCGCTGGCCCATCACGCGGATCAGCGCCAGCACCAGGACGTACAACAGGATCGCCGAGACGACGACCCGTCCCGCGTCGGCCCACGTCAGACCGTATTCGTGCCACATGAGTGCCCCTCTCTACCGGGTTCCACCCTAGACCGGTGGCCGCCGTCGTCCCGGGATCGCGGTCGTCCGGGGGGCAGCGGTCCGGAGGCAGGGGGACCCCCACGACAACGGGCGGCCCGACACCCTTGGGGTGCTGGACCGCCCGTGTTCCGGGGGCGTGGTGCCTAGCTGGTTGACATCAGCCGACGGGGGTGCCGTTGAGCACCGTTGCGGTCGGGGTGTAGTCCAGGCCGAGGGCTTCGGCGACCGGGGCGAACGTCACCCGTCCGTCGTGGACGTTCAGGCCGTTGGCCAGTCCGGGATCGGCCTGCAGGGCCGCCCGCCAGCCCTGGGTGGCGATGCGCAGGGCGTAGGGCAGCGTCGCGTTGGTCAGCGCCGCGGTCGAGGTCTGCGGGACGGCGCCGGGCATGTTCGCCACACAGTAGTAGACGGCGTCGTGGACCTTGAAGGTCGGGTCGGCGTGCGTGGTGGCGTGCGATCCCTCGAAGCAGCCGCCCTGGTCGATCGCGATGTCCACCAGCACGGAGCCGGGGCGCATGTTCGCGACCATGTCCTGGGTGACGAGCTTCGGGGCGGCGGCCCCGGGGATCAGGACCGACCCGATGACCAGGTCGGCCGCGGCGACCTCGCCGGCGATCGTGAACTTCGAGGAGGCCAGGGTCTTGATGCGGCCGTTGTAGGCGACGTCGATTTCCTTGAGCCGGCCCAGGTTGATGTCGATGATCGTCACATCGGCGCCCATGCCCGCGGAGATCGCGGCGGCGTTTTCGCCGGCCACCCCACCGCCGATGACGACGACCTTGGCCGGGCGGGTGCCCGGGACGCCGCCCATGAGCACGCCCGCGCCGCCGTTGGGCTGCTGCAGCTGGTAGGCGCCCACCTGGGCTGCCAGTCGGCCGGCGACCTCGGACATCGGGGCCAGCAGGGGCAGGCCGCGCCCTGCAGTGACGGTTTCGTAGGCGATCGCCGTGGCGCCGGCGTTGATGATGGCCTCGGTGCACTCGCGCGAGGCCGCCAGATGCAGGTAGGTGAACAGGATCTGGTCGCGGCGGATGCGGTGGTACTCGGCAGCGATCGGTTCCTTGACCTTGAGGATCATCTCCGCCTCGGCCCAGGTGCTGTCGGCATCCGCGGCGATGCGTGCCCCGGCTTCGATGTACAGATCGTCGGGGATGCCCGATCCGACGCCGGCGCCGGCCTCGACGAGGACGTCGTGGCCTCGTTCGACGAATTCGGAAACACCGGCAGGGGTAATGGCTACGCGGAACTCGTTGTTCTTGATTTCGCGGGGAACGCCGATGATCATGGGGTACTCCTTGGTTATTGGTGGCCGTCAGCATGGACCGGGCTCCCATTCCCGGATCCTGACAGGTGGGTTGTCGTGATTAAAGCGTAGTTTTTCTGCGGATCGTTGCGTGTTCTGCAGAATTATCTCCAGTAAGATCGTGAATATCTGCAGTTTCTACCAATCGACAAAGGTGTGATCGTGGCCACAGCGAAAGATCTTCGGGGCAAGCGGCCGTATGAACTCGACGAGATCGACCGGGGGCTGCTGCGGATGCTCACCGAGAACGCCCGACGCACCAACAACTCCCTGGCCGAGGAGTTGGGGATCGCCCCGTCGACCTGCCTGGCACGCATGAATGCACTGCGCGAGTCCGGGGTTATCCGCAAGTTCACCCTGGACCTGGATCCCGAGGTCCTGGGTCATGCGCTCGAGGCGCTCATCTTCGTGCGGATCCGAGCCGGCGCGCGGCACCTGATGGCCAGTTTTGCGGAGGAGATCCGGGGCAAAACCGGGGTGATGCAGTTGTTCTTCCTCGGCGGTACCGATGACTTCCTGATCCATGTGGCGGTCAAGGATTCCAACGACGTGCGCCAGTTCGTCCTCGACAACCTCTCGGCAAACCCTGCAGTGGCATCGACCCAGACCTCGCTGGTCTTCGAGCACACGCGCGGATCCGTGCCCTGGCTCTGAGCCCCTCGGGCCTCCACAGGAGGTGGTGCGCCGACGGATATCCACATGTAGGCGTCCGCCCGGCCCAGGGGGTCGCGTCGAAACTAGACTCGAATACATGTTCGAAGATTCTATGGAACCGGTCACCGGGACGGGCGGTGCTTCCACCGTCGCGTCGCCGGCGTTGGAGCCGTCCATGGCGGTGCCGGACGCCGACGTCATTGCGACAGTGAGTGGGGTCATCGACCAGTTGGCCGTTGGACGTTCCGATCTGTCGGAGAAGGCGCTGGTCGATTTGATGCGCGAGCTGGAGGCCGCCAAGGCCGCTGCCGCGGCCTATCAAGCGCGGGTCGCCGTCCAGCTGCGGACCCGGATCGTGGAAAGGGAACGGGCCGCCGGTGTCCCCGAGGAAAAACTGGGCGCTGCGGCCGGGGCCCAGTTGGCTCTGGCCCGCCGCGAGCCGCCAAGCCGCAGCGGGCGGTGGATGGGGTTCGCCCGCGCGGTGGTCACCGAGATGCCCTACACGCATCGGGCCTTCAGCTCGGGACGCATCAGCGAGTGGCGGGCGATGATCCTGGTGCGTGAGACCGCATGTCTGACGTTGGAGGACCGGCAGAAGATCGATGAAGCGCTGATGGCCGACCCGCGCACCACTGAAGGGGCCGGGGACCGGCGCGTTGCAGCAATGGCCCACCAGCTGGCCGACCAGGCCGACGCGGCAGCCCTCGTGCGCCGAGCCCGGAAGGCGGTGGGCGATCGGCACGTGAGCCTGCGGCCCGCCCCGGACACCATGGCGATCCTCACCGGAGCCCTGCCTGTTGCGCAGGCAGTGGCCGTCTTCAAGGCGCTATCCCGTGCCGCGGATTTTGCCTCCTCGCAGGGGGATGCCCGCAGCAGGGGGCAGGTCATGGCCGACACGCTGGTCGAGCGCGTGACCGGACAAGAGCGGGCCGCTGACGTGCGGGTGGAAATCGAACTCGTGATGACGGACCGGACCCTGTTCAAAGGCGACGTCGAGCCGGCATACCTGCAAGGCTACGGCGTGGTGCCGGCCCAAATTGCCCGGGACCTGATTCGAAACGCCACCCGGCCGCCGGGCATGGAACCCTCCCAAGATCTTGGCGGGCCCGAATCGACTGGCGGGTCGGGGACGGGTGGGGGAGACGATAAAGAGCTTGTGTGGCTCAGGCGGTTGTACACGGCTCCCGGTACCGGGGCGCTGGTGGGGATGGACTCGAAGGCACGGCTGTTTCCCGATGGTTTGCGCCGGTTCATCGACTTGCGCGACCAGGTGTGTTCGCGGCCGTGGTGCGACGCTCCTATCCGGGAGCGGGATCACGTGGTCGCGCATGCAGCGCGCGGGCGGACGTCGGCGGAGAACGGGGCTGGAACCTGCAGTCACTGCAACCACAGCAAGGAGGCCCGCGGGTGGAGCTCGCGAGTGGTCCCTGGTGACCGGCACACCATCGAGGTCACCACTCCTACTGGCCACACCTACCGGTCCCAGGCGCCAGCGCCTCCCGGTACCGACGCCTGACGGGCAGCGGTGGCGCTACGGCGTCCTGCGGCGCAGTGTCACCGATCCCAGTGCAATGGCACCGACGATCCAGGCGCAAATGATCAGGATCCTGACCACGACGTAGGCCGTGTCCTCGTCGCCGGTTGCCACGGCACCCAACGCATCCATGGCGTGGGAGAGCGGTAGCCAATCACCGATTTGCCGCAGCACGTCCGGCAACTGATCTCGGGGAAGAAAAAGCCCGCCCAGCAGGATCTGTGGGAAGACGAAGGCCGGCATGAACTGGACCACCTGGAACTCGCTGCGGGCAAACGCACTGGCCAGCAAGCCCAGGGCCGTTCCCAGCAGTGCGTCGACCACTGCCACCAGGAACAGCAGCCAGACCTGGCCCTCGATCTCCAACCCGCACACCCACACCGAGAAGGCCACGGCAATGGCGGTTTGCACGATGGAGAGCAAACCGAAGGCCAGTGCGTACCCCAGGATGAAGGACCCCTTGCCGAGCGGCATGGTCAATAGCCTCTCCAGGGTTCCCGACCGGCGTTCCCGCAACGTGCTGATGCTGGCCACCAGGAACATGACGATGAACGGGAAGAGGGCGATGATGGCCGGGCCGATGGTGGCGAATACCGGCGTCTCGGTGAAGATCCAGGCCACCAGCCCGATCAGCAGGCTGGGGACGATCAGGAGCAGGGCGACGGTGCGCGGATCATGCCGCACCTGGGCCAGGACGCGTCCGGCCGTGGCGAAGGTCGACGCGGCGTTCACGGTGTACCACCTTGTCCAAGGCCCGGATCCTGCCGGTGGCGGGCGTGCGTAGATGCCGGCTGCGCGGTCTTGCCCGGCCCGGAAATCAGGGCGAGAAACGCCGCCTCTGCGGTTTCCGTCCCGGTTGCCGCGAGCAGGCCGTCCGGGGAGTCGTCGGCGATGATGTCCCCGTCCCGCATCAACAGCAGGCGGTCGCAACGCGTGGCCTCGTCCATGACGTGGCTGGAGACCAGAAGCGTGGCGCCGTCGGCGGCAAGCCGGCGGAAGAGCGCCCACAAATCCGCGCGGAGCACGGGATCCAGCCCGACTGTCGGTTCATCCAACACCAGCAGATCCGGCTCACCCAGGAGGGCGACCGCCAGGGACACGCGGCTGCGCTGGCCGCCTGAGAGGTTATCCACCAGTTGGTCCGCCGTGTCGGCCAGGTCCGTCAGGTCAAGGACCTGTCCCACCCGGTCCCGTCCGGTCCGGAGGACCTTGCGGAAGTAGTCGAGGTTCTGGTGGACCGTCAGGTCGTCGTAGACGCTGGCGGCCTGGGTCATGTAGCCCACCCGCTGGCGCAGTGGTGCCGATCCGGCGGGCTCGTCGAAGACCCTGATCGTTCCACCGTGGACCACCTGCGTGCCGACGATGCTGCGCATCAGGGTCGACTTGCCGCAACCGCTGGGGCCGAGCAGGCCCACCACAGCGCCGGCGCGCACGCCAAAGGTCAGATCCTCCAGCACGGCTGACTTGCCCCGGCGGACGGTCAGCCCGTCGACCTCGATGGCCATCGCATTATTCACCATGTGATGAATTAAAGTCCTGTCAGGGCTCCGGGTCAACGGTGCCGTGGGGATCCCGATCAACAGTGCCGGGAAGCTCCCGCCCGGTGAGATGCCACTGGACGACCGGGCCCACCGTGTCGACGAGCTGCCCGATGGGTGCCGTAGCCAGCGGTTCGATCCCCAGCACGAAGCGCATGAGCAACAACCCGGCCATCTGGCTCGCCGCCAGCGATGCGCGCAGCTCGGCGTCGGGGCCGCCGACCCGGCGGGCCAGCTGCCCCAGCATCTCCCGTTTGAGGAAACTGCGGACCATGGTCGAACCGGCACCCGTACCCACCGCGCTGCGCATCAGGGCGATGGCCGCAGGCCGCACGGCAGGCCGCTCCCAGGCCGTGAGCACGTCGTGGACCAGGCGCCGGCCGAAGAGCTCGGACGGTCCATCGAGCACCTCGGCCACGATGCGGTCCGGACGCAGTGGCACCCGAACCACCTCGGTGAACAGGCCGGCCTTGTCGTCGAAGTAATGGTGGACCAGCGAGGAATCCACGTCGGCGCGGCGGGCAATCGATCGGATCGAAGCGGACTCGTAACCGCGTTCGTGGAATTCGGCGGTCGCGGCAGCCAGGATGCGATCCCGGCCGCTGCCGGAGGCACTGCCACGCGGCCGCCCCCTCCGGCGACCGGATCCGCCGTCGTCCTTGTTCTGCATCACGGCACCAGCCTACGGCCGGGCCCCGGGGAAGACCCCTACCAGGAGGTGTCCCGCGGGCGGCCTTCCTCGTAGCCGGCGCTGGACTGCACGCCGACGACGGCCCGCTCGCGGAACTGGGCGATGGAGTCGGCGCCGGCGTAGGTGAAGGAGGAGCGCACCCCGGAGATGATCGAATCGACGAGGTCCTCGACGCCCGGGCGGGCCGGATCCAGGTACATCCGCGAGTGCGAGATGCCTTCTTCGAACAGCCCCGAACGGGCCCGGTCGAAGGCCGACTGCTGCTTCGTGCGGTTCTGCACGGCGCGGGCCGAGGCCATGCCGAAGCTCTCCTTGTAGGCGCGGCCGTCCGAATCCAGCACCAGGTCCCCGGCGGATTCGTGGGTTCCGGCGAACCAGGAGCCGATCATGACGCTGGCGGCACCGGCGGCCAGGGCCAACGCGACGTCGCGCGGATACTTCACCCCGCCATCGGCCCAGACCTCGGCGCCTGACTCGCGGGCCGCGCCGGCGCATTCGAGCACTGCGGAGAACTGCGGGCGTCCCACGCCGGTCATCATGCGCGTGGTGCACATGGCCCCCGGCCCCACGCCGACCTTCAGGATGTCGGCCCCGGCAGCCACCAGGTCCGTGACGCCGGCCGGGGAGACGACGTTGCCGGCCACCACCTGCAGGCGCCGGCCGGTACGGGCGGCGAACTCGTCGCGGGCGGCGGTCACCAGCGGAAGCGCCTCGATCATCTTCTCCTGGTGGCCGTGGGCGGTATCCACCACGATCACGTCGACCCCGGATTCGAGCAGAGCAGCAGTCTTGGCACGGACATCGCCGTTGATGCCGACGGCCCCGCCGACCATGAGCCGGCCCTGCGGGTCGACCGCGGGGGAGTAGATCGTCGAGCGCAGGATGCCCTTGCGGGTCAGCACACCGGCCAGCCGTCCGCCGTCGAGCATCGGCACCATCGTCAGGTGGCGTTCGGTGATGGTGTCGAAGACCGAGCGGGGGTCCTCGTCGACCGACGCGGTGGTGATGTTCTGGCTCATTACCTCGGAGATCCGGGCGAAGCGGTCGACTTCCTGGCAATCGCCGAGGCTGACGATCCCGACCGGCTCGTCGCCCTCGAGGACGACGGCGGCACCGTGGGAGCGCTTGCCCAGCAGTGAGAGGGCGGTCGCCACCGCGTCCCCGGCCTGCACGGTGATGGGGGTCTCGAAGACGGTGTGGGCGCGCTTGACCTGCCCGACCATGTCGTTCACGGCGGCCTGGCTGATGTCCTGGGGAAGGATGGCGATGCCGCCGCGGCGGGCGACGGTCTCGGCCATGCGGCGACCGGCCACGGCGGTCATGTTCGACACGACCAGCGGGATCGAGGTGCCGATGCCGTCGGGGGTGGTCAGGTCGACGCTGGTGCGCGATGCCACGGCCGAGCGCGAGGGGACCATGAAGGTGTCGTTGTAGGTCAAGTCGTACTGCGGGTGCACGTCGTTGAGGAATTTCACATGCCTCAGGCTACCGGTTGGACGGCCTCCGCGAGCCGCCGTCGCCAAGGCGGCAAAAGATTGTTCAACAATGTCTTGTCAAGATTGTTCAACAACCTGTAGGCTGCGAAGCAGTAATCGCCCCTGTGACGCCAGTCACTGCCGACAGGACGGAACATCGAAATGTCCGAGACACCCACCCAGAAGAGGCTGAGCCCGGCCGCCCGCCGGACCGCCCTGCTGGGGGCCATGTTCCTGATGGCCACCAGCGCCATTGGCCCCGGCTTCATCACCCAGACCACCGTCTTCACCGTCGAACTTCGCGCGGCGTTCGCCTTCGCCATCGTCATCTCGATCCTCGTCGACGTCGCCGTCCAGCTCAATGTCTGGCGGGTCGTCGGCATCTCCGGGATGCGCGCCCAGGAACTGGGCAACAAGGCCCTGCCCGGCGTCGGCTGGGTCCTGGCCGTCCTCGTGTTCATCGGCGGCGTGGTGTTCAACATCGGCAACATCGCCGGCACCGGCCTGGGCATGAACGCCATGCTGGGCCTGGACCCGAAGATCGGCGGCGCCATCTCCGCCGTCGTGGCCATCCTGATCTTCCTCTCCAAGCGCGCCGGCCTGGCGCTGGACCGCATCGTCGTCCTGCTCGGGGCGATCATGATCCTGCTGATGATCTACGTGGCCATCGTCGCTGCGCCGCCGATCGGCGAGGCGCTGAAGAACACGGTCCTGCCGGAGAAGATCGACTTCCTGATCATCACCACGCTCATCGGCGGCACGGTCGGCGGCTACATCACCTACGCCGGTGCCCACCGGATGCTCGACTCCGGCGCCACCGGCCCGGAAAACGTCAAGGCCATCACCCAGAGCTCAGTGCTCGGCGTCATCGTCACCGGCATCATGCGCGTGCTGCTCTTCCTGGCGATCTTCGGCGTCGTCGCCGGCGGCGTGACCCTGGCCGGGAACAACATGGCCGCCGACGCCTTCCAGCACGCGGCCGGGGAAATCGGCCTGCGCATGTTCGGCGTCATCCTCTGGAGTGCCGCCCTGACCTCCGTCATCGGCGCCGCCTACACCTCGGTCTCGTTCATCACGACCTCGCGCACCTCCGAACGCACCCGCAACCTGATCACCGTCGCGTTCATCGTCTTCTGCGCCGCGGCCTTCCTGCTGCTGGGCCAGGCACCGCAGACGCTGCTGATCTTCGCCGGCGCCTTCAACGGACTGATCCTCCCCCTCGGCTTCGCGCTCATCCTCTGGGTCGCCTGGCGCCGCCGCGACCTGCTGCAGGGCTACAAGTACCCTGCCTGGCTGCTCGTCATCGGCGTGCTCACCTGGCTGCTGACCCTCTACCTGGGCTGGAACTCGCTCTCCGGCCTGGCCGAGTTGTGGGCGTGATCGACATGGAACCCACCACGGACGGCACGGGCCACGGCACGACGGCGGTGCCCGGGCCCGGCGCGGATCCCGCCTCGGAGCGGGGAACCTGGACCCCGGCCCGGGCGCGGAAAGCCTTCCGCGAGGGGCTGGTCGCCCCGACCGCAGGCATCTCCCGCGGGTACGCCCAGGCCAACCTGATCATCGTCCCGAAGGCGCAGGCCTTCGACGTCCTGCTCTTCGCCCAACGGAACCCGAAATCCTGCCCCCTGCTCGGCGTGCTCGATGCCGGCCAGACCAGCGGGGACCTGCTGCCCGGGGGAGACATCCGCACTGACGTGCCGAAGTACGTGGTCTACGAGGACGGCGTGCCCGTCGCCGAGCCCACCGACATCACCGCCTACTGGAGCGATGACCTGGTGACGTTCATCGTCGGCTGTTCCTTCACGTTCGAGACGGCTCTGCAGGACGCCGGGCTGCCGGTCGCCCACATCGACCAGGGCGTGAACGTGCCCATGTACCGGACCAACCGCCGCTGCGAGCCGGCGGGGACGATGGCCGGACCCCTGGTCGTCTCGATGCGCCCCTTCCCGGCCTCCCAGGTCGCCGACGCCGTGCGGATCACCTCCCGCTATCCGGCCGTCCACGGGGCCCCGGTCCACATCGGCGATCCGGCCGAGCTCGGCATCGCCGACCTGGACCGTCCGGACTTCGGCGACGCCGTGGCCATCCCCGCAGGACACCTGCCGGTGTTCTGGGCCTGCGGGGTCACCCCGCAGGCAGCGGTGATGGAGTCCCGGCCCCGGCTGGCGATCGGGCACGCCCCCGGGCACATGCTCATCACCGACGCGTGCGACAACGCCTACCTCGTGCCCTAGCTGAATCGTCAAGCGGACCGAGATGCTGGGCGCGGGGCCCCTGATGCCTATATCGTGAGCGGCAAGGCCCCACCCCGGGCGCCTTCCCCGTCATGAGGAGAGCAGATGGACGTTTGGCCCGGAGACGCCTACCCGCTGGGCGCCACGTACGACGGCAACGGCACCAACTTCGCGCTCTACAGCGAAGTCGCCGACCTGGTCCAGTTGTGCCTGCTGGACGACGACGGTACCGAGACCCGCATCGACCTCACCGAGGTCGACGGCTTCGTCTGGCATTGCTTCCTGCCCCAGGTCGGCCCCGGCCAGAAATACGGCTACCGGGTCCACGGGCCCCACGACCCGGCGGCCGGCCACCGGTGCAACCCGAACAAGCTGCTCCTGGACCCCTACGCCAAGGCCGTCCACGGGGAGATCGACTGGGACCCGTCGCTCTTCGGCTACGTCTTCGGGGACGAGGAGACACCGAACAACGACGATTCGGCGGCCCACATGATGCTCGGCGTCGTGGTGAACCCCTTCTTCGACTGGGACGGCGACCGGCGTCCGAGGCGCCCCTACCACCGCAGCGTCATCTACGAGGCCCACGTCAAGGGCCTGACCCGGCTGCACCCCGAGGTCCCCGAGGAACAGCGCGGGACCTACGCCGGGATTGCCCACCCGGCGGTCATCGCCCACCTGCAGAAGATCGGCGCCACGGCGATCGAGCTGATGCCGGTGCACCAGTTCGTCAACGACTCCACCCTGCAGGAGCAGGGGCTGTCCAACTACTGGGGCTACAACACCATCGGCTTCTTCGCCCCGCAGAACACCTACTGCTCCAGCGGCGACGAGGGCCAGCAGGTCCAGGAGTTCAAGGCGATGGTCAAGGCCATGCACCTGGCCGGGATCGAGGTGATCCTCGACGTCGTGTACAACCACACCGCCGAAGGCAACCACCTCGGGCCCACGCTCTCCTTCCGTGGCATCGACAACGCCGCCTACTACCGCCTCGTCGAGGACGACCCGCGGTACTACATGGATTACACCGGCACCGGGAACTCCCTGAACGTGCGCAACCCGCATCCGCTGCAGCTGCTGATGGACTCGCTGCGCTACTGGGTCACCGAGATGCACGTCGACGGCTTCCGCTTCGACCTGGCTTCCACGCTGGCACGCGAGTTCTACGACGTCGACAAGCTCTCCACCTTCTTCGAGCTCATCCAGCAGGACCCCGTCGTCTCGCAGGTCAAGCTCATCGCCGAACCCTGGGACATCGGCCCCGGCGGCTACCAAGTCGGCAACTTCCCGCCCCAGTGGACCGAATGGAACGGCAAGTACCGCGACACCGTCCGGGACTTCTGGCGCGGCGTGCCGTCAACCTTGGGCGAGTTCGCCTCCCGCATCACCGGCTCCTCCGACCTCTATGAGCACTCCAGCCGGCGGCCGGTGGCCTCGATCAACTTCGTCACCGCCCACGACGGCTTCACGCTGCGCGACCTGGTCTCCTACAACGAGAAGCACAACGAGGCCAACGGCGAGGACAACAACGACGGCGAATCGAACAACCGCTCGTGGAACTGCGGTGTCGAGGGACCCACCGACGATGCCGAGGTGCTGACCCTGCGGGCCCGCCAGCAGCGCAACTACCTGGCGACCCTCCTGCTCTCGCAGGGTGTGCCGATGATCGCCCACGGCGACGAGCTGGGCCGCACGCAGGACGGCAACAACAACACGTACGCGCAGGACTCGGAACTGAGCTGGATCAACTGGGAGGAGGCGGACACTCCGCTGCTCGAGTTCACGGCCGCCGTGAACCGGCTGCGCGCGGAGCATCCCACCTTCCGGCGCCGCAGGTTCTTTGACGGCCGGCCGGTCGCCCGCGCGGACGGGGAGGCCCTGCCGGACATCAAGTGGCTGGGCGCCGACGGCACCCCGATGACCCCCGAGGACTGGGACGCCGATATCGCCCAATCCTTCGCGGTGTTCCTCAACGGCTACGGGATCGCTGGCACCGACGAACGCGGGCAGCCCATTCGGGACAGCAATTTCCTGTTGTTCTTCAACCCCCACCACGAGGACGCGGTCTTCACGATCCCGTCCACCGAATTCGCCCCGGCCTAGGAACCGGTGCTGGACACGGCCGGGGACCATGCCAACGCCGAGCGGGTCGACGCCGGAAGCACCATCACGGTGACGGCGCGTTCGCTGCTGGTCCTGCGCGCCTACGAGGAGACACCCGAGGCGGACCACTCGGTCGCGGCCTCCCTCGCCGCGCAGACGGCGACCGATGACGAGGCCAGCACGCCGAAGTCGGGGGAGTAGGCATGAAGACCCCGCGCTCCACGTACCGCCTGCAGATCCGGCCCGGCTTCACCCTGTACGACGCCGCCGAGCTGGTCCCGTACCTGCGGGACCTGGGGGTCCACTGGGTCTACCTGTCCCCGATCCTCACCGCCGAAACCGGATCGGACCACGGCTACGACGTCGTGGACCCCACCACCGTCGACCCCGCCCGCGGCGGCCGCGCCGGACTCGAGTCCCTGTCGCAGGCCGCCCACGCCGCGGGGATGGGAGTCCTGGTGGACATCGTGCCCAACCACATGGGCGTGGCCACCCCGAAGTCCAACCGCTGGTGGTGGTCCCTGCTCGCCGAGGGCCGGGGCTCGCGCTACGCCGAGGCCTTCGACGTCGACTGGGACGCCGGCGCCGGACGGATCCGGCTCCCCGTCCTGGGGGATGACGAACTCGGCCAACTGGAGCTGGCACCCGTCGACGACGGGTTCGAGCTGCGCTACCACGAGCACGCCTTCCCCGTGGCCGCCGGCACCGCCACCGCCGGGGACGACGCGCGGGCCGTCCACGACCGCCAGCACTACGAACTGGTGAACTGGCGCCGCGCCGACAACGAGCTGAACTACCGGCGCTTCTTCGGGGTGAACTCGCTGGCCGGCCTGCGCGTCGAGGTCCCCTGGGTCTTCGACGAATCCCACGCCCAGATCCGCAGCTGGTTCGACGACGGCCTGGTCGACGGGCTGCGCATCGACCACCCCGACGGCCTGGCCGACCCGGCCGGGTACCTCGCGCGGCTTCGCCAGGTAACCGGCGGCGCCTACCTGCTCATCGAGAAGATCCTCGAACCCGGCGAGGCGCTGCCCGCCGGCTGGCAATGCGAGGGCACCACCGGATACGACGCGCTCGCCGACATCGACCGGCTCTTCGTGGACCCCGAGGGCAGCGGCATCCTCAGCGAGGCCGCCCCCGTGGAGGGCTACCACCCGATGATCCACGACACCAAGCGCGCCATCGCCGACGGACTGCTGCACTCCGAGGTCCTGCGGCTGGCCCGGCTCGTCCCCGCCGGGGCGGTGCCCGACCCCGACGCCGTCGTCGACGCCCTCGCCGAGATCCTCAGCTGCTTCCCCGTCTACCGCAGCTACCTGCCCGACGGCGCCGGACACGTGGAAGCGGCCGTCATCGCCGCCCGCATCCACCGCCCCGACATCGCCGAAGCCATCACCGCCCTGCACCCGCTGCTCGACCCCGGAAACCAGCACGACGCCGGAACCACGCTGGGCGAACTGCCCACCCGGTTCCAGCAGACCTCGGGCATGGTCATGGCCAAGGGCGTGGAGGACACAGCGTTCTACCGGTTCACCCGCCTGACCTCCCTGAACGAGGTCGGCGCAGACCCCTCGCTGTTCGCGCTGGAGCCCTTCGACCTGCACACCCGGCTGGCCGCCCGCCAACTGGACCTGCCGCTGTCGATGACCGCCCTAAGCACGCACGACACCAAGCGCGGCGAGGACACCCGCGCCCGGATCAGCGTGCTCGCCGAACTGCCGCGGGAGTGGGCCGGAACGCTCCAGCGCCTCGATGCCCTCGCCCCGCTGGGGGACCTGCCGTTCGCCGACCTGCTGTGGCAGGCCGCCGTGGGCGCGTACCCCGCCGGCCGGGAACGGGCCCACGCCTACGCCGAGAAGGCGGCCCGCGAAGCCGGCAACAGCACCACCTGGACCGATCCCGACGAGCAGTTCGAGGCCCGCCTCCACGCGGCCGTCGATGCCGCCTACGACAATCCCGAGGTGGTGTCGCTGGTCGCCGGCCTCGTCGAGCGCATCCAGGACGCCGGGTGGTCCAACGGGTTCTGCGCCAAGCTGCTGCAACTGGCCATGCCCGGCGTCCCGGACGTCTACCAGGGCACCGAATTCTGGAACCGCTCCCTGGTGGACCCGGACAATCGCCGGTCGGTGGACTTCGCGCCACGGCAAGAGGCCTTGGCCGAGCTGGACCGGATCGACGACCGCGCGCAGCTGCGGGCCCTGGGCGCCGATGCCCGTGCGAAGCTGCTGATGGTCTCCCGTGTCCTCCGGCTGCGCCGCGACCGGCCCGGGCTGTTCACCGGCTACGAGGCCGTCGCCACCTCCGGGGCCGCGGCGGGACACCTCTTCGCGTTCGACCGCGGCGGGGCCATCGCCGCACTTACCCGCCTGCCCATCGGCCTGGCCGCCGACGGCGGCTGGCGCGACACCGTCCTGCACCTGGCGCCCGGGGCCTACCGCGACGAGATCACCGGCGGCCACCACACCAGCGACGGCCAGCTGCGCGCCGCCGACGTCTTCGCCGACTACCCGGGCGCGCTGCTGACCCGGCAGACCGACTAGGGAGCACCATGGAGAAGCCCTTCGCCGTGTGGGCGCCGCGCGCCACCGAGCTCAGGCTGCTGGCCGGCGGCCGGCAGTGGGACATGCACCGGCACGACGGCGGATGGTGGGCTCCCGCCGTCGTGCCCCCGGGCGCCGATCTCGACTACGGCTACCTGCTCGACGGCGCGGATACCCCGCTGCCCGACCCGCGCTCGCGGCGCCAACCCGACGGGGTCCACGGGCTCTCGCGGACGTTCGACCCGGGCGCCCACGCCTGGTCGGACACGGACTGGGTGTCGCCCGGACTGGCCGGCGGGGCGATCTACGAACTCCACCTGGGCACCTTCACCCCCGAAGGCACCCTGGACGCCGCCGCCGAGAAGCTGCCCTACCTGGCCGGGCTGGCCATCCAGCACGTCGAGCTGCTGCCGGTCAACGCGTTCAACGGCACGCACAACTGGGGCTACGACGGCGTGCTCTGGTACGCGGTCCAGGAAACCTACGGGGGGCCGGCGGCCTACCAGCGGTTCGTCGACGCCGCCCACGCCCACGGGCTCGGCGTCATCCAGGATGTCGTCTACAACCACCTCGGGCCCAGCGGGAACTACCTGCCGCGCTTCGGCCCGTACCTGACCGAGGGCAACGCCAACACCTGGGGCGACTCGGTGAACCTGGACGGCCCCGGCTCGGACGAGGTCCGCTCCTACATCGTGGAGAACGCCCTGATGTGGATGCGCGACTACCACGTCGACGGGCTCCGGCTCGATGCCGTCCATGCGTTCAAGGACTCCCGCGCCACCCCGCTGCTCGAGGAACTGGCGGCAGCCACCGACGCCGTGGCGGACCGGAGCGGGAAGCCGCTGTTCCTCATCGCCGAGTCGGACCTGAACAACGACCGCCTGATCCAGGACCGGACGGTCAACGGGTACGGGCTGTCCGGGCAGTGGAGCGACGACTTCCACCACGCCGTCCACGTGAACCTCATGGGGGAGACCAGCGGCTACTACGCCGACTTCGACTCGATCGGCGCCCTGGCCAAGGTCCTGCGCGGCGGCTTCTTCCACGACGGGTCATACTCCTCGTTCCGCGGACGCCACCACGGCCGGGCCATCGACACCAACCGCGTGTCGCCGGGCCAGCTGGTGGTGTGCACGCAGAACCACGACCAGATCGGCAACCGCGCGGCCGGGGACCGGCTCACCGCCAGCCTGGGGGCCAACCGGCTGGCCATCGCAGCGGTGCTGAACCTGACGGCCCCCTTCACGCCGATGCTGTTCATGGGCGAGGAATTCGCGGCCTCGACCCCCTGGCAGTTCTTCACCTCCCATCCCGAACCCGAGTTGGGGAAGGCGACGGCGGAGGGCCGGCTGGCCGAATTCGCCGCCATGGGCTGGGATCCCGCCACGGTTCCGGACCCCCAGGCCGAGTCGACGTTCCGGGACTCAAAGCTGGACTGGGCCGAAGCCGAAGACACGGGTCGGTCCGACGTGCATGGGCGGATGCTCGCCCTGTACCACCGGCTGCTTGCCCTGCGGACCGTCGAACCCGACCTCGCCGACACGGGCACGTGGCCGCAGGTGGAGGCCGACGCGGACGCGGGATGGCTGGTGGTGTACCGCGGCTCGATCGCCATTGCCGTGAACCTCTCGCCAGGCGAAGCAGCCGTTCCGCTCTCCCGCGCCGCCGGTCCGCTGCTGGTGGTCGTCGGCGAGGCCGTCGCCGGGAACGATGGAGAGTCCGTGGTGCTGGGCGCCGACTCGGCGGCGGTCGTGCGCGTGTCGTGAGCTGCTGACCCGTTGTCCACAGGCAGGACCTGCCAGACCCTCCGCGCCCGGGCCGCGGCTACACTGGGCCGGTGGAACCAGACCTGCCCCCCGTGCTGCACGACGCCCAGATCCAGCGATTCGTCGGCCGGCAGACCTTCGAACGCGGTTTGGAATACTTCTTCACCGGCCGCGTCCAGGACCTCGAATGGGACTCGGGCGTCCGGCAGGTGTCCGCGCACGTACGGGGCTCGGCCGGTGCCGTCTACCGCAGCATCGTCACCTTTACCCGCGGGCTGGAACCGGCGATCGCCGTCTGCGGCTGCCCGGTGCACGAACGCTGCAAGCACACGGCGGCGCTCATGCTGGCCGCCTCCGTGGCCTCGAACCAGGCGCGGACGACGACGCAGCAGAAGCTCCCACCCTGGCAGCGCCGGCTCGAGGCCATGCTGGAGGCGCCCGGCACGGCGCGGCCGCCGGCACCCTTGGGCGTCCAGTTCGAGCTCATCACCGCGGCCAAGGGCCGGAAAAACCGGCTGACCGTGGGCCTGCGGCCGGTCACGCTGAACGAGAAGGGCCGCTGGGTCTACTCCAGCCTCCGGTGGGGCGGATTCGGGGCCAACGCCTCGGCGGGCTACTACTTCGCCGGCGGGCAGCAGGCCCTGCAATTCGGCCCGTCCCAGGAGCGCTGGATGCAGGACTTCCACGCGCTGCACGGCTTCGCCTACGCCAACCCCTACCTCGACCTGGAACGCTTTTCGTCCCCGGTGTTCTGGCGCCTGCTGGCCACCGCCCAGGAGGCCGGCATCGTGCTGCGCGGGGCAACGGCCGCCACCGCGGTGACCGTGCACGATCCGGTCACCGTGGGCCTGGACCTGGCCGATGCCGGGGGCAAGCTGCGGATGACTCCGTCCCTGCGGCACGCCGACGGAACCGTACCGGACCAGCCGGTCGACCGGGCCAATGCCGTTCCCGGCACGGAACGCCGGCTGCGGGTCATCGGCACACCCGGCCACGGCATGGCCTGGTGGGACGAGGTGCCCGACCAGCCCCTCCGTGCGACCGCCATCCACCTGGCCCCCGCGCACGGCCCGGTTCCCGACGTCGTCGCGCAGCTGCTGGAAGGGGGCAAGCCCCTGGAGATCCCGCGGAACGGTCGCGATGCCTTCGTCCACGAGTACCTGCCCGAACTGGCGCGCCGCGTGCGGATCGTCTCCCGCGACGGGGCAGTGGACGTCCCCGACCGCGAGCCGCCACGGCTGCGGCTGGTGGTCGCGCACTTCCGGCGCCCGGGCCAACGCCGCGCGCCAGCGGCCACCGGCGTGCGGTTGGAGTGGGGCTGGGACTACCGGGTGGGACCCACCAGCACCAGCCACCTGCTGCTCCCCGACGGCGATCCGAACCGGGACGCGGCGGCCGAGGCCGACCTGTTGCAGGATGTGGCCCGTTCCCTGCCGGACTTCCCGGCAGCCTGGCAGGAGGTGTTCCCGCAACCGCTGCTCAACCCTCCCGGAAGCAACGAACCGGTGGACCTGGTCGGCGTCGACGCCGCGCGGTTCACCGCCGAGGCGCTGCCGGTCCTCAACGACTGCGACAGGGTCCTCATCGAGGTCCAGGGCCAGCCGGTGGACTACGTGGAACTGACCGAGGTCCCGGCGATCTCCGTCAGCGCCGGCGAAACCGACACCAGCGACTGGTTCGATCTGGGGGTGCGGGTCCACCTAGGCGACACCGAAGTCCCCTTCGACCAGTTGTTCCTGGCGTTGGCCCAAGGGGAGGAATACCTGTTGCTCGAGGACGGCAGCTACTTCTCGCTGGACAAACCCGAATACCGGCAACTGCGCCGGCTCATCGAAGAGGCCCGGACGCTGCAGGACCGCGGCGCCCAGGCCTTGCGAATCAGCCGGCACCAGGCCTCGCTGTGGGATGAACTCGTCGAACTCTCATCCGACGCCGAGCAAACGGAGGCCTGGAAGGCGTCCGTCGGGGGATTGCTGGAGTTGGAGCGGATCGAACCCGCCGCCCCGCCCGCCGGGTTGAACGCCACCCTGCGGCGCTACCAGCAGGAAGGATACTCCTGGCTGGCGTTCCTGCATGACCATGGCCTCGGCGGCGTGCTGGCCGACGACATGGGGCTGGGCAAGACCCTCCAGACGCTCGCGCTGATGCTCCACGCGCAGCAGCGGACCTCCGACACCGGCGGGGCCGCGCGGCCCTTCCTGGTGGTGGCGCCCACCTCGGTGGTTCCCAACTGGGCCTCCGAAGCGCAGCGGTTCGTCCCGGGCCTTCGCACCGCCGTCGTCTCCGAAACGCTCCAGCGCACCGGCACCGAGCTTGCGGCGCTGTTGGAGGATGCCGATGTCGTGGTCACCTCGTACGCGCTGTTCCGGCTGGAGAATGAGGCGTACGCCCGGCAGCGCTGGGCCGGCCTGGTCCTGGACGAGGCCCAGTTCGTGAAGAACCCCGCGACCAAGGCCGCCGCCCAGGCGCGCGCGTTCCCGGCACAGTTCAAACTCGCGATCACCGGGACGCCGATGGAGAACAACCTCTCCGAGTTGTGGTCGATGTTCGCGATCACCTCCCCGGGCCTGTTCCCCTCCGCCAAGCGGTTCGAGGAGCTCTACCGCAAGCCGATCGAAAAGGACGGCGACCCGGAGCGGCTGGCCCAGCTCCGGCGCCGGATCCGCCCGTTGATCATGCGCCGGACCAAGGAACTGGTCGCCACGGAACTGCCGCCGAAGCAGGAACAGGTCCTCGAGCTGGAACTGTCCCCGCGGCACCGCACCATCTACCAGCGACACCTGCAGCGCGAACGGCAGAAGGTCCTGGGGATGCTGGAGGACATGGACTCCAACCGCTTCCAGATCTTCCGGTCGCTGACCATGCTGCGCCAGTTGAGCCTGGATGCCTCGCTGGTCGACGAGCAGTACGACGGCGTGCCCTCCAGCAAGCTCGATGCCCTCCTCGAACAACTCGAGGACATCGTCGCCGAGGGGCACAGCGCGCTGGTGTTCAGCCAGTTCACCTCGTTCCTGTCCCGGGCGGCACAGCGGCTGGACGAGGCGGGGATCGCCTACGCCTACCTGGACGGCAGCACGCGGTCCCGGGGGAAGGTCATCGAGACGTTCACCAGCGGCAAGGTCCCGGTGTTCCTGATCAGCCTGAAGGCCGGCGGCTTCGGGCTGAACCTCACGCAGGCCGACTACTGCTTCCTGCTGGACCCCTGGTGGAACCCGGCCAGCGAGAACCAGGCCGTCGACCGGGCCCACCGGATCGGGCAGACGCGCAATGTGATGGTCTACCGCATGGTCTCCAAGGACACCATCGAGGAGAAGGTGATGGCCCTCAAGGCCAAGAAGGCCCAGTTGTTCTCCTCCGTGATGGACGAGGACGCCGCCTTCGGTGCCGCCATCAGCGCCGAGGACGTCCGGGCGCTCTTCGGGGCCTGAGCACGCCGGAGGCCCCCCGTCGGCCTTGATGTGGTCTTCGGTGCGTGCCCATGATGACAGTGGAACACGCATCGACATCGGAGGCGTGATGGAGCCGTCAGCGAGCCCGCGCAGCGGCCGTTCGCTGCCTCTACGGGAGGCCGTGCACCCCGGCATCGGCCACGCGGGCGCCGCCCGTCTGAACGCCCACCATCGTTTGGTCGGCGCGGTCCTGGTGGCCCTAGCCGGGGTGCAGATCGTCATCGCCTTCATCGGGTCCCTCCTGATCTTCGCGGGCTTCAACCTGTGGGTCTCGCCCACCTACGCCATGACCGCCGAAAGCTTCCCCGCCCGGGCACGGACCACGGGTTTGCGTTGGTGGACGGCGTGGGGCACATCGGCGGCGGCATCGGGGTCCTGGTCATCGCCCGCTCCTGCCGCACCTGTCGATCCTGGGCGCACTGCTGCTCATTTCGGTCTTCCTGGTCGTCGCGGCGGTCATCGCCCAATTCACGACGCATACCCGCAACCGGCCCCTGGACGAGGTCTCGCCCTAAGGCGCGGGAACCGCCGTCGTGCTCAGAAGCCGTCGGGCAGGGTAGCGGTGCGGTCGAAGTCCTCGGTGGTGCTGACCAGGCCGTCGGCGCCGATGAGCGTGACAGCGCCCTCGGTGCCCCGCCGGTTGCCGCCGGAAATATCCGCCCCGGCATCGGCGACGACATTCTCCAGGATGACGCCCGGTCCCACGTGCACCCCGTCGAGCAGGACGCTGTGCCGGACCGTTGCCCCCTCGTCGATCACCGTGCGGGGACCGACGACCGAATGCGTGACGTTGCCGCGTACCTCGGCGCCGGCGGCGACCATCGATTCCGCGATCCGCGCCGAGGAGTGGATCCGGGCGGGCAGCAGCTGGGGTTGGGCGGTGAGGATCGGCCGGTCCGGATCGTCCAGCTCGGCGCCGGTGCCGTCGAGCAGCTGCAGGTGTGCGGTCCAGTAGGACTGCAGCGTGCCCAAATCCATCCAATAGCCGTCGTGCCGGTGTTCGGCCACGCGGCGGTGCTCGACGAACCAGGGCAGCAGGTCCTCCCCGTAGTCCGCCAGGTCAGCGCCGCTCGCCTCCAGCTCGTCGAGGGCGGTGAGCAGGCTGGCGGTGTCGAAGAGGAAGACCTCCATGGCCACCAGGTTGCCCGGGGGATCCTGCGGCTTGTAGTCGAAGCCGGTGACGGTGCCCTCGTCGTCGGTGGAGACGACGGCGTAGCGGGAGGCGTCCTCGTCCACGGGCGTGGTCGCCATGGTCAGATCGGCGCCACGGTCCCGGTGGGTCTCGAGCAGGTCCAGGAAATCCAGGGTGTACAGGTGGTCGGCGCTGAGCATCAGGACGAGGTCGGGATCGAACTCCCGGATCAGCTGCTTTTGCCGGTTCAGCGCGTCGGTGTTCCCTCGGGCGAACCCGGCCCCGTCGGCACCCTCGAAGGGCGGCAGGACGCGCAGCCCGCCGTGGGTGCGGTCCAGGTCCCAGGGCCGGCCGTTGGCCAGGTGCTCGTTGAGGCTGTGGGGCAGGTACTGCTGGATGACCCAGACGTCGCTGATGTGCGAGTGCGCCAGGTTGGACAGGGCGATGTCGATCAGCCGGTAGGTGCCGCCCACCGGCAGCACGGGCTTGGCCCGGTCATCGGTCAGCGCGCCGAGGCGGGAGCCCTGGCCTCCGGCGAGGACCAGGCCCAGGGTCCGTGGCATGCGCATGGGGGACTCCGTCAGTTCCCGCTGGCGGGGGTGCCCCGCCCGCCGGATTCGAGGTGGCCGAGCAGCTCCGCTTCGGCGTCGTCGAGGTAGCCCCGCAGCACGTCCGCTGCTTCGGCAGGCTGCCCGGCGCGCAGCCGGGCGACGATGTCGACGTTGCGCTGGACGTAGTGGGTGTGGAAATCCGGTGCCGAGGACATGGCGTGGAAGACCAGGCGCATCTGGGCCAGTACCCGCTCCATGAGCACGAGCAGCGAAGAGCTGCCTGTCAGCCGGATGACCGCCTGGTGCAGGGCCTGGTTGGCGTCGGCCATGTCGGCCACCGACCCCGCGGCCCGGGCCTCCTGGGCGCGGGCGACGATCAGGTCCATTTCGTCGAGGTCCTGCTCGGTTGGGAGGCCCCAGAGGACGGCCGCCGGTTCGATCATCCGCCGGACCCGGTAGATCTCGCGGACCTCTTCCGCGCCGGGGGAGGCCACGAAGACGCCCCGGTTGGGGATCCGGACGACCACCGATTCGCCGGCCAGCGTGCTGAAGGCCTCCCGCAGGGTGTTGCGCGAGACGCCGAGCGAGGCCGAGAGGGCCTGTTCGGAGAGCTTCGACCCCGGAGTCAAGAGCCCCTGGGCGATGCGGCGGCGCAGGACCGAGGCGATCCAAGCCGCGGTGTGGGCATGCCGGGAGGCGTCGGTGTCGAGGTTATCCACCAGGGCGTTCATGGGCATGGTTCCAATCTACCGGCCCGGGACCGCGCCCGGACCACATGAGGGTCAGCCGATCGTCCCGAGGGACTCCCCGCGCACGACGGCGGTGCCCGGCTCGGTGCCACCCCGGCGGAGTGTGCCGGCACGGTGGGCGGGAACGGTGGTTTCCATCTTCATCGCCTCCAGGACCAGCACCGGGTCACCGGCGGCCACGTCGGCACCGTCGGCGGCGACCCACTTGACCAGGTTGCCGTTCATCGGGGCGGTGAGTTCGCTGCCGTTGCCGGAGTCCGACCCGGAACCCGAGCCGGAACCCGATGCGGCACCCGGGCCGGCGCTGCCGGCGGAGGAGGCACCGGCGTCGTGCGGTGGTGTGCCGGTCCGGCAACCGCGCAGGGCCCCGAGCAGGGCGGCGGGCAGGCCGAGCTGGACCGCCTTGCCGTCGAGCTCGATGGTCAGCCGCTCGCGCTCGGCGCCGGGTTGGGCGGCGGCGACGTAGGGGGAGGCGGCCAGCTCGTCGGCGAACGAGGTCTCGATCCACGTGGTGTGGACGCCGAAGCGGTCCGTGGCGGTGAAGTCCGGATGCCGCACCACGGCCTGGTGGAAGGGGATGACGGTGGGCAGCCCGGAGATGACCAGTTCGTCCAGCGCGGCGCGGGCGCGGCGCAGCGCCTGGGCGCGGTCGGCGCCGTGGACGATGAGCTTGGCCAGCAGGGAGTCGTATTCGGTGGGCACGGTGTAGCCGGAGGCCACCCCGGTGTCCACGCGGACCCCGGCGCCGGTGGGCGCCGCGAAGGCGTCGATCGTTCCGGGGGAGGGCAGGAAGCCGCGGGCGGGGTCCTCGCAGTTGAGCCGGAACTCGAAGGCGTGGCCGGAGGGCTGCGGGTCCTCGGTGAGGGAGAGCGGCAGGCCGTCGGCGATGCGGAACTGCTCGGCGACCAGGTCCACGCCAGCGGTCTCCTCGGTGACCGGGTGCTCGACCTGCAGGCGCGTGTTGACCTCCAGGAAGGAGATGATCCCGTCGGGGGAGACCAGGTACTCCACGGTCCCGGCCCCGGTGTAGCCGGCCTCGCGGCAGATGGCCTTGGCGGATTCGTGGATGCGCGAGCGCTGGTCGTCGGTGAGGAACGGGGCCGGGGCCTCCTCGACCAGCTTCTGGTTGCGGCGCTGCAGCGAGCAGTCGCGGGTGCCCACGACCACGACGTTGCCGTGCGTGTCGGCCACGACCTGGGCCTCCACGTGGCGGGGCAGGTCCAGGAAGCGCTCGGCGAAGCATTCGCCCCGGCCGAAGGCGGCGGTAGATTCGCGGACCGCCGAGTCGAAGGCGTCGTCGATGTCCTCGATGCGCCGGGCGATCTTCATCCCGCGGCCCCCGCCCCCGAATGCGGCCTTGATGGCGATGGGGACACCGTGTTCGGCGGCGAAGTCGTGGACGGCCGCGGCATCGGCGAGCGTTCCCTCGCTGCCCGGGACCAGGGGCGCCCCGGCGCGCACGGCGATCTCCCGGGCGGTGACCTTGTTGCCCAGGGCGCGGATGGCCTCCGGCGAGGGGCCGATCCAGGTCAGCCCGGCGTCGAGGACGGCCTGGGCGAAGTCGGCGTTCTCGGAGAGGAACCCGTAGCCGGGGTGGACGGCGTCGGCCCCGGAGGCGGCGGCGACGCCGAGCAGCTTGGCCACGTCCAGGTAGGTCTCGGCGCTGCCGGAACCGTTCAGGGCGTAGGCCTCGTCGGCCAGGCGGACGTGGAGGGCGTCGGCGTCCGGGTCCGAGTACACGGCGACCGAGGCGAGCTCGGCGTCGGTGCAGGCGCGGATGACGCGGACGGCGATCTCCCCGCGGTTGGCGATCAGGACCTTCTTCATGGGCGGGTTCCTTCGGTGGTGGCAGGGGCGGGGGCAGGGGCGGCGGCGTCCAGGGTGTCTGCTTCCAGGGTGTCGGGGTCCACGACCCGAAAGCGGAGGGCGGTGCCGGGGGCCGCCTGCGCGGCGGCCGGCAGGTCCTCGGGCACGACGACGGCGATCACCGGGTAGCCGCCGGTCACCGGGTGGTCGGCGAGGAAGAGCACGGGAAGGCCCGAGGGCGGGACCTGGAGGGAGCCGGTCGCGGTTCCCTCGCTGGCCAGTTCCCCGGTCCGGGTGCGCCGGAGGGGGGCCTGGCCGTCGCCGGCCTCGAGCCGCACGCCGATCCGGTTGGACTGGGTACCGGCGGTCCAGCTGGCTCCGCAGAGCGCGTCGAGCGCGCCCTCGTCGAACCAGTCGGCCCGGGGCCCGGGCGTGACGCGCAGGGTGAGGGTGCCCTCCCCGGGGGTATCGGTGGCCGCCGGCTCCGGGTTGCCGACGATGTGGCCGTGCCCCGCCGGGCCGATGGGCAGCGAGACGCCCGCCGCTAGGGGGGCGGGGCCCAGGCCCGAGAGCGTGTCGGTGGAGCGGCTGCCCAGCACCGGGGCCACTGCGAGGCCGCCGCGCACAGCCAAAAAGCTGCGCAGCCCGGTCCCGGGGGAATCCAGGGTGAGGGTTTCGCCGTCGTGCAGGGCGAAAGGGGCACGTGCAGTGGCGGTGCGCTCGCCGTGGGGGCCGGAAATGGACGCGGACTCGGCGGAGCCAGCGAGGGCCAGGACCAGTGCGCCGACGGCGCGGACCTGCAGCCCGCCAAGCAGCGTCTCGATCACCGCGTCGCCGGGGCCGTTGCCCACCAGCCGGTTGGCCTGCCGGGCCGAAGCGGCATCGGCGGCGCCGGAGGCAGGAACCCCGAGGTCGCCCAGCCCGGGGCGGCCGAGGTCCTGGATGAGCGACTGCAGGCCGGGGGAGATGACGGTCAGGGCCGTACCTGAGGCGGCCGGGGCCGGTCCGGCAGCCGGTTGGGTGGCCGGGGCGGGCGGCGGGACAGTGAGCGGGGCAGTAGCCGGGGTGCCGCTCTCCGCGGGCTGGACCTCGACGGCGTCGCGGACCGCACGGTAGTGGACGATGTCGCCCGGACGGACCAGGGCCGGGCGTTCCCGCCCCAGGTCCCACATGCGGGCGGTGGTGCGGCCGATCAGCTGCCAGCCGCCGGGGGAGCGGGCCGGGTAGACCGCGGAGAACGGGCCGGCGAGGCCCACCGATCCCGCCGGGACCGCGGTGCGGGGGGTGTCGCGGCGCGGGACGGCCAGCGATTCGTCCTCGCCGTGCAGGTAGGCGAAGCCGGGGGCGAAGCCGCCAAAGGCCGCCGTCCAGACCTGGCCGGTGTGGGCGGCGACGACGCCGTCGGCGCCGAGGCCGGTGAGCCGTCCCACCTCGTCGAGGTCCTCGCCGTCGTACACGACGTCCAGGGTGATCTCACGGCCCTCCGGCGCCGGGGCGGCACTGCTGCCGAATTCGTCCAGGGTGGCCGGGGCCGCGAGTGCGTGGGCCCGGGAGTCGAAGGCGAGCATGATGGTCTCGGCGGCGGCCAGCACCTCGATCTGGCCGGGCAGCGGGGTGTGGGCCAGCCGGGCGTGCAGCGCGACGACGTCGTCCAGGTCCGCCAGTTCCAGCAGGAGCGTGCGCGGACCGGCCCAGCGGACGGCCGGTGAGCTCATGCGAAGGACCGGATGGAGACGCCGGCCGCTTCCAGGCCGCGGCGCACGGCGGCGGCCATCGCCACGGCACCGGCGGTGTCGCCGTGCAGGCAGATGCTCTCGGCGGGCATGGACAGCGTGGATCCGTCGCGGGCCGTCAGCGTGCCCTCGGTTGCCAGGCGCACCATGTTCGCGGCGACGAGATCGGCGTCGTGCAGGACGGCGCCCTCCTCACGGCGCGAGACGAGCGTTCCGTCCGGGTTGTAGGCGCGATCGGCGAAGGCCTCGGCCACCGCCCGCATTCCCGCCGCCTCGGCCCGGGCCAGTGCCACGGAACCGGGAAGCAACAGCAGCGGCAGGTCGGTCCCGAAGGCCTTGACCGCATCGACGACGGCCTGGGCGTGGGCCTCGTGGTGCACGATCGTGTTGTAGAGGGCGCCGTGGGGCTTGACGTAACGGATGGACCCCCCGGCCGCGCGGGCCACGGCGTCGAGTGCGCCGAGTTGGTAGAGCACGTCGTCGGCGAGTTCGGTGGGGGAGCAGTCGAGGAACCGGCGGCCGAAGCCAGCCAGGTCGCGGTAGGCCACGTGCGCGCCGGTCACCACGCCGGCGGCCACCGCGTCACGGCAGGTCTGGCCCATGGTGGAGGGGTCCCCGGCGTGGAAGCCGCAGGCCACGTTCGCGCTGGACACGGACTCGAAGATGGCCGCGTCGTCGCCCATCGTCCAATTGCCGAAGGACTCGCCCACGTCGCTGTTCAGGTCGATGCTGGTCACCGTGATCTCCGTCTCGTTGCTGGTCCTCCAAGCATGCATCAAGACGGAAGATTGTTCAACAATCCGAGGTGGTCAGAACTCCCCGTCGTTGCCCAGGCCGCCGAAAAAGCCGTCCCCGCCGCCGGCGCCGAAGTCGCCCTCGCCGAACAGGCCGTCCAGCAGGCCGCCTCCGGAGAGCGCCTCCCCGCCCTGGGCCACCGAATCGCCCAGTCCCGAGGCCGCATCGCCGAGGCCGGACACGGAGTCGCCGAGCCCGCCGGCGGCTTCGCCCAGCCCGTCGCCCAGGCCATCGGCCGCCCCGGCCAGGCCCTCGCCGATCCCGGAGAACCCGTCGAGCAGTGGTCCGGCGATGGCGCTGCCGATGAACCCGCCGGCCACCCCGGCCAGCAGGCCGGCGCCAATGGCGCCTGCGGCCCCGGCCGCCAGTCCGCCGAACCCGCGGCCGGAACCGCGCGATGCGCCGTTCCCCCCACCGAGCAGGCGTTCCATGAAGCCCGGCTGGGCCATCTCGGCCCGGGTAGCCGAGCGCGCCAGGTCCTCCGGTTGGTTCGAGCGCGGGCGCTCACCTGCCGGCAACTCGTCGCCTAGCCCGGCCTGCAGGGCATCGCGTTGGGCGGGGGTCAGGCGGGCAAAAGCCTCGGCATGCGCGCGTTCCATGTCCTCGGGCGGGGCCGTGCGCAGCATGTACTTGTACTTGGCGATGGCCGCGGCGTCCTCGTCGGCCACAGGCGCCCCGGAGCCCGGCGCGGGCGCCGCCCCGGAACGCGCCACAGAACCCGATGCTGGTGAACCCGATGCCGGTGCACCCTGCCGGTCGGCGTTCCCGGGCCGGTGCCCGCCATGGGGTGGGGCGGGGCGCTGGCTCTGCCGCTCGGCCAGCTGCTCGCGCAGGTACTGCCCGGCCATCTGCTTGCCCTTGTTGGCGAGTTTGTTGAACATGCCCATGGTGGTACTTCCTCACGTCGTGCCAGTGGTACGGCGCGTGACGTCACGCCTGCCCTACCCAACTCCCGGGCGTGGTAGCCGGTTCCCCGCTTGGCCCAGAGCGTAAAACGAGCCGCAGCGGCCCGTTTGCCAGTGTGCGTTCAGGTCGTGTTGCTAGCCTCAACGGGATTCGAATACCTCAGGAGGTAGCACGTGAACAAGAAGAAGATGCTGGCCGCACTGGCACTGGTGGGCTCGCTCTCCCTGGTCACTGCCTGCGGCAGCGGCGGAAGCGACGAGGCTGCCGGCTCGTCCCAGGCGGCCTCCTCGCAGTCTGGGAGCCAGCAGGCGGCCCCGTCGCCCGATCTGGAGGGCGTCCCCGACGTGGTGGCCACGGTCAACGGGCACGACATCACGAAGGACGAGTTCGCGCAGCTCTACAAGAGCCAGTTCCAGAACGCGGCCATGCAGGCGCAGATGTCGGGCCAGGACATGTCCGACCAGACGCAGCTGAAGAAGCAGGCCGCCGAGGCGATGGTCGGTTCCGAACTGCTGATGCAGCATGCCGAAAAGGCGGGCCTGAAGGCCAGCAAGGCAGACCTCGATGAGGCGCTCGGCGACGCCGCCAAGCAGAACCAGATGAGCAGCAAGGAATTCCTCGCCGCAGTCGAGAAGCAGGGGATGGACCGCAAGGCCGTCGACAAGGCGCTGAAGCAGCAGGTGGAGATCGGCAACTTCGTCGAGAAGGAAGCCGGGCCGTTCACCGCCAGCGAGAAGGAGCTCAAGGCCGCCTACCAGCAGGCCAAGGACGCCCAGTCCCAGCAGGGAGGCGCCAGCGGATCGGCCCCGGCGATGCCGAAGTTCAAGGACGTCAAGCCCCAGATCAAGGAGCAGATCGTCGAGCGGAAGAAGGCCCAGGCGGCGGACGCGCTGGCCCAGAAGCTGCGCAAGGACGCCGACGTCAAGATCAACCTCTAGCGCCAGCCCCTCGGGCGCACGCCGGCGTGGTCTCCGGGCCGGGTGCCGCCCGGACCGGTGATGCTGGCAGACTGGGGCCGTGGACATGCAGATCCTGGTCACCGTTATCGCCGGCCTGTTGCTGGTTGTCTCCGTCGTCGGCACGGTCTACCCCGTGCTGCCCGGCAGCCTGCTGGCCATCGTGACGCTGCTGGGGTGGGCCTGGATCCTGGGCAGCCCGGCAGCCTGGACCTGCGCCGGCATCGGCATGGGCCTGGCCCTCGCGGGGTGGTCCGCCTCGGCGGTGCTGACCGGTCGAACGCTCCGGCGCCAGCGGATCCCGCGCGGCACCATTCTGGTGGCCGTGGCCGCCGGGATCGCGGGCATGTTCCTGATCCCGGTCGTGGGGCTCTTCGTCGGGTTCGGCCTCGGGCTGCTGCTGGCGGAATATGCACGACGCCGGGACCTGAAGTCTGCACTGCGCGCCAGCGCCGCAACACTGAAGTCCACCGGGCTCGGCATCCTGGTCGAGTTCGGCTGCGCGGCCCTCGCGGGATCGGTTTGGACGATCGGTGTCATCTGGCACTTCGCGAGCCGCTGACGCGCGCGAGGCCGGTTCGCCACTCCCCGCACCGAGTTGACCCGGGCGACGGCCCGCGGCGTGCGACACACACTGCTGTGAGATTGGCCGCTTGGCGGCTGCTTCCCCTGTCCCGGCCCGGGATACCGGCGTATTTTGGTTGTAAGAGAAAGTTTTCACGCGGTCAGGGTGGGTCACCAGAAGGAGTGTCGTCATGCGCGCAGCGCCAGCACGTCAGCGTCTCGGGTCGGGCAAGGTCATGCACCTGGGCGAGGACATCATGTTGGCCCGCCATGGGGACCGCATCGCCGAACTGCGCCAGGACCGCAAGCACGACATCACCATCGCCCGGCTGCAGGGCGGCCGGACCGACTGGGTCTCGAACAAGCTGGTCGACATGACCCCGCGCATCACCGATTCGCCGGTTGCCCGCATGGGCCGCCTGGCCGATGACTTCAAGGCCGACAAGCTCTCCATCAAGCGCGACGAGGCACGTTTCCTCGCCAAGATCGGCGCCGTCTGGGGTGGCGTTGTCGTGGCGCTGGGTGGCGGCATCCTCTGGATGACCTACAACACCGCCAACCCTGAACTGTTGCAGGTCATGATGACCACCCCGGGCTTCTAGGCCCGGTCCGCTCCGGAGGGCGGTAGAGGCGTCGCACCCCGTGGCCTCGGCCGGAGGAGACGCCGCCGCCGGGCCGCCCCGGCGATCCGCACCCAGGGCGCTTCCTCGGGCCAGTGCAGAAAGATCGTGTGGAAGCCCCTCCGCAGTCGAAGCAGGCGCTGCCCGTCCGTGAAGGGACGCATCGATATCCCCACCCTCATGCTGCGGCAGAAGCCGATCCGGTGGCGGGAGCCCAGATGGAAGGAGAGGTCCACGTCATCGTGGACCAGCCAGTCCGCCAGGTGCAGCTCGTTGCGCACTTCCAGCCAGGCGTTCCGTCGGAAGGCCATGTTGGACCCGAACAGCGGGACGTGGCCCAGGGCGAGGCCGGTCAGGAAGTAGTAGGGGACCAGATAGACCAGCAGGGCCGGTCGACGCAGGAGGGTGGGTCCGTCGTTGAAATGGGCGGGACCGGTGAGGGCTTCCAGCAGGGGATCGGCGGCAAAGGCGCGGGCCGCCGCTGCGATGCTGCCCGGATCGGGTACCGAGTCCGCGTCGAGCCGGAGGATGACCGAACCGGTGGCGTGGTCGTAGCCGGTGGAACTTGCGGTTCCGATCCCGATGCGTGGTTCTGCGATGACACAGGCCCCGAACGCGCGGGCCACGGCGGCGCTGTCGTCGGTGGAGGCGTTGTCCACGACGATCACTTCATGGGCTGGGGGATCCTGCCGGTTGACGGCCTCCAGGCACTGGCGGAGCTTCGGCGCATCGTCCTTGACCGGGATGACGACGCTGACCGTCGGAAGCTGCGCGGGGAGCCGGTACGGAATGCTCATCTTTCCTGCCGGCCCTGCTGCGCGTGACCGCTGTGCTGGCGGAGCCGCCCCCGGCCGCGTCCCACGCGGAACCACAGGGTGCCAGCGGCCAATGACCCCAGGGCGCCGGCTGCCATGTCAGCGACGGTGTCGTCGTAGCCAACATGGACCGCAGGGTCGATGACAGTGTGTCCGAACCACTCGAGCATCTCCCAGGCAGCTCCGGTCGCCAGGCCGAAGACGACCGTCAAGCCAACCAGCGCCTGGCATTCCCTCCGATCATGCCCGTCCGGCAGGGCCCCTGCACGTTGGACGAGGATGACGGATAGGAGTGCCACCAGTCCGCCGAGCGCGCCATGGACGAGCTTGTCCCAGCCGGGCACGCTTTCGTAGAGGTCGGCCACGTTGCTCCACGCGGCGACAAGCGCGACGGCACCCGTGGCGGTGTCCAGTGCGCCGGGAAGGGCGAGTGCCCGGGGAATGAGTGTTGCGAGCAAGGCGAGCATGAAGACGGCCACCTGGATCCACCCCCAGCCCAAGCCGGCCGCAATGACGCTGGCCGCCGCGAGCAGGCGGACCGCATCGGCCAGTCGACAGGTGGCCGATTCAGGGCGCCGGAGGAAGGCAGCGATGAGCGCGTTCATGCGCGGCCCGCTCCTTCCGCACCGGGCGGTGCCGGCTCCCAGCGCAGGACGGCGTGCACGGGTTCGTGGTCGGACACCGCGCGGCCGCCGAACCGGACCGGGTTCACCCCTGCCGCTTCCACGGTCGTCCCCGGGGAAACCAGGATCCAATCCAGCCGCCGGTCCTCGGCGCGGGGCGCCCGGTACCGGGTGTAGGTGCCGCAGTCGATGCCGATAGCCTGCCGGGCCAGGCTGAAGGTGTCTTCCAGCACCGTGCCATCGGCCAGGGTGCGGTGCAGGGCGGAGCCGGCATCGTCGTTGAAGTCGCCCATGAGTACGGTGGGGCCGTCGATTTCCGCTGCCCGTTCGTGCAGGAGCCGCGCTGATTCGGCGCGGGAACTGCGACTGAGGTGGTCCAATTGCGTGACCATGACGGTGAGGGGCAGCCCCGTATGCAGGTCCCGGAGACGGGTTTCGACGACTAGCCGCGGCAGCAGGTTGCCGAAGGAGCGCGATCCCGGTTCATCGGGACGGGCCGAGAGCCACCAGGTACGCGATGACTCTGGCAGCAGGCGCGTGGCGTCCGCATGCACCTCGCAGCGTTCCCCTCCACGGGTTGCCGACCGTCCGCTGCCGAGGCGGGCGTAATCCGGGCCCAGCATGGTGCGGATCTGCTCCGACTGGTCGGGCATGACCTCTTGGAGTCCCAGCAGCGCGGGGGCCTCGGCGGTGAGCAGGCGTCGGAGCAACGGCCTGCGGCGGTTCCATCGGTCGGCGGCAGGCGGCCGCCAAGCCGGCATCCGGCGCCGGATGTTCAGGGTCATGACATGCAGATCCGGGGCCTCGACTGGCCCCACGAGCGGTTGCTCGGCGGCTTCGGGATCGAAAGACCTGAGCGGCACCAGCACGGCGACTCCAAGGTGGCGGCGGAAACGATGACGGCAGAAGCAACGCTATCAGCCCCTGACGGCAGTGCGGTGGCGCCCTGAGTGCCGTCGGCGCGGTCGGTCAGGCGCGTCCGGCCAGCAGGCCCCGCAGCAGGGCATCCAGCCCGTAGGAGAAGGCGTCCTGGGCCGCGTCGTGGCCGGTGGCACGTTGGCTGTCGACGGCAGCGGAGAATGCCGGGACCTCATCGGCCACGGAGCGCACCTCGAAGATGTCCTTCGGAGCGACGGCATCCATGGCGGAGCCGAAGATGAAGGATTCCAGCGCCACGATCGCGGGGATGATGCGTGGTCCGTCCCAGCCGGCCCGGGCGAAGCCGGCCGCCACCTCCTCGTACATCTGCAGCGTGCGCGGGGAACCGGAGACCTGGAGAACGGCGATGACCGGCACCAGGGGGGTGTGCCGGGCGAAGACGTCGCGGTAGGAGACCGCCCAGCTGCGCAGCGCCTCCTCCAATGGCCGGGTAGCGAATCCCGAGCAGTCGACACCGTCCATCACCAGGTCCTGGATGAGCTGGAGCAGTTCCTGCTTGGACTCCACGTGGTTGTAGAGCGCGGACGCCGAGACTCCCAGGGTGCGGGCCAGCGCGGACATGGTGAGGGCGTCATACCCCTTCTCGCCGACCAGGTCCAGGGCCGCGGTCCCGATCTTCGATCGGCTGAGCAGCTCTCCCCGGGGCCTGCCTGCCTTCCGCCGAGGTGCCGCCGGGGTCTTAGCAGCCCCCGCTGAGGTTTCCACAGAAAACTCCTTGCCGTGTGCCACTTCACATTCCCGTGCTTTAGTCCTACCATCATTCTAATAAATGAACTTCATTCATTTAAGTTTGAACGGATAGAAAGCAGGGCCATCCCCATGGCAACCATCGAACGCGACGTCGTCGTCATCGGCGCCGGCCCCTCGGGTCTCACCGCGGCACACGAACTCACCAAAGCCGGCCGGACGGTCGCGGTACTCGAGGCCCGTGGCCGTGTCGGGGGCCGCACCTGGACGGACGAGATCCACGGGGCGACCCTCGAACTGGGCGGGCAATGGATCTCCCCAGACCAGACGGGCCTCTACGAACTCATCGGCGAACTGGGCATCGGCACCTACCCGCGCTACCGCGACGGCGCCTCCGTCTTTATTGCCGCCGACGGCACCCGCACCGAATACAGCGGGGCAGACTTCCCGATCGACGCCGAAGCCGTCGCCGAGACCGACCGGCTGATCGCCGAAATGGATCGGCTGGCCGCCGAAATCGACCCCGACAAACCCTGGGAACATCCCCGTGCGCGGGAACTGGACACCATCTCGTTCCACCACTGGCTGCGCAACCTCTCGGGCAACGAGGAAGCCTGCACCAACATCGGGCTGTTCATCGCCGGCGGCATGCTGACCAAACCGGCCCACGCCTTCTCCGCCCTGCAGGCGCTGCTCATGGCAGCCTCGGCCGGATCATTCTCGAACCTCGTCGATGAGGACTTCATCCTCGACCGCCGCATCAAGGGCACCATGCAGGGGGTTTCGAAGGCGCTGGCTGCGCGATTGGGTGATGCTGTGCATCTGGAGAACCCGGTCCTGCGGCTCCAATGGCACGACGACGGCGTCACCGCCCACGGTGCCACGGTCACCGTGAAGGCGAAAAAGGCCATCCTGGCCGTGCCGCCGAACCTGTACTCGCGGATTTCCTACGAACCGCCGATGCCGCGGCGCCAGCACGTGACCCACCAGCACCAGTCCATGGGCCTGGTCATCAAGGTCCATGCCGTCTATCCGACGCCGTTCTGGCGGGACAAGGGGCTCTCCGGCACCGGTTTCAGCCCCTCGCGCAACGTTCAGGAGGTCTACGACAATACGTTGGACGGGGATTCGCGCGGCACCCTCGTCGGTTTCGTCTCGGACGAGAAGGCCGACGCCCTGTACGCCCTCGGCGACGAGGCCCGCCGCGAGGCCATCCTCTCCGACTTGGCCGCCTTCCTCGGTGAGGAGGCGTTGGAACCCGACGTGTACTTCGAATCGGACTTCGGCGCGGAGGAGTGGACCCGCGGGGCCTACGCCACCAGCTACGACCTGGGCGGCCTGCACCGCTTCGGGCCCGAACAGCACGAGTCCGTCGGGCCCATCCACTTCAGCTCCTCCGACCTCGCCGGCGAGGGCTACCAGCACGTTGACGGCGCAGTGCGGATGGGCAAGCGCACCGCTGCCCGCATCGACGCGGCCCTCGGGGAGCGCTGAGGCATGCGCTACATCGTCGGCTACACCGCAGACGCCCGCGGCGCCGAGGCCGTCCGGCTCGCGCTCGCCCTCGGCGGGGACCTGACCGGAGGCGGGGAAGAGACGCATCTGGACCTCGCCATGATCCTGCCCGAGCACACCCCCTTCAGCGCGACCTACCCCGGCGGCGACCACGGCTACCGCAGCATCATCGCCGAGCAGGTCGACGCCTGGGCCGCCGAGGCCCTGCAACTGGTCCCCTCCGGCGTCTCCGCGCGGGCCGTGGTCCGCAGCGCCGCCTCGGAAGCCGAGGGGCTGGATGACCTCGCACGGGAATCCGGTGCCGGGCTCATCGTGATCGGTGGCCGGCAAGGCAAGCTGGCCGCGCGCATGGGCCCCGGCTCGGTCGCCACCGCCCTGCTGCACTCCGCCTCCACCCCGGTGGCCATGGCGCCCGTCGGCGACGGCGGCGCCATCCCGCACGGCCTGGAACGTGTCACCGCCTTCGTCGGCACCCGCCCCGGTGCCCTCGCCGTCGTCGAGACGGCCGCAGTGGCCGCCCGGCGGCGGGGAGCCCAGCTGCGCATTGTCTCGTTGCTGGGCCAGGATGGCGGCGATGAGGCCCAGCTGTCCGCCCGGCGGGCCGAGCTGCAGGGCCACGTGGAAGCCGTCGTCAACGAGGCCGGGATCTACGCCGAAACGGTCGTGGCCGAGGGCCGGAACATCGAAAAAGGCGTACAAGCGCTGCCCTGGCAGCGCGACGAGGTGGCGGTCGTCGGCTCGAGCCGGTTGGCCCACCGCGGACGCCTTTTCCTGGGCGCCACCGCGCAACGCATGCTGCGCACCCTGACCGTCCCCCTGGTCGTCGTCCCGCGCGACCACCAGCCGCCGTCCCCCACCGGGCAATAGGAGAACATCATGACGCACATCGAATCCGGCGGCCCCGAAGGCCGCCTCGCCGTGGACCAGACCGGGGGGCTGGGGGAGAAGGGGCTGAGCAAGGGAGCCGTCGGGGTGCTCGGCGCCGTGGTCATTGGCGTCTCCTGCATCGCCCCGGCCTATACGCTCACCGCCGCCCTCGGCCCGACCGTCGCCGAGGTCGGCACCCACCTTCCTGCCATCTTCATCGCCGGGTTCATCCCCATGCTGCTCGTGGCCTTGGGGTACCGCGAGCTGAACAGCGCGATGCCCGACTCCGGGACATCCTTCACCTGGGCCACCCGCGCCTTCGGCCCCTGGATCGGTTGGATGGGCGGCTGGGGACTGATCGCCGCCACCATCATCGTCCTGTCGAACCTAGCCGCAGTCGCCGTCGACTTCTTCTACCTCATGCTCGCGCAGATCACCGGGCGGCCGGAACTGGCCGACCTGACCGACGTGCTGTGGCTGAACATCGCCACGACCCTGGTGTTCATCGCCGGAGCCTGCTGGATCTCCTACCGGGGGATCGAGACCACGAAGTCCTTCCAGTACGTGCTCGTCGCCTTCCAGCTCCTGGTGTTGGGCTGGTTCGCGATCGCCGCGTTCTCCCATGTGGTCAACGGATCCGCCTTCGACGCCACCCCGATCAGTTGGGAATGGTTCAACCCCTTCGACGTCGGCTCGCTCACCGGCTTCGCGGCCGGGGTCTCGCTGTCCATCTTCATCTTCTGGGGCTGGGACGTCACCCTGACGATGAACGAGGAGACCAAGGACCCGGACAAGGTCCCGGGCCGGGCGGCCACCCTGACCGTGCTGGTCATCATGGCCATCTACATGGTCGTCTCGCTCTCGGTCATCTCCTTCGCGGGCGTCGGCGACACCGGGCTGGGAGCCGGGAACCCCGACAACCAGGAGTCGATCTTCGCGGTCCTGGCCGGCCCGGTGATGGGCCCGTTCGCGATCCTGATGTCGCTGGCCATCCTGTCCTCGTCCGCCGCGTCGCTGCAGTCCACCTTCGTCTCCCCCGCCCGGACGATCCTGGCCATGGGCTACTACAAGGCGCTGCCTCCGGGGTATGGCAAGGTCTCGCCCCGCTTCAAATCGCCGTCCACCGCGACGATCACCGCCGGCGTCGCGGCGGCTGCCTTTTATGTCATCACCCGGACGTTGTCCGAGAACGCCCTGTGGGACACGATCACCGCGCTGGGCATGATGATCTGCTTCTACTACGGCGTCACGGCGCTGGCTTGCGTCTGGTACTTCCGCCGCGAGCTGTTTACTAGCGCCCGGTCCGCGGCCTTCAGGTTGCTGGCCCCGTTGCTCGGCGGCATCATCCTGCTCGTCATGTTCGTCAAGACCGCGGTGGACTCGATGGATCCCGACTACGGCTCGGGAAGCAACATCGCCGGGCTGGGCATGGTGTTCATCCTCGGTGTCTCGGTCCTGGTGCTCGGGGTGGTCGTCATGTTCTACATGCGCTGGCGCCACCCGGCCTACTTCCGGGGCGGCACGCTGACCCGCCGGACGTAGCGGCAGCCGAGGCACATCCTCCGCCTACCCATCCCGGGTCTCCTGGTAGGCGGAGAGGGCGCGACGGCGGGACTCACCCAGGTCCTCGATCGGCTCCGGGTACCCGGGAAGCAGGGCCGCGGGTGCCCAGCGGCTGACGTAGGCCCCGTCCGCGTCGAACCGCCGCGCCTGGGTTTGCGGGTTGAAGATCCTGAAGAACGGGGAGGCATCGGCCCCCGATCCGGCGACCCACTGCCAGTTCGCCGGGTTGGAGGCCTCGTCGGCGTCGACCAGGGTCTCCCAGAACCACTGTTCACCCACCCGCCAATGGATGCCCATGTTCTTGGTCAGGAAGCTGGCGACCAGCATGCGGACCCGGTTGTGCATCCATCCGGTCTCCCAGAGCTCGCGCATGCCGGCGTCGACCAGCGGGACGCCGGTGGCCCCGGCCTTCCAGGCGTCGACTGGCTCGGTTGCGGCGGCCAAAGCCTGATCCGGGGGCGGGAGGGTTCCGTACAAGGCCTTCGGTGTCTGGTTTCCGGGCTGGTCCGGCCAACGCCAGGGGAAACGGTCGAAGCCAGGTCTGATATTCTCCATTGCCAGGTCCGGATGGTGGTACAGCAGATGCCAGCAGAACTCCCGCCACCCCAGCTGCCGCAGGAACGCCTGCGTGCCGGGGTGGGCGGCGGCAGCGCCTGAGGACAGGGCATGCCAGAGCTGGAACGGGCTGATGTGGCCCCACCGCAGATAAGGCGAGAGGCGACTCGTGCCGCGGATCCCCGGAACGTCGTGGCTGTCTGTGTAGTCCCGGATCGTCTCCGCGATGAAGTCTTGGAGCATCCTCCAGGCCGCGTCCTCTCCCGGGGTCCAGTGGTCCCCCAGCTTCGCTGCCCAGTCCGGTGTGGTGTCCACGAGCCCCCAGCTGTGCAGGTCATCGCTGTCGGTGGGGCTCTCCGGACGGCGGGCATCGTGGCCGGGCCGTTCCGGTGGATGCAGGGGATGCCGGATGTCCATCTGGCGGAGCCGGTTCCACATCGGCGTGAAGACGCGGTAGTGGCCGCCCTGGCCGGTCTGCAGGTTCCAGGGCTCGTGCAACAGCGTTGCCTGGAAGCTCTCGGCGTGGACACCGGCAGCCTGGAGGTCCGCTTTGGCCTGGGCATCGACCGTGCGTTCCGCATGCCCGTATCTGCGGTTCCAGTACACCGCGCCGGCATCGGCGTCTTGGACCACCGTGACGATCTCCCGGGCGCCGGGCCCCCTGCGCAGGACCAGTTCGATGCCGAGCTTGGCGAGGCCACTCCCCAGATCACCGAGTGCCTGGTGGAGCCACCATCGGGCGGCACCGCCGAGGGGCCGGAGTCCGGGGGACGCCTCGTCCAGGATGTAGACCGCTACGGCAGGGCCGTCGGCGATGGCGGCCAGGAGTGCGGGGTTGTCGGCAATGCGCAGGTCATCGCGGAACCAGATGATGGCGGTCATCGGATCGCCACGTACCAGATGAGCAGCAGGGTGACCACGAACCCGGTGGCGTAGTTCAGCCACAAAAAGCGCTTCCAACCCCGGTTGGCCGCCCCCGATCCGGCATCGTCCAGGCGTAGGAACGGCAGCACGTTGGCCACGTAGGGCAGGGCGAGCAGCGCAGCCAGCGGGCCGGGCCACGCGCTGCCGAGCATGAGTAGTCCGGCCCCGCAGTACGCAGCGACGGCCGCAGCCACGGTCGCGCGGGCTCCCAGCACGGTCCCCACGGAGCCCAGCCCGGTCTCGCGATCGGGCACGATGTCCTGCACCGCACCGAAGGCATGGCTGGCCATTCCCCAGAGGAAGTAGGCGGCCACGAGGCACCAGAGGCCGGCGGAGAACTCGGCTCCGCCGAGCAGCAGGCCGTACACGGCAGGGGAGACGAAATGGGTGCTCGAGGTGGCCGAATCAAGGAACGGGCGTTCCTTGAAGCGCAGCCGCGGTGCGCTGTATGCAACAACGGCGGCCAGCGAGACCAGCAAAGCGATGTTGGCCGCCAGCGTGCCTTGGGTGGACAGGACAATGGCGAACGGAACGACGGTGATCCCCGACGTCCACAGGATGCCACGGTGGCGCGACCGGTCGACGACGGCTCCTTCTGCCCCGCCCTTGCGGGGATTGCGGAGATCGGACTCGTAGTCGAAAACATCGTTGATGCCGTACATGGCCAGGTTGTACGGGAAGAGGAAGAAGACCGTGCCGACGACCAGCACCCAGGAGATCCCGCCGGTGGAAAGGAGATAGGCCGCGGCAAAGGGGTAGGCGGTGTTGACCCACGAGACGGGTCGAGAGGTCAGCAGCAGGTCGGTCATCGATCCTCCGGGTCGTGGGATGGTTCCTTCGCGCCGTCACCCGTGAGGAGCAGCCATGCGGCGGGAAGCAGGATGGCCGCACCCAACGGGTAGGCGAAGTCACCCAGCGGGGCCAACCCGACTAGCGGCCCGGCCAGGGTCGCCTCCGCATAGGTGAACAAGCCCACGCCGATCATGATGTTGTCGAAGACGGCGGTCAGCAGGAGCATCCCGCTGGCGGCCGCGCCCAGGGCGGCCAGGGTCCGGCGGCGCAGCCGGCCGCTGAGGGCCGCGGCGAGCAGGGGCAGCAGGGCAAGACCGACGAAAGCGAAATTCAGCGAGGCATATGCGCTCATCGGGCGTCCTCCTGGGCGGGGGCTGGGCCTGTCGCACGGGTCCCGGCCTGTCCCACGGGTTTCCGCCGGAACCAGGCCAGGACCCCGGTGAATAGGACCATCGTCTGGTAGACGAGGAACAGCAGGAATACCGGCTCCTCCAGGGGCAATTCGGGGCCCAGCATGATGCCAGTCATCAGCGGCGATTCCCGGTGCAGGAAGATCCCCGCCGCGATGGCGAAGAGGTCCCAGCTCAGGAAGTAGCCGAGTCCGAGCGCCGTCACGAGGGTCGCGGCGAGGGGGCGGGCCCAGAAGAAGAGCCGGAACCTGGCATCGAGCAGTGCCATGCATCCCAGCAGGGCGAGCAGGATCAGCAGATAGGCCATCAGGCATCAGTCCTGGCGGGTTCGGGGAGGCGTCCGGTCCTGCGGTCTCCACGGACCGCCTTGAGCACCAGCTCGGCGCTGATCAGGCACATCGGCACACCGATTCCGGGGCGGACGGAGCTTCCGGCGTAGAGCAGCCCGTCGACCCGTCGGCTGCGGATTCCGGGCCGCAGGAAGGCGCTCTGCCACAGGGTGTGGGCCGCACCCAAGGCGCTGCCCTGCCAGGCGTTGACGTCGTGCGCGAAGTCGCCGGGGCCGAAGGTGCGGCGGATGGCGATGCGCGCGCGCAGGTCGGCCACGCCGGACCAGTCCGCGAGCTGGTCGATGGCGGCGTCTGCGGCGGCCTCGACGCGGGCCGCCCCGCTTCCGTCGACGCCACCGGTGCCCCAGGCAGGCTCGGCGGGCGCGGGAACGAGGATGAAGAGGTTCTCGTCCCCGGCGGGGGCCACGCCCGGGTCAGTGGCACTGGGACGGCAGACGTAGATGGAGGTCTCGGCGGCCAGGTCCCCGCCGGAGCGGATACGCCCGAAGTTGTCCCGCCAGTCGGCGGTGAACAGCAGGTTGTGGTGCGCGAGTTCGTCGAGCCGGCCGCGGATGCCCAGGCAGACGAGCACCGCGCTGGGGCCGGGGTCGCGACGGGCCCAGACCCGTTCCGGGTGCGTGCTGTGCTCCGTCGGCAGGAGCGTCGTCTCCACGTGGTGCAGGTCGGCTGCGGCGACCACCAGATCGGCGGTGAGCGAACGGGCGGTCCCGTCGGGGCCGGTGTATTCCACGCCGCGGACGGTTCCGCGGCTCCGGCGGCCGCCCAGAGACCACCGAGGTGCGGGGCCGCCGTCGACCGTGTCGATGCCCGTCACCGTCGACGACGTGCGGATGTCCACCCCCGCCCGGCGCACCGTGTCCTCCAGTGCGTCGACGAGCGCGGCGAATCCACCGAGCGGGTAGAGGACGCCGTCCGCGAGGTCCAGGTGGCTCATCAGGTGGTACATGGCCGGCGCGTGGAAGGGATCCGTGCCGAGGAAGACCGCCGGATAGCCGAGCAATTGGCGCTGCCGCGGATCGCGGAACCTGCGCCCGACGAAGCGGTCCAGCGAGGTGCCGAGCAGCACCGCCATGCGGGCCCCCCGGCGCAGCACGGCAGGATGGAGCAGTCCGCGCTTGCTCTCGAAGTCGTCGTAGAGGAAATGCTCCTTGGCCAGCTCATAGGTCTGTGCCGCCGAGTCGAGGTACTTCTCCAGCTGGAGCCCGGACCCGGGGTCCATGGCCTCGAAGGTTGCCCGGGCCGTTGCCCGCCCCGAGTGGATGTCGACGGGGTCCTCGTGGCCCTGGAACCACGTCCGGTAGGCGGGGGCCAGCGGGACCAGGTCCAGCTGCTCTGCGGCGCTGGTGCCCATCAGGCGGAACCAGTGGTCGATGACTTCCGGCATGAGATACCAGGACGGCCCGGTGTCGAAGTGGAAGCCATCGGCCGCATGCCGGCCAGCCCGGCCCCCGAGGCCTGCCCCCCGTTCCAGCAGTGTCACGTTGTGCCCGTCGCGGGCCAGCAGTCCGGCGCTGGCCAATCCGGCGATGCCGCCTCCGATGACGGTGATGCGCGCCATCAGGCGGTCTCGGCGTCGCGGGTGGATCGGGTCGTGACGACGCGCAGCAGGATGACTGCCTTGCCGGGGCCGCTCAGTCGTACGCGATGGCGAAGCAGGTGGCTGACCGGTACGGAATCCAACTGTTCGACCAGCGCCGAGAAAAGACCGTGCGCCAGCGAGACGGCACGCCGGGCGCCCGGGGCCAGGAAGACCATGCCCTGCCCGGCGGCGGCCAGCTCCGCGCGGATCTCCGCGACCAGTGCGGTTTTCGCCGCGTCGTCGAAGGCACCGTCGCCCAGGTAGCGCCGGCCGAGTTCGTCCTGGTCGGCGGCCAGGTCGCGTAGGAAGTTGACCTTTTGGAAGGCCGAGCCGAGGCTGCGTGCCGCAGCCTCCAACTCGTCGTCGTGCCCCGGCACTGCACCGGGCATGGCCCGGAAGACGCGCAGGCACATGAGGCCGACGACCTCGGCAGAACCATAGATGTAGCGATCCAGCGAGGTCCCGTCGTGGCGGGCGATGGTCAGGTCGGCCCGCATCGACTCGAAGAACGGCCCCGTCAGGTCCTGGCCGATGCCGAAGAGCCGGGAGGTGGAGGCAAAGGCGTGGACGACCATGTTGGTGCTGTACCCGGTGGCGAGTGCCGTGTCGACTTCCTGCTCGAGCCGGTCCAGTTGCGCCCCGACGGCCGCCGCATCGAGTCCGGCGGCCGCCGCCGCGCCGTCCACCGCCTCGTCCGCGACGCGGACCAGCGCGTAGATGTTCTCCACATGCCGCCGGGCCGCCGGGCCCAGCAGGCGGCAGGCCATCCCAAAGGACGTCGAATACCGGGAGATGACGACGCCGGCGCTGCGGCTGGCCGTGTCGGAATACCGGGTGAGGGGGCTGGGGTCCAGGCTCATTTGGTGCGCTCCAGGATGAAGGTGCAGACGTCGGCCAGGTCGTCGGCCAGGGTGGTTTCCGGGGCCAGGTCGGTGGCCTCGGCGAGGGCATGGCGGACCAATCGGTGGGCCAGCCGCCGGGCAGCGTCCTCCGCACCGGCGGTCTTCAGGGCTGCGCGCACGTCCTCGATGCCCACTTCGCCGCGGTGGTAGGCGGAGTGGGCAGCAACGTAGGCGGCGTCGTGGGCGGCGAAGGCGCCGAGGATCGTCTTCTTGTCTGCACGCAGGTCCGACTCGATCGACTTGCCCGTTTGCGCTGGATCCCCGAAGGTTCCCAGGACGTCGTCGATGACCTGGTAGGCGATGCCGAGGGTCCGGCCGATGGATCCCATCCTTTCGGCGGTCCGCTCCGGGGTGCCGGCGAGGACGGCGCCGGCGCGCAGCGGGGCTTCGAAGGAGTAGGAGGCCGTCTTGAGCCGTTCCATGTCCAGCACCTGGTCCATGTCGATGTCCAGTCCGCCCAGCGAGTACACGAGGTCGTCCAGTTCGCCAGCGGCTGCCGCCAACACGGCGGCGTTCATGACGTCCAGGATGTCTTCCGTGGTTCCCGTGGCCGCCCCGGCCCGCGCGGCGAGCCGTAGAGAGCCCGCCAGCAGGATGTCCCCGCCGATGAGGGCAGCCGCATTCCCGACATGATCGGCCTCGGCCCCGGCATGCCCCAGATCCAGCGCATCCTTCCGGTACAAGGCGCCCACGGTGGGCCGGCCCCGGCGAACGAGGTCCCGGTCGATGACATCGTCGTGGATCAGCAGTGCCGAATGCAGCATCTCGAAGGCCGCACCCAGGGTGGCTGCCGCGTCTCGGTTGCCGCCGCCGAAGACTCCATAGGCCAGCAGGACCAGGCGGGGCCGCGTCAGTTTGCCCCCGTCGAGGCTCTCGTCCAGACGATCCCAGAGCTGGGCGAAACGCGAGTTGTCCGCGCCGGCGTGGCCCAGGGCGGCTCGAGCCTCCGTCTCCAGCACGCGGCGGACGCAGCGCCGGAAGTCGTTCCACTCCTCCTCCGGGGCGGGAGAGGCCGCCACGTGGCCTTCCGTGCCGACGCCCACGGGGTCGGCCGTCCGCTTGACAGCGGCCATTGGGGCGGGGGCATTGGAGCGTTGGCTCATGTCGGTGTCCCTTCGGCGGCGGAGGCCATGGCATCGATGCGTTCCTGCATAGATACCACAACCCCGTCCAGGTAGGTGGTCACTGCATGTTGTCCGGCGTCATCCATTCCCCGGACCAGGGCGTCCGTGGCCAAGATCATGGGCATGAGCTGAGCCATGGCCTCCTGGACGGAGGATTCGGTGGGTTCCACCACGATGCGCCGACGGTCCGATGGGTGGGGGAGGCGGCGGACATGTCCGGCCCTCACCAGCCGGTCGATCACGCTGGTGACCGCCGCGGTCGTTAGGTGGAGTTGCGCGGCCAGTTCCGACGGCGTCGTCGGACCCGCTTGGAGCAGATGCTGCATGGCCTGGAAGTCGGTCTCATTGGTCTTGAGGTGTAGGCGCATCCGGTATTCGACGGTGTCGTTGAGCACCAGGATCTTCCGCAGGAGCAGCGACGCCGGATGCATGGCGGGCCGGCCACCGCGTGTTGGAGTGCTGTCGTCCATTGTTCTCCACCAAATATTGATAATCAGATAATCTAGCTACATACTGGTGCATAGCACCGTAAATGTCGAGTCCTCAGCGGACGCGACGGATCAGCACGGAGTCTCGATGATGGGAAAGACCACGCATACCAGCGAGGACCCGCGCCGCGCGTCCCGGACCGCCCCCTGGTTCTACGCCGCCACGGTGGCAGTCGCCGTGGCCGGGGCGTTCCTCGGCAGCGGGGCGATCGGCGGAACCCCTATCCAAGATGCGGCCGGAGGCTGGTTGTCTGCCGACGGCACCGTGCTCGCGCCCGGTACGGGTGCCTTCTCGATCTGGAGCGTCATCTACACCGGGTTGGTCGTCCATGCGGTGATCCAGCTGCTGCCCGCATGGCGCGGATCGGGTCTCCAACGCCGCCTGCGGCCGTGGGCGGGCGCGTCGGCGCTGTTGAACGCCGCGTGGATCTGGGTAGTGCAGTGGGGCCAGCTCCTGCTCAGCGTCGTTGTCATCGCCGTCCTGTTGGCGGTCCTCGCGCGGACCTTCATCCTCTTCCTGCGCACGCCGACGAACGGGCGGACGGAGCGGCTGGTCGTGGGCATCACGTTCGGCCTGTACCTCGGCTGGGTGAGCGTGGCGACGGTCGCCAACACCTCCGCCCTGCTGGCCTCCTGGGGAGCTCAGGCCTCCGACGGAGCAACCGTGGTCGTGGCCGCTGCCGTGCTGGCCGTCGCGGCCGCGATCGGCATCACGCTCGCCGCTGCCACCGGTGGGCGCCTGGCCCCGGCGGCGGCTCTGGCCTGGGGGCTGGCCTGGATCGCCGTCGGCCGGCTGGATGGGGGCACGCAGTCGGTCCCGATCGCCTGGGCCGCCGGCGCCGCCGCGGGGCTGGTCGTCGCGGGAACGCTGCTCTACCGGATCCGGGAGGCCCGGGTACCGAGGCACCAGCTGGCCGGCGACCGCGACGGGGCCACCCGTTGAGCCGCGTGGCCGTGGCGGGGGCGACCGGCTACGTCGGTGGGCGGCTGGTACCGCGCTTGCTGGAGGCCGGCCATGACGTCCGGGTGCTCACCCGCAGCCCGGGCAAGCTCCGCGACGTCCCCTGGGGCCAGCGCGTCGAGGTCGTCGAGGGAACCCTGGAGGAGGAGTCCGCGGCCCGGGCACTCGTGGAGGGCGTCGACGTCGTGTTCTACCTGGTCCACTCCATGGGGGGGCCGGGGGATTTCGAACGGACCGAGCGCTTGTGCGCCCTGCAGCTGGGCTCGGCTGCGCGGGCTGCCGGGGTGGGGCGGATCGTCTACCTGTCGGGCCTGCACCCCGAGGGCGAGCTGAGCCGCCACCTGGCCTCCCGGACGGAGGTGGGGCGCATCCTGGAGCACACGGGCGTGCCGACGCTCGTGCTGCAAGCCGGACTGCTCATCGGGTCCGGTTCGGCGAGCTTCGAGATGATCCGCCACCTCACCGACGTCCTGCCGGTGATGCCGGCCCCGCGCTGGGTGCTGAACCGGATCCAGCCCATCGCCGTTCGCGATGCCTTGCACTACCTGCTGGCCGCCGTCGACCTGCCCGCCGGCACTGCCGGGACCTTCGACATCGGGGGACCGGACGTCCTGACCTACGCGCAGATGATGCGTGGCTACGCCGCAGCCGCGGGTCTGCGCCTACCGGTCGTTCTGGCCCTGCCGGTGCTCACGCCCTGGCTTGCGGGGCAATGGGTCAACCTGGTGACGCCCATCCCGCGCGGCCTGGCGCTGCCCCTGGTCGAATCGCTGCAACATGACTGCGTCATGCGCGACCGGTCCATTGAGGGTCTCATCCCTCCGCCGGCCGGTGGCCTGACCAGCTACCGCCGCTCGGTCGAGCTTGCGCTGCTGAAAATCGAGGCAGACGCGGTCGAGACGTCCTGGGCGACCTCCCGAGACACGGCGGAGCCGGCGGAGCCGTTGCCCAGCGACCCCGACTGGTCGGGACGCACGGTCTTCACCGACGTGCGGGAACGGACAACGACGGCGGAACCCGATCGCGTCTGGAAGGTCATCGAGGGCATCGGCGGGGACAACGGGTGGTACTCGATGCCGCTGGCCTGGTCGGTGCGCGGCTGGATGGACAAGCTCGGAGGAGGGGTCGGCCTGCGCCGTGGCCGCAGGAGCCTCAGCTCACTGCAGCTGAACGACGTCGTCGACTGGTGGCGTGTCGAGGCGTTGGAGCCGGGCCGGTTGCTCCGGCTACGCGCCGAGATGAAGGTGCCGGGCGGTGCATGGCTGGAATTGAGGGTTGATCCCGATGGCTCCGGCAGCGTCTACCGCCAACGGGCCATCTTCTTTCCCCGCGGGCTCGCCGGTCGGCTCTACTGGATGGCGGTGCTGCCCTTCCACGGCGTCATCTTCCGCAGCATGGCCGAGCGCATCACCCGCGCGGCCCAGGATGCCTAGCCCTGGCCGGAGAGCAGCCCGGTGGTGCGGTACGGGATGACCTCACGCAGGAACATCGTCGTGGACGTCCTGGTGATGCCGGGGCAAAAGCGGATGACCTCGCTGACCCGGTAGAGGTCGTCAGGGTCCGAGGCAACGACGCGGATTAGCAGGTCTGTGTCGCCGGCCGGTGCAAAGCACTCGAGGACCTCGGGAATCTGGCTCAACGCTGCGATGGCCTCGTCGAGCATCGACTGATCCAGTTCCGCGGAGACCGAGGCGGCCACGCCGCGCCCGAGGGCTGCGGGCGTCACCCGGCTGCTGTTCGGGCGCAATGCGCCGGAAGCGGCCAGCTTCTCGAGACGGGACTGCACCGTGCCGCGGGCCAGGCCCAGGCGTTGGGCCAGCATCATGATCGGGATGCGCGGGTCCTGGTCCATGGCGGCGAGGATGCGGCGGTCCGTGGCATCGAGTTGGTACGACTCGGGTGTCACCGGGGCTCCTTTGCTGGGGTGTTGCGAACAATGTCGGCGTGGACCCGGTCAAAGTGACCAACGTCCTCAATGCAGCAGACTCAAGAATAGTCAATTTGACCAGCGTCATTCAAGCGGGTTGCGCGTTCTGACCGGTCAGTGATCTATTGATGTTCGGAACTGAACAGTGTCACGGGCATTGCGACGTTTGGTTGACGGATTGGCGGCGACACCCCGGCCGACGGTGCGGCACGGCCCATAAGGCCCGCAACCAACAGCTAGCTACGAGTATGGCCCGCGGAATCCCGCCAGGGGAATTCCGCGGGCCATCGTGACGCCAGACGAATGGGCCGCCCGGTGCAGCATGTTGTCCCCATGTGCCGTGAATGGCTGGAAACGTGCCCTAACTCGCGATAACTTCTAGACATGAGATTCATGCGTCTGGAAGACGTCGCCGAAGAGCTGAGCGTGAACATGCCCCAGGTGCGCTCCCTGGTACGCAGCGGCGAACTCCCGGCCATCAAGGTCGGCGGACGCGGCGTATGGCGCGTGGAACGCACGGAGCTCGAGGCCTACATCGAGCGGCAGTACACCGCCACCCGCGAAGGGCTCAAGCAGGACGACGGCGCGGCCCATGACGGCGGACGCTAACCGCAGGGTCTTGCCGGCCTCGCTTCCCACCTCCATCCAGACGCCCGAGGTGCTCGTTGACCTCGACATCCTCCACCGGAACATCGATGCACTGGGCCGCGTCGTCTCGGCGCGCGGTCAGCGGCTGCGCCCCCATGCCAAGACGCACAAGAGCCCTCAGATCGCTGCCATGCAGTTGGCAGCCGGTGCCTGCGGGCTCACTGTCGCGACCGTGGGGGAAGCCGAGGTCTTCGCGAACGCCGGTGTGGACGACCTGTTCATCGCCTATCCGCTGTGGGTCAGCGAACCGATGGCGCCGAGATTAGCCGCGCTGGCTCGCAGGGTCACGCTGCGCATCGGCGTAGATTCCGTCGAAGGAGCCCGCAATATAGTCGCCCGGCTGGGCCCCGACGCGGCCGCGCTGGCCGTGATGATCGAACTCGACAGCGGCCACCACCGCAGTGGAACCGTTCCGGAACACGCGCTGGAGATCGCGCGCACCGCACGGCAGGGCGGACTCCACGTCGCCGGGATCTTCACCTTCCCCGGACACAGCTACGAACCCGGCGCCTCCGCCGGTGCCGTCCAGGACGAGTCCCGCGTCCTGGACGAAGCGGCCCGCTCGCTGCGGGCAGCCGGCTTCACCGACCTCGAACTCAGCGGCGGGTCGACCCCAACGGCGCACACCACGGCAGCGGGCGCGGCCACGGAGGTCAGGCCCGGCGTCTACGTCTTCAACGACGCCCAGCAGTTGGAGATGGGCCATTGTGCGGTCGCGGACATTGCCCTGACCGTAGCCTCGACGGTCGTGAGCCGGCGTCCGCATCCCGACGGCGGTGGCCGGGTGGTACTCGACGCCGGGAGCAAGGTCCTGGGCAGCGACCGGCCCGCCTGGGCCAGCGGCTTCGCCCGCATCAGGGGATGCCCCGAAGCCCGCGTCACCGCCCTGTCGGAACACCACGGCACCGTTGAATTCCCTGCCGGTGGGCACCTGCCAGGCCTCGGTGACATCCTGCAGGTGATCCCCAACCACGTCTGCCTCGTACCGAACCTCGTGGACGCGGTGACGGTGGTCCAACGCGAGGACTCCGGCGCGGAGGCCGAAGGGACCTACCGCATCGTCGACCGGTGGACGGTGGCCGCCCGCGGCCAGAACAGCTGAGGGCCCCGACGCCGGTTTTGTGCTGCGGCATTGAAGTGCGTTAAGCTGTCGCACGTGGTATCCGCGGGTGGCAACATCCGCACGGGGCTTTAGCTCAGTTGGTAGAGCGTTTCGTTCGCAATGAAAAGGTCAGGGGTTCGATTCCCCTAAGCTCCACACGATCCGAGTCCAAGCGGAGCCGACGCTCCAGCGTGGACTCGTTTTTCTTTCCGACGTCGAACGGCCACCGAACGGTACGACGTCAGGGGGACAGGTCGGACCCGTCCGTGGAAGCACGGTTTCGGATCGCCACATGTTCCCTGGTTCGCCCGCAGTGGAATTTTCCACGAAACGCGCCCCGCTGTCCTATCCTTGCGGGGCATACATCAACAACATGAGGAGCACAACCATGGCCCAGGACTACGACGAAGCCCGCCCCGACGTCGCTGAGCGCAGCGAGGAAACCCTCAAGCGCGTCAAGGAGATGGATGCCCCGAACGCCCGCACCGTCGTCGAGGAACTCGACGAAGGCGAAGCCCTCGACGGGCCCGAACTGCCCGGCGCCATTGTCGACGACGAGCTCATCGTCCGCGTGCTGCCGCAGGCCGCCGACGAATTCACCTGCGGTTCCTGCTTCCTGGTCCGCCACCGCTCGCAGCTCGCCCGCGAGAAGGACGGCGTGAAGTACTGCCGCGACTGCGAAGCGTAGACACCAGCTCCTGGGCAGGCGGCGGCCACCGCCTGCACTGATCCTCCCGGCGGATGCCGGGCTGGGTCATCCGGCGTCCTTGTTCAGCGAATGAGGGCGCCGTTAGTCATTTCCGGCCGGATGGTTCCTCCGGTGCGCGGGCCCGCGGTGACGCAACGCGTCGCGTTGCCGCGATGCCGCACCCTAGGATGGGCCGTGGGTGCGACGAAGCCCACACCACCTGGCGGAGGGAGCCAATCCGGCATGCACAGCGAGGCCTACATCTACGACGCCGTGCGGACCCCGCGCGGCCGCGGCCGCCACGGCGCCCTGCACGGGACCAAGCCCATCTCGCTGGTCACCGGACTCATCGACGCGCTGCGCGAACGCAACCCCGGCCTCGACGAGTCCCGCATCGACGACCTCATCCTCGGCGTCGTCACGCCCATCGGCGACCAAGGGGCCGACATCGCCCGCATCGCCGCGATCGCGGCCGGCCTGCCGAAGACCGTGGGCGGATTCCAGCTCAACCGCTTCTGCGCCTCCGGACTGGAGGCGGCCAACCTGGCCGCCGCCAAGATCCGCTCCGGATGGGAACACCTCGTCATCGCCGGCGGCGTCGAATCAATGTCGCGGGTCCCCATCGGTTCCGACGGCGGTGCCTGGGCCTTTGACCCCGCCACCAGCTTCGATACCTCCTATGTCCCGCAGGGCATCAGTGCCGACCTCATCGCCACCACCGAGGGCTTCAGCCGCCACGCCGTCGACGCGTTTGCCCTCCGGTCCCAGCAGCGCGCCGCCGCGGCCTGGGACAACGGCCACTTCGCCCGCTCCATCGTCCCGGTCCGCGACCAGAACGGGCTCGTGGTCCTGGACCACGACGAGCACATCCGCCGCGGCACCACCGCCGATGCGCTGGCCGGCCTCCATCCCGCTTTCGCGGCCATGGGCCAGGACGGCGGATTCGACGCCATCGCCCTGGAAAAATACCACTGGGTCCCGGAGATCGACCACGTCCATACCGGCGGGAACTCCTCGGGTATCGTCGACGGGGCCGCCCTGGTCCTGGTCGGCTCCGAAACGGTCGGCCGGGACCTCGGCCTCGTCCCGCGCGCCCGCATCGTGGCCGCTGCCGTCTCCGGGGCGGACCCAACCATCATGCTCACCGGCCCGACGCCGGCCACCCGCAAGGTCCTGGCCACCGCCGGACTCTCCGCAGCGGACATCGACCTGTGGGAGATCAACGAGGCCTTCGCCTCCGTCGCCCTGAAGTACCAGCGCGACTTCGACATCCCCGACGACCGGCTCAACGTCCACGGAGGGGCCATCGCCATGGGCCACCCCCTCGGCGCCACCGGCGCGATGATCCTGGGGACCATGGTCGACGAACTCGAACGCACCGGGCTCTCCCGTGCCGTGGTCACGCTGTGCATCGGCGGCGGCATGGGCGTGGCAACGCTGATCGAACGCGTCTGAGACCGGAGGATGGACATGCACGCACAGGAGATCGTCCGCGAGGACATGCACGACGACGGAATCCTCACCTGGACCCTCGACGCCCCCGGCACGGCGGTGAACCTGCTCGACGCCGCCTTCATCGCGGCCCTGGCCGGGCGACTCGACGCCGCGGAAGCGCGTCTGGCCGAGGACCAGGCCGCGATCGCCGGCATCATCCTCACCTCGGCGAAGGAGAGCTTCTGCGCCAGCGCGGACCTGGACGCCATGGCCGCGGCCACGCCGACCGACGCGCAGGCCGTTTACGACCTGGCCCTGGGCATGGCGAGCGCGTTCCGCCGGCTGGAGACCCTGGGGGTTCCCGTCGTGGCCGCCGTGAACGGTTCGGCCCTCGGCGGTGGCCTGGGCCTGGCCCTGGCCACGAACCACCGCATCGCCCTGGACGAGCCCGGCATCCGCTTCGGCCTGCCCGAGGTCGGTTTCGGCCTCTGCCCGGGCGCCGGCGGCGTGCTGCGCACCGTGCGGCTGCTGGGCGTGGAGCGTTCGCTGGACGAACTGCTGCTCGGCGGCTCCAGCTTCGGCACGCAGGACGCCATCCAACGGGGGATCGTCGACGAAGCGGTCGACGACGAGGAGGAGCTGATCCCGGCGGCCCGGCAGTGGCTCCGCGAGAACCCCCACGCAGTCCAGCCCTGGGACGCAGACGGCTACCGGATCCCCGGCGGGATCCCCGGGCTCCCCGCGGCGACGGGCACCGACGCCGTCGCCGCCGTCCTGCAATTCCTGCCGGCCCGGCTGCGCAGCCGCCGCGATGCCCTGCACAACCCCGCACCGCGTGCGATCCTGGCCGCGGCCGTCGAGGGCGCGCAGGTGGATGTCAACACCGCCGCCGTCATCGAGGCCCGGTACCACACCCAGACCGTCGTCGACCCGGTGTCCACCGCGATGATCGGCCTGCGGCATGCCGACCGCAAGGCGGCGGGCCAGCAGTCGGTGGATGCAACGACGGGCGCGGTGCCGGATTCCGTGACCGCCGCCGCGGGAGAGTCCGTCCCCGGCGTGCACACCGATCACCAGGGCAACCCGGATGCAGACGCGGACGAAGCGCTGGATCCGGCCCGGCGCGCCGGGCCGGATGCCGCGCGTCGAATGGTCGTCGACCTCAACGATGCCGCCCGGGTGGCAGCTGGCGACCTGGTGGCCGAGGGCATGGCGGGTATCTCCGTCGTGCGCGCCGCCGGACAGGCAGGACTGTCCTCGCCGCTGTACCAGTCGATCGAGGAGGCCGTCGGGCAGACGGCCGGTGCCCACGTCCCCGCCACCGGCGGCACCGGCGCGCAACAGCCCGGACTGGATACCGCGGCAGCCCAGCGGCGTCTCCTCTCGGCCATCGCCGAGGCCGGACGCCGGCATCTCGCCGATCGCGACGCCGCGGCGGTCGCGGCGTTGAACATCGCCTCGGTCGACGGCGCGGGCTTCCCGGCCTGGACGGGTGGCATCGCCCGTTGGAGGGATGCCTAAAACTCCAGCGAGGCCTCGTCACTCACCGAGAGCGACAACACGGCAGTCTCGATCATCTCGTGGCCTTCGAGCTCCTGTTCGATGCGGCGCATCTGCCGGGCGACCTCCTCCTCGGGGTCATCGCCCTCCAGGTCCACCTCGGCGACCAGGAACAGCCGCCCGGGACCGATGTACTCCAGATGCAGGTAGGTCACGCGGGCGATCTCCGCGTGCTCCTGCAGGGAGTGCCCCACCCGGCTGCGGATTTCCGGCGTCGAGCTGGCGCCGATGAGAAAATGCCGGTTCCGGTCGATGAGCACCAGGGCCACCACGCCGAGCAAGGCGCCGATCACGATCGACCCCAGGGCGTCCCAGATGGCATTGCCGGTGATCTCGTGGACGAAGATGCCGGCCGCCGCCACCACCAGGCCGACCAGGGCCGCCGAGTCCTCCGCGACCACCGCACGCAGCGTCGTGTTGGAGGTGTGCAGGACCAGCCGGAACACCGAGGTGTCCGCCTTCCGGGCCTGCCGGCGGGCCTGAACGATGGCCTGGGTGAAGGAGATGCCCTCGAGCACGAACGCGACGCCCAGGACGATGTAGGCAAGGTTGGCCGATTCCACCGGGGCCGGATTCGCCAGTTCCTGGACGCCATGCATGACGGAGAAGACCGCGCCGGCGGTGAAGATGCCGACAGCGGCGAACATCGACCACACGTAGGCCTCCCGGCCATGGCCCAGCGGGTGCCGCTCGTCCTTGGGACGGGACGAACGGCGGTCGGCGACCAGCAGGAAGACCTCGTTGCCGGCATCGGCCCAGGAGTGGGCTGCCTCGGCCATCATCGACGCCGAGCCGGTGATCACGGCAACCACGGTCTTGGCGATGGCCACCAGCAGGTTGGCGAGAAAGGCGATCAGGACCGTCATGTGGGAACCTCCATGGCGCCAGTGTATGACCGGGTGCCGGGCCGGTGACAGGCCCGGTGTAGCGTAAGGGCCACGGTGCCATGGCGGCACCCGAAACGGATGTGCACCATGGCAACACCGAACCAACCCGTCCTGGGCGTCCTGGGCCGCTCACGCAAGACCGACGAACACCGCGTCCCGATCCACCCGGGCCACCTGGAACGGATCGATCCCGGGATCCGGCGGCGCATGGTCCTGGAGGAGGGCTACGGCAGGCGCTTCGGCTACTCGGATGGGGACCTCGGAACGCTGGTCGGCGAGGTCACCACGCGCGCCGGGGTGATCGCCGCCGCCGATACCGTCCTGCTGGCCAAGCCGCAGGCCAGGGACCTCGAGGACCTGCGCGAGGGCCAGACCCTCTGGGGCTGGCCGCACTGCGTCCAGGACCGCGAACTGACCCAGCTGGCCATCGACAAGCGCCTGACCCTGATCGCCTTCGAGGCCATGAACCACTGGGCCCGTGACGGCGGGTTCTCGCTGCACGTCTTCCACAAGAACAACGAGCTGGCCGGCTACAGCTCGGTGATCCACTCCCTGGCGCTCACCGGGGTCACCGGTGACTACGGGCGCCGGCTCACCGCCGTCGTCATCGGGTTCGGGGCCACCGCGCGGGGAGCGGTCACCGCGCTGAAGGCCCACGGCATCACGGACATCCGGGTGCTGACGAACCGCAAGGTCGCCTCCGTGGCCGCGCCGATCCACTCCGTGGACATGATCCAGTTCGACCACGACGGCGGCCCCTACCTCAGCGAGGTCATCACCGACGACCGTGGCCGGGTCCCACTGGCCCCGTTCCTGGCCGAAAGCGACATCGTGGTGAACTGCACGCTGCAGGACCCCAACCACCCGCTGCTCTACCTGCGCAGCGCCGACCTGGACGCCTTCTCCCCGGGCAGCCTGGTCATCGACGTCTCCTGCGACGGGGGCATGGCGTTCGAGTGGGCACGGCCGACGAGCTTTGCCGATCCGATGTTCACCGTGGGGACGAACATCGACTACTACGCGGTGGACCACAGCCCGTCCTACCTGTGGAACTCGGCCAGCTGGGAGATCAGCGCCGCGCTGCTGCCGTTCCTCGAGGTGGTCCTGGGCGGGCCCGCGGCCTGGGCCGGCAGCGAGACCATCACGCGGGCCATCGAGCTGCGTGACGGTGTCATCGCCAATCCCGCCATCCTCGCATTCCAGGACCGCGCGGCCGACTACCCCCACGGGCCAGCCAACCGGTCCTAGCCGGCGGTCCGGCCGGCTGCTTGCCCCTGAAGCCCGCCGGGCCTACCTTGAGGGAAAGCGGACCCGGGAGAACGGTGCCCGCGTGGGCATCCAGGAGGTAGCCATGGCAGCATCCGACGGCACGGTGATCATCGGGGGAGGCCTCGCGGCAGCCCATGTGGTCCAGACCCTGCGCGAGCACGGCTACCCGAATGGCATCACGCTCATCGGCGACGAGCCCACCGCGCCCTACGAGCGTCCGCCGCTGTCCAAGGACTACCTGCAGGGCAAGCAGGCCGCGGATGCCTCCATCGTGCACGACGCCGGCTGGTACGCCGAGCATGACGTCAGCCTGGTGTTGGGGGAGCAGGCCGCCTCCATCGACCGGCAGCACCACGTGGTGCGGCTGGACTCCGGCTCCGAGCACCCCTACGGGAACCTGGTGCTGGCCACCGGGGCCGATTCCCGCCGGCTTGAGGTGCCCGGCGCCGACCTGCCGGGCGTCCACCTGCTGCGCCGCGTCGGCGACGCCGAGTCCCTCAAGGATTCCTTCAGCGCTGGCGGCCGGCTGGCCGTGGTGGGAGCCGGATGGATCGGACTCGAGGTCGCCGCCAGTGCCCGGCAGGCGGGCATGGAGGTCACCGTCGTTGCCCCGGGCAGCACGCCGCTGGGCTCCGTACTCGGCCAGGAGATCGGCGCTCACTTCGCCGCACTGCACCGGGCCAACGGCGTGGAGCTGCGCCTGGGCACGCAGGTGAGCGGCATCATCGAGCGCGACGGGCGAGCCGCCGGCCTGGAGACTTCCGCCGGGGAGGTGCCTGCCGACGTCGTGCTCATCGCCATCGGGGCGGTGCCGGCCACCGGCCTGGCGGAGGCGGCCGGGCTGGACGTCGCGAACGGGGTGCTGGTGGACAGCGCGCTGCGCACCAGCGACCCGGACATCCTGGCCGTCGGGGACGTCGCCAACGCCCAGAACACCCGGCTGGGCCGGTTGCGCGTCGAGCATTGGGACAACGCCATCCGACAGGGCACGCTGGCCGCCCAGACGATCCTGGGCCACGACGACCGCTACGACTGGCTGCCCTACTTCTTCACCGACCAGTTCGACCTGGGCATGGAGTACGTCGGCCATGCGGGCCCGGACGCACAGACCGTGATCCGCGGGAAACTGGAGTCCGGGGAGTTCATCGCCTTCTGGCTTGAGGACGGAACCGTGGCCGCCGCGATGAACGTGAACATCTGGGACGTCAACGACACCCTGCGCGCCCTGGTCGGCCGCAGCATCGAGCCCGCACGCCTGGCCGATGCGGAGATTCCCCTCGCCGCATTGTGAACCCGCGGCGGCCGGGGCCGGCGGGGATGCCGATGCTGCGGGAATGAACCGACCTCCCTAGACTGTTGACCTCGGTACGCGCCATGGACAGCAACGAGGCACCTGGCCGGTCACCAACACCGCCCCAAGCCCTCGAAGGTAGGAACCACCGCATGACCACCCCGCCCCGCACCACCCTGCTCTCCGGACGACCCCTGCTCATGGCCATGGTCGCCCTCGCGCTGGGTGGTTTCGGCATCGGCACCACGGAGTTCTCCATCATGGGCCTGCTGCAGGAAGGCGCCGCGGACCTCGGGGTCGGCAACGCCGACATGGGGCTGATGATCTCCGCCTACGCCGTGGGCGTCGTCGTCGGGGCGCCGCTGCTCACGGCCCTGGGCGCGCGGGTGGCCCACAAGACCATGGTCTCCTGGCTGATGGTGCTCTTCACCGTCGCCAACTTCTCCTCGTTCCTGGCCCCGACCTACGACAGCATGCTCGCCACCCGGTTCCTCTCCGGGTTGCCGCACGGTGCCTACTTCGGCCTGGCGGCCATCCTGGCCGGGAACTTGGTGCCGCCGACCATGCGCGGCCGGGCGATCGCGTGGGTGATGATGGGCCTCTCGGTCGCCAACGTCCTGGGGGTGCCCGCGGTGACCTGGCTGGGACAGCAGCTGGGCTGGCGCTGGATGTTCGCCTCCGTCGCGATCATCGGGGTGCTCACCCTCATCTCCATCCGCCTCTGGGTGCCCTATAACCCGATCCACGAAGGGGCCAGCATCCGCCGGGAACTCACCGCGCTGCGCAGCGGCCGGGTGTGGATGGCCATGGCCACCGGGATCGTTGGGTTCGGCGGGTTCTTCGCCGTCTACTCCTACATCAGCCCGACCCTGACCGACGTAACCGGGCTGCAGGCGTCCGCGGTCCCGCTGGTGCTGGGGCTCTACGGGATCGGCATGGTCTTCGGCAACCTGCTCGGCGGCCGGCTGGCCGATTGGTCCGTGCACGGCAGCATCTACATCGCCACGATCGCGATGGTGGTGTTCATGAGCGCCTTCGGGCTGCTCTCTCCCTACCCGGTCCCGGCACTGGTCCTGGTCTTCATCCTGGGCGGCACGGGATCGATCCTGGTGCCGAGCTTGCAGGCCCTGCTCATGGACTCGGCCCCCAAGGCGCAGTCGCTCGCGGCATCGCTGAACCACTCAGCGCTGAACATCGCCAACGCCCTGGGCGCGGCCCTGGGCGCGGCGGTCATCAAGCTCGGGTTCGGCTACCAGGCGCCGGCGTTCCTGGGCGCCGGGCTGGCTCTACTGGGCCTGTGCCTGGCGCTGCTGACCGCACGGGTGTTCAAGGCACGTGCCGCCGCCGATGCACGGGCGGTGGCCGTCGGCCACTCCAGCTGATCCCGGGCGCCGCTACTGCTAGCCCGCCGACTCGGCGGCGCTGATGTTGAACATCCAGCTGACGCCGAACTTGTCGGTCAGCTGCCCGAACGAGTCACCCCAGGGCGCCTGTTCCAGGGGCATGGTGACCGTCGCACTGTCGGAGAGCTTGTCCCACCAGCCCTGCAGGGTCTGGGCGTCTTGGCCGGTGGAGCCATCCGAGCTCAACGCCGTCGTGCCGTTGGGTGCGGCCGGATGGCCGCCTCCGGAGTCGCTGCCCATCAGGTGCAGGCCCCGTTCGATGAACAGGGACGAGTGCATGACCTTCTGGCCCAGGTCGGGATCCTTCTCGCCCATGCCGTCGGCAAACGTCAAGATGCTCAACTCGCCGCCGAAGACGCTGTTGTAGAACTCCATGGCCTCCCGTGCGTTGCCGTCGAAGCTCAGGTAGGGGGTCAGGCCGATGCCCATGGTGGTGCCCTTCTGCTCGGGGAACGGACACGGAGGTGTCCGCCACCATTCTTGCCCGGCCGCCGCCGTGTGAGAAGAGGTCAGCGCTCCCGGTCCGAGGAGAGGTCATCGCCGCGGTCTGCCTGCTCCCGCGTCGTGGTGGTGCCGGTGGCTGCGCCCGGCCAGGAGCCGGAGCCGGAGGGTCCGGAACCGGTGGGGAGGGGGCCAGATTCGATGGGGCCAGGTGTGCTGGGCGGGGCAGCGGATTCCGCCGTCGTACTGGTGGAGGCGTCCTGGCGGTCCTCCGGGGCGTCGGGAATGTCCTGCGCCGAGGGGCCGGTGCGGCCGCGTGCGGATCGCCCGGCCTTGGCGTAGGCCGGGGCCTGGCTGGAAATCAGCACGTTGATCCACCGGGCCTTCGGGTCGGCGTCGACGAGCAGGGCCTTGAGCAGCAGGGTCGCCGGCAGGGCCAGCAGGGCGCCGAGCCAGCCGAGGACCCAGTACCAGAACAGCAGCGACAGGAACGAGACCGTCGGGGTGACCCCCACGGACTGGCCGGTGAACTTGGGCTGGATGATCGACTGGACCGTGAAGTTCAGCAGGCTGTAGGCCGCCACGACCGTGATCGCCGGGCCGGGGCCTCCGTCGAGCAGGGCCAGCAGGGCCGGCGGGACCAGGCCGATGACGAAGCCGATGTTGGGAATGTAGTTCGTCAGGAACGCGAGCACGCCCCAGACCCAGATCAGCTCGATCCCCAGGATCGCCAGAACCCAGACGTCGAGCAGTGCAACGATCAGCCCGAACACCGTGGTGACGACCCAGTAGCGCCGGACGCCCCGGCTGAAGACCATGATGGCCTCGGTGAAGCGCGGGTTGATTCCGCCCATGACGCCCAGCCGGCGGCGGATCTGCGTGGAGTCCATCCCGAGGAAGAACACCGTCATCACCACCGTGGCCAACAGTGACATCACCGAGGAGACGTTGTCCAACAGCGGGCGGACCACGTTCATGATGCTGCCGGCGTTGATGGACTTCAGCTGCTCGACCACCATGGACGAGCTGATCCCCCAGGTCGCCAACCAGGCGGAGAGATTGTCCCAGAGGTCCACGAACTCCTTGTTGTACCGCGGCAGGGCCAGGAGCAGCTCGCTGCCGGCCCACGCGGTGGCACCGAGGAACGCCACGAGCAGCACGAGGACGAGGAGCACCGTCAGGACCGCCGCCAGGTACCGATGCACCACACGGGACATGAGCAGCTGCAGCGGATAGGCCACGATCATCAGGTTCAGGCCCAGGAACACCGGGGCGACGATGCCGGCCAGGCCTTGGACGAAATGCAGGGTGATCGCCAGTCCGGCCAAGCCGAGGCAGATCAGCACGAAGCGCGGCATCGGCGCCCGGGACGGGGCAACCGGTGTCGACTCGTGCGCCCTCGACGTTTCCATCGGTGATGGCCCCCCTGCTCTGGTTCGGGTCCCAGTTTACGGGCGCCCCCCGGCGGCCGGCATCGGCCCAGGGGATGAGATTGGCCGGCCGGGAGGTGCTCCGATTGGCGCATCATGGCCCGGGTACTGTAGATTATTAAATCGTCCCGGACGTCGGAATGCGACGGCGGGGGCAACCTGCGGGGGTATGGCGCAGTTGGTAGCGCGTCTGCATGGCATGCAGAAGGTCAGGGGTTCGAATCCCCTTACCTCCACCACAGGAAAAAGGGCTTCTCGGTTCGGGCAGAACTGTGGGGCCCTTTTCGTTGCGCGGGATCCGGCGCGCCGCTATCGTGCGGGAAACACCGTCTGGCAGTGCACCCGGCACCCGGAAGGACAACCGGCCATGAAATTCCTGCTCACCTCGGCGGGCATCGCCAACGACAGCATCGGCGAGGCGCTCGTCCGCCTGCTCGGCAAGCCCATCTCCGAGGCCACTGCCCTCATCATCCCCACGGCCATCTACTCCTTCCCCGAGGGCGGCAGGATGGCCTGGCAGGCCATTTCCGGGGCGGCACCGAATCCCCTGTGTGGACTGGGCTGGAAGTCCCTGGGGGTGCTGGAACTGACGGCGCTGCCCAGCATCCGGAAGGAGAACTGGGAGCCCATGGTCCGGAACGTCGACGCGTTGCTGGTCTGGGGTGGCGACGTGCTCTACCTGTGCCACTGGATGCGCCGGTCCGGGCTGGCGGACATCCTGCCGGACCTGGACCGGACGCTCTACGTGGGCATGAGCGCCGGGAGCATCGCCATGACACCCCATAACTGCGACGCCGAGTTCGACCTGGGCTTCGTCCCCGAGGACAGCGACCGCGGCGGGGAAGCGGAGCGCGGGATCGGGCTGGTGGATGTCGCCCTCTACCCGCACTTCGGGAACCCGGACATGGAGGACACCTCCGCAGCCAACATCGGACGGTGGGCTGCCGGGATCCCCGTGCCGACCTATGCCATCGACGACCAGACCGCCCTGGTCGTGGAGGACGGCACGGTTGAGGTGGTCTCCGAGGGGAGCTGGCAGTTTTTCACCCCGTAGGACCCTGGCACCGTGGGTCAGCGTGGGGCCGATCCCCCTGGCTCGGACTCAGCTGCCGTCGAGCGTCCGGGTCGGCTGCAGCAGCAGCGACTGCCGCTTCTGGTGCACCGTCAGGTAGCGCAGTCCCTCCGGTCCGGCGGTGAACGCGCGGCGGGACCGGCGTGGCAGCCACACCAGCGCGCCGGGTACCAACTCGAGGTCCCCGCGCTCGGTGGAGAGCGCACCGGTGCCGCCGAGCACGTGGATCATGACGTCGAGTTCGGGACCGGCAAAGGCGTCGATGGCGCCGCCGGGTTCCAGGGCGATGATGTTCGAATCCAGGTCGCGCTCGGGCACGGGGACGTTCCAGACCGCACCCGAGGCGCCCGGTGCACCCGTGTCGGCCGCCACGTCGCGGGTGTTCAGCAGGACCCGGGGCAGCGGCGTGCTGGCTAGCTTGGTGATCCTGATCCGCCAGACGGAGGGCCCGCGGTCGAGGTAGTCCCAGCCGTGGCTACCGGGGTGCCCGGCCTCGAACTCCCCGCGCAGGGGCAGCGGGTCGTGGTCGTTGACCAGGATGAACGCCCCGCCAACCGGGAGCCCGGCGTAGGCGGCCATGATCGCCGGATGCCGGTCGGCGCGGGACAGGCCGCGGGCATCGAGTTCCGGCACGGCGGTGGGGTCGGTGGATGTCATGGGCGGTCTCCTTGCACTTCGCGATCCCTGCGGGCGTCGACGGCCGCGCGGACCCGCCGGTAGTCGTCCGTCGACCGGGCGACGAGCAGCACCTGCCCGACCCGGGTCGGCGTGGCGGTGAGGGTCTCGACGGCGGCGGCGATGGCGTCGTCCAGCGGCCAGGCGTAGATCCCCGCGCTGATCAGCGGGAACGCGACGGAGCGGGCCCCGAGCTCGTCGGCGACCTCGAGGCTGCGCCGGTAGCAGGATTCCAGGAGCGAGCGGTCGCGCTGCCCGGCGGCGTGGTTGGGGCCGACCGTGTGGATGACCCAGCGTGCCGGCATCCTCCCGGCCGTGGTCCAGCCGGCGTCCCCGGTGGCCAGGCCGTGCGGGAAGCGGGCGATGCAGTCCGCCAGCACGTCCGGTCCGCCGGCGCGGTGGATGGCCCCGTCGACCCCGCCGCCGCCGCGCATCGCGGAGTTCGCTGCGTTGACGACGGCGTCGACCTCCTGGGTGGTGATGTCGCCGTGGACGGCGTCCAGTTGCGTCATGGGTTCCCTTCCTGCGGCTCGTGCCGCTGTTGGCCCTACAGCCTTCCGACCCAGTCCACCACGGGATCCAGCGTGGCGAAGGAGGCCCCGGCGTCGTCCTCGTGGAACAGCGTGATGGAGGGCAGCTCCCCGCGCTTGAACAGGCGCGTGTACGCGTCGGCCGGGCGGGAACCGCCGATGACGACGACGGCGCTGTTGCGTTCCGGGGCGATCGAGCGGGCCAGGGCGATGCCGTGGAGCCGGCCGAAGAGCGGCGGGCTGGCCAGGACGAGCCCGTCGTAGAAGACGATGTCGTTCGCGGCGGCATTGCGCACGGGGATCTGCTCGGCCAGGTGCCCGGCCCCCTGCAGCGCCCCCTCGAGGGCCTGGGCATAGGCGCGGGTGCGTTCGTTGCGGTCATAGTGGACGATGGCGATGGTGCGCATGGGTGCCTCCTCGCATCAGAACAGCGGCGATTGGTCGGCGGCCGGGGGCAGCACGCCCTCGAGCCGGAGCAGGAAGAGCTTGCGGTCGATCCCGCCCCCATAGCCGGTCATCGACCCGGTGGAGCCGATGACGCGGTGGCAGGGCACGATGATCGAGACGGGGTTGCGCCCGTTGGCGGCCCCGACCGCGCGGGTCAGGTGCGGATCGCCCAGCTCCGTGGCGAGCTGGCCGTAGCTGAGCGTGGCGCCGTAGGGGATCCCGGCCAGCCGGTCCCAGACGCGGTGCTGGAAGTCGGTGCCCTGGGCGTTCAGCGGCACGGAAAAGGTGGTCCGCGTCCCTGCGAAGTAGCCGCGCAGTTCCTCCATGGCCTGGGCGATGACCTCCGGCACGTCGGCACCGGAGACCTCGGTGCCCGCAGTCGGGCCCGGTGGCAGGTGGGCGTGGTCCTGCATGTGCACGCCGCAGAGGCCGCGGCTGGTGGCCGTCAGGCGCAGCCATCCGATCGGCGATGCCATCTGCGCGTACACGGTCATGGCCGCTACCGGGTGATCTCCGCGAGAGCGCCATCCAGTTCGGGATGGGCGAAGGTGAAACCGGCCTGGAACAGCCGGCGCGAGGTGGCGTGGCGGCCGGTCAGCCCGAGCGCGGGATCCGACCGCAGGGCGGCCGCCCCGATCTTCAGCAGGGGCTCGGGGGTTGGCAGGCCGAAGCGCTTCAGCGGCCCCGGCGCCAGGACCCGGCGCAGCCCGCGCATCAGCTCCGCGTTGCGCACCGGGCGCGGGGCGGCGGCGATGACGACGCCGTCGGGAAGCTTCAGGCCGGGTTCCAGCCCGAGTCCGGCCCGCACGATGCGCAGCCAGTCCTCCAGGTGGATCCAGCTGAACCACTGGCGTCCCGAGCCGACGGGGCCTCCGAGGCCGGAACGGGCGAGCAGGGCCAGCCGGTCGAACGCCGGGGATTCCTGCTCCAGGACGACGGCGGCGCGCAGGATCGTCGTGTGCGTTGCGTTGGCCCCGTTGAGGGCCTCCTCCCAGGGGCGGGCGACGCCGGTCATCTGCGGCAGGGTGGCGGGGCCATCTGGCAGCGGGGAGTCCTCGGTCAGCCGCTCCTCGCCCGCGTCGGAGTAGATCGCCGTGGTGCTGGCCTGGATCCACCGCTCCACGTGCGCGCCGTCCTTCCGGCTGGCCTGGACCAGCGCCCGGGTGGCGTCGACGCGGGAGTCGCGCAGCTCGTCGACCGCTTCTGCGGACGGACGGACGTCGACCAGGCGGCCGGCGAGGTTGACCAGGCTGACCGTCCCGCCCTCGTGGGCCAGCTCGTCCGTCCAGGCGCCCTGGCTGCGGCCATCCCACGTGACCTGGCGGAACGGCGAGTCGACGCGTGGGGTGCGGGTGAGGATGGCGGGTTCGAGTCCGCGGCAGAACAGGTCGGCGGCCAGTCGGGTGCCGAGGAAGCCGTTGCCCCCGGCGATGACCACGCGGCGGCCAGGATCGGTGCGGCCGCCGGCCAGCCGGAAGAGCCGGGCGCAGTTCTCGGCGAAGTGGGCCGCGAGGGGTTTGGCGGCGGTCTCGGTGAAGACGGCCGAGCCGTAGCCCTCGATGGCGACCCTCTGCGTCAGGAGGGTTCCGCCGTCGTGCTGTGTCATTTCCCAGTGGACAAGCAGGCCACCGCCGGGCTGGTGCTGGCGCCAGGAGAAGGCGATGCCGGGCTGGTATCGGGTGACGACGGCGTCGGGGGCGGTGCGGGAGTGGATGGCGCCGAGCAGCGGCGGGTTGGGGGTGTAGGCCAGCCGGGTGCCGGGGCCGGGTTCGCCGTCGTGCTCGGGGACCAGCGAACGCACGGCGCGGTTCCATTCGGGCAGGCGGGCGGGGTCCGAGACGACGCGCCAGACGTCCTCCGGCGGCAGTGCGAGGACATGGTGCTGTGTGCGGTTCCAGGCCATGGTTTCAGCTTAGCCGCGAACGGTGTGGGCGCGAGGGGACGGGCCCTGACGCAGCGGGGGTGGCCACCCCTGCGGGATGGCCACCTCCGTGCTGGTTGTGGTGTGGTTAGGCCGTGCGGCGTTTGGTGATGAAGCCCCAGATGACCAGGACGATCAGGGCACCGATGATGGCCCAGATCCAGGACACGATGCTGAAGAACTCGTTCATGTCGGCGCCGAAGAGCGCGCCGCCGATCCAGCCTCCGAGGATGGCGCCGATGACGCCGAGAATCAGGGTGGCGATCCATCCGCCGCCTTGTTTGCCGGGCAGGATCGCCTTCGCGATGGCGCCGGCGATGAGTCCGAGAAGTAGAAAAGCCAGAAAATTCATGCTGTCCCTCCTTGCGTCTCCCACAGTTGTGGGCCTTGTGCCCCCGGGATCACAACGTCCCGGCGGGGCTGTTCGCCATGATACCAAGCACTTTTGACGGAGTCAGTACATCGTGTGCGGCATCGTGTGCGGTCCTTGCACACGGCGGTCAGGACGCGGGCGAGGCCCCCGGGCCGGAGACGAAGTCGGCCAGGGCGGCGGACTGGGCCAGACGGCACTCGTTGTTGAGGTACATCATGTGCCCGGCCTCGTGGTAGTGGTGCGAGAACCGGTTCCGGGCCTGCTCGGGCAGCTGGAGGTGGGCCCAGGTGTACTCGGTGGCGGTGAACGGGGTCGCACCGTCGAAGTAGCCGTAGTCCACGTGCACACGCAGGTCCGGCAAGTCGACCATCAGCCGCTCGAGATCGCCGGAGACATCGACCGGCGCGCCCTCGAAGGTGCGGTAGCTCCACGGCTGGACCCTGCCGGTCAGGACCTCGTAGGGCAGGTCCGACTCGTAGCCCAGCTCAGTGCGGACATAGTGGTTGATGGCCGCGGCGTAGGGGCCGGTGATGGCCCGCATGCTCGGGTCTTCCCAGGTGTGGGATTCCTGGGCGCGCGGTGGCTGCGCGGTGAACCGGCCGTCGATGCGCCCGACGAGCAGGCCCCGCTCGCGCAGCAGCTCGGTGGCGAACTCCATGTAGTCCCAGCGCAGGTTGGTCCGGCGGATGAAGGCCTCGGACAAGGTGGTCAGTTCGGCAAGGTGGCGCACGACGGCGTCGTGCTTGCGCTTGGTCAGCCGACTGCCCAGGTGCAGGGCCAGGACGTAGTCGCCGGAGGCGTAGTCCTGCGCGTCGCGGACGACCTCGGCCAGCGGGCGGTTTCCGTGCCGGCCGTGGTGGTGGGCGATGGCCGCGTAGGTGGGCAGGTGCAGCGCGTAGGGGGTGTCGCTGCCCGGCTGGAAGTCCAGGGTGGAGAGGTTCAGCACGGTGCTGATCAGCCCCAGTCCATTGACGGCCAGGCCGTGGGCGTCGTAGAGCCGGCGCGCCACGGCCACGGCGCGCAGCGTTCCGTAGCTTTCGCCGACCAGGTACTTGGGGGAGAGCCATCGGCCGTTGCGGGTGGTCCACAGGCGGATGACCTCCGCGATGAGGTCGCGGTCCTCGATGAAGGCGTGGAACTCGTCCGTCTTGCCGCCGTCGACCACCCGGGAATAGCCCGTGTCGACCGGGTCGATGACGACCAGGTCGGCGTGTTCGAGGAGGGATTCGTGGTTGTCCACGAGGGCGTACGGCGGCGGCGTCATGGCTCCGACATCGCCGGTGTGCACACGGCGGGGGCCCAACAAGCCCAGGTGCAGCCAGAGGCTGGCCGAGCCCGGCCCGCCGTTGAAGGCGAAGACGACCGGGCGGGGGTTGGGTGTGCGGTTCTGGCCAGCCTCGTCGGCCGTGGCGTCGGCGTCGCCCGAGGCGTCCGCGGTATAGGCGACCAGGAAGATCTCGGCCTTGGGCAGGTGACCGCCGTTGGTCCCGTTGAGGGCCTCTTCGCGGCGCAGGACCATCCGGCCGGTCGTACTGGTGTAGGCCAGGCCCGAGGCGGTCTGGTGCCTGCGGACGACGAAGTCATCGGCCACCGCCGGGCCGGTGGATGCCTTGTCCTGGTCTCGGTCGGCGGGCGGGAAGGCGTTGGCCGGCTCCGGGGATGCGGAGGCCGGGGATGTCTGCTCTGCCATGGGTTTGAGCGTACCGCACGGGATTCGGCGCCAGGCAGGGGCACCACGCCGGCTGCCGGAAGGTCGTGGACGTGCCACGGCCCCGGCCGGCGGTGCCGGTTCCGGGGCCGTGCTGCCGTGTTCGGCGGCAGGTGGGGATGCTGGTCAGCTGCGGGCGCGGGCCTTCGCCGTGCTGCTGACCTGGGTTTCCATCTCGCTGAATTCGCCGTCGATGACGGGGTTCTCCTTGTGGGTCATGCGCGAGACGATGACGGCGACGATGACGTTCAGGGCAAAGGCCGGGACGATCTCGTACAGGAAGCTGTGCAGCTCGGGGATCTTGCCCCAGACGAACACGGTGACCGCCCCCACGATCAGGCCGCTGACGGCTCCCGCGGTGGTCAGCTTGCGCCAGTACAGGCTCAGGATCACCAGGGGGCCGAAGGCAGCGCCGAAACCTGCCCAAGCGAAGGAAACCAGCTGCAGGACGCTCGCGTCGCGGTCCAAGGCGATCAGGAACGCGACCACCGCGATGACCAGGACGCCGGTTCGCCCCAGCATGACCTGCTTCTTGGCCGTGGTCTCCCGGCCGACGATGTTGTAGAGGTCTTCTACGAGGGCGGAGGAGGAGACGATCAATTGCGACGAGATGGTGGACATTACGGCGGCCAGGACCGCTGCGAGGACCAGGCCGGCGATGAACGGGTGGAAGAAGATCTGGCTGAGCAGCAGGAACACCGTCTCGGGGTCCGTGATCTCCTTGGCCGGATCGTCCGCGAAGTAGGCGATGTCGACCAGGGCCGTGGCCACGGCGCCAAGCGCTGAGATCGCCATCCAGCTGATGCCGATCCGCCGGCCGACCTTCGCGTCGGCGGGGGTGCGCAGCGCCATGAAGCGGACGATGATGTGGGGCTGGCCGAAGTAGCCGAGGCCCCATGCGGCCGCGGAGATGACGCCCAGGAGCCAGATCCCGGTCGGGTCGACGCCCAGGCCGTTGAAGAGGTTCAGCGCACCGGGCTGTGCCTGCTTAATCCCGTCGATGGTGGCGCCGATGCCGCCGGTGGCGATGACGCCCACGATGGGTACGGCGATCAGGGCAGCGAACATCAGCAGCCCTTGGGCCACGTCGGTCAGTGTCGCGCCGAGGAATCCGCCGAAGAGCGTGTAGGCGAGGGTGACGATGGCCACCGTTGCCATGCCCACCAGGTAGGGCCATCCGAAGGAGCTCTCGAAGAACTTGCCCGCCGCGACCATGCCGGAGGAGACGTAGAAGGTGAAGAAAACCAGGATGATCAGCGATGAGGCGATGCGCAGGACGTGGGAGTTGTCCTTGAGCCGCTTCTCGAAGAAGCTCGGGATGGTGATCGCGTTCTGCGAGACCTCCGTGTAGGAGCGCAAGCGCGGGGCAACGAACTTCCAGTTCAGCCACGCGCCGATGGTCAGGCCGATGGCGATCCAGGCCTCGATCAGGCCCGATGCGTAGATCGCCCCGGGCAGGCCGAGCAGCAGCCAGCCCGACATGTCGGAAGCGCCGGCGGAAAGTGCTGCGACCCCGGGCTTCAGGCCACGGCCCGCGAGCATGTAGTCGTCCAGGTCCTTGGTTTGGCGAAAGGCGAAATAGCCGATGCCCAGCATGGCCGCGAGGTAGACGACGATGGCCGCCAGCTGGAATGCATGTTCAGACATGGTTCCTCAATTGTCCGGTTGTTGGGATGTGCCGCCCCCAGGGTGTGCCACGGAACGGTGCGTCCGGCGCTCTCGGTTGGCGAATGCCGGGCGGTGCGAGTGAGTGGTCTTCCCGAGTATGGCACCAACGCACTTGACATGTGATCGGTGTCACGCCGCTGTTACATGTTCGTGACCACGTTCGGGGAATTCTCCGCGAGCCCATCCGCCTGCGTCTCGAGGGCGCTGCGCACAGCGGCGATGACGGGATTCTGCGTGCTGGATTCGCGCGCGGCCGTAAAGACCGTGCGCCACGGACGTGAGGGCACCTCGATGGAGCGGAGCTGTGGGTTCCGGTGGGCCCACACCAGGTCCGGCAACAGGGCGACGGCGTTCCCCGACTCCACGAGGGCGATGTGTGCCTGCAGGTCCGCCGATTCGTACCTCACGTCCGGTTCGAATCCGGTGGAGCGGCACAGTTGTTCGGCCCAGTGTCGTGATGCCGTTCCGCGTGGTTCCATCACCCACGGCAGGCGGGCGGCCTGCTCCAGGGACTCGACGTAGAGGCCGAGCAGTTCCGGGTCCGCGACGCCCAACCGGATCGAGTCAAGCACCAGCGGCCGGCGGTCCAGCCCCGGGTAGCGCGGCATCGCATGGCCCGGGTACTGTTCGGCCACCACCAGGTCGAAGTCCCGTGCCCACGTCTCGTGGAGCGCCGTCTCCGGCTCGTGCTGGGTCATCTCCACCCTGACCCCCGGGTGGTCGGCGCGCAGCCGTGCCAGCGCACCGGGCAGCAGGGCCAGGGCGGCGCTTTGGAACATGGCCAGGCGGACCGTCCCGGAGGTCTCCGGCAAGGTGCTCGCCAGCGCGGCCTCGGCCCGTTCGAGGGACTCGAGCAGTTCGGTGGTGTGGGCGACCAGGACCTGTGCCTGCGGGGTGAGGGCCAGGCGCCGTCCGCTGCGACGCAGCAGGACCACGCCGGTCTCCTTCTCCAGCAGGGCCAGCTGCTGGGAAACGGCGGAGGGGCTGTAGTTCAACGCCGCCGCCACGCCGGCGATGGTGCCGCGGATGCTCATTTCGCGCAGGAGGCGCAGCCGTCGGACCTCGAGCATGGGGCCTCCCTCCGGGCTCCAGCGGAACCACCATCAAACCATCACGTTTGCTTCATCTCATTGTTCACTAATCGTCGCTTTTCCTTAAGCCACGGGACTTCGATACTGAAAGGTGTGGGGGACTCTGCCCCATTGTCGCGCGGCCGGTATCCACCGGTCTTGTCCTGCTAGGAGCACCACCGAAGTGACCAACGTTTCCCCGTCTGTTTCCCCGTCCGGGCAGCCGGACACCCTGGCTTCCCCGAAGGATCTCGCCGATGACGCCGTCGCCCTGGTCCGGCGCTGGCTCGTCGAAGGCGCGAAACAACCTGTCGACGCCTCGGCCCAGCAGCTCGCCGGCGTGTTGAAGGATCCGAAAGGGCTGGACTTCACCGTCGGTTTCGTCGACGGCGTCATCCGTCCCGAGGACCTGCACGTCGCCGCCCGCAACCTGCGGTCCCTGGCCCCCCAGGTCCCTGGGTTCCTGCCCTGGTACATGCGCTCGGCCGTCGCGCTCGGCGGCGTCATGGCCCCCGTGGTTCCCGGTTTGGTCATTCCCATCGCCCGCCGGGTGCTGCGCGAGATGGTCGGCCACCTGATCGTCGATGCCACCGATGCCAAGCTCGGCCCGGCCATCGCGAAGATCAAGCGCGACGACGTCCGGCTGAACATCAACCTGCTCGGCGAGGCCATCCTGGGTGAAAAGGAAGCCGACCGCCGGCTGGAGGGCACCCAGCGCCTGCTGCGCCGGCCCGACGTCGACTACGTCTCCATCAAGGTCTCCTCGACCGTTGCCCCGCACAACCACTGGGCGTTCGACGAGGCCGTCGGGCACATCGTGGACAAGCTCGCCCCGCTCTACCGGATCGCCCGCGATGCCTCCCCGCGCAAGTTCATCAACCTGGACATGGAGGAATACAAGGACCTCGACCTGACGATGGCGGTGTTCATGCGCCTGCTCTCGCTGGACGAGTTCCGTGACGTCGAGGCAGGCATCGTGTTGCAGGCCTACCTGCCGGACGCGCTGTCCGCGATGATGACCCTCCAGGAGTTCGCCGCCGAACGCGTCGCCGCCGGCGGAGCCCCGGCCAAGGTCCGCCTGGTCAAGGGCGCGAACCTGCCCATGGAGATCATGGAGGCGGATATCCACGGCTGGCCCACCGCGACCTGGCACTCCAAGCAGGCCACCGACACCTCCTACAAGTCGGTGCTGGACTACGCCCTGCGCCCGGAGCACATCGCCAACGTGCACCTGGGCGTGGCCGGGCACAACCTGTTCGACATCGCCTTGGCCCACCTGCTGGCCGAGGCCCGCGGCATCACCGACGGGCTGGACTTCGAGATGCTGCTGGGCATGGCCACCGGCCAGGCCGCGGCCGTCAAGGCCGACGTCGGCTCCCTGCTGCTCTACACCCCGGTGGTCCACCCCGGCGAGTTCGACGTCGCGATCGCCTACCTGATCCGCCGCCTCGAGGAGGGCGCGAGCCAGGAGAACTTCATGTCCGCGGTCTTCGAGCTCGACGGCAACGAGGCCCTGTTCGAACGCGAAAAGCAGCGCTTCCTCGCCTCCCTTGAGGACCTCGGCGACGCGGTCCCGGCCCCCAACCGGATCCAGGACCGCCGCGAGTACGACGCCGATGCTGCCGCCACCGAGGTCGCCGAACTCGCCTCCGGGGCACGCGGGTTCGCCAACACTCCGGACACCGACCCCGACCTGCCCGGCAACCGGGCCTGGGGCGCCGGAATCCTCGCCCGGGTCCCCGGCTCCACATTGGGCACCGCGACCATCGAGGCGCACACGCTGACCACCACCGGGCAGGTCGACGACGTCGTCGCCGCGACCCACGCCGCCGCCGAGGCCTGGGGGAAGCTCAGCGGTGCCGAGCGCGCCGCCGTCCTGCACCACGCCGGCGAGCGGCTGGCCGCCCGCCGGGCCGAGCTGCTGGAGGTCATGGCCGCCGAATGCGGCAAGACGCTCGACCAGGGCGACCCCGAGGTCTCCGAGGCCATCGACTTCGCCCACTTCTACGCCGAGTCCGCCCGGGCGCTCGACGACGTGGACGGCGCCACCTACATCCCCTCGCGGCTGACCGTGGTCACCCCGCCGTGGAACTTCCCGGTCGCCATCCCGGCCGGCTCCACCCTTTCGGCACTCGCGTCCGGATCCGGCGTCGTGATCAAACCGGCCAAGCAGGCCGCCCGTTCCGGTGCCGTCATGGTCGAGGCCATCTGGGAGGCGCTCGACGCCGCCGGGATCGGGCGGGAGCTGCTCTCCTATGTCCAGCTCTCCGAACGCGACCTCGGCACCCGGCTGGTCTCCCACCCCAGCGTCGACCGGCTGATCCTCACCGGCGGCTACGAGACCGCCGAACTGTTCCGCTCCTTCCGCCAGGACCTGCCGCTGCTGGCCGAGACCTCCGGGAAGAACGCCATCATCGTCACCCCGTCGGCCGACCTGGACCTGGCCGCCCGCGACGTGGCCGCCTCGGCCTTCGGGCACGCCGGGCAGAAGTGCTCCGCCGCCTCGCTGGTGGTGCTCGTCGGCTCCGTGGCCACCTCGCGGCGCTTCCACAGCCAGCTCGTCGATGCCGTCCGGTCGCTGAAGGTCGGCTACCCCGTGGACGCCGGGACGCAGATGGGCCCGGTCATCGAACCGGCGCAGGGCAAGCTGCTGCGCGGGCTGACCACGCTGGGTCCCGGCGAGCAGTGGGTGCTGCAGCCGCGCCAGCTCGACGACTCCGGCAAGCTGTGGAGCCCGGGCGTGCGTTCGGGCGTGCAGCGCGGCTCCGAATACCACCTGACCGAGTACTTCGGTCCGATCCTGGGCGTCATGACCGCCGGGACGCTTGAGGAAGCGGTCGGCATCGTCAACGACATCGACTACGGGCTCACCTCCGGGCTGCATTCGCTGGACCCGGAGGAGCTGGCGTACTGGCTCGACAACGTCCAGGCCGGCAACCTCTACATCAACCGCGGCATCACCGGCGCCATCGTGCGCCGCCAGCCGTTTGGCGGGTGGAAGAAATCGGCCGTCGGTGCCGGGACCAAGGCCGGCGGCCCGAACTACCTGGTCGGCATGGGCTCCTGGGCCGACGCCCCGGTCAGCGCCCAGGCCATGGCCGCCGCCGAATCCCACGCCGCCGTCTCGCACGCGACGGTGCGCACGGCCACGGGCATGGACACCTCGGAGGGCTCCTACGCCGACGTCGCCGGCGGCAGCGACATCCTCGGCATCGTCGCGGCCGAGGCCGGCACGGCGTCCGGAAACGCCATCGAACCCGGCGACTTCGCCTGGCTGCAGGGCGCCCGCGCCACCGACGCCGCCCAGCTGGCCGGCGAATTCGGCGTCGCGAAGGACGTCTCCGCGCTGCAGGCCGAGCGCAACGTCTTCCGCTACCGCCCCGTCCCGGTCACCATCCGCTACGAACAGGCCACCTCGGGCCATGGGCTGGCCGAGCTGCTGCGCGTGGTCTCCGCCGGGCTCGGCGCCCATGCGGCGACCAGCACCCACGGCATCAGCGGCCGGGCCGGCACCAGCACCCGCCCGGGCTCCGGCATCACGGTCAGCGTGTCCGCCGACCTGCCCGCCCGCGTGCTCGCCGCGCTCCGGGCGGAAGGCGTGCAGGTGGCGGTCGAGGACGGCGCCGCCTGGGCCGGACGGGTGGGGCGGTTGGCCGCCAAGACAGGACCGGACTCGGGTGCGCGGATCCGCTACATCGGCGCCTCCGCGCAGGACACCTACGCCGCGGCCCAGGGCAAGCCCGACGTGGCCGTCTACGACCACCCGGTGGTCGCCGCGGGCCGGGTCGAGCTGCTGCCGTTCCTGCGTGAACAGGCCATTTCGATCACCGCCCACCGGTTCGGCACCCCGAACCACCTCACCGACGCGATCCTCTAGGGAGCCGATCCCAGCAGCAGCGGCCCGGGCTCCACGGCCCGGGCCGCCGCTGTATCCGGGGGTGCACGGCGAGGCGACGGTTCCGTCTGTCGTCGACCCGCCCCGAAAAACTGGCCAGAACCCTATCTGCCGGGCCTACCATGGGCCATGGACGGAAGACAGGTGGAGGGCATCGTCAAACGCGGCTTCTCCGGGGCGCTCGCCGGTGTGGCGGGCACGGCAGCCATGAGCGCCGCACTGGGGATTTCCGACCTCTTCGGGGTCATGGACCGACAACCCCCGCGCATCATCATCGAGGACCTGCTGCCCGGCCTGTCGGAGGACGCAACCACGTCCGTGGCACTGGTCTCCCACCTCGGTTACGGTGTCGGCGCGGGGGCGGCCTACGGGGTCCTGGTCGCGCCGGAGCACCGCAACGGGTGGACGGGCGCCCTCTACGGCATCGCCGTGTGGGCCGTGGGGTACGAGGGATGATTGCCGCTGCTGGGGATCCTGCCGCCGGCCCACCGGGACAAACCTGCCAGGTCGTGGACGATGTTCACGGCACATGTGGTCTACGGTGCCGCGTTGGGGCGGGCAGCGGGACGCCGCCATCGGCGTTACTCCTGCCGGTAGTGGTCGACGCCCTCGTGGTGTCCGGCAGGCCCGAATCCGCGTCGGGTGAGCAGCCGGGCGGAGACGGCGTTGTCGGGGTGGACGCGGGCGGTGAGCGCGTCCGTTCCATAGAGGGCGGGAACCGTGGCCACGGCTGCGTCGACCATGGCGCCGGCGATGCCGCGACCCCAGTGGCCGGGGGAGACCCAGTACCCGATCTCGACCCCGCCGACCCGGCGCATGGCGACCAGCAGACCCACCGGGTCGCCGGCCACTACCGCCAGAAACCAGCGGGTGGCACCGTCCTGGTCGAGCGGACCGTTCCGGAGGGCCGCCTGGATGCGGTCTTCGGTGTAGGGCCGGTCCCAAGTCCGCCCATCACCGACGTAGCGGGTCACCCGCTCGTCCGACGCCAGCTCGATGATGAACCCGGCGTCACTTGCACGGAAGGGGCGCAGGGCGACCGACGGGGGCAGCGACCCGGGTGGCTTGTGACTGGCGCTGGCCCGGCAGTGCTGCTCGCCGTTCACGGGAGGGCCCCGACCCGGCGGGTTCCGAGGTGCAGGCAGGCCCAGAACGCCAGCGCGATCAGGCCAAGGCTCAGGACGGCGAAGCCCACCAAGCCCGTGGTCGACACCACATGCAGGCCTTCGAGGCGGTCACCGGCGGACAGCGGCGTGTAACCGAACCATCCGATCGTCGCGGGCTGGGAGGACGCCGCGGCCGTGACGACGATGCCGGCGATCACGGCCGCGCAGGAGCAGAGCAGGAGCACGTGCCTCAACACCGGTTGTTCATGACCCGACTATAGACAACGCCGGGGGCAGCCCGTCGTCGGAGGGGGGGCTATTCGGCGTCGTGGTCCGTTTCCAGGATGGCCACCAGCCGGTCGAGGGCGGCCTCGGCTCCTTCGCCGTCGGCCCGCAGGACCACGGTGGTGCCGTATTCGGCGCCCAGGCCCATGAGGGACAGGATGCTCGAGGCATCCAGGGCCTCGTCGGCCGGCTCGCCCTCGAGGGCAATGGTGACCTCGAGGTCGAGGTCGCCGGCGGCCTCGGCGAAGATGGCTGCCGGGCGGGCGTGGAGGCCGACGCGGCTGGCGATGGTGGCTGTACGTTCTGCCATGGTGTTCTCCTGGGGTGTATTGATGGGGTGGGTCGACGGAGTGTATCGAATGGAGATGGTTGGAAGGTGGGTCCGCCGGGTTAGAGCCCGTAGACGTCGAGGTCCGGCAACTCGGCGCGGACGAGCGTACGGGCCTCATCCGCTGAGCCGGCGCCCAGGGCCAGCCGGGCGATCCGCTGTGAATCGGAGCGGTCCACCGTCCTGAGGATGGCTGCCACCGCAGGCAGTGCCCGTCGGTTCATCGACAGCGTGGACACGCCGAGTCCAACGAGGACTACGGCCAGGGCCGGATCGGCAGCGGCCTCGCCGCAGACGCCCACGGGCTTCGGCCCACCGGCCGCAGCGGTCCCGCCCTCGCACGTCGTCTGGATGAGGTGGAGCACGGCAGGCTGCCACGGGTCGTTGAATTCGGCCAACGGACCGAGTTGGCGGTCGGCGGCCATCGTGTACTGGGTCAGGTCGTTGGTGCCGATGGACGCGAAGGCCACCTCGGAGACGACGTGCCGGGCCATGACGGCAGCGGAGGGAACCTCCACCATCACGCCTGGGGTCCGCAGTCCGGCGGCGGCACAGCGGGCGGCGAAGGCCGCCGCCTCCGTCGGGGTGGAGATCATCGGGGCCATGGTCCACACCTCGGCCTCGGTGCCCTGCGCCGCCTCGGCGATGGCCGCCAGCTGGCGTTCCAGCACGCCGGGTACGGCGGCATCGGTGCGGTAGCCGCGCACCCCGAGGGCCGGATTGGGTTCCGTGGAGTCGGTGAGGAACGGCAAGGGCTTGTCGGCCCCGGCATCGAGCGTGCGCACGACCACCTTGGAGTCGCCGAAGGCCTCGAAGACCGCGCGGTAGGCCCGGACCTGTTCCTCGGCGCTGGGCTCGGTGTCCCGCCCCAGGAAGCAGAATTCGGTGCGCAGCAGGCCCACGCCTTCTGCTCCGGCGGCTGCTGCCTCCACGGCGTCGGCTCCGCTGCCCACGTTGGCCAGCAGCGGGACGCGGTGGCCATCGCGGAGCTGGCCTTGGCCGGTGAAGGCGGGCAGCGGGACGCGGGCGGCGTAGGCCGCGGCCAGGGCGGTTTCCTCGGCGCCGGGGTCGCGGACCACGGTGCCGTCGATGCCGTCGACGAAGACGACGTCGCCATCGGCCAGGTCCACGGTGCCGGGAGCCGCCACGATGGCGGGCAGTCCCAGGGACCGGGCAACGATGGCGGTATGGGACTGCGGGCCGCCCTCACTGGTCACCAGGGCCAGGACCCGGGCTGGGTCCAGGGTCGCCGTGTCGGCCGGAGCCAGATCGAGGGCGCAGAGCACGAACGGCTCCTCGGCAGCCGGGATGCCCGGAGCGGGAACGCCGCGCAATTCGGCCACGATCCGGGCGCGGACGTCCAGGACGTCGGTGGCGCGTTCGGCCATGTAGCCGCCCAGTGCGGTGAGCTGCGTGGCGACCGCGTCGGCGGCCTCCCAGACCGCCGATTCGGCACACGTGCCGGAGTCCACGAGCCTCACCGCCGCCTTCAGTAGGGTCTTGTCGGAGGCCATCAGGGCCGTGGCCTTCAGGACGTCTGCGGCATCGCCGGTGGCCGTTGCGGCCCGTTCCCTGAGGCCTGCGGCGACGGTCCGTGCCGCGTCGGCCAGTCGTGCGGATTCCCGCTCGGCGGTGGTGCCTTCGGGAAGGGGTGCGCCGTCGGCGGGGGCGGTGATCGGGTTCGGCATCCGGCGGACCGGGCCGATGACCCGGCCGGCGCTGACCCCGACCCCGGCAAACGACGGGCTCATGCCGCCACCTTCTCGGTGTCGGCCGCCGATCCGGCGGCGGGGGACCGGCGGGCGTAGCGCTTCAGTGCCAGAACCGCGAGGGCGGAGAGGACCATGCCCACGGCGATGGAGACCAGGAACATCGCCAGGTTGCCGATGGCGAACCAGACGAACAGCCCGCCGTGCGGGGCCTGGCTGGTGACGTGGAAGCCCATCACCATGGCACCGGTGACGCCGGCGCCGAGCATGCCCGCGGGGATGACGCGCAGCGGGTCGGCGGCGGCGAACGGGATGGCGCCCTCGGAGATGAACGCGGCACCAAGCAGCCAGGCGGCCTTGCCGTTCTCGTGTTCGGCGGCGGTGAAGCGCCTCTTGTCCAGAGTGGTGGCCAGCGCCAGGGCCAGCGGGGGGACCATGCCGGCGGCCATGACCGCGGCCATGATCTCCCACGGGGCCTGGTTCGTGACCGATCCGGTGCCCAGGCCGGCGACGGCGAAGGCGTAGGCGACCTTGTTGACCGGTCCGCCGAGGTCGATGGCCATCATCAGGCCCAGGATGAGCCCGACCAGGGCCGCGGCCGTGCCGGACATGCCGGAGAGCCAGTTGCTCAGCGCCGTGCTCAGGGCGGCGATCGGGCCGCCGAGGAAGAGGAACATGGCGCCGGAGGCGAGGATGGAGCCGATCAGCGGGATGATCACCACCGGCATCAGCCCGCGCAGCAGCTTGGGCACCCGCCAGTTGCCGATCCAGCGGGCGACGACGCCGGCGAGCAGGCCGCCGACGATGCCGCCGAGGAACCCGGCCCCCATGAACCCGGCGACCGCGCCGGCGGTGAAGCCCGGGGCCAGGCCCGGCCGGTCGGCCAGCGCGTAGGCGATGTAGCCGGCGAGGACCGGGACCAGGAATCCCATCGAGAGGCTGCCGATCTTGAACGCGACGGCGCCGAGGTAGGCGAGCAGGCCGCCGTCGGGCAGGTTGAACAGGGTGTTCTGCACGCTGACCTGGTCGGCGACCTCGGTGATGTCGTATCCACCGAGCAGGAAGCCTAGGGCGATGAGCAGCCCGCCCCCGGCGACAAAGGGGATCATGTAGCTCACGCCGGTGAGCAGAGAGCGCTTCAGGGCCGCCCCGAGGCGTTCGCTGCCCTCGCCGGTGGCGGTGTCCCCGGAGCCGCCGGTGCCGGCCGGGACGCGGCGGGCGTTCGGGTTCTCCGCCGCGGCCAGGGCGTCGGCGACGAGTCGGGCGGGTTCGTCCACGCCGCGCTTGACGGGCGCCTGGATCACGGGCAGGCCCGCGAAGCGGTCCTTGTCGCGGACGTCCACGTCGACCGCGAAGATCACTGCATCGGCGGCGGCGATGACGGACGGGTCCAGCGGCGTGGCACCGGCCGACCCCTGGGTCTCGACCTGGAGGTCGACGCCGACCTCGGCAGCCGCCGCGACCAACGAGTCGGCGGCCATGTAGGTGTGGGCGATGCCGGTCGGGCAGGCGGTCACGGCGACCAGGGAACGACGGCGGGGCGCCGGCTCTCCACCCTCGGTTGCCGCGGGTGCGGCCGCGGGCTGGGCGGGCGCGGGGGAGATGGCGGCGTCGACGAGGTCGACGACCTCGGCCGCGGTGCCGGCCGAGCGCAGTGCCGCGGTGAAGTCCTTCTTGACCAGCGACCGGGCCAGCTTCGAGAGCAGCTTGAGGTGCTGCTGGTCGGCGCCTTCGGGGGCGGCGATGAAGAAGACCAGGTCGGCCGGTCCGTCCTTGGCGCCGAAGTCGACGGCCGGGGCCAGGCGGGCCATCACGAGGGTGGCCTGGGTGACCGCTGAGGAGCGGCAGTGCGGGATGCCGATGCCGCCGGGGACGCCGGTCGCCGTCTTCGCCTCGCGGGCGATGCCGTCGGCCGCCAGATCCGCGGCGTTGCGGGCACGTCCGGCGCTGGCGACGACCTCGGCCAGGGCCCGGATGACCTCGGCGCTGGTGCCGCCGAGGTCGCGGTCCAGCAGGACCAGTTCGTCGGTGATGAGTTCGGACATGGCTACTCCTTGGGGGTCTGGGTCGAGGCGGCCAGCGGTGGGACGGCCGGGGCCAGGGAGGTGATGGTGACGTGGTCCGGGGTCGTCTGGTCCGGGGTGGGGATCAGCGAGCCGGGGAGGGAGGCCGCCGCGGCGCCGTAGGCGACGGCGGAGCGCAGGCAGTCGGGAGGTGTGGCGCCGCGGTCGTGCGCCAGCAGGTAGCCGGCCAGTGCCGAGTCGCCGGCCCCGACGGTGCTGCGGGCACGCACGGGTTCGTGGGTGGCCAGCCAGGCCCCGGCGGCAGTGACGAGGACGGCGCCGCGGGAACCGAGGGTGGCCAGGACGGCGGCGGTGCCCTGGTCGACGAGCCGGCGGGCCGCGGCGGCGGCCAGTTCGGGGGAGGCCTCGAGCTCGCCCTCGGAGGAGGTGCCGGTCAACTCCGCCAGTTCGGCGGCGTTGGGCTTGATGAGATCCGGCAGCCGGCCCGGCTGGGCATACAGGGCGGCCAGGGGCGCGTCCGAGGTGTCGACGGCGATCTGCGGGCAGCGCTCGCCGAGGTCGGCGTGCAGGGCGGAGATGGTGTCGGCGTAGAAGCCGGTGGGCAGCCCCGGGGGCAGCGAGCCGGCCAGCACGAGCCAGGACGAGCCGGCGGCGGCCTCGGACAGCGCCGAGGCGATCGATTGCTGCGCCGCCGCGTCGAGGGTGGGGCCTGGCTCGTTGACCTTGGTGGTGGTCCCGTCCGGCTCGGTCAGGGTGACGTTGCTGCGCAGCGGTTGCCCGATCGGCAGCGCCCGGTGGGGCAGCCCGTCGATGCCCAGGCCGACGACGACCGGGTCCGTGGCGTCCCCGGGGAGCACGGCCAGGGCGGGCACCCCGGCGGCGACCAGGGCGCGGGCGACGTTGACGCCCTTGCCCGCGGACTGCGCCCCGGCGGCCAGGGCCCGCTGTACGGCCCCGCGGGAGAGGGGCGCGCCGAGTTCGATGGTGCGGTCGAGGCTGGGGTTGGCGGTGAAGGTGGTGATCATGCGAGGACGACCTCCACGTCGGCGTCCTCGAGGGCGGCGGCGAGCCCGGTGTCCGGTGTGGTGTCGGTGACCAGGGTGTCGACCTGGTCCAGGCCGGCAAAGCGGAGGAGGGTTTCCTGGCCGAGCTTGCTGGAATCGGCCAGGACGACGACGCGGCGTGCGCAGGCCACGATCGCGGACTTCACCGCCGCCTCCAGCGGGTCGGGGGTGCTCAACCCGAAACTGGCGTGGATGCCGTTGGCGCCGACGAAGGCGATGTCGGGACGCAGGGCGCGGAACTGGTCGATGGTGGAGGTGCCGATGGCGGCGCTGGTCAGCGCGCGGACCCGGCCGCCGATGACCTCGAGCTGGAACGACCCCGCCCGGGCGATGCGGTAGGCGACGGGGACGGAGTGCGTGAGGACCAGCAGGTCGTTGCTGCGCTGGGCGGGAAGCGTGGAGGCCATCGCCTGGGCGAGCAGTTCCGTCGTCGTGCCGGCATCGAGCACCACCGAGCTGGCGCCGGTGGGCAGCAATTCCACGGCACGGGCGGCGATGCGGGACTTCTGCCCGTGGTTCAGCGAGGTGCGCACGCTCAGGCTCTCCTCGGCCGTGCTGGCGCCTCCGCCGGCAACCGCCCCGCCGTGGACGCGGCGCAGCCGGCCCTCCTGCTCGAGTTGGGCCAGGTCGCGGCGGACGGTCTCGCGGGTGATGTCCAGTTGCGCTGCCAGGTCGGCGACCGTGACGCGGCCGGTGCTGGACACCAGCTCGACCATCAGCCGCTGTCGTTCCTCGGCGAACATGTGCCGTCCCTTCGGTGGTCCTCATCACAATGATCTGCGTTTCGTTGACTTTAGATTGCGCTACCTCAAGAAGTCAACAGAAAAAAAGAAAAACAAAAGAAAACGGGCTTGGGGGCGAACGGCTTGCCCCGCTGGGGCTGCTGCGGTTGGCTAGGGGGATGGCCTCATTGATCGAAGACTATGCACTCTTGTCCGACCTGCACACCGGGGCGCTGGTGTCGGAATCGGGCAGTGTCGACTGGTTGGGATTCCCCCGCTTTGACTCCGATGCCTCCTTCGCGGCCCTGCTCGGCGGGGCCGAACACGGACGGTGGCTGCTGGCGCCGGCGGGCGCTGTGGACGATTGCGAGCCAGAACACCCAGCTCGGCGCGCCGAGCGGCGCCAGGCTTCCCGCCAGGCCGGCCCCGACGAGCCGCATGCGCAGGGCGATGCGCAGGACCCGGCGGCGGAAGAGCGCCCGGTCGTCGTGCAGCGGACCTACGTGGACTCGACGTTCGTGCTGCGCACCCTGTGGAAGGCCGACGAGGGCGAGGTCCTGGTGACCGACCTGATGCCTGTGGGGGACGAGCGGGCCTCGATCGTGCGCCGGGTCGAGGGACTGGCCGGCAGCGTGAGGATGCACCAGGAAATCAGCTTCCGCTTCGGCGACGGCTCGGTGGTCCCGTGGGTCCGCCGGCACCAGGACCCGGAGACCGGGGTGACTTCCATCGTGGCGGTGGCGGGCCCGGACGCCATGGTGCTGCATGCCGATCGGCTGCCCCACGGCCAAGACCAGCGGCACGTCGGGGACTTCATTGTCGCCGCCGGCGAGACCATCGACTTCGAGCTGTGTTGGTTCGCCTCGCACAAGGACGCCCCGCCGCGCATCGACGTCGGGGCGAACATTCAGGCCACGATGTCCTACTGGCAGCATTGGGCCAAGGACATCCCGGCGCAGGAGTCCTACCACGACATCGTCAAGCGTTCCCTGCTGGTGCTGCGGGCCCTGACGCACGAGGAAACCGGCGGCATCGTTGCCGCACCCACGACGTCGCTGCCGGAGGACTTCGGGGGCGAGCGGAACTGGGATTACCGGTTCTGCTGGCTGCGCGACGCGGCGTTGACGCTCGAGGCGATGATGACCCACGGGTATGAGAAGGAGGCGATGAACTGGCGCAACTGGCTGCTGCGTGCCGTTGCCGGCGATCCGGAGGACCTGCAGATCATGTACGGCGTCGCGGGCGAGCGGCGGCTGCCCGAACGCATCCTGGACCACCTGCCCGGCTACGAGGGCTCCCTTCCGGTCCGCGCCGGCAACGGCGCGGTGGACCAGTACCAGGGCGATGTCGTCGGCGAGGTGCTCGTGGCCCTGGAGAAGCTGCGCAACATGGGCGGGGTCGAGGACCACTTTTCCTGGCCGCTGCAGAAGACCCTGCTCGGCTACGTCGAGAAGCACATCGACCACAAGGACCACGGCATCTGGGAGATGCGCGGGCCCCTGAAGTTCTTCACCCACTCGCGCGTGATGATGTGGGCCGCGTTCGACCGCGGCGTCCGGGCCGTGCGCGAGCACGGGCTCGAGGGCGATGCCGAGGCGTGGGAGAAGCTGCGCGACCGCCTCCACGCCGAGATCATGGAGCACGGCTTCGATGCCGGGGCCAACACCTTCCGCCAGACCTACGGCGATACCGAGGTGGATGCCTCGCTGCTGGTGCTGCCGCAGGTCGGATTCATCGCCTACGACGACCCCAAGATGCTCGGGACGGTGGCTCGCCTCGAGCGCGACCTGATGGACGACGCCGGCCTGCTGCTGCGGTACCGGACCACCGCGGGCAAGGACGGGCTCTCCGGCACCGAGCATCCGTTCCTGGCCTGCTCGTTCTGGCTGGTCGAACAGTATGCCCGCTCCGGGCGCATCGACGACGCCCGGCGGCTGATGGACCAGCTGGTGGGCTACGCCAACGACCTGGGCCTCCTGTCCGAGGAGTACGACACCATCGACGACCGCATGGCCGGCAATTTCCCGCAGGCGTTCTCGCACCTGACGCTCATCAGGGCGGCGGACGCGATCAACGGGCACGCCCAGCACGCCGTCTGACCGGCCGCGGCCGTCAACCGGCCGCAGCGAGGGGAGTCGAGAGCCTGGCGTCCAGCGGATGGGCGATCTCGTCGCGGCCCATGCGCCCGGCCAGCCAGGCGATGACACCGATGACCGGGGACACGACGCCGGCGACGACGAAGACGACCCACAGGGGGACGGCCTCGCCGACGGGGCCGGCCAACGCCATCGACACCGGCATCAGGGCCAGGGAGACGAAGAAGTCCAGGCTGGAGATCCGGCCGAGCATGCGGCGCGGAACCCGGCGCTGGAGCAGCGTGCCCCAGATGACCTGGCCGATGCCGCCGGTCGCCCCGACGACGAAGAGCACCGCGGCCAACTGCCACAGGCCGGTCACCGCGCCGACGGCAGCCAACGGCAGCGTCCCGAGTGCCCAGACCGCCACCATCCAGGTCAGGTAGCGCCGGGGCAGGGGCCGGGATGCGGTCAGCAGCGAACCGGACGCGGCGCCGATGCCGAAGGCGGCCAGCACCAGTCCGAAGGCCTGGGCATCCCCGCCGAGCTGCCCGCCGACGATGAACGGCAGCAGCACCTCGATCGGCCCGATGAAGCTCAGGACCGACAGGACCGCGAACAGCAGCGTCCACAACAGCCACGGTGTCCTGACGGTGTAGGCGACGCCCTCGCGGAGGTCGGCGAGCGCGCTGGGGCGCACCTCGCCCGGTTCAAGGTGCGCATCGTAGGCGGAGGCGTGGCTGATGGCGCGCAGCACGGACACCGCGAGCAGATGGCACACCGCCATGCCGGCGATGGCATAGGCGGGGGCGAACGCGGCGACGATCATGCCCGCCGCGGCCGGGCCTGCGGCCTGCTGCAGGACCGGACGCACCGTCCCCTCCACGCCGTTCGCCGCCAGCAGGTCCTCGGGTGGCAGGATGCGCGGCAGCAGGGCCGAATAGGCGGGAAAGAAGAAGGCGGCACCCGTCCCGACCAGGAAGCCGGCGATGACCAGGTGCCACAGCTCGAGGATGCCGCCGAGCGCCAGGGCCGCCACCGTGGCCATGATCGCCAGGCTGGTGGCCTCGACGGCGATGACGATGCGCCGGCAGGAGACGCGGTCGGCAGTGATCCCCCCGATCAGCACGAAGGCCAGCAGGCCGATGCTCGTGGCGGTCGCCACGAAGGACAACTGCACCGGACCGCCACCCAGCCGCTTGACCTGGTAGACCATCGCCACCGCCCACATGCCGTGCGAGAAGACGCTAACCACCATGGCGGCGATCAGGATGCGGTAGTCGCGGTGCGCGAAGGGCCGGAGGGCGCGCGGGGCCATGGTCTGTTCCTCGGGGGAGCGCGGGCAGTGCGTGGCACCGGCCCGGGATGTGAAGGGCGCCGTGCGGACGTCCCGTGAACCAGTGTGCAACCACTGGTTGGGTTGGGTCAATCACTGAAGGCTCGCCGTCGTAGTTACCCGCAGGTAACATGGGGGCATGCACATGATCTTCCGTCTTTGGCTCATGCTCCTGAAGGCCCGTCGCCGCCCGCAGCTCGACCTGTTCGGGGTGGGTTCGCTGCCGATGCGGGCGCTGCTGACGGATATCGACATCGCCGGGCACATCAACAACGGCATGTATTTCTCGATCTTCGACCTGGGGCGCTTCGACCTCATGGTCCGCGCCGGCAGCTGGGACGCCATGCGGCGCAAGCGCTGGACGCCGGTCGTCCAGGCCGAGACCATCACCTTCCGCAAGTCGGTCGTCTTCAACCAGCGCTTCAGCGTCGAGACCCGCATTGCAGGGATGGACGAGCGCAGCATCTACTTCGAGCAGCGGATCGTTGCCGACGGCGAGGTCTATGCCAGCGCGCTGATCTGCACGCGCCTGCTCGGGCGCCAGGGGCCGGTGTCCAACGAGGAGATCCTCGCGGAGCTCGGCGTCGAGGTCCCGGCAGGACTCGATCTCCCGGAGTGGGCGACGCGGTGGCGGGAGTCGACCGCGTTGCCCGGTGCGCGCAAGCCGGCCCCGCACTCCTGGGCCGCCGGGCTCCGGCGGTAGCGGCCGGGCTGCGGCCTCAGGCCTCGAGGGCGAACTCCGTGAGCTGGCTGCGGATCCCGTCGAAGTGTCGGTGCATCAGCTCGGCGGCGAGCGCCTTGTCCTTGATGCGGACGGACTCGACGATGTCGCGGTGGATCTTCGCCGTTTCCGCCAGGCCAGCGATGGGGTTGCCGTCGTCGCCGGTGTCGATGGCCTCGTGGATCGTGCGGTAGACCTGCCAGAAGACGCCCAGCAGATTCGTCAGCAGCTCGTTCTCCAGGCAGGAGAAGAGCAGGCGGTGGAACTCCTGGTCGACCTCCACGAAGGACTGCCCGCCGGCGGCCCGTTCCTCCATGGTCACCGCGAGGGCCTCCAGTTCCCGGAGCTGTTCCTCGTCGAGCACGTCGATGGCCGAGCCGATCAGCCCGGCTTCCAGTGCCTGCCTGACCTCCACGAGTTCGTGGGCCTCGTGGCCCTTGTGCCGCAGGGACATCCGCCCCCGGAAGGTGAGGCTGTCGGCGAGGGCCACCAGGTTGTTGGAGGCGACGAACATGCCGAACCCGTGCCTGATTTCCACGACCCCCAGGGCCTGCAGCACCTTGATCGCCTCGCGCAGCGTATTGCGCCCGACGCCGAGCTCCTCGGTGAGGATGTTCTCGGTTGGTAGTGAATCCCCAGCGCGGAGCCCGCGGTCGATGATGAGGTCCATGATGTCGGAGGTCAGGGCGCGTAGGCGTTCCTGGGCCCCGAGCCGGACGTGGCGCGCTGGAGCGGTCATGGCCATTTCCTTTCGCGTGTCCCCGGACCGGTGCATGCCTGGCCGGGGTGTCGATGTCCTGTCAAAACCTTCGGGCGGGCACTTGACCCCGCTCTGTGATTCGGCTTACAGTCTACATCATTACGTCGGACATCCTACGTCCGACTTCTCATTCGTACAGAAGAGGTAATCATGTCCCTCAGCGACTTGGCCGCCAAAGAAGGCAGCCGACGCAACTTCCTCAAGGTCTCCGGCCTCATGGGTGCCGCCGCCGCGTTCTCCGCGAGCATCGCCGCCTGCGGTGGCCCCAGCTCCTCGGGAGCCGGCGCCGCTTCCGGCGGCGCGGGCGCCGACACGATCGAAGCCGGGATCTCCTACGCCTTGTCCACCGGGTTCGACCCGATGACCTCCTCGGGTGCCACGCCGTTCGCGGCCAACATGCACATCTTCGAGGGACTCGTGGACCTGCATCCGGCGACCCGTAAGCCGTATCTGGCCCTGGCCGCCGCCGAGCCGAACCAGGTCGACGACACGACCTGGGAGGTCAAGCTCCGTTCCGGCGCGAAGTTCCACAACGGCGATGACGTCACCGTCGACGACGTCGTCTACTCGTTCGAGCGCGTGCTGGACCCGAAGAACGCCTCGTTGTTCGCCCAGTTCGTTCCCTTCATCAAGTCGGTCAAGGCCAAGGGCAAGGACACCGTCGTCTTCAACCTGAAGTACGCGTTCCCGCTGTTCCCGACCCGCATCTCGGTGGTTAAGGTGGTCCCGAAGAAGCTCGCCAAGAAGGACCAAGCGGCCTTCGACGCGAAGCCCGTCGGCTCGGGCCCGTACCAGCTGGTCTCGGCGACCAAGGACGACAAGATCGTCTTCAAGAAGTTCGAGGACTACAACGGCCAGTACCCGGCCGGTGCGACGAACATGACCTGGTACCTGCTCTCCGACGCCGCCGCACGCGTCACCGCCGCCGAATCCGGGCGCGTCTCGGCCATCGAGGACGTCCCCTACCTGGACGTCGACCGGCTCAAGGCGAAGATCAACGTCGAATCGGTGCAGTCCTTCGGGCTGCTGTTCCTGATGTTCAACTGCGCCCAGGCGCCCTTCGACCAGAAGGAGGTCCGCCAGGCACTGCACTACGGGCTGGACACCGACACCATCATCAAGACCGCGCTGCTGGGCAACGCCAAGGCGGCCACCTCCTACGTCCAGGACACCCACCCGCAGTACATCGAGGCCTCCACGGTCTACACCTACGACCCGGCCAAGGCCGAGTCGCTGCTCAAGGACGCCGGCGTGACCTCGCTGGAATTCGAGCTGCTGACCACCGACACCTCCTGGGTGAAGGATGTCGCGCCGCTGATCCTGGAATCCTGGAACAAGATCCCGGGCGTGAAGGCCACCATGAAGAACCTGCAGTCCGGCGCCCTGTACGGGGAGAACGTCGACACGGGGAAGTTCTCCGTGGTCGTCGCACCGGGCGACCCCTCGGTGTTCGGCAACGACATGGACCTGCTGCTGAGCTGGTTCTACCGTGGCGACGTCTGGCCCAAGAACCGCTTCCGCTGGGACAAGACCGCCGCCAACCAGAAGGTCCAGGCCAAGCTCGACGAGGCCGCCAAGTCCGCCGACGAGGCCAAGGCCAAGGCGGCCTGGGGCGAGGTCATCAACACCGTGGCCGAGGAGGCCCCGCTGTACCCGATCTTCCACCGCCAGCTGCCCACCGCCTGGGACGAGAACAAGCTCGAGGGCTTCCAGCCCCTGCCCACCACCGGCGTCTCCTTCGTGGGAGTCAAGCCCAAGGCGTAGCAGCCAACGAGCGGTGCGTGCCGCCGTCGTCGTCCCCCTGACGACGCCGGCACGCACCACCTTTTTCGAGTACATCCATCCCCGACACATGGGAGTCCAACCGTGGGAACCCTCCTGCGACTGCTGATGCGCCGACTGGCGGCCCTGCCGCTGATGATCCTGGGCGTCACGTTCCTGGTCTTCGTGATCCTCAAGCTCGCCCCCGGCGACGAGGCCACGATGGCCCTGGGCGAAGGCGCCAGCCTCGACGCCAAGGAGGCCTACCGCGCCGAACGCGGCCTGAACCTCCCGCTGCCCGTGCAGTACGTGGCCTTCCTGGGCCGCCTGCTGACCCTGGACTTCGGCGTGACCACCCCGCCCTCGCGCCCGGTCGCCGGGATGATCGCCCAGGCCTTCCCGCTCACGCTGCAGCTGACGGCGTTCGGCGTGGTCATCGCCGTCGTGATCTCCCTGGCCTTCGGCGTGCTCGGGGCCCTCTACCGCGACAAGCTGCCCGACCAGCTGATCCGCGTCTTCTCCATCGCCGCGGTCGCCACGCCGTCGTTCTGGCTGGGCATCCTGCTCATCCAGTGGCTGGCCCTGGGCGCGAACCCGCTCTTCCCCTCCGGCGGCATGCCCGGGCCCGGCGAGGGGTTCGGCGCCTGGCTGCGCCACATGACCCTGCCGGCGCTGGCGCTGGCCATCCCGGTCTCCGCCTCGCTGATCCGCGTGGTGCGCACCTCCATGGTCGAGGAGCTGGACAAGGACTACGTCCGCACCGCGATCGGCAACGGCGTGCCCCGCAACGAGGTCATCTCCCGCAACGTGCTGCGCAACGCCCTGGTCACCCCGGTGACCGTGCTGGGCCTGCGCATCGGCTACCTGCTCGGCGGCGCCGTCGTCATCGAGATGATCTTCTCGCTGCCCGGCATGGGCCAGCTGATCCTCAACGGCATCACCGCCCACGACACCAACCTGGTCCAGGGCGTCGTCCTGGCGATCGCCGTGACGTTCGTGCTCGTGAACATCGTCGTCGACCTCGTCTACCTGCTCATCAACCCCCGCATTAGGACGGTGTAGCCGATGGCTCCCCTGGCACCCCGCAACGCACTGGTGGAACGCCTGAGTACCGGCGCCACCCGCCTGACCTCGCTGACGCTCGGCTCGAAGGTCGCCCTGGTCTTCCTGGTGCTGATCGCCCTGGCGGCGGTCCTGGCACCGGTCCTGGCCCCGCACAGCCCGCTGGCCTCCGGCATCCCCGCCCAGCGCCCCAGCGCCGAGAACCTCTTCGGCACCGACCGGCTGGGCCGCGACATCTTCTCCCGCCTGCTCTTCGGCGCCCAGACCTCCCTGGTCATCGGCCTGGGCTCGGTGGCCCTGGCCCTGCTGCTGGGCGGGCTGCTCGGCTCGCTGGCCGCGACCAGCAGCAAGTGGGCCAACGAGGTCATCATGCGCATCATGGACATGCTGATGGCCTTCCCCGGCATCGCCCTGGCCGCGGCGCTGCTGGCCTCGCTGGGCAACACGATCCCGGTGATCATCGTGGCCATCGCGGTCATCTACACCCCGCAGATCGCCCGCGTGGTCCGGGCCAACGTGCTCTCCCAATGGGACGAGGACTATTCGCGGGCCGAACGCGTGATCGGCGCCGGACGCTTCTACATCCTCATCAAGCACATCATGCGCAACTGCGCCGCCCCGGTCCTGGTCTTCGCGACGGTCATGGTCGCCGACGCGATCATCCTCGAGGCCTCGCTGTCCTTCCTCGGCGCCGGCGTGCAGGACCCCGCCCCCTCCTGGGGCAACGTCATCTCCTACGGCCGCACCCTGGTCCTCAACGGCGCCTGGTGGGCCACCACCTTCGCCGGCCTGGTCATCCTGCTGACCGTGCTGGCGCTGAACATCCTGGCCGAGGGCATGACCGACGCCCTGGTCAACCCCAAGCTGCGCGGCGCCACCACCCCGGCCGCGGACACCGCCACGGCCGAGGCCGCCGCCGCTGCGGACTCCACCGTGCAGCACACCACCGGCGGGCTGGCCGAACCGGCCACCGGCGCCGCCGACGGGGCCGGGACACCCATCCCGGCCGCAGACGCCCTGGCCGGGGACCAGGGCGGGGCCGAACGCCGCCGCCTGGCCGCCGAACTCGACCGGCTCGCCGAGGTCGAGGCCCGGCGCACCGACCGGCTCCAGCTGGCGAACGGGGGAGCCGGCGCCGCGCCGGTCCTGGAGGTCCGCGACCTCTCGATTCGGTTCCCGGACCGCTATGGCGAGACCCGGATCGTGGACAACGTCTCCTTCACCGTCCGCGAGGGCGAGACGATGGGCCTGGTCGGCGAATCCGGCTGCGGCAAGTCGATCACCTCGCTGGCCGTCATGGGACTGCTGCCCGATACCGCATGCATCACCGGCTCCATCCGCTTCGGGGACCGCGAACTGCTGCCCCCCGACGGCCGGGGCGGCACCCGCGCCGGCGACGCCGGGGTCTACAAGGGCCTGCGCGGCGAGCAGATCGCCATGGTCTACCAGGACGCGCTGTCCTCGCTGAACCCCTCGATGCTCATCAAGGACCAGCTCGCGCAGCTCACCCGCCGCGGCGGACGCAAGAGCCCGGCCGAACTGCTCGAACTGGTCAAGCTCGACCCGGCGCGCACGCTGAAGTCCTACCCGCACGAACTCTCCGGCGGCCAGCGCCAGCGGGTGCTCATCGCCATGGCCCTGTCCCGCAAGCCCAAGCTGGTGGTCTGCGACGAGCCGACCACCGCACTGGATGTGACCGTGCAGAAACAGGTCGTGGACCTGCTCAACGAATTGCGCGAGCAGCTCGGGTTCGCCATGGTGTTCGTCAGCCACGACCTGGCGCTGGTGGCCTCGCTGGCCCACCGGGTCACCGTCATGTACGCCGGGCAGGTCGTCGAGGCCGGCCCCGTCCGTTCGATCCTGTCGCGTCCGACCCACGAATACACCCGGGGGCTGCTCGGCTCCGTGCTCTCCATCGAATCCGGTGCCGAACGCCTGCACCAGATTCCGGGGACCGTGCCTAGCCCGGGAGACTTCGCCGACGGGGACCGCTTCGCGGACCGCTCGACCCAGCCCGGAGCCGATCCGTCCCGGCGGCTCGTCCTCACCCCGGTCGACGGCCACGCCGACCACGTCTGGGCCAGCCCGCAGCCGGAGGCCCCCACCCTGGCGCCGGCCGGAACCACCACGAAGGGAGCGCAGGCATGAGCCAGCCCGCATCGACCAGCAGCCCCACCCCGGTCATAGAACTGAAGGACCTGCACGTCCACCACCGGGCCCGGTCGGGCAAGGCCTTCAAGCCCCTGGTCGTCAAGGCCGTCAACGGCGTCCACTTCAGCGTGGGCCGCGGTGAGACCGTCGGCATCGTCGGCGAGTCCGGCTGCGGCAAGTCCACGCTCGCCTCGGTGCTGGTCGGGCTGCAGTTACCCACCTCGGGCGAGGTGCTCTTCCGCGGCAAGCCGGCGGTCAAGCGCAATGCCGCACTGCGCCGGGAATTCGGGCGCAGCGTCTCGGTCGTCTTCCAGGACCCCGCCACGGCGTTGAACGCCCGCATGCAGGTGCGCGACATCCTGATGGACCCGCTCGTGGTGCACGGCATCGGATCGGCGGCCAGCCGGAGCAAGCGGGCCGCCGAACTGCTGGGCCTGGTCGGCCTGCCGGCCTCCGCCGGCGCGGCCTTCCCCAACCAGATCTCCGGCGGACAACGCCAGCGCGTGGCCATCGCCCGCGCGCTGGCCCTGGACCCGGACATCATCGTGGCCGACGAACCGACCTCCGCCCTGGACGTCTCAGTCCGGGCGCAGGTGCTGAACCTGCTCTCCGACCTGAAGACGGAGCTGAACTTGGGCATGGTGTTCATCTCGCACGACATCCAGACCGTGCGCTACGTCTCCGACCGGATCTGCGTGATGAACGCCGGGGAAATCGTGGAGCAGGGCCCGGCGGCCCAGGTCTTCGATTCGCCCACGAACGACTACACCCGCAAGCTCCTCGGCGCCGCGCCCTCGCTGCTCCACGCCGGCTAGGCGCCGGAGAGCCCAGACCCCGGGCCCGCCCGAGGGCCGCCTCAGCATGACCTCTCACCGCACCACCCACCAGAACAGGAACCACCACCCGTGACCGCAGCAACCACCGCCACCCCCCGCACCTACTCCGGGGTCATCCCGCCGGTCATCACCCCCCGTTCCGCCGACGGCTCCGTCGACACGGCGTCGCTCGAACGGGTGGTGGACCACCTGATCGACGGCGGGGTCACCGGCCTGTTCGTGCTCGGTTCCTCCGGGGAGGTCCCGTACCTGACCAACGCCGAACGCGAACTGGTCATGACGACCATCGCCGGACGCAACGGCGGCCGCGTGCCGCTGCTGGCCGGAGCGAACGAGCAGACCACCGCCCGGGTCATCGAGGAGGGCCGGCGCATGGTCGACCTCGGCGCCGACGCCCTGGTCGTCACCACCCCGTATTACGCGCTCTCCAACGCCGCCGAGATCGAGGACCACTTCCGGGCCGTCAAGGCCGCGGTCGGGGTGGACATCTTCGCCTACGACGTGCCGATCCGCACCAACGCCAAGCTGCCCCTGGACGTGGCCCTCCGCCTGGCCGAGGACGGGGTGATCGCCGGCGTCAAGGACTCCTCGGGCGACGACGTCTCCTTCCGCCGGCTGCTGCTGGCCACCGCCCACCTGCCGGGCTTTGCCGTCTTCACCGGGCACGAGGTCGTCGTCGACGGCGCCCTGCTCGGCGGCGCCCACGGCGTGGTCCCGGGCCTGGGCAACGTCGACCCGGCCGGCTACCGCCGCATGGTCGACGCCGCCGCGGCCGGCGACTGGGCCGCCGTGCGCAGCGAACAGGACCGGCTGGCGAAGCTGTTCACCATCGTCTTCACCCCGGACGCCGCCCGGGTCTCCGGCGGCGCCGCGGGGCTGGGCGCCTTCAAGACCGCCCTGGTCCTGCTCGGCGTCATCGAGGACAATGCGATGAGCACGCCCATGGCCTCCCTGGACGACGCCGAGACCGCGGCCATCGCGGACATCCTGCGCTCCACCGGGCTGCTCTAGGACCGAAGGACCAGCACATGATGACCCCCTCCGACCTCCTGGCATCCCTGCGCGGACGGCTCATCGTCTCCGCGCAGGCCTACCCGGGCGAGCCGATGCGCCACCCGCAGACCATGGCGCAGGTGGCCGCCTCCGCGGTCACCGGCGGCGCCGCGGCCGTCCGGGTCCAGGGCCTGGCCGACATCCAGTTCACGCGCTCGGCCGTCGAGGTCCCGGTGATCGGGCTCTGGAAGGACGGGCACGACGGCGTCTTCATCACCCCCACCGCGCACCATGCCCTGGCCGTGGCGCAGGCCGGCGCGCACGTCGTCGCGCTGGACGGAACCCGGCGCCCGCGCCCGGACGGGCTGACGCTGGAGCAGACCATCGCCCGGGTCCACGACCAGAGCCCGGCGCTGGTCATGGCCGACTGCGGGTCGCTGGACGATGCCCTGGCCGCCGCCGCGGCCGGCGCGGACCTCGTGGGCACCACGTTGGCCGGCTACACGGGGGAGCGGGCCACGACCGACGGCCCCGACCTGGAGCTGGTCGCGGCGATCGCCGGGGCAGCGCTCGGACGGCCCCTGGTGGCCGAGGGGCGCATCCACACCCCCGCCCAGGCCCGCGCGGCCCTGGAATCCGGGGTCCACGCCGTGGTGGCGGGCACCGCCATCACGCACCCGGCCAGCATCACCGGCTGGTTCGACGCGGCCCTGCACGCCGCCTCCGGGGACCCGCGGTGAGCGGCCGCGGGGGGAGCGCCGGCGTGGCCGATGGCGGCTCGGGCACGCTGCGCCTCCTCGTGGGGCAGGACGCGGACGACGCCGGGAAGCTGGCTGCCGGGGTCGTGCTCGGGGCCGTGCGGTCGAACCCCGCGCTGGTCCTCGGCCTGGCCACCGGTTCCTCCCCGCTGCCCCTGTACGCGGCCCTGGCCGCCTCCGGGGCCGACTTCTCCGGGATCTCGGGCTTCGCCCTCGACGAGTACCTGGACCTGCCCGACGGCCACCCCCAGTCCTACGCCGAGGTCATCCGCACCGAGGTCACCGAACCGCTGGGCCTGGACCCGGCCCGGGTCCACGTCCCGGACCCCCACGGCCGGGACCACGCCGCCCATGCCGCCGCATATGATGCCGCCATCGCCGCCGCGGGCGGGGTCGACGTGCAGATCCTCGGGGTCGGTTCCAACGGGCACATCGGCTTCAACGAACCGGGATCGGCCTTCGGCTCGCGGACCCGCGTGGTCCCGCTTGCCGAACGCACGCGCCGGGACAACGCCCGCTTCTTCGCCTCCCCCGAGGAGGTCCCCACGCAGTGCCTCACGCAGGGGATCGCGACCATCCTGGAGGCGCGGCACCTGCTGCTCGTGGCCCACGGCGGGCACAAGGCGGAGGCCGTGCACCGTGCCCTGCGGGGGCCGGTGACCGAGGACTTCCCGGCGTCCGTCATCCAACGCCACCCGCAGGTGACCGTGGTGCTGGACGGGGCCGCCGCCTCGCTGCTGGCGTAGGGGCCGGCTACCGGCGCAGGTGTCGCCGGGCCCTGACCAGCAGGATCACGGGGACCGCCAGGAGCAGCAGCGGAACCAGCAGCAGCAGGCCCCGCGGCCACGCGGCGAGCGCACCGGCCGAGGCCACGGCGGTGGACCTCCGCAGCTTGTCCGTGCCACTGGCCAGTTCCGTGGACCCGGAGAACAGCTCCTGCGTCCCGTCCGCCAGCTTGCCGTTGCCCGTGGCCAGTTCCCCCGCACCTGCGTCCACCTTCCCGGTGCCGACCTGCAGCGACTCCGACCCGGTGTCGAGTTTGCCCAGCCCCGCATCCAGCTGGCTGGTCCCGGCAGCCAGTTCCCCGGCACCGTCGTCCAGCCGGTTCGCCCCGGCAGCGAGCTTGCCGTTGCCCTCGGCCAGTTTCCCGGCCCCATCGCGGACCTTCACCGCGCCGGCGGCGGCCTCCTCGGCGCCGTCGACCAGATCCGGGGTCTTGCGGGCCAGCTCGCCGGTTCCCTTCTGGAGCTTCACGGCACCGGCGGCGATGGCTGCGTTACCCTCATCGAGTTCCCCGGCACCGGCCTCCAGCCGGGCGGCACCGGCGTCGAGCTCGGCCAGGCCGGAGTGCAGCCGGGCGGTCCCGGCCTGGAGCCGGTCGGTGCCGTCGGCCAGCTCGGCGTTTCCGGCGGCGATCTGCCGGGCGCCCTGGTTGAGCTTGACGAGCTCGTCCCGGATGACGCTCAGAGGAACCAGCCCCTTGAGGGGGTCGTCCGCGGCGGCCAGGAGCTTCTCCGTCCCGGCGGCCAGGGTGGCCGAGCCGTCGGCCAGCTGGTGGGCACCGGGTGCGGCCTCGGCCGTGCCGTCCATGAGTTCCTTGCTGCCGGCCAGGACCTTCCCGGTACCGGAGGCGAGGGCCTCGGTTCCGGCATGGAGCTTGCTCGCACCGGTGGAGGCCGCGCCGGCCCCGTCGACCAGCTTCTGGGCCCCGGCGTCGAGCTTGCGGGCCGCGCGGTCCGCCCGGCCGGCACCGGCGGCGACCTTCTGCGTGCCGGCGGCCAGGCGCTTGCTTCCGTCGGCCAGCGTGGACGAGCCCTTCGCAGCGGCAGCGGCGCCGGTGGCCAGCTCGTCGGTACCGGCCTGCAGCCGGCCGGCTCCCTCGTCCAGCTCCGCTGCCCCGCGCGTGGCGCTGTCCATGCCGCGGGAGAGCTTGCCGGCGCCCTCGTCGAGCTCGCCCGTCCCGGCATGCAGCGCGTCGGCCCCGGTGGCGGCCCGGCTCGCACCGTCCTTGAGCTGGACGATGCCGGACCGGGCCTGGCCCATGCCGTTGTCCAGCCGGGAGGCGCCCTGGGCGACCCGTCCCGAGTAGATGACGTAGAAGGCTAGCAGCCCGATCAGGAACAGGGCGAGCAGGGCGGTGATGATGGCGTGCATGAGCGAGTGCTGCTGTGCCGCGCGGTGTGCATTCATGCGTTTCCTCCGGGAGGTCGTGGCGGGCCGGATGGCAGCATGCAGGCACCCAAGGGCGCGTCGATGCACGAGCCGGCCCCCCAGCCCGGGTGGTTCGTCCGCGGGGTCCTTCCGGGTGCGGAAGGACCCCGCGGCAGCCCGGTGGTGGGAAGCCCGGGCGGGGTCATATGGTGGTGACCTGCCTTACATTGAACCTACTGCTCGGTAACTTTGCAATAGCTGTCGAGGGGTTTCTTCTCCACACGCGACGTCGTGGCCCCGATGTCGACGATTGCCCCGTGCCGAGCCTGCGGCCTCCGCCTACACTGGTTCCCATGTCCGGAACCCCCGCGCCTGCAGGCGCCATCGCAGCCGACCTCCATGAACTCATCCGGGTGCGCGGCGCCCGTGAGAACAACCTGAAGGACCTCTCGGTCGACCTGCCCAAACGGCGCATCACCGTGTTCACCGGGGTCTCCGGCTCGGGCAAGAGCTCGCTGGTGTTCGGCACCATCGCGGCCGAATCGCAGCGGCTGATCAACGAAACCTATAGCGCCTTCCTGCAGGGGTTCATGCCCTCGCTGGCCCGCCCGGAGGTCGACCTCCTCGAGGGGCTGACCACGGCGATCATCGTCGACCAGGAGCGCATGGGCTCGAACCCGCGCTCCACCGTCGGGACCGCCACCGACGCCAACGCGATGCTGCGCATCCTGTTCAGCCGGCTGGGCGATCCGCACGTGGGCCCACCGACCGCCTACTCGTTCAACGTCCCCACGCGCCGCGCCGGCGGGGTGATGAGCACCGAGAAGGGCGGCCGCGTCGAAAAGCGCGTCGTCAAGGACGCGGTCTACCTTGGGGGCATGTGCCCGAAGTGCGAGGGCATGGGGCAGGTCTCGGACTTCGACCTGACCGCCCTCTACGACGCGGACAAGTCGCTCTCCGAGGGCGCCCTGACCGTCCCCGGCTACTCGATGGACGGCTGGTACGGGCGGCTGTTCGAGGGCATGGGCCTGCCGATGGACACGCCGATCGGGAAGTTCACCCGGAAGCAGCTGGACACGATGCTCTACGCCGAACCGACCAAGATCAAGGTCGAGGGCGTGAACCTCACGTTCGAGGGCGTCATCCCCAGGATCCAGAAGTCCATGCTCTCCAAGGACGTCGAGGCGATGCAACCGCACGTGCGGCGCTTCGTCGAACGGGCCATCACCTTCGGCACCTGCCCGGAATGCGAGGGGACCCGCCTCACGCCCGAGGCCCGCTCGTCGAAGGTCAACGGCAAGGACATCGCGCAGCTGTGCGCCATGCAGATCAGCGACCTGGCCCAGTGGGTGGGAGCCCTCGACGAACCGTCCGTGGCGCCGCTGCTCTCCGGCCTGCGGCACCTGCTCGATTCGTTCGTGGAGATCGGCCTCGGCTACCTCTCCCTGGACCGGCCGGCGGGGACGCTCAGCGGCGGCGAGGCCCAGCGCACCAAGATGATCCGCCACCTGGGCTCGTCGCTGACCGACGTCACCTACGTGTTCGACGAACCGACCATCGGGCTGCACCCGCACGACATCGACCGGATGAACGACCTGCTCGTGCAGCTGCGCGACAAGGGCAACACGGTACTCGTGGTCGAGCACAAGCCGGAGACCATCGCCATCGCCGACCACGCCGTGGACCTGGGCCCCGGAGCGGGCGCCGACGGCGGAATGGTCTGCTTCGAGGGCACCGTCGAGGAGCTGCGGGCCAGCGACACCGTCACCGGACGCCACCTCGACGACCGGGCGGCCATCAAGGACAGCGTCCGGCAGGCCACCGGCGCCCTGGAGGTCCGCGGTGCCTCGACGCACAACCTCAAGGACGTCGACGTGGACGTCCCGCTCGGCCTGCTCTGCGTGGTCACCGGCGTGGCCGGATCGGGCAAGAGCTCGCTCATCCACGGCTCGCTGGCACAGCGCGAGGGCGTCGTGGTCGTGGACCAGGGCGCCATCAAGGGCTCGCGTCGCAGCAACCCGGCGACCTATACCGGAGTGCTGGAACCGCTGCGCAAGGCCTTCGCGAAGGCCAACGGCGTCAAGCCGGCCCTGTTCAGCTCCAACTCCGAGGGGGCCTGCCCGACCTGCAAGGGCGCCGGGGTCATCTTCACCGACCTCGGGATCATGGACACGGTCGAGACCCCCTGCGAGGAATGCGAGGGCCGGCGTTTCCAGGCCGCGGTGCTCGACTACACCCTCGGCGGACGGAACATCGCCGAGGTGCTGGACATGTCGGTGCAGGAGGCCCTGGAATACGTCGGCGGCGGCGAGGCGAAGATCCCCGCGGCGCACAAGGTGCTGGCCCGCCTCGACGGGGTGGGGCTGGGCTACATCAAGCTCGGCCAGCAGCTGAACACCCTCTCCGGCGGCGAACGCCAGCGCCTGAAGCTGGCCAACCAGATGGCCGAGGGAGGCGACGTCTACATTCTCGATGAGCCCACCACCGGCCTGCACCTGGCCGACGTCGAGAACCTGCTGGCCCTGCTGGACCAGCTGGTGGACGCCGGCAAGTCGGTGATCGTCATCGAACACCACCAGGCGGTCATGGCCCACGCGGACTGGATCATCGACTTGGGACCCGGTGCAGGGCACGACGGCGGAAAAGTGGTCTTCGAGGGCACGCCGGCCCAGCTCATCCAGGAGCGTTCGACGACCACCGGCGAGCACCTCGCCCGCTACGTGGGGGCCTGACCCGGCTACGTCGGCGGTGTCGGAAAGGCGCGGCCCGGGGGTAGGGTCGGGACATGGTTCGCTTCTTCCTGTTGACCCTGTTCGTGCTCCTGGCGGCGGCGGCCGTGGTGGCCGCGTCGTTCGGCCCCATCGGGTGGATCGTCCTGGGGGTCGTGGTGGTGCTGGTCATCGCGCTGGGCATCCACGACCTGCTGCAGACCGAGCACGCGATCCTGCGCAACTTCCCCGTCCTGGGGCGCATGCGCTACCTGCTGGAATCGATCCGGCCCGAGATCCAGCAGTACTTCATCGAGCGGAACACCGATGGCCGCCCGTTCGACCGCGACACCCGCTCGCTCATCTACTCGCGCTCCAAGGGCGCCGACAGCCACAAGGCCTTCGGCACCGAGCGGGACATCAACCGGCAGGGCTACGAGTTCCTGCTGCATTCCAGCGCACCGCTGCCCCCGCCGTCGGACCACCACCGCGTACGCATCGGTGGCCCGGACTGCAAGCAGCCCTACGACATCGCCCTGATGAACATCTCCTCCATGAGCTTCGGGTCGCTGTCCAAGAACGCCGTGCTGGCCATGAACAAGGGGGCGTCGCTGGGCGGCTTCATCCACGAGACCGGTGAAGGGGGCCTGACGAGGTACCACCTGGAATACGGGGCGGACCTCTTCTGGGAGATCGGTTCGGGCTACTTCGGCTGCCGCACCGCCGAGGGCAAGTTCGATCCGGAGACCTTCCGCGCCAAGGCGGCCAACGAGGTCGTCAAGGGCGTCACCATCAAGATCAGCCAGGGGGCGAAACCGGGGCTCGGCGGCGTGCTGCCGGCGGCCAAGATCACCCCGGAGATCGCCGAGGCCCGCGGTGTTCCCCTGGGGCAGGACTGCATCTCCCCGGCGTCGCACTCTTCGTTCCACACCCCGCGCGAGCTCATGGAATTCATCCGGCAACTGCGCGACCTCACCGACGGCAAGCCGATCGGCTACAAGTTCTGCGTCGGCTCCCGCACCGATGTCCTGGCCATGTGCAAGGCGATGCTGGAAACCGGGATCACCCCGGACTACATCATCATCGACGGGTCCGAGGGCGGCACCGGGGCCGCGCCGCTGGAGTACGAGGACCACGTGGGCACGCCGCTGACCGAGGGGCTCATGCTGGTGCACAACGCGCTGGTCGGGACCGGCCTGCGCGACAAGATCCGGCTGGGTGCCGCGGGCAAGGTCGCCAGCGGCAGCGACATCGTCAAGCGGCTCATCCAGGGGGCCGACTTCACGATGAGTGCCCGCGCCATGATGATGGCCACCGGCTGCATCCAGGCGCAGAAATGCCAGACCAACGAGTGCCCGGTAGGCGTCGCCACCCAGAACCCGCGCCTGATGCGGGCCCTAAACGTCGAGGACAAGGGCAACCGCGTCTACAACTACCAGAAGCTCACCGTCACCGAGGCCGAGCAGATCATGGCCTCGATGGGCGTCTCGACCCCCGAGAACCTGAACCAGCGGATGCTCCGCCGCCGGGTGGACCACCTGCGGACCAGCAGCTATGCAGCCCTCTACAACTGGCTGCGCCCGGGCGAGCTGCTGGAGGACCCGCCCCGCGGCTGGCGGCTGGACTGGGACGAGGCCGACTCCGACCACTTCGGCGAACACGCCCCGATCCCGTGGCTGGAACCGGCGGCCGGTGGCGGGCACGCAGCTGCGGAGGCCTCCGGCGGCGACGATCGCTGGCAGGACCGGCCGGACCAGGGCAAGCGGTGGGACGAGACCAGCGCGATGGCCAAGGTCAAGGCGCGGCCGACCCGGGACCCCGTGGACGACACGGATACCGGCAAGACCCCGCGCGTCGAGTCCTCCGGCGTGCGCCCCGAATCGCGTCCCGGCGGGTAGCCACGGCGTTCCCCGGAGGGCCGCTCCGGGGAAGCTGAGGACGGTGCCAGGCCAACCGGTCCGCCCCCTCGACTGATCCTCCCGGCGCGCGCAACCGGGCCCGGGCCTACTCGTATTCGGCCAGGACCTTCTGCCCGATCTTGAAGGCCACATTGGCCGCCGGGACCGAGCAGTAGATGGCGCACTGCAGGAAGACCTCCTTGATCTCCTCCGCGCTCATCCCGTTGCGCAGGGCGGCGTGGACGTGCATCTCGAGCTCCTCCCAGTAGCCGCCGGCGATCATCGCGGTCAGCGTGATCGCCGAGCGGGTGGTCCGGGGCAACCCCTCTCGCGTCCAGATCGTCCCCCACGCATAGCGCGTGATCATCTCCTGGAACTCCTCCGTGAAGGAGGTCGCGTTCGCGGTGGAGCGGTCGACATGCTCGCCGCCGAGCACCTCGCGGCGCACGACCATCCCGTCGTCGTACCGGTCGCCGGGCAGGCGATTCGACTCAGCCACGGGAGGCCTCCTGGGTGAAGAAGTCGATGAGCAGGGCGGCGGTCGCCTCGGGATCCTCGGCCGGGGCCAGGTGCGCCGACGACTGCACGACGGCGGAACGTCCGTTGGCCACGTGGCTCGCCAGGAACTCGGCATCGGCAGGCGGGCAGACCACGTCATGGGCGCCGGCGATGGCCAGCAGAGGATCGGTGATCGCGTCCAGCTCCCCGGTCAGGTCGAAGCCGGCCAGCGCGCCGCAGGCATGGGCGTAGGAGAAGCGGTCGGCGTCCTGCAGGGTGTGCAGCAGGTCGGTGGAGACGACCGGGTTGGCCTCGATGAACCCGGGGCCGAACCAGCGCTCGGCCGATCCGGCGACCATGGTGGGGGTGCCGGCCTTCGCGACGAGCTCGGCGCGGTCTTTCCAGCCCTGCGGGGTGCCGATCTTCGCGGCCGAGCAGATGATGGCCAGCCCGGAGAACAGGCCCGGGTGGTCGTGCCCGAGTTGGATGCCCGTGGCGCCGCCAATGGACACCCCGGCGTAGTAGACCGGCAGGTCCCGGGAGATGGTCCCGTCCGCGCGCAGGCGCTGAAGCAACGACACGACGCCGGAGGCCAGTTCGGCCATGCTGAACCCCTCCGTGGAGGCGTCGGCCCCGCCGTGGCCGGGCAAGTCCCAGGCGATGAGCTCGAAGTCGCCGGCCAGGCGGGACGCGATGGGCCCCCACAGGGCCTTGGCCCCGGTGCCCAGCGACGGGCCGAGCAGCAAGGCGGGCTTGGCCGCGGCCTTCGTGGTGCCGCCGGCGGGGGCTGCGGATCCGGCGGGTTCGCCGGCGATCTGGTTCAGCGCGATGCCGCGCAACATCGGTTCGGTCATGGGTCCTTCTAACTCGGGGTCGAGGTGGTCTGTGGGGGTGGGGTCGGCGGAGCTGCGGGGCGCGCCGTCAACCGTCGGCCGTCAGCTGGCAGCCGGCAACCACGCCGCGTGGTCGGCCAGGATCCGGTCGATGAAGGCGTCGGCCTGGCCGAGGTAGCCCGCCGGGTCGAACAACGCCTCGAAGTCCGCCTCCGACAGGGCGGTTCCGGGGACCGCGTCACGCAGCAGCGGACGCAGGTCCAGGCCCTCGGAGAGGGAACGGGTGATGAGCTGCTGGACGGCGGGTTTGCCACCGTCGACGAGCGGGGCCAGCCGTGCGGTGATGCGTTCGCTGAGCAGCAGGTCACCAGTCAGGGCGGCGTTGGCGGCCATCGCCTCCGGATGCACCTCAAGCCCGGTGGCCAGCTCCGCCAGCTGGGAGGCGGCGCCGCCGGCCAGACGCAGCAGCGATCGCAGGGCCGCCCATTCGCTGTGCCAGGCACCGTCGGGACGCTCGTCGACGGCCAGCCCGGCGGCCAGGAACAGCTGGGCCGCCTGCTGGGGGGCGGAGAGTGCCGCCTGGTGGATCAGCACGGAGAGCACCGGGTTCTGCTTCTGCGGCATGGCGGAGGAGCCGCCGCGTCCGGGCGCGCGCGGTTCGGAGACCTCGGCGACCTCCGGGCGGGAGAAGGTCAGCACGTCCGCGGCCAAGGTTCCGGCGGCGGCGACGGTGTCGGCCAGTGCCGCGCCCAGCCCGGTGACGGGCAGGCGGTTGGTGTGCCAGGGGGTGCCGGGATCCCGCAGTCCCAGCCGCGCGGCCAGCGAGGTGACGAGCTCCGGGACCGGGGCACCGCCGTCGTCCCCTGCCAGGGAGTCGGTGAGCGAGGCGAGGGTGCCCACGGCGCCGCCCCATTGCAGCGGCAGGCCGGCGAGGGCGGCGTCGAGCCGGCGGCCGGCCTGCACCAGGGCGGCGAGCCAGTTGGCCGCACGCAGGCCGAACGTGGTGGGCAGCGCGTGCTGGGTCAGCGAGCGGGCGACGCAGACGGTGGTGCGGTGCCTGCGGGCGAGGGCGGCGAGGCCGGCGGCCGCGGTCGCCAGGTCGGCGCGGATCGTGGCGCCGGCCCGGGCGGCGAGGAGCATCAGGGCGGTGTCGACGATGTCCTGGCTCGTGGCACCACGGTGGACGACGGCGGCTGCCTCGCCCGCGTCGTTGGCCCGCAGTTCGGCGCGCAGGTCGGCCAGCAGGGGGATCAACGGGTTGCCCCCACCGGCCGAGCGGCGGCCCACGTCGGGCAGGTCATACAGGGAGGCATCGGCCGCGGCATCGACGGCGTCCGCCGCCGCCTCCGGGCAGTGCCCGGCGTCGGCGAGGACGCCCACCCAGGCGGCCTCGACGTCGAGCAGGGCCTGGGCGAGCGCGGTGTCGGAGGTCGCTGCGGCCACGGTGGTGCCTGCCCAGGCGGGGGACAGCAAGCCGAAGTCGGCGTCGGTCATCATGGTTTTCAAGCTAGCAGGGAACGGGTCAGGACCGCGGGTACGCCAGGAAGGCGGTCTCGGACTCGCCCTGCAGGTGGACGTCGAAGCGCAGCGCGCCGTCCGCCTCGCGGGTGGCGATGAGCGTGTCGCGGTCCGTGGCGTCGAGCGAGGCCAGCAGCGGGTCGGCGGCCAGTGCTGCGGTGTCTTCGGGCAGGTAGATGCGCGTGAACAGCCGGTTGAGCAGGCCGCGGGCGAACACCGTGAGCATGATGAACGGCGCCTTGCCCTCGCCGGTTGCGCCGGGGTTGAGGGTGGTGAAGTTGTAGTTGCCCTCGTTGTCCACCGCGGTGCGGCCGAACCCGGTGAAGGTGTAGCCGTCGCGGACCAGCGAGCCGGCCTGCGCCACGACGTTGCCGTCCGCATCGGCCTGCCAGATCTCCAGCAGGGCATCCGGGATCACGGTGCCATCGCCGTCGTACACGGTCCCATGCAGGCGCACGGCGCCGGGGCGTGAGGGGCTGACGAGTTCGTTGTCGCGCTCGTAGGGCAGCGCGTAGCCGTAGAACGGGCCGATCGTCTGGCCCGGGGTGGCGGTGAGCTTGGTTTCGGGTGCCGGTGCCATCTAGTGGTCCCCCTCCTCGTGTTCCATCCAGGTGCGGTTGCTGCCGGTCAGCACGATGTCCCAGCGGTAGCCGGTGGCCCATTCGTGGCTGGTGACCGAGTGGTCGTAGGTGGCCACGAGCGCGTCGCGGGCCTTTGGGTCGGTGATCGACTGGTAGATCGGGTCCAGGGCGAACAGCGGGTCGCCCGGGAAGTACATCTGGGTGATCATCCGCTGCGTGAAGTCGGTGCCGAAGAGCGAGAAGTGGATGTGGGCGGGACGCCAGGCGTTGTGGTGGTTCTTCCACGGGTAGGGAGCCGGCTTGATGGTGGTGAACGTGTATTCGCCGTTCTCCCCGGTCAGGGTGCGGCCGACGCCGGTGAAGTTCGGGTCGATCGGGGCGGGGTGCTGGTCGCGCTTGTGGATGTAGCGTCCGGCGGCGTTGGCCTGCCAGATCTCCACCAGCTGGTGGCGCACCGGGTGCCCGTCGCCGTCGAGCACGCGGCCGGTGACCACGATGCGCTCGCCGATGGGGTCGCCGTTGTGCTGGATGGTCAGATCCGACTCCAGCGCGTGCACGTCGCGCTGGCCGAAGGCCGGGCTGTACAGCTCGATGGTCTCCGGGTCGGCGTGGTGCAGGGACTTGGTCGGGTGGCGCAGCAGCGAGCTGCGGTACGGGGCGAAGTCGATGCGCGGTTGCGTCTCGGCGGCCCCGCCGGAGGCGACCGAGGTGCGGTAGGCATCGTGCACGTCGGCGATCTCGGTGCTGATCGCCTCCTGGGTGGCCGTGGTGGCGGCCGGGTCCAGCACGTGGCTGTCGTCGAACGATTCGGCGCCGGTGGTCGTCTCAGTCATCGAATCTGCTCCTTTCGGTGGGTCTGGTTGGTGGGGTGGGACGGGGACGACGGCGGTGCCTGGCTGCCGGTGTCCCTGCAGGGCCGGGAGGTGCTAGGCATGCGGCCACCCGGTGTAGGACTCGGCCAGGTACTGCTGGCCGTACCGCGAGGAGGTGACGGTCTCCAGCTCGCCGAGGGCGCGCTTGAGCAGGAACGGGTTGGCGTCCGGCGGGGTGTGCAGCATGGAGGTCATCCAGTAGGAGAAGTTCTGGGCCTTCCAGACGCGTTGCAGCGCCAGGTCGGAGTACCCCTCGAGCAGGGTGTCGGAGCCGGTGGCGTAGAACGAGTCGATGGCTTCGAAGAGGACCTTGACGTCGGCCAGGGCGAGGTTCAGGCCCTTGGCGCCGGTCGGCGGGACCGTGTGCCCGGCGTCGCCGGCCAGGAACAGCCGCCCATGGCTGAGCGGTTCGCGCACGAATGAGCGGAAGCCCAGGACGGTCTTGTCGAAGATCGGCCCGGTCTTCAGTTCGAATCCGTCCGGGCCGTCCACGCGGCGCTGCAGCTCCGACCAGATCCGGTCGTCGCTCCAGGCGGAGACGTCCTCACCCGGGTCGCACTGGAAGTACATGCGCTGCACGCTCTCGCTGCGCTGGCTGATCAGCGCGAAGCCGTGGGGGGAGTTGGCGTAGATCAGCTCGGCGGAGCTCTTGGGGGCCTCGGTGAGGATGCCGAACCAGACGAAGGGGTACTCGACCTTGAAGTCCTGCTGGCCGGGGACCTCGACGTTGCGGCGGCAGAAGCTGCGGGAGCCGTCCGCGCCGACGATGATGTCGCAGCGCACCTCGGTGAGGGCACCGTCGGCGTCGGTGAAGGTGAAGGACGGGTTCCCCGACTCCACGTCGGCGATCGAGGTGACCTCGCAGGAGAACCTCACATCCCCGCCGTCGCGTGCGCGGGCCGCGGCCAGGTCGACGAAGACCTCGTTCTGGGCGTACAGGGTCACGGTCGCATCGACGAGGTCGCGGAAGTCCAGTGGGTGGGATTCGCCGTTGAAGCGCAGGTCGATTCCCGCGTGTTCGTCGCCGTCGGTCAGCACCCTGCCGTCGACGCCTGAATCGGTGAGCAGCTTGACCGACCCCGCTTCGAGGATCCCGGCGCGGTGGGTGTTGTGGATGGTCTCGTGGTCGCGGGATTCGACGACGATGTTCTCGATGCCCGACTGGGCCAGCAGGTGCGAAAGCAGCAGGCCCGCGGGACCGCCGCCGATGATGCCGACGCGGGTATGCAGGACGGTGGGGGCTGCCGATGGCATGCGTGCTCCTTTGCGATGTGGGGACCGGGGACCGGGAGGTGGACGCCGTCGGGCGGGGGGCCTTGCGGTGTGAAACCAGTGTGCGCTGTCGTGTGGCTCACAGGCCAAGCACGTCCTATTGAATGGGAATGATGGCGGGACCCGATAGCCCGGTCGTTAGTTGGGTGGGAAGGCCGCCTTGTTGAGCAGGGCCAGGAACTGCCGCTGCTCGGCGGCGCTCAATCCGGCCAGCGAGAGCGCCTCGGACTCGCAGGTCAACGCCCGGGCGCGCTCATAGAGCGCCTGCCCGGCCTCGGTGGAGTCGATGAGCTTGGAGCGCCGGTCGTTGGGGTCGGGGATGCGGCGCACGTGCCCGTCCTTCTCCAGGTTGTCCACGAGCGCGACGATCTGGCTGGGGTCCAGGGAGAGGAATTCTGCCAGTTCGCGCTGGGTCGGGTGGAGTCCGCTGCAGGCCAGCGAGAGGACCGAGTAGGAGCGCACGCGCAGACCCAGTGGCGCCAGGCGGGCGTTCGCCTCCGCCGAACCGCGGGAACGCGCGCGGGCAATGAGGAAGTTGGCCTCGCCCGCGAGTTCGGAGGCCAGGAAGCGCTCCGTCCCCCTGGTTGCCGGGGCCGTGGGTGTCGTCATGGGTGCTCCCTGCCTAATAGGTGAGTTAATTAATGGTTGACTTTTTCAAGAATATCGTATGTCATCTAACCATCATCAGAATCCCACGTGCCGGTCGGCCCGGCAACACGGCAGGCCGGCCCCGAACCCCAGGAGAACCCATGTCACTGGCAGGAAAAGTAGCCATCGTCACCGGCAGCGGACGCGGACTCGGCTTGGCCTACGCCCGCGAACTCGCCCGCCAGGGTGCCGCCGTCGTGGTCAACGACGTCGATGCCGACGTGGCCGCCGAGGCCGTGGCGGCCATCGAGGCCGACGGCGGCCGCGCCACCGCCGTCGTGGCTCCCGTGGGCAGCTCCGAGGTCGCGGCCCAGCTGGTGGCCGGTGCCGTGGACGCCTTTGGCGGGCTCGACATCCTGGTGACCAACGCCGGCATCCTGCGCGACAAGTCGCTGCTGAAGATGACCGACGAGGACTTCGACGCCGTCATCAACGTCCACCTGCGCGGCACCTTCACCTGTGTCCGGGAGGCCTATGGCTACTTCAAGGAGCACGGCGTTGCCGGACGCATCATCGCCATCGGCTCGCCCACCGGCCAGCGCGGGAACTTCGGCCAGACGAACTATGCGGCCGCCAAGGCCGGCATCGTGGGCATGGTGCGCACCTGGGCCCTGGAGATGAAGCGTGCGGGCGTCACCGCCAACGCGGTCATCCCGGTGGCCGCCACGGCCATGACCAAGACGGTCCCCTTCTTCGCCAAGGCCGTGGAGGCCGACGAACGCGGCGAGGCCATGCCCGACTTCTTCCGCAAGGAGCTGGGCTTCGGCACCGCCGAGGACGTGGCGGGACTCATCGCGTTCCTGGCCTCCGACGAGGCCGCCGGGATCAACGGCCAGGCCCTCGGAGTTGGCGGCGACCGCCTCCAGCTGTGGGGCCACCCCGAGGCCATCGCGACCGAATACCACGACGGCGGCTGGGGCTACGAGGCGCTGCGCACGGGGTACCCCTTCGCCGATCGGTTGCAGCCGGTCGGGGAGAGCTTCCCGGAACTGCCCGCCGACCTGCAGCCGGCACCGGTCGCGAAGTAGCCTGCCATGCCCGTCTACGAACCGGCCATCGACCTCGATGCGGTCTCCGCGATCGACATGCACGTCCACCTCGAGGAGGACTCGCATGGCCACCGCTCCATGCCCGAGGACCTCTTCGAGGCCTCGGCCGCGTACTTCAAGTCCGAGGAGCGCACCCCCTCAATCGACCGCATCGCCGAGATCTACCGCGGCGCCGGGATGGCGGCGGTGGTGTTCACCGTCGACGCCCGCACCGCCCTGGGCCACGCCCCGAACTCCATCGACGACCTGGTGGCCGGCTGCGCGCGCCACCACGACGTCCTCATCCCCTTCGGGTCCGTCGACCCGCGGACCGGCGGCGCGGCCTTGGTGGAGGCCCGACGCCAGGCCGACGAGCTGGGCGTGCGCGGATTCAAGTTCCACCCCTCCCTGCAGGGTTTCGACCCCAGCGACGACGAGTTCCGCCCGCTGTGGCGCGAGCTGGAGCAGTTGGGCCTGCCCTGCATCTTCCACACCGGCCAGAACGGCATGGGTGCCGGGCTGCCGGGCGGACGGGGCATCAAGCTGCGCTACTCCAACCCGCTGCTGCTCGACGACGTTGCCGCCGACTTCCCGGGTCTGACCATCATCATGGCCCATCCCTCGGTGCCCTGGCAGGACGAGGCGAACTCGATCGCCACCCACAAGGCCAACGTGTACATCGACCTCTCCGGCTGGAGCCCGAAGTACTTCCCGGAGTCGCTGGTGAAGCGCGGGAACAACATCCTCGCGGGCAAGCTGCTCTTCGGCACCGACTTCCCGCTGATCACCCCGCAGCAGTGGATGTCCGCCTTCGACGACCTTCCCCTGAAGGGCGCCGTGCGCCCGGGCATCCTCAAGGACAATGCCGTCCGGGTCCTCGGTCTGGGCCGGCCATGAACCCGCACGCGACGGCTGCCTTCCACCGCGCGGATGTGTACGGGTTCGCCGAACTGCTCACCGACGCAGAGCGGGCCGCGCTGCTGCGCCTGCGCGGCCTGCTCGACGAGCACGTCCGGCCCGTCCTGGCCGAGAGCTGGGACCGGGGCGAGTTCCCCGCCGACATCGACGCGCCGCTGGCCGGCGCGCGGCTGATGGACCCGATCGAGGTGGCCGAGGCCGGGCAGCAGCCCAGCTCCCTGTATGCAGGGTTCCGGACCTTCGAAATCGCGCGCGTCGACGCCTCGGTGCTCACCTGGTACAACGCCCAGGCCGGGCTCTTCCGCACGACGGTGGCCTATGGTGCCGCCCCCGAGCAGGCGGAGGAACTCGATGCCAGGATCCGCGACTTCTCCTGGCGGGGCGTCTTCGCCCTCACCGAGCCCGACCACGGTTCCGACATCGCCGGTGGCCTCGCGACCAGCGCCCGCCGCAACCCCGCGACCGGACACTGGACCATCGACGGGGCCAAGCGGTGGATCGGGGGCGCGGGCCAGGCCGACGTCATGGCGGTCTTCGCCCGCGACGCCGACGACGGACAGATCAAATGCTTCCTGGTGCCCACGGACGCCGAGGGCGTGCGACTCGACGTCATCCACGGCAAGGCCAGCCTGCGCATCATGCAGAACTACGACATCACCCTCACCGGCGTCGTGGTGGACGAAGCCGCCCGCTTGCCGAACATCAACTCGTGGAAGGACGTCGCGGCCTGCCTGCGCCGAATGCGCGCCGACGTGGCCTGGAGCGCCGCCGGCGTCGCGGCCGGGGCCTACGAAGCCGCGGTCGACTACGTCGGCCGACGCGGGCAATTCGGCCAACCGCTGGCCCGCTTCGCGCTCATCCAGGAGAAGCTGGCCCACATGCTCGGCAACGTGACCGCCAGCCTGGCGATGGTCGTCCGCCTGAGCCAACGCCAGGCCGCGGGCATCTACCGTGACGAGGACTCGTCGCTGGCCAAGATGCACACGGCGCGCACCCTGCGCGAGACCACGGCGTTGGCGCGCGAGGTCGCCGGAGGCAACGGCATCCTGCTGGCCAACGACCTGGCCCGGTACCACGCCGATGCCGAGGCCCTCTATTCCTACGAGGGGACCCACGAGATCAACGCACTGGTCGTGGCCCGCTCCATCACGGGCATCGCCGCCTTCCGCTGACCACCACCCCACCAACCATCAGGGCTGGAACACCACCGCCCCATCCGCCCATCGAGGAGAACACCATGCCCCAGACCGTCATCAACTACCAGGACCTCGCCCAGGCCGCCGGAACCGACCTCGGCTACAGCGAATACCGCACCGTCAGCCAGGATCAGGTCGACACCTTCGCCGACGCGGCGGACGACCACCAGTGGATCCACACCGACCCCGAGCGGGCCAAGGACGGCCCGTTCGGGGGCCCCATCGCCCACGGCTACCTCACCCTGAGCCTGCAGATCCCCTTCTGGGCCGAGCTCTTCGAGGTCGACGGGGTCACCACCAAGGTCAACTACGGCCTGGAGAAGGTCAGGTTCCCGTCGCCGGTGCACGTGGGCGCGCGCATCCGGATGAAGGCGACCATCGCCTCGGTCGACGAGGTCGCCGGCGGCTACCAGATCGCGGTCGACCAGGTCGTCGAGGTCGAAGGCGGCACCAAGCCTGCCGTCGTCTCCCGGGGGCTGTACCGCTTCTACGCCTGAGTTGCACCGGGACCGCAGAAACATATTGATTTTCTCAATAGTTGAACATAACCTTATTTAAGCGTGGCGCATATCACGTCCGCCACGCGGGCCGGGCCCACGGGCAACGGCCGGACATCGAAGGAGAGTGGACATGCGCAACGCCGGGCTGGGTCCGTGGATCCGCAAGCGCAAGGTGAAGTCGGGGGACAAGGCCGCCGTCATCCACGCCGGCCGTGAACTGGGCTACGCCGCCATGGCCGACCGGGTGGACCGGCTGGCCGGTGCCCTCCAAGCCCGTGGCGTCGCCCCGGGGGACCGCATCGCCTACCTGGGAAACAACCATCCGGCGTTCCTCGAGACACTCTTCGCCGCCGGGCTCGCCGGCGCGGTCTTCGTCCCGCTGAACACCCGGCTGGCACCGGGAGAGATGGCCTACCAGCTCACCGATTCCGGCAGCCGGCTGCTCATCCACGAAGCCGGCCTGGCCGCATCGGCCGAGCAGGCCACCGAGGGGACCACCGTGGAATCCCGCCTGGCCGTTGGCGGCGCGGTCCCCGGCATCGAGGCCTACGAGGACGCGATCGCCGCCGCCGAACCCATCGCCCAGGATGCTCCGGTATCGCTGGAGGACCCCGCGATCATCCTCTACACCTCCGGGACGACCGGCCGGCCGAAGGGTGCGGTGCTCAGCCACGGCAACATGACCTGGAACAGCATCAACGTCATCGTGGACTACGACGTGCCCACCAACGAGGTCGCCCTGATGATCGCCCCGATGTTCCACGTGGCATCGCTGGGCATGGGAGCCCTGCCGACCCTGCTCAAGGGAGGGACCCTGGTGCTCCAGGAGCGTTTCGAACCCGGCGAGGTGCTCGCCGCCATCGAGCGGTACCGGATCACCAGCCTCTCGGGAGTCCCGACGACCTTCCAGATGCTGGCCGAGCACCCCGCCTTCGCGGCCACCGACATCTCGTCCCTGGTCAAGCTCACCTGCGGGGGTTCCGCGGTGCCCTCGCGCGTCTCCGACGCCTTCGAGGCCCGTGCGCTGTCCTTCTCCAACGGCTATGGCATGACCGAAACCGCGCCCGGGGCCACGGCCTTGTTGGCCGAGCACTCGCGCGCCAAGGCAGGGTCCTCGGGACTGCCGCACTTCTTCACCGACGTGCGCATCGTGGAGCCCGGCGGCGGGGTCGCCCCGGCCGGAACCGACGGGGAGATCCAGATCTGCGGCCCGAACGTCACCTCCGGATACTGGAACCTCCCCGAGGCGAGCGCCCGGACCGTCGTGGACGGGGGATGGCTGCGCTCCGGGGACATCGGACACCTCGACGGGGAGGGGTTCCTCTACGTGTCCGACCGGCTCAAGGACATGATCATCTCCGGCGGGGAGAACATCTACCCGGCCGAGGTCGAGACCGTCATCCTGGAGCTGCCCCAGGTCGCCTCGGCCGCCGTGATCGGCATCCCCGACGAGAAGTGGGGCGAGGTTCCCAAGGCGGTCATCGAGCTTGCCGAGGGCGCCGTGCTGGATGCGGAGGCCCTGCGGACCCATCTCGACGGCCGGCTGGCCCGCTACAAGATCCCGCGCACTGTCGAGTTCGTCGGCGAAATGCCACGCACCGCCAGCGGCAAGATCCGCAAATCCGACCTGCGCCGAGCCCCTGGCCGCCAGGCAGCAGAAAGTACCGGCGCCGGTCCACGGTGACGGGGGGAATCACCCGCCGGCGGACCTGCCCCGGCGGCCAGCACCTTGTGAGGAAGAGGCACACATGAAGAACATCCTGAAAACCACGGTTGCCGCCATCGCCGTCCTGGGCCTGGCGGCCTGCGGTTCCGGCTCGCCTAGTGGAGGGGCCGACGACGCGGCTGCATCGGGGGGAGGCCAGCTGACGCCGGTGACCGTCGGGGTCATCCCCATCGTCGACACCGCGCCGATCTGGCTCGGCGACGAGCAGGGCTTCTTCGCCGACGAGGGCCTCGACCTGGACATCCAGACCGCCAGCGGCGGGGCCGCGATCATCCCCGGCATCCAATCCGGCAGCTACGACTTTGCCTTCTCCAACCTCGTCTCCCTCATGGTGGCCAACGACAAGGGCCTGGACATGAAGATCGTCGCCAATGGCAACAGCACCACCGGAACCGACCACGACTTCGGCGCCGTCGTCGTCCCCGGCGACTCCGCCATCAAGTCGCCGAAGGACCTGGCCGGCAAGAAGGTCTCCGTGAACAACCTCTCGAACATCGGGGACACGACCATCAAGAACGTCGTGGAGGAGGACGGCGGGGACCCGGATGCCATCAACTTCGTCGAGGTCGGGTTCCCCGACGCGCCCGCGGCCCTGGACAACGGCGTCGTGGACGCCGCATGGATCCTGGACCCGTTCCTGACCCAATCGGTCGACGACGGGGCGCGGGTCATCAGCAACAACTTCACCGACTTCGACCCGAACCTGGACATCGCCGCATACTTCACCAGCCAGGAGTCCCTCGACAAGAACCCGGAGCTGGGCGAGAAGTTCCAGCGCGCCATGAACAAGTCCCTGGAATTCGCCCAGGAGAACCCCGACAAGGTCCGCGACATCGTGGGCACCTACACCAAGATCGACGCCGAGACCCGCAAGAAGCTGATCCTGCCGACGTTCCGGGTCGAGATGAACCGTGAAGCGGCCCAGAAGCTCGGCGACGCCGCGGTGAAGTACGGGACCCTGCAAAAGGCCCCCGACCTCGATGCGTTGCTGCCATGAGCCAGGCAACCATCGAGGCACCGGTAGCAGCCACCCGCCGGCGCGCCCGCCGCACCGCGGCCGGCCTGCCCAACTGGGCGCTGGGCGCCATCGGCGTGGTCGTGTTCCTGGGCGCCTGGGAACTGTTGCCCATCCTGGGCATCGTCGAGGCAAAGTACCTGCCGCCGGCGTCGGAGGTCATCATCGCGCTCGTCGGGGACTTCGGCATGACAGCCTTCTGGGTCTCTGTCGGTGACACGCTGCTGGCCTGGGCGCTCGGGCTGGCCATGGCCAGCGTGCTGGCCCTGGTCCTGGGGATGGTCATCGGCAACTCCGCGTTCCTGCGCCGCTTCACCAACTCGACGATCGAGTTCCTGCGCCCGATCCCCTCGGTGGCGCTGATCCCGTTGGCCGTGCTGCTCTACGGGGTAGACCTCGAGTCGTCCCTGCTGCTGATCGTCTACGCCTGCTTCTGGCAGGTGCTCATCCAGGTCCTCTACGGGGTGGCCGACGTGGACAACGTGGCGATGCAGACGGCCAAGTCCTACAACTTCTCCGCCTGGCAGCGCATCAAGGACGTCATCTTCCCCACGGTGCTTCCGTACCTGATGACCGGGCTGCGGCTGGGCGCCGCCGTCGCGCTGATCCTGGCGATCACCGCTGAACTGATCATCGGCTCGCCCGGTTTGGGCCGGGAGATCGCGCTGGCCCAATCGGGCGGCGCGATCTCCGGGATGTATGCCCTGATCGTGGCCACGGGCCTGCTCGGCGTGCTGATCAATGTCGGCATGCGCGTCATCGAACGGCGGATCCTGGGTTGGCACCCCTCGATCCGCGGGGAGGCAACAGCATGAAAACACTGAAAACAGCCGGATACCTGCTGGCACTGCCGGTCCTGCTGGTGGCCTGGTGGTGGATCGGGACCTCCGGTGAGCCGAATTTCTTCGTCCCGACCCCGGCGCAACTGGTCGACATCTTCGGGCCCACCTGGTTCGAGGGGCGGATCGGCACGGACGTGGTGCCCAGCATCGGCCGCCTGGTCGCCGGCGTCGTGCTCGCCATCGTCCTGGGCATCGTCCTGGGCCTGCTGGTGGGCCTGAGCCGGACCCTGCGTGGCCTGACCGAACCGGTTTTCGAGTTCTTCCGGGCACTGCCGCCACCGGTGCTGATCCCGGTGCTGATGCTGCTGATCGGCGTCAACGACTCGATGAAGATCGCCGTCATCGTCTCCGGGGCCATCTGGCCGGTGCTGCTGAACACCATCGAGGGGGTCCGCTCCATCGACCCGGTGCAGAACGAGACGACCCGTTCCTATGGGATTTCGGGCCTGGCGCGCATCCGCTACCAGGTGCTGCCCTCGGCGATGCCGGTCATCATGGCCGGGATCCGGCAGTGCCTGTCCATCGGGTTGATCCTCATGGTCATCTCCGAGATGTTCGCCTCCGACTCCGGGCTGGGCTTCACCATCGTGCAGTTCCAGCGTTCCTTCGCCATCCCGCAGATGTGGTCGGGCATCCTCGTGCTCGGGCTCATCGGCGTGGTCATGTCCTTCATCTTCCAATGGGCCGAACGGCGCGTGCTGCGCTGGTACCACGGCCTGAAAGAGGTAGAAAATGCAGTCTGAGTCGCCGCTGTTCATCCAACGCACCACTCGACAGGAGGCAGCCGCAATGGTCGGCACGCCAGCAACCCCCGATGCCGGATCGGCCGCGGCACCGGCCGGACGGACACTTCCCGCAGGAGAGGCGCTGCTCTCCGTCCGCGGGCTCAAGAAGGTCTACCACACCGACGGCGGGGACATCGAGGCGGTGCGGAACCTGACGTTCGACCTGGCCCGCGGCGAGCTCGCCTGCCTGGTCGGGCCCTCGGGGTCGGGCAAGACGACGCTGCTCAAGTGCATCGCCGGCCTGCTCGGTGCCACCGACGGGGAGATCCTGCTCGACGGGGCGAAGGTGACCGGGCCGCCGAAGAAGATGGCCGTGGTGTTCCAGGAGTACGGGCGGTCGCTCTTTCCATGGCTGCGCGTGGCCGAGAACGTCGAGCTGCCGCTGAAGAACGCGGGCGTGCCCAAGGCCGAGCGCAAGGCGCGCGTGGCCGAGGCGCTGGAAGCGGTGGGGCTGGAGGCCGTGCCGCGCTCGTACCCCTGGCAGCTCTCCGGGGGCATGCAGCAACGCGTGGCCATCGCCCGGGCCGTGGCCTACCAGCCCGAGGTCCTGCTGATGGACGAGCCGTTCGCGGCCGTCGACGCCCAGACCCGCGCCGATCTGGAGGACCTGGTCCGCCGGTTGTGGAAGGACCTGGGCATGACGGTCCTGTTCGTCACGCACGACATCGACGAGTCCATCTACCTCGGCGGACGGGTCATCATCCTCTCCTCGTCCCCGACGGTCGTGCAGGAGGACCTGGTCATCGACCTGCCCTCCGAGCGCGACCAGCTCGAAACCCGTTCACTGCCGCGGTTCACCGAACTGCGCCACCACGTGTACGAGGAGATCCAGCGCGCCAAGCGCGGGCACCGGCCCGACGCCGCCGCGTAGCTACACGGTTCCCGCCAGGGCGCGGGCGATGCCGCCGGCCGCGGTCCGCAGGGCCATGACCGCGGCCGGCAAGAGGTCGGACTCCGTGGGCACGACCACCGAGATCACGGCCGCCGCGTGGCGCCGCTCGTCGAGGATGGGCACCGCTGCGCCCGTGGTCCCCGGGTCGGTGAACCCCGCCAACGTCGCGTAGCCGGTGAGGCGGATGTGGGCCAGCGTCCGCCGCAAGTCGGGGTGCAGGGCCAGGGCGTCCTGATGGTGGCGTTCGAGGAACCCCTCGATGACGTGCTGCGGGGAAAAGGCCAACAGGGCCATGCCCATCGACGTGCGCAACACCGGCATGCGTCCGGCCACGTGGGCCTGGTTGACCGCCGCGCCCGGGCGCGAGAGGCGCTCGACGATCAGCACCTCTTCCTCGTGCAGGATCGAGAGCTGGGTGTTCTGCTGCACCAGCCGGTTGATGTCCTCCATGTAGGGAAGGGCCACCAGACGCAGGTCGCGGGTCATCGAGGCGCGGTTGGACAGTTCCCACAGCCGCAGCCCCAGCCGGGTCTCGCCGTCGTCGTTCCGGGCCAGCAGGCCATGGGAGACCAGTTCCTCGACGAGGCGGTAGGCGGTGGCGCGGGGCACCGCCGCGCGGCGGGCCAGAGCGGTGACCGTGAGCGCTGGATGGTCGGCGTCGAAGGCATCCAGGATCCTGACGAACCGGTCCAGCATCGAGTCGCCGGACGGTGAGTTGGCCATGGCTATCCCGCGGCGATGGCCGCGGCGATCTCCCGCAGGTCGACGCGGGCGGGGTCGGACGGCGTCCACTGCGGATTGCGGTCCTTGTCGATGATCTGCGCCCGGATGCCCTCGGGCAGGTCCGGATGCCGCATGAGGTAGGCCGCCACACGCAGTTCCCGGGCCAGGGCGGAGGGCAGGTGCGCGTCATCGCGGGCAGCGCGCACCGCCTGAAGTGCCGTCTGCAGGGCCAACGGCGAATTGCCGCGGATGGCCGCAGCCGCCTCGGCCGCCGACGGGGAGGGGCTCTGGTCGAGTCGCGCCAGGATGGCCGGGACATCCGCGCCGGCATAGGCCGTGTCGATCCATCCGGCCTCGCCCGCCAGCCGGGCAGCGGGGGCCGGGACGCCATGCAGGATCTCCAGGGCGATGGCCACGTCGGGTGCTGGCAGGCCGATGAGGTCGGGCAGTGCTGCCAGGATCTCCTCGAATCCGTCGTCGGCGATGCAGAAGTCGGCGAATCCGGCATGGATCGCATCCCCGGCCCCCATCGTGGACGCCGTGAGGGCCAGGTGCTCACCCAACCGGCCCGGCGCGAGGCCCAGCAGGTGCGTCCCGCCGACATCCGGGGAGTAGCCGATGTGGGTTTCGGGCATGCCGACGGCCGAGCGTGGGGTGACGATGCGGATGGAGGCGTGGCCGGCCAGTCCGACCCCGCCGCCCATGCAGAGCCCGTCCATCAGGGCCACCACCGGCTTGGGGTAGGTGGCGATGAGCCCGTCGAGCTGGAACTCCTCGGCCAGGAAGGACAGGAACTCGTGCTGCTTGCCGGTGGTGATGGCCGTGTGGAAGGCCAGGATGTCGCCACCGGCGCAGAAGCCGCGTTCCCCCGCCCCGCGCAGCACCACGATGCCGACCTCGGGGGCATCGCGCCATGCGTCCAGGTGCCGTGTCAGCGTGGACACCATGGGACGGGTCAGGGCGTTGATCTGGCGCGGCCGGTTCAGGGTCAGGATGCCGATGCCATCGGCGACGTCGGCCAGGACGTGCCCTGCCTCCGGTGGACCGGTTTCCGCTGCCTGCGCCATTGACGTCCGTCCCTTCGCCGAGTCCGTGATTCCCATTCAATGACGCTACCCCCGCCGTGGAGGCCAAGCCAGTTGATCACGCAGGCGATCCCATTGTGTCCCGGGGCAAGAAACGATAGGGTTCGTTATACGAACTTAAGTTCATACAGTGAACATTCGATGGCAGGAGACCCATGCAGCAGGCCTACGTCTACGACGCAATCCGCACCCCCTTCGGCAAGATCGGAGGGGCGCTGGCCTCGCGCCGCCCCGACGACCTGGCCACCCATGTCGTCCAGGCCCTGGTTCAACGGTCCACTGGCCTGGACCCCGAACGCATCGACGAGTCCATCTTCGGCAACGCCAACGGCGCCGGCGAGGAGAACCGCAACGTGGCCCGCATGGCCACCCTGCTGGCCGGTCTGCCCGTCTCCCTGCCCGGCACCACCGTCAACCGCCTGTGCGGATCGTCCCTGGATGCCGCCATGATCGCCTCCCGGCAGATCAACGTCGGGGACGCGGACCTGATGCTGCTCGGCGGCGTCGAATCCATGTCGCGGGCCCCCTGGGTGCTGCCCAAGACCGAGCGCCCGTTCCCGATGAACAACCTCGAACTGGCCAACACCACCCTGGGCTGGCGGCTGGTCAACCCCGAGATGCCCGGTGCCTGGACCGTCTCCCTCGGCGAGGCCACCGAACAGCTGCGCGAACGCGAGGGCATCGACCGCGAACGCCAGGACGCCTTCGCTGCCCGCTCCCACCAGCTCGCCGACGCCGCCTGGAACGCCGGGCACTACGACGACCTCGTCGTCCCCGTCGAGCCCAACACCCGCAAGGGCGTGCGCCTGGACCGCGACGAGACCATCCGCCCCGACTCCACGCCCGAGTCGCTGGCCGGGCTGCGCACGGTCTTCCGCACCGAGAACGGGACCGTCACCGCCGGCAACGCCTCCCCGATGAACGACGGCGCCTCCGCCGCCTGGCTCGGCAGCGAGCAGGCCGCGACCCTGCTCGGCCGCGAACCGCTGGCCCGCATCGCCGGCCGCGGCGCCGCCGCCATCGAACCGCAGTACTTCGGCTTCGCCCCCGTCGAGGCCGCCAACCGGGCCCTGGCCAAGGCGGGCATCGGCTGGGAGGACGTCTCCGCCGTCGAACTCAACGAGGCCTTCGCAGCGCAATCGCTGGCCTGCATCGACGCCTGGGGCATCGACGAGGAGATCGTCAACGCCTGGGGCGGTGCCCTGGCCATCGGCCACCCACTGGGTGCGTCCGGCCTGCGGATCCTCGGCACGCTCGCGCGCCGGCTGCAGGAATCCGGGCAGCGCTGGGGCGTCGCGGCCATCTGCATCGGCGTCGGCCAGGGCCTGGCCGTCGTCCTCGAAAACACCACCAGCAAGTAAAGGGGAAACCACCGTGGCACCACGCATCGCCGCCAACGCCGCAGATGCCGTCTCCGGCATCCACGACGGCGCCACCGTCCTCATCGGGGGGTTCGGCAACGCCGGCCAGCCGATGGAACTGATCGACGCCCTGCTCGACTGCGGGGCCACCGGCCTGACGGTGGTGAACAACAACGCCGGACAGGCCGACGCCGGCCTGGCGCTGCTCATCAAGGAGCGCAAGGTCCGCAAGGTCATCTGCTCCTTCCCCCGCCAGTCCGACTCCTGGCATTTCGATACGGCGTACCGGGCCGGGGAGATCGAACTCGAGCTCGTCCCGCAGGGCAACCTCGCCGAGCGGCTGCGCGCCGCCGGTGCCGGGATCGGCGGGTTCTTCACCCCCACCGGCTACGGCACGCTGCTGGCCGAAGGCAAGGAAACCCGCGAGATCGACGGCGTCGGCTACGTGCTGGAGACCCCGATCAAGGCCGACGTCGCCCTCATCAAGGCGCTGACGGCCGACGAGTTCGGAAACCTGGTCTACCGCAAGACCGCCCGCAACTTCGGCCCCGTCATGGCCACCGCCGCCGCGCAGACCATCGCCCAGGTCGACCAGATCGTCCCGGTCGGCGGGATCGACCCCGAGGTCGTGGTGACCCCGGGCATCTACGTCGACACGGTCGTGCAGATCGCAGGAGAGAACAAATGAGCTACAGCTACACCGCCGCGGCGCTGACCCGCGATGAGATGGCCGAAATGGTCGCCAACGACATCCCCTCCGGCGCCTTCGTGAACCTGGGCATCGGCCAGCCGACCAACGTCTCGAACTACCTCACCGCCGATCAGGGCGTCACCCTGCACACCGAGAACGGCATGCTCGGCATGGGGCCGGTCGCCACCGGCGAGGACATCGACGGCGACCTGATCAACGCCGGCAAGATCCCGGTCACCGAACTCCCCGGAGCCAGCTACTTCCACCATGCCGACTCGTTCGCCATGATGCGGGGCGGACACCTGGACGTCTGCGTCCTGGGCGCCTTCCAGGTCTCCCAGACCGGCGACCTGGCCAACTGGCACACCGGCGCCCCCGGCGCGATCCCCGCGGTCGGCGGCGCCATGGACCTGGCCATCGGCGCGAAGTCCACCTGGGTCATGATGGGCCTGTTCACCAAGGCCGGCGACTCCAAACTGGTCGAGACGCTGAGCTACCCCGTCACCGGTCTGGGCTGCGTCTCGCGGATCTACACCGAATCGGCGATCTTCCTCATCGAGGACGGCACCGTGACGGTGCGCTCCACGCACGGCATCAGCTTCGACGAGCTCGCCGAACGCCTTCCGGTGGAACTGCAGCAGGCCTGACGCACGTCCCCGCGAAGGCCGGTCACCGGATGGCCGGCCCCAGCGGGATGGCCCGTCAAGCCCCGCCGCCGGCTTTAGGATGGGTGGGTTGCCGCGGGATCGCCGCAGCACCGCGCCCCTTCCGGAAGGACACCATGGAGTACGACGTCGAGACGACCCCGGGCACGCCGCCTCCTGCCGTGGCCGGCCAGTTCGTGCAGTCGCTGGCCCGCGGGCTGGACGTCATCCGCGCCTTCGATGCCGAGCACCACTCCATGACACTCACCGACGTCGCCAAGCGCACGGGCCTCTCGCGGGCCACGGCCCGGCGCTTCCTGCTCACCCTGGCCGAACTCGGCTACGTGCGCACCGACGGCAAGCACTTCGAGCTGACCGCCCAGGTGCTCCAACTCGGCTACTCCTTCCTCTCCGGGCACACCCTGACCGAACTCATCGAACCGGTGCTCGAGGAACTGTCCTCGCGGCTGAATGAATCGGCCTCGGCCTCGGTCCTGGACGGAGCCGACGTCGTCTACATCGCCCGCGTCCACACCCGCCGCATCATGCGCGTGGGCATCACGGTCGGCAGCCGCTTCCCCGCCTATGCGACCTCCATGGGCCGCGTACTGCTGGCCCACTTGGACCCGGAGGACCTCGAGGCCGCCCTCGCCGCGCGCCCGCTGCAGGCCCTGACGCCGAACACCATCACCGACCCCACGGTCCTGCGCCGGGAACTGGCCGCCGTCCGGGCACGGGGCTGGTGCCTGGTGGACCAGGAACTCGAGGTCGGCCTGCGCTCCATCGCAGTGCCTGTCATGTCCCCGGACGGCGCCGTCGCCGCGGCCCTGAACGTCTCGATGAGCACCCTGCCCGGGGCCTCACCGACCGGAGACGGAACCGACGAGGCAATGGAGATCCTGCCGCAGCTTCAGGACGCCGCCGCTCGCATCGAGGAAGCGCTGCGCGCCCGACGCTGAGCGCCGTGGTCGGTTCGCGGGGATGTCGTCTGTGAAGGGTGGTCTGGGGAGCCGGGACGGGTTACAGTCTCGGTAACCTTCCGGCCGGACCACGTCCGCCGCCACCAGCGCGGCGCGTGGGCATCGGCCGGCACCTGCGGCGGGGGAGCAGCGCATGTCGACCCGGAACCATCTGTTCACCCAGGGCGCTGTCGCGTCCGTGGCGCTGGCGCTCGTCACCGCCGGCGGGGCGCCGCCGGCCGCCGCCGCCCCATCCGTGACAGCCGCGTTCCGCCCGGTCGCCTCGCCGATCGCATCGACGGTGGCCCTGCAGGCCCTCCCCGCGGCCAAGACCGTGAAATACGCGAAGACGACGGCGAACCTGAACCTGCGCCGGAACGCCGGGACGAAGTACCCGTCGTTGGGCGTCATGAAGAAGGGGACGGTGGTCGCCCGGACCGGCAGGACGTCCGGGGCGTGGTGGCAGGTCAGGTACGGCAGCAAGACCGGCTGGGCTTCATCGGACTACCTGCGGTCCACGGCCAAGCCGGCAGCGGCCAAGCCCCAGCCCGGCGCGGCCAAGGCCATCCGCTGGTTCGCCGGATCCCAGGCTCTGTATGCCAAGCCAACCTTCGCCTCGAAGCGGCTGCAGGCGTTCACCAAGGGAATCAAGGCCACCCAGCTGCGCACCTCGGGTTCATGGTCCTACGTCCAGGCCCCCGGTAGCCGGGGCTGGGTCCCGACCAGGGACCTGTCGAAAAAGGCGACCCGCTACACCGGCTCGACCATCCTTCCCTCCAGCAGCCACCGCTGGACCCGCTACGCCTCCCATGTCCGCACCGGGGGATCGACCTCGACGCGGAGCTTGGGGGTGGTGCCAGCCGGGGAGATGATGCCCGTGCTGTCCGGGCGCAACGGCTGGTCGCGGGTGAAGACCTCGAAGGGCACCGGCTGGATCAAGAACACCCTGCTGACCAACCTCGCGACGAAGGCCCCTCCGCATCTGCAGCCGGTGACCGCCAGGATGATCAAGAAGGTCAAGGCCAGGTACGGGCGGACCTACAGCTCCGTCGGCACGTTGCGCAACGGGTCCATCGGGCACCGGCTCGGCGTCGGGTCGGACTTCATGATGCGCGGCTGGAGCGCATCCTCGGGCATCCGCAATGGCAACAACCTGGCTGCCTATCTGGTGCGGAACCGCGCCTCGCTGGACATCGACTACATCATCTGGCGCGACAGGATCTGGCTTCGGCAGGACGGGCAATGGGGGCCCTACTCGAAGGGCGGTTGGGGCCGGCATCTGAACGCGCGCGGCTGGAACGCCACGACCATGCACTACGACCACGTCCATGTGGAGAACCTGGTGGATTGAGACGGCCGGGATCGCGGGGACCGTCGATAAAGTTGAACACCTTCGGCCGTTGCGGTCACTCCGGATGGGCTAGGTGCTCGCGGGTGTGGCTAATCCTTGCCCGGGGGCGGTCGATAGTGCTCAGGTAAGAGTCCACGCAGCCAGGGGGAAGCCACGACCATCAATTCCATCTCATCGGCAGGGTTGATGGGCGCGGTCCCCCCGTTCGTTCGCAGTTTCCCAGATGAAGGGGGACTTCTCATCGGGAGGTTTGCTCACCAACTCCGACATTGCCTTGATCAAGGCGGCCACGCACACCGAGTTCAACTGGCCGCCGGCGGTTGGTGAGGGGGCGCCACAGGCGGCGTTCGACCTCTCCATGGTGCGCCTGCGCCAAATGCAGCAGGGCTCGGTGATCGCGGAATTTACGGCCAAGGATTTGGCCAATCTGCGCCGAGCGGGCCTGGTAGACGCCGATTTTTTGCAGGGGGCCATCGAGTATCTCAAGGGGTGCGGCCGGGATGACGACCGGACAGCGGGTTCGTCGTCCCAGGCTCCTCCGACGGACCTGACCCGTGCGTCGGGAACTGTCGCTCAGGACGGGGCCGTCTACCTCTGAACCGGCCGGCAGGCACGACATCTTTCGTCCTCCGCCGCCTCAGGGGGCGATGCTGATCTGCCGGAGCTCGGCGGCCAGCCGGTCCATGAACACGTCGACCTTCGGGCTGCGCGAGCTGCCCACCTGTAGTGCGAAGATGCTGCGGGCCAGGCGGATCTCCGGCACGTCCAGCACCACGAGGCCGTCGGGCTTCTGCTGCATGGCCAGAGCCGGCACGAGGGCTGCGCCCAGGCCCGTGGAGGCCAGATGGAGGGAGGCGTTGAAGTCGTCACAGTGGGCCATGACGCGAGGATGAAGGTCGAGTGAGGCGAAGAGCCGGGATATGACCGTCGCGTCCGACGTCCCGGGGTGGTGCATGATCCAGGGCATGTTCGCCAGCTGGGCGGCATCGACCCGCGCACCATCGGCGAATTTCCAGGAAGCCGGGACCACGACCCGGAAGTCGTCGTCGCCGAGCCATTGCCGGTCCATCGTGCCCGGCCAGCCCAGCCCCGTCTGGCCGACCTGGAAGACCAGGGCGAGGTCAAGCTCGTTGCCGGCCTGCAGGCTGGCGATCGTCTGGTGCGGTTCGCCCACGCTCACCCGCAGCCGGATTCCGAGCCCTGCCCAGTCGCGGGCGCCGAGCAGCCGGGGGAGGGCGAACGTGGCCAGCGAGGGGAAGATGCCCAGCCGCAGCTCCTGGGCGGGGTCCGCACCCGGGGCCCCCGCCGCCGTCGTGCTCGCCGCGAGCAGCGCATCGATGTCGGTGAGGACCTTGCGGGCGTGCCGAGCCATGGTGGCCGCCGCCTCGGTGGGCTCGATCGCGCGGGCGGAGCGGCGGAACAGCACGACCCCGGAGTCCCGTTCGAGGGCCGTCATCTGCTGGGAGACGGCGGAGGCGGTGTAGCCGAGGGGGACCGCGGCCGCAGCGAAGGAGCCGTGGGCGATGACCTCCAGGAGCGTGCGCAGATGCACGGGGTTGACCATCAGCGCTCCTGGGGGTCGACGAGGGTACAGCTAGCAATGCTATGCCATGCTAGTCCTCGTCGTCGTCCTCCCGCGCCGCCTTGTCCTCGTCGTCGAGCTCCCATTGCGAGGCCAGCAACTCCTCGTCGGATTCCTCGTCGGGGTCGTCCAGCTCGTCCACCACGTACCGGTGCCGGCGCAGCGGGTCGATCCGGTCCATGGTCTCCGGGGCGTCCGAGGACCCGTCCTCCGGTGACCCGTAGCGGCCGTCGCCCGGCTCGTCGAGATCGTCTTCGGGAAGCTCGTCGAAGACCGTGTCATCATAGGTACCGCTCATGGCCATTGCCCTCCTGCTCCGCGTGCCGGGCCCGGTGCCCGGTGGCACGTCTGACACCACCAGCGTAGGACGCGGCGACGCGGTTGGGAACGGGGCTCCGCTACCGCCCCCGGGGCGTCGTCCGGGAGGAACTAGCCGCGCAGCCCCATGGCCCCGGCCGTGAGCCGGACCGAGGCGAGGCGGTCGACGGGATCCGAGGCGTTGTGCACGGTGATCAGCTCGTCCGCGTGGGCGCTGCGTGCGAACCCCTCGAGGTAGTCCCGCACCGACTCGGGGGACCCGACGGCGGTATAGGCCAGCATCTTCAGGATCTGCTCGCCGGCGGCGGACTCCATCAGCATGTCGATCTCCGGCTCCGTGAAGGGCGTTTCGCGGCCGCGTCCGAGGAAACTGGAGACGCGGTCGCGGCGGACCTGCTCCATCTGGACCTGTGCCTGTTCGTTGGACTCGGCGGCCACGACGCCGACGCCGGCGATCACGTAGGGCTCGGAGAGCTGTTCGGAGGGCTGGAAGTTGTTGCGGTAGGCGCCGATCGCCGCGTGCAGTGCATCCGGGGCGAAGTGCGAGGCAAACGAATACGGCAAGCCCAGCTGGGCGGCCAGCTGGGCCCCGAACAGGCTCGACCCCAGGATGTACAGCGGCACGTCGGTGCCGGCGCCCGGGTAGGCGTTGACCGTCGGGATGCGCGAGTTCCCCGTCAGGAAACCCTGCAGTTCAAGGACGTCGTGCGGGAAGGAGTCCGCGGCGGCGGGGTCGCGCCGCAGGGCGCGGAAGGTGGCCTGGTCGCTGCCCGGCGCCCGGCCGAGTCCGAGGTCGATGCGGCCGGGGAACAGCGTCTCCAGAGTCCCGAACTGCTCTGCGATGACCAGCGGCGAGTGGTTGGGCAGCATGATGCCGCCGGCGCCGAGGCGGATGGTGGAGGTCTGCTGGGCGATGTGGCCGATGAGGACCGAGGTCGCGCTGGAGGCGATGGTGGCCATGTTGTGGTGCTCGGCGTACCAGATCCGCGTGTAGCCGGCCGTTTCGGCCGCCCGGGCCAGTTCGACCGACTCCCGAAACGTGTCGGCGATGGTGCTGCCGGCCGGAACCGGTGCGAGGTCAAGAAGGGAAAGGGGGATGCTCACGTAGGCGACAACCCGGCGTCGTGCCCAAACATTCCCCGTGCAGCGCGGCGGGCAAAACAATCGCAAAATTTCTGTTGCAAAGAGTTCTTTGGCATCGTATGCTGTGCTCATGGAACCACTTGAGGAACCCGCTCGACACGCCGCCCGCCCGCTGGGCCTTCCGGCCTTGAAGGCGCTGAGCCACCCACTGCGCCTGCAGCTGCTGGAAATGCTCTCCCGGTATGGGGCGCAGACGGCCAGCGGCCTCGCCGAGCGGCTGGGGGAATCGAGCGGATCCACCAGCTACCACCTGCGCCAGCTGGCCAAGCACTCGCTGGTCCGCGAAGTCCCGGACAAGGGCAATGCGCGGGAACGCTGGTGGGAACGGCCTCCCGGCCCGATCACCGTGGGGCCGGAAAGCCGGCAGGGGGACGCGGCCACCATCTCGGCTGCGCGGATCGTGGCCCGGCAGTTCGAACAGAACCGTGCGCAGGCGCTGGAGGATTTCCTGCGGTTCGGCGACGAGGCGCTAGGGGCCGACTGGATGGACGCGGCGGTCCTGAACACCTCCAACCTGCGCGTCTCCCGCGAGCAGCTGGCCGACATCTCCGATCGCGTGGTCGCTTTCCTCGGCGACATCGTCGAGGAATACCGCGACATCGGCGGACCGGACGCACGACCGGTCCAAATGCACTTCAACGCCTTCCCGCTGGTTGATCCGGGGCATCCCGGGACCGCCGGCACCGCACACCAGGAGAAAACGACATGATCACCCGCACCCTGCCGGCAGGCACGGTCCCGACGCGGACCCTGCGCATCCTCGAACCCGACGGCTTCGGCACCGCCCTCATCGGCGCCGGAACGGCACTGACCGACTGGGGCGAGCACCTCACCGCCCGCCGCGCGGCACGGCACGCCGCCCTGCGCTCGGCCAGCGGCCGGGACCGGGCCAGCCGGTTGCACGACCGCGAGGAGGCGGTCGCCGACGCGTTGGCCACGCGGCACTCCGGACTCGGCCTGTAGGACCCGGGTGGAGCCGGCTACCGTCGCGGGGTGGACAGTTCCGGGGCGGTGGTCGGCTCGCTGCCGTAGAGCTCCTCGATGAGGCGCAACCCGCGGTTGGCCCACGCGATCTCGGCCTCCGCCCGGGCGATGAGCCCCTCATAGGCGAAGCGCTTGAAGGCCACCGTCCGGTGGCGGTCCCCTGCGGGCGTGACCTCCAGACGGCGGTTCAGCATGGCGCTGGTGCCCGTGTCGATCTCGCGGATTTTGGCCTCCCACTGGCGCAGCAGGGCCGTGTTGTGTGAGATGTGGTCCTGCATTTGCGAACGCGCGGCCTCCGGCGTGGCCCACTCCAGGTAGGCGGCGCGCAAATGAGCCGGGTCGCGCACGCGGGAGAAGCCCATGGGCTCGTTCATCCAACAGGTGAAGGCCTCCGCCCCCGCGCCGGTGACGTGGTAGCGGCGCTTGGTTCCGTTCCTGCCCCAGGCGATGTCCTCGCCCTCGACCAGGCATTCCTTCTCCATCTTGCGCAGCTCGGGGTAGATCTGCGAGTCGGGGGCGTACCAGACGTGCCCGACCGATTCGCCGAACAGCTTGTACAGGTCATAACCCGTCATCGGTTCGACGTTCAGCAGCGCCAGGATGGCATAACGCAGGCTCATTCGCGCACCTTTCAGGGATCCGTGTGCTCATCATAGGCGGGGGCCGCGGCTGGGCCGGCCAGCAGGGCGCCGGTGCCGCTGCGGACTGCGCTACCCATGCCGGGAACCGCCGCTACCGGGCGTACCCGGTGCGCCATCCGCCCTGGTAGTCGCCGCGGGCGGCAACCGAGTAGGGCGCCGCGCTGACCACGACGCGGGCCGTGAACTGGCGGTGCGGTTCGACGGTGGTCTTGGCGGTTCCACCGTCGGGCTCCCCCCAGACGACCCGGAGTTCGGCTCCCTCGGGGATGCCCGGGTCGATGGTGGCCAGCGAGAGGCCGCGTCGTTCATTCGAGCTGTACCCGGTGAACATGGACAGGCCCACCGTGTTGCCGTCGGCATCGATCACGCGGTCATAGTTGGATGATCCGTAGTTGGCCAGGGGCAGGTCGAAGTACTTGTAGGGCTCCTGTTCGGTGTCCAACACCGATGTGAGGATGGTGCCCAGGTCCTCCGCGTTCCATGCCAGGGTGACCTTGCGGCGCTGGGTGGCCGGATCGATCTGCTCCAGGGCCTGTCGGCCGATGAAGTCATGGTCGAACTTCACGAAGGAGCCGTAGCCGAGTTCCCACGGCGTGAGGTAGTAGTCCTCGATGTCCCCGGAGACGAAGCTGCCGGCCACGGCGTTGGTGGCCTCGTAGCTGTCGGCACCGAGCCACTGACGGTAGGACCGCAGATCCTCGCCTGTGTAGATCCCGGGGAGCGGGGACGGGATCCACCCCGACTCCAAGGTGTTGGAGGGATAGGCCCGGGCGCCCACGGCGAGCATGCCGAACTCCAGTCCGGCCTCGAGGACCGCGTCGCGGATCAGGTCGTAGGACTCGTACGGACCCCAGATCTCCAGGCCCGGAGCGCCGGCCATGCCGTGGCGGAGGGTGCGCACTGTCTGCCCGGCGATCTGCAGGGAGTCCATGGTGAAGAACTTCAGCTGTTCGACGGGGGCGCCGTTGAGCTTCTCGATGATCTTCCAGGCGTTGGGACCCTGGATCTGGAACCGCCAGTAACGCCGCTGCACAGGCTTGCCCATCGGCCGTGAGGGCGAGCGCCGGTCCACCTCGATCTCGACGTCGTAGCCACCCGTCTCGCCGTGGAACAGCAGCCAGTTCGCGGCCGGGGCGCGGCCGACGTAGACGTATTCGTCGTCCGCCTCGTGGAACAGGATGCCGTCGCCGATGACGTGCCCGGCCGGCGTGGTGGGCACGTATTGCTTGGCCTTGTTGACTGGGAAATTGGCCACCGAGTTGATGGCCGTGTCCGAGATCAGCCGCAGCGCATCGGGGCCGGAGATGAACAGGTTGTCCATGTGGTGTGTCTGGTCGTAGAGCACTGCGGTCTCGCGCCAGGCGCGTTGCTCGCTGCGCCAGTTCGTGAATTCCGGTGCGACCACGGGGTAGATGTAGGCGCCGATCTGGGAGTTGCGCAGGAGCTCGACCGTGCTTCCTGCGGCGTCGAGGACTTCCTGGAGGTTCTGGGGCGTCATGGGTATTCCTGTTCCTGGGGGAGGGGGTGGCCGAGGGCGGCGGGGGCGTCTGCCGGTTGGCCGTGACGTGGGTCACGCCGTCGGTCCGAGCCTATGACTATGGAGGTAGTTATGTCGAGGGGTACACACGCCGGCCCCGCGGGTGTGGGCCGATGGCCGTCCGCGTCACCCGGATCGGCGGCGACCGGGGGCCGGGCCGGTCAGGACCCGGCGTCAAACTCCACGGCCCACCGGGCAGTGGCCTGCAGGCCGCCGAAGGTATACAGGTGCAGCCCCACCTCGCCGTGGAGGTCCGGGACCAGCGCCGCGGCCAGGTCGGCAACGAACCGGTCGGGGCCGGTGGTCCCGAGCAGGTTTGTCAGCGAGAAGCCGTATTTGTGCGCAATTCCCGCCGACGAGGCCACCCCGAAGCGGCGGGCATAGGCCAGGAGCCTCTTGATGCCGGCCGGCCCGGGAACGCCGATGCGGACGGGCAGGTCAATGCCCCGGTCGCGGAGTTCGGCCAGCCAGGTGAGCACGGGGGCGGTGTCGAAGCCGAACTGGGTGATGATCGATCCCGAAAACCCGGCGTCGTGCAATGCCGCCGCCTTGTCCTGGAGCGCCTTCCAGAGGGTGGCGTCGTCGATCTCGGGGTGTCCTTCGGGGTACCCCGCGATGGCCACCTGCGTGATGCCGTGCGCCTCGAGCCGGCCCGAGGTGATCAGCGAGAGTGCATCCGGGTACGGACCTAGGGGTTCGGCCGGATCCCCGCCGACGGCGAAGACCCTGCTGGGTCCTGCCTGCTCCTGCAGCGCCTGCAGGAATCGGTCGAGCTCGGCCGTGGACAACACCCGCCGGGCCGAGATGTGGGGGACCGGGTCGAAGCCAGCGGAGCGGACCGCCGCTGCCGCGGCAACCCGCATGGACAGGTCCTCGTTGCCCAGGTAGGTGACATTGACGTGGGTCCCCGGCGGAATGATGCCGACGGCCTCTGCCAGTGCGGGGCTGTCCTTGCCCGTCATCTCCAGGGAGAAACCGCGGACCAGATCGGAGGGGGAGGGGTGGTGGGTACCCGGTGTGGAAGGCATGGTGGATCCTTTGCGTCGGTCCACACAACCTACCTACGTCGATAGGGTGCGTCCAGTGTCGAGGATTTCAAGATAGATGGTTTGTTCAATGATTGAAAAGTTATTGTAAATGTCGCGACTCGTCGCTAGCGTGTGGGGTACGCCATATCGCGTCGCCGATGGAGTGCGACGCTGCGGGTACATGATCGGCCAGGTGGTCTTGCCGATCCTTGACGAGGAGGCATTCATGAGGAAGTCGCGAGCGGGGACGCTGGGATTGGGGCTGGCTGCGGTACTGCTGTTGAGCGCCTGCGGCGGCGGTTCGCCGTCGGGCAGCGCGGACGCGCCATCGAGCGGAGGAGCGGACGGAGAGCTGACCCCCATCAGCGTCGGGGTGCTCTCCATTGCCCCGTCGGTCGCCATGCAGTACGGCATCGACGAAGGCATCTTCGAGGACCATGGCCTGAAGGTCGAGCTGCAGACGGGCCAAGGCGGTGCTGCCATGCTGCCCGCGATCTCGAATGGGAACATGAACTTCGCGGTGGGCAACCCGCTGTCCGTGTTGACCGCGGCCGACAAGGGGCTGGATGTGCGCATTGTCACCGGCTACTCCGGTTCCAAGGCCGAGGGCGAGGACATCAACGGCGTCGTGACGCGCAAGGACTCCGGAATCGACGGCTTTGCCGACCTGGCGGGCCAGACCACATCAGTCAACACGCTCAAGACGCAGGGGGACCTGACGATCATGGAGGCAGCGGCCCAGGAGGGTGCCGACCCCGCGCAGCTCAAGTTCAATGAAATGGGGTTCCAGGACATGGAAGCCCAGCTTGACCGCGGCAACACCGACGCGATTTGGGTTCCGGAACCCTTCCTGAGCAAGGCCCTGGCCGATGAGGACAACAAGCTGGTCGGATTTCCGAACCAGGAGGCGATCCCGGGCCTTCCCACCATGGTCACCTTCACCAGCGGCGACTACGCCGAGAACAGCTCCGAGATCGTCGACCGGTTCCGTGATGCGATGGAGGAGACGCTGACCGGCGCCCAGGCGAACCAGAGCGACGCCAAGGCCCTGTTGCCCGAATTCATGGGCATGGACGCGGGGATGGCCAAGGGGCTCAAGATGGAACCGTGGGATGCGGCCGTTCCCACCGAGCAGCTGCGAAAGCTCGGGGAGCTGACCGTCAAATACGATTACCTGTCCAAGGAGCCGGATCTGGACAAGATCATCGTGAAGTAGCACCGGGAGGCCGCCAGCCGGTCCCCGCAACGAAAATGGTGGCATCCCCGAAGGGATGCCACCATTTTCAGGTGATCTCACCGGCCCGTTTGAGGGCCCGATGGAAAACTTAGACGGCGCGGATGTCCGTGGCCTGCAGGCCCTTCTGGCCCTGGGTCACCTCGAACTCGACCCGCTGGCCCTCTTCGAGGGAGCGGAAGCCGTTGGACTGGATCGCGGAGTAGTGCGCGAACACGTCGTCCGAGTTGTCATCCGGAGCGATGAAGCCGAAGCCCTTTTCAGCGTTGAACCACTTGACGGTACCAATTGCCATGATTGTGTCCTTTCGAGACTGTCCGCAGGGGACGTAGGGGTTGTCACCACCGGACTTGGCAGTGACATGCAGCTACGAGATTTACCGCGAGTCAAAAAGAGACACTCCCCGCGAGCGGGGCCTTGACACTGAAATTACTGCGAGAAAACTACGACTACATGTTCCACAATACGCGAGATTGCCGCCAGAACCTATCGCCCGGGCAAAACCCGCTGGAGATTCATCCCGCCTTTGCCTGCCGTTCACCGTCGGCCGGCACCGGCTGCGGCGCTCCGGACGCTTCCGTGATGGCCGGGCCGCCGTTCTTCAGGGCCAGGCGGACCACCACGAGCGCGACGAGCATGAGGGCCGCCGCGATCGCGGCGGTGATGGTGACCCCGCTGTCGAAAGCCCTGGCGGCCGAGTCCAGCAGGCTCGTGGCTGCCGAGCGGTCGGGCATCGACCCCGCAACCTCCACGGCACCTCCCAAGGTCTCCTGGGCCTGTGCGGCCTGGCTGGGTTCCAACTGGGACGGCACCGAGACGGCGCTGCTGTAGGCCGCGTTGAGGATGCTGCCCAGGACTGCGGTGCCCAGCACGGAGCCGACCTCGTAGGCGGTCTCCGAGAGGGCCGCGGCGGCACCCGCCCGGGCCGGCGGGACGGCCGAGAGAGCCAGGTCGTTGGAGATCGTCTCCGCCAAGCCGACGCCGATGCCCAGGACGCAAAACGCCGCCAGCAGGGCGGCCAGCGATCCCGAACGCCCGAGAGCCAGCACCAGGGTATAAGCCGCGGCGCTGAAGGCCAGGCCGGTGATGACGACGGCTGCCGGTCCGATCTGCCGGACCAGGGGAACGGCCACGAAGCCGAAAACCACCGTCAGGACCAGCCCGGGCACCATGAAGAGGCCGGCTTCCATCGGCGAGAGGCCCGCGATGAGCTGGAGGTGCTGCGAGAGGAAATAGATGAACCCCACCAGCGCGAACACGCTCAGGAGGTTGACGGCCAGGGCCGCGGAGAACGTCGGATTGCGGAACAGCCGGATATCGAGCATCGGGGCCTGGCTGCGCAGTTGACGGCTGGCGAACGCGAATCCACAGGCCACGCCCAGGCAGACTGCTGCAACGGCAAGTGCTGCGGACCCGTCCCCCACGGCGGCCTTGATCCCAAAGGTGATGGGCAGCAACGTGCCCACGGCCAGGAGAATGCCCAGCGGGTCCATCCGGCCCGGCTGCGGGTCGCGGGATTCGGGGACCAGGAAGGGGGCGAGAAGGACCAGGGGCAGCAGCATGGGGACGGACAGCAGGAAAACCGATCCCCACCAGAAGTGCTCGAGCAGCCATCCGCCGACGATCGGGCCGAGCGCCGCGCCCCCGGAGAAGGCCGAGGCCCACGCGGCGATCGCGGTCCGGCGCTCGGTCGGGTCGGCGAAGATGTTGCGGATCAGCGAGAGCGTGGCCGGCATGAGCATGGCCCCGAAGACCGCCATCAGGGCACGAGCCGCGATGAGCAGCGACGCGTCGGGCATGAAGGCCGCGACGGCCGACACCGCCGCGAACCCCACCGCGCCGATCAGCAGGACCCTGCGGCGGCCGATCCGGTCTCCCAGGCTTCCCATCGGGACCAGGAGGCCGGCCAGGACCAGCGGGTAGGCGTCGATGATCCAGAGCAGTTGCGTCGACGTCGGGTCCAGCGCCGTCGACAGTGCCGGGACGGCGAAGCTGAGCACGGTGTTGTCCACCGCGACCAGCAGGACGGGGAACATGAGCACGCCCAGGGCGGCCCAGCGGCCCGCCCGGCCCGGGCCCGCCTGCCGGGCGGATGGCTGCATCGTGGTCATGGTGGTCCTCGCATCGACTGGAACTGACCCTGTTACTGTACCGTCTGGACGGTATGTCGTCCATGGTGCGTCGATGACCACTCGGAGCCGCGCAAACGCTAGAGTCGGGACCATGTCCAGACCACCAGCAGCGCGGGAGAAGCTCCTCGGCGCCTATTGCAGCCTGCTGCGCACGGAGGGGGAACGCGCCGCGACCATGGACGCCACGGCAGCCCTTGCCGGCGTGTCCAAGGGCGGGCTGCTGTATCACTTCCCCTCCAAGGACGCGCTGGCCGACGCCGTCATCGACCGCCTGCTGCAAACGGCCAGCGAGGACAACGAGCGCATGGCAAGCGCCCCCGAGGGCGCGGCGCGCTACTACGTGCGCACCTCGACCGCCGGCGACACGGAATTCGACACCTGCTACCAGGCGGTGGTGCGCCTGGCCGCCGGTTCCTACGCCCCGGCTGCGGCGGCCCTGGACCGTGTCCATGGCGATTGGGAGCGGCTGGTGCGCCAGGACGTCCCGGATCCGCATGCCGCCGAGGCCATCATGCTGATCGGCGAAGGACTGTACTTCCACTCGACGATGCCCGGCAGCTGGTCGCGGTCACTCGTCGGCTCCGACATCGAAGCGCTGCTCGGCCAGGTCGACCGGCTCAAGGAAGGACGCTGATGGCGTACCGCCTCCCGCTGCGGCCATGGAAGGGGCGCATCGCGGCGCTGGTGGGCATCATGCTCATGGCGCTGAGCGTGCGCGCCGCCGTGGTCTCGGTCCCTCCGCTGCTGGACCTCATCGGCCCGGAACTGGGGTTCACCTCCTTCACGACCGGCCTGCTGGCCATGCTGGCACCGGTCATCTTCGCCGTCTCCGGGTTGTTCACCCCTCGGCTGATCGCCGCCCTGGGGCTGGAACGCACGCTGGTGCTGGCCGTGCTGGTGGCCATCGTCGGACAGGCCGGCCGCGCCTTCGTGGGCGACGTCGCCTCGTTCCTGCTGCTCTCGGCCCTGACCATGGTCGGCTACGGCATCGGCAACGTCGTGCTGCCCCCGCTGGTCAAGAAGTACTTCCCCGACCGCATCTCCTCGGTCACCTCCGGGTACGTGACGCTCATCGCCATCGGCACGGCGATGAGCCCGATGTTCGCCGTGCCGCTCGAGCAGATTTCCGACTGGCGGTTCTCCATCGGCTTCTGGACCCTGGCCAGTGTCGTGGTCCTCATCCCCTGGGCCATCCAGTTCTCCGCCGACCGCCGGCGGCGTGCCGCCCAGAGGGTCGAGGACGCCCGGCTGGCAGCGGACGAAACGCAGGACGAGATGCAGGCCCGGCTTTCCGCCGTCGTACCGGTCGAGGCCGACCGGCGGATCAATCCCTGGCGCTCCCGCGTGGCCTGGGGACTGGCGATCTTCCTGGCCGGCAACTCGGGGCAGACCTACGTCTACTTCACCTGGCTGCCGCCCTACCTCATCGGCGAGGGCCTCGATCCGGCGGTGGCCGGCAGCGCGCTGGGGTACTTCGCGCTCCTCGGGCTGCCCGTGAGCCTGCTGGTCCCGCTCATCGTCCCGCGGATGAAGCACCCCATCTACGCCGCCGGCCTGTTCATCGTGTTGTGGATCATCGGGCATGCGGGCATGTTCTTCCTGCCCACCCAGGGCACGTGGTGGTGGATCACCTCCGCTGGGCTCGGCCAGGGCACGTTTGCGATGGCCCTGCTGATGATCAACCTGCGCTCGCGCACCACCTACGGCTCCGGCGTGCTGGCCGGCTTCAGCCAGGGCGTCGGCTACGCCGGCGCCGCGATCGCGCCGCTGCTCTTTGGCGTCGTGCGCGACGCGACCGGTGGCTGGGCGGCGTCCTTCGGGATGCTGGGCATCTGCCTGCTGGTGCTCATCGTCGGTGCCGTGATGATCAACGGCCCCCGGCAAATCGAAGACGACGCCGACGCCCCGCGGCAGGTGGCGCGCGTCTGAGGTCCGGCCGTCCGGGCAGGTCAGGCACCCGCCCGGGCCAGCACCTTGTGCAGGGTGTTCAGATTCCGGGTCGTCAACACCGGCTTGTGCCGGGCGCGCCCCAGCTCCCGGGCCAGCGGAGTGTCCAGCGAGCTGCCGCGCGGGACCTGCCAGTACAGCACCTGGTCCCCGGCGGCGAACCTCTCCCCGTCCACCGGCACCGGGTCGGCCCCGAGCACGTGCGCCACGGCATCGGCAGCGGCGGCGAACACCACGTAGTCGTGCCGCTGGATGCCGTCGTCCACGGCGGGGAAGGGGTAGGCGTCCACGATCGCGGCGAGCCGTTCCGGGGGCACGACGATGACCCAGGCCTCGTAGCCGAAGCGCGCCCGCAGCACGGCCTCGACGTCCGCCTTCAGCGCCGCGGCATCGCCGGTCCCGGCGTCCAGCACCACGTTCCCGGAGGCCAGCAGGGTCGAGACGCGGGTGTATCCGGCCGCGGTGAGCGCCTCGGCCAGGTCCTTCATGGCGATGCGGATCCCGCCGACGTTGATGCCGCGCAGGAAGAGGGCGTAGGTGGGCATGGGCCCATTCTGCCCTGCCGGGCACGACGGCGGAATGCCCGCCCGGGTGCCGGGCCACGGGCGCGCGGTGCACTGGCGGGCAGTACCGGGCCTTCGGCGGCACGGGAGCCGATGGGTAGGCTCGGAACATGACGACCCACGCACCCTACGGTTCCTGGCCCTCCCCGATCTCCGCGGACTCGCTGGTGGCCACCAGCACCCCCGTCGGCGCCCCGCGCTTCGCCGGCGGCGGCATCTGGTGGCTGGAGGGCCGGCCCGCCGAGGGCGGCCGGTTCACCGTGGTGGCGCAGGGGACCCCACCCCGCGAACTCGTCCCCGCCCCCTACAACGTGCGCAGCCGCGTCCACGAATACGGCGGCGCCGCCTGGGCCCCCGTGGACGGCGGAGCCGACGGCCGGCTGCTCTTCTCGAACTTCTCCGACCAGCGCGTGTACCTGCGCACCGACGACGGGATCAGCCCGCTGACCCCGGAATCCACCCCGGCCGGCGAACCGGAGGCCGACCCCCTGCTGCGCTTCGCCGAATTCGTGCCGTCCTGGCGCGATGGCGAGGTGCTGGCCGTCTGCGAGGACCACCGCGGGGCAGGGCTCGAGCGGTACGTCGTCGCCATCCCGCTCGACGGCAGTGCCGCCGGGGACGCCGCCGGCCTGCGGCCGGTGACGCCCGCCTCCCGCTTCGTCGCGTTTCCGCGGGTCTCGCCCGACGGCCGGGCCATCGCCTGGATCAGCTGGGAGCACCCGCAGATGCCCTGGGACGGCACCGTCCTGCACGTCGGCACGCTCGACGATGCCGGCACGGCCGCCGCGGTGCGCGACCTCGCCGGCTCCACCACCGAATCGGTCCTGCAACCCGAATGGCTGGACGCCCGGACCCTGGCCTTCGCCTCGGACCGCTCCGGCTGGTGGAACCTGTACGCGCAGGACCTCGACGGCGGTCCGGCCCGCGCGCTGTGCCCACGTGAGGAGGAATTCGCCGAACCGCTGTGGGAGATCGGCAGCTGCTGGTACGCAGTGCTCGACGACGGCAGGATCCTGGCTGCCCACGGCACCCATGGCCTGCGGCTGAGCCTGCTCGATCCGGCCACCGGCACGCTGGAGGACCTGGACCTGCCCCTGACCCACGCGGTGCCCGCCGATGTCCGCGGTGGCAGGCCCGGGGAACCGGTGCAGGCGCTGCTGGTGGGGAACAGCGCCACCGAGGGCCCCGGATTACGGCGCGTGGACCTGGACACGCGGCGGCTGCGGATGGTCCGCCGGTCGTTGGAGGAGCTGCCCGACCCCGGCGCGCTGCCGGCCGGCCGGGCCATGCAGTTCCCCGGGGCCGACGGCGCCGTCGTGCACGCCAACGTCTATGAACCGGCCATGGCCGGGTACGCCGGTCCCCAGGACGAGAAGCCCCCGTTCGTCGCTTTCGTCCACGGCGGACCCACCGGGCAGGCCCGCATCGGCCTCTCCCTGGCCATCGCCTACTACACCAGCCGCGGACTCGGCGTCGTGGACGTGAACTACGGCGGATCCAGCGGGTTCGGGCGGGCCTACCGCGACCGGCTGAAGGGCCAATGGGGCGTGGTCGACGTGGCGGACACCGTGGCGGTCCTGCGCGGGCTCGTCGACGCGGGCCTGGCGGATCCGGACCGCCTGGCGATCGAGGGCGGCTCCGCCGGCGGATGGACCGCGCTGGCCTGCCTGGTGGGCACCGACGTCTTCGCCGCCGGCATCTCCCGCTACGGCGTCGCCGACCTCGAGGCCCTGGTCGCCGACACGCACGACTTCGAGGCGCACTACATGGAATCGCTGGTCGGACCCTGGCCGGCGGCCCGCGACCTCTACGCCGAACGGGCCCCGATCAACCACGTGGACCGGCTGGACTGCCCGGTGCTGCTCTTGCAAGGCGACGAGGACCGCGTCGTCCCGTCGACCCAGTCGCAGGCGTTCGCCGACGCCCTGGCGGCCAAGGGCATCGAGCACGCCTACATCCTGTTCGCCGGGGAACAGCACGGCTTCCGGCAGGCGGCGAACATCGTGCGCGCCCAGGAGCTCTCGCTCGCGTTCTACGCCAACGTGTTCGGGTTCGACGCCGACGTCGCCCCGATCGAACTCACGCGCGGGCCGGAGGCCACGGCATGAGCGCGCCCCGGGAGGAACCCGGCGACGGCGGCACCCCGTCCGCAGTGGAGGTGCTGGTCTTCGGCACGGTGCAGGGGGTCGGCTTCCGCTACCGCACCCGGCAACGCGCGGAGGCCCTGGGCCTGGGCGGCTCGGCCGCCAACCTGCCCGATGGCAGCGTCCGCGTCATCGCCCAGGGGCCGCGGGACCGGGTGGCGGAGCTCGTCGACTGGCTGCGTTCGGCACAGGCCCCCGGCCGGGTCGAGCGGGCCGAGGTCCGGGAGCGCGACGTGTCCACCCGCCTCACCGGGTTCGACGTCGGCTAGCGCGTGCGGATCAGCTTGCGGTTGACGAACTCGTCCATCCCGTACTTGCCCAGCTCGCGGCCCACGCCGGAGCGCTTGACGCCGCCGAAGGGCAGCTCGGCGGCGGTGCCGGCCGGCTCGTTGATGTAGACCATGCCGGCGTCGATCTGGTGGGCCACCCGCTGGGCGCGCTGCGGGTCCTCGGTGAAGATCGACGATCCCAGCCCGAACGGGGTGTCGTTGGCCAGGGCGACGGCGTCCTCCTCGCTGGCGACCTTGAAGATCATCGCGACCGGACCGAAGAGCTCCTGGTGGAAGGCCTCCATGTCGGGGGTGACGCCGGTGAGCACGGTGGGCTGGAAGAACGCGGAGTCCTCCGCGACCTTGGACCCGCCCACCAGGGCGGTAGCTCCCTCGGCGATCGCGGATTTCACCTGCTTTTCCAGGTTGTCGGCGGCGGCCTGCGAGGACAGCGGGCCCAGGAACGTCTTCTCGTCGGCCGGGTCCGACGGGGTGATCGCGGACAGCGACTCGGTGAACTTCTCGACGAAGTCGTCGTAGAGGTCCTCCATGACCACGAAGCGCTTGGCCGCGTTGCAGGCCTGCCCGCCGTTGCCCATGCGCCCGTTGACCGCGCGCTTGACGGTCTTGTCGAGGTTCGCGGTGTCCAGCAGGATGAACGGGTCCGAACCACCGAGTTCGAGCACCACCTTCTTCAGGTTCCGCCCGGCGACCTCGGCCACGGCCGAACCGGCGCGCTCCGACCCGGTGAGCGAGACACCGGCAATCCGCGGGTCAGCGATCAGGTCGGCGATCTGCTCGTTGGTCGCGAAGATGTTGACGTAGGCGCCGTCGGGGGCACCGGCGTCGCGGAAGATCTGCTCCATGGCGAGCGCCGACTCCGGGCACTGGGGTGCGTGCTTGAGCAGGATCGTGTTGCCGTTCATCAGGTTCGGCGCGGCGAACCGTGCCACCTGGTAGTACGGGAAGTTCCACGGCATGATGCCCAGCAGCACGCCCAGGCCCTCCTTGCGCACGACGGCGGTGCCACCGGCTGCGACGTCGAGTTCCTCGTCCTCGAGGTACTTCGGCCCGTTCTCGGCGTAGTAGCGGTAGATGGACACGACGATGTCGATCTCGCCCCTGGCCTGCAGCACCGGCTTGCCCATTTCGCGCGTGATGATGGCGGCGAGCTCGTCCTTGCGCTCGGCGTAGAGGTCGGCGACACGGCCCAGCAGGGCGACCCGGTCATCGACGGCACTGGTGCGCCACGTGCCGAATGCGGCGTGGGCTGCCGCAGTGGCGTCCTGCAGGCCGGCATCGCTGATGGTGTCGTATTCCTTCTCGACCTGGCCGGTGGCTGGATTGGTGACGGCGTAGATGCTCAACTTGGCTCCTTCGATGGGGACGTGCTGTCGTGGCCATTCTGCCTGAGAAGCCACGTCTTCGGCACAGCGTCGGGCCCCGCGCGGGTATTCCCGGGCGCGGGGTCAGCGGCTGCGGTCCACCCGCGCCTCGTCCCAGACCGGCTCCTCGGTCTCGTAGACCCGCCCGTCGGAACCGAAGACCAGGAACCGGTCGAAGGACTTGGCGAACCAGCGGTCGTGGGTCACGGCCAGGACGGTTCCCTCGAACGCGTTGATCGCGCGCTCCAACGCCTCGCCGGAGTGCAGGTCCAGGTTGTCGGTCGGTTCGTCGAGCAGCAGCAACGTGGCACCGGAGAGCTGCAGGAGCAGGATCTGGAAACGGGCCTGCTGGCCGCCCGAGAGCGAGTCGAAGGCCTGCTCGGCCTGCCCGGCCAAACCGTAGCCGTCCAGGGCCCCGGAGGCCGCCTCCCGGCCCAGCCCCGAACGATGCTCGTCGCCGCGGTGCAGGATATCCAGCAGGTTGCGGTGCCCCAGGTCGGGCCGGACGTGCGTCTGGGTGAAGTAGCCGGGGCGGATGCGGGCCCCGAGCTTCACCGTCCCCTCGTGGGGGACCTCGGCCAGCACGATGTCGGAGACCGGCAGGTGCTCGCGTTCGGGGTCCGTGCCCCCGGCGGCGAGCAGGCGCAGGAAATGGGACTTGCCCGAACCGTTGGAACCGAGCACGCCGACGCGGTCCCCGAACCAGATCTCCGTGGAGAACGGCTTCATCAAACCGGTCAGTTCCAGCTTCTGGGCGACGATGGCCCGCTTGGCCGTGCGGCCCCCGCGGAGGCGCATCTTCACGTTCTGCTCGATGGGCAGGGCCTCGGGCGGGCCGATCTCCAGGAACTTCGCCAGCCGCGTCTGCGCCGCGTGGTAGCGGTTGGCCATGTCGGAGCGGAAGGCCGCCTTGTTCTTGTACATGTTCACCAGCTCCTTGAGCTTGGCGTGCTCCTCGTCCCACCGCTTGCGCAGTTCCTCGAAGCGGGCGTTGCGGTCGGCGCGGGCCTCGACGTAGCTGCCGAACGACCCGCCGTGGATCCAGGCCGAGGCACCGTTGATGCCCGGTTCCAGGGTGACGATCCGCTCGGCGGCCTGGTTGAGCAGCTCGCGGTCGTGGCTGATGAACAGCACTGCCTTGTCGCTGCTGCGTAGCTTGGACTCGAGCCAGCGCTTGCCCGGCACGTCGAGGTAGTTGTCGGGTTCGTCGAGCAGCAGAACCTCGTCGTTGCCGGCGAACAACGCCTCCAGGACCAGGCGCTTCTGCTCGCCGCCGGACAGGGTGGAGGCCGGCCGGTGCTGGGCGCGTTCGAAGGGCAGGCCGAGGGCGGCCATGCAGACCTCGTCCCACACGGTCTCGATCTCGTAGCCGCCGGCGTCGCCCCAATCGACGATGGCCTGGGCGTAGCGCATCTGGGTCTTTTCCTCCGCGGCAGGGGAGGAGTGGTCGGCCAGCATCGCGTCTTCGGAAGCGGCCAATTCGGCGGCGGCGGCGGCCAGGGCCGGGGGCGCGGCGGAGACCAGCAGATCGCGCACGCTGGACTCGTCGCGGACCTGTCCGACGAACTGGCGCATGATCCCCAGGGTTCCGGAGAGCCCCACGGTTCCACCGTCGGCCACCAGGTCACCGGCGATGATCTTGAACAGCGTGGTCTTGCCGGTGCCGTTCGGGCCGATCAGGGCGGTCTTGCTGCCGGTGCCGACCTTGAAGAAGACCTCGTTGAGCAGCTGCGTGCCGTCGGAGAGGAAGTAGTCGATCCCGGCAACATCGATATGACCCATCCGGACAGTCTAGGTGGGATCAGGTATGGCTTCCCAACCCTGCCAACTCGGCGCAACGCCGTCGTTCGCTATTGCCCTGGCGCCCGGTCAGTTAGGCCGAACTCCGGTGACAGCCCCGGAAAACCGCCGTAGATTGAGCGGCATGAAACTTACCGGAGCACTCGAAAAGGCATTCAACGACCAGGTCACCCTCGAGCTGGAGGCGTCGGTGGTGTACCGCCAGCTGGCCATCGAGATGGATGTCCAGGACCTGCCGGGCATCGCCGGGTGGTTCCGCGCCCAGTCCCAGGAGGAGATCGTCCACGCCGAGAAGTTCATCTCCCACATGACCGACCGCGACTCGAGCCCGTCCATCGGCGCCATCCAGGCCCCCGGGGTCAAGTCCGGATCGGTCCGGGACGCCTTCGAGGCATCGCTGGCCCACGAGGTCAAGGTCTCGGAGGCCATCCGCCGCCTGTACCGGCTGGCCCAGCAGGAAGGCGACATCGACGCCCTGCCGCTGCTGAGCTGGTTCGTCTCCGAGCAGCTGGAGGAGGAGGCGACGGTGGGCGAGATCATCGGCCGTGTCCGCCTCATCGGCGACGACGGCCCGGGCCTGCTGCGCCTGGACGCAGAGCTGGGATCGCGCCCCGGCGCCGACGACGAGGCCTAGCCTCCCAGCTCGCGGCGTAGCCGCTCCAGTTCGCGGCGGTCCCGTTTGGTGGGCCGCCCGGTGCCGCGGTCGCGGACCGGGACCATCAGGGCGGGGGCCTTCGGGCGGGCCGGGGTGTGGTCGGTGTAGCAGCTGGCCGCGGCCTGCGCCCCGACGCGTTTGACGATGAGCTGGCGCACCTCGAGGATCCGCTCGAATCCGGACTCGCGGATCCGGATGGTGTCCCCGGGCACGACGACCGCCGCGGCCTTGGCCGGGCGGTCGTTGAGCTTCACGTGGCCGGCCCGGCACGCGGCCGTGGCGGCGGAGCGGGTCTTGAAGGCGCGCACTCCCCAGAGCCACGCGTCGATGCGTACTGCCTTGTCCAGCGTTTTCATGGTCCTTCGAGCCTAGCGGCCAGCGGCTCCCGGCGCGTGTCCCAGCCCCAAGGCGGCACAGGCCTGCGCCGCGGTGTCCTCGATGAGCCGTTCGGCGTCGGCCTGCAGTTCGGCCAGTCCCGCGGGCCCGGGGGCGATCGAGAAGGCGGCGGTCAATCCGGCGTCCCGGCAGGCGGCTGCATCGAGTTGGACGGCACCGGCGATGACGACGACGCGCGCGCCCGGGTCGGCGGTGCGGCGCACGGCGTCGACGACCTTGCCGCCCAGGGACTGGGTGTCCAGCCGCCCTTCGCCGGTGAGGACGACGGCGGCACCCTCCAGTGCGCCGCGCAAGCCGATGGCCGCGGCGACGAGTTCGGCACCGGGGACCATCTGGGCCCCCAGCAGGGCCACCAGGGCCAGCGGCATTCCGCCGGCGGCACCGCACCCCGGTTGCCCGGCGAGGGAATCGGCCCCCAGTACCTGGGCCAGGTGCCTCAGCCCGGCGTCCAGGGCGGTGACGTCGTCCGGTGAGGCCCCCTTCTGCGGCCCGAACACGGCGGCGGCCCCGCGCGGACCGCAGAGCGGGTTGTCGACGTCGACGGCGATCCGCCAGGTGACCGCCGTGGCGCGCGGATGCAGCCCGGCTTGGTCGACGGTGGCCACGGAGGACAACGCGCCGCCGCCGGGGGCCACTGGAGTGCCGGATGCGTCGAGGAAGCGCGCGCCCAGCGCGGTGAGGAGCCCGGCGCCGCCGTCCGTGGTGGCCGAGCCGCCGATGCAGAGCAGGATCTCGTCGACCCCGGCATCGAGCAGTCGTTTCGCGATCAGGCCCACTCCGTGGGTGTCTGCCACCAGTGGTTGGAGGGGGACGTCGGAGACCTGGGGCAAGCCGTTGGCTTCGGCGGCCTCGATGATGCCGGTGGTGCCGTCCTGTGACATGCCGTAGCGCGCGGTGCAGGGGCGGCGGAGCGCATCGGTGGTCTCGATCGTCAGCGGTTCGGTGCCCCAGGTGGCCAACAGGGCGTCCAGGGTGCCCTCGCCGCCGTCGGCCATGGGCAGTTCGAGGATCCGTGCGTCGGCTCCGGCGACGGCCCGTACGCCTCGGGCCATGGCGGCGGCGGCCTGCGCGGCGCTGGCGCTGCCCTTGAAGGAGTCGGGGGCGACGACGATGACGGGGGAGGGCGTGCTGGTCATGGATCCACTCTAGGTGGGCCGGACATAGCGACAATATGGGCAAGGTGCCCGTACTTGAGGCGAATAGTCCCGCTGAGGGAGGGCAGGATGCCTACCTGCGGGAGGCGACGATGGCAAGCTGGAGGGTTGCGGCCTGGCCGGGGACCCGGGGGTCGAGCCCGGTCAGCTCGGTGATGCGGTCGAGCCGCTGGATGGCCGTGTTGCGATGCAGGTAGAGCTGCCGGGCCGTGGCGGAGGTCGAGGAGCCGCCGGCCAGGTAGGCCTCCACGGTGCGGTGGTGCTCGGGGCGCAGGCCCGCGACGCGGCGGGCCAGGGCGGCAACCGTCGCCGGCGGCAGCCCGGCGACCGACAGTTCGGGCGCCAGGTCGACGAGCTGGAGCGTCCTGCGGCCGTCATGTAGCGGCAGCAGCCCGCGGGCCGCGACCAGGGAGCCAAGAGCCTGTGCGGAACCGGCGAGTTCGAGGGCGTCGGTGCTGGTCCCGCCGTCGAGCACTACCCGGCTCGTCGAGTCTTTGGTTGGCTCCTCGGGGAGCCGGCTTCCCGACCGGGCGCCGGTAAGGACCCAGAGGGCGCCGCCGAACCGGGCCCGCCGATGAGGGCCGGACGGCGTGGGGCCGCCAGGGGAGTCCACGCTTCCGGCGACCTGGTCATCCAGAACGGCCTCGAGGCGCCAAGGTGGCGGTAGTTCGGGCAGTCCGGAGTCCAGGGCCGCGCTGAGCGCTGGTCCTTCCAGTTCGCCCGCCACCAGCGCGCCCAGCAGGTCGCGGTCGGCGGCATCCCTGCGGGCGGTGTCGTCGATCTCGCGTTCGCGCTCGAGCAGCAGTGCAGTGGTCAGGACCAGCACCTGGGCGACCGGCGCCACACGCTCGGGCGGTCCCGTCACGCCCAGCACGCCGACGACGTCCCCGTCCAGCCGCAGCGGAAGGTTCACGCCGGCGCGCTCGGAAGCCGGCCCGGCCTCGTGCACGATCCCAGGCTCCCCGGCGGCCACCGCACGCGCCACGGCGTGCATCGAACCGATGCGTGCGGCGTCGGTGGAGGCGATGATCACCCCCGAGGGGTCCATCACGTTGATGTTGAATTCCAGGGTCGGGGCGACCTGGTCGATCACGCGTTGGGCCAATTCGCGGCTCAGGGGCGGGGGCATAACGCCATCCTAGGGTGCCGGCGTCAGCAGGACGGTGTCGATGGACTGTTCGAGGATCTCCACGGCACCGGGCGCGAGGGCGCTGCCGGTGACGAGGACGTCGGCGGCGTCCAGGGGGGCGATCTGGCACAATCCGGTGATGCCCCACTTGCTGTGGTCGGCCACGACGACATGCTGGGCGGCGGAGGCCATGAAGGCCCGGTTGGCCTGGGCTTCGAGCATGTTCGGCGTGGTGAACCCGTCCTCCGCGGTCATGCCGTGGACGCCCATGAAGCAGATGTCCACGTGGAGTTGCGCCAACGCAGCCAGGGCCAGCGGGCCGACCAGCGCGTCGGACGGCGTGCGGATCCCCCCGGTGAGGATGACCGTCTGGGAGGCGTTGTCCGCGCTGTAGAACACCTCGGCGATGCGCGGTGAATTCGTGATGACCGTCAAGTCCGGGATATCGGTGCACTGCCCGGCCAGCGCATATGTCGTCGTCCCCGAATTCAGGGCAACCGACATGCCGGCTTCGATCAGCCCTGCGGCACGGTGGGCCAGCGCCTCCTTCTCCGGGGCGGCAAGACCGAGTTTGCGGGCGAACCCCGGTTCGCTGCTGGTAGCCGACGGCCCGCGGGTGGCCCCGCCGTGCACCTTGACCAGGTCCCCGGCGGTGGCCAGCGCGTTCAGATCGCGCCGCACCGTCATTTCCGAGATGCCCAGCTCGTGCGAGAGGGCCGTGACGCGCACCTGCCCGTACTTGTTTAATTCATCCAGGATGTGCCGGTGGCGCTGCTGCGGGAGCATCTCTGCCATGGTCTGTGGGCCTTCCGGGGGAACGTCGGTGTTCGAGGTGTCTTGCGCGCCAGCATAGCCGAGGTGCGGAATTGTGCGAATTTGCAATCGTCGCGTTTACGAGTTGAGGAGCCGGAGTGGCGCGTTACGAGAAACATTTTCGTTCAGGTCTTGTGCTCATTTGTGTCGCGTGCCATAGTGACCGGAAGTCAGAATTAGTTCTGTTCTGATCGACTTTGAGCGTTTTCTTGAAAACCACCGTCGTTGGGCACGTGGAAGATGGGCCGACGGCACAACCCAAGGAGTCACCGTGGCACACCACCCTTCCCGGATGCCCGGGCGCATGTCCCCGCCCAGCCCGTCCTCCCTCGGATCGCGGCTCGCCGTCCCGGTCAACCGTCGGACCGTCCTGGGAGGTGCCATGGGGCTGTCGGCCCTGGCGGCCCTCACCGCCTGCGGCGGCGGAGGAGGGGCCAGCACCAGCGCCGGCACCGGCGACATCACCTTCGGATCCAACCAGTCCGACGCCGTTCCCAAGGGCGCATACCAGAAGATCGTCGATGAATTCATGAAGGAATCCGGATCCAAGGTCTCCATCAACACCGTCGACCACAACACCTTCCAGGAACAGATCAACTCCTACCTCCAAGGCGATCCCGACGACGTGTTCACCTGGTTCGCCGGGTACCGGATGCGGTTCTTCGCCGACCAGGGCCTGGCGGGGGACATCTCGTCGGTGTGGGACGAAATCGGCCCGAACTTCAGCGAATCGTTCAAGGCGGCGTCCACTGCCTCGGATGGAAAGCAGTATTTCGTGCCGTTGTCCTACTATCCGTGGGCCGTCTTCTATCGGAAGTCGGTCTTCGAGGACAAGGGCTACCAGGTCCCCACGACGCTGGATGAGATGACCGAGATCAGCGAGGACATGCTCAAGGAGGGACTGGCCCCGATCGCCTTTGGCGACAAGGACGGCTGGCCCGCCATGGGGACGTTCGACATCCTGAACATGCGCATCAACGGCTACGACTTCCACACCAAGCTCCTGGCCGGCGACGGCTCGTGGGAATCCGACGAGGTCAAGGAGGTCTTCAACACCTGGGCCAAGCTGATGCCCTACCACCAGAAGGGCGGCCTGGGCAGGAACTGGCAGGAAACAGCCCAGAGCCTGCTGCAGAAGAAGTCCGGCATGTACCTGTTGGGCATGTTCGTCTCCCAGCAGTTCCAGGACGTCGAGGGCGGTGACGCACTCAAGGACCTCGACTTCTTCACGTTCCCGGAGATCAACCCCGAATTCGGCACCGACTCCATCGATGCACCCATCGACGGGTTCATGATGAGCGCCCAAACGCAGAACGCCGGCACCGCGAAGGACCTGCTGGCCTACCTTGGCAGCGCCAAGGCGGAGAAGATCAACGCGGACGCGGACAAGGGGCTCGTCGGGCCGGCCAATGACATGGACACCTCGGGCTACACGGCCCTGCAGAAGAAGGCGGCGAAGGTCGTCGGAGAGGCCAAGAACATCGCCCAGTTCATGGACCGCGACACCCGCCCGGATTTTGCCTCCACGGTCATGATCCCGTCGCTGCAGGCCTTCGTGAAGAACCCGAAGGACATCAACAACATCCTCGGGAACATCGAAGCGCAGAAGCAGGCCATCTTCACCGGCTAGGGCTGGGGAGGGGAACATCATGAGCACACTCACGCACAAGGCGCCACGGGCCAGGGGACGGAAGGTCCGGCGCTACAGCACGACGGACCGGCTGGTCCTGGCCCTCATGCTGGGCATCCCGGCACTGGTGGTGCTGGCCTTCGTCTGGGGGCCGGCACTGGGATCGGTGTTCCTCTCCTTCACCCGATGGAACGGGGTGACCGCCATCGAACCGATCGGCTTCCTGAACTACCAGCAGGTCGCCACGATCTACCCGCCGTTCTGGCCCGCACTGCAACACAACCTGATCTGGTTGGCGGTGCTGGCCCTGGTGGCCACGCCGCTGGGCCTGTTCCTGGCTGTGCTGCTGGACAAGAACATCCGCGGCACCCGGTTCTACCAGAGCATCTTCTACATGCCCGTGGTCCTCTCGCTGGCCCTGGTCGGCTTCATCTGGACGCTGCTGTACTCGCAGGACCAGGGGCTGGTCAACCAGCTCACCGGGGCGCACGTGAACTGGCTGGGCAACTCGGACATCAACCTCTGGGCCGTACTGGTCGCCGCCAGCTGGCGCCACGTCGGCTACATCATGGTCCTGTACCTCGCGGGCCTGAAGGGCGTGGACCCCTCGATCAAGGAAGCCGCCGCCATCGACGGGGCCAACCAGCGCCAGATCTTCTTCCGGGTGGTCTTCCCCGTGCTCAAACCGATCAACGTCATCGTCCTGGTCGTGACCGTGATCGAGGGACTGCGCGCCTTCGACATCGTCTACATCATCAACAAGGGCACCAACGGCCTGGAGTTGCTCTCCGTGCTGATCACCAACAACATTGTCGGCGAGGCCAGCCGGATCGGCTTCGGCTCCGCCATCGCGGTGATCCTGCTGGTCATCTCGCTGGCCTTCATCATCACCTACCTGGTGCAGACCTTCAGGAAGGAGGACCTGCGATGAGCGCGGCCACGCTGACCCCCGGCGACTCCGAGTCCGCCCGCGACTCCGCAGCGGCCTCCGTGGCACCAGCTGACGCTGCGGCAGCCACCCCGGGCACTGCCGTCGTGCAGGGGAACCCACGGGCCGGGGCGAGCCGGTCCTCCCGGAACGGAGCACCGGAACAGCGCAAGGCGCCGCTGTCCCCGGGCCGCGTCATCCTGCACGTCTGCCTCATCCTGTGGGCCGTGATCTGGCTGGTGCCGCTGGCCTGGGCCGTATACACCTCGCTGCGCCCCTACGCGGAGACCGCGGAGAAGGGCTACGTCTCCCTGCCGGACACGCTGAACTTCGACAACTACGTCACGGCCTGGACCCAGGCAGACCTGCCGCATTACTTCCTGAACTCCCTGTACATCGCCGTCCCCGCAGTCGTCGTCGTGCTCTTCATGTCCTCCATGGCGGCGTTCGTGCTGGCGCGCTTCAGCTTCAAGCTCAACCTGGCGATGTTGATGTTCTTCACCGCGGCGAACCTGCTGCCGCAACAGGTCATCATCACGCCGCTGTACCGGATGTTCCTGGCCCTGGACATCTACAACACCCAGTTCGGCGTCGTGCTGATCAACGTGGCCTTCCAGATGGGCTTCTGCGTGTTCGTGCTCTCCAACTTCATGAAGGCCCTGCCCGACGAGCTCGGCGAGGCCGCCCAGGTCGACGGGGCCGGGGTGTGGCGGCAGTACTACCAGATCGTGCTGCCCCTGACCCGGCCCGCGTTGGCCGCCCTGGCCACCCTGGAGTTCGCCTGGATCTACAACGACTTCTTCTGGGCCCTGGTGCTGCTGCGCGACGGCGACGCGATGCCGGTGACCAGTGCGCTGAACAACCTCAAGGGCGCGTTCTTCACGGACAACAACCTGGTCGCCGCCGGAGCGGTCATGATCGCCCTGCCCACCGTGGTCATGTTCCTGGCGCTGCAGAAGCACTTCGTGGCCGGCCTGACCCTCGGCAGCAACAAGTAGGGCGGCCCGGTGAACCTCCCCGCAACCCCAGCCTTGCCCTACCACCTCGACCGCTCGCCCGGCTCCGGCGCGCTGCCCGCCCGCGCCCATCTGGACTCCGACCGGCCCGAGGCCAGCCTCGCCGGGACGTGGGGGTTCCGGTATGCACCGTCCATTGCGGCGGCCGACCCCGACCCCGCCAACCCGGACGCCTACTTCCCCGACGCAGTCTCCGTCCCCGGGCACTGGGTCCTGGACGAGGCCAACGGCCCCTTGGTCATCGGCCAGGTGAACCGCTTCGGCAGCCCCTGGTACACCAACGTGGACTACCCGTTCCCGCTGGACCCGCCGTACGTGCCCGACGCCAACGGCACCGGGGACCACCTGCGCGAGTTCACCGCCGACGAGCTGGGCTTCACCGCCGCCGTCCTGGCCGGGCTCGCACGGGTGGTGCTGCGGTTCGAGGGCGTCGAGTCGGTGTTCCGGCTCTGGCTGAACGGCACCGAGCTGGGCCATGCCGCCGGGAGCCGGCTCACCCACGAATTCGACGCCACGGACACGCTGCTTCCCGGTTCGGCGGTGAACCGGTTGGTGGTGCGCGTCCACGCCTTCTCCGCCGCCAGCTACTTGGAGGACCAGGACCAGTGGTGGCTGCCGGGCATCTTCCGCGACGTCACCCTGATCGGCGAACCTGCCGACGGGATCCACGACGTCCGGGTCGTCGCCGACTACGACGGCGGCACCGGCCACCTCACGCTGGAGGCGGACGCCCCGGAGTCGGCATACCCGCTGCGGTTGGCCATCCCCGACCTGGGCCTCGAGCGCGAGATCAGCACGTCCCTGACCGAACTGGACGTCGGCGGGGTCGAGGGATGGACGGCCGAGACGCCACGCCTCTACACCGCCACCCTGTCCTCGGCGAGTGAGACGGTTTCCCTGCGGTTGGGGTTCCGGCGGGTCGACATCGCCGACGGGGTGCTGCGGGTCAACGGGGCGCCCATTCGCTTCCGCGGCGTCAACCGGCACGAATTCCACCCGCGCGCAGGACGCGCAGTCACCGCTGGGTTCACCCGCGGCGAGCTGGAGACGATGAAGCGCCACAACATCAACGCCATCCGCACCAGCCACTATCCGCCGAACCACCACCTGCTGGATCTCGCCGACGAACTGGGCTTCTGGCTCATCGACGAATGCGACCTGGAGACCCACGGCTTCGTCGCCGACCGGTGGCGAAAAAACCCCTCCGACGATCCGGCCTGGCGCCCCGCGTACCTGGACCGCATCGAGCGAACCTGGCGGCGCGATGCGAACCACGCCAGCGTCGTGATGTTCTCGCTCGGCAACGAATCCGGCACGGGGGCGAACCTGGCGGCCATGGCCGACTGGCTGCACCGGCACGATCCGATGCGTCCCATCCACTACGAGGGCGACCACGACGGCGCCTACACCGATGTCTACTCGCGCATGTATGCCACCCCCACCGAATCCGCCTCGATCCTGGCCGGGGAACCCACCCCCTCGGCGAGCGCGGAGGGATCGGCCCGGATCGCGACCCAGCCGTACGTGTTGTGCGAATACGCGCACGCCATGGGCAACGGGCCCGGCGGGCTCGGTGACTACGAGGCACTCTTCGACGGCCACCCCCGGGCCGCCGGGGGATTCGTCTGGGAGTACAAGGACCACGGGATCCTGGCCACCACCCCGGACGGCCGGCCCGTGTATGCGTATGGCGGGGACTTCGCCGAGCCGATCCACACCTCGAACTTCGTCCTCGACGGACTCGTCTTCGCCCACAGCACCCCCAGCCCCGGGCTGGTCGAATACGCCAAAGTCATCGAGCCGGTCAGGATCACCGTCGGGGAACGGCTCCGGGTCGAGAACCGCCAGGATTTCGCAGACACCGGCGGCTTCACGTTCCACTGGCGGCTAGACCCGGACGGTCCCGGAGACGACGCCGTTGCGCCGCTGGCCGCGGGGGTGCTGTCCGTCCCGGCGACTGCCGCGCGGTCCGCGTCCCTGGTTGACCTGCCCGGCGAGGTGGGGGAGCACCCCGGCGCGGTTCTCACCGTCTCCGTCCGCCTCGCGGCCGATGCCTGGTGGGCCGAGCAGGGGCACGAGGTGGCTTGGGGACAGGGGATTGCCGGCCGTCCCGCCGAGGCCCCCGCCTCCGGGACCACCCAGCCGCCGGTCGCGCTCCCCGCGCGCCGCGTCGAAGCGCGGCCTATTTCCACCCACTCCGACCTGCACCACCTGGCGCGGTTCGACGAAGCCGGCCTGCTCGAGCGGCTCGCCGACCTGCAGCTGGAGGGTCCCCACCTGCAGGTCTACCGGGCCCCGACGGACAACGACGGCGGGGCCATCGAACCCACCCGTGACCTGCGCCCCGGAGGCGGAGGCGCCATGGGCCCCGACGCCCAGGTGGCCCCGGGCTTCGACTGGGACACCTACGCCGGCACCGTACCCGGACCCGTCGTCGCGCTCGCCGACCGCTGGCACGACGCGGGCTTGCACCGGCTCCAGCGCCGCACCCTGGCCACCCAAGATGATGGGGATGGCCTGCGGGCCACACACCGCTACGGCGCCCCCGCGGCGTCGACCGGGTTCGGCACCGAGTTGGAATGGAGCGTCGTCGACGGGGCGCTGCGCTTGCGGGCTCGGACGGAGGCGTTGCAGGACCCAGGCTTCCCGCTCGCCCAGCTGGGATTTGAATTCACCCTGCCCGCCGAGGCGCTGGCCGACGACTGCGCCGCGACCTTCACCGGCGCCGGACCGGGCGAATCGTATGCCGACTCCCGGGCCGCCCAACGGTTTGGAATCCACCGGCTGACGGTGGGTGGGTTGCGCACCGACTACCCACGCCCCCAGGCCAACGGACGACGCGGCCACCTGAGTCGGCTCGACCTGGCGCTGGCCGACGGGCGGACACTGCGGCTGCGAATCCTCGAGGGCCCGCCGGACACCGGCTTCACCCTCGGCCCCTGGAGCCAGCAGGAGCTGGCCGCGGCCGGTCACCCCACCGACCTGCCCACGCCCACCCGGTGGCACCTCGGAATCGATGCCGGCCAGCACGGGCTGGGCAGCCGCTCCTGCGGGGTCGACGTCGCCGCCCGCGACGCCCTCACCGCCCGCGCGGCGGAGCTGGTCCTGGACTTCGCCCTGCTGGACACCACCGCGAAAGGAACCCCATGAGCCTCGTATCCCTCTCCGGCCACGGCGTCTGCCTGGTCCTGGAGACCAGCGGGGACCCCACCGTCGTGCATTGGGGAAGTGATCCCGGCCCCCTGCCGGAGCACGCGTCCACCGGGCCGGTACTGCACTCGAACTACGACCACCCGCTGAGCATGCCGTTGTGGCCGCAACCGGCCAGCGGCTGGTCCGGCACCCCGTTGCTCGAGGGAGGCCGCGGCGGGCGCGACACCTCGGCACGCTTCACCGACCCGGAGGCGACCAGCGGGGAGGGGCGGCTGGTCCTGGGCGCCACCGACGCCGAGGCCGGGCTGGAACTGGCCACCGAGGCCGAACTACTCCCGGGCGGCCTGCTGCGCCTGCGGCACACCGTTACCAACCGCGGTGCCGCCGGCTACGAGGTCCGCGCCCTGCACGCCACGCTGCCGGTCGGAGCGCAGGCCACCGAGCTGCTCGACACCGCCGGGCGCTGGTCCCGCGAACGATCGGTCCAACGGCTGCCCTTCGGCACCGGGACGCACACCCGGACGGGCCGGCGTGGGCGCACCGGACACGACGCGCCGCTCCTGCTCGCCGCCGGGACGCCCGCCTTCGCCAACCGGCGCGGCGAAGTGTGGGGCCTGCACCAGGGGTGGAGCGGCAACAGCACCGTGTTCGCCGAACGCACAGCGACGCCCTCGCGCACCCTGGGCGCCGGGGAACTCCTCGGGGCCGGGGAGGTCGTCCTGGACACCGGGGCCGGCTACACCTGCCCGTGGACCTACTTCGCCTACTCGGATGCGGGGCTGGACGGCATCGCGGCCCGCTTCCACACCTACCTGCGCTCGCGCGAAAACCACCCCCGCCGGACCCGGCCGGTGGTACTGAACACCTGGGAGGCCGTCTACTTCCAGCACGACCTGGACGAACTGGCATCGCTGGCTGGGGCGGCCGCCGAGGCCGGGGTGGAGAGGTTCGTGCTCGACGACGGGTGGTTCGGCTCCCGGCGCGATGACACCTCGGGTCTGGGGGACTGGCACGTCTCGCCCGAGGTCTGGCCGCAGGGCCTGGTGCCGCTGATCCGGCGGGTCAACGAGCTGGGCATGGAATTCGGCCTCTGGGTCGAACCCGAGATGGCCAACCCGGATTCGGACTTGGCCCGGCAGCACCCCGACTGGCTCTGTCGCGCCCGCGGGGACTCGCTGGCGCCCACTTGGCGCCAGCAGCAGGTCGTGGACCTGACCCACCCGGGCGCGTACGCCCACATCCTGGCCTCGCTGGATACGGTGCTGGCCGTCGCCCGGGACGCCGGGACCCCGATCGCGTTCCTGAAATGGGACCAGAACCGCGACCTGGCCGACATGGCCTCCGCCGGCCGGCCCTCCCAACAGGCCCAGACGCTGGCGGCCTACCGCATGATGGACGACCTCAAGGCAGCCCACCCGGGACTGGAAATCGAGGCGTGTTCCTCCGGCGGTGCCCGCGTGGACCTGGGGGTGCTCGAACACGCCGACCGGGTCTGGGCCTCGGATTCCAACGATGCGCTCGAACGCCAGCACATTCAGGAGATGACCCAGCGGGTGCTGCCCCCCGAACTCGTCGGCCAGCACATCGGGCCGCCCACCGCTCACACCTCCGGGCGCACTCACGCGCTGGCGTTCCGCGGGATCACCGCGCTGTTCGGGCACTTCGGGATGGAATGGGACATCCGCGAGGCTGTCGGGGCCGACCGCGACACCCTGCACCAGCTCGTCCGGCTGTACAAGAAGCACCGCGTCCTGCTGCACTCCGGGGTCCAGGTCCGGGCCGACCTCGGCGACGATGCCTTCAGCCTGTACGGAACCGTGGCCGGCGACGGCAGGGAGGCCCTCTACGCGTGGGCGCTGCTGCGCTCCAGCGACGACGCCGGCCCCGGAGCCGTTGCCCTGCCCGGCCTCCGGGACGAGGTGGCCTACCGGGTCACCGCGATCCTGCCCGGCGACGAGCCCGGCACCTACGCCGAACGCCGGCCCTCCGCCTGGATGGCCGAGGGCTACACCGCCACCGGCGCCTACTTGGGCGCCGTCGGCCTGTCGCTGCCCGCCCTGAACCCCGAGCGGGCCATCCTGCTCCACGCCGAAGCCCTGGAGGCACCGTGAGCACCCCGCACCCGCACACCGACCTGGCCGACGGCGGCGCGCTGCAGGAACCGGCCCGGGGGCGGTTGGCCGACGGCCGGGAGATCCTGTACTTCTTCGACCAGCCCGGGGACGGCGACGGCTTCGTCCCGCCGGCCGATCCGCGCCCCCTGCCCGTCCGCCCCCCGGCCGCCGAACTGCGACGCGACCCGCTCACGGGGGAGTGGGTCTCCTTCGCCGCCCACCGCCAGGCCCGCACCCACCTGCCGCCCGCCGACGAATGCCCGCTGTGCCCCTCCGGCCACGACCGGCCCACCGAGATCCCGGCCGTTGGCTACGACGTCGTCGTCTTCGAGAACCGCTTCCCATCCTTCGGACCCGACCAGCGGGACCAGGTGCTCGGCGATCGGCTCGGCGTGTCCCACCCGGCCCACGGCCGCTGCGAGGTCATCGCGTTCGGCTCCGCGCACGACGCCTCCTTCGGGGACCTCGGCCCCGAGCGGGCGCGTACCGTCGTGGAAGCCTGGGCCCAGCGTACCGCCGAGCTCTCCACGCTGCCCGGCGTCGAGCAGGTCTTCGCCTTCGAGAACCGCGGTGCGCAGATCGGGGTGACCCTGCACCACCCGCACGGCCAGATCTACTCCTACCCCTACATCCCGCCCCGCACCATCACCCAGCTGAAGCAGGCGGTCACGCACCGCGAACGCACCGGACGGAACCTGATGCAAGACGTGCTCGACTTCGAGTGCGCCGACGGCTCCCGCATCGTGGAGCGGACCGCCCATTTCACCGTATTCGTCCCCTTCGCCGCACGGATGCCGATCGAGGTGCACATCGTCCCCCACCGCCACGTCGCCGACCTGGCCGGGCTCACCGCCGACGAGCGGGACGACCTCGCGGCAGGCTACCTGCGCCTGATCCGTGCCGTCGACGCCCTCTACCCGACACCCACGCCCTACATCGCCGCCTGGTTCCAGGCCCCCGTGCGCCACCCGGATGCCGGCGAGCTGCGCCTGCACCTGCAGCTGACCTCACCGCGCCGGGCCCAGGACAAGTTGAAGTACCTGGCCGGTTCGGAGGCCGCCATGGGTGCCTTCATCGGCGACGTCACCCCGGAATCCACGGCGGCGCGGCTGCGTGCCGCCCTCGCCACCCTGGACGGGGGCGCGGCATGACACACCGGTACGACGACGGTCCCCCCGCGCCCGTCCGCCCGGCTCCGGCCGGCGCCTGGCGGCCCACCGCTGGGGGCGTTCCGGACTACGGGGCGCAGACGGCCCGCATCACGCAGGCCTTCACCGCGCTCTTCGGCGGCCTGCCCGACGGGGTCTGGGCGGCCCCGGGACGGGTGAACCTCATGGGGGAGCACACCGACTACAACGAGGGCTTCGTGCTGCCCTTCGCCCTGGAGCACACCGCCCGCGTCGCCGTGGCCCTGTGCCGGACCGGCCCCCCGCGCCTGCGCACCGCCTCGCTGCAGGGGACGTCCTCGGGAACCGGCACGGTGCCGACGGCGTCCCCGATTACCGAAGCCGACTTGGGGCACTTGGAACCGGGCGCGGTCGCCCCCTGGGCGCGGTACGTGGCAGGGGTCATCTGGGCGTTGCAGCAGCGCGGACACCAGGTGCCCGGGGTGGACATCCTGCTTGATTCCGACGTGCCGGCGGGTGCCGGGCTGTCCTCCTCGGCAGCCATCGAATGCGCCGTGGCACTGGCGCTGGACGAGCTGCTGGCCACGGGCATCGGGCGCGAGGAGCTGGTACTGGCCTGCCAACAGGCGGAGAACGACTTTGTCGGTGCCCCGACCGGCATCCTGGACCAGTCCGCGGCGCTGCTGGGGACCGCGGGGCATGCCTTGTTCCTCGACTGCCGCAGCCGGGCCGCACGGCAGGTGCCGTTGCCCCTGGCCGACGCAGGCCTGACGCTGCTGGTCATCGACACGCGGGTTGCCCACGCCCATGAATCCGGCGGCTACAAGGACCTGGTTGCCGCCTGCCGCCGGGGAGCCGCTGCCTTGGGGGTTCCCGCCCTGCGGGATGTCGGCCCCGACCGGTTGGATGATGCACGGCTGCTGCTGGACCCGGAGACCTTCCGCAGGGTGCGGCATATAGTCACCGAGAACCAGCGCGTGCTCGATGTCGTGGGGCTGCTGGATGCCGGAGGACCCGGTGGCATCGGGCCGCTGCTCAGCGCCAGCCACGCCTCGATGCGCGATGATTTCGGCATCTCCTGCCCGGAGCTGGACGCGGCCGTGGAGGCCGCCCAGCAAGCCGGTGCCCGCGGTGCACGGATGACCGGCGGCGGGTTCGGCGGATCGGCCATTGCCGTGGTCGCCGCACAGGAGGCCGGCCAGGTCGGCGATGCGGTTCGCCGGCGGTTCGCCGAGGACGGCTACGCCGAACCGGGAATCGCCAGCGTCCTGCCAGGTCCCGGTGCACGCCGGATCGATGGCCGGTAGCCTGCCCGGGACGCGAGAAGGGGCCCCGGCTTTGGGGGGAAAGCCGGAGCCCCGATTCATCACTCGCACCTTCATGAGGTACTTAAGACTCTAGGAGCCGACCCTTGGCGGGGGCTGTGCGTGGCGTGGGGATTCGCTCCATTCCGGTCCCGGGGGCGGGCTTGTCGTCGTCGTTCCCCGGCCCTTGCCGCCCCCAGCGGCGGGCCCAGACGGGCCTACGGACCGGGTCCGCAGCCGCGGGGCCCGAACTCGGTAGTGTGGTGGATGTCACCCACCCCTTCATCCCGCGAGGTGTATTCCGTGCCAAGTCGCACCGATACCGGCAAGCAGGGCACTCCGATTTCCCGTGCCATGCGTCCGGTTAACCAACTGGTCGAAAAGTTCATCCCGTCAGCGCTGGTATTCGCCATCGTGCTGACCTTCATCGTCGCCATCCTGGCCCTGTTCCTGACCGGGTCCTCGCCAGTGCTCGTCGTCAAGAGCTGGGGTGATGGGCTGGCCGGGTTGCTGGCCTTCATCACCCAGATGGCCTTGGTCCTCATGCTCGGCCACATCCTGGCCAACACCCGGCCCGTGCGGAAGCTGCTGGCCTTCCTGGGAAGCATTCCGCGCACGCCCCTCCAGGCCTACCTGTTCGTGTTCGTCGTCGCCGCCGTGGCCTCGCTGATCACCTGGGGGCTCGGCCTGGTCGTCGGCGCCCTGCTCGCCAAGGAAGTCGCCGCGCAGGGACGGGAGAGGGGACTGCGGCTGCACTTCCCGATGCTCGTCGCCTGCGGCTTCGCCGGCTTCGTCGTCTGGCACATGGGCTACTCGGGATCGGGCCCGTTGACGGCGGCGACACCCGACTCGTTCATCGCCAAGCAGCTCGGCGGCCCGCTGCCGATCTCCGAGACGACCTTCTCCTCCTGGAACATGGTCGCCGCGGTCGCCACCATCGTCGTCGTCGGGTTCGCCCTGTTCCTGGTGGCACCCCGGCAGGCCGACAAGATCGTGGAGCTGGAGCGCGACGCCCGCGATGCCGGGGTCGAGGTCGAGGAGGACATCGTCACCCCGGCCGACCGCGTGGACGCCAGCCGGTTGCCCACCCTGCTGCTGGGCCTGATGCTGGCCGCGTACCTGGTGATCCACTTCGTGCAGGGCGGGACCATCACGCTGGACATCGTGAACTGGACATTCCTGGCACTGATCCTGCTGCTGGTGCGCAACCCGTTCGAACTGGTCGCCCTGACCAAGGACGCGGCGTCCAACGTCGGCGAGATCCTGCTGCAGTTCCCGCTCTATGCGGGCATCCTCGGCATCATGGAGGGCACCGGGCTCATCCAGGTGTTCTCCGATGCGTTCGTGGCCATCTCCACGCCGCAGACCTTTGGCGTCCTCGCCCTGCTGTCGGCGGGGCTGGTGAACTTCTTCGTCCCCTCCGGCGGCGGCCAGTTCGCCGTCCAGGCGCCGATCATGCTCACTGCCGCCGAGCAGCTCGGGGTGGATCCGTCGATCCCGATCATGGCGGTGGCCTATGGCGACCAGTGGACGAACATGATCCAGCCGTTCTGGGCTCTGCCGTTGCTGGCCATCGCAGGGTTGAAGATGCGCGACATCCTCGGCTACACGACGATCGTGCTGGTTGCCTCGGGGCTGGTGTTCGCCGCGACGCTGCTCATCGTCTCGTTGTAGCCGCCGCCGGCGTCCGGACATGATGAGGGCCCCGGCTTGGGGAAAGCCGGGGCCCGATTCATCACTCGCACCTTTGAGGTAGTCACCACTCTAGGGAGCTAACCTATGCTGCAGCTGGGAGCCGGGTGGGGATTCGCCGGACGCTCCCAAGGGTTAGGTGAGCAGCAGTGCGATGAGCCCGATGACGGGCAGCGAGAGCAGCGAGGACAGGAAGATGACGTCGCGGGCGGCGGCCGTGGGCATCCGGAACTGGCTGGAGAACAGGTAGACGTTCTGCGCCGTGGGCAGCGCAGCCATCACCACGACCCCGAAGAGTGCGGTGCCCGAGACCCCGAACAACAGGTGCCCGGCCGCCCACGCCGCACACGGCATGAGCACGAGCTTCACCACCAGGGACAGCACGACGTCGGCACGCACCGACATCGAGCACATCGAGGTGTCGCTAAGAATGCAAGTCGGATATGTCCTTGGCCGGCGTTCCGCCTTCGCACACCTGGACCCGGGAACCTTCGTGGGGGCCTTCGCCGAGGCCCAGACGGATGCCGTCACGGGGGAGGTGTTTCCCAGCAAGCACGAGCAGTGGATCTTGAAGGCGGCCGAGCGGCAGAACGCTTCCGATGAGGCATTCGTGGCGCATTTCCGGGACAAGTACGACGACCGGATGCCGATATGGGCACTGACGGAAATCCTCGAAATGGGACAGCTCAGCCGGCTATATGGCGGACTGGTCAACTCGATTGCCACGGAGATCGCCACTGCGTACTCGGCGCCGTCGAAAAAGGTGATGTATAGCTGGATCTCAAGCCTGAACTACGTGCGGAACGTGGCTGCCCACCACGCGCGGATTTTCAATCGAAAGCTCGTGGTCGCTCCCCGCCGGCCGGCGGTGGGGCAGGTCCCGCTGCTTGATCACCTGAAGGACGGGGAATCCTCGAAACAGGTGTTCGGCCTCTACAACGCTTTGGCGGTCATGGCCTACCTGATGCGGTCGATCGATCCAGACAGTGGGTGGCCAAAGCGCGTGGTTGATCTCGTGGAGTCTTTTCCGGAAACAGAAGCCGTAACGAAGTATTCACTGGGATTGCCACCGCGGTGGTCCGGGCTCAAGCTCTGGAATCCATAACCGGCGGTCTCGCCTGGTTCGATCTCGATGGGATCTCAGGGCCAAGGTTCCATATGCGCCGTTATCGGCGTTTGATGTTTCGATTCGGTGCGGTCCAAGAGATGCACAGGCAGAGCACTGCTATTTGAGCGGGTGGAGTGTCGTTTTCACTGGCCTGCAGCCGTGCGAAGGCATGCTTTACTTACAGGCAGACATCACGTTTTGAGAGGGGAATCTTTGGCCACCTACGGCTTCAAACTACTGAGGGTCGAGTCTTTTATCGGTCGAGGGCGTAAGCGGCAGGACTTTGGAAAGATCGGTTTGCTGGGCCTAATCGAGAAGGATGTTGCCGCAGCAGTTGAACGATCGAGGGCTAGTAAGGAAAGCAGCCTGGGGCAAGAAAGCCCCGCCAACCAGGACGGGTCTCAGCCCGGTGAGGAGTCCGAAGTGGACCTCAGCGACTTGTCGGCGGACGACATCGTCTCGGGAGATGAAGATCCCGTTGAAGGGAACGAAGACGTTGTAGCCGGCGATGAATCTGGCACGCTGCGGAAGAAGAAGCCGGACGCGGTCGTACAGTTCGAGGGATCGACACGGTACCGGAACGCCCTGTTGATTCGGCTTCAGTACGGAATCGTTGGGGATCATGACTATGGAGTTGACCCAACCGGACAGAGCCTGGACGTAGATCTGAAGAAGCGGGCGACGACCCGGCACTACCGAGCCGTGCTGATAACTCCAGACGAAGGCGAGGCTGGGTTCTTGGCTGTGGAAGCAATCTCCAGGTCGAACCCGGGCTCCGATCTTCCTCGTCGCCTGCACCAAGCGGCCGATGGTCACACCTACAAATTGCGCACTCTGGGCACTGTCGCAGACGAGCCTTCCATCAAGGCACTAATGCGCGACGGACACGTCGACTTTGTTGAGCTCATCAAGTCTGCGACAGATGAGGACGCAACATACCCCATCCCTGTTGACGCCGTGCTCCGATTCAAGCTTGGAGCCAAATCGTCTTATGGAGATGACATTCTCGGACATGTAAGAAGCTGGGTCTCCAACTGGATAGACAAGAAGGAAGACAAAAAAGCTATAAATCCCACAGAAGAAGCTCGGGACCTGGCAAGTATCCTCTGGAAAGGCACCAAAGACCTGGGCTTCGATACGGCTCGGGTAAAGGTGAAGTCGACCAAGCAGGCCAAGACGCTCCAGCCATTGGACGTAAGGGAAGGGTTTGTTTACGACTTGGGGTCAAAGAAACTGGACGACGGCGCATTCTTCAGGGAGGTAGCTCTCGTCGCTCAGTCGGTCTTCAGCAACAATGAGATGGACATGCCGCTAGGCTGGAACGAGCAGGTCGAATAACTAGCACGATCGGGGGAACACCGTTTTGAAGCGTTTCAACGTTTTTGCCCTACTGATCGACCAGTATCGCTACATAAGGAACACGAGTTCTAAGCGAGCTGCTGTCATGACTCGCTTGATTTTGATCTGTTGTGCCCCTGTCCTCGCCTGGGTCTCTTGGGCACAGGGATGGCAGCTGCAATCAGTGGGAGAACTGATCGGTGCCCTGGGCCTGCTGGCCGGTGTGTTTATCTCTGCCTATGCAATTGTTTTTGGGCTTAGGGTTACTCAAGGGCGCAGGCCAACTAGCAACCTGAAGCTCAAGGTCGCGCATTCGATGGACGAAGCGGCACTGACGCTTTTGTCAACGGGCCTCCTCGCAGGAATCGATGCGGGCTTCTTAGCTGTGGTTTCCGCCATGACACCAGAGGGATCCTCCGTTGGGGTTGGGATGACAGCTGCGGCTTCTGGTTTGAGCTCGTTGGTTGGCCTCTACTTCCTGATGTCGGTTCGACGCCTGCACATGCTTTACGTCGAGGCTTTCCCCCCGTACTGGAGGGTCAGAGCCATGGTCGGTCATGAAGAACAGTCAGAGCAGAAGCCGAGTCACCACTGATTGCCAGAATCGCTAAGAGAATTTCATCAAGTTCTAAGCGCGGATGACTTGACCCTAATCTGGAAGACCATAGTCTTGGCTGGGTTAGCAACGTACGTACCCTCGTGAACTTTTGGAAGTGCCTGTGGACGAGAGTGACATGTATTTTTGCGCGCTCCCTTCATCTCTCGGACATCGAGAAGGCATGTTGTTCTAATGCTCGGCCTCGCTGGCCAGTGCGCTAGGCCAGGTCATTTACATGTACACCGGTCTCGTGGTCTTGGCGTGGCTGTGGGTGCAACCGCGCCACGGAGGCGAATTATCGGGCGTCGGTAGCGCCCAGCTGTGCTGCAACATGAGCGGCAAATGCGGGGTCGTCATGGATGCGCGCGACGACATCGTCTGCGATCTTGTTCACATCTATCGGTCCGGCGTACATAGGGCTCTGCGTAGAGGCGCGAGGATCATCCCTGGCGGTGTAGGCGCTCTTGCCATCGTCACCGTAAGCGGTGAGGACGTGATCGAAGACAAGCTGCACCTTCGAGGTGAAGATGTTGGATGTGTAGGGCGTTTCGGGCAGCCCTTGGTCCAGGACCTGGCGGATTGTGCTGTCGACGTCGCTCATCACGTCGACCTTGCGCCGCCAGTCCTGGACGAGCTTGTCGTGGAGATGTTCTAGGAGCTTCTTGGCGCTGGCCTTCACGGTGGCACGCTCGTCCTCTGTCAGCGCGGGATCGGGTTGGGTCAGCAGATCGAAGATTGCGAGCTCTTCCTCGTTCAAGCCTTCTCGTGCAGACCGTTCTTCTTCCTCGGTTAGGGTCTGTGACAGTTCGATCAGGCGTCGGAGGTACTCGTCGATGTTCACACTTCCGGCGTTGTACTCCGAGATCAACTGTTCGATGCGTTCGAGCAGTTCGTACCGTGTTGGGTTGCGGGTCGCTGCTCCGATGGCCTGTTGGCGGAGCAGTTGGGCCAATCGATCCGTTTCGGCTCGCTTGCGACCTGCGATCTTGGCTGCCAATCCCTCAAAGTCGATCAAGGACAGGTCGATCAAGGGGTCTGGTTTGGTCCCCTCGGCGGCCGCCCGGATGACATACTCCTCTGCACCGACCGATCGATCGAGTAAGGCGTCGACCGCGTCCGTGACTGCGCCGAGGTCTGCCTTGGGCGGCCGTGTGGCTTCTGCGATGCGTTCGGCGAGGACCCGGATCGCGGCGACGTTTTGCTGCTGGGCGGCTGCCTTGGGATTCGGTAGAAGCGCCTTGAAGAGCTTGCGTACCTGGCGGGCCTTCTGCTGGAAGTCATTCCGGGTGTCTTCGTTCACCAGCAGTGCTTCGACTGCGGCGTCACGCTTGGCGACGTGATCGAACCCCTCAGCGTCACGCATCGCGCCAAGATCCACCCCCAGGCCGGAGCAGAACTCGAACAACTCGGCGACGGAGGTATCCAGCTCGTCCGAGAGCGCATCGATGATCTCGATGGGCGGCTGACCGGTCTCTGCCGCCCCGTAGATGGCGAGTGCCTTCTCGAGGTTCCGGAAGACGCCAACGTAGTCGACGATCAGGCCGTTGTCCTTCTCTGGGAAGACGCGATTGGCACGGGCGATGGTCTGCATCAGGGTGTGGTTCTTCATCGGTCGGTCGAGGTAGATGGTCGAGACACTGGGCGCGTCGAAACCGGTCATCCACATCGCGCAGACGAACACCAGGCGCAGCGGGTCCGCGGAGTCCTTGAACTTCTCGGCGAGGTCCTCGCGGTTCATTCGCTCGCGGTGCGGCCGGATGTCGAGTCCGAGGTCGTCGAGCATCTTGAGTTCGTTCTGGCTTTGCGAGACCACCACCGCCATGTCGGTGGTTTCCATCAGCTCGATACGCGACGCCAGCCAAGGCCGCTCCAGTTCAGGGAGTGCATCGTGTGCAGCACGCAACTCATTGAGATGCTCGGCCCAGGCTTCCTTGACCAGGTTGTACATGCGCACGGCGGCGGCCTTGTCGAGTCCGACATACATCGCCTTGCCGCTGAACCCGCGGCCGGCGAAGTGGGCGACGAGGTCCTTGGCCAGGACCTTCAGGCGCTCGGGACGTGTCAGGAGCGTGTATTGCGTGCCGAAGGCGCGTGCCAGCTGGCCCTCGGCGTCCTCGTCGAGCTCGGCTTCTTCCAGGAGTGCGTCGAGTTCGTCGGAGAAGTTCTGGTTAACCAGCTGGAGTTCGGGGATGCGGTTCTCGTAGTAGAGCGGAACCGTCGCACCGTCTTCGATGGCGTCGCGGAAGTTGTAGATGCTGACGTAGTCACCGAACTGCTCGCGGGTTGCCTGCTCTTCGCCGGCGATCAGCGGAGTGCCGGTGAAGCCCATCATCGAGGCGTTGGGCAGTGCTGTACGCATGTTGAGGGCGAGCGTGTCGTACTGGCTGCGGTGCGCCTCGTCGGTGATGACGATGACATCTGAACGATCCGAGAGAACTGGCATCTGTCGCTCCCCCAACCTCTTGGATGGCTGGAACTTGTGGATCAGGGTGAACACGTACCGGTGATCGGCGGCCAGCAGTTCGCGCAGGTGTGAGCCGGCCTCTGCATGCACCCGTGCCTCGGGTGAGATCGCTCCGGCGTCGGCGAACTCTCCGTGCAGTTGGGTGTCGAGTTCGGTGCGGTCCGTGACCATGACGAATGTCCAGTTTCCCGGCACTTGGCGCAGAACTTTCTGTGTGAACCACAGCATGGACAGCGACTTGCCCGATCCTTGAGTGTGCCAGAAGACACCGAGGCGTTTGTCCTGTGCAGAGCGTGCCTGATGGAGGTTCTCGATCGCTGCGTTGACGCCGAGATACTGGTGCGAACGCGCCAAGACCTTGATCAGTCCACCGGGACGCTCCATGTAGGCGACGAAGTTTTCGAGGAGGTCGAGCAGCATTGCTGGGTCACAGGTGCCCCGCAGGGCGGTCTCCAAGGCGATCGCGCCACGGGTCCCGGCGGCGTCGATGACTTTCCAGTCATTGAAGAACTCCCACGAGGAGTACGTCGACCCGACCTTGGCAACGCTGCCGTTGGACAGCAACACGAAGCAGTTCGGAATGAAGAGCTGAGGGACGGTGTCGCGATAGTCGGTCAAGTTGTCGTCGTAAGCTGACTTAACCGACTCGTTGGGCTCCTTGAACTCCATCAGCACCAACGGGACACCGTTGACGAACAGTGCAAGATCAAGGCGGCGGCTGTGGAGGCTGCCCTTAACCCACAGCTGCTGCACCGCGAGGAGGTCGTTGTTCGAGGGGTTCCGCAGATCGAGGTAGCGGAGCGTCTCGATCTGCTTGTCACCGTTGTCGTCGGTCCACTCGGCTTGATAGCCATCACGCAACAGGTTGTGGACCTCCCGGTTGGCACGCACCCGGTCCATGGCCGAGCGGTCCTTGGTGAATACCTCAGTGGCCTCGTTGATCGAAGCATCCGGGACACGCTCGTCGTTGAGCTTGCGCATCTCGAAACGAAGCCTGTGACTGAGTACGACATCGTGCTGGGAATCACGCCCAAGGGTACCTTTGGCTCCTAGGGTCTCCTGGAAAGCATTCACCGGCGTCCAACCAAGCTGCGCCAGCAACTCAATGCTTGGTTTCTCGACGTAAAAGTACTCCGGACCAGTGGGAGCCATTACGCCACCGCACCCTCATCGGCTAGCTCTGTCGTGACCAGCGCGTCTAGATCGAGTCTCGAAATGTCGATCTGACCCGTGACCAGCTTCGGCAGCAGGAGGTCTCGCAGACGCTCAAGGGCGGCGGCCTCGCGCCCGAGGTGGTGCGAGAGCCTCCAGCTTGGCGCGGCGCTAAGGGTGAAATTCTCTAGAACTTCACGCGGAGGCACTAGGACGTCACAATTGATCACCTTTTCCTTACTTACATTCTGCTGCGCAGCACCCTGCGCGATTTGATTTAGATGACCGCGGAGAGACTCGAGTGTGAACCAAAGGTACTCCGTCGTACAGACGTCAGGATTCGCCACAAGGCCCAACGCCGCCTGATTTGCGCTTGCCGTCGACGTGAGAAGACCAAGCCGACCAACGGTTGGTGATCCATAGATGGCCATCAGGATGGTCTCCGGTGAGAATGTTCTTCCTGCCTCGAGTCCAGCGGCTGAAAGCTGTTCCGAGGACCCAAGCAATACGCCGTCGTTCAGGTCGCCGGTCTTGTACCAATCGACTGAGGGGTCGTCCCAGTACTCGGGCGTTGACCGTCGAGGGGTCGCACCGGCTTGAACGCGAGAGCAGAGTTCGTTCAACTTCCCGGCGGTCCACCCCTCAGGAATCCGTCCGAGGGCTGACTCGGCCATGGGCACATCACCGTGGCCCGGGTATCGGAACTTCACGAACCATTCGCGGTAGATGGACCGCGCCATCTCCTCCAGCACCTCCACCCGCCGCCGGTTGTTTTCGATTAGGTCGTCGATGCAGCTGAGGACGGAGACCACTCTCATTTGCTTCCGCAATGAAGGAATCGAGACCATGATGTTTTTCAGTTGCCCCAAATTGAATCCGGGCACTGCCGCGCCAATTGCCTGACCGGTGACTACACTCACCATGTTGGGGCTCGACAAAAGATAGTACAGAAATGCCGAATCAACCTTTTCTGGGTCTGGCGTCAGTTTCATCTGCTTATTCGAGACGATGTACTCGTCGTATGAAGCACGGTCGTCCACCAGCCCGATCTGGCCAACGGTGCCCCAGCAGGTGAAGACCAAGTCCCCTCGTCGCGCCACGCTACGTTTAAAAGTCATAGCCTTGGTGGCGGTGATGAAGGCCAGACCTGCCTCGCTTAAGCGAACCCCAACGTTCAGGCTGAGGTTCGACCCGCGGATCACGGGCACTCCTTCATTCACGAAGTTCTTCGCACTGATTGCTGAGCCAAACGGACCCGTGGCTAGGGCATGTGGGTTCGGACTTGCTAGGTCAGCGATCGACATCTTACGCAATTCGCTCATACGTCGAGAACCCCTTGGACTGCTGCGTTTACTTTAGAACGCAAGAGGTCGGCTTCGTCGCTCAACATTGAGAATTCTTCATACAGCGCCTCGAGGTCGCCCATGAAGTCAACGTGGCTCTCATCAACCACTGCTGTTCCGGTGTATCGACCGGGGTTTAGGCTCCAGCCTTGTGCCTCGATCTCGTCGCGGGTGGCAACCTTGCAGAGACCGCCCACGTCAACGTAGTTGCCGTCGGGAAAATTCTCCTTGAGAAGTGCGCCGCTGCCCTCCTTGGTCTCAACGTTCTCGCCACGGTAGAGCCGTACGATGTTGGCCAGGAACTCGATCTGTTCGCCTGTGAAATCACGATGGGCACGGTCGACCTGGCGGAAGAGATTTCGCGCGTCGAGGAACAAGACGCTTGCTTCACGCGGTGTGCCGACTTTGGCTTTGTCGAGGAACCACAGCGTTACCGGCAGCGTGACGGTGTAGAAAAAGTTGGAGCTGATCGCGACCATGACGTCGACGGAGCCGGACTCGATCAACTGCTTGCGGACCTCCTTTTCCGAGTGACCCGCATCGCCAGCGGAGTTCGCCATGACGAATCCCGCGCGGCCCTGCGGCGAGAGCGCCGAGTAGAACTGCTGAATCCACAGGAAATTACCGTTGTCGGCCTTCGGAAGGCCGAACGGGAATCGCTTGTCGCCAGCCAGCTGATCCTTCTTAATTTTGTCGACGTTGAACGGCGGGTTCGCCATCACGTAATCGAAGGCACCAACCGCGCCATGTGGATCCTCGTAGTAGCTGTTGGCCTGGCGGATGTCGCCCGAGAGCCCGTGGAGCGCAAGGTTCATCTTGGCCAGAGGGACGGTGTCTTCAGTCTTCTCAGCGCCGAAGACCGAGAGCTGACGGCTGGCGGACGCGTGGTGCCGCTCGACGAACTTCGCGCACTGGACGAACATGCCGCCCGACCCGCAGGCCGGGTCTAAGACCCGACCTTGGAACGGTTCCAGGATCTCGACGATGAGGCGGACGATGGAGTAAGGCGTGAAGTACTCTCCACCGCCCTTGCCTTCCTGCGCTGCGAAATTGGAAAGGAAGTCCTCGTAGATGAAGCCGAAAGCGTCGCCTTCGAGCTGGGTGGGCAGCGGCGCAAATAGCCGCAGCAGCTCAATTAGGGTCGAACGTTCCAGCTTCTGATAACCGCGGGGCAGGATGTCCTTGAGCTCGGGGTTAAACTTCTCGATAGCCTTGATTGCATCGTCGGTGGCCTTGCCGACGTCATCGCCTTCAGGCAGGTCAACAAGAGTCGACAGTCGTGCCTCATCGGGGACATAGAGGACGGTCTTCGCCTTATAATCTGCGATCGCCGCAGGGTTCCGAGCGCTGGCCTTGGCCTCGACCTCGCCACGAACAGTCTCGAATCGGTTCTCGGCGTAGGCGAGGAAAACCAGCCCGAGCACTGGGTCGCGGTATTGCCCCGGCGTGAGTTTCGAGTTGGCTCGCAGCTCATCGGCGGCAGCCCAGAGCATGGCCCGCACCCGGACGAGATCATAAGTTTTCACAAGTAGAGGATATCGGCGAAGGCGGACGCAGCGCTCAGGTTCACGGTGGGTCGCGGGTGACGGAGGCAGACATGGACGCAGCGGCAGTAGTCCGTAGGTTCATCAGGGACCTGGAAGTCGAGTAGGTCTGCCGGTACACGGATTAAGTTCTTGACGTGCGCGAATCTTGTCTCATTAAACGTTCGTTTGATGAGATTTTCAGCGCATGGTTCGCTGGATCGAACGCTCTTTTGGTGCTGGTGCGCCCACGTGGGGGGTCACCTGCTGGTGATGTCTTCGAGTGCGGCTTCGAGGCGGGCATCGGCGTCGTTGGCGACGTCGCGTGTGGCGTCGGTGGAGCTGAGCTGAACCATGGTCTGGGGGTCGATGGACTCGATGGTGGTTTCGGTTGCCCCGGGGGCGCGGCGGACGACGACGTTGCAGGGAAGGAGGGCCCCCAGTTCTGGTTCGGCGGTGATGCCGCGTTGGGCGAGTTGCGGGTTGCAGGCACCGAGGATGATGTAGTCACCGAGCGCATCCCCGTTCTCCTGACCGAGTTTTTGGGTGAATGTGGCCCTGACATCGATCTCTGTCAGGACGCCGAAGCCCTGCTCGGCGAGGGCACTGCGGGTGCGTTCGACGGCTTCGTCCCAGGCGAGGGGGACGGTAATGGTGTGGGTATAGGCCATGTCGGATCTCCTCGGGTACAGGGTTGATGTTGTCCGCCACGCTACTGCTCTGTGTGGCGTGGTGGAACCCATTCGGCGGTCGCGGGGTCGCGTCCGGTGTGTGTTTCGTACATGCGCAGTGCCACAACAACAGCCGATGCCGCGCTGAGGGCGGCGGCGACCCAGACGGCCGCGCGCAGACTGGAGGCGTCGGCGAGCAGGCCTCCGAGAAGCGCGCCGGCGGCGCCGTGGGCGTCGGGCGTAGGTCGTACTGTTCGGCGAGGTAGCCGGCGAACAGGGACGTTGCGGCGATAACCCCGTAGCCCGTGGCTTCGTTCAGGCCCATGGCCAGTCCGCGGCGGTCCGGGCCGACGAGGTCGATCTTCATCACGACCGTCGTGGACCAGGCCAGTCCCTGGTTGATGCCGAGCAGGGCGTTCGCGGCGACCACCTGGCCCCAGCCCGGTGCGAGGATGAGCATGATCGGCACCGGGACGGCGAACAGCCAGCCGGCCAGCAGGACCGGCTTGCGTCCGTAGCGGTCCGAGAGCGTCCCGGCGAATCAGTTCGAGGCAGCCTTGGTGAGGCCGAAGGCGGCCACGTACGCGAAGACGAACGTGTAGCCCGCGAGTGCGAACTCGGACTTCGCGAGCAGTGGCAGCACCGTCTGCTGTCCGATCATGCCGCCGACGAGGGCGTTGACGGCCACCAGCGGGGCGAACTGCGCGGCGTTGGCGCGCAGTCCCAGTGTCGGCAGGCGTGCCGTGGTGGTGTTCATGAGGGGGCTCCAGACGGCGCTGGCGCGGCTAACCGGTTCGGGGAGTCAGGCCTGCTGGGTTCGTTGTGCTTTGAGTTTGGCCCGTACCTCGGTCATGTCCAGTGCCTTGACGCTGGTGATGACTGCCTCGAGGTCGGCGGTACGCAGGGCGCCGGGCTGGCTGAAGACCAGCACGCCGTCGCGGAAGGCCATCAGCGTCGGGATGGAGGTGATGGCGGCGGCGGCGGCGAGGCCCTGCTCTGCTTCGGTGTCGACCTTGCCGAAGAGGATGTCCGGGTGCTGCTTTGAGGCGGTTTCGTAGGTGGGGGCGAACATGCGGCAGGGCCCGCACCAGTTGGCCCAGAAGTCGACGAGGACGATCTCGTTGTTCTCCAGGGTCTGCTCGAAGTTCTGTTCGGTGAGGTTGACGGTGGCCATGGTGTGCTCCTTTGGTCCGGTGGTTGGTGGGTTAGGGCGTTTCGGCCGTTCCCGGTGCGGGGGACGGGGGTGTCTTGCGTAGTGGGCAGGCGGGGATGGCGAACCAGCACAGAGCTGCTGCTGCGGCGAGTGCCGCGGCGGTGATGCCGACGAGGAGGTTGGCTGGGGAGGGCAGTTCCTGCATCAGCACGAAGACGCCCATGGCGAGGACGAAGAAGCCGAAGCCCCGGCGAAGGGCCGACTCGGGGATGCGTCCGGCCAGGCGGGCTCCTGCGAGGGAGCCGATGATGGCGGCGGCGGTCACGCCGAGGGTGAGGGGCCAATCCAGGTTTAGGGCGGTCAGGTGTCCGGCGAATCCTGCCATGGAGTTCATCGCGATGACCAGCAGCGACGTGGCAACGGCCGTGGCCATCGGCAGACCGCCGAGCAGGACGAGCGCGGGCACGATCAGGAACCCCCCGCCGGCGCCGACGAGCCCGGTCAGCAGTCCGACGGCCCCGCCGGTCAGAAGGGTTTTTGCCATTGGCATGTCCACGGTTGGATCTGCCGCGCTGGTTGCGCGTCGTCCCCGGATCATGGCCGCGGAGGTGGCCAGCATCATGGCCGCGAAGGCGACCATGAGGACCGTTCCGGGGATGTGGTTGCCCACGGTGCCTCCGGCGAAGGCCCCGGCCATGCCCGCGGAGCCGAAGAGGAGCCCGGTCTTCCATTTCACGCGGCCGTTTCTGGCGTGGTTCCCCGCGCTGGCCAATGAGGTCACGCCGACGACGAACAGGGACATGGTGATTGCCTGTTGTGGTTCGAGCCCGGCGACGTAGGTGAGGATCGGGACGGTGAGGATGGACCCCCCGCCGCCCAGGAGGCCGAGCGAGAGCCCGATCAGTACCGAGAGCAGGAGGATCACTGCGAGCGTGACGGTCATGGTGGTCCTTGTCAGGAAAGGGAGCAGGCGGGAAGCAGGGGGGGGCTTGGGGACAGGATGCCTAGGTGGTGGACAGGCCGGCTTGCTGCCAGGCGCTCATGCCCCCGGCCATGGTGTCCGCGGCGAAGCCGGCGGCGTTCAGGGCGTCGGCGACGCGCGCGCTGCGGTTCCCGCTGCGGCACACGACGATGACCGGGCGGTCCTTGTCGATCTCGCCCAGGCGGGCGTTGAGGTCCCCCATGGGGATGTGGAGGGCGCCGGGGATCATGCCGTCGGCGACCTCGAAGTCCTCGCGGACGTCGAGGACCTGGTCGCTGTCCCGGCGGGCCGCGGCCTGCTGGATGTCGATCTCGCTCATGTGTCTTTCCTTCCGGATCATTTGTATTTTTTTGGGGTCGTGGGGCCGTGTGGCAGGGGGATGCCGCACGGCCCCTGTTCATGGGCCAGCCCCGGTGGGCGTCCGGAGGGGGACGATCCCGGGCTGGGTTCTAGTTCCGGGCCGGCAGCTGGTCGATTGCGGTCCGGGCGGTGGGTTCGGCGGCGGTCTTGTTCCAGGGCATCTTGGATAGTGCCTGGCCCATGGCGCAGGTGTTGGTTGCGGCCGAGAAGGTCAGCCCGGTGCCGATGGCGCCGGCGAGCAGGCGCAGCTTCGGGGAGACGAACCTCCCGGCGACGAGGCCGGCGACCACGAGGGAGCCGGCGGCCAGGCGCACCTGTCGTTCGAGGTCCCAGCGCTGGGTGCCGCGGACGACGTCGCCGCCGGCGGAGGCGAAGCCCGGAACGCCGCCGGCCAGGACCAGGGCGGTGCCGATTCCAGCGCCGTCGAGGCGCGTGCGGGCCTGCTCGGCCCGGACGCCGGACTGGCACACCAGCACCACGCGGCTACCCAGGCGCTCGGCGAGCTCGTCGGCGTGCTCGGACAACAGCGCCAGCGGCACGTTGTAGGAGCCACGGATGTGCATGGTCTCGAATTCCGCGGCGGAGCGGACGTCGAGGACGACCAGGTCCTCGTGCTGGTCGATCCATCCGCGCAGGGTCGCGGCGTCTAGGTCGGTTACGGTGGGGGTTGCGGATGCCAAGAGGACCTCTTCCTGTCGAACGAATACGTCCTTAAGAGTCTGCCACATACCCCTGGGGGTATGCAACAAACCCTAGGGGGTATAGAATCGGACAGGAACAAGACCATCCGAGGAGAACCGCCATGCAGCTCGACACCACCGAACTCAAGCCCGTCGTCAACCGTCTCAAACGAGCCCAGGGCCAGCTGGCAGCGGTCACCCGCATGCTGGAGGGGGGGAGCGACTGCAAGGATGTCGTGACGCAGCTTTCCGCGGTCTCCAAGGCGCTGGACAAGGCCGGCTTCGCGATCATCGCCTCCGGGCTGGAGCAGTGCCTGGCCAGCGAGGACAACTCGATGGACAAGAAGGACCTGGAAAAGCTCTTCCTGTCCCTGGCCTAAAAGCCACATTCCCGGTTCGGCGGTTCCCGGACACGCAACAGGGCGTCCTGCATCATGCGGGCGCCCTTTTTTCGTCTCCGGTGGGATGCATCCGTGTGCGTGGGTTCCGGCGCGTGCCGGGGGACCGCGCGGCTTCCGCGTGTTCGGCGCTGCAGCGTGGGGGACGGGCCGCGGGGGTCGCATGGGGGGCGCGTGCTTCGGTTGCGAAGTGCCGCAGGCACCAAAGGGACGCCCCGCAGATCGCCGGGGCGTCCCTTTCCTTCCTGCCCGGCCGTCATAGCCGGCCGGGGCGGGTTATGCGTTGGCTGGCTGCGAGGCCTTCCAGTTGGCCCAGGCGGCGTAGCTGCCGTCGAGTTCGACGACGTCGTGCCCTGCCCGGCGCAACGCGCTGGCGGCCACGGAGTTGCGCACACCGCTTTGGCAGTAGGTCACGATCGTGCCCTCGCCGGGCAGCTCGTCCTGGTGCCAGAGCACGCGGCCGGCGCTGAGCTGGCGGGAGCCGGGGATGTGTCCGTCGGCGTGCTCGGTCTTGTTGCGCACGTCCAGCACCAGTGCCGCGTCGAAGTCCTCGAGGTCCTCGGGCTGGATGATCCGCGGGACCGCGGTGGGCAGGCCCTGCAGGTCGGTGACATAGCCGGCGACCTTGTCGATCCCGACCCGGATGAGGTGGTCCCACAACTGCTGGGCCTGCTCCTGGTCCCTGGCGAGCAGCACCAGCGGGCGGTCATCCGTTTCGGGGTCGATGGCCCACGCGCCGAAGCTGGCGACCTTGGTGCCGGCCGGGATGTTCACCGACCGTGCGACGGTGCCCGGGTGGACCTCGTTGTTCGGGCGCGTGTCGACGAAGGTGACCGTGTCGTCGTCGATGTCGCCAGCGACCTGGGCGCTGGGCAGCTCCTGCAGGGCGTCGCGTTCGCCGATGACGGCGGGGCCCTGGCGGTTCTGGCGCTTCATCCGCGAAAAGTACGCGTGGGCATCGGGCTGGCCCTCGAGCAGCTCGTCGATGAATCCCTGCTCGTCGCCTGCTTCCAGGTACTTACCCCACCAGGAGTAGAGGCGTTCGTAGCCGACGGTGGTGGAGGGCAGTGCGCCGAGCGCCTTGCCGCAGGCGCTGCCCGATCCGTGGGCCGGGAAGACCTGGACCAGGTCCGGCAGCGCCAGGAAGCGGTCGCGCAGGCTGGCAAAGAGCTGCTTGGCCCCCTCAAAGCGAGTGTCCACGCCGCCGGCCGCCTCGTCGAGCAGGTCCGGTCGGCCGAGGTCCCCGGCGAAGACGAAGTCCCCGGAGAGCAGGTAGCCGGGCTGGTCGGCAAAGGCCCCATCGGTCACCAGGAACGAAAGATGCTCCGGGGTGTGCCCGGGGGTGTGGATGGCCTTGAGCGTGATGTTGCCGATGGCCAGGGTTCCACCGTCGTGCAGCCGGTTGGCCTCGAAGCCGTACTGCCAGTCCTCCCCGCCTTCCCCGGAAACATGCATCTCCGCTCCGGTGGCCTCAGCCAGCTCGCGGGTCCCGGAAAGGTAGTCCGCGTGGATGTGGGTCTCGGTCACCGCGACGATCTTCATCCCGTTGGCCGCGGCCAGGTCCAGGTAGGGGGCGATGTCACGGCGGGCATCGACCACGATTGCCTCGCCCTTGCGCTGGCAGCCGATGAAGTAGCTCGCCTGGGCCAGGTCCTCGTCATAGATCCGTTCGAGCAGCATGTGATCTCCTTGATGATCGTTTCGACACCCCGGGGGGTATCCGTTCCTGATCAACAATAATACCTAGGGGGGTATCCCGCAAGGACCTCCGATAAAATCTGTATACCCGTGGGGGTATGCTGGATTTTGAAGGCGGCAGTACCGCAAGAGCCAAAAGGAATGGGGACGAAAGATGTGCCGAGCAGTCACATGCAGGAAATGTGGCAAGACGACATGGGCCGGGTGCGGCAACCATGTCGAGCAGGTCATGCGCAACGTGCCGAAATCCAACCGTTGCACGTGCGGTGCCTCCGCGACCCCACCGGAGGCAAAGCGGTTCGCCGGCACCGGATGGCTCGGCAGACTTTTCAGTCGGGACTAGGTTGTGATCCCGCGGGGTGGTGTCCACCGCGAGTGATTTTTTCGGGCCCCGGCCAAAGGTGGGATCGTCATTGTGGACCAATTGCCTGGTTCTGTGGCATGCGGACACTTCTTGGCCGGGCCAGCGTGCGCACCGCGTCTGGCCACCATTTCCGCTTTGGGAAACACCGGCCGCGTTTTGGGAACAGGGGAGTGGATTCCAGGCACGGCACGCGCCGGTCGGCTACGCGGGGCCGAACGCGGATCTGCAGGTCCCGGTGGCTGGGGACCCGGGATGCGCGAGGCCCACATCGGCCACGGGCCCGGTGGGACCGAGGTAGGACGGCCCGGATCGGACTGTAGCTGGCGAACGCCAGGGCGGGCTGTGGGCGGTTAATTCCCGCTGATCGGCAGTCCGGCGCTTGCGGCGTCGGTGAACATGGCATCGATGTGCACGACGTCTTTGCCGGCGCGTTGCAGCAGGCTCGCGGCGATGCCGGAGCGGTACCCGGAGGCGCAGTGCACCCATAGCCTGCCCGGGGGGACGTCGGCCATGCGGGGCAAAAGTTCGTGGACGGGTATGTTGACGGCTCCCCTGATATGGGACTTGTCGAATTCGTCCGAGCGCCGCACGTCGAAGATGATGTCGTCGCCGGTAGTGCCGTGGGGCACCTTTTCCCAACCGACGCGTGGATACTGGGAGGTATCCGCGTCGGGGGCCCATTCGCCGGGGCCGTCGCCGATGGACGCGTCGGGTGAATCGATGCCGATGCGTGACAGGTCGCGGATGGCGTTCTCCACCTCCTCGTGTGTTCCCACCAGCGTCAGCTTTTCGTTCCAGGGCAGCACCCATCCGAGGTAGGCGGTGAAGCTGGAGCCGTCGCCGTATTCGAAGCTGACGGATCCACTGAGGTGGTTGCCGGAGAACGCGACCCTGTTGCGCAGGTCGATGACCCATCCACCTTCGCCGAGACGGCGGGTGATTTCGTTGGCGTCGACGGATTCGGGCACGGTCAGGTCAGGCGAACCGGGGCCTTGGAGGTTCAACGGGCTCATGTGCGCGTAGTAGGCCGGGTATGCGGTGAGGTTGGCAATCAGCGCGGTGACGAAGTGGTCCTCGTCCGGGTCTGTCAGGGCGTGGTTCTGCCGTTCCTGTTCGGCGATCGTGGAGGAGTCCACCCCTGTGGCCGGTCCGCTGGAGCAGAAGGAACCGAAGCCGTGGGTCGGGTACAACTGCGCGTCGGGCGCGGCTTCTCCGACGAGACGACGCGCCGATGCGTATTGCTCCCGGGTCAGCATCTCGGTGTCTTCGTCGCTGACCAGATCCGTCCGCCCGACGGACCCGTATAGCAGGCTTCCTCCGGAGAAGACTGCCTCCTCGCCATCATGGCCGACGATGTAGGACAGGTGCGTATGGGTATGGCCCGGGGTCGCCAGGGCCCGCATGGTCAGCTTGCCGATGTGGATGACCTCGCCGTCCGCGATGGGTGTTCGCTCGTAGTCCAAGGGGTCCGCGGCGTTGACCAGGTATTGCGCCCCGTGGGCCCGGGCCAGCTTGAGGCCGCCCGTGAGGTAGTCGTTGTGGATATGTGTCTCGGCGATGTGGGTGATGCGCACCCCGGCCTCGCGCACGGCGGCTTCGAGCCGGTCCGTATCGCGTTGCGGGTCGATCACCAGTGCGCTCGAGCCGTCGTGTACCAGGTAGCTGCGATCGCCCAGCTGGGGTGTATCGATGGTGATGATGTTCATGGGGGTGCTCCTAGTGCTGATGCCTTCCACAGGCTTCCCGATGCCAGTGCCTAGGAGCATAGTCCGAGGACCAACGGCCTGCATCCCTTCGGGGGGGGGGGGGGGGGGGCCGGGCCCCTAAACACCGGTCAGAGAATCCCGAAAAACGTTCATTTGATGAGGCACCGTATACGTCGATTGGGGACCGCCGCGGGCGGCTGCAGTTCGCGTGGCAAATCAGGGATCTTGGACTTCGGGAGTTCGGCGTGCCGCGTCTCAATACATTGTCTCATTCGCTATTGTCTCAACTGCATGGGATGGAACGGGTTTTTGAGAAGGGGTAGCGCGGATGGCAAGTCTTGGGTACGCGAGGGTTAGCACCATCGAGCAGAACGCGGATCTGCAGACCGCGGCCCTTGAGGGCGCGGGATGCCTCAGGGTCTACACCGACCATGGCGTCAGCGGGACGCAGGCCAGGCGCCCGCAGCTCGACAAGCTGCTCGAGAATGCCAGGGAAGGGGACGAGCTGGTGGTGTGGAAGCTCGATAGGCTCGGGCGCAACACGCGGCACCTGCTCGATCTCGTGGGCGGGCTCGAATCCAGGGGCATCCATTTCCGTTCGCTGACGGAGGGGGTCACGACCACCGGGCCCATGGGCAAGGCGATGCTGACGATCATGTCCGCCTTCGCGCAGCTGGAGCGCGACCAGCTGGCTGAACGCACGCGGGCGGGTCTTGCGGCGGCGGCGGCCCGCGGCCGCAAGGGCGGCCGGCCCGGCGTCACGCCTGAAAGCGAAAAGGTCCGGCAGGCTGGCCAGTACCGTGCGGCGGGGCTCACCCCGCCGGAGATCGGGAAACTTCTTGGCATCAGCAGGGCCACCGTGTACCGGTACCTCGGTCTGTTGGCAGAGTAGAACGGGACGCCGGTGTGGACGTCCCGTTCCTGCCATCTGGTGGGCTGACCGGCTCGCGTGGGCCTTGTTTGCGGGGGCCTGGGAAGCACGTTCGGCGCTTTCCCGGCTCCCGCTTGGTGTTGGTCTGCTGCCGTTCGGCCCGACGGTGCGCGCCTGGCCGCGGGGGGTTCTTACGGCGAGGTTGTGCGGTTTGCTGTTGTTCGCCCGGTGTTTGGCTTGGGGGATGCCGGGCTTCCTGCCCCGATCGCTGCGGCGTCCTCCTCGGCGAAGGACCGGTGGTTGGTTTCGCGTAGGAACAGGGCTGCGATGAGTGCGCCGGCGGCGATGACGGTCAGGTAGATGGCCGGGGCCACCTTGTTGCCGGTGGCCGCAATCAGCCAAGTGGCCACGAAGGGCGCGGTCCCGCCGAATATCGCGTAGCTGACGTTGTAGGTGATGGCGGAGGCGGTGTAGCGCACGGCGGTGGGGAAGACCTCGCACAACAGGACCGCGGTCACCACGTTGGCGGTGACGGCACCCACGGCCAGCATGGCCTGGGCTGCCAGTGCGGATCCGAACCCCCCGCCGGCTGCGAGCTGATAGGCCGGGATGGCCAGTCCCCCGAGTAGGATCACCGAGGCGTACATGGTGCGCTTGCGTCCTATGCGGTCGCAGATCCGGCCGATGAACGGGCACAGGGCGGCCGCGAAGACCAGGGCGAGGACGTTGGAGAGCAGGACCTGGGACGACGGCAGGCCGACGACTTCGCGCAGGAACGTGGTCATGTAGGTGGAGAAGGTGTAGAAGGACAGCGCAGTCAGCGAGATGTATCCGGCCAGCAGGGACATGGTCCGCCACTGCGAACGGAACGTGTGCGACAGGGGTGCGTGATCGGCGGTTTTGGATTCGACGACTGCCTTGAACAGCGGGCTCTCGTCGAGCCGCTTGCGGATGTAGAACGCGATGATGCCCAGGGGCCCGGCGATCAGGAAAGGGATGCGCCAGCCCCAGGAATCCATGTGTTCCGTGCTGAGGTTTGCGGCGAGCAGGTAGGAGAGGAGGGCGGCGGCGGCGAAGGAGCCGAAGGTGGCTGCCGGCATCCAGCTGGAGTGCCGTGAGCGTTCGCCCTGCGGGGCGTGTTCGATGACGTAGGTGACGGCGCCGGCGTATTCGCCGCCGGCGGAGAAGCCCTGCACGCTGCGCGCCGCGGTCAGCAGCACGGCTGACCAGATGCCGATGGTGGCGTAGTTGGGCATCAGGCCTATGGCCAGGGTGGATCCGGACATCAGCAAGACGGTGAGGGCCAGTACGCGTTTGCGGCCGATCCTGTCCCCGAGCCGGCCGAAGAAGGCCCCGCCGACCGGGCGCAGTGCGAAGGCGACGGCGAAGACCGCGAAGGTCTGCAGCAGGGCAACGACGGGGTCGCCTTCGGGGAAGAATGTGCGGGCAAGGATTGGCGCCATGAAGCCGTAGATGGCGAAGTCGAACCATTCGACCACGGTGCCGGCCCCTGCGGCGAAGGTGACCTTGCGCAGGGTGGCGCGGGAAACCGCCGTGGTCCCTGCGGGCGTGGAAGGGGCGGGCGTGGAGTTTGCTGGCGTGGATTTATCTGCGTCGTGCTCGCGTTGCATGTCTGCTCCCTGGAGTCGCGAACCTGTGGAACCCTGCATGCAAAGAGGTGGAACAGCCGCTGGGGCCCATGCCGGGTCAATGATGGTGGATGCCCGGTGATGTGTCCCCGGGTGCGTGTGGATGTACATTTCGGTGTTGCTATGCAAGAACTATAGTTGTGAGGTGAGCAACATCACAAGAGGTCAGGCGAATTGTTTTCGGATCGCATCAAGTGCCTCGGGAGCCGGGGGGCGGATGGCGGTTTGCGGGGGTGCAGGCATGGTTGGATATGACTGTCGACGAAGGCGGAGGACTTCCGCGGAAGAAGGTGCGTGTAGTGGGCAAGACCCAACAAGCTTCGGAGGGCACCCAGGGCGTGGCCGCGTCGCTGCTGAACGGGTTGGCGGTGTTGGAGGCGTTCTCCATCGAGACCCCTGTTTTGGGGGTCACGGAGATCGCGAACCGGGTCAACCTGCACAAGAGCACCGTCTCGAGGATATTGAACGGGCTCACTGAGGCCGGCTATATCCAGCGGGACGAGGACACGGGTCGCTTCCGGCTCGGGCTGGGAGTCATCAGGCTCTCCGGGCCTTTGCTGGCCGATCTGGACGTCCGGCGTGCGGCCCTGCCCTACCTGGAGGACCTTACCGCCGCCACCCGGGAAACCTCGGCGATCTCCGTGTGGAACGGAACGGAGGCGATTGTCGTCGAACAGGTCGCCAGCCCGCACCAGGTCAAGCACACCGCAACCATCGGCACGCACTATCCACGTTACGAAAGCTCCTCGGTGCGCATACTGCTGGCCGGGCTTCCCTCTGCCACGGTTCAGCGGCTCTTGGGGGATGGAACCATCACGATGGAGGCCGGCAGTGGTGCGCCGCAGCCAGTGGCGGCGCACCTGCAGTACCTGCGGGAAACCGGCTACTCGGTCAATGACGGATACACCACGGATGAGGAATACGGGGTCTCCGCGCCGGTGCGCGACTACCGGGGGGTCGTCGTGGGGTGCATCACGGTCAGCGCCCCCCGTTCGCGGGTATACAAGCAACACAGCATGGAGGCACTGGCCCAAGCCGTCAAGGGGGCCGCCGCGCAGGTGTCAGAGCGCCTTGGGGCGCCGGTGACCCCCACGACCGCTGTCGCTGGCTAGGACCGGATCCGCCCGGCAGATGACGCTGCGCTACTTCTCCGTTGCCATCCACACCATCGCCGGGGGCAGGGACCCCGGGCCAAGGGGTTCCACGGAAATTTCTGGAGCCCTTGTTGGTGGTGCTTTTCGGCGCGACGGGGTACCGGCTGGGCTTGGTGCGCAGCGTCGCGTTTGGGGCGGTGTTTTCGTTCATGCGCGCAGAGTTGCAGGGATCCTCGCGGGTGGTGCCGCCGCGGCTCAGCGCGGACCGGGCGTTGCGGTGTCGTCCCGCCAGGGCGGTGTCTGCCGCCTTCATCGTGCTTCCTGCCCCGGCGCGTCTGAGGTCGGGGCAAGCCCTTGATGGCGGGCAGTGCAGGGAGCCGAGGACCAAGAGGAACAGGGCTCGTTTGGGGACTTCTCTCCGCGAGTGGAGGTGCCCGAGTGCCAGGTGACCAGGGCTAGCCCGGCGTGTGAGGTGTAGTGCCCGGTCTGGGAGTCCGCGCCGGTTGCCTCGGTGAGGATCCGGGCCTCGGTTCTGTGTCGATCACCGGTAGCGGCGCCAGGGGTTCGCGAAGGGGCGGGCCTCCATGTGCAGCTCGACCCGGCCCGGGGCCCGGACTTCCATGTCCCGGCGGAAATGCAACAGTCCGGCACCCGCTGACGGGTGCCGGACTGTGGTCCCGCGGCGGGCATGCCGGGCCGCGTGAATTCGAGGGTACGGTGCCGTCTAGGCCGGGTCCGCGGGGGTTGCCACCTCGGGCTGGGGGTCCGAGAGGGTCTTCGGGATCGTGTCTTCGAACCGGCCGAGGCCGTTCAGGTAGTCCACCACAGTATCGGTGGACTCCACGTCGCCGAACTTGTTGTCGATGTCGTAGAGGTTCCACTGCACGACGCCCGGGACGCGGTCGCCGATGGTTTCGCGGGGGATGATCGGGCGGAAGCCCTTGGCGATGGCGTCCTCGACGGTGTGGCGCACGCACCCGGCAGCGGTCGCGCCGGTCACGATGAGGGTGTCGATGCGGTTGGAGGTCAGGAAGAGCTCGAGGTTCGTGCCCGGGAACGCCGAGGCGCGGTTCTTCTGGAGCACGACCTCGCCCTCGGCAGGCGCGATGCGGTCGTCGATCTGCGCCCAGTAGGAATCCGCCGGAAGGGTTTCCGTGGGGATCTTCGAGTACCACAGGCCCATGTCATTGGTGCCGGAGGAGGCGTCGCGGTTGTTGTAGACGTTCGTGGTGTAGAAGACCGGGACGCCCTTGGCGCGCGCGGCCTCGTTGATGCGCTGCACGTTGGGGATGATTTCCTCCATGCCCGGGCAGCTGAACGGGTGGCCCGGGCGGGTCCAGGCGTTGGCCAGGTCGATGTGGATGACGGCGGGGCGGTTGCCGAAGCCGATCCGCCGCTTGAAGCCGCGCTCGTTGTAGATGCTGGTTCCGGCTTCGAATGCCTCCTCCAGCACTGCTGCAAGACGAGCTTCGATGTCGTTGAACGTCTCTGTCGTTTGAGTCATGGTTCTCTCCACTCTCGAGGTTTCTGTGTTGCTGGCAAAGCAACTTTGTTGCTGTAGTAAGTACTGTAATGCACGGATCGCCCCAACGCCAGAGATGCGCAGAATCCGGTCTTTTCGGCGCAGTGCCAGCCAGGCGGGGCATCGGCGAGTGCCTCCCTCCGGCTGCCCGGCACAAGGGGCCGGCTCGCGGCCGTAGTTGCGCGGAAGCCCTAGGGGTTCCGTAGCCAGCGGACGCCATCTGCCGCCGGCTGACTGTCGACAAGCGCGCCCGGAGTGAGCCCGAGCTCTTCCAGGCGTTGGGCATCCCGTCCCACAGCCTCAGTCGACGACGCTCGAAAACGGGTCACTCGACGGCTGAGGTGTTCAACATTCAGGCGTCGTAGACAAGCCTCACTGAGGCTGGGGGCGCACCACCAAGACCCTGGGTGGAGACCGTCCGGAGCCTTGGAGTTGGCCGGCCCCCGCTGGCGCCGAGCTGGCGGACTTCTCTGTTTGGGCCGATGCCGCGGTGATGGTGAAGAGCGTGGTGCTCGGTTCTTGAGCCGTGCGGCGAGGGTGGGCATACGGGCGGTGGCGCGTCCGCGCCGACCCAGATTGGTGACGACCAGGGTGTCACCCTCGTGGAAGGCGTCGCGGCGGACGGACGCCGACGGGGAGCCGGCCGGCCCCGTGCCGGTCCCCGGCCTGGCCCGGGTGGAGACCTGCGCGTATTCGGTGGGATTGCCCGTTCCACGGGTCTTCATGTGTCTCGCAATGGTGTGCTGGTGGCATGTGTTCAGTCACCGCTTTGCGAGACACGGTAGCAGGACTACGGGTTCCGCATCTTTCTGGGGCTACGGGAATATCTCGTCCCGGTATCTTGCATCCCATGGGTTACGAGAAGTGGCATACAAGGATTCCGGCCTGGATGGGACATGACCGCAGGGCGAAGGATAGTTGTTGCCGATTGTGGCGATTCCTTCGGCAAGGGCGTTCCAAGCCCCTGAGGAGAGATGGCCGCCTTAATTTCAGCCGATCTGAACCGCGATCCAGCCGAGTGCTGCGATCAATGTCCACGACAGGAGTGCGACCACCAGCGCGCGCCATCCGGTGCGTACTAGCTGCCCCAACCGCACTGCCGTGCCAAGCCCGAAGAGCGCCATGGCCAGCAAGGCCGTCTGCGCTGCGTCCGCGCCGTCGATGACGGGCTCGGGCAGTGGGATGAAGGTTCGGATGAGCATCATGGAGATGAATCCGGCGACGAAGAGGGGCACGATCGGCGGATGTTTTGTGCCAGCGGCCGGTGTTCCCTCGCGCTGCCGCACGACGACCGAGGTGATGGCCACCATGGGTGCGAGCATGAGCACACGGGTCAGCTTGACCACAACGGCGACAGCCAACGCCGCTGAACCAGCAATCTGGGCAGTGGCCACTACTTGCCCGACGTCGTGCACGCTGGCACCTACCCAGTGGCCGAACTCCAGGTTCGTGAAGCCTAGGGGGTGCCAGAGAATGGGCAGGACGGCGATTGCCAGTGTCCCGCACAGGGTGACGAGGGCCACGGGGGTGGCGGTTTCCTCATCCTTCGATTTGACGACTTGGCTCATCGCGCCGATCGCGGATGCCCCGCATATCGAGAATCCGGTGGCGATTAGCAACGGCTGGTGTCCGGGCAGTTTGAAGAGGCGTCCCAGCCAGATGGTCACGATGAAGGTGATGGCCAGGACCGCGATCACGGTGATGATGGATATCCACCCCAGGTGGGCGATGTCCACCAGGCTCAGTTTTAGGCCTAGCAGCACCACCCCCAGTCGCATGAACTTCTTGGCTGCCACGTTTAACCCGGGCTTCAGGCTCCCCGACAGCCCTTGACGGGCGGCCGGAAGCTGGCCGACGAGAATGCCGAGTGCGACGGCAGCCGTGAGCAGGGGGACGCCTGGAACCAGTACGTGGATGCCCCACGCCGCCAGTGCTGCTGTACCGGCCGCAGCGATGCCGGGCACCCACTTGCGCTGCTTCTTCGGCCCCGGGCCGTTCGTGGATGCCGGGCCGCGGCGGATCGTGCCGGGTTTGGGCGGGTTGGGGGTTGCTTCTGCGGGGTTCATGGGATCCACTCTTGCCTGGTGGGCGGACACGGTAGGGGCAAATCGGGTTGGCGGTGGCGCCTGGGGACCGCCGGAACCCCGTTCCCCAAGGCGTTGGGGAACGGGGGTCCGGCGGGGAACTGGATGGTTAACATCGAAAGCGGCTTCGCGCGACCAAGGGCCCTGGCGGGTGCTGCCGGTGGCCGGCGAGCCGGTGTTGTTACCAGCCGCGCTCGGCGAACTGGATCGAGCGCGCGGGCTCGTCGACGCTTATGCCGACCATGGCCTCGCCCAGTCCCCGGGAGGCCTGGGCGATGACGTCCGGGGCGTCGTGGAAGGTCGTGGCCTTCACGATGGCCGCGGCGCGCTGGGCCGGGTTGCCGGACTTGAAGATGCCCGAGCCGACGAACACGCCGTCGGCGCCGAGCTGCATCATCATGGCCGCATCGGCAGGGGTGGCGATGCCGCCGGCGGTGAAGAGCACCACCGGGAGCTTGCCGGTCTGGGCGATCTCGCGGACCAGCTCGTAGGGGGCCTGCAGCTCCTTGGCCGCCACGTACAGCTCGTCCTCTGCCAGCGAGGACAGGCGGGCGATCTCGGAGCGGATCTTGCGCATGTGGCCGGTGGCGTTGGAGACGTCCCCGGTGCCGGCCTCGCCCTTGGAGCGGATCATCGCCGCGCCCTCGTTGATGCGGCGCAGGGCTTCGCCGAGGTTGGTGGCACCGCAGACGAAGGGGACGGTGAAATCCCACTTGTCGATGTGGTTCACGTAGTCCGCAGGGGTCAGGACCTCGGACTCGTCGATGTAGTCGACGCCGAGGGACTGCAGCACCCGTGCCTCCACGAAGTGGCCGATGCGGGCCTTGGCCATCACGGGGATGGAAACGGCCTCGACGATGCTGTCGATCATGTCGGGGTCGGACATGCGCGAAACGCCGCCCTGGGCGCGGATGTCGGCCGGGACCCGCTCGAGGGCCATCACGGCCACGGCGCCGGAATCCTCTGCGATGCGGGCCTGCTCGGCGGTGACGACGTCCATGATGACGCCTCCCTTGAGCATCTCGGCCATGCCGCGCTTCACCCGGGAGCTGCCTGTGGCGGTCCCGGTTTGGTTCCCTGTTGTCTGCTTCACCTGGTCGGCCCTTCATTTCTGGTAGTTGTTTGCGCTTGTGCCCTTGACACGGTTTCCCGGGCCAGTTCGACGGCGGGGTCGATCACTTGCAGGCCGTTGGTGTCCGCTTGTCCGTCCAGCAGTGTGGATAGTTCGGTGCACCCGGCGATGGCTACCCGTACCCCCTGGGTCCTGAGGGAGTCGGTTACCACCGCCAGATCAGTGCGCAGGGCGCTGCCTTCAAGTCCGGCTTTGACTTCGTGGACCAACCGCATCAGCGTCTGCTGCTGCTCCGGTGAGGGGAGCGCGACCTGGTACCCCGCCGCTGTGAGCGCGTCCTGGTAGATCCCGGACGCGAGTGCGCCGTCGGTGGCCAGCAGGCCGATGGGCTCGCCGGTGCCGGTCGCTGGTATGGCGGCGATGGTGGTTTCGATGATGCTGATGAATTCCACTTCGCGTTCGTTCATGACCGCTGGGAGGTAGCCGTGCACGGTGTTGCATGGGACAACGAGGATATCGGCTCCGCAGCGTTGCAGTTGGTCTGCACCTGCATTGAGCCACGGGGTCGGATCGGTGCCTCCGGAGAGCAGGGCGTCCTGGCGGCTGGGCACTGTCGGGTCGGCCCAGATCACCACCCTTAGGTGTTCCTGATCGGTGGTGGCGGGGGTCAGCTCGATGAGTTTTGTGTAGAAGTCCGCCGTGGCGGCAGGCCCCATCCCGCCTAGAATTCCAACCAGGCGGGATGCGGTGATGGCCTTGGTCATTGCCTAGCCCAGGACTTCCTGGGGGTAGGCGTAGATGGCCGGTGAGCCGCCGGTGTGGATGAAGAGCACGTCGTTGTCTTTGTCGAAGGCACCTTCCTGGATCATGCCAATCAGGCCCGCTGCGGTCTTCCCGGTGTAGACGGGGTCCAGCAGGATACCCTCGGTGCGGGCGAAAAGCTGGATGGCATCGGTCATCTCGCGGGTGGGCAGGGAGTATCCCGGGCCGACGAATTCGTCGCGGACCGTGACGTGGTCCGATGGGACCTCGAGTTCGGCGCCGGCGAGCTGGGAGGTCTGGTTGGCCAGGTCCAGGATCTTGGCTTCCTGGGGCTCCTTGGCTGCGCGGACGCTGATGCCGGTGACGGGGATCCCGGACTGGTTGCCGTGCAGTCCTGCCACGAGTCCGGAGTGGGTGCCGCCGGATCCGCTGGAGCACACGACGTGGTCGATTTGCAGCCCGGACTCGAAGGCCTGGGAGAGGATCTCCTCGGCGCAGGCTACGTAGCCCAGTGCGCCCAGGGCGTTGGAGCCGCCGCCGGGAACGATGTATGGGGTGCCGCCGTCGGCGCGAACCTGCTCGGCGATGTCCTGCATGCCGGCCATCAGATCCGTGCCCCCGGGGACAGGGGTGATGGATTCGGCGCCGAGCAGGTGGTAGAGCAGGTTGTTGCCGCTGGCTTCCTCCTTGTAGGAGCCTTCCACACGTTCCTCGATGAGCAGCCGGCACTTCAGCCCTTCCTTCACGGCAGCTGAGAGGGTCAGGCGGCAGTGGTTGGACTGGACGGCCCCGGTGGTGACGATCGTGTCCGCTCCCTGGGCGAGGGCATCGGCCATGAGGAACTCGAGCTTGCGTGTCTTGTTCCCCCCCGAGGTCAGGCCCAGCAGGTCATCGCGCTTGATGTGGATGCGCGGACCTCCAAGTTCCCTGGTCAAGTTGGGCAGGAACTCGATGGGGGTTCGGCCTTCCGTGTAGCGGCGGCGGGGGATGCGTGCGAGATTCATGTTCTCCTCTTTCGTGGTCGCGATGCCTGTTGTGTTGGCATGCTCGGTCTTGGCGGGCTGTTGGTGGACGTGGGGTGAACGGGTTGTTCAGAGGGCGTCGATGCGTGTGTCCAGTGGCTGGTCGGGGAAGTATTTGGCGATGCGTGCATCGCCAGCAAGGGCGTGGCCTTCCATGCCCTCTACCCGTGAAATGCGTGCGGCGACCCGACCGATCCGTTCGTTGGCCGCACGGGTCATGCGCTGGTAGGTCACGGTCTTGATGAACTTCCCTGCCCAGAGTCCGCCGGTGTAGCTCGCTGCCCCCCGGGTGGGAAGGATGTGGTTCGGGCCGGAGGTCTTGTCTCCGTAGGTGACGGTGGTTTCTTCTCCCAGGAACAGTGAGCCGTAGTTGTGCAGGTTGGCGAGCCACCAGTCCAGGTCCTGGGCGTGGACCTGGACATGTTCGTTGGCGTATTCATCGGCCAGGACCGCGGCTGCTTCACGGCTGTCCACGACGGCGACCTCTCCCAGGTTCTCCCATGCGGTTTCGGCAACCGAACCTGCGGGCAGCTGCCCCAAGGCCCGCGGGATATTGTCGAGGACCGCTTGTGCTGTCTGCTTGGAGGTGCTGATCAGGATCGTCTGGGATTCGGTACCGTGTTCGGCCTGGCTGATCAGGTCCACCGCGACGAGCCAGGGATCTGCGCTTTCATCGGCGATGACCAGGGACTCGGTGGGGCCGGCCACGACGTCGATGCCGACCCGGCCGTAGAGCAGGCGCTTGGCTTCGGCGACGAACCGGTTTCCGGGTCCGGCCAGGATGTTCACCGGTTTGCCGGTGAAGTGTCCAAAGGCCATGGCCCCGATGCCCTGCACCCCGCCCAGGCTCAGGATGGTATCTGCCCCGGCCAGGGAGATGCCGTAGAGCGCCGCGGGGTGGATGCCCGCATCGCCTCGGGGAGGGGAGCACGCGGTCACGTGCTGGACGCCGGCAGCCTTGGCCGTGGCCACACTCATGGCCGCTGATGCCAGGTGGGCGAAGCGCCCGCCCGGGACGTAGCATCCGGCGGCAGCGACGGGGATCTGGCGCTGCCCGACCACCAAGCCGGGGTGGGATTCGAACTCGAATTCCAGCAGCGAGTCGCGCTGGCGTTCGGCGAAGGTGCGGACCTGGTGGTGGGCGAACTGGATGTCGTCCTTGACGGTTTCCGGCAGGGACTTCGCAGCGGCCGCGATATCGCTTTCGCTGACGACGAAGCTCTCCGGGTCCCAGGAATCGAGTTGGCGGGAGAAGTCCCGGGTGGCCGATTCCCCTTCGGATTCGAGGCGTTCGAGCATCTTCTGGACCGTTGCCGTGGTCTCGGTCAGGTCAGGCAGTGAAGCTGTCTGCCCACGCTTGAGGTATTCGGTGGTCATGAGGAGGGCCTTTCAAGATGGTGGTTTTTGCGCTGCCGTGGGTGTGGACGGTCCGTGTCAACCAGTGGCGCTGCGGACGCTTTGGATGGCGTGGGTGATGATGTGCGCAGCTTGGTGGCAGTGGTGCTCGGTCATGGCCGGAGGGATGCGCATGTCGCACAATGTGGAGAGCAGCGCCTCGGTCTGGGATAGCAGCATCCGCTCATCGACGTATTCCCACTGGGAAGGTCTGCTGGTGAATCCCTCCATGCGTTCCTGGCCAAACCATTTGATGCCTAGGCCGTGCTCGAGGCATGTTGCCAGGAAGTTCCCGATGTCCGCGGCTTCCATCTCCGGCAGGCAGAACTGGAACGAGCTGCCGATGTAGCCCTCGCGAGGGTCACGCTGCATGATCCGGAGGCCTTCGACATCCTTGAGGAGTGTTTCGAGGAGCTGGTAGGAGGCGTTCATCCGTTTGCCGCGTTCTTCGAGCAGGTCCAGCTGCGGCAGCGCAACTGCTGCCGCCGTGGCCGAGAGTCGGAGGCTGTAGTTGGGGACTTTCCCGCGCAGGGGTTCGAAGGCCTCCTCGGAGGGCCGGGCGGCGTGTTGGCCGTAGAGCATGTAGCTTCCGGAATTCAGGATTGCGCGGACGGCCAGTTCATCGTCGTCGGTGACGATGATTCCGCCTTCCCCGGCGTTGATGTGCTTGAAGGTCTGGAGGCTGAAGCAGGCGGCGGTCCCGAAGGTGCCTGATGCCCGGCCATCCCACGAGGCACCGAGCGTGTGGGCACAGTCCTCAATGAGGGTAATGCCGTATCTGTTGCAGACGCGCACCACCTCGTCCATGTTGGAAACGTGCCCGCGCATATGCGAGAGCAACAGGGCCTTGGCCCCGGATTCGGAGGCGCGACGTTCGAGGTCGGTGGTGTCGATGGTGCAGTTCTCGGTGACCTCGACCAGCACAGGGGTCGCCCCCGCGTGGTCGATGGCTCCTGGTACCGGGGCGAGGGTGTACCCGTTCACCAGGACCTGGTCCCCAGCGCGGACCCCGCTGGAACGAAGGGCCAGGAACAGTGCCGCGCCGCAGGAATTGACGGCAATCGCATATTTGCGGCCCAACATCTGCGCGAAACGCTGTTCGAGCTGTGCTGCATCTCCGAGCGTCCCGGGTGCCGTTTCGCCGTAGCGGAACAACCTGCCGCTTTCCATGAGCTCGACGGCCCGGGCAATCCCGGACGCGGGAATCGGGTCCGGCTGCGTCAGGTCCAGGTCGAAGTGTGGGACCGTGTCGGTGTCGTCCATGGTCTGGCTCTGCCTCCTTCTCTTGTCTCGTCATCTCGTTGGCCTTGGCGTGGCGCGCCTTGCCGGGAAGGTCTTCTGTCCTAGATATTGGGGACTTCATCGGCGGCGGTGGCGTATCGCCGGTTCCAGCCGGTCATGATGGAGATGAACAGGACGATGATCAGAACCCACGCATACGGGTTCAGGGCCGCCGAACCGATCGAGACGACGGGCAGCTTGTACTGCGTCGCTGTTGCCAGGATGGTTGCGTACCAGATGATCACCGCGTTGTGCCACGGAAGCATGTAGAACACCGTGTTCGCCGCACAGTCCATGAGGTTGGCGATGCGGGCCGGTGCCAGGTTGTGCCGCAATCCCAGGGGCCGCCCGATGGTCGGTCCCACCAGCAGGATGGCTGGAGCGTTGGCCCCGAGCGGGACGGTGAAGAGAAGGGTGATCCCGGCGATGGCCAGTTCGGCGCTCTTGACGCCACGGGCGGCGTGGGACTCCAGGCGAACGAGGATGCCGGCCATGAATCCGCTGTCGGCGAGTATCTGCGCGAGGGCGAGGATGAACAGCACCAGGACGATGGCGCCTGTGATGTCGGCTATGCCATCCTGGATCAAACCCGTCGATTCGCCTCGTTCCCCCGGGATGGAGAAGATGTCGGTGAACTTCAGCAGCCCGATGGCCACCCCGATCACCATGCTGGTCAGGCTGCCCCACATCAGCGCGATGATGATGTGGTGCCGGCGCATCGCCAAGAAGATGACCACCGCGAAGGGGATGAGCATGAACAGGCCCAGGGGGTTGGCCTCGACAGCGATCTGGTTGGCCGCTGCGTCGCCACCGCCACCGAAGATGGCGAGGACGACGACGGTCACGCCCGCGGAAATGAGTGAAAGGGGGAGGCGCGAGCGAACGACATCGGCCATGGTCGCTTTTGCCGTGTATGCCGAGCTGATGGTGGTATCCGAGATGGGGGCAATATTGTCACCAAAGGCACCGCCGGCCAGGATGCCGACCGCCAACATCGTGGGATCCGCGCCTAAGGCGACACCAGTGGGGTAGAGCACGGGGATCAGAGCCAGTGCAGCACCAACGCTGCTTCCGGTGCCGGCTGAGAAAACACATGAGAGCAGGAAGGCCAGGACCGTGAACAGGGCTCCTTGCAGTCCGGCATTGATACCGAGCCAAAGAAGCCCGTTCACGAGACCGCCGCCGGAGAGCAGACTGCCGAAGACGCCGGCGAATATGTAGGCAGTGATGATCACCGCCCCGGTATTGTCCGAGAGTCCACGGATTACTGATTCCGCGAAAGCCCTGGGCGTGCGGGTGAGGAGGAGGCCGACCACCAGGGCGGCCCAGCCCCCGACCCAGAAGCTGGAGAGACTGGCCCGCTCGGTCGCGGAGAGCCAGACCAGGACACCGACCAGAACCAGTGCAGGGACAAGGGCCATGGCCGGGCCACCGAACATCCTGATACGCGGTTTCGCGTCGATCGGTGGAGGCTGTTCCATCGTGGTCTCCGGTCCAAATTCAGCAGAGGTGCCGCCACGATGATGCGGTGCCGGCGAGTTTTCCGAACGTCTGCGCATAACGGGTCCTATCCAACGCATTCGATGATTGATTTTTGATTTTTGATTGAAAACCAGCGTGACACACCTCACCGAAGGCCGCAAGGGTGCTAGCTTGAATAGCATGAACGTGACGGAATTACATACCTCTTCGGAACCGGTGCGGGGTGCAATCCGGGGCAGTGGGCTGGTCAGCTTTGCCCACAGCGAGATCCGTCGCCTGATCCTCTCCGGAGCGTTGAGCCCCGGAGAACGGGTCACCGTCAGGCCCCTTGCCGAGCAATTGGAACTTTCCCCCACCCCGATCCGCACTGCCCTATCTGCTCTGGAGCGCCAGGGGATGCTTGAAGCCCGTGACCACCGGGGATTCTTTGTCCCCCAGCTCAGTCTCGAGGACTTCATGGAAATCTATGAACTGCGCGAGGCGCTGGAAGGCATCGCATCGCGGCGGGCGGCCCAATCGGCCCGGCGAACAGAACTCGCGGACCAGATGGACGCGTTGCTGGAGGAACAGCGGGCCGCCGTCGCTGAGGGCGATCTTGCTGCCTATGGCGAGCTGGATGTCCAGTTCCACCAGCTCATCTGGTCCGAATCGGGGAACCGACGGCTCGCCGGCGTGGCGGACAACCTCTTCGGGCAGATGCGCATCGGCAACAACATCTCAGCCCAGGCCCCCGGCCGACCCGAAGCGTCACTGCGCGAGCACGCTGCCATCGTCGCAGCAGTGCGCGACGGCGATGACCGCGGAGCCGAACGCGCTGTCAGGTTGCATGTCCGCACGGCCGGCAAGGCGTTGGCCAAGCTGCTCCAAAGCGGGGGACGCCCGGAACATGCCACCCGTGATGGCCTGATGGCCTCCGAGGCCTGGAGTGAACAACGTGGATGAGAACCGGACGCTGATGGACATCGCCGAGGGCTTCGGCATCGACGGGACCGGCCGAACATCCTTGTGGCAAGACCGGCTCGATGCGGACCGCCAATCCGTACAACGCGTGCGCACCGCCATCACCGACGGCGTCCCTCAAGGTCTGAACGCTGCGACCATGCACGGTCTCCCGGCCGAATTGCCGCCATCCCGCCATAACTGGGACCGAGCCGGTGGCGAATTCATCAGCGACCGGGTGGAACGCCACCTGGAGGCCATAGCCGCAAACGCCGGGCTGAACGCCTTCACCCACGTTTTCGCCCAGGAATCCCGCGAGGCGGCGCGTGAACTGGACCGCCGCCTTGCCCGGGGCGAAGATCCCGGGCCGCTCACCGGCGCCCTCGTGGCTGTCAAAGACATCATGCGCATCGACGGGTGGGCTTCATCGGGCGGAACCAAGGCCTTCCACATGCAGGCCGGGGCCGAGGCCACAGCCGTCGCCCGCCTGCGCGCAGCCGGTGCCATCATCATCGGAGCGGCCAACCTGCACGCCCTGGCTTACGGCCCGTTCAGCACCAGCAGCGACTTTGGCGCCGTGGGCAACCCCCTGAACCCGCGGCTGGTTGCCGGAGGTTCCAGCGGAGGCTCGGCGGCAGCGGTTGCCGCTGGCCTGGCTGACGTGGCCATTGGAACCGACACCGCCGGATCAATCCGCATGCCGGCCGCGCTGTGCGGCGTTGTCGGGGTGAAACCCACCTATGGGTCAGTGCCATCCGATGGCTGCCACCCACTGGCCCGCACACTGGACCATATCGGACCCCTCGCCCGAAGCGTGAACGACGCCAGAATCATCCTGGATGTCATTTCAGACGCAACCCGTCGTAGCGGAAGGGACGCCGCAACTACCCGTAGGCAGGCCGCACCGTCTCCGCGACGGCCCAGGATTGGCATCCCCTGGGGATATATTGACCAACTTCTCGACCCACAGGTACGGAAGGCGTTCGAGCGCTCTATTGGGCACTTGGACAAATGGGGTGCCGAGGTCGTTCCCGTCACCATTCCCCAGCTTGATGACGGCCCCTCCATCATGTTGTGCACCTTAGGTGCCGAGGCTTTCGGTACCTTCAGGAAACTGTTGTCCGGGCGCGCCTCCCAAATCCCGGAAGATGTGCGGCTCAGGCTGGAGGCCGGAATGTTCATCTCCGCAGCCGATTACATCTATGCCCAGGAGCTGCGCGAAAACCTGGGCCGCGGCGTTGACTCCGCCCTTGAGGGCGTGGACGTCCTGGCGACTCCGACTTTGCCAATCACGGCCCCAGGCGTCGGGGAAATTGACGATGTCGTTCCCGCCACCGGGGTCCCGGTGCGTGCAGCCATGAACCGGATGGCACTTCCCTTCAACCTCACCGGGCACCCGGCCCTCAGCTTGCCGATAGCGACGGACCGCGGTGGGGCCGGAATCGGCATTCAGTTCATTGGCCGGCGGGGAGCCGACTCCGAGCTTCTGTCAATAGCGCTCCAGTTAGAAGAACAAATCTCCAACGATGCACCAGCTGCTCCCGACCTCCGAGTGCACTGGAGCTCGAGTTGACGTCATTCGGAGTCGTGGATTGGGTCTTCGGCTGACGAGGGATGGGTAGAGTCGGTGGGCGAATGGCCAAGGCCGCCACTGGCCCGGGCATCGATTTCTTCGTTGCCCGGGCCAGTGAATGTGGGGGTCTCTAGACGGCGGCTTCTTCCATCTCGTACCGGCCCCGGGATTGGTCCAGGTGGCCGGAGGAGACCATGAGGCCCATCATGTCGAAGACCACGGTGGCTGCTGCCAGGGAGGTGATGTCGGCGTGGTCGTAGGCGGGGGCGACCTCGACCACGTCGGCGCCAATGATGTTGATGCCGTTCAGGCCACGCATGAGGCGCAGGAGCTCACGGGAGTGCAGGCCACCCATTTCCGGGGTTCCCGTGCCGGGGGCGAAAGCGGGGTCCAGCACGTCGATGTCCACGGAGAGGTAGACCGGGGTGTCGCCTAGGCGTTCGCGCACCCTCTCAATGGCAGCCTGCACGCCGATGTCATCGATGTCGGTGGAGCGGATGATCTGGAACCCGAATTCGTGGTCGCGCAGGAAGTCGTCCTGGTCGTAGACGGGGCCGCGGATGCCCACGTGCATGGACTTGTCCTCGACCAGCAGGCCTTCTTCGAAGGCGCGGCGGAACATGGTCCCGTGTGTGATCGGTTCGTCGAAGTAGGTGTCCCACGTGTCAAGGTGTGCATCGAAGTGCAGTAGCGCAACCGGGCCGTGGACCTTGTTCACGGCCCGGAGCATCGGCAGGGCGATCGTGTGGTCGCCGCCGACGGCGATGACGCGCTTGTCCTTGGCCAATAGCGGGAGCGCCTGCTCTTCGATCTGGGTCACTGCCTTGCCGATGTCATAGGGCGTGCAGGCGACATCGCCGGCGTCGACGACTTGGACTGCTTCGACGGGGGTGACGTCCAATTCGACGTGGTAGCCGGGGCGCAGCAGGCGCGAGGCCTCGCGGACGGCTGCGGGGCCGAAACGGGCGCCGGGGCGGAAGGAGGTTCCGCCGTCGAACGGCACCCCGAGGACGGCGATGTCGTAGTCGGGAACGGCATCGATCTGGGGGAGGCGGGCGAAGGTGCCCAGTCCGGCGAACCGGGGGACCTTGGTTGCCTCGACAGGGCCGACGGGCTGGTGCTTGCTCATACGAGGGTTCCTTCCGTGGTGGTTTCTGCAGTCATGCTTTTGGGGGCGGGGTGTTCGGGTGTGGCATCGCCGGAGGTGTCGGAGAGTGATCGGTTGGCCGTTTCGGGGGCGAGGATGAAGGTGGCCACGAGGCCCACCAGGGAGATGCCGGCCCCAATCAGCAGGGCACCTGAGGCGCCGAAGCTGATGATGGCCACCGGCATCAGGTAGGTACTCGCCGCGGAGCCGACACGGCTGATGGCGGTGCCGAATCCGACCGCGGTGGCCCGGATCTCGGTGGGGAAGAGTTCGTTGGGGTAGACGACCTCCAGGAAACTGGAGGCCCCCGACGCCAGTGCGAAAACCGCCAGGGCAGTGAACAGGAACTGGGGTGCCACGCCGGGGATGAAGGCGGGGGCCGCCAGTGCGAGCACGATCACGGCGAAGGACCACAGCAGCAGCTTGCGTCGTCCGATTCGTTCGACCAGCCAGAGGCCGGGGATGCCGCCGACGACGAAGAGCAGTGATATGAGCAGCGACCCGCCGTAGAGGTTGGCGTCTCCGTCCAGGCCGAAGGAGGAGAGCAGCTCGGGGGCGAAAGTGTAGACCGCGAAGAGAGGAATCACCTGGGCGGTCCAGAAGATGGAGACGAAGAGGGTGCGCCTCCAGAATTTCCTGTTGAAGATGTCGGTGAAGGTCGCGGTGCGTTTGCCGCTGTCCTCATCCTCGCCCAGGGAATCGATGTCGTAGTCGTTACCGAAGACCTTCTTGATCACGGCACGTGCCTCGTCGATCCGGCCGCGAGAGTATAGCCAGCGCGGGGATTCCGGGGTTCCGAGGCGGAAGAGCAGGGTGATGATCGCGAAGACCGCCGGGCTGGCGAGCATCCAGCGCCAGGCATCCTCCCCGACCCCGCGCATCGCGAAGCCGACGGCGAAGGCGGATGCGGCCCCCACGGCCCATACCACGAAGGTGGCCCCGAGCATCCGTCCGCGGTGTTTGCGGGGGAGGAATTCGGCCAGCAGGGAGGTGGCGATGGGGTAGTCTGCGCCGATCGCGACGCCGAGCAGGAAACGCAGAACGACCAGCTGCCAGAGGTCGGCGGAAAAGGCGCTGAGGATGGAGAACAGGGCCAGGGCGATCAGGTCCAGGATGTACATCGTGTGGCGGCCGACCTTGTCGGTGACCCAGCCCAGGACGCCGCCGCCGAAGAAGATGCCCACCAGGCTGGCGGCGCCGACCAGGCCGATTTCCAGGGGGTCCAGGTCCAGGGCCGGCTTCATGGTGATCAGTGCGATTCCGATGATCGACAGCGCGTAGCCGTCGATGAATGGCCCGCCGGACGAGAAGACGGTGAGTTTTTTGTGGAACCGGGTTAGTGGTGCGTCGTCAATGAGGCGAGTGGAGGTGCTCATTGCGGACCCTTCTCTTGGGGGTGCCCGGCTCGTCCGGGCTGGGGTTTCGATTACGACCATCATTGGTGACGGGGATCACGGCTACAATCAACGAATGTTTATGCATCCGTTCGCTCCTTAGACATATGTATGATTTGAGGCGCGAGCTGTGATGTGGTGGGTACCTGCTGCCCGACAGCGGACCCTACGCATGGAGGAGGCCGGGCATGGCCATGACGGTCAGGGAACTGGTGGCTGAGCCGCAGTTGGGTTTGGAATTGCTTGCCGGGGCAGAGGGGGCCGATCGCCCGATCACGTGGTCGCACACCTCGGACCTGCCCAGTCTCTGGGAGTGGGTATCGCCCGGAGTGCTGCTGATGACCAATGGAATGTCCATCCCCGAGGATCCCGCCTCCCAGGTCCAACTGGCCGAGGCCCTGGTGGAGGCCGGTGCGGTGGCGTTGGCCGTAGGGGCAAAGATGCATGCTCCCGAGTTCTCCACGGAATTCGTGGCGGCGTGTGCTTCCCTTCCCCTTCCCCTGATCTCGATCCCCTACCCCTTGCCCTTCATTGCCATATCCCGTGCGATTGCAGAGGCGAGCCTGCTGGAGGAATCCCGCCGCATACGCCAAACCGCCCGGATTTACGACTTGTTGCGCAAGGCGACGTCGCCCAAGGAATCCTGGCCCGAGTTGCTTGGGGGCATCGCGGCGGAACTGCGGGCCCGCGTGCATGTCGTGGATGCCTGGTGCCTGCACCCCTGGCAGCCGGGGGACCCGGCGTTGCCGGCGGGGTTGATTGACCGGGTCCGGGGCATCAATTCCGCATCGACACCAGGGACCAGGCATTTCCTGTGGAATACGGACGGTGATTCTTCCATCCTGCTCATGGAAATCCCCACCCACCCACATGCGCTGCTGGTGGTGCTCCCGGAGGCCGAAACCAAGCCCGACGGAGTCGTGCTGTTGCATGTTGCCACGGTGCTGGGTCTCGGGCTCTCCCGGACGGCACTGGCAATGGAGGGTCAGTACCGCTCAGGTGGGGAATTCCTGCTTCAGGCCTTCGGCGGCAGGATCACGGCCGCAGAGGCGTCCCGTCGACTCGAAGAATTCGGCATTCCAGACGACGGAACGCGCATGCTTTCGCTACCAGAGGCGCCCGAAACCAACCTGCCCGAGATCCACCGCGCGCTATGGCGTCACGGAACCAGCAGTATCTGTGTCGTCCACGAGGGAAGACTGCACGTGCTCATGGGTGTGCGTTGCCCGAAGGAATTGCTGCTGCACGTCCTCGCCGAGAAAACACACATGGGACTGAGCACGGCCTTGGGCGCCCACGAAATCCAGCGTGGGTTGCGTGAATCCCTGTGGGCGCTGGGGCAGGCGACAGCCAGCGGCGCGCGACTGGTCGAGTACGTCGAAGGCGTGTCATGGCTCGGCCCCCGCAGCTACCGCGAGGGTGAGGACCTTGTCCAGCGGCTACTGGGCCCGGTGATTGAACACGACCGGAAAAACCAGACGGCCTTCATGGCCACGTTGGAGGCATACCTGGGCAACCAGCGTTCGGCCCAAAAGACAGCCATGTTGCTCTTCGTGCACCGTCAAACAGTCATCTACCGCATCCGAAAAATCGGTGAGCTCACGGGACTGGATTTGGCCGAATCAGATTCGGTTGCCCGGCTTTGGCTGGCCCTGCAGGCGTACTACGCCATGGGAAACCAAGCACCTGCAGGATAGGGGGCCGCCGGCGGAAAACTGACTGCAGGCGGGCAAACCGGTCGCCTCGCATTTTCCCCAGGCCATGAGAGCGTCCATGCCATCCACGGTGCGCCGTGTGGGCGGCAGACGTGCCATTTAGCGTTGTCGAAAAACCGCCACCTGTCGTTGCGTTTCACATGCCGGTGAGTGTCTCGACCCGGTGTATTGCAGCCCGCGGGTTGCAAGATATCCTGCCGAAAAAGCTAGGAAGGCTCGGAAGCCCATGCCTTCGCCGCCCTTGGTGGTGGCGAGTCCCAGAAGCACTCCCCGGAGCGCTCGGAGCTGCCTCACGGAATTCAACGGCGATCTGCCGATCCTTTCAACCGCGTTCCAATTCTTCGAGACCGCAAGGACCACGGGTCCTCGGCATCCCCGGGAGTTTGGAGTGCAGTCACAGCTCCCCGGCCGGCGCTTTCCGTAAGTTGGGATTCCCCCACCCTCGGGCAACAACGTCCGCGATCGACTCAACAGGCACGGTGACAGGCAGCTGAACAAGGTGCTCCCCACGGGCGCGCGGACCCGGGCGATGTTCGGCGGCAAGACCAAGGCCCACGTCCTGTTCGAGCTGCGGGTGCCGGAGGTTGCTCCGGGGCTAGCCTTTCAGCCAGGTGTTAGGTGTTACATTTTGGGCAGATTTGTGATTTCCTGATACCCAGCATTGGTTAGCACGGCGGAATTGGGAGCGGAGCACATGGGTGTGCAAGTGGGCGTCATAGCGGATGATTTCACCGGGGCCACGGATATCGCCGGCTTCCTGACCGAAAACGGGTTTCGAACAATCCTTTTAAGCGGCATTCGGGATACGCCAGGTGTTCTCGATGAAGTGGAAGCCGTGGTCATCAGTCTCAAGAGCAGGTCAAACCCGGTGAAGGAAGCGGTTCAACAGAGCCTGGATGCAATGCGGTTCCTCAATAAGCAGGGAATCAACCGCTTCTTTTTCAAATACTGCTCAACCTTCGACAGCACGCCCAATGGAAACATCGGTCCTGTGACCGATGCGTTGCTTGGTGAAATCGGCGAGGACTTCACCGTGGTTTGTCCTGCGCTCCCAGTGAACGGACGGACGATTTACAAGGGCTATCTGTTCGTGGGTGACGTGCTGCTACAAGAGTCCGGGATGCGCGACCATCCTGTAACGCCGATGCGTGATTCCAATCTGATGCGGCTGATGGAGGTGCAAGCCGAGGGGAAAGCCGGAAACGTTCCCGTCCAGGTCATCGACCAGGGGCCGGCCGCCGTTCGGGGGGCGCTGACAGACCTGCGAAGGTCGGGCGTTCGCTATGCCATCCTGGACGCGGTGAGTGATGAGCACCTTCACTGCCTGGGGGAAGCAGTTGCCGACTTCAACTTGGTGACCGGCGGATCCGGTTTGGGTGGTGCCATAGCTCGGGCTTTGAACGACCGTGGCAGTTCGGACGAAGCAACGCGGTGGACACCTCTTGTGGGCCGTACAGTTATTTTGTCGGGTTCCAGCTCGGTTATGACCAACCTGCAGGTTGAAAACTACGTGCAGCGTGCTCCCGCGTTCGGACTTTCGATCGAACGGGTTTTGCAAGATCCCAGTGGCTACGTTTCCGAGATTGTTGGATGGGTGCTCGCCCAGCCCGAGGACGGGCTCGCCCCCATCGTGTATGCGACGGGCCAACCGGAGCAGGTCCGGCGCACGCAAGAAGCGTTTGGCGCCGATGTGTCCGGCTCCGCCTTCGAGAGCCTGTTCGCAGCGCTTGCGCGGGCCCTTCGTGGGGTCGGGGCGACACGCTTCATCGTGGCGGGAGGGGAAACTTCGGGTTCGGTAACGACGGCTCTGGGCGTCGAGGGGTTCCGTGTCGGCCCCCAGGTTGCACCCGGGGTCCCGTGGGTTCGTTCTCTTGAGGGAACGGTGGATCTTGTCCTTAAATCCGGGAACTTCGGTGAAGAGACTTTCTTCACCACGGCTCAGAAGTAGAGCAACGGAGTTCGAGAAAGGTCGATGATGCCCAAATTCGCAGCCAACCTATCGATGCTCTTCACCGAGATCCCGTTTCCAGAGAGATTTGAGGCCGCAGCGGCTGAGGGATTCCACGCGGTTGAGTACTTGTTCCCTTATGAGCACTCGAAGGACGAGCTCAGGGGATTGCTGCGCTCGGCTGGCCTCACTCAGGTACTGTTCAACCTGCCTCCGGGAGATTGGGGCGCCGGCGACCGGGGGTTGGCCTCCCTTCCCGACCGGCGGCAGGAATTTCGGGCAAGCCTTGACCTGGCCCTTGAATATGCGGAGGCGCTGGAATGCCGCCAGCTTCATGTGATGGCAGGGAACGCCCACGAGGATCAGGTAGCCCTTGAGACCTATATTGCCAATATCCGGTTCGCGGCCGAGCGGGCTGCGGAGCTTGGTGTCTCGATTCTTCTAGAGCCACTGAATGGGCGGGATATGCCCGGGTACTTCCTTAGGAGTGTCGCTCAAGCAGTCCGCACGCTGGAAGAGATTGATCGGGAAAACGTCCGTCTTCAGCTGGACCTTTACCACGCGCAGATCACCGACGGTGATGTGACCAACCTGATCCGCAAGGTGCTTCCCTGGATCTCCCATGTGCAAATCGCCTCTGTCCCTGACCGCCAGGAACCGGACAAGGGAGAACTGTTCTACCCCCATGTACTAGCCGTGCTGGATGAGGCTGGCTATGGCGGCTGGGTTGGCTGTGAGTACCACCCGGCCGGCGACACGCGCGCGGGTCTAGCCTGGCTGCAGGAATACAAGGAAGACCGGTGATCCCCGCAGAGCGGCAACGAGCTGCCCTCCGTCTTCTCGAAGACAAGGGCACGATCAGCATAGCTGCCCTGGTCGAAGTGCTGGGGGTGTCGCATATGACCGTCCGGCGCGATATCCAGCGCCTTGAGGAAATGGGCCGTGTTGTGTCCGTGGCAGGAGGGGTCAGTCTGCCGGCGCGTATGGCGATGGACCAATCCCACCGCGTGAAGGAAGGACTTCAACGAGCTGAGAAGACCGCGATAGCCGATGTCGCCGCGCAGCAGGTTTCCATGGGTGATGTGGTTTTTCTCGATGCGGGGACAACGATCCTAGCGATAGCCCGGCGTCTTGCGCAGATGGACGGACTGACCGTCATCACCAACGACGTCGCGATTGCAACATTCTTGTCGGGGTCCTCAGAAAATGAGTTGTACCTTGCCGGGGGCCGGATGGATCGGGCCAATCTGTCTTCTGAGGGCCCGATGACGGCGAGCACGATCGCAAGTTTCAACATCGACGTCTCTTTCATGTCGACCTCGGCATTCGACCTACACGGAACGTCGGTCACTTCCGAAGAGAAACTCGTTGTCAAGCAAGCCATCATAGAAAACTCGTCCCGCACCATCCTGGCCAGTGACAGTACCAAGTACGGCAAGGTGGCCACTCACAGGGCCATTGGTTTTCAGGATTTCGCCGCAGTCGTCTCGGATACGGGGCTAGGACGCTCAGTTGCGGAACGAATCCATCAACTTGGGGTGCCTCTGCTGCTCAGCGAACCGAAAACCCCGGAAAAATCAGACCTACGAAAGGACTACCAATGAATATCGTTGTCACCGGTGGAGGTGGTTTCCTCGGAAGCCGGGTCATTCAATTGCTGCTGGAACGCAAGGACCGGGGCGAAGCAGGGGTCGACTTTGAACAGATTATTTCACTGGACCTCGCCGAATGTCCCGTTGCCGACTCCCGCGTGCGCTCCGTTGCCGGGGACGTCGCTGATCCGAATCTGCTCGCATCTGTCATCACGGCTGAAACAACCGGTATCTTTCACCTTGCTGCTGTGCTGAGCGGTGGTTCGGAAGAAGATTTCGACTTGGCCATGAAGATAAACGTAGGTGGGACCCAAGCAATTCTTGATGCGGCGCGGACATCCGGGGTAAAGCCCCGGATCGTATTCTCCAGTTCACTGGCTGTGTTTGGCGGACTGATGCCCGAGGTGGTTCCCGAATCGCTCGCGGCGCAGCCGGGATCAACTTATGGCGCCGTGAAGGCCATCGGGGAGCTACTAGTCAACGAATACTCACGAAAGGGATTCGTTGACGGTCGAGTCTGCAGGCTCCCAACCATTTCCGTCCGTCCTGGAAAGCCCAACTCCGCCGCGTCCTCGTTCGCGAGTGGGCTCATCCGCGAGCCGCTTAATGGCATTCCTTCAGACTGCCCGGTTCCTGTCGATACTCGCATGTGGCTATCGTCGCCCGACATCGCCGTTGGCAATCTCGTTCACGCGTTGGAAGTTGATGCGGGCCTTCTTGGCCCATGGCGCACATTGAATCTCCCGGGGATCTCGGTGACCGTGGATCAGATGCTCGAAAGCCTTGCCAACGTGGGTGGGCGGGAAGCACGGGAATTGGTGACGCTCAATTTGGATGCGCGGGTCATGGACATCGTGTGTTCGTGGCCGGGAGATTTCGACGTAGAGCGTCCGCTGCGGCTGGGGTTCGCCAAGGACGTCGATTTTGATGATGTGGTTCGGCAATACCGAGACGAATACGTTGATTGAGGAACACGCATTCGAAGACCAACCTGGTGAACAAAACGATCGCACCGCTTGGTCCTACAGACCCTCGATGGGCGAAATCAGAGGAATAAGTTGAACAACACCAGAACGAGAAACGAAATCGTCTCTTTGGCAGCGAGCCTCTTTGCGCGAGGATACTCCGTGGGGAGCGCGGGCAATATCAGCGTTCGGGTCCCTGATGGCTACCTCATGACCCCGACTGATTCGTCATTGGGGAGGCTCGAGGCTTCGCAGCTTTCCCTGCTCGATGGTGATTGGAACCTCATAGAAGGAGACCCTCCCTCCAAGGAAGTCGTCATGCACCGGGCCATGTATGAAGCGAGACCGGCGGCCGGCGCCGTTGTTCACCTTCACTCGACCTTCGTCACGGCTTTGAGCTGCCTCGCGGACTCAGATGGACCACTTATCCGACCGCTAACCCCATACTTCGTGATGCGGCTGGGCGAAAGTATTCCACTGGTTCCGTATTTCCCTCCCGGCTCTGCCGAGGTGAAGCCGGCCATCCTTGACGCTGCCGCGGGGTCAGCAGCGGTTATCTTGCGCAACCACGGCAGCTTGGTTTCAGCTTCAACGCTCGTTGATGCGGTCAACACGTCGGAAGAATTGGAGGTATCTGCTCAACTCGAATTGCTACTAGGAGGTAGGGACGCCAGGCCGCTAAACGCCTCGGAGGTCAACGAACTCATCAAGAAGTAAATGGACCTTGGCCTTCCGGAGCGAAACAGTAGAACTCACCACGGGGAGTCCGCCTTCTCCCCACAAGAGTCGTTGGGTCCGGACGATGAAGTAATTTGCCCTGCTTTCCTGACAAGAGTCTTGAAACCTGCTTGCAGTACCTGACCTTGCCACGTCAATCCGGCTTGGTTGCGCGTCCGGTCTGTTTGCTCTAATCAAAGGAAATCCATGGAACTCCAGCCTTTATTAGCTCTAGCGTTGGGGATAGTAGCGATCATCGTGATCGTCCTCCGAACCCGACTCGACGCATTCGTCGCCCTGCTGATCGCAGCGATTTTAACCGGTGTAGTCGCCGGGCAAGACCTGACAGGAATGGTGGACTCGATCGCCAAGGGGTTCGGCAACACCCTGGGCAGCATTGGGATAGTCATCGGCCTAGGGGTTGCTATTGGCAAGATCCTCGAAGTCTCCGGAGGCGCGGACGCAGTGGCGAAGACCTTCCTCAAGGCATTCGGCAAGGGCCGCGAAGAATGGGCAATGGCGAGTGTCGGATCATTGGTATCCATTCCCGTCTTCTGCGACTCGGGCTATGTCATCATGAATCCCCTCGCTCGTTCCATAGCCCGAGTTAAGCGCGGCGGCTACGTCGCATTGGCGCTGTCCCTCGGAGCAGGGATGACGTTGACCCACCACCTGGTGCCGCCAACCCCTGGACCTTTGGCAGCTACTGGCATCCTGGGTGCCGATTTGGGGCTGGTAATCGTTACGGGATTGGCTTTCACGGTCCTACTGCTTCCGGTTGTGGTTGTGTATGCCAAGTGGATCGGCCCGCTCTTGGAGGACCGGGTCGTCCCCGAGGTGAAGATTGCGCTTTTCGGCGAAGCGCGGGCTCAGCGGGCAGGCGGCACCCCCACTGCGACCTTGGAGAAGGGGAGCGAAGAGCGTGACATGGCTGAGGTCGAGACCTACGATCCCATTGCCGCTCTAGGAGAAGCCCCGGCGGGTGCCAAGCCCCACAAGGTTGGCCCATTCGTAGCCTCCCTACCCCTCGTCGTGCCGTTGCTGTTGATCGTGCTGAACACGGTGACCGCTGCCATCGACAAAGCCCAGCAGGGTGCCTTGTCCGGTGAGGACTACACGGCCAGCGACTGGGTTGTCCCCTTCGCCTTCTTCGGAAATCCCGTCGTCGCCCTGGTGATTGGAACGATTCTGGCGGTCTACGTCCTGCTGCCCCGGTGGACACCCCGCAATCGGGTTCACGGTTGGCTGTCCGAGGCAGCCGCCTCGGCCGGATTGATCCTGCTCATCACGGGCGCGGGCGGAGCCTTCGGCCAGGTTCTGCGTGACTCCGGCGTCGGTGACGCCCTTGCCGAGGCGATCGCGGCCACCGCCCTACCGGCCTTCCTGGTGCCATTCATCATTGCCACCGTGGTGCGTATAGCACAGGGGTCGGGGACAGTTGCAATGATTACCGCCGCCTCCGTATCGGCACCATTGGTTGCAAGCCTGGGACTTGCCCCACTCGTTGCGGTGCTCGCCTGCACGGCCGGTTCCATGGTCTTCAGCTACTTCAACGACTCCTACTTCTGGGTTGTCACCAGGTTCACCGGGCTTGAGGGTGTGGATGCGCTCAAGGGGTGGTCTGGAATAACGACCGCGATTTGGGCTGGTTCCATACCGTTGCTGATCATCTTGAACCTCATAGTCGGCTAACTGAGCGGACTCGGGTTGTGTTGGGTTAGTGGCAATCCGGAGGGCTGGTTCCAGTGCACAAGCACCAGAACCAGCCCTCGTCCGTTCCTGCGCCAGTGAGGCCGGTCGGTTATCGTTGCCAGTTCGCGTTCGATCGAGCGGCCCGTGGCCCTTCCGGGTGCTGAAGGGTATGCCCGGCTGCGCGGGCGCGCCGATCGGAGCCGGTCGGGCACCGTCGGCGTGGGCCGAAGGCGGCCGGGCCGGCCCGCCGGCCTCAGCTCCCGGAGGGCAGGTCCAGCAGGCGGACTCCGTTTTCCCACAGCACCGCACGCATCCAGTCGTCGCCGAGGCCGAGTCGGGCCAGGGACTCGAGTTGGTGCGCATAGGGATAGGGGATGTTCGGGAAGTCGGTGCCCAGGATGACGCGGTCCCGGAGGCCCGGAAGGCGGTCGATGTAGTCCCGGGGTATGGGGGCGAACTCGTTGGTGAAGTCGGTTCCGACCATGGTGGTATCGAGGTGGACGCCGGGGTAGTCGGGCACCAGGTCGGCGAAGGCATGGAATTCGGGCATTCCCATGTGGGCGATGACCAGCACCAGGTCTGGGTGTTTCCCCAGAACGCGGCGCACCGGATCCGGGCCGGTGAACTGCCCGCGAAGGGGTGCCGATCCCGCGTGGATGACAACCGGTGTCCGCGACTGCTCCAGTGCGGACCAGGCCTCGTCCAGCAACGGATCGTCGGGGGCGAAGCCCCCGACCTGGATGTGCAGCTTGAAGAGCCGTGTCCCGTCGTCGATCGCCTCGCGGACGTAGGCGGCCGCCCCCGGTTCCGGGTAGAACGTGGCACACCGCACGGCCCCCGGAACCCGGCGCGCGAAATCGCGGCTCCACGTGTTCAGCCACGTGGCCATCCCCGGCTTGTGTGCATAGGAGAGGGAGGGAATGGCCGCCAGGCCGAAGCCGCGCAGGCGGGCCAGCCTGGAGTCCTCATCTTCCCGGTAGTGGATCGGCCAGGGCCTGCCATAGTGCTGCTCTGCCTGGTCGAAATACGCCCAGACCTTGTCCATCATCTGCTGGGGCAGGAAGTGCACGTGGATGTCAGCGAGCCCCGGGATGCCGAGGGCGCGGAGGTAGCCGGGGATGTCGGCATCGGTGGCCGGGCCGGGAGTAGTTGTCAACGGAGCTCCTGTGGGACGTGCGTTCGTGGCCCGCCGTGTTGGAGCCGGCCGATACCCGCAGTCTAGGTGCTGGTCAGGGATCTGGTTTTGCGGGCTGGACGCCGGGCGGGGCAGCACGGCCCGGACACGATGAAGGCCCCAGCCTGGGGGAAGGCTGGGGCCCCTGTTTCATCACTCGCACCTTGATGAGGTACTTAAGACACTAGGGCGCGAAGCTTTGTGGAAGCTGTACACATGGTGGGCGTTTGCCCGATATCTGTTTCCTATGCCTGCCGGTGCCCGGGATCCATCTCGTACGGGCGCACCGCTTCGGGGTCCCGACCGCTCCAGATCTTGACGATGGCCCACCCCACGGCGGTCAACGGCACCGACAGCACGGCTCCGACGATCCCGCTGAGCACGGTGCCAATCGTCAGGGCCAACAGGATGACCAGCGCGTGCAGGTGCAGGGCCTGGCCCATGACGACCGGCTGCAGGAAGTTGCCTTCGAGCTGGTTCACCAGGACCACCACACCGAGCACGATCAGGGCCACCACGGGGCCGTTCGCCACCAGGGCCACCAGGGTGGCCAGGATGCCGGCGAAGGTCGCGCCCACGATCGGGATGAACGCGCTGATGAAGACGATGGCCGCCAGGGGCAGGGCCAGCGGGACATGCAGGATCCACAGGGCCACCCCGATGCCGGTGGCGTCGACCAGCGCGACGATCGCCGTTCCGCGGACGTAGCCGCCGAGCGTGGTCAAGGTGCGGTCCCCGGTGGCCTGCCATTGGGGTTCGTGGCTGGACGGGATCCAGGACAGGAAGAAGGCCCAGATCTTGTCGCCGTCCTTGAGGAAGAAGAACATGATGACCAGCAGCAACACCAGCCCGGTGAAGAAGCTGCTGGCGGCAGAGATCCCGGTGAGGGCCCCCGCGCCAAACTGCTTGCTGGTCAGGAAGTCGGTGACCGCCGTGACGCCCTCGTCGATCTGGCTTTGGCTGATCTGGAAGGGCAGGTCCTTTACCAGGCCCTGGAGTTGGTGGAAGCCCTGGACGGCCTGGTCGACGAGGCCGGGCCATTCGGCTCGCACAGCGAAGACGATCCCGGTTCCGACGCCCCCCAGGACGACGAAGGATCCAAGGAAGACCGTCCAGGCGGCGAGCAGGGGCGGCACGAAGCGGCGCATCCAGCTCACCAGCGGCCACAGGGCGCTGGTGAGGATCAGGGCAATGAGCAGCGGAAGCACGACCAGGCTCACCCGGGCCAGCCCGAAAATTGCCGCGCCGGCCAGGACCACGAGCAACAGGAGCTGACCGGCCCGGGTGGCACTGCGTCCCAGTGCGCTGGACCACAACAAGGACACCCTGTCCGCCGGGGCCACGCGGGAATCGGCGGGACCGAGGGCCTCCGCCCGGGCATTCCCCCCTGCGGAGGCCGCGGCGGCAGATGGGGCGGGACGGTGCCGGGCACGCCGGTGGAACGGTCGGAAAGTCATCGAAGCGCCTCAAACGTCATGGTCCCTACTCTAGGGTAGGGACCACGCGCGGTCGCGCTATTCCGCGATGTAGAACAGGCGCTTGTTGACGAACTCTTCCATGCCCAGCGGGCCGAGTTCGCGGCCGAAGCCCGAACGCTTGACGCCGCCGAAGGGCAGGTCGGCGCCTTCGCCGATGCCGTTGACGTTGGCCATGCCGACCTGCAGGCCCTGGGCGACCTTGCCGGCGCGTTCCGGGTCGGTACTGAAGACCGCCCCGCCGAGGCCGTACCGGGTGTCGTTGGCGAGCCTCAGCGCCTCCTCGTCCGAGGAGACCTTGTAGACGACGGCGACGGGCCCGAACAGTTCCTCGCGGTAGGCGCGCATGTCCTCGGTGATGCCGGAGAGCACCGCCGGGGAGTAGTACGCCGCCGGTCCCTCATGCAGGGTGCCGCCGGCGTGGAGGGTGGCCCCCTTGGACACGGCGTCCTGGACCTGCTCGTGCAGGGCCTCGGCGGCGGCGCGGGAGGACAACGGGCCGAAGGTGCCGTCGTCCTCGGTGGCCGGGTCGCCCGGGACCAGGCCGGTCGCCTGCTCGGTGAGGCCGGCGACGAACTCGTCGAAGATGTCCTCCATGACGATCATGCGCTTGTTCGAGTTGCAGGCCTGGCCGGTGTTCTCGATGCGGGTGGCCCATGCCAGTTCGGCGTCCTTCTGGACGTCGGCGGAGTCCAGGACCACGTAGGGGTCGGAGCCGCCGAGTTCCAGGACCGCCTTCTTCAGGTTTTGCCCCGCGAGCTGGCCGATGATGGCGCCGGCCCGTTCGGAGCCGGTGAGCGAGACGCCCTGGACGCGCGGGTCGGCGATGATGTCGGCGATTTGCTCGTGGGAGGCGAACAGGTTCACGTAGGCACCTGCCGGGACCCCGGCGTCGTCCATGATCTTCTGGATGGCCAGGGCGGAACGCGGGCAGGTCTCGGCGTGCTTGAGGATGATCGTGTTGCCCAGCATCAGGTTCGGGGCGGCGAAGCGGGCGACCTGGTAGTACGGGTAGTTCCAGGGCATGATGCCCAGCAGCGGGCCGACGGGCAGGCGCTGGACCATGGCGCGGCCGCCGCCGATGGCCTTGATCTCCTGGTCGGCGGCCAGCGTGGGGCCCTCGTCGGCGAAGTAGTTGAAGATGTCGGTGCAGAATTCCGCTTCGCCCTTGGACTCCGAGAACGGCTTGCCCATCTCCTCGGTGATCGTCGCGGCCAGCTCGTCGGCGCGTTCGGTGAACAGCTCGGCGACGCGCTTGACGATGGGGGCGCGTTCGGTGATGGGCAGCGCGCCCCAGGACTCGTAGGCGGACTGCGCTGCGGCCAGGGCCTCGCCGACCTGCGCGTCGGTGGCGGTATCGAAGGTCTCGACGACCTCGCCCGTGGCGGGGTTCAGCACGCGGTAGCCGGGCTGGTTGGACTGCTGGGCGGTGGTGGACACTGCCTGACTCCTTGTCGTTGAAACTCGGGGGCGCCCTCGGTGGAGCGGCGCACCAATCCATCATGTCCCGGATGGGCGGGTTTGTGAATCGGGTCACTGCATCTGCACATTTTGGCCGCACGCCAGCAGTGCAGGGGACCGGAACCGGCCCCCAGCTCTCCAGGTACGACGACGGGACCCGGGGCGGCTGCCCCGGGTCCCGTCGCGGGGGATCGCCTAGGAGTCGGAGAAGGTGCGCCAGAGATCCACGCTGTCCCCGGTTCCGGAGGTGATCCCGTCAATCAGCTCGAGTTCCTTGGCGGTGAACGAAGTGTTGCCCGCCGCGGCCAGGTTCTCGTCGAGCTGCCGCGTGGAGGAGGCCCCGACGAGCACGGAGGTGACCCCGCCCTCGCGCAGCAGCCAGGCGATGGCCAGCTGGGCCAGGGACTGGCCGCGCTGCTCGGCCAGTTTCGCCAGTTCGCGGGCCTTGCCCAGGTTCTCCTCGGTCAATCCGGCCAGCGAGGAGCGGCCGCCGGAGGGGACCGCGTTCTTGTCGTCGAGATACTTGCCGGTCAGCAGGCCCTGGGCCAGCGGGGTGAAGGCAATCGAGCCCATGCCCGCCTCGGACAGGGTGTCCAGCAGCCCGTCCTCGACCCAGCGGTTGAGCATCGAGTAGGAGGGCTGGTGGATGACCAGCGGGGTGCCGAGCTCGTCGGCGACCTTCTTCGCCGCCGTCGTGCGTTCGGGGGAGTAGGAGGAGATCCCGACGTAGAGCGCCTTGCCCTGGCGCACCAGCGTGTCCAGCGCGCCCACCGTCTCCTCGATGGGCGTCGCGGGGTCGGGGCGGTGCGAGTAGAAGATGTCGACGTAATCCAGCCCCAGCCGCTGCAGGGACTCCTCGGCGGAGGCGATCAGGTACTTGCGCGAGGCCCAGTTGCCGTACGGGCCGGGCCACATGTCGTAGCCGGCCTTGGACGAGATGACCAGTTCGTTGCGGTACGCCTTGAAGTCGGTGCGCAGCATCCGCCCGAAGTTCTCCTCGGCGGAGCCATAGGGCGGGCCGTAGTTGTTGGCCAGGTCGAAGTGGGTGATGCCGTGGTCGAAGGCGTGGCGCAGGACCTCGCGCTGGGTGTCGAACGGGCGGTTGTCCCCGAAGTTCCACCACAACCCCAGGCTCAGCGGCGGCAGCAACAGGCCGGAGGTGCCGACCCGGCGGTAGCCGAGGGTGTCGTACCGGTCCTCGGCGGCGGTGTAGGGACGGTGGCCTTCAGCGGCGCGGTCGAAGTGGATGTCCTGGGCCAAGGCGGGGCTCCTCACGGGATGACGGGTGGGTTCAGCCCCATGCTACGCGGTGGCGGCCAGCACGTCCCGGGCCAGCCGGTGGCCCACCAGCGGGCCCATGGTCAGCCCGGCCGGGCCGAACCCCGCGTTGGCCCACACGCCGGGTGCCAGCTGCCGGGCGATTGGCAGGGCCTTCGGGCTCATCGGCCGGATGCCGACCCGGGTCTCCAGCACGGTGGCCTCTGCCAGACCCGGCGCCAGGTCCAACACGCCGTCGTAGAGCTTGCGCTGGCCGGCCGGCGTGCGGCGCACGTCGACGCCCGATCCGTCCTCGCGGGTGGCCCCGAAGACGACGCGCGAACCGCCGAACGAGACCATGTAGACGTCGGAGAGCGGATGGACGCTGGGCCAGTCGTCAGTGGCGTGCCCGTCGGCGCGCAGGTGCAGGATCTGCCCCCGTTGGGGCACGACGCCGGTGCCCACTCCCAGCGGGGCCAGGACCTGGTCGGTCCATACCCCGGCGGCGACGACCACGGCATCCGGCGCTAGGGTGCGCTCGGCGGCGAGAACGGTGGGGGCACCGGAGGACGTGGTGGGCGGTGCCAGCCGGGCGGTGGCCTCGATGGCCTCGGCCCCGCAGGCGGCCGCCGCGCGCAGGAGGCCCTCGCGCAGGGAGCGCCCGTCCACCCGGGCGCCGCCGGACAGGTGCAGGCCGAAGAGCCCGGGGCGCAGGGGCGGGAACAGTGCGCGGGCCTCATCGGTGTCGACGCGGCGCAGGGTCCCGGCCACCGCGGAAGCGGAGATGCGTGCGGAGAGGCGCTCCGCCGTCGTGCGCAGGAGTTCGGCGTCATCGTTGACGATCAGTCCGCCGGTGACGCGGTAGTCGACGTCCCCGACGCCAACCGCCGCCAGCTCTTCGAGCAGCCGCGGGTAGTATTCGGCGCCGGCCGCGTAGAGGTCGTAGAAGGAACCGGTGCCGCGCGAGGAGGCCCAGGGCATGATGATGCCGGCTCCGGCGGGGGTGGCGGATCCGTCCAGCCGGGCGTCGACGATGTCCACGCGGGCGCCGGAGCGGGCCAGGGCGAAGGCGGTGGAGGCGCCGGCGACGCCGGAACCGATGACGACGATGTGCGGGGAAGTGGGGGCTGCCATGGACCTCAGGCTACTGCGGGCGTCTGCCGGGCGGCGACCCGGGGCCGGGATCTGGACGCGGTCCTGGACCGGCCGCTTAACGGGTGAAGCACCGGCCATAGCGGACAAGGAGGCGACAAACCGCTATAACCGGTGCTTCTGATCACTCGCACCTTTGAGAAGGTTCCACCAGCCTAACCAGCGATCCTTGGAGCCACCTGTGCGTCCGGTGTCAGCTCCGTGGGAGTCGGCGGGGACCGGTCGAGGGGCTGGTCCGGAGGCTGGCCGGGGATCAGTAGTTCGACGGCGGATCGGAGGCGGGGAAAGACTCCTCCTCCCACTCGTCGACCCGCTCGTCGTCGTGGTCGTGCTGGGCCCGGGTGGCCTTCGCGGCGTCGGTCTCGGTGTCCTCGGGGTCGACGGCTTCGCCTGCGTCGGGTTGCGCGAACGGGTTCTCGCTCATGGGGTCCTCCCTCGTTGATGCTCCTGGGACTTGATGCTCCTATGACCCCAGTCTCGCCCCGAACCGCGGGCCTGTCGAGGGCACGACCGTCGCAGGCGGCGGACGCGGCTTAGCGAGACGAGCACCGGCTGGTCGATAGTTGGGGGGAATCATCGATCATCCAGCCGGTGCTCTCATCACTCGCACCTTCATGAGGTACTTAAGTACTCTAGCGCCGGAAGCTTGGCGTTTGCTGAAAGCGGTCGCCGGATGCCGGGCCCGGAGACCTGTGCCGGCGCCGGAGCGGTGGGCCGCGTCGGCGGTACCCTGATCCCATGGCCGAAACACGCAACGCCCTGGACGGGACGACCATCTCCTACGACATCTCCGGGGCGGGCCCCGCCGTCGTCCTGCTGCATGGTTCGGCCCTCTCGCGGGCGATCTGGCGCGGCCTGGGCTACGTGAAGGCGCTGGACGGGTTCACCGTGGTGCGGATCGACCTGCGCGGCCACGGCCGCAGTGCCAAGCCGCGCGAGAGCACGGCGTATGCGATGGACCTGCTGGTGGCCGACGTCGTCGCGGTGCTCGACGCCGCGGACCTGGCCCGTGCCGCCGTCGTCGGGTACTCGTTCGGTGCACGGGTCGGCTTCTCGCTGGCGGCGACGAGCCCGGAGCGGGTGGAGAAGCTCGTGACCCTCGGCGGGACGTTCCGCCCGCAGTCCGGGCAGGTCGCGAAGGTGTTCTTCGACGGCTACCTCGACGCCCTGCGCACCGGCGGCATGCAGGCCTTCGTCGACGGGCAGCGGCTGGACCCGCAGACCCGGGCCGCGTTCATGGCCAACGACGCCGAGGCGCTGGTGGCCTACTTCGAGCGGACGGAGGTCGAACCCGGGCTCGACGAATCGGTGCTGCCGGAGCTGGACCTGCCGGCCCTGCTGCTGGCCGGCACCCGCGACCGCGAACGCTACCTCGACTCCCGGCGGGCCGCCGAGCTGATGCCCGACGCCCGTTTCGTGCCCCTGGAAGGCCGGACCCACGGCTCGACCCTGTTCCCGCCGGACGAGGTGCTGGACGAGTTGCTGCCGTTCCTGCGCGGCTGAGCGTCCCGCGGCGACACGCCGGCTACTTGTTGAAGGCCGAGACGCCGGTGATCGAGCGCCCGATGATCAGCGCCTGGACGGTCTCCGTGCCCTCGTAGGTGTGCACGGCCTCGATGTCCGCCAGGTGACGCGCCACGCGGTTCTTGAGCAGGATGCCGTTGCCGCCGAGCAGATCGCGGGCGTTGGAGGCGATCTGCCGGGCGGTGCGCGTGCAGGTGTACTTCGCCAGCGAGGCCTGCACGGGGGAGAGCTCGCCGCGCTCCTCGCGATGGGTCATCTGCATGACCATCAGCTGCATGGTCGCCAGCTCCGAGTGCATGCGGGCCAGCCGCTCCTGAACCACCTGCGCGGAGGCCAGGGTCCGGCCGAACTGGGTGCGCTGGGAGGCGTACTGCACGGCCGACTCGTAGCAGGCCACGGCGTGGCCGACGGCGGACCACGCCACGCCGAGCCGGGTGGCGAAGAGGACCTTGGAGGTGTCCTTGAACGAGTTCGCGCCGGGCATCACATGCGAGTCGGGGACGAAGACGTTCTCCATCCGGATGTGGGCCTGCCAGATGGCCCGCAGGCTGAGCTTGCCCGGAATCGTGGTGCCGGTGTAGCCCTCCCACTCCTGCTGGACGATGAACCCGCGGATGCTGCCCTCGTCGTCGCGGGCCCAGACCACGGTGATGCCGCCGGTGGAGCCGTTGCCGATCCACTTCTTCTCGCCGTTGAGCACGTACCCGCCGTCGACGCGGGTCGCCCGGGTCTCCAGCGACACCGAATCCGAGCCGTGGGTGGGTTCGGTCAGCGCGAAGGCGCCCAGGACCTCGGCGCGGGCCAGCGGGGGGACCCACCGGGCGATCTGCTCCTCGGAGCCGCAGTAGGCGATCGAGCGCAACGCCAGGCCGGCCTGCACGGCGCCGATGGTGCCCACCGAGCCGTCGGCGCGCGAGAGCTCCATGTTGACCAGCCCGGCGGCCAGGGTGCTCATGGCCGGGTAGCCCTCGACGTCGATGCCGTCGCGCAGCAGGTCCAGCTCGCCCAGCCGCGTGGCCAGCTGGAAGGGGTAGTCGGAGCGGTCCCAGTAATCGTCGATGACCGGGCGCACCTCCTCGAGCCCGAAGCGGCGGGCACGGTCCCAGTAGGCGCGGTCCGCGGCCGGGATGGCGTCCTCGCCGAACAGGCCCGCCGGGTCGACGTCGACCTCGCCCCAGAGCTCGTACTCCGGTTCGACGACGCCCAGCGGAAACTCGGCCAGTGGGGATCCGGCCGGGGCGGAGCCGTCCACCGGGGAATCGGTCGCGGGGGTGGTCTGCGGAGTGCTCACGGGATGTCCTTCGGTTCGGCTCGGCCGGGCAGGCGGGCGCCGGCGGTCCTGGGGTGGTTCCCCCTAGCATCGCTGAAACCGAGTTCCACGTCAAGACACCCAGTGTCAGGCGGGGTGGTCCTGCCCTTCGAGCGCCTCGCGGACAGCGGCGAGGACCTCGTCGGTCCCGGCGCCGGACGTGGAGACCGTGACGACGACGGCGGGGCCCGGCTGGGCTGCCCCGGGAGCCGGTCCTGCGGCGGTCCCCTCCAGCCGTGGATGGTGCAGGGCCGCCAGCGTGGCCAGTTCCGCGGCGAGCCGGGTCCGCAGGCCGTCGTCCTGGGCGGTCAGCCAGCTCCGCAGGAACGCGTTGTGCACCGCGACGACGGAGGCAGCATAGGCCGTGATGGCCAGGTTGGGCGCATCCAGGCCGGGCTCGACCCCGAGGGCGGCGCGCATCCCGTGCCGGAAGGCCCGTTCGTAGCGGTGGGTGCTGACCAGTTCGCGGTCACGCAGGGCGGGGACCTCGCGCAGCAGCCGGAAGCGCAGCAGGGACGCCCCGCGGCGCCCGAGGTGGTGGTCGAAGACGGCCAGCGCCGCAGCGGCCACCCGGTCCTCCAGCCCGCGGCCCGGCGCGGCCAGGATGGCGTGCACCGCCTCGATGACCCCGTCCATGTCGGCGAATACCATGTCCTCCTTGGAGCCGTACCGGCGGAAGAACGTGCTGCGGCTCATCCCGAGGACCTCGGCGAGCTGGTCCACGCTGGTGGCGTCGAAGCCCCGCTCGACGAGCAGCCGCAGGGCGGTTTCGGGCACGGCGACTGGCTGGTCCATGCCGGTGAATCTAGCACGGGACGGACCCGGCGACGGGGCTGGCCCGGCCGTGGAGCGGGCCCAGCTGCGGAGGGGTCTCAGCCGCGGGGCGGGGTGGACGCGCTCGGGCGCCGGAAGAACAAGCAGACCAGGGCGGCGAACACGGCGACCAGGCCCGGCAGCAGCAGCGACTGGCCCAACGCCGTGGAGAAGGCCCCGTGCAGGAATTCCGGGATCGCCTGGCCCATGGTGGCCTCGGATCCGGCCCCAGCGGCGGCTCCCGCGTCACCGGAGTGCGGCATCGTCGCCAGCACCGCGGTGGATTCGACGCTGATGCGGGCCTCCATGAGGAAGGCGATCAGTGCCGATCCCAGGACCGCCCCGACCTGGCGGGTGGTGTTGTAGACCCCGGAGCCGGCGCCGGCGTCGGCCTGACCCAGATCGCGGGTGGCGGTCAGCGAGACGGAGGGCCAGATGCCGGCGCTGCCGATGCCCATCACCACCGGCGGGAGCAGCAGGACCCAGAACGGCACGTCGGGGGTCAGCAGCAGCCCGTAGGCGACGATCCCGCCGCCGAAGAGCAGGAACCCGGGCACGGCCAGCAGCTTGGGGTCGATCTTGTTGGTCATCCGCCCGGCGAAGGGCGCCAGCACGCCGGACACCACGGCCATCGGCGCGATCATCAGGGCCGACATCGTGGGCGACATCCCGCGGACGGACTGCAGGTAGAGGATCATCGGGAAGCTCATCGCCGTGATCGTCAGGCCCATCGCGGTGATGGCCACGTTGGCCAGCGAGAAGTTCGCGTTGCGGAACAGGCCCAGCGGCAGCAGCGGCTCGCGCCGGTTGAAATGCTGCCAGACGACGAACGCCACCAGCACGACGACCCCGGCGATGATCAGGGACCAGACGGTGATGGGTCCGGCAATGGTGCCCCAGTCGTAGGTGTTGGCCTCCTGGATGCCGAAGACGATCAGGAACATGGCCACCGCGGAGAGCGCCACGCCCAGCCAGTCGAAGCTGTGGCTGTGCCGGGGCAGCTGCGGGACCTTGACCCAGACCCGCCACATGGCCAGCAGGCCCACGGGGACGTTGACGAAGAAGATCCATTCCCAGCCCAGCGTGTCCACCAGCACGCCGCCGAGGATCGGTCCGGCCAGCGTCGCGACGCCGGCGACCGCGCCCCAGACGCCCATGGCGGCCCCGCGCCGCTGCGCGGGGAACATGCGGGTGATGAACGTCATCGTCTGCGGGGTCATCATGGCCGCGCCCAGGCCCTGGGCCACCCGGGCGGCAATGAGCATCCCGATGGTCGGGGAGAGCCCGCACCACAACGACGAAGCCGTGAACAGGGCCAACCCGATGAGGTAGAGGTTCTTCGGCCCGAACCGGTCGCCGAGGCGCCCGGTAACCAGCAGCGGCACGGCGAACGCCAGCAGGTAGGCGCTGTTGACCCAGATGACCCCGTTGATCCCGGTGTCCAGCCCGCGCATGATCGCCGGCATCGCGGTGGAGACGATCGTGGAGTCCACCAGGATCATGAAGAACCCGATGACCAGGGCCCACAGGGCGGTCCAGGCGGCGCGGTCGTCCGGGGCGGTTTTCGGGGAGGTCTGTGCGTTGGTCACCGGTAGAGACTACTCTCCGCCCGGCCGCTTGGGACCTCCGGCAACCGGTGATCTGGGCGACACCGCGCCCCTCGCTCAGCCGACGCGGACCGTGCCCTCGATGCAGGTGGTGACCTGCCCGGAGACCCAGATGCCGCCGTCGTGCCCGGAGAGCCCGACGTGCCCGGCCCGGCCCAGCCGGGTCCCCTGGCGCACGGTGTACGACGACGGGGCCAGGCCCGCGGGGATCATCCACTGGGCGATGCCCGCGTTCAGGCTCCCCGTCACCGGGTCCTCGGGCAGTCCCTCCCCGGGGCAGAAGGCGCGGACCTCGAAGTCGGCCGGCACCCCCGCCACGGCGGTCTCGAAGACCGCCGCGTCGTCGGCCGGGCGCAGCGGCTCCAGCTCGGCTCGGGTGCCCTTGGGCCGGTGCTCGTTGCGGCGGGCATAGGAACCGGCGGCCACGCCAGGGGCCAGGTGCGGGCCGACCACCCCGATCTCGAGCCCCTCCAGGGCGGCGAAGTCCGGCTCCAGGGCCAGCACGGCATCGGCGTCGCGCAGCACCAGCACCGCCCACTGCGGGCCGTTGGCCACCCACTGGTGGTCCACGACGTCGTCCCGGCCCAGACCGAGCCCCGCCAGCGCCCAGCCCAGGACGTCCTCCTCCAGCGGTCCGGTGCGCTGCAGGGGCGGGGCACGGAAGCCCAGCCGCCGTCCGCCGTCCTCCCGCGGGCCGGTACGCACCTCGATGAGCCCGGCACCGCATTCCTGCACGATGACCCCGGGCCGGCTCGGGCGCCCGCCGGCCTCGAGCCAGGCGTGCGCCGTGCCCAGGGTGGGGTGCCCGGCGAAGGGCAGCTCCGTCGTCGTGGTGAAGATCCGCACCCGGTAGTCCGCGGCCGGGTCGGTGGGCGGGAGCACGAACGTGGTCTCGGCCAGGTTCGTCCAGTTCGCGAAGCGGAGCATCTCCGCCTCGTCCAGCCCGTCGGCCTCGAGGACGACGGCGAGCGCGTTGCCCAGGTAGGGGGTGGCGGTGAAGACGTCGACCTGGCGGAACGGGCGAAGGGTCATGGCGCCATCGTGGCACACCGGACCCGGCGGGGGAGGCCCCCGCCGGGTTCATGACGTGATGGTTACCGGCCGATTGGCATCACCACCGGTGGGCGACGTCGATGACCAGGCGCGAGCCGGTCCCCGGGCCGTCGAGGATGAAGGTGCGGAACGGCAGCCGGGCGCGCACGCCGAGCCCGAACGAGGTCTGGCCCTCGAAGCTGCCCAGGTAGGCCACCTGCCGGAAGGTCCGGTAGCCGGAGACGTCCACCGCATGGGTGCGGCTGGACGGGCGGTAGGTCGCGTGCCCCGACGAGTCGTAGGCCGGGGCCCGGACGACGATGCGCAGATCGGCGGCACCGGAGAGCGGGACGCGCCGGCCCTGGCCCTCGGTGTACACGGCGTTGACGTAGCGCACGTCGTAGCCGCGGACCTGCCCGCGCAGGTCGATCACGATCCTGTCGTAGCAGGTGTGTTGCCCGGTGCGGACCCCGGTGACCCGGGCGCTGGACATCGCGGAGGCGGAATCGGCCAGCGATCCCCACCGGATGCCGCAGTACGGCGCGGGGGCCGCGACCGCCGGTGCTGCCGGGGCCAGCCCCAACCCCGCGACCAGCAGGGCGCTTGCCAGGCCCGCTTTCAGTGTCTTCATGTTCTGTTCACTCCCAAGGATGGTGCGTTGGCTGATGCCCCCATGATGTGCCTGCCCGCCGTGTGCGGCAACAGTTATTCACGATGGTGCATAAACGTGATGAACGCACCATCCCGTGCCCCGGAACGCATCGATTTCGGGGGCGTTGTGGTGAAGCATTGGCCACTGCCGGGCCCGGTCGCGCGCCCCGGGTTACGATCCGGAACCATCCGCCGGAAACCGTCCGCTGGGGTGAGGCGGCATCATCCCGCGGTAGGACATGGCCGCGCCGGATTCAGCTCCGGGGTGCATCCGCCGCGGGTGCAGTGCACGGAAGACTGGAACCATGCCAGAGAAGCCCACGCACCCCGCACCCCCGCACGCCCACCCGCATGCCGACCACCACCCTTTCGCCACAGGCGCCACCGACCCTGCTGCCCCGGACCCCGCAGCGCCCCGGCCCATCCTCGCCGCCCGCGGCCTGGTCCGCGCCTTCGGGACCACCCTCGCCCTGGATTCTCTGGGGCTGGACATCCAGCGCGGCGAATCGCTGGCCATCATGGGCCCCTCCGGATCGGGCAAGTCCACCCTGCTGCACACCCTGGCCGGCATCGAGCGGCCCGACGCCGGATCGGTCCTCTTTACCGACCCCGAGACCCCCGCCGCACCGGTGGAGATCACCGCACTGGGCGAATCCGCCCGCTCCAGGCTGCGCCGCGGCAGCTTCGGGTTCGTCTTCCAGTCGGGCCTGCTCATCCCCGAGCTCACCGCCATCGAGAACGTGGCCATGGCGCTGATGATCAACGGCATGCCCCGCTCGGCGGCCCTGCCCCGCGCCGCCGAATGGCTCCAGGCCCTCGGCCTGGCCGGGATGGAGGAACGCCGGATCGGCCAGCTCTCCGGCGGTCAGGCCCAACGCGTGGCCATCGCCCGAGCCCAGGTCACCGGCGCCACCGTCACCTTCGCCGACGAACCCACCGGCGCCCTGGATTCGGCCACCTCCGACGAGGTCCTGGCCATCCTGCTCGGGGCCACCGTGGGACGGGGCAACACCCTGGTCATGGTCACGCACGACCCCGACGTCGCCGCCCGCTGCCACCGCGTCATCCACCTGCTCGACGGCAGGATCCAGCACGACGCCGGTGCCTCCTCCCGGCCCGGCACCGGCGCCGGGGCGGGCCAGGGAGGCCGGTCATGAGGGCGTTCTCGCTGGCGTGGCTGCTGGGCCGGCCCACCCGCGGCCGGAGGGCGCCCCAGCTGCTGACGGCCACCGCCTACGCCCTGACCACCGCGCTGCTGCTGCTCGTGGCCGCCGGGGGCCTGTCCTTCAGGACCGTGCAGGACGAGCTGACCGGGATGTACCTGATCCTGGCCGGCATCGCCGTGGTCCTGCTGGTGGTCCCGCTGGCCGTCCTCGGTGCCGCCGCCGCCCGGCTCTCCGCCCGCTCGCACGACGAGCGCTTGGCCACCGTGCGCCTGCTCGGCGGGACCCCGGCCCTGGCCGGCGCGGTCACCGTGATCGACTCCGCGGCGCTGGCGCTGGTGGGCGCGGCCGGCGGCATCGTGCTGTACCTGGCCTCCGCGCCGGTGGTCGGCCTGCTGCACTTCCGCGGACGGGCCATCGGGTCCGGCATGTTCATGCACCCCGGGATCGTCGCGGCCCTGGCGCTCGCCGTCGTCGTGATCGGAGTGGTTTCGGCCGTGGTGGGCCTGCGCCGGCTGAACGTCTCGCCGCTGGGCGTGCGCCTGCGCACCGTGGCACCCACGGCGCGGTGGATCCGCGCGGTGATCGCCGCCGTCGTCATCGTCCTGGCCTTCAGCGCGTTGCAGGGGCTCTCCGCCTTCCGGGACCTGGCCGTGATGATCGCGGTGATGCTCGGTGCATTCGCCGCGGTGCTGGCCGTGCTCAATGTCGTCGGCCCCTGGGTGGTCCGCGTGCTGGCGGGGCGCTCGCTGCGCCGGGCCGAGACGCCCGAGCGGCTGCTGGCGGCCCGGATAATCCTTGAGGCCCCGCAGGCCGCCTGGCGGCAGGTTTCCGGCGTGACCATGACCAGCTTCGTCGCCGTGTTCGGGGGAGCCGGGGCCGCCATGATGAGGGCCTCGGCCTCCGGGCGAACCGATCCGCAGGAGCTGGCCCTGGTCGGCGACGTGCTCACCGGGGTGCTGGTGACCATCGCGGCCTCGTTCCTGGGGGTGTGCTGCTCGGCAGTCATCAACCAATGCGCGCTGACGCTGGACCGCCGGGACCTGTATTCGAACCTGGACCGGCTGGGGATGGATCCGGCCACGATGGACCGCGCCCGGGTGCGCTCGGTCATGGGACCGCTGCTGTGGGTGTCCCTGGGGTCGGCCCTGGTGGCCGGGGTCCTGCTGCTGCCGTTGGTCGGCATCGCCATGATCGCCTCCCCGCTGACGGTCCTGGTCGTCGCGGCGACGCTGGCCGCCGGGATCCTGGCCGTCCGGGGCGCGCTGGCGCTGGTCGGTTCGCGCACGGTGCTGCGCACGGCGTAGCCGTCCGGGCAGCCAGGGGACGGCGGGGCCGGGCGGGCGAGGGATCCGCCCGGACCCGTCGGGCGAAACGCAACTTCGCGTCATGTGACATGAATAACATCAAGACCGATGATCGTTATCTACTCAGGGTAGGCTAAGTTAATCGAGGAACCCGACCTGCCGGCCTGCTGGCCATCATCACTCGAAGGAACCCCATGTCTTCCCTGAAACTGCGCCTCGGCGTTCTGCTGGGCGCCTCCGCCCTGGCCCTGACCGCCTGCGGCACCTCGACCGCCGCCACCGACGCCGGCGTGCCGACCATCAACGTCGAGGACAACAACGGAACCCAGAAGGTGCCGGCGAGCCCGGTGTCGGTCGTCGCGACGGACAACCGGACCTTCGAGACCCTCTCGGACTGGGGGGTGCAGCTCAGCGCAGCGGCCGTGTCCCTGATGCCCCCGACCATCGACTACACCCAGGACGCCTCCATCGTGGACCTGGGCACGCACCGCGAACCGGATCTGGAATCCGTCGTGGCCGCCCAGCCCGACCTGATCGTCAACGGCCAGCGCTTCGCCCAGTTCCACGAGGACTTCGCCCGCCTCGTGCCCGATGCCACCATCCTGGAACTCGATCCGCGCGACGGCCAGCCCCTCGACGCCGAGCTGAAGCGCCAGACCACCATCCTCGGCGAGGTCTTCGGCAAGCAGGACGAGGCCGCGCAGCTCAATGCCGACCTCGATGCAGCCATCGAGCGCGCCCGGGACGCCTACGACCAGAACGAGAAGGTCATGGCCGTCATCACCTCCGGCGGCGAAATCGGCTACGTCGCCCCCTCCAACGGGCGCACCCTCGGCCCGGTGTTCGACATCCTCGGCCTGACCCCCGCCCTGGAGATCGACGACGCCACCGAGGACCACCAGGGCGACGACATCTCCGTGGAGGCCATCGCCTCCTCGAACCCGGACTGGATCCTGGCCATGGACCGGGACGCAGCCGTCGCCGCCGACGACGCCTCCTACGAGCCGGCCAACGAACTGCTGGATTCCTCTCCGGCCCTGGACGACGTCACCGCCGTACGGGAGGACAACGTGGTCTACATGCCGACGGACACCTACACCAACGAGGGCATCCAGACCTACACCGAATTCTTCAACTCCTTCGCCGACGCCCTCGAGGGCTAAGGCCAGGACCGCACGATGACCGCCACCCCCGCCACGAACCGACGCGTCGCGTCGAAGGGACGGCTCTTCGAACCGCGCCTGCTCATCGGCATCGGCGTCGTCGGCGCCCTGCTGGTGTTCTCCCTGTTCACCGGCGTGTACGACATCTTCGGCGGCGAGCAGGGGGCCGAGATGTTCGGCATCACCCGCATCCCGCGCACGATCGCATTGGTCCTGGCGGGGGCGGCCATGGCGATGTCCGGCCTGGTGATGCAGCTGTTGACGCAGAACCGCTTCGTCGAACCCACGACGACCGGCACCACCGAATGGGCGGGACTGGGTCTGCTGGCGGTCATGATCGTCAACCCCGGCGCGGGCATCACCGCCAAGATGATCGGCGCCGTAGTGGCCGCCTTCATCGGCACGATGGTCTTCTTCCTGTTCCTGCGCAGGGTCTCGCTCAAGGCCTCCCTGACGGTCCCGATCGTGGGCATCATGCTGGGCGCCGTCGTCGGGGCCGTGTCCACGTTCCTCGCCCTGCAAACCGGCATGCTCCAAAGCCTGGGCATCTGGTTCGCCGGCAGCTTCACCTCAGTCCTGCGCGGGCAATACGAGGTGCTGTGGATCGTCGCCCTGGTGGGGATCGCCGTGTTCCTGGTGGCCGACCGCTTCACCGTGGCCGGACTGGGGGAGGAGGTCGCCACCAACGTGGGGCTGAACTACAACCAGGTCGTCCTGCTCGGCACCGGGCTGATCGCCATCGCGACGGGCATCGTCACCGTCGTGGTGGGGAACCTGCCCTTCCTCGGGCTCATCGTGCCCAACATCGTCTCGATGTTCCGCGGCGACGACCTGCGCGGGAATCTGCCGTGGGTGTGCCTGCTGGGCATCGGGATCGTGACACTCTGCGACCTGATCGGACGCACGATCATCATGCCCTTCGAGGTGCCCGTCTCGTTGATCCTCGGGATCGTCGGGGCCGTGGTCTTCATCGGGCTCCTGCTCAGGCAGCGCCGCCATGCTTAGGACCGCCACCCCACCGGCGCCCGCCGGCCCCCGCACCCGCTCCACCGCACGCACCTCGGGCCCGCTGCCCACGGCCCGCTCGCGCCGGCGCTACCTGATCGTCCTGGGCGTTCTCCTCGTCCTGGCCCTCGGCTTCGGTTACGGCCTGCTGGCTTGGGACAACCCGATGCCGCCGGGAACCGCAGGATTCTGGCGGATCGCCGAACTGCGCGGCACGAGCGTGCTGGTCATGCTCGTCGTCGCCTTCTGCCAGGCCATGGCCACGGTCAGCTTCCAAACCGTGACGAACAACCGCATCATCACCCCCTCCATCATGGGCTTCGAATCCCTCTACATCGCCGTGCAGACGGCCGCTGTCTTCTTCCTGGGTGCCGCCGGGGTGACCGCCGTGCAGGGCCTGCCGCAATTCATGCTGCAAGTCCTGGTCATGGTCGGCCTGTCGCTGGCGCTCTACGGCTGGCTGCTCTCGGGCAAGTACGGGAACCTGCAGGTCATGCTGCTCATCGGCATCGTCCTGGGCGGCGGGCTCGGCGCGGTGTCCACCTTCATGCAGCGGCTGCTGTCGCCCAGCGAGTTCGACATCCTCACCGCCCGGCTGTTCGGCTCCGTCGCCAACGCCGAGGCGTCCTACCTGCCGGTCGCCATCCCGCTGTGCGTGGTCGCCGGTGGGCTGCTCTGGGCGAATTCCCGCCGGCTCGACGTCGTGGCCCTGGGGCGGGACGCCACCACAAACCTCGGGTTGGACCACCGTGCCCAGGTCATGCGCACGCTGTTCCTGGTCTCGGTGCTGATGGCCACCTCGACGGCGCTGGTCGGCCCGATGACCTTCCTGGGCTTCCTGGTGGCCACCCTGGCCTACCAGCTGGCCGACACCCATGACCACCGCCTGGTCTTCCCCGTCGCGGTGCTCATCGGGTTCGTCGTCCTGGCGGGGTCCTACTTCATCGTGAAGAACGTGTTCTACGCCCAGGGCGTCGTCTCCATCATCATCGAGGTCGTCGGCGGCTCGCTCTTCCTGTACTTCATCCTGCGAAAGGGGCGCCTGTGATCACGCTCAACGAGGTCCGCAAGAGCTACGGCAGCGACGTCGAGATCGGCCCGGTCAGCTTCGAGATCCCGACCGGAGGCATCACGGCGCTCGTCGGGCCGAACGGCGCCGGGAAGTCCACGCTGCTGACCATGATCGGCAGGCTGCTCGGCCTCGACGCCGGGGCCATCGAGGTGGCCGGGTTCGACGTCGCGAGCACCTCGTCGAAGGACCTGGCCAAGATCGTGTCGATCCTGCGCCAGGAAAACCACTTCACCGCCCGCCTGACCGTGCGCCAGCTGGTCGGATTCGGCCGCTTCCCGCATTCGAAGGGCCGGCTGACCACCGTCGACGAGGAGGTCATCTCCCGGTCGATCGACTTCCTGAACCTGGGCGACCTCGAGGGCCGGTACCTGGACCAGCTCTCCGGGGGGCAGCGCCAGCGCGCCTACGTGGCCATGGTGCTGGCCCAGGACACCGCACACGTCCTGCTGGACGAGCCGCTGAACAACCTGGACATGCGCCATTCGGTCCAGATGATGCAGCACCTGCGCCGTGCGGCCGAGGACCTGGGCCGCACGATCGTCGTCGTCATCCACGACATCAACTTTGCCGGGCACTACGCCGACCACATTTGCGCCGTGAAGGACGGCCGGGTCGTCGAGTTCGGCACTCCGGAGCAGATCATGACCGACGAGGTGCTGACCCGCGTCTTCGACACCCCCGTGCAGGTCATCGAGGGGCCCCAGGGCCCCTTGGCCGTCTACTACTGACGGGCCGGCCAGGCCACTCCGTCGGGAACTCCGCCAACCGGTCAGCGGCCGCGCTGGGCGACGCGGGCGACGATGGCGTCCGGGGCGATGCGGGCCAGGAACGAGATGACCTTGTATTTCGTGCTGGGGATCGAGACCGAGCGCCCGGCCATGGCGTCGGTGAGTCCGCTGCGCACGACCTCCTCGGCCTCGAGCCAGGACCAGGACGGAATCGACTTCTTGTCGATCTTCATCCGGTCGTGGAACTCGGTGTGCGTGAACCCGGGGCACACGGCCGTCACCGAGATGCCGCGGTCGCGGTAGAAGACATTGGCCCAGCGGCTGAAGTTCACCAGGAAGGCCTTGGCGGCCGAATAGGTCCCGCGCGGCGTGAAGGCCGCGACGGAGGCGACGTTGATGATCCGGCCGCCGCCGATGCCCGCCATCGTGCGCAATGCCGCGTGGGAGAGGATCAACGGGGTGCGGATGTGGATCCCGAGGTGCGTCAGCTCGTCGGCGAGGTCGTTGTCGGCGAAGTTCCCGGCCAGGCCGTAGCCGGCGTTGTTCACCAGCATGGTGACGGGTTGGTTGGAGTCGGCGAGCCGGTTGGCGACCACTTGCACCCCGGACTCGTTGACCAGATCGGCGCTGATGGTCTGGACCTGGACGGCATACCGGGCGCGCAACGTCTCCGCCGTGGCGTCCAGCCGGGCCTGGTCGCGGGCGACCAGCACCAGGGAATAGCCCTGGGCCGCCAGTTGGCGGGCGAATTCAGCACCCAGGCCGGCCGTGGCGCCGGTGATGAGCGCGGTGTAGGACGGCTGGGCGGAATAGTGCGTCTCGGGATGCTGCGTGGAGCTGGCCATGAGTTGACTGTAGCGGCGAGCGCGGGACAGTCCAAGGAGGCCGCACGGGCGAGACGAAATCGTCACCGGCTGGCAATAGGGCAGTGGAACTTTGCGTAATGCAGCGCCCTAAGGTTAGCCTAACGAGAGAGCGTTTTCCGGGGCGATCCCGGACCGGATCGAAAGGGGCGACAGCATGGAAACACCCCGCCGTGCCCACCCCGCGGCGTCACGTGCCGCACGGCGCTGACGTGCTCCTCCCCTCTCTCCTACGGGGTCCCCGTCGTCCCGAACAGGTAGTCCAGCTGCGCAGCCACCGAGTGCTCGGCCGCCCCGCGGACCGCGGGATCGACATCGGCATAGACCAGGTCGGCCACCGCGGCGGCTGCCAGGGCAACCGTTCCGCCGCCGAGCCGGCCCACGGCCTCGCGGACCTGGTCCAGCCGTTGCAGCCGGTGTGCCGTGTACTGCTCGACGACGGTTCCCAGGTGGGGATGCCCCGGACCATGGGCCGGGAGCATCGCGGCGCGACCGAAACCGGACAGGACGTCGAGGCTGGCCAGGTAGTCGCCCAGCGTCCCGTCCGGGAAATCCAGGATCGTGGTCCCGCGCCCGAGCAGCGTGTCCCCGGTGAGGACGGCACCGTGATGGCCGTCGTCGGGCAGCAGGAAGCACACCGAATCCGAGGTGTGCCCCGGCGTGGCCAGCACCTGGATCGCCACCCCTGCGGCCGTGAAGGCCTCCCCGTCGACCAGCGGCGGAGCCTGTCGGCAGTGTTCGGGCAGCACCGCACGGACCGGGGCGCCGGTCAGTTCATGCAGTCGGTCGATCCCCTCGGTATGGTCCGCGTGCCGGTGCGTGACGAGGACGAGCTCGACGCGCCCCTGGGCGGCCAGCGACTGCAAGTGCCCCTCATCGGCCGGTCCGGGATCGACCACCACGACCGACCCGGCGTCGGGGCCGCGCAGGATGTAGGAATTCGTGCCGTCCAGCGTCATGGGGCCGGGGTTCGGGGCCGTGATCATGGCCGCGCAGGAAGACATGGGCAGGACGGGAGCGGGTGTCGGGTCGGGCATGCCGCCAGTCTAGGGCAGCAGCCGCACCGCGTCCCCGGAAAGCACCCGCCCGTCGGCTCCGCCCGGCCCCTCGACCACCGCCTGCCGCAGCGGGCATCCCGCAACGGCACCGCAGACACACCCCTTGACCGGAGGCAGACATGACCACCCTAAAGGCAGAGAACCTGTCGCTGGCCTACAGCGGGCACCCCGTGGTGCAGGACCTGACCCTGGACCTGCCCGCTGGGCAGATCACCATGGTCATCGGGGCGAACGGCAGCGGCAAGTCCACCCTGCTGCGCGGTTTGGCTGGCCGTCTCGCCCCGGCCGCAGGCGCGGTGCTCCTGGACGGGACGGACCTGCACGATCGGCCCGCCGACGAAGTCGCCCGGGCCCTGGGCCTGCTGCCCGAACCACTGGACGCAGCCGGGGGAACCACCGTGCGCGAACTCGTCGCCCGCGGCAGGGCCCCCGAAGGTGGCGCGGGCGCCGGCTGGACCCAGGACGACGACGATGCCGTGGACCGTGCCCTGGCCGCCACCCACTGCACCGACCTGGCCGCCCGCGACGCCGGAACGCTCTCGGGCGGGCAGCGGCAGCGGGCCTGGATGGCCAGCGTCCTCGCGCGGGAGTCCGGCGTGCTGCTCCTGGATGAGCCGACCACGCATCTGGACCTGGCCCACCAGCTGGTGCTCCTGGACGCCATCGCGGACCTGAACCGTCGGCACGGGACGACCGTGGCCATGGTGCTGCACGACCTGAACCTCGCCGCCCGCTACGCAGACCACCTGGTGGCCCTGGCCGACGGCGCGATCGTGGCCTCCGGGCGGCCCTCCGAGGTGCTCACGGCCGAGTTCATCCAGGCGGTCTTCGGCCTGCCAGCACGGGTGATCCCCGATCCCGTGGCCGGTTCGCCCCTGGTCCTGCCGATCGGCCGGCACCGGGTGCTGCGCCCGGAGGTCGCGGACGACGGCGGGGCCCCGCGTTTCAGGACCTCGCGCCTTGAAGACGAATCGCCGGTGGCCGGACAGGACGCCTCCGGCCGGGACGCGCCCGCACAGGAGCCGGCGGCAGGGCAGGAGGGCGGGGACTCCGCCGTCGTACCCGTGTTGCGCAAGCCGGCGGTCGAGGTGTGCCCGACCCTGGCCTTCAGCCTCACCGCCGTCGACGTCCAGGACCTGGGCCCCAGCTTCCGCCGTCTGACCCTGGCCGGCCCGGAGCTGGAACACTTCGGCACCGGCGGGCACCCCCTGGACCTGCGGATCAAGGTCCTGGTACCCCCTGCCGGCGACGGCGCGGTGGAGCGCATGCGGGACCTCTTCGCCGACCTGGCCCCGGGCGGGACGATCAGCGACGAGGACGCCTCCGGCTGGTACCGCACGTGGCTGGCCAAGGATCCGGCCGAACGCGGGGCCATGCGCACCTACACAGTGCGCTCCTTCCGGCCCGCCGGGCACCCTGGCAACGCCGGCGCCGACCCGGAACTGGACCTGGACTTCGTGCTGCACGTGCGCCGCGAGAACGGCGTGCTGGTCGGGGGCCCGGCATCGGTCTGGGCCGCCGAGGCGCAGGTCGGCGACGAGGTCGTCATCCTGGGGCCGAACCGGGCGCTGTGCGGACACGACTACGGCGGCATCGAATTCCGGCCCGGGCAGGCCCGGCGGATCCTGCTGGCCGGCGACGAGACCGCCGCGCCGGCAATCTGCTCGATCCTCGAGTCGTTGCCGCCGGGCATCACCGGCGACGCGTTCATCGAAGTGCCCTCGGTCGACGACATCCAGGGCTCGTTCACCCGCTCCGGGGTGGCGGTGCAGTGGCTGCCGCGCGGCATGCAGGCTCCGGGTAACCTGCTGGAGGCGGCGGTCCGCTCCGCGGTGGCCGTGCCCGGTGCCGGCGCCGTGGACCCGGGCAACGACTACGAGGACGTCAACGTCGACGAGGGCATCCTCTGGGAGACGACCTCGGGATCCGGCCAGCCGTTCTACGCCTGGATCGCCGGGGAAGCCGGGGTCATCAAGTCCATGCGCCGCTACCTGGTGCGTGACGTCGGGATCGACCGCAAGCAGGTGTCCTTCATGGGGTACTGGCGCACCGGCCGCGCCGAAGGGTAGGGGGCTCGCCCTCTTCCCGGCCGCTCGCCGGCAGGCCCCGGTCTGCCCCGCCCTTCCGCAGGCCATGGCCGTGCCCCCGCCCGGCATGCGAGGCTGTGGTGATGGAAGAGACCACCGTCCGGCAGGCCGACGTCCGGGACTGGGCCGCATTGCGCGAGGTACGGCTGCGTGCCCTCAGCGAGGACCCGGAGGCGTTCTGCTCCACGTGGGAACGGGAATCCGCCTTCGCCGAGGATCAGTGGCGCGAGCGCGCCGGCCAAGGCGGCTGGCTCCTCGCCTGGCCCGGCGGACTGCCCGACGCGGCATCAGACGCCGCACCGGTGGCCCCCGGGGGCGTGGCTGGCGGTGTGCTGCGGCCGGGGACCGGTGGCTGCGAACTCGTGGGCATGTGGGTGGCCCCCGCATCACGCGGATCGGGTCTGGGAGCGGAGATCATCACCGCCGTGGCCGGCTGGGCGCGCCGCACGCGGGCCGGTCGGCTGGATCTGTGGGTAATCGACGGGAACAGCCGTGCGCGCGCCTTCTACCGGCGGCAGGGTTTCCTGGAGACCGGGGAAGCGCAGGAACCGCCCGGACGTCCCGGGGAAGTGGAGATCGGCATGACCCTGCCGCTCATCTAATCGGTCAGGTGCAGTTTCCCCGGTCGTCCCCGGTCGTCCCCGGTCGTCGCCGGCCGGGGCTGGCTGGCGGTCGTTCGGGTCCCGGTCCGCCGGATCCTGTGGTTCAGCCCCGCGTCGGGCTGTCCAGGTAGCTGACCTGCGTGAGTTCCTCGGAGAGCTCCCAGAGCCGTCGGGCGGCGACCGGGTCGCCGGCAGCTGTGCTGGCCCGGGCGATCCGCGGTGCGCCTCGCAGTCCTCCAAGGCCGCCCGGGCCGAAGTAGTCCCCGCCCCGCGCCGCCGGGTCGGTGGCCGCACGCAGCGTCGGGCGGGCTCCGTGTTGCGGGCGGGGCATCACGGCGTTGAACACCATCCGCGCCGGGTGAAGCGAGGGCCGGTCGAACACGTGGCCGAAGAGGTCGGTCCCCACCACGCCCGGGTGGGCGGCGACCGCGATGGTGTCCTGGCCTACGGCCTTCAACCGCCGGTCCAGCTCGTGGGTGAAGAGCAGGTTGGCCAGCTTCGAGCGCTGGTAGGCGGCCGCGGGGGAGTAACCGCCGGACGCGAACATCGGATTCGAGAAGTCGATGCCCCTGCCGCGGTGCGCCAGGCTCGAGAGCGTGACGACGCGCGATCCCGGCGCGGCCTCCAGAGCCCCCAGCAGCAGGCCGGTCACGGCGAAGTGGCCCAGGTGGTTGGTGCCGAACTGCAGCTCATGCCCGTCGGCGGTGAGGCCGTAGGGGGTCATCATGATGCCGGCGTTGTTGATGAGCAGATCCAGCCGGTCGTGGCCTGCGTGGAATGCGTCCGCGAAGGAGTGCACGGTGGAGAGGATCGACAGGTCCACGGGGATGACCTCGGCGCGGAGCTCGCCGACGGCTTCCACCGCCGTGAGACGCAGCTGCTCGAGGGCGGCCCGGCCCTTCTCCTCGTTCCGGCAGGCCATCACCACGTGGGCCCCGTGCCGGAGCAGCTCGCGCGTCGTGGCCAGGCCGAGCCCGTTGTTGGCGCCGGTCACGACCGCGGTTTTGCCGGTCAGGTCGCCGATGTCGTCGGGGGTCCAGGGGGGTTGACGGGCCATGGGATGTACTCCTGCCGGTGGGTGGATGCCTGCGGTCCCACCCTAGACCGGTGCGCCCTGTCGCCATCGGCTGGGAACACGAGGCCGCGTGGGGCCGGATAACGAGGGCGTCAAAGGCCGCAGAAATGTCAGCGGTGACGCGAGTTCATCTTTGCAACCGCTTCGCTGCCGAACATCCATGCGGCAAACACGGCGCTGCCCAGTTCGAAGGCCACGAGGCGCGAGTCCCATCGCCCCGGGTCGGGGGCCGCGCGCCGGAGCAGTGCCAGGCCAGCGACCAGATTGATGGTGCCCCAGGCGGCATTGACCCCGGGCGATGAGTCCCGCCCACCCAGCGGCGTGAGGTGGCGGTGGCCCGTCGCAGCCGTCGCCAGATGCGGCAGGCTATTGACGCAGAGAGCGCCCGCCGTGAACGCTCCCGCTTCCGCTCGTGTTGGTCCCATGGACCCCCACCCTAGGGGTTCACGACGGGTCGGTGAAGGGGAAGCCCGCCTACCGGTCCTGATGCGGCACGTGGGAGCCTCAAGTCCGGTGCCCTGCGTGCTCCTCGTCGGCCAGCACGCCCAAGAGCCGGGCCAGCTCGGCGCGCTCGACGGAATCCAGCCGGGCGAAGTACTCGTTGGCCTGTTCGCGCCGCGCGCGCTCCACGTCGGAGCGCAGCTGCTGTCCGGTGTCCGTGAGTCGGACCAGCACCGCACGGCGGTCGTGGGGATCGGGGATCCGCTCGACTAGGCCCTTGGCCTCGAGTTGGTCCACCACCTCGGTGGCCGAACGCGGGGCGATCCGCAACTGGCCGGCCAGGGCCTTCAACCGCAGCACCCCCTCCGGCGAGGAGACTGCGGCACGCAGGGCCGCCGTCGTACCCGTCCCGGTGTCCACGGCCGGGGCGCAGGCATCGCCATGCCGGGCCAGCGTGTTCAGCGCCCGCCACTGGTGGGGCGTCATCTCGAACGGTGCCAGCTCGTGCGCCCACCGGCGGCGCAGGCCCCGGAACGCGGCGTGGAAGAGGTCGCCCAAGTCAGGTTCACCCGCGGGTTCGGCAGTGGCGGAGGCGGCGGTACGGGAGCTCATGCCCCCAGTGTACTCATTTGCGCGGCAACCACATAGTGAGGTAGCCTCTGCATAGTTGGTGCGACAACCGTGCCACTCCTTCGACCCCAGGAGGTGGTGCCCATGGCATCGGTCCCGAACCCCACCCCATCCCCAGCCGCACCCCCGGTCGGCGGCATGGGAGGCGGACGCCCCGGCGGACCGGGCCCGGCGAAAGTCAGCGCCGCAGACCGCGACCAGCTTTCCGACCATCCCGTGAGCCTGCGCCGTGTCGCCGCACTGTTCGCCCCCCACAAGGGCATGATCACCGTCCTGGTGCTGCTGATCAGCGTCGCCTCGATCGCCGGCCTGGCCCAGCCGTTCCTGATCCGCGCGATCATCGACGACGCCATCCCGCACCAGGACATCCCGCTGCTGGCCACCCTCGCCGGCGCCATGGTCGTCATCGCCGCGGTCACCGCGCTGATCGGCGTCGTGCAGACCTGGATGGCCACCGACATGGGCCAGCGCGTCATGCACACCCTGCGTTCGGGCATGTTCACCCACCTGCAGGCCCAGTCGCTCGCCTTCTTCACCCGTACCCGCGGCGGCGAGGTCCAGTCCCGGCTGACCAGCGACATCGCCGGCATGCAGTCCGTGGTCACCACCACCGCCACGTCCATCGCCTCCAACCTGACCACGGCCGTGGCCACCGCGATCGCCATGGTCGCCCTCTCGCCGATGCTCAGCATCCTCTCGCTCATCGTCATCCCGCCCGCGGTGATCCTCAGCCGCCGCGTCGCCCTGATGCGCCGCGACATCACCGCCGACCGCCAGGCCGAGCTCGCCAACCTCTACACCCAGGTCGAACAGGGCCTCTCCGTCTCCGGCGTGCGCCTGTCCAAGACGCTGGGCACCACCGAGCGCGACGCCGAACGCTTCACCGCCAGCTCCCACCGGCTCATCGGCCTGGAACTGCGCTCCCAGCTGGCCGGCCGCTGGCGGATGGCCACGATGCAGATCGTCTTCGCCGCCATCCCCGCGGTCATCTACTTCGCCGGCGGCTTCCCGGCGGCCACGGGCGGCATGACCATCGGCACGATCGTGGCGTTCACCGCGCTGCAGTCGGCGATCTTCCGCCCGATCATGGGCCTGCTCAACGTCGGGGTCCAGTGGGTGACCGCGATGGCGCTGTTCAGCCGCATCTTCGAGTACCTCGACCTTGTCCCGGAGATCACCCCGCCCGAACACCCGGTCGCCATCGACCCGTCCACCGTGCGCGGGGAACTGCGCTTCGAGGGAGTGGGCTTCTCGTACGACGGCGATGCCCGGGTTTTGTCGGATATCGATCTGCTGGTGCCGGCAAGGACCACGACGGCGATCGTCGGGGCCACCGGCTCCGGCAAGTCCACCCTGGGCTCGCTGGTCCCGCGGCTGCATGACACCACCGCAGGCCGGGTCACCATCGACGGGATCGACGTGCGGGACATGGCGCCGCAGGACCTTGCCAAGATCGTGGGCGTCGTCTCCCAGGAGTCCTACCTGGTGCACGCCTCGATCCGGGAGAACCTGCTCATGGCCGACCCCGACGCCGACGAGGACACCCTGTGGGCTGCGTTGGAGGCAGCGCAGATTGACGAGCTGATCTCGGGCCTGCCACGCGGGTTGGAGACGAAGGTGGGTGCCCGGGGGCACCGGTTCTCCGGCGGCGAGCAGCAACGTCTCGCCATCGCCCGCACCATCCTGCGCAACCCGCGGGTCCTGGTCCTAGACGAGGCGACATCGGCGTTGGACAACACCACCGAGGCCCAGGTCCAGGCGGCCCTGGACCGGCTGGCCGAGGGGCGCACGACCATCACCATCGCCCACAGGCTCTCCACGGTCGAGCAGGCCGACCAGCTGGTTGTCCTCGACGGCGGACGCATCGTCGAGCAGGGAACCCCTGCCGCGCTGCGCGCCGGAGACGGGCCCTTTGCCCGGTTGCTGCGCTCCCGCGCACAAGCCGATGGCCTGCCCCTGGGGATCAACCGGTAGGTAGCCTTGGTGATTGGTGCCGGCAAGCTGGGGAGGTCAGGCGTGGACACGTCACCTCCCGGGACGGCCGGTGCCAAGCGGCGAGGGTTCTGCCATTCGACGTTTATGCGGTTGTTTTTGTCCTTTTAACCTTTTGAGAACCTAATGGGGTTGTTTTCGACCCCATTAGTGCTGACTCATGCTAATGTGTTGTTATCCACCCCATTAGCGCAGGAGGAGTATTGGATCACCAACTGCAACGCATCGGAGTTGCACTCCGTGCCCGACGCATCGAACTCGGCCTGTCGCAAGGGGAGCTCAGTGACACCACTGGGCTCGACCGCAAGCGGATCAGCAACATCGAACGCGGGTTGCCCGGCCGCTCCTCCATCCTCACCGAAGTCGCCAACGCCTTGGGCATGGACTTGGTTGCCCTCCCGCGCGAGGACCCCCGCGCAGCGTCGGCCCGATACGAAGCCGACAACTACGATGCAACGCGCCGACGAGGGCGGAGCCAGCCGTGACGCTCATCGCGTGGCTCAACGGGGATCCTGTCGCCGAACTCAGTGACGCGGGCCAGGGATACCTGTCCTTGAGATACACGGAAGAGGCCATTCGGCAACATGGGCCGGGAAGCATCCTGCTCTCCCTCAAGCTCCCGGTGCGCGCCGCGCCGTACCCTGGGACGGAGGCCAAATACTTCCTGGACGGGTTGCTCCCCGAAGACCACGTCCGGGCAGCCCTCGCGGACAGGGCCCGGGTATCGACGGAGGATACATACGGACTCCTCAAGTTTTACGGGCTGGATTGTGCCGGCGCCATCCAGGTCACCGAACCAGACCAGGGCCCCGACACCAGGCAAAGCGGAGTCCATTGGCTCGACGGCTCCGACCTGAAGATGGCGATCTCCGATCTGCCCGCCGCACCTCTGGGCATCGACGTCGACCCCGGTGTCCGGTCTAGTCTCGGAGGCCTGCAGGGCAAGTTGGCCGTGGTCCTCGACAGCTAACGGGTGGGACTGCCGGTGAACGGGGCCCGTTGGGTATGGCACTCTGATTTAGCCCCACTTAGGCGCGGTTATCAAGGTGGTGCTGGGTTGGGAGCGGTTGGAGAACGAGCGGTTCATCGCGATGCGCTCCCACTACGGGTTCGACTCATTCTTCTGCCTGCCCGGGATCGATGGCGCCCACGAGAAGGGCGGGGTCGAGGGCGAAGTCGGCCGGTTCCGCCACCGCTGGCTCTCCCCAGTGCCCGAATTCGCCTCGATCGCGGCCTTGAACGAGTTCATGGCCGATTGCGACGAGAGGGACCAGCACCGGGGGATCACCGGCCGCCCCATCACTGTCGGGGCCGCCGCCGCCGAGGAGGCGCCGATGCTGCACCCGTTGCCGATGGACGTGTTCGACGCGGGGACCACCGCCTCGTTCAAGGTCAACCACAAGGCCCTGACCTGCGTGCGCCAGTGCTACTACTCCGTCCCTGCACGGTTTGCCGGTCGGCGGGTCTCGGTGCGCATTGGTGCCGACAAGATCGAGGTGTTCGCCGAGGGGGCCCGTTTCGCCGTCCACGTGCGAGCGGTGCACCATTCAGTGAGTGGGGCCAGACCTTCACCGACCCGCGGCTCGCCGCCGCGGTCGTGGACCGGCTCACCTTCCGCGGCCACATCATCAACACAGGCACGGACTCCTACCGCCTGAAAACCACACAGCAAAACTCATCCAAACCAACTAGCCAACAACAACCGGGTGGGGCCAAATCAAACGGCGAACCCGGGGCCAAATCAACTTGCTATTCCCACCCCGTCGACTCATATCCTCAAACCGGCCAGGCTCACAGACGAAAGTATCGAACGGTGGTCGGGCATAGCGGCAGCCGAACACTTTGCCATGCGGTTGACCTTCCCGGCCGGCCAATTGAAGGGCATGAAGGTCAGGGCGGCTGAAACCGAAGTCCGAGACGTCATGGGCCGGTCCGCCATCCTCGTGCGCAGATTCGACAGACGTGGGAACGGCGAGTCCCTGTGCCGGATACACCAGGAGGATTTCGGGCAGTCGGTCAAGGGTGATGATCGCCGAGCTGTCACGGGAGTGGAGGGCCGCAAGTGCCCGGTCCAGGGCGGGTCGGGCGGCGCGGGCTCCGCTGATGAGGTGGTCTATTTAGAGGTCGTCGAGGCGAACGCCAGCAGCGATGAGGTCGGCGGGCTGGTAGTCGGTATCCTGCCTTCGAGTCGAGACCCGTGCATATCCGATCAGCTTTCCCAATCGGCTCCTCAATCTGTCTCCCAACACTTGTTGAACTCCTGTTTTCAGGTGGCCACTTGTAAGACATTGTGGCAGGACTAGGAGTTCTGCAGGCCCTCGCGAACGGGGGAGTGTCTCGACCTGGCGTCTTGTATCCCATGGGTTGCAAGATCGGTAATCGAGACATTGCGCGTCACCTACGGTTCATCGGGCGTCTAAAAGCAGACTGCAGGACCCCCCGCTTCGCCGCGTACTGAATCAGATGGTTGACTCGCCGCCGACGACTACCCCTCTTTCCCGGATTCAGCGGGCCACTTGTGCCCAACAATACAAAAGGCACAAGTGGAGATTTTAGGGCGTATTCTCAAAGGACGAAGGCGAGCTCACCAGGAGGCTACCCATGGACCCGGTTACACTAATCCTCACGGCTTTGGCCGCTGGCGCTGGAGCCGGCGCAACCGAGGCTGCGAAGATGGCTATTAAGGATGCCTATGCTGGCCTAAAGAGCCTCATTCTGAGACGATTTGGGAAAGACATCCAAGCCACGACAGCTCTAGCTATGTTTGAGAGCAACCCTGACCAGACCATCGCTTCCTATTTGCGACCCCATCTTGTGGATTACCGCTTGGAAGCCGACGCGGAGGTCTTGGCCTGCGCGGAAGGTTTGCTTACGCTAGCCAGTGATCCTTCGGCAGGTGGCGCTGGTTCAGTCGCAATCACCGGCAATGTCGATCAACGTGCAGACCGAGGCGGAGTTGCCTTGATTGGGGGGACCACAGGATCAATCAGGACACACTTCTCCGAGGAGCCTGACCGCAGCAGCGGGGGGAGTGGGGGTCGGTCCTAGAGCAGGATGCCTTAAGCCGCCGACAGGTTACGGGGAACAGATCCTTCCTCTCGAGCAAGTCACTGGTCTGCAAGGTCTCCGCTATTGGTTGAGCGTTCCTGTTCGTTGCCGCTTTCTACCGAATCACGTTGGTCGAGTAATGATTTCTGGAGGAATAGGTTCAAGAAGTCAATCATGCGCACCAGGGGGTCGCTATCTATCGTTCTGGTTGGGCCCATGTCGAGATCATTAATTTCTACCCACTTCCCTGCAATGGCTAATCCTGATTCAACTTGAGCAGGAGTTAGTACGGTTTGAGTGAGAAGGTCCCTCAAGACAAAGGCAGCAACGTCTTGAGTCATGTTGCGGCTGAACCATATGTCTGCGGAGTCCAAGACCGACTCCAAGTGTTTTGGTAGCAGATCGCGTCGGCGTAACAGCGCAGAAAGCACTATCGATGTTTGCGTCCTTGTGGCATGGACACCGACCCATTCGATTGCCATTGCTGCGGCGATTTCAGAATTGGATGAAGTCAAATCTGCGCGCTCTAACAACGCATGGAGGATGAATCGTTCCTGAAGTGAATCCATATGCCTGGTTATCCAGGATTTAGCCGTGCCTATCACCAGATCCAGACGCTGAGGGTCAAGGTCCGGCGTACGAACGAGCAGCATTACGCTCCGTCGGCCAGCGGGGCCGGTGTAGCTAGAAGCAGCTTCAGCGACTCTTCTTAACAACAAATTCCGCTGAGCAACGGTCAGAGATGCTTGTGCGAGAACTTGCCGAGTCAGTCTAATCGACGCCTGGATCGCCCCATGGCTGATAAGGCGCTCGATTTCCCCTTTGTCCAGGTCGCTTCGTCCCAGTAGTGCCTGCACCACATTGCTGGCTTCGGGTCCGGGGTTTTGCTTCAGCCAGGCATGCGTCGCAGCGCAAGCTGCCTCGATTTGCCCTTTGTCCAGGTCGGTCCGTCCCAGTAGTGCCGGCAGCACATAGCTGGCTTCGGGTCCGGGGTTTTGCTTCAGCCAGGCATGCGTCGCAGCGCAAGCTGCCTCGATTTGCCCTTTGTCCAGGTCGGTCCGTCCCAGTAGTGCCTGCAGCACATAGTTTGTTTCGGGTCCGGGGTTTTGCTTCAGCCAGGCATGCGTCGCAGCGCAAGCTGCCTCGATTTGCCTTTTGTCCAGGTCGGTCCGTCCCAGTAGTGCCTGCAGCACATAGTTTGTTTCGGGTCCGGGGTTTTGCTTCAGCCAGGCATGCGTCGCAGCGCAAGCTGCCTCGATTTGCCCTTTGTCCAGGTCGGTCCGTCCCAGTAGTGCCGGCAGCACATAGCTGGCTTCGGGTCCGGGGTTTTGCTTCAGCCAGGCATGCGTCGCAGCGCAAGCTGCCTCGATTTGCCCTTTGTCCAGGTCGGTCCGTCCCAGTAGTGCCTGCAGCACATAGTTTGTTTCGGGTCCGGGGTTTTGCTTCAGCCAGGCATGCGTCGCAGCGCAAGCTGCCTCGATTTGCCTTTTGTCCAGGTCGGTCCGTCCCAGTAGTGCCTGCAGCATATAGCTGGCTTCGGGTCCGGGGTTTTGCTTCAGCCAGGCATGCGTCGCAGCGCAAGCTGCCTCGACGTGCCTCTTGTCCAGGTCGGTCCGTCCCAGTAGCGCTTTCAGCATATAGCTGGCTTCGAGGTCCGAGCTGCTGGATACTCGCTGGAGGGCTATGTCGGCGGCATTGTCGCGTTGCATGGGCGTCAATTCTGGGCGACTCAAGAACGGGGGGACGACAAAGGCCGCACTGGGGTGGGCAGCGTTTTGTTCAAGCCACGTCTCACCGAGTCGGATGGCGGTGCCCGATTGTTCAGAACTGAGGTCTTTCCGGTGAAGAACGGCGGATAGCAGGTGGGATGCGTATGTGTGATTGCTGTAGCGCACCAGCCATTTGATAGCGCAGCTGAGAGTAGCTGGCGTGCGTTCGGCGTCGAGAAAGGGGGACGTTAGGAGACGAGTGAGGAGGAAGTCTGCACCCAAGCTATCGGCGTATGTTTGACTCCATTTAAAGGATAAGTCAAGCAGAGCGCCCACCGATTCAGGGGGCACATCATCGCGGTCGAGAAGATGCCGCAGCAGCCGATCGGCGCCGTCTGGGGGATTGGCTTTCAACCAGGCCAGAGCCTGCTCCACGATTTGTGAGCTGTATTCGTTGGGCAGGTGTATTGCGGCGGTCGTGAGCAAGTCTCGGGCGGCTGAATGGGAACCCAGCTCATCCAACAAGGGCCGCGCCAGATGCTCCCAAGTAGTTTCTGGGCCCGATAGCAGAGGTGTTACCAGAAGCGCCGACGCGGTGACGGAACCGTTGATTGGGTCCTCGGTCAGCCTACTTAGGATGACTCCAGCACGAGCCCTTACCCAGGTATCTGTGTGTTCCTTTAAAGTTGCGCTTAATTCGTCGCGTGCCTCACGCTCGTTATAAATACGCTCGAGGGTAACGAGAGCGTTGCTTAAAGCCGCTGGGGCATCTGCTGCAGCATTTAAGAAGGTGGTTAGGTGTGCTGGATGGGCTACTGTTCCATCTGGGAAGAGAACGCTCTCAACAACATGGTCTACTACGACGTCGTGTACCGAGGTCAGTGCAGCCTCAGTGGGTATGAGCCATCCCATGTTTATGAGCATGCTTACGAGATGCTGGGCGGTCCATTGGGGGGCGGCATGCTCCTCCAAGCTCGCCAGCACTGTTGAAGCGACAGTGCTGGCCAGCGCGACTGTCGTGGGTGTGGTAGCTAGGACTACCGCAGTAGCGTGCACGGTGTCGTCAACAGTTGATGGCAGTAAGGGTGTCTCGGAGCTAGCACGAGGCGCGAGGTGGTCCTCGGAGAGCCGGTCACGCAAGTAATCGCTTAGATCCCCAGAGACTAGGGTATCTGTAACCAGGTCTGAGGTGATGTGATCCTCAACGATGGTAGCTATGAGCCGGACTAAGACCGGGCGAGTAAGACCCGTGCGGCTCAGAACGTAGCCAAGGCCGCGTCGCTCGATTGCGGTCGGTGCGGTATTGGCTGCCACAGCAGCACACACGTCGTACAGATCTTGGGATGTAGGCGTTAGCTGAACGTGTTGCAGCGATTTGAGCCCGGGATATTTTTCATGGTTGTTCCACCATCCGGTGCGGACGCTGGTTATTACGGCGAGCTTTGGGCTAGGGTGCCTGGCTGCAGCGACCAATTCCTGCAACAGGTCCATGTCAAGGGTCGTTTGGTACAGGTTGAGATAGTCGATGACGATAAGGGCAGGATGAGTTGTGCTCTCACTCCGTTCCTTGAGGTAGTCCACAGCAGAGGACACATTCGACCCGCGTAGGTGCAGCACGTCCCATCCGTCTTGCGAGGCTAGAGCTGCAACTTCAAAAAGCGTGCGGGTCTTTCCTATCCCTCCATGCCCGCTCAAGAGGATACTCCCAGACTTAGACGGGTCTGTCAGGCTGTCCCACAAGGCTTGCGGATGCCACGGGGCATCTCGGCGAGGCGGCCAAAACGGAAGCACGGACTCGGTCAAAGCAGATCGACGTCCTCGTAACGCAGCCACCACCGCTGTGTGTGGTCGCAGGCATGCCGGTACTCGAAGCGTTTCTGGAGGCACATATCCCGCGTAGATGATCCCAACTTTCGCACCGTCACCGAGCGCTACGCCTCCGCGGTCAGCTGACACCGTTTTGCTTAAGAGAGGTGTCTGCGCTTTTGGAGCGCTCGTGCCAAGGGAACCTTTAGATGGCTCGGTGGTCACGTTAGAGGACGCCGGTCGAGCCGGAATCTCCACTGGGATGAGGGGCTCCGATCGCCAGAGTCCTGGTCCCGGCTTCGGAACAACCGAATTCAGCGGCCCGTGATTCGCAGGCTCCTCCCCGGCGGGCGACGAATGATGCGATGGTTCACAACTCAGACCGTTTAGACCATCCTCTGAATCCGTCATAAGCCTTCCTTGGTATAGGGAAGTCACTCTCCGCTCAGTGCGGCGAATCCTCCTAGGAGGCCCAGGACTTGGCTAACCGTGAAGTACGAGCCTAATGCCCCCTCTCGCACGAACCAAGGGTGAGTGAACTGAGTCCCTGGCGGTCATGACACCTTTTACTCAAGGACGGCCACGCGTTTCGGCATGGTGGGGCTGGTGTCGGGCCGGTGGACCCTTCGTTGTTTTGTGATGGGGAAGCTGCGCCCATCGCTCGGCAGCGGCAGATGACGGTTATGGCGGGTGGTGGGCTGGGCGTTGTGTGCAGGTGGTGGGTTGGGTCCCGGCGTCCACGTGTGTGCGGGAAAAGACCGGAGGATTAATCTTTTACCGTGCCCATGTGGGCGCGGGGCAGCGTGCTCCACACGGCTCCTGCGCCCCTGGTTTTCTGCTTGGACGTTATGCGTCCACGCTGTCAGCCGGTCGATTCCCGGCCGGCCTTTTTGTTGCCTGTCTCATGCGTACCTCGAAGGCGGTCTTTGAAATGCATAATGAATCCAGGCGCTACCGGGAGGCGCGGAACCTGCGTCTGGTGCTGACCACGGACCTGAACTCTTTCGCGCAGCAAATGCCCCGCCCCGCCTCCGCGACACTGGGCAAACAGGCTACGCAGCCGGTGTCGGATAAGGAATTGCCTGACTCGATCCGGTTGATGCGTCGCGGTTCACCAGTACCCATCAACAAGGGCCTGGCCGATACCCGGCGGGGCAGTGTCGTGCCGGCGAAGACCGAACCTGCACGGACGCGGCAGCAAGCGATGCCGGGGCAGGACAAGGACCAGGACTACGGACGTTAGAAAGAGCACCACCCACCGCAACTAGGAGCGTGAAGATCCCGTGAGCGAAGAAGGCGTTGAAGATGTTGTCGAGGGGCTGCTTCGGCAGTCCATGACCGCAGCGGCCCAGCTGGGCGAACAGCTCGCCCGTGCCCGTCAGCAGTTCATGCGCAAGACAGAACAGCGCAGCGAACAGCAGCACATCGAAGCCCAGCGCGCCATGGCCGCAGACCTCGCCGCGATGCGTGCCGTGGTGGTCCCGGTCGGCCAGGATGAATGGTGGAACACCGCCAAGCCCGAGCAAATGACCCAAGCGCATCTGCTGGCCGAGGCGTGGAAGGACCACGACCCCGAGGCGCTGGCCGCGTAGGAGAAGATCACCACCGAGGTCAAGAACCGGTACGGGATCGACACCGCAGACCTACAAGGTGATGGCACCTACCTGCAGGACCGGCTGGCCCTGCGGCAGTTCGCGGACCACCAACAGCGGGTGGCAAAGGAACATGCCGAGGCCATGGCGCTGGTAGCCGCAGCGCAAGCCGAGGAAATCAACCGACGCGCCTCCGAGCTGCACGAGCAGATCGAGCGCCACCAGGTGCCCCCGGAATACCTTGCCAACGACGAGCTGGTCACCGCTCTGCGGGAAGCCAAGGAAGCGGCCGGCACCGACGCGGCACCGGACGCCGAACGTGCGGTGGCCGAGCGGATGCACCTGATCCAAAAGGACGGGGTGCAGGGACCGAGCATCGAGGACCTGCGCCAGGAAATCGGGCAGGACTACTCGGGCATCGAGGAATCGCACTTCGCAGACGCGGCGTTCGTCGCCGCCGCCCGTGACTGGCACGAAGCCAAGAACCTGGCCGAGGGTGGTTTCGAGGCCAAGGGCAACACCGGGTTGCAAGGCCGCTACGAGAACGCGGAGAAGGAATTCTTCTCCCGTCTTGCCCTGATGGGCAGGGACATCGAGGACAAGGTCATGGCTGACCGACCCACCGAGAACTCCGTACCGGAAGCCGAACCGGCACCAACCCGGCCGACACAGGGCCGGCCTACGGTTCCAAGGAGTACTACGACGGGTTCGAGACCTCGCTGAAGGGCGCAGCGACCGGTGCCGACATCAAGGGTCGCGTGGCTGCTGCCCGGGGGCAGGCCACGCACCCGAGTACAGCGGCCAAAGCCCCCTCCAAGGCACCCAAGGCCCTAAAGGCCGGCGTCAGCGTTAGCGCTGTCCGAGAGCTCTCCAACGATGGACCTTCGCGTTAGGGAACTGAAATGATGGAGGGGCGGCTAACGGGTTCTCCTCGGGGGCGGCCCCTTGTCTTACCCAGAGCGCTACCGGAGCACCTAGCAGAGTCCATCTTCTTTCCGAATCGCCGGGAGTTCCATCAACTAGATGCCTCCGCTCGCGACGGCCACAATAAATGCCGCCACCGCCACGGCTAGGCATGCGCCCGCATTCCATCCCTTGCCAAAAGCACCCACACGACCACCGAACAGTCCGAGTATTGTTCCGACAGCTACACCTGTAGCAGCGACGAAGGCACCCCAGCCAGCGGCCGCAACTACCGCGCTGAAGTCCTGGGTACCTGCGTCTTGGAGTGCGCTAACCGGATCCAGAATCAGTTGTTGGATAACGAGGAAAAAAGCAGCACTTGAAATGAATAGCGTCGCAAAAGTCCATGCAGGGTTTGGTTCGGGCCTGCTATCTACGGATGTTTTGTCCACTTTTCCCCCTAAGTAATTACGTTTGGACGCCTTGGATTCTATCCCGCTGCGATCTTGCTGCTCGTCATCGCAGAAGTGAGCAGCTCAACACTGGCGCGGTGGTCCTCTCGCATCCGTGTTTCGATGCCCGGATCTCGAGGCTTTGCCGCTGCTTGTGCGCGTTTGAAGAGATCCAGCGGCTAGTTCGGTGTCTCGGATGCCTTGGGGAACCACCCCTCGGGCGCGATGTCGCAGGGGAAGGGTTCAGGTGCGTTGTGCCGGGTGGGGCTGCACGAATGAAACGGTCCCTTTTTGGCTGAGCAGGACGGCCATGTGGACGTCCGTATGGCCCTTCCACCACACGCTCCTCCCGGTGGTCGGGTCGAGTCGCAGGTGTTCCCAGGCACGCCATAGGGCGTCTATCCGGCTGACTGCTTCGGGGTGGAGGAACCACTTCCGGCACCACTTGCCGTTCTTCGTATCGAGGATTCATTTGTAGAGCGGGAGCAGCTGCTCGTGCAGGAATTCCTCGGCAGTGTCGTAGAACGCCTGGGGCGCGTCCTCTGTAGCTGGGGCAGCAGCGACGGGAGACGCTGATTCATCCTCAGGTTTGCCTGCGGTCCTTCGTCGGGCAGCCTCCAGGGCGTTCGAGGCCGTTTCCACTTCCTCCAAAGCGCCATTGCTCGCCCGTTCGCTTTGCGTGAGGGCTTCGGTGGCGGCTGCCCGCAACCAGCCGGTGAGGTTCTGTTCCGATTTCTCCTGCGCAGCCAGCAACGTCTCCTCGGCTTGGGCCAATGCCGTGTGTGCATCCTGCACCCGTGTCTCTGACCTTGAAAGTGCCGATTCGGCCGGTGCCGGCCCGCCCCCTACTTCGGCGGTGTTTTCCTCGGTGAACATATCCAGCTCGTCCATTACCGGGCATCCTTGCCTGCGGTGATCCACGGGTTCTCCGTCGCGGTGGGATCCGCGGGTCGGCCGGCCTCGGCCGCAACGGCGAAGCGTTCCACCGCAGATGTGCATGAGGGTGCGTATCGGCTGATGGACTCGTTTACGGCGTCCTTGTGTTCGGTCTTCCACCAGGGCCGAGTCTTGACCAGGGTAGCGCGGGCGCCCGAGGCGAAGACGACGGCACGGCCACGTTCCATTTCGGTCAGGTCCGAAACGTCCAGGATGCGTTCCTTGCCTTCCTGTCGGGAGCTGCTGGAGCCGCCGCGTCCGGTGGAGTGGGAGACGCTGTTGTAGGAGTAGTCCCCGATCAAATCCGAGAGGGTGCGCAGGAAGCCGTCTTCCTTGACCCCGCCCCCGTAGACGACGACGTTTGATGCGGACCAGATCTTCCGCATTCCCGGCTCTCCCCACAGTTCAACGCCTTGGGACGAGGACTGCAGGATGGCCATGTCGATGATCCCGCGGGAACCGTTGTGGCTGAACAGATCCGGCCGTGCAGCCCAGCGCACGACGTTGGCCAGCTCATCCAGGGCGAAAACCGCCGGGACCGGGAGCCGGCCGCCCAGGCGTGCGCCGCGTTCCTCCATGGCCTCGGCCACAGCCACCGTCAACGCCGTCGTCAGTGGGGCTGCGGTGCCGACGCCTTCGATGGACAGTACGTAGAGCGTTTCGGCACAGGTGGCGAACGCGGGGGGTGTCCCTATGTTTTTGGTCAAGCGGCTACGGGTGTCTTTTCCTCGTAGAGGGTTCAGTTCTTGATCATTGAGTAGAGCACGTCGCAGCGTCGTCTTGCCAGACACATGACCGCGGCGTTGTGCTTCTTTCCCTCGGCGCGTTTGCGCTGGTAGTAGGCGATGGAGATCGGGTCGTGGCAGCTGGCGACCCACGCGGAGCGGAACAGGGCGTTCTTCAGCGCCTTGTTGCCCGACCTCGAGGGGTGTTCGCCGTGGATGGAGGTGCCGGAATACCTGGAGGTCGGGGCGATGCCCGCGTAGGCGGCCAGGTGGGCGGCGTCCTTGAACCCGTGGCCGTCGCCGATGGCCAGGAGCACTGCTGCCGTGGTCTTGATCCCGACTCCTGGCATGGAGATCAAGACCTTGGAAAGAGGGAAGTCATCGACCAGCTTCTCGACCTCGGTGGCCAGGATCGCCCGTTGGGCCTTGAGTTCCTTGATCTGGGCAGCCACCCGCGGGACCACGATCTCCACCGCTGCAGTGCCGGCGACGGTCGCCGTCTGCTCGGACAGGGCGGTGAAGACCTCCTCGATGAGGGCGGAGGGGTTCTTGCGTGAATGGTTGCGGGCTAAGCGGAGAACGTTTCCCCTGCCGGCGGCCCGCAGGCCTGTGGGTCCTCCGTAGTGGATGAACAGCTCGAGCACGAGCGAACGGGTGATCCTCGTTTCCGGGAAGACCCGTTCCAACGCGGGGAAGAAGCCGGTTGATGGCCCGGGTGCATTCATGCGTCAGGTCCGCATCAAAACCGGCGAGGACCTTCAGCGCGGAGAGGACCTCGCTGTCGCGGTCCACCTGGCGCAGGGTATGGGGCATTGAGCGGGCGGTATCGGCGATGATGAACGCATCCCGGGAATCCGTTTTGGCCTTTCCCGGATATAAGTCCGCGGCTTTGCGCATCGCCAAACCGGGGAGGTAGGCGACCTCGCAGCCGGCGTCCCGGGCTACCGCGATGGGCAGTGCGCCGATGGTGTTGGGCTGGTCCACGATGACCAGCACCCTTCCGTGGGTCTGCAGGCCGGTCAAGACCTCGCGCAGCTTTGCCTCGTCTTGGGGCAACGGATGGTCGAAGAGCCGGCCGCCGTCCCGGCCCAAGGCCGTAGCGTGGTGGCCGCTCCTGCCGACGTCGAGTCCGCAGAACACGGCGATCTGATGGTCCATGGTGGCGCTCCTTTGCACCGTGCGGTTGGCCACCTGTCACGACACTCGATGCCACACCCACGTTACGAAGAGACCACGGTGTCCAACTCGCCGGGTCGTGTCCCTATCAGCGGTCAACGCGTGTCTCCAGGCCCGGCGACAACACCCTCCTGTGAGTCTTGACGTGGCTGGTCCGGGACCGGCTGGCAGGGTGGGTGTTGGTCGCCTTTCCCTGGCCGTGACTCGACACCCCCTCGGCGCTTTGTGGGCCTTGGATCCGAAATGTCCGGCTGGGGATGGTGGCCGGAGCCCGCCCGGCCCACGCCCATGGCTTGATGAGAAGTCTGCCCAGCCCCCTTGGGGTTGTGGCCCATCACAGGAATGCCTCGGAGTGACCTTCGCCCGGACTGGCACCGGCCGCGCTGCGGCCTGATGCAATTGCCTGTCCGCAAGAAAGGAAACCTTGGCTGCAATGACCACAGTCGCAAATTCCAGTCCATTTGTCATCGGCGTGGACACCCATGCCCGCACTCATACTTACGCAGTGCTCGCCGCGAACGGCGAGCACCTTGATACCCGGGCATTTCCTAATACCCACGCAGGCAAATCGCGTGCGATCGCATGGGCAGCTCGCCGGACGGGTGGGGACCTCGGAGCGCTCTGGGTCATCGAAGGCACCGGCAGCTACGGCGCCCTACTCGCCGGCACGGTCGCACGTCAGGGGTACCGTGTGGTCGAGGCCCCCCGAGTCAGGGCCTACGCACCCGCACGCCACGGGAGCGGGAAGTCCGACCCTTTGGACGCCGCCGCGATCGCCTCCGCGGCCCTGCCGTTGGAAACAGCTCGTTTGCGCATCCCCCGGCAAGACGAGGGCATCCGGGCAGCACTGAGGGTCCTGGTGGCAGCGAGGGAGCAGATGACGCTTGAACGCACGGCAAAAGTCAACGCCCTCACAGCCCTCCTGAGAATTGTCGACCTCGGCATTGACGCACGCAGACCCCTCACTGATCCCCAGATTGCTGAAGTCTCGCACTGGCGCACCCGCGACGAGGCTCTCGCGGAGGCAACCGCCCGGGCGGAGGCAGTTCGACTCGCCAAACGCATAGCTGCCCTAGACGCAGAGGCCAAGGACAACCACGTCCGCACCACCGAGCTCCTGGAAGCCAGTCCGGCGGCACCCCTGCTCAAGGAGACTGGCATCGGGCCGGTCACTGCAGCTGTGGTCTATACGGCGTGGTCGCATTTGGGCTGGGTGCGATCTGAAGCCGCATTCGCTGCTCTCGCCGGGGTAAATCCCATACCCGCTTCGTCCGGAAACACCGTGCGACACCGACTCAACCGCAGTGGAGATAGGCGCCTGAACAGCGCGCTGCATATGGTTACTGTCGTCCGAACAGTCCATGACCCTGCTACTCGCGCTTACGCGGATCGCCGGAAGGCCGAGGGAAAGACACCACGCGAGATCCGCAGGTGCCTCAAGCGCTATCTCGCCCGTCGTCTATATCGTGCCCTCAACAGTCTTCACGCAATGGATGAAACCGCCCAAGGTGCTGTTTGACAGATATAGAAGTTTCGGATCATGAGTGACAGGGCAGGACAGTCATACCGAACCTGGCGACCAAACCCCGTTTACCGGGGTCCTATAAATGTAACGGGGCTGGAGTCTGGAACATTCGCGCCATCGAAGAAGGCCCAATCCTCATGGCCGACCGTGACTTGCGAGATCGGCAAGTGCTGACCTCATGCCCGCTCGGGCGCGCCGATGTTAGCGGCCATGAAAAACTGCCCATAGGCGGCCACGAAACTGCCCACTGACGGCCAGGAGAACTGCCCGTTGGTGGCCACGGGATCTGCCCACTTCCTTTGCTGAACCCGCTGCTTGAGTGGCGGGAGCCTCTTCCCGGGGTTTGATTGCGGTGTCTAGTACGCATCAAAGCCACCCAGGAAGAGGCCCTGAATGAAGTTTGACGGAGAAATCATGGAAATTCTTGCTGCCTACGATCTCACCGGGTCGTTGCGCGCCGCGGCCCAGCTGACTGGCTGCTCTCACCACACCGTTTCCCGACACGTTGCCGCCCGCGATGCCGGTCGCCCGATCGCCGAGCAGGCCCGCAGGGAGCGGGTCACCGATGCGTTCATGCCCAAGCTCGAGGAATGGGTCGAGAAGTCCGAAGGGAAGATCCGCGCGGACAAGGCCCACGAAAAACTCACCGCCATGGGATACACCGGCTCGGAGCGCACCACGCGCCGGGCGATGGAACAAGTCCGCGCCGCCTACCGGCTGGGGCGGGTACGGGTCCACCGTCCGTGGGTCACCGAGCCAGGCATGTGGTTGCAATACGACTTCGGCGACGGACCTGTCATCGATGGAGCCAAGACGGTCTTGTTCGTCGCGTGGGTGGCCTGGTCCAGGTTCCGGATTGTGATCGCATTGCGCGACCGTACCGCGGCCTCGGTGTTCGCCGCACTGGATCGCACCTTCCGGATCATCGGAGGGGCACCTACCTACGTGTTGACCGATAACGAGAAAACGGTGACGGTCTCCCATATCGCCGGGGTCCCGGTACGCAACCAGCAGACGGTGGACTTCGCCCGCCACTACGCGGTCACGGTCCTGACCTGCCAGCCGGCGGATCCGGCGTCCAAGGGCGGGGTGGAATCCTCGGTGAAGCTCGCCAAGGCAGACATCGTGCCCAAGGACACGAACCTGCGCACCGCCTACGATTCCTTCACCGAGCTGGAAGCGGCCTGCGATGAGTTCATGGCCGAGGTGAACAACCGCGAACACCGGGCGACCCGCCGCAAGCCCGCCGCGATGCTCATAGAGGAACAACCCCGGTTGCACCGCGTTCCAGGGAACCCCCACACGGTCGCGTTCGGCCTGGCACGCACCGTGGCGGCGAACACGCCTATGGTGGCGTTCGAGAACGCCCAGTACTCGGTTCCGGCCCACCTGCTCGGGGCCCGGGTTTTCGTGCGCAGCCACGGGATCGGTGCCGACGAGCAGGTCATCATCGTCCATATCGGGTCCGAGGGGCCGATCGAGGTCGCACGCCATGGCCGGGCGCGTCCCGGGTCCCCGGCGATCGATGACGACCACTTCCCCGGGCACCGGGCGAAGGTCCCCGGGGACTACACGATCAGGGCCCGTAGCGCAGCGGAGGCCGACTTCCTGGCCATCGGTGCCGGCGCCCGTTCCTGGCTGCTGGAAGCAGCAGCAGTCGGCACCGCGCGCATGAATCAGAAGATGGCCGGGGCCGTCGCTCTGGCCAAGATCAGCGGAACCGCCCCCGTCGACGAGGCCCTCGGGACCGCGGCCACCTATGGGCGGTTCGCGACCGGGGATCTCGCCTCGATCCTGGCCGCCAGCCCGCGAGGTAAAGCGCATCGGGCAGATGAGAAGACCTCTCTGGCCCAGGGAACCGCCGCCTGGGCAACGATCGGGCAACCTGGAAAACCCGCCACGGCCGATGCCAACCTGGAGGAGAGCGCATGAGCCCGGTGAAGACCACTGCCCCGGCACTGCCGGAGGACATCGAAACGCTCATGCGGCAGCTGAAAATGCCCCACGCCCGCGCGCTGGCACCGGAACTGGTTGCCACCGCGAAGGCCCAACGGTGGGAACCCGCCGAGGTCATCAAGGCCCTGTTCACCGAGGAGGTCGCCGGCCGTGCCCGGTCCATGCTCGCCACCCGGCGAAAGGCGGCGGGATTCCCGACCGGGAAGACCTTTGATGCCTGGGATGAGTCCCTTTCCTCGATCCCGTTGCCGACACAGCAGGCCCTGCGGACCCTGGAATGGATCGGCAGGAAGGAGAACGTGGTGGTCTGCGGCCCCAGCGGCACCGGGAAGACGTTCTTCCTCGAGGCGCTGGGCCAACATGCCGTCGAGTCGGGGATGCGCGTGGCCTGGTTCCGGCTCGAGGACCTCGGCGCGCTGGTCAGGGCGCATCGGTCCGATGATTCCGTTTCAAAGGTCGTCGCTCGGATCCTGCGCGCTGATCTGGTCGTGGTTGATGACATAGGACTGCTCGAAGTAGGTGCCGATGCCGCCGAAGGGCTCTACCGGCTAGTTGATGCCGCCTACGAGAAGCGAGCCATTGCGATTTCCTCGAATCTCCATCCGGCTGGCTTCGATGAGCTCATGCCCAAGACCCTCGCGACGGCGACTGTTGACAGGCTGCTGCACCATGCCCATCTCTGCCAGACCTCGGGCGAGTCGATTCGGCTGACCCAGGCCCTGGCCGGGAAGGGAGTTACCGCGATGAACTAGCCACAGATTTCATGGCCGATGCCACCACAAACCTGGTGGGCAGATCCGTTGGCCGTGCGTGGGCAGTTTCCGTGGCCACCAGCGGGCAATTCTGGTGGCCGCCTACGGGCAGTTCCTATTGGCCATTGACACGCCGAAACTCCCCGAAGTGTGTCGCCGGTCAGAACAGGGTCGGCACGCTTCGTCCTACCTTCGCGTCCTGGTAACCAACCAGAGCGCCGCAGCAGCATCGTCTGGCAGCGGAGCCAGTCCACCGCCGTCGTATTCGAGAGGAATTGAGCTGGACCCGGCATCGCGGGTTCCCACGGTGATCATGGACCCGGGACGCAGGCCGTGGCCAGCGAGCAGGCGCAAAACGGCCGGGTCGTCATCGGAGATGCGCGTGACCTCGTAGCTGCCCGGACTGGCATCGGTGAGCTTGACCGCGTGCTTCGGGTGGGGTGTGGTTCCGTCTGCCGCGGGGATCGGGTCGCCGTGTGGGTCGCGGTCGGGGTGGCCGAGCAGGGCGTCGATGCGATCGATCATGGTCTCCGAAGCCGCATGCTCGAGGTTCTCCGCCTCGTCGTGGACTTCCTCCCACGAGTAGCCCAGCGTGCGCACCAGGAACGATTCGATGAGCCGGTGCTTGCGGACCATGGCCACGGCATGACGCTCGCCGGCGGGAGTGAGGCGGACCGGCTTGTAGGGTTCGTGGCTGACCAGCCCCTGTGCCGTGAGCCGGCGGATGGTGTCCGAGACGTTGGCGGCGGTGGTCCCGAAACGCTCGGCCAGCGCCTTGCCGGTGATGGGTGCGCCACCCCACTCGGTGGCGGACCAGATGGCCTTGAGGAAGTCCTCGGCAACCCGGCTGATGCCCTCGGCGGGCGGCGGGGTGGAAGAGTTGCGGGGTGTCATCAGGCGGCCCCCGTCACGGTGAGGTAGATCAGCAGGAGGTTCAGCGCCACGATGGCCACGGTGATCGTCCACGCGAAGACCTGCGTGGGAGTGGAGTTGGCGTTCGGGCCCATGAGCGAGCGCAGGCCCGTGTAGCGGACCAACGGGATCAGCGCGAAGGGGATGCCGATGGAGAGGAACACCTGGCTGAGGACCAGCGCCCAGGTCGGGTCGACGCCGACGGACAGGATGATGAGCGCGGGGATCAACGTGACCAGCCGGCGCATCAGCAAGGGGATGCGCCGGTGCAACAAGCCCGACATGATCGCCGAGCCGGCATAGCAGCCGACCGAGGTGGAGGCAAGGCCGGAGGCGAGCAGGCCCACCCCGAACACGACGCCGATGAAGGGGCCCAGCGCGTCAACGATGGCTGCGTGGGCACCCTGGATGGTGTCGGTCCCCTCCACGCCGCGCAGGCTCGTGGCGGCCAGCAGAAGCATGGCGATGTTAACCGAACCGGCGACGACGAGCGCCAACCCGACGTCCCAGCGGTTGGCCCGCAGCAGCCGCTTCAGGCCGGCGGGGGAGTGGCCGCCGCCGTGGCGGTCGCGGGAGAGCGAGGAGTGCAGGTAGATGGCGTGCGGCATGACGGTCGCGCCGAGCATGCCGGCGGCCAGCAGGACCGTTCCAGCCCCTTCGAAGCGCGGGACCAGGCCCCCGGCGGCGGCTCCCCAATCCGTCGGGCTGACGAACAGGCCAGCGACGAAGCCAATGGTGATCAGCACCAGCAGCGCCATGATGACCAGTTCGAACGGCCGTTGCCCGTGTCGTGACTGGATGGCCAGCAGGACCATCGACACGATCCCCACCAGCAACCCGCCCAGGGGTAGGGGCAGCCCGAAGAGGATCTGCAAGGCAATCGCGCCGCCGATCACCTCGGCCAGATCGGTGGCCATGGCGATCAGTTCGGCTTGGCCCCAGAAGGCCAGCCGGCCCGTGCGCGGCAGGCGCTCGCCGAGGACCTCGGGCAGGGACCTCCCGGTGACCAGGCCCAGCTTGGCGGAGAGGTACTGGATCATGACGGCCATGACGTTGGCGACCACGAGCACCCAGACCAGCAGGTACCCGTGCTGGGCGCCGGCGGTGAGGTTGGCCGCGACGTTGCCCGGGTCCACGTAGGCGATGGCCGCCACGAAAGCCGGGCCGAGCAGCCAGATCAGGCGGCGCTGGGGTCGGCCCTGCCGCTCGATGACCGAAGTCGTCATGGTGCTCCCTTGTCGCCGTCGTGCAAAAAAGTTAAGTGAGCTTAACTTAGCGCGGATCGGACGCAAGGGCCAGCGCTCTCGCCATGGTCCGTCGTAGGCTGGCTTCATGAGCGAGAACCAGCACTCCACCCGCGGCGCCTACGTGACGCCGGGCGCCGAATTCACCCGGGACACCAACTACATCGACGACCGGATCGTCGCCGATCCGGAAGCCATCCGCGCCTCCTCCGCCGAGCCCGGCGGATCGATCGGGAACCCCGACGCCGGCCTGGCCGAGGGTGCTCAGGCGTGGCCCGTCGAGGCCGGTCGCTATCGGCTCGTGGCCGCCCGTGCCTGCCCGTGGGCGAACCGGACGCTGATCGTCCGCCGGCTGCTCGGCCTCGAAGACGCCATCAGCGTCGGCCTGCCCGGCCCGACCCACGACGCCCGCTCCTGGACCTTCGACCTGGACCCCGACGGCCGCGACCCGGTGCTGGGCACCGAACGGCTGCAGGAGAACTTCTTCGCCCGCTTCCCCGACTACCCCCGCGGCATCACGGTCCCGGCCATCGTCGACATCCCCACCGGCGGCGTCGTCACCAACGACTACCCGCAGATGACCCTGGACTTCTCGACCCAGTGGAAGGAGTTCCACCGCGAGGGCGCCCCGGACCTCATCCCGGCCGGCAGCTGGGAGGAGATGGCCCCGGTCATCAAGCGGATCTTCACCGAGGTCAACAACGGTGTCTACCGCTGCGGGTTCGCCGGCTCGCAGGAGGCCTACGACGCCGCCTACGACCGCCTCTTTACCGCCATGGACTGGCTGGAGGAGCGGCTCACCGGCCAGCGCTACCTGATGGGCGATCACATCACGGAGGCCGACGTCCGCCTGTTCACCACGCTGGCCCGCTTCGACCCGGTCTACCACGGGCACTTCAAGTGCAACCGGAACAAGCTCGACGAGATGCCCGCCCTGTGGGGCTACGCCCGCGACCTGTTCCAGACGCCGGGCTTCGGGGACACGACCGACTTCGTGCAGATCAAGCGGCACTACTACATCGTGCACGAGGACATCAACCCCACCCAGTTCGTCCCGCAGGGGCCGGACCTGTCCAACTGGCTGGACCCGCACGGTCGCGAATCCCTCGGCGGCTCGCCGTTCGGCAATGGGATCGCCCCCGGCCCGGTGCGCGCCGGCGAAGAGGTGACGCCGGGCCACAACCCGCTCTACCCGGCGTAGGGGCACCTGGTCGCGGGCATCGTCGTCGTGCTCCACAGGACGACTACCGGGGTTACGTAGCCTCGTCGAGGCCGATCACGAGGACGTTCTCGTGGATCCGGGTCCAGCCGTCGGCCGTGAAGGGGGACGTGTCGGTTCCGTCGGACACGAGCATCGCGGAGCCACCCTGGAACGTCGTCGTGATGGGCGTACCGCCACCGCAGGCCGTCTGCTCCCGCTCCATGACGACGAGGCAGAATGCCGGTTTCATCTGGGCCTCCTCCGGGGCGTTCTCGTCATCCGCAGGCAGCGCCACATAGAAGGAGATGCCGCCGCTCTTCGCCGCGAAACGCACGCTAGCCGGCTGGAGTGGGGTGGTATCGAAACCGGCGGGCAGGGCATCGGCCTCGGTCGCGGGCTGGTCGAGCAGTTCGATCCCGGATGCGGCGTTCGAACCCGAGCATCCACCCAGCAGCGGCAGCGACAGCGCGGCGACCAGGAGTGCTGACAGGCGGTTGACGTGCATGTTCCCCCAGAGGTTGTCGCTTCACCCTAGCTCCACCGGCACCCAAGCAACACCCCCACGTGGCAGGATGGGAACCATGACGATCACCGCCGCAGCAGACGGCTCAGCACTGGGAAACCCTGGACCGGCCGGCTGGGCCTGGTACGTCGACGACACCACGTGGCGGGCCGGCGGCTGGCCGCACGGGACCAACAACATGGGCGAGCTCATGGCCGTGCTGGACCTGTTCCGCGCCACGGCCCACGTCGCCGACGAGCACCTGCGCATCCTGTGCGACTCGCAGTACGTCATCAACTGCATCACCAAGTGGATGCCGGGCTGGAAGCGCAAGGGCTGGAAGAAGGCCGACGGCAAGCCGGTCCTCAACGTCGACCTCCTGAAGCAGATCGAGGACGCCATCGCCGGCCGCGACTACAGCTTCGAGTGGGTCAAGGGCCACGCCGGGCACTACCTCAACGAGGCCGCCGACGAACGCGCCCGCGCCGTCGCCACCGCCTACCAGGCAGGCCGCGGCAGCGACATGGGACCGGGCTACCCGGGATCCGGGACAGCCGGGTCCGGCACGCCGGCCACCCCCGCTCCCGCCTCCACGGCGCAGGCCGGCTCCGCGCGAACGCAGACCGCCACGCTGCCCGCCCAGGACGACCTCTTCTCCTCCCTCGAGGACCCCGCCGAAACCGGGCGGGGCAGCGCCGACATCGACGCCGTGGTCACGCTCGAACGCGAACTGCTGGACCCCTCGGTCCGCTCGGACGCCGGGCAGCTGGAGTTCCTGCTGCACCCCGACTACCGCGAGATCGCCGCGGACGGCACCCTGCGCGAACGCGACACCGCGATCGCCGTGCTGGCCTCACAGGCCACCGACCTGCCGGAGGCCACCGGCGAAGGCCTCGAGGACGACGACGATGCCCCCTCGGCCAGTTACGCGCCACCGGTTGCGTGGTCGAGCGCCGAACGCACCTTCGAGCTGCTCGAGGCCATGCAGGTCGGCATGGACTCCATCCACCTGGCCTACCGGCTGGTCGGGGACGAGGCGGCCACGGCCGTCGGCTCCCTCTGGCATCGCCAGGACCAGCGCTGGCGGCTGCGTTTCCGCCAGGAAACCCCCGAAGTCTAGCCACGGCACCCACCCCGAGCCCCAGGAGAGCCACCACGTGACCGATCCGCGTTTTGCCCCCGTCGTCGACCTGCTGGAATCCTTCGCCGCGGCCGACCCCGACTATTCGGCCCAGCTGTGCGTCTACGCCGGGGGCCAGCCGGTTATCGACCACGTCGTGGGGCCGAACAGCACCGCCGACTCGCTCACCGGAGTCTTCTCCGCCTCCAAGGGCGCCGCCGGGATGGTCATGGCCCTGCTGGTGCAGGACGGCCTGCTTGACCCAGGCGAGCCGGTGGCGACCTACTGGCCGGAATTCGCCGCCTACGGCAAGGACGCCATCACCGTCGGCCAGCTGCTCAGCCACCAGGGCGGCCTGCCGGGGATCGACGGAGGCCTGACCGTGGGCCAGTACACCGACTCCGCCACCGGGGCGGTCCGCCTCGCCGCGGCGCCGCCGGTCTGGAAGCCGGGCTCCACGCACCAGTACCACGCCCTGACGATCGGCGTCTTCGCCGAGGAGCTGGTACGCCGGATCACCGGCGAGACGTTGCAGCAGGTCTACGAAACCCGGATCCGTGCGCCCTTCGGCATCGACTTCTACCTCGGGCTGCCCGAGGACGAGGAGACCCGCTACCGCGACGTGCTCAAGCCCGTCCAGTCACCGCCGTTGCCCTTCATCGATCCCTTCGGCCCGCTGGGACTGGCCCTGAACTCGACCGGCGGATTCGACGTCGGCGACGGCCAGGCGTACGATCTGCTGGACCTGCCCAACCTGCCGGTGATCCGCTCCGCGGGCATCGCGGCCGCCGGCGGCGTGGCCAGCGCCCGCGGCCTGGCGCGGCTCTACGCGGCGGCGAGCACCGGCGTCGTGCGTGAGGACGGGGCGGCTGACGGGCCCTTCCTGACGGCCGAGACGATCCACGCCGTCGCCGACGAGCGGGTGTTCGGGATCGACCGGGCCAACGGGCTGACCGGGGCGTTCGCGCTGATGTTCATGAAGTCCATTCCGCGCAACGACTTCGGTTCCTGGCGGGCCTTCGGGCACGACGGCGCCAACGCCACGCTCGCCTTTGCCGACCCCGCCTACGGCATCGGCTTCGGCTACGTGCCGGCGCGGGCGGAGGAGAGCGGCACCGGTTCCCGCGGCGGGCAGCTCACCGTGGAGCTGCGCCGGGCACTGCTGGCCGCCGCCGCCAACTGATTAGCGGCGCCTGTCCGGACCCCCCCCGGCGCGATTAGAGCGGGGCCTGCAGTGGCCAACCCGCGGAGGCGAGCAATTCGCCGTCGTGCCCGCAGACCATGACCGCGATCCCGAACTCGCGTACCGCTGCATCGAGCGTCGACGGGCCACCGGCGAGGATCGCCTTGGAGAGCACGTCGGCGGTGACGATGTCCTCGGCCAGCACGCTGACTTGCAGGTAGGCGTTCGGGCGGCCGTCGCCGTGGCCGGAGGAGGTGGCCAGCGCGGCGGTGAATCCGGGGGTGCCGGCCAGCGGCACGTCGGCGACCAGCGCGGCCGCATCGAAGGGGTCCGTGATGCCGGCGCGCCAGTGCCTGCCGTAGAACGGGTCCGCCCCCGTCGGTTCGGCGGGGAACGGCGAGCCGCTGCACAGCACGTCTCCACCGGCGGTGACCGACCAGTGCGGCAGCTGGAGGTCCATCATGGCCTGGCCCGCGTGGGCGATGGCCCACCCCTTGACCAACCCGCGCAGGTCCACGGGGCCATCGGGGGCATGCGGGGTGAAGGCCCCCTCCGTGGCGTTGCGCCAGCCAACGGCCTGCTCGTAGAGGGCGCGCAGCCGGTGGTGCGAGTAGCGCAGTTCGGTTTCCCCTCGGCGCAGGCTCTCGACCGAGCCGCGGCCGCCGACACCGAAGTACTCCTCCGTTTCGACGAAGACCCGGCGGACCGTCTGCACGGCCGCGTCGAGTTCGTCCGGATCCATGGGGGCGCTGATGGAGACCATCGTGCCCAGTGCCTCGAACACCCGGCTGGCCAGTCGGGGGACCGCCGGGTCCTCGGATTCCCCATCCGCGTCGAATTGCCGCTCGGTGTCGATCGGTGTGCTCATGCCAGCGACATATCGAGGGCGGCCTGCTGCGTGAGGCCGTAGCCGGCGGCGCTGTAGCCCGGACCACTGAGCAGCTGGACCGGTTCCGCACCGCGCAGCTGGCCGCGGCGGACGGTCGAGAGCGTGCTCGATGCCGCTGCCGACCGGTGGTGGGCGCTCGAGGCGCCGCCTGCAACCGTGCCGAGGCGATGGGTGCTCGGAGCCGCCGCGGAGGCGGTGGTGGTGGCCGTGCCGCCGAGCCAGCCGGAGGCCAGGACCCCGGCGGACGCCACGGAGGCGAAGATGGCCTGGCGGATGTTCACGACAGGGTCCTTTCGGCGTCGGAGCCGGCAGGGACGGGTAGGTCATGCATGGCTCCAGCCTCTCGAACCGAACTGTGAACACCCTGTGCCGCGGCTCCATGCCGGCTCCAGCAGGCCCCGTTTCCGCCAGGGGCGCAAGGCCTTGCGGCCAGGCGGGCGGCCAGATGTCCGGGAAAACACGGGTTGCGCGCCCCACAGGCAGCCATTTCCCGGACACCTGCACACCCGTTGAGATTTTGGCGCCCCTGCGTGGGGCACGTTCGGGCCGCCATGACCGGACGACAAGTCGTCGTACAGTAAACGGGTGGAATTCGAGAAACGGTATCTGGCCCTGGGGGATTCGTTCACGGAAGGCGTCGGCGACGACGACCCAACCCGCCCCAACGGGGTGCGCGGTTGGGCGGACCGGGTGGCCGAACAGCTGTGCGCGGCCGACCCCTCCTGGGGATACGCGAACCTGGCCATCCGCGGCAAGAAGATCCGCCAGGTCATCGACGAGCAGCTCGAGGCCGCCCTGGCCCTGCAACCGACCCTGGTCACGCTCTACGCCGGCGGCAACGACATCCTGCGACCGCGCGTGGACATCGACGCGCTCATGGCCGGCTACGACCAGATGGTCGCCCGGCTACGCGGCACCGGCGCCGCCGTCGTGCTGTTCACCGGATTCGACTCCACTGCCTCGGCGGTTTTCGGGACCACGCGGGGACGGACCGCCATCTACAACGAGTGGGTCCGCGAGGCCGCCGATCGGCATGGCGCGGTCATCGCCGACTACTGGCGGTGGCGCGAATTCAGCGACGTGCGGTACTGGGCCCAGGACCGCCTGCATATGGGCACCCCCGGGCACATGCTGATGGCAAAGAAGGTGCTGGGCGTCCTGGAGGCCACGGACGCCATCGAGACCCCGGAACTGGAGACGGTGCCGGCCCGGAGCCGGAGGGCGCGGATGCAGGAGGACGCGCGCTGGGCGCGCGAGCATGTGGTGCCGTGGGTCAAGCGCCGCCTGACCGGGACCTCGTCCGGCGACTCGCTCAGCCCGCGCTACCCCGGATACGTCCGGCTGTAGGCGGTGGGCCCCGGTCGGTCGCGCAGCGGGGAGCCGAGGACCTCGAACCGGAAGCCGCCGAACCCGCCCGAGAGCAGGGGCCGGGCCGCGGCGATGGCCGCCTGGACCTCGGGCAGCGCCAGCGATTCCCGGTGCGCCGCCTCGCTGGCCCAGAGTTCGAGGACGTAGACTGTGTCCGGGTCGTCGTCGTTGACCCCGACCTCATAGGCGAGGCACCCCTGGCGGGCCAGGACATCGCTGCGCCGGGTCAGGAGTGCGACCAGCTCGTCGCGCTTGCCGGGGACGGTTCCGAGGGTTCCCACATTGGCGAAGGTCATGGGTCAAGGGTAGCGCTGGCCCGCCGCGACGCAGTGGTGGTTGACTGGCCGCATGAGCAGCCCCAATCCGGCACCGCACCCCGACGAGCCGCACGAATCCTCCGGCCTCGCCGAGCGGCTGAACTGGCTGCGCGCCGGGGTCCTCGGGGCCAACGACGGGATCGTCTCCACGGCCGCGGTCGTGGTCGGCGTGGCCGGGGCGACCACCGCCAGCGGGCCGATCCTGGCCGCCGGGGCCGCCGCCCTGATCGGTGGCGCGGTCTCGATGGCGCTGGGCGAATACGTCTCGGTCTCGAGCTCATCCGACTCGCAGAAGTCGTTGATCGCCAAGGAACGCCGCGAACTGGAGGAAATGCCTGACGAGGAGCTCGCCGAGCTGGCCTACCTCTACGAACAACGAGGCCTCAGCGCCGGCACGGCCGAGGCCGTCGCCCGGGAGCTGACCGCCCATGACGCACTCGCCGCGCACCTGGACGTGGAACTGAACATCGACCCCGACGAGGTGGTCAGCCCGTGGAACGCGGCACTCGCCTCGGCCGTGTCATTCACCATCGGGGCGCTGCTGCCATTCCTCACGGCCGTCCTGCTGCCCGCCTCCCTGAAGATCCCGGTGACGTTCGCCGCGGTGCTGGTCGCGCTCGCCGTGACGGGGGGACTGGGCGCCTATATGGGACGCGCGCCGATGTTCCGTCCGGTCGTGCGGGTGGTGGCCGGCGGGCTGCTGGCGCTGGGGGCCACGTTCCTCATCGGCACCTGGCTGGGCAGCAGCGGGGCCGTCGGCTAGGGCTGGGAGCGGGGAGTTCCGGCGTCGTTCCCCGTGTTCGCCTCGTCGTGCCCTGCGGCATGGCCGGCGGCCACTGTGGAGCGCCGCCGGCCGTAGGCCAGGTAGACCCCGGCACCCAGGACCATCCAGAGCCCGAACACGATCCAGGTGGAGCCGCCCAGGTTGGCCATGAGGAACACGCAGCCGGCGACCGCCAGGATCGGGGTCACCGGGTAGAACGGGACCCGGAAGGTACGCGGGAGGTCGGGGCGGTTGCGGCGCAGGTAGATCACCGACAGGCTGACCAGGCTGAAGGCGAAGAGCGTGCCGATGCTGGTGGCGTCGGCCAGTTCGCCCAGCGGGACCAGGCCGGCCGTGAGCGCGATCGTGCCGCCGGTGATCAGCGTGTTCAGCACCGGGGTCCCGGTGCGCGGGTGCAGCCTGCCGAACACCCGTGGGACCATGCCGTCCCGTGACATGGCCACCAGCACGCGGGTCTGACCGTAGAGCACGGTGATGACGATGCTGATGATCGCCACGACCGCCCCCACCGAGAAGACCAGGGCCACCCAGGCCTGCCCGGTGATCTCCTCGAGGACCTGCACCAGGGCGGCCTCCTTGCCAACGAACCACTGCCAGTCCTTGGCGCCCACGGCGGCCACGGCGACCAGGATGTAGAGCACGGTGACGATCACCATCGAGGCGATGATGGCCCGCGGCAGGTCGCGCTGCGGGTTCACCGCCTCCTCGCCGGCGGTGGAGGCGGCGTCGAAGCCGATGTAGGAGAAGAACAGGCGCGAGGCCGCGGCCGAGACGCCCGCCGTCCCCATGGGCAACAGCGGGGCGAAGTTGCCGGTGTGGAAGGCGCTGAAGGCGATCACGACGAAGAAGACGAGCACGGCGATCTTCAGGAACACCAGCACGGTGTTCACCGTGGCCGACTCCTTGGCCCCGCGCATCAGCAGGACCATGGCCAGCAGGACCACGACGACGGCGGGGATGTTGAACACGCCGCCGTCGGGCCCCGGCGGGTTGGTCAGGGCGGCGGGCAGCTCGACGTTGAAGGTCGCGGCCAGCTCGTTGACGTATTCGCCGGCGCCGACGGCGATGGCGGCCACCGAGACCCCGTATTCGAGGATGAGGCACCAGCCGCAGATCCAGGCCAGCCCCTCGCCCATCGTGGCGTAGGTGTAGGAGTAGCTGGACCCGGAGACGGGGACCGCGCCGGCCATTTCCGCGTAGGACAGGGCGGCCAGCAGGGCGGCGATCCCGGCGATCGTGAAGGAGATCCAGACCGCGGGACCGGCCAGCGGCACCGAGGACCCCAGCACCACGAAGATGCCGGTGCCCAGGGTGGCGCCGACGCTGATCATCGTCAGCTGCAGCACGCCCAGGGTGCGCCGCATCGTCCCGCCACCGGAACCGTGTCCGGCCTCGGCGTCCAGCGCCTCGACGTCCTTGCGCAGCAGCAGCTGGCGGCCCAGGGGCAGGTGTTGTCCGGGGCGGGTGCGGGACGGGGGAGTGGGCATGAGGGGTCCTAACACCGGGCGGTGGCCCGGGATGACGATGCGGCTGCCGGATCACGGCGGCGGACGATGTGACCCTATAGTTTTTCACCCTCATGCAAAATCATCCAAACGGACTGCGGGACGACCCACTCTGCGGACAGCCGGGCGGCCGGCTCCTAGGGTGGCTTGGTGACTACTTTGCCCTCACCGACTGCCGACGATATCTCCCGGTTGGCCCGCGAGGCCTTCGGCTGGGACTCCCTGCACGAGGACCAGCTCGCGGCCGTGCAGGCGGCCGTGGACGGGCGCGACGTGCTGGCCGTGATGCCCACCGGATACGGGAAGTCCGCCATCTACCAACTCGCGGGTCTGCTCGTCGACGCCCCGGCCGTCGTCGTCTCCCCGCTGATCGCCTTGCAGACCGACCAGCTGCAGGACCTGAACGACGCACCCGGCGACTGCCGGGCGGTGGCCGTGAACTCCTCCATGCCGGTGCGCGCCCAGCGGCAGGCGTGGGAGGACGCGGCCGCCGGGGAGGCCCGCTTCCTGTTCCTGGCTCCCGAGCAGCTGGCCAAGGACGACGTCGTGTCCCGGCTGGCCGAGCTGGAACCTGGGTTGTTCGTGGTGGACGAGGCACACTGCGTCTCGGCGTGGGGGCACGACTTCCGGCCCGACTACCTGCAGCTCGGTGCCGTGCGTGAACGCATCGGCAACCCCCCCGGCCATCGCCCTGACCGCCACGGCATCCCAGCCGGTCCGCCGGGAGATCGCCGAGCGGCTCCGCCTGTCGGACCCGCTGGAATTCGTGCAGAGCTTCGACCGGCCGAACCTGCGCCTGGAGGTGGTGCGCCACCGTGACCGGGGCGTCAAGGAAGCCGACCTGGTCGAGCAGGTTTCCCACCTGCCCCTGCCGGGCCTGGTCTACGTGGCCCGGCGCAAGGCCACAGTCGAATATGCCGACGCGCTCGCCGAGGCCGGGCTGCGTGCCCGGCCCTACCACGCGGGGCTGAAGGCAGCCGACCGCCGCCAGGTCCACGAGGACTTCCAGGCCGACCGGCTCGACGTCGTCGTAGCGACCACCGCCTTCGGCATGGGGATCGACAAGCCCAACGTCCGGTTCGTCGTACACGCGGACATCACCGACTCGCTCGACAGCTACTACCAGGAGATCGGCCGGTCCGGACGCGACGGGGACCCGGCGCAAGCGGTCCTGCACTACCGCTCCGAGGACCTGGGCCTGCGGTCCTTCTTCGGCACCCACCACACCGACGAGGATGCCGTCCGCGACGTGGCCAAAGCCCTGCGCGCGGCCGGTGGACCTCTCAAGGGGGCGGCCCTGCGCGAACAGGTCGGGCTGCCCGCGCGCCGGGTCACCGGCATCGTCAACCTGCTCGAATCCGCAGGAGTGCTCACCGCCCGGCGCGGCGGCCTGCGCATCGACCCGGACGTGCGCCCCGCCGAGGCGGTGCGGCGCGCCGTGGAGACGGCCGAGACCCGGCAGCGCATCGATGACACCCGGATCGAGATGATGCGCGGCTACGCCGAGACCGACGGCTGCCGGCGGCAGTACCTGCTGGGCTACTTCGGCGAGGAGCTGGCCGAAACCTGCGGCAACTGCGACAACTGCCTGGCCGGCACCGCGGTGGACATCAGCGACGAGGACGGGGACTTCGCCCCGCAGTCCGCTGTGGTCCACAAGGACTGGGGTCCCGGGATCGTCATGAGTATCGAGGACGACCGGCTGACCGTGCTGGTCGACGACGAGGGGTACAAGACGCTGTCCCTGCAGGCCATCGAGGACGAGCCCGGGCTGTTGCGCCGTGCCACGGAACGCTGAGTCCCCGGGTGCCTGGCGCCTGTTGTCCTGGTCACGGCGCCTCGGCTAAGATGGGGGAGTGCCCCGTCCGCGGGGCACACGCCAATGACATGCGGCGGGAGAGTCCCGTTCAGAACCACTGGCGGGCGCCGTAGGAGCAATACCCTCCCCGGGAATCTCTCAGGCACCCGTACCGCCGCGCTGAGGCAACTCTGGAAAGCAGCAGCACCACAAGGCACCGGTCCACCGGAGCCAGGGATGCTCTCACCGACGGTGCAAGCCGCGTCCGGGACACCGGCGCGGCGGAATCTCTCAGGTCCAATACAGAGTCGGGGAGGAACCGAAGCTCATTCGGCGTGCAGCGCACACCGACCACCCTTGGAGTTCCCCCAGATGACCGAGACCACGGCCCGTCCCACCACAGTCCCCGGCGACCTCGTGTTCGCCGACCGCCACATCGGCCCGCGTGGCGATGCCACCGAGACCATGCTGCGCCAGCTTGGCTACGCCAGCCTCGACGACCTCGTCGACACCGCAGTGCCCGCCGACATCCGCCAGTCCGAACCGCTGGACCTGCCCGCGGCCCGCTCCGAGGCCGAGGTCCTGTCCGACCTGCGCGCCATCGCCGCGAAGAACATCCTGAAGACCCAGATGATCGGCCAGGGCTTCTACGACACCTTCACCCCGCCGGTCATCCTGCGCAACGTCCTCGAGGACCCCGCCTGGTACACCGCCTACACCCCGTACCAGCCGGAGATTTCCCAGGGCCGCCTCGAGGCCCTGCTGAACTTCCAGACGATGGTCTCGGACCTGACCGGCCTGCCGATCGCCAACGCCTCGCTGCTCGACGAGGCCTCCGCCGTCGCCGAGGCCGTGCTGATGATGCGCCGCGCCAACAAGGCCAAGGGCGACGCCAAGACCGTCCTGGATGCCGACCTCTTCCCGCAGACCATCGCCGTCGTCGAGGGCCGGGCCAAGGCCCTGGGCTTCGAGCTCGAGATCGCCGACCTCTCCGCCGGCCTGCCCGAGGGCGAGATCTCCGGGATCGTGCTGCAGCAGCCGGGCAACTCCGGCCGTGTGGTCGACCAGGCCGCGATCATCGCCGCCGCCAAGGAACGCGGTGCCATGGTCACCGTCGCCGCCGACATCCTCTCGCTGACCCTCATCGTGCCCCCGGGCGAGCAGGGCGCCGACATCGCCGTCGGCAACACCCAGCGCCTGGGCGTCCCGCTGTTCTTCGGCGGCCCGCACGCCGCCTACATGTCCGTGCGCAAGGGCCTGGAGCGCTCGCTGCCCGGACGCCTGGTCGGCGTCTCCAAGGACGACGCCGGTCGACCCGCCTACCGCCTGGCGCTGCAGACCCGCGAGCAGCACATCCGCCGCGAGAAGGCCACCTCCAACATCTGCACCGCCCAGGCGCTGCTGGCCATCACCGCCTCCATGTACGGCGTCTACCATGGCCCGGAGGGCCTGCAGGCGATTGCCCGCCGCGCCCACCTGCGCGCCAGCACGCTGGCCGCCGTCCTGTCCGACGCCGGATTCGAGCTGGCCGCCGAGGCGTTCTTCGACACCCTCACGGTCACGGCCGCCGGCCGCGCCGCCGAGGTCATCACCGCCGCTGAGGAGCGCGGGATCAACCTGCGCCGCCTCGACGCCGACACCGTGGGCATCTCCACCGATGAGACCACCACGAGCGCCCACCTGGTAGCCATCGCCGAGGCCTTCGGCGTCGCCGATGCAGCGACCGGGGTGGAGCGCGCGGAAGCCGGGGCAGCCGAGAAGCTGCCCTCCGCCGTCGTGCGCTCCAGCGAGTACATGACCCACCCGATCTTCCACTCGGTCCGCTCCGAGACCCAGATGCTCCGCTACCTGCGCCGCCTCTCGGACCGCGATCTGGCGCTGGACCGCACGATGATCCCGCTGGGATCGTGCACCATGAAGCTCAACGCCACCGCCGAGATGGAATCGATGTCCTGGCCCGAGTTCGCCTCCATCCACCCATATGCCCCCGCCCACCAGACCGAGGGCTGGCGCCAGCTGATCACCGACCTCGAGGACCGGTTGAGCACCATCACCGGCTACGCGGGCGTCTCCATCCAGCCCAACGCCGGTTCGCAGGGCGAATACGCCGGGCTGCTGGCCATCCGCCAGTACCACCTCGCCAACGGCGACGACGCCCGCACCGTCTGCCTGATCCCCGCCTCCGCGCACGGCACCAACGCCGCCTCCGCGGTCCTGGCCGGCCTGAAGGTCGTCGTGGTCAAGACCGCGCCGAACGGCACCATCGACGCCGCGGACCTGGACGCGAAGATCGAGGCCAACCACGACTCGCTGGCCGCGATCATGATCACCTACCCCTCCACGCACGGCGTCTACGATGCCGACGTACGCGAGGTCTGCGACAAGGTCCACGCCGCCGGCGGACAGGTCTACATCGACGGCGCCAACATGAACGCCCTGGTCGGCCTCGGCCGCCCGGGACAGTTCGGCGGCGACGTCTCGCACCTGAACCTGCACAAGACGTTCTGCATCCCGCACGGCGGCGGCGGACCCGGCGTCGGCCCGGTGGCCGTGGCCGAACACCTGGTGCCGTTCCTGCCCGGCGCCCCCGCCGGCGAGGCTACCGAGCGCACCGGCACCGCCGTCGCCGCCACCACCTACGGGTCGGCCGGCGTGCTGCCGATCTCCTGGGCCTACGTGGCCATGATGGGCGCCGAGGGTCTGACCAACGCCACCAAGAACGCGTTGCTGACCGCGAACTACGTGGCCTCCCGGCTCAACGAGTACTTCCCGGTGCTCTACACCGGCAACCAGGGACTGGTCGCCCACGAGTGCATCCTGGACCTGCGCGATGCCACCGCCAAGACCGGCATCACCGCCGAGGACGTGGCCAAACGCCTGATCGACTACGGCTTCCACGCCCCGACGTTGGCCTTCCCGGTCGCCGGGACGCTGATGGTCGAGCCGACCGAGTCCGAGGACCTCGCCGAGATCGAGCGCTTCATCGAGGCCATGATCGCCATCCGCGCCGAGATGGAGCAGGTCCTGGCCGGTGACTTCACCGCGGAGGAATCCCCGCTGCGCCTGGCCCCGCACTCCGCGGCGGCCGTGGTCACCGGCGACTGGGACCGCAAGTACACCCGCGAGCAGGGCGCCTTCCCGGTGCCCGGCCTGCGCCAGGACAAGTACTTCCCCCCGGTGGGGCGCATCGACGGTGCCGGCGGCGACCGGAACCTGATCTGCTCTTGCCCGGCCCCCGAGGCATTCGAGAACTAACCCGGATCCCCGGAACCCGACGAAAGGCAGACTCCCCGTGAGCACCGAAACCACCACGACGCCGCAGCAGACGCCCCTGCACGGCGAACACGCAACGCTGGGCGCGAACTTCACCGACTTCGGCGGCTGGGACATGCCGCTGAAGTACGGCTCCGAGCTCGCCGAGCACCAGGCCGTCCGCGAGGCAGCCGGGCTGTTCGACCTGTCCCACATGGGCGAGGTCTGGGTCGAGGGACCCGACGCGGCCACGTTCCTGAACACCGCGCTGGCCGGCAACATGGCCGTCATGAAGGTCGGCAAGGCCAAGTACTCGGTGATCTGCAACGCCGACGGCGGGATCATCGACGACCTGATCACCTACCGCCGCGCCGAGGACCGCTTCCTCGTGGTCCCGAACGCCGGCAACGCCCCGGTCGTGGCCGCCGCCCTGGCCGAGCGCGCCGCCGGCTTCGACGTCACCGTCACCGACGCCTCGGCCGACACGGCGCTGGTCGCCGTCCAGGGGCCGATCGCTGAATCGATCCTCCTCGGGCTGGTCTCCGCCGAGGATGCCGAAACGGTCACCGGCATGAAGTACTACGCCGCCGACGAGGTCACGGTCGCCGGGATCGACGTGCTGCTGGCACGCACCGGCTACACCGGCGAGGACGGCTTCGAGCTCTACATCCCCAATGCCGACGCCGTCGCGCTGTGGAAGGCGCTGCTGGAGGCCGGTTCCGGTCGCGGGCTCATCCCCGCCGGGCTGGCCAGCCGCGACTCGCTGCGCCTGGAGGCCGGCATGCCGCTGTATGGCAACGAGTTGACCCTGGAAACCACCCCGTTCGACGCCGGACTGGGCCCGATCGTCTCCTTCAAGAAGGAGGAGGACTTCGTCGGCCGCTCCGCACTGGAAGCCAAGAAGGCCGAGGGACCGGCCCGCAAGCTCGTTGGCCTGAAGGGACTCGGGCGCCGGGCGGGTCGTTCACACTACGCTGTGCTGAAGGACGGCAACGTCGTCGGCGAGGTCACCTCGGGACAGCCCAGCCCCACGCTGGGATACCCGATTGCCTTGGCGTACGTCGACGTCGCCCTGACCGAGGTCGGCACCGCACTGGACGTCGACCTGCGCGGCAAGCCGCAGCCCTTCGAGGTCGTGGACCTGCCGTTCTACAGCCGCAACAAGTAACGCCCACCCGTACTGGATCCCCGAGACAAAGGACAACACCATGAGCAAGGTTCTTTCCACCCTCCGCTACTCCGCCGAGCACGAGTGGGTCGACGGTTCGACCCCGACCAAGGTCGGCATCACCCAGGTCGCCGCCGATGCACTCGGGGACGTCGTGTACGTCGACCTGCCCGAGGCCGGCTCGACCGTCACCGCCGGCGAGACCTGCGGCGAAGTCGAATCCACCAAGTCCGTCTCCGACCTCTACGCGCCGGTCACCGGCACCGTCGTCGAGCTCAACCAGGAGGCCATCGACAACCCGGCCCTGCTGAACGAGGACCCCTACGGCACCGGGTGGCTCTTCACCGTCGAGGTCTCCGAGGAGGGCCCGCTGCTCTCCGCCGCGGACTACGCCTCCGCCAACGGCGGTGACGTCGAGTGACCACGACGACCGCACCCGTGGCAGCACCTTCCCTGACGGCGTCGTTGGCCGAGTTGGATCCGGAGGTCGCTGCGCGGATCGATGCGGAGTTGGCCCGTCAGCAGGAGGGCCTGGAGATGATCGCGTCGGAGAACCACACGGCGCAGGCCGTGATGGCCGCGCAGGGGTCGGTGTTGACGAACAAGTACGCCGAGGGCTACCCGGGCCGGCGCTACTACGGCGGGTGCGAGCACGTGGACGTGATCGAGTCGTTGGCGATCGAGCGGGTCAAGGCCCTGTTCGGTGCCGGGTTCGCGAACGTGCAGCCGCATTCGGGTGCCCAGGCGAACGCGTCGGTGATGCATGCGCTGATCCGTCCCGGTGACACGGTGATGGGGCTGAACCTGGCCCATGGCGGGCACCTGACGCACGGGATGAAGATCAACTTCTCCGGCCGCCTCTACAACATCGTGCCCTATGGGGTCGACGAGACCTCCTACGAGGTCGACATGGACCAGGTCGAGGCGCTGGCGCGCGAGCACCAGCCCAAGATGATCGTCGCCGGCTGGTCGGCGTACCCCCGCCAGCTGGACTTCGCCCGGTTCCGGGCGATCGCCGATGAGGTCGGCGCCTACCTGTTCGTGGACATGGCCCACTTCGCCGGCCTGGTCGCCGCAGGACTGCACCCCTCACCGGTTCCGCACGCGCATGTGGTCACCTCCACCACGCACAAGACGTTGGCCGGCCCGCGCGGCGGGATCATCCTGACCAACGACGCCGACATCGCGAAGAAGGTCAACTCCGCGGTGTTCCCCGGCCAGCAGGGCGGACCGTTGGAGCACGTCATCGCGGGCAAGGCCGTCGCGTTCAAGATCGCCGCCTCACAGGAGTTCACCGAGCGCCAGGCCCGCACCCTGGCCGGTGCGCGGATCCTGGCCGAACGCCTCACCGGCGACGATGTCTCGGCGCGGGGGATCAGCGTGTTGACCGGGGGCACCGACGTGCACCTGGTGCTGGTGGACCTGCGGGATTCGGTGCTCGATGGCCAGCAGGGCGAGGACCTGTTGGCACGGGTGGGGATCACGGTGAACCGCAACGCGGTCCCGTTCGACCCGCGTCCGCCGATGGTGACCTCCGGGTTGCGGATCGGGACCCCGGCGCTGGCCACGCGCGGCTTCTCCGAGGCCGCCTTCAGCGAGGTCGCGGAGATCATCGCGCAGGCCCTGATCGCCGGGACCACCGAAGGCGGGGCCGACGAGGCCGTCCTGGCCGGGCTGTCCGCCCGCGTCTCGGCCCTGGCCACAGCACACCCCCTCTACCCGGAGCTGGCTCCGCTCTCCTGAGCCGCAAGCGCCGTCGGAGGCGGCAGCGGGCCCGGGGACTCGTTTTCCCCGGGCCTGCTGAACACCAGCCCCGCGACGACACCCCGGAGGAGGCCCCTCGGCCTCCTCCCTCCGCGGAACGGCCCCTGCCGTCTCCGCACCCCTCTCGTTCAAAGGAAGTACCAGCATGGCCATCAGTGTTTTCGACCTCTTCTCGGTCGGCATCGGTCCCTCGAGCTCCCACACCGTCGGGCCCATGCGGGCCGCCCAGCGCTTTGCCGCACGACTGGTGGAACAGCAGCTGGCTGCCGCCACCGCCGACCTGCGCATCGACGTCTACGGCTCCCTGGCCGCCACCGGACGGGGCCACGGCACCTTCACCGCGGTACTGCTGGGACTGGAGGGCTTTGAACCGGAGAGGATCCTGCCCGACCAGGTCGAGGAGCGCCTGGCCGACATCGCCGAGACCGGCACCTTGCGCTTCTGCGCCGAGCTGGGGGCCCAGAACGACCTCAAGTACACCGTCGAGGACATGGTCCAGCACCCGCTGACCGTCCTGCCGCGCCACACCAACGGCATCCGCTTCCAGGCCCTCGACTCCGACGGCGGGGTCCTGCTGGACGAGACCTATTTCTCCGTCGGCGGCGGATTCATCGTCCGCGAGGGCGACGAGGAGGCCGCTGCGGCCGAACTCGACGAGGTCAACCAGGAACTGCCCTACCCCTTCCGCACCGCCGCGGAACTGCTGGACCACTGCCGCACCAGCGGGATGGGTATCGCCGACGTCATGATGGCCAACGAGCTGACCTACCGCAGCCGGGAGGAGATCCGCGAGGGGCTGCTGCACATCTGGACCGTCATGGAGGAATGCAAGGACTCCGCCATCGCCCGCGAAGGGATCCTCCCAGGCGGGCTGAAGGTCCGCCGCCGCGCGCCCGACTGGCACGAGCGCCTGAGCAAGGAGGACAAGGACCGCGACCCGCGCTACTGGCAGGAATGGGTCAACCTCGTCGCCCTGGCGGTCAACGAGGAGAACGCCTCCGGTGGACGGGTCGTCACCGCTCCGACCAACGGAGCGGCCGGGATCATCCCCGCCGTCATGTTCTATGCCACGCACTACCTCCCCGGCATCGAGTACGCCACCGGCTCCGACAAGGAGGACATCATCGTCCGCTTCCTGCTCGCCGCAGCAGCGGTGGGGGTCCTCTACAAGGAGCAGGCCTCCATCTCCGGGGCCGAGGTCGGCTGCCAGGGCGAGGTCGGCTCCGCCTCCTCGATGGCCGCCGCCGGGCTGGCCGAGGTCCTGGGCGGCAGCCCCGCGCAGGTGGAGAACGCCGCCGAGATCGCGATGGAGCACAACCTGGGGCTGACCTGCGACCCGATCGGCGGGCTCGTGCAGATCCCCTGCATCGAACGCAACGCCATCGGTGCCTCCAAGGCAGTCAATGCCGCCAAGATGGCCCTGATGGGCGACGGCGAGCACCGCGTCTCCCTCGACGAGGTCATCGTGACCATGCGCGAGACGGGCAAGGACATGAGCGACAAGTACAAGGAGACCGCCATGGGCGGGCTCGCCGTCAACGTCGTGGAGTGCTGACCGGCACCCCGCAGGTCCGGCGCCTGCTCCCCGGCGACGAGGCGCAGGCCCGGTCCGCGCACGCCGAACTCGCCGCCGAGGGATTCGATTTCATGCTCGGGTACGACGACGGCGAGGACTTCGCGGCCTACCTGGCCCGGCTGGGGCGGGAGGAACACGGTCAGGGGCTGGCCCCCGGCTACGTCCCCCATACCTTCCTGGTCGCGGTGGCCGGCGGGGCCCTGGTCGGCCGGGTATCGCTGCGGCACGAGCTGACCCCCATGCTCGCGGCCATCGGCGGGCACATCGGCTACGGCGTGCGACCCGCCTTCCGCCACCGCGGGCACGCCACCGCCCTGCTTCGTGCCGGGATCCGGACCGCGGCCGGCCTGGGGCTGAAGCGCGTGCTGGTGACCTGCGACGACACGAATGCCGCGTCGATCGCTGTCATCGAACGATGCGGCGGCGTCTACGAGGACAGCGTCGAACTGCTGCCCGGCCACGCCAAGCTGCGGTATTGGATCCCCGCGACGGGTTCGCCCTCCCCGCCGCCTCCGGGCTAGGGTGGGGTGCGAAGCGCATCGTTAGGCGAGGCTTCTGCACGGACACAGGCCGCTGACCCCACGACATCGAGAGATGCCCACGGTCAGGACAGATCTCCCCGGATTAAGGGGTGGTCCCAAGCGGCTTCCGGTGAACCGGATACGCCCTGCAGTGCTGAAGCCCGGACGTGGGGCGCTCCATTTTGTGGAAGCGCGGTATCGGACAGGGGCCGGCCGCGCCCGGCTGGCCGACCAGGGGGAGGTGACCCGCACATGGACGACGGACCTTCTCCAGCGCCCGCCACCACCGCGGGCCAGTGCCATTCCCCTGCGCCGAGCGCAGCCACCACCTAGCCGCCCGGGAGGGCCGCACACCGGAGGGACCCCGGACCATGAAGCAAGACGACACCCTGGAAACCGCTGCCGTCAGCGACGCCCTGAGGCAGGCGCTGAACCGCAAGGACCTGGCCGCCGCAGCCGACGTCGTCGCCGGGCTGTCGACCTCGCAGGCCCTGGACGAGATGGAGCGGTTGAACAGCCGAGACCGCGCCGTCACCTACCGGCTGCTCGGCAAGGACCGGGCGCTGGCCGTCTTCGAACGGCTCGACGCGACGCTGCAATCCGAACTGGTGCAGGGGCTGCAGGACGCCGACGTCGCAGAGGTCTTCGCCGGCATGACACCCGACGACCGGGTGGCGCTGCTGGACGAGGTGCCGGCAGCAGTGGCCCGGCGGCTGCTGCTGGGCCTGTCGGTCCGCCAGCGCACGCTCACCAATGCCGTCCTGGGCTACGGCCAGGGATCCATCGGGCGCAGCATGAGTCCGGAATTCATTGCCATGCACCCCTGGAACACCGTCGAGCAGGCCCTGGCCCGGGTCCGTGCCGGCCTCGATGACGCGGAGACGGTCTACACGCTCCCCGTGGTCGACTCGGGCCGGAAGCTGGTCGGGGTCGTGAGCCTGCGGGACCTGCTGCGGGGCGGCCCCGGGGACCTCGTGGGCTCGGTCATGGCGGTGCCGGAATCGGTGCCGGCGACCCTCGACGAGGAATCGGCGGCCCGCAGGTGCGCCGACCTGAAGATCCTGGCCCTGCCGGTGGTCGATGCCGAAGACCGGCTGCTGGGGATCCTGACGGTCGACGACGCACTGCAGATCCTGGAGGACGCCGAGTCGGAGGACGCCGCACGGACCGGCGGCAGCGAGCCGCTGCGGCGCCCCTACCTGTCGACACCCGTCTGGGACATCGTGAAGTCCCGGGTGGTGTGGCTGCTGGTCCTGGCCATCGGGGCCACCCTGACCGTTCAGGTGCTGGCTGTCTTCGAGGCGACGCTGGAGCAGCAGGTGGTGCTCTCCCTGTTCATCCCGCTGCTGATCGGCACCGGAGGGAACACCGGCAACCAGGCTGCCACGACGGTGACCCGGGCCCTGGCGCTCGGCGACGTGCGGACCCGCGACATCTTCAGGGTCCTGGCCCGCGAAGTCAGGGTCGGTGCGACGCTGGGTCTGCTGCTGGGAGCGGTGGGCCTGTTGCTGGCAGGGCTCTTGTATTCGCCGGCCCTCGGATGGGTGATCGGGTTGACGCTGCTGGGCGTCTGCACCCTCGCCGCAACGGTCGGAGGCATGATGCCGCTGTTGGGCAAGGCACTGCGCGCGGACCCCGCGGTCTTCTCGAATCCCTTCATCAGCACCTTCGTCGACGCGGCCGGACTGGTCCTGTATTTCCTGGTCGCCACAGTGGTTCTGCGGCTCTGACTAGGGCCTGCCCAAGCGGTGTCCGGCCCATGTAGGGACCCTGTTCGCTGCGGCCCCACGATGCTACGGTGGGCTCACGGACCCAGTAGTCACGCGGCGAAGGCGTTGCGTGGGAAGGAGTTTCCCCATGGCCAATCGGGCAGGTTCCAGCGGAATTGATGCCACGTTGTTTCGACAGGAAGGTCCGTGGTGCACGGCCTTCGTAGACGCCTCACTCGGCACGACGGCGGCACAGGAGGCCGCCGATCTCCTGCCCGACAAGGTCACCCAACTCCTGAAAAGCCAACAAGCCAGCGAGGCCGACATCGAGGCCATGCGCTCGGCACTGCGTCCGGCCGTCGGACGGCCCGCACCGGTCTCCCGTTTCGTGGCCGTGGCCGCCGGGAAGGTCGTGCTCGACGAGATCGTCCAGGGCGTGCGGACCCAGACACCGCAGGTCGAGTGCAGCGAATTCCCCAACCTCGTGCCCCTGGCCCGCGCCCATGGGGGACAGTTCCCCTATCTCGTGGCCGAGGTTGGCCGCGACGGGGGCGAAGTACGGCTGCGCCACTCCGCGGTTGCCGGAGTGGCGGAGGAATACCGCATCGTCGGAGACCGGGAGGAAGCCCACCACGCCCGTCGTGTCCCGGGCCGCTACGACGAATCCAAGAACCAGCACCAGACCACGGAGATCTGGCGGCGGAATGCCGATGAGATCGCCCGGCTCGTCGACGAAGTTGCCCGGGACACGCGGGCCCGGCTCATCGTCCTGGCCGGCGACACGAAGGCCCGCGAACTGGTGCTCTCGCAGCTGGCCGAGCCGACGCGGGCACTGGCCGTCACGCTTGACCAGCACACGCGCACCGGCGGCGCCGATCCCGTCGCGGTCGAAAAGGAGGTCGAGGCGCGCGTGGCACAACTGCTCGCCGACGACATCCGCGATCTTTCCGAGCGCATCGGGAACCAGGCCAACGCGCCCCAGCCGGGGGCCGTGCTGGGCATCGATGAGGTGGTCTGGGCGCTGCAACAGGGCCAGGCCTCCACGGTCGTCGTCGCAGAGTTCCAGGATGAGCACTCCTTGCTGGCCCTTGCCGGGGAACCCTGGGTGGCCGCAGAGGGAACCGACGTCGAGGGCGCGGGTGCCCTGGGATCCTGGCCGGCACCCGAGGTTCTGCTCCGCGCGGTCGCGATGACCGATGCGTCGATCCGCTATGTCCCCGCGGGGGTGCTGCCCGACGGTGCCGGGATCGCCGCGCTGCTGCGCTGGCCCAAGGGCGCCGCCGCCTGATCCCCCGTACCGCAGCGGGAAGGCCAGCCGGCCAGCGGTCGGGCCGGCCTTCCCGCGAGGGGCATCCTAGTCCTGCAATGCCTGGGCGATGGCGTCGATGTTCGAGCCCATCCAGGCGAGGTAGTCGGTGCCTTCCGGGAGCGTTTCGGTGAACTCCACCACCGGGACGCCGGCTGCCTCCGCGTCTTCGCGGACGGCCTCGGTCTGCGGCCCGCTGGTCTGCGCGTTGTAGGCCAGCAGGGAGATCTTGCCCGAGGACAGCTTCTCATCGAGCTCCTTGAGGAGCAGCGGCGAGACGTCGCGACCGGCTTCGATGGCACCGCTGAACCCCTCGGGCGTTCCGTCGGCCAGGCCCGCCGAAGTGAGCAGGTAAAACGGCACCGGTTCGGTCATGGCGAATTCCTGCCCCTGGCCGTTCTGGGCCAGGTGCTGGAGCCTGGCTTCCAGCCCGTCGATCCCGGCAGTGAATGCCCCGGCATTGGCCGTGAAGGTCGCCGCTTCGTCCGGTTTCAGCTCGCCCAACCGGTCGGCCACCTCCGTGGCGACGGCAGCGGCGGTGGGCAGGTCGTACCACACGTGCTCGTTGAAGGAGGCGTGGTCGTGTCCGCTGTGGCCCTCCGTTGCAGGGCTGGCGCCGTGCGTCTCGTCGTCATGGGGGGCCTCGTCGGCGTGGATGGTCGGGGAGAGGTCCACGGCGGTGATGATGGATGAAGGCTCTGTTCCGAGATCCTGGGTGAGCGTGCCGATGAACGGGTCGTAGCCGCCACCGTTGGCCACGACCAGATCCGCGTGGGAGAGCGTGAGCTTGTCCTGCGGTGTGGCCTCGTAGGAATGCGGATCCTGGGATGCCCGGTTGATGATCGACTCGACGGTCACCGCGTCCCCGGCGACCTGCTTGACGATGTCCCCATAGGCGTTGGTCGAGGCCACCACGGTGAGCGCATCGGCCTCGCCGGTCTCACCGGCCGGGGCGTTGTCCCCGCAGGAGGCCAGGCCGAGGCCGAGCAGGAGGACGGGGATGATGGCGAGCCGGGAGCGCATGGGGGCCTTTCGGGCGGAGGAGTTGACTTCCATAGCCTAGGGCAAATGAGAATCATTTGCATCTTGAAGGATGAGGGCGTCCCGCGCGTCGTCGCCGGGATCGCGCGGCGTGCCCACCGGACGGCCCGATCCCACGGCCTTGACCACGGCGACGGCCACGGCCGTGGTCACCGGGATGGCCAGGACCAGGCCGATGGAACCGACCAGGATGTGGGCCACCTCCTCGGCCATCTGCCCGGAGGTGAACGTGTCGAGCAAGGGCCGGTCGTACAGGCTCACGAGTACCAGTACCGGCAAGGCGGCGCCGGCATAGGCGAACGCGATGGTGTAGACGGTGGAGGCGATATGATCCCTGCCGATCCGCATGGCCGCGGTGAACAGCTCGCGCGCCGATGAACCGGGAGCCAGCTCCGCGAGTTCCCAGACGGCCGATGACTGGGTGATCGTCACGTCGTTGAGCACGCCGAGCCCGGCGATCAGCAGCCCACAGAGCAGCAGGCCCGACAGGCTCAATTCCGGCACCGTCGTCGTCAGGGTGTAGCTGCTCTCGTCCCCGACGCCGGTGAGGTAGGCGGCATCGGAGACCCAGAGCGCCAGCGCGGCGGTCACCGCCAGCCCGAACAGCGTCCCGAGCAGGGCCGTGGAGGTCCGGGCCGAGAAACCATGGGCAAAATACAAGGCGCCGAACATGATCACCGTTGCGCTGACCAGCGCAACGAGCAGCGGCGGCCGTCCCTCCACCAGCGCCGGGAGCATGAAGTAGCCGATGAAGGCGAACCCGCCCACCAGGCCCAGCAGTGCCCGGAAGCCGCGCCAGCGGGCCACCAAGCAGACCACGAGGGCGTAGGCGATGGCCAGCAGCACGAGCGGGACGGTGCGGACGAAGTCGACGAAAACGTAGGGCGCGGCGATGGCGGTCGAGGCCTCGTGCAGGTCCAGGAAGCGGATCTTGTCCCCGGGTTCCAAGGGGCGCGAGGCAATCGTCTCCGGGGGGACTTCCACGGGGACCGGGGCCGTGGCTCCCTCCGGGACCACGTAGGAGACCTGGCAGTCCAGCTCCTTGCCGCCCGCTTCCGCCATGCCCCGGGACGAAGGGCAGGTCTCCTGCACCGTGCGCTCCACGGTCCCGGTTTTCATCGCGACCCCGGAGGCCACCCCGTAGGGGTCGCCGAGCGAGACCCGGTCCGCCGCAGGCCCCGGCCAGAGCAGGAACGTCCCCACGACGGCCGCCAGGGCGGCCGGTACGAGCAGGATGGCCAAAAGTAGGTGGGCCCGCCGGCGGCGGATCGGGTCGGCCAGGATGCGGGCATTCGGATCGTGGCCATGGCTGCCGCCCATGGGGCTCCTCCGGGGTTCAGGGGTGTGCCGTCGACGGCTGTCACGCACCATTCTAGGCAGCCGGGGGCCGGCCGCGGCGAAGAGCGTCCCGCCGGGCGGGTCAGGAACCCAGGTCCTCCGGGCGGGTGAACGAGGTCGCCTGCCCCCGGCTCCGCGCCCACAGCCAGTTCACCAGCCACAACAGGACCCCCAGCCCGACCATGATCCCGGCGATCTGGTACTCGATGGGGTCCTGCGCCCAGGGTCCCACCAGGAAGCCGCAGGTGAGCACCCCCAGGTAGGGCAGGATCCGCGGAGCCCTGAAGTGGTCCCGGTCCACGGGGCGGCGCCGCAGCACGATCACCGCGACGTTGACGACGGTGAACACGCACAACAGCAGCAGGGCTGTGGTCCCGCCCAGGGCCGTCACGGTTTCCTTGCCCATGAAGTTGGTGACGATGGTGACCAGCGCGAAGGCGATGAGCGTCGTGAAGATGATGGAGGCCCAGGGGGAGCGCCTCCGGGGGTGGACCTTGCCCAGGAACCGCGGCAGGACCCCCTGGCGGGCCATCCCGTAGAGCAGCCGGCTGGCCATGAGCATGTTGATCAACGCGGTGTTCGCCACGGCGAACATGGACAGGAACGGGTAGATGACATCCACCGGGATTCCGGGAGCCCCGACGCTGACGACCTCCAGCAGGGGCGTAGGGCTCTCGGACAACCGCCCGATCGGCACCAGGGCGACGGCGATGACGGACACCAGTACGTAGACGACGGCGGTGATCCCCAGGCCGGTCATCATCACCTTCGGGAAGGTGCGCACCGGGTCCTTGGTCTCCTCGGCCATGTTGACCGAATCCTCGAAGCCCACCATGGAGAAGAACGCCAGCGACGTCGCCGCGGTGAGGGCGAGGAAGACGCCCTTGTCTCCCGAAGTCTCGAAGACCATCACGCGACCGAAGTCCGCGTTGCCCTGGGCGGCGGCCCAGAAGCCGATGAGGATCACGATCAGCAGGCCGCTCATCTCCACCAGCGTCAACACCACGTTCAGCTTCACCGACTCGCTCACGCCCCGGAAGTTCACCAGGGCCAGCAGGGCCATGAAGACCAGGGCGATCGCCGTGACGGCCGTCTGGTCCCAGTCGAGGTTGAACCCGGCGATGAAGTTCTCGCCCAGGAACTTGGCCGCCGTCGAGGCCGAGGTGATGCCTGAGCTGAGGACGGCGAAGGCCACGAGGAAGGTGACGAAGTGGATGCCGAACGCCTTGTGCGTGTACAGCGCCGCGCCGGCCGCCTGCGGGTACTTGGTCACCATCTCGAGGTAGGAGAACGCGGAAATGGTCGCCACCGCGAAGGCCAGCAGCAGCGGTGCCCACGCAGCGCCGCCGATCTCGCCGGCGACCTCACCGGTCAGCGCATAGACGCCGGTGCCCAGGATGTCCCCCACGATGAACAGCAGCAGCAGCTTGGGGCCGATCGTGCGCTTGAGTTCCGGTTGCCCCTCGGTGGTGGTCGTGCTGCCCATGATCGCTCTCCGTCCGGTTGCCGTCGCGGCGTCGTCACCGCTGGACGGCAGGCCGGAGAGGCCCAGCTCGGGAACTCCGGCCGATCCGGCAGCGGATCGTCTTCACCCTGCCGTCAACGTAACATCCGGGCCGGGGGATGTCGTGGGATCGGGTGGCCCCGGTATTCAGCCGTTGCCGTAGGGCCGGCGCAGATCCGGCAGGTGCTCCCCGGCATCCGACCACCCGGCGATCCAGGGGCCCGTGCCCTCGGACTGGTCCACCACGCCCTCCTCGGCCCACGCATAGTCCCCGGCGAGGACCTTCCGGGCCAGGGCGGCATCGCCGTCGTCGGTGTTGTCCCAGAGCTCGGTGAACAGCCGCTCGACGCGCCCGCGCGATTGCCTGCAGAACGCCTCCGCCAGTTCCCGCGCCGCATCGGCATGCTCCGGTTCTGTGGCGCGCAGCAACGCCGCGCGGGAGACGCAGGCCGACATGGCGAACAACTCCGCCCCGATGTCCACCACGCGGCCCAGGAACACCTGGCGCGTTTCCAGCCCCGCCTGCCAGCGGGCCATGCCCGCGAACGTGTGCCGGGCCAGCCGGCGGCTGGCCCGCTCGACGTAGCGCAGGTGGGTGGCCAGGGTGCCGGCACCGGAATACGACGTCGGTACCATGCCCGGACCGGCGGCCAGGGTCGGCAGCCACTTGGCATAGAACCCCGAGGCGCCGGCCGCCGCGCGGGCCTTCTCCGACAGCGTCGCATCGGCCCGGGCCAGGTCGCCGGCCGCCTTCAGGTGGGCGTCGACCGCCTCCCGGGCGATGAGCAGGTGCATGATCTCGGTGGAACCCTCGAAGATCCGGTTGATCCGCAGGTCCCGCAGCAGCTGTTCGGCGGCCACGGCCCGTTCGCCGCGGGCGGCCAGCGAATCGGCGGTCTCATACCCGCGGCCGCCGCGGATCTGGACCAGCTCGTCGGCCATCCGGCAGGCCATCTCGCTGCAGAAGAGCTTGGCCAGCGCGGCCTCGATCCGCACATCCTTCATCCCGGCATCGGCCAGCGCGGCGGAGAGCTCGAAGACGGACTCCACGGCGAACGACGTCGCGGCGATGAACGCGATCTTCGAGGCCACGGCCTGGTGTTTGCCGACCGGCCGGCCCCACTGCACGCGTTCGGCCGACCATTCACGGGCGATCTTCAGGCTCCACTTCCCGGCGCCGGCACAGAGGGCGGGGATCGACAGCCGCCCGGTGTTCAACGTGCTCAACGCGATCTTCAGCCCCTGCCCCTCCCGCCCGAGCAGGTTCGCGGCCGGCACCCGGACCTGGTGGAAGCGGGTCACCCCGTTCTCGATGCCGCGCAGGCCCATGAACGCATTGCGGTTCTCGACCACCAGGCCCTCGCTGTCGGCCTCGACGACAAACGCGCTGATCCCGCCGGGGACCTCCGCTCCATCGGGACCGGCGTGGGGCAGCACGCGGGCCATCACCACGACCAGCTCGGCCACGGCGCCGTTGGTCGTCCACAGCTTGACCCCCTCCAGAAGGTAGGAGTCGCCGTCGGCCGACCGCGTCGCCGTCGTGCCCAGGCGGGCCGGGTCGGAACCGACGTCGTTCTCGGTCAGCAGGAACGCGGTGATCGCCCCGGCGGCGCAGCGGGGCAGGAACTGCCGCTTCTGCTCCGCGGTGCCGAACATCTTCACCGGTTCGGGCACCCCGATGGACTGGTGGGCCGAGACCAGTGCCCCGATGCTCGGGCTGATCGTGCCCAGCAGCATCAGTGCCCGGCCGTAGTACGCCAGCGACAGACCCAGCCCGCCGTACTCGACGGGGATCTTCATCCCGAAGACCCCCAGGTCGGCCATCGTGGCGATGTACTCGTCGGGGATGCGGGCCTCGCGCTCGATGAGCCGGCCGTCGAAATGCACGACGGCGGCACGCAGCTTCGCCAGGAAGGCCTCCCCGCGCGAGGTCTCGTCGGGGGAGGGGCGGGGGTGCGGTTGGATGAGCCCGAAGTCCACCCGGCCCAGGTACAGGCCCTGGGCGAAGCTGGGCCGGGCAGTGCCCGCGTCCCGCGCCGCCTCGGCCACCGCACGGGCGGCCTTCTCGTCGATGGTGGTGCTCTGATCGGTGGCGCCCATGGACACTCCCCTGTGACCTCGGCGTGCCGCCGGCCGCGCGGTACACGGGTACCGGGACCGCCGCAGGACGGAGGCCCACACGCTGTCCCCCTAGGCTACGCCGCGCAGGCAAGGGGTGCCCCGGTGGGCTTGGCCACAGACGCACCGCGCTCCCGGTTGCCTGAAACTTCATGTGACATCATGGGACCCATGACCGAAACCCGCTGGCTGTCGCCCGAGGAACGCGAGTGCTGGCTGGCCCTGATGGCCGTGTCGATGCAGCTGCCGAGCCTGCTGGACAGCGACCTGCACCGGCAGGCGAGGATCACGCTGTTCGACTACAACGTGCTGGCCATGCTCTCCGAGGCCGACGACCACCTGCTGCCCATGAGCGAGCTGGCCGGACGGACGAACTCCTCGCTGTCCCGCCTGAGCCACGTGGTCAAGAAGCTGGAGGGACGCGGGTGGGTCGAACGCTCGCAGAGTCCCGTGGACGCCCGTGTCACCGTGGCCCATCTGCGCGATGCCGGCATGGAGATGCTGGTGGGCCTGGCCCCGGAACACGTGGGCTCGGTGCGCCGGATGATCTTCGACGGGCTGACCGATGAGGATGTGGCCGACCTGGCCCGCATCGGCCGCAAGGTCGTCGCCCGCATGGACCCGGAGCACTGGATCTTCCGCTGACCCGCCGCCCCGCCCGTCCCGGGAGGGGCCACGGCGAGTCGGTCCCGGAAGGGGGCACCGGCGTCGTGCCCTGCATTTTGAGTTCGGCCGTCCGGCGATTAGGATGGTAACGCGTTAAGTCACGTGCCCGTCGTGGCGTGTCCCATCAGGGGCAGGTCGTTCCGGGGGCGTGGTTACCCGTAAACCGAATAACGCGGACCAGCCGAGTAGGGAAAAATGCTCAACCGGGACGCTGTATTCACCGTCTTTCGCGCAAGTAAGGCGCTTCGGTTGGTTCTCACCCAGCCTGGTTACCTTCGCACGTCGCAGTAATTCACGGTGTCACAACTGGTGGCGGGACTCTTCAACGCAGGTTCAGAGGCAGCAACACCGCGCTGTGATCTGTTTTATCGAGTACCGCCAATATTTACTACTACTGAGGAGTGATCATGGCAGCTGTATGCCAGGTGACCGGTGCAGTTCCGAACTTCGGACACAGCATCTCCCACTCGCACCGCCGCAACAAGCGTCGGTTCGACCCGAACATCCAGAAGAAGCGCTACTGGGTTCCGTCCCTGCGCCGCAATGTCACGCTGACCCTGTCGGCCAAGGGCATCAAGACCATCGACGTCCGCGGCATCGACCGCGTTGTCGCCGACCTGCTGGCGAAGGGTGTGAAGCTCTAACATGGCAAAAGCACAGGATGTACGCCCCATCATCAAGCTGAAGTCGACTGCCGGGACCGGGTTCACCTACGTGACCCGCAAGAACCGTCGTAACAACCCGGACCGCATGGTCCTGAAGAAGTACGACCCGGTTGTCCGCAAGCACGTCGAATTCCGAGAGGAGCGCTAAACACATGGCTAAGAAGTCCAAGATTGCTCGCAACGAGCAGCGCAAGGTCATCGTGGAGCGCTACGCCGCGAAGCGTGCCGAGCTGAAGAAGACCCTGGTCGACGAAAACGCGACGGACGAGGCACGCGAAGAGGCCCGCCTGGGCCTGCAGAAGCTGCCCCGCAACGCCTCGCCGGTGCGCGTGCGCAACCGCGACTCCATCGACGGCCGCCCCCGCGGCACGTTCCAGAAGTTCGGGATCTCCCGTGTCCGCTTCCGCGACATGGCCCACCGCGGCGAACTTCCGGGCATCACCAAGTCGTCCTGGTAACCACCAGCGATTTTCCCCCGAGGGTCCCTTCCGGCAACGGAAGGGGCCCTCGGGCGTTAACGGGCAGCCACCGCCCGATGGGCTATTTCGTCGGTGCCACCAGCCACGCCCACAGGCGGCGCCAGGGCCCGGGCCGGGCGACAGGTTCCTCGCCCGGCGCGTCCGCGCGCGGGGCCACGCCCGCCGCGGTGCGGCGTTCGCGCCAGCGGCGGACCTCCACGTCGGGGTCGCGCACGGCGGTGATGACCGGTGGGCCTCCGAGTAGCTGGCGGCGGGCCTCGCGGATCCGCGCATTGAAGTCGGCGACCACCTCGCGGACCTGGGCCTCGCCCGGCAGGGCGTCGAGGGTGTCGTCCATCGCGGCGTCCTCGGTGCGCAACAACAGGGCCGGGGGCCCCACGCCGCTGATCCGCTCGCGCTGCATCAGCGACTTCAGCCACCAGTCGGGGTCGGTGGAGGACAGCGACGGAAGCGGCTTACCGGCATAGGCCAAGTGGTCGAAGTCCCCGCGGGCGATCGCCCGGTCGATGCTCGGATTGGCGATCTGCCAGGCCTCGTCGGTGGCGTGGAAGACCGGCGGGGCCTCGGCCGGGCCCTGTGCGGCGATGCCGGCCCGACCGGCTTTGGCGCGGAAGACCGACCCGGAGCGCTGTTCGTAGTCGTCCACCGGGGGCTCCGCCTGGGCGGCGTCCTGGGCATCCCGGTAGCGGGCCGCGTGCAGCCGCGCGGCATCGTGGTCGGGGGAGGGTATTTGCACCATGGTGGCCACCGCCTCGAATCGGGGTCTGGGACCAGAATACCGGGCCGTCCTTGTGGGCCTCAAGGCCTCCAGCTGTACCGGACGCCGCTGCCCGTCGGGGCGCTGAAAACGGCCGGGGGAGCCCGAAAACCGCCAAAATCCGGGGAAAAACCAAAAAATTCCGGCCAAACGCCGCGAAACTGGGCGTGTCAGTCGGTGAGGGCTGGTAGTTTCCTTCTCAGTAGTCCCCGCATCCGCAGGGCAACCCGGCCGCATTCGGCCGGGCAGGTTACAGTCCAGGAGGAAATACATTGGCTTTGAATCGTAGTGAACTCGTTGCAGCCGTCGCCGAGAAGACGGGCAACTCCCAGGTCGCAGTGAACTCCGTGCTGGATTCGGTGTTCGAGACCTTCGTCGAGCAGGTCTCCCAGGGCGAAAAGGTGTCCATCCCGGGCTGGCTCGCCGTCGAGCGCACCGACCGTGCCGCCCGCACCGGCCGCAACCCGCAGACCGGCGAGACCATCCAGATCCCGGCCGGCCACTCCGTGAAGCTGACCGCCGGCTCGAAGCTGAAGGCTGCCGTCTCCAAGAAGTAGACCCGCACCCGTGGATCCGAGGGTCCGTTCCGCCACCGGCGGAACGGGCCCTCGTTCTATCTGGCCGACGACGCTCAGGACAACGCTTCTACGTGGCGTAGAATTAGTGCTGCGTGCGCCCGCCTCCACCGTCCGAACGGACGAATGCAGCCCCCGCCACGGCGAACTCCACGGAACCGAAGGAAGACCATGCACCGCTCCCCAGACCATGCCAGCAACGTCCACGCCGTTCCGGTCGCAGCCCGGCCCGGACTCGGCGCCGCGAGCCGGACCGTCCTGGCCGCAGCCGCCGCAGCCCTGCTGACCGTGCTGGCGCTCATCGTCGCCCCGTCGGCGTCGGCCCATGATTCACTCATCGGATCCACTCCGGACAACGGGGCCACGGTTACCGGGGCACTGGACTCCGTGGAGCTGAGCTTCAGCGGCGAGCTCAAGCCGATCGGCAGCGAGGTCAGCCTCAAGGACGCGGACGGCGCGCAGCACGATGCAGAGGCCTCGGTCAGTCGCAACGTCCTGACGGTCGACTTCGGGCAATCCCTGCCCGCCGGCAGCTACACGCTCACGTGGCGGGTCGTCTCCAGCGATGGCCACCCGATCGAGGGGACCACCGCCAACCAGCAGGCCTTGGCCTTCACGGTGGACGGAGGCGCCGCGGCGTCTTCCGGGCCGGCACCAGCGGCATCCACCGCCGCCTCGCCGTCGTCCACGACCGGCCAGACCCAGCCCACCATGACCGGCTCGGCAGCCGCATCCCAGCAGGACGACGGCGCCAGCGGACTGCCCACGGCAGTCATCTGGATCATCATCGCCGTGGCCGTCGTCGCGGCCGCAGCGATCGTCTTCGCCAAGGCACGTCGACAGGGCGGCCCGGGCCAGTAGGCGACCCCGAGGCCGGGGCGTGAGCCAGGCCACCGGGGCCGTCCACGAACGGTCCGAAGTGAGAGAATGAATGGCATGGAAGCAGGGTTGAAGCAGTGAGCCGCAGCGTATTGCCTGGCCGGGACACGACTATGCCCACGCCCCCCGCACCCACGTCGCCGGACGCGCGCCGGGGGGCGTCGCGGCTGTGGCAGATCCTGCTGATTCCCGCCATCCCCGTCGCCTTGCTCGTCCTGGTCATCGCCCTCGAGTTCTCCGGGGCCGCCCAGGGCACCGAGCTCGGGGACCCGGGGGCATTCACCCGCTGGTCGCTGCCCATCGCCACCCTGATCCACCACACCTCCATGGCCGTGGCCATCGGCGCCCTGGTGTTCGCCGCGACCGTGCTGCCCCGCTCGACCAAGCCGCACCGCTCCCGCAAGGGCTCCAAGGACACCGACGGCGGAGCCGAACACCCCGCCTTCGCCCGGGCCATGAACGTTGCCGCCGGCGCCGCCATCGTGTGGACACTTGCCGCGGTCGCCGTGCTGGTCCTGACCTTCTCCGATGTCGCAGGCCTCCCGCTCTCCCTGGACGCGGCCTACACGGACTCGATGAAGGACTACATCCTCAACATCTCGCTGGGCCAGGCCTGGTCGTGGATGATCGTGATCGCCGCTGTCGTCAGCTCCCTGGCCTTCGTGGTCCGTTCGCCGGTCGGCGTCGGGCTCAGCGCGGTGTTCTCCCTGTTCGGCATCCTTCCGCTCTCGCTCATCGGCCACGCCGCAGGTGGAGACGACCACTGGGGGGCAACGAACGCCATCCTGCTCCACCTGCTCGGCATCTGCCTGTGGGTCGGCGGAATCGCCGTCCTGGCCTGCGTGGCCCCGTTGCTCGGCTCGGCAGCCCCGGGGCGGTACCGCTCCACGCGCCCGGTGCTCGCCGGCGTCGTCTTGCAGCGGTTCTCGGCACTGGCCACCATCTCGTTTTTCGTCGTCTTCGTCTCCGGGGTGATCAGCGCCTATGTGCGCATGAACCACTGGGACCAGTTGCTCAGCGGCTACGGCATCCTGGTCATGACCAAGGCCGTGCTGACCCTGGGGCTGGGGGCCTTGGGCCTGGCGCACCGGCGCTGGGCCATCCCGCGGCTGCTCTCCGGGACGGTGTCGGCCACTGCGACCGCCTGGCGCATTGTCGCGGCCGAAACGCTCGTCATGGCCTCCACCATGGCCGTGGCGACCGCACTGGCCCGCACGGCGCCGCCGGTGCCCGAGGAGCTGCCGCCGGAAGCAACCCCCGCGCGGATCCTGACCGGCTACGACCTGCCACCCGAACTGGTTCCCTCCAGCTGGCTGACCGTCTGGCGCGTCGACTGGCTGTGGCTGGCCATCATCATCTTCCTGGCCATCGCCTACCTGAGGGGCATCCGCACGCTGCGCCGGCGCGGCGACTCCTGGTCGGTGCTGCGCACCGTGTCGTGGTTCGTCGGGCTGGCGGCGCTGTACTACATCACCTCGGGGGCCCCGGCCGTCTACGGCCAGGTGCTGTTCTCCATGCACATGGTCGGGCACATGGCCCTGACGATGGTCGTGCCGTTCTTCCTGGTGCTCGGGACCCCGATGACCCTGGCCCTGAAGGCCCTGCCCAGCCGCACCGACGGCACGCGGGGACCGCGTGAATGGCTGCTGGCCGGCATCCACTCGTGGTTCTCCAAGATCGTCACGCACCCCATCTTCGCCGGGGTGAACTTCGCCGGCTCGATCATCCTGTTCTATTCGACCGACCTGTTCCACTTCGCGATGGCCGAGCACACCGGGCACGAGTTGATGAACCTGCACTTCGTGCTGACCGGCTACATCTTTGCGTTGAACATGATCGACGGCGATCCGCTCCCGCGGCGTGCCGCGTATCCGATCCGGTTGGTGCTGCTGCTGGCCACCATGAGCTTCCACGCGTTCTACGGCGTTTCGCTGATGGGCAGCGAACAGCTGATCCAGGCCAGCTGGTTCGGCAACATGGGCCGGCCGTGGGGCGGCACGCCGCTGGAAGACCAACGGCTCGGCGCCGGTGCGATGTGGGGGATCGGCGAGGTGCCCACGCTGCTGCTGGCGCTCGGCGTCGTGCTGACATGGAGCCGTTCCGACTCCCGGGAAGCAGTCCGGAGCGACCGCCAGGCCGAACGTGACAACGATGCCGAGCTGGAGGCCTACAACGCGATGTTCTCGCAGCTGAAGGAACAGGACCGGAAGGTCGAGCGCAGTGGACGCTAAGCCCCCGGGCCGGACCCCGCCCCCAGGAGTCCGCGCCCAGAAGACGGCCCTGCTCGTCGCCCGCTGGCTGGCACTGGTGGTGGTCGTCATCGCCATCGTCATCGCCGTGACCAGCTGCAGCTCCACAGGCTCTGCGCAGCAGACGACGCCCTCGAACCCGCACGAGGGCTCCGGATCCGCCTCGAGCTCCGCGGCACAGGACCCGGCGGGACAGAGCCCGGCACCGACGGGACCGTCGGCGGAGGCCGTCGCCGCGGGCATCCAACGCGCCGCCTCCTACAACTTCACACTCGCCGCGGTCGCCTCGCCGCAGGACCTGGAGGCGCTGCGGGCCGCGCCCCAGGACACGCTGGAGGGGGCCACCGTGGACCCGGCCGCCTGCCGTGCCGCCGTCCAGCAGCTGAACTGGTCCCCGGCGCAGCTCGGCCAGGACGCGGCCCGCACCGACTTCGCAGCCCAGGGCGTGGAGGCAACCGGCTCGATCGAGGTCGCCCGGATCACCGACCGGGCCGCCCTGGATGCGCACTACGCCACCGTGGAGCAGATGCTGGGGGACTGCGCCGACGTGAGCCTGTCGATCTCCGGGTCCGACGTCCCGCTGCGCAGCACGACGCCGGACCTGCAGTCGAAGGCCGTCGACTCGGCGCTGCTGTGGAGCCGGGCCGCGCAGGGCAGCGACCTGCGGCAGCAGGCGCTGGTGCTCATCGGCGAGCGGGACGGCTACGTTGCCATGGTCTCGTTCATCGCCACCGACGGGCTCGATGACGGGAAGTTCGCCCAGCTGGCCGAGGGAATCCTCACCTCCACGCTGGACGACCTCGCCTGAGCCGTCGTCGTACACCGTCATCCGTCCGCGGGACGGGAACATTCCCGTCCATAATGGGGTTGAGACCCTTACGTCAGCCGACAACCCACGGGAGCCGTTTCATGAGTGCAGATTCCACCGCCACCGAGTCCGTCCGGGCCGCCTACAAGGTGCGGGCCTCCGACCTGGTGGGCCGCAACTGGCTGAACACCGGTGGAAAACAGCTGGGGCTGGGCGACCTGCGCGGCAAGATCGTCATCCTCGATTTTTGGACCTTCTGCTGCATTAATTGTCTGCACGTGCTCGACGAGCTGCGCCCGCTCGAGGAGAAGTACTCCGACCTTTTGGTCATCGTCGGCGTCCACTCCCCGAAGTTCGAGCACGAGGCCGACCCGGTCGCCCTCGCAGCCGCCGTCGAGCGGTACGAGATCGCCCACCCGGTCCTCGACGATCCCGAGCTGGAGACCTGGCAGGCCTATTCGGCGCGGGCCTGGCCGACGCTGGTGGTCGTGGACCCCGAGGGGTACATTGCCGCCCACCTCTCCGGCGAGGGCCACGCCGCGGGCCTGGAGTCCCTGGTCGAGGAGCTGGTGGCCGAGCACGAGGCCAAGGGCACGTTGAACCGCGGCGACGGGCCCTACGTCGCCCCGCCGGCCCGCGAGGGCGACCTGCGCTTCCCGGGCAAGGTCCTGGCCCTGGCGGACGGCACCTTCCTGGTCGGGGATTCCGGACACCACCGGCTCGTCCAGCTCGACGGCGACCTGGCCACCGTCATCCGCACCATCGGCTCGGGGGAGCGCGGCCACGCCGACGGCACCGCCGACACCGCGGCCTTCAACGAACCCCAGGGCCTGGCCCTGCTGCCCGCAGACGTGGCCACCGTGGTCGGCTACGACGTGATCGTCGCCGACACCGTCAACCACCGGCTGCGCGGCGTGGACCTCGCCACCGGGAACGTGACGACCGTGGCCGGCAACGGCATCCAGCGCCTGCTCGACGCCGAGACGGCCCGCGCCGCCGGCGAGGCCGCGAACGACCCCGACGCCTGGGTCTGGGACCTCGGCGCGAATCCGCTGCAGACCTCGCTCTCCTCGCCCTGGGACGTGCTCTGGTCCGCCGCCTCCTCCCGGGTCATCGTCGCGATGGCCGGAACCCACCAGATCTTCGCCTTCGATCCAGTCTCCGGCGCCCTCGACGTCTTCGCCGGCACCGGGCTCGAGGGCCTGCAGGACGGGGCCCCCGGGCAATCCTGGTTCGCCCAGTCCTCGGGCCTGGCCGACGACGCGGACGGCAACATCTGGGTCGCCGACTCCGAGACCTCGGCGCTGCGCGTGCTGCGCCTGGACGAGGCCGGATCCGTGGCCTCCGTGGAGACCGCCATCGGCATCGGCCTGTTCGACTTCGGCTTCCGCGACGGCGAAGCCGCGCAGGCACGCCTGCAGCACCCGCTCGGCGTCACCGTGCTGCCCGACGGCTCCGTGGCCGTCGCCGACACCTACAACGGGGCCGTGCGGCGCTACGACCCGGTCACCGGCACCGTCTCCACCCTGGCCCGCGACCTGGCCGAGCCCTCCGACGTGCTGCTGGACACCTCGCTCGACGGGGACCCCGTCCTGCTGGTCGTCGAAACCAACCAGCACCGGCTGGTCCGCCTGCCGCTGCCGAAGGAGGCGCTGAGCGTCGACGAGGGCGCCGCGCAAACCCAGCGGCCCCAGACGCCGGTGGCCCCCGGCACCCACCAGATCACGGTGCGCTTCGCCGCCCCGAAGGGCCAGAAGCTCGATGACCGCTGGGGGGACCCGACCCAGCTGAAGATCTCCTCCTCGCCCGAGGACCTGATCCTGGCCGGCGGCGGCACCTCCACGGGCCTGAACCGCACCCTGGAGCTGAACCCTGAGGTCTCCGACGGGGTCCTGCACATCACCGCCCGCGCCGCTGCCTGCGACGGCGAACCCGGCGGGGCGATCCCCGACCACGCCGCCTGCCACCTCTACCAGCAGGACTGGGGCATCCCGGTGGTGTTGGAGCACGACGCCGACAGCGGGCTGACGCTGGACTTGCGCGGCCTGGACTGAGGCAGCCCGGCACCCACGAACGGCGGGACACCCTGGGAGGGTGTCCCGCCGTCGTGCTCTATGCGTCGCAGCGCGCTCGACGACCGGCACATCACGCAGACCAGTGACGCGGACCATGGCGAGCCCACGGCTCCCGGCGTACGCTTAGCATTGCTAAGCAACTAATTCCTCGCGCGACGCGACCCGCCGCCACGGATGCGAGACCAGGAGCACCATGGCCCCCCACCAGCCACTTCCAGCCACCGACGACGACGACCTGGCAGCGCGGCTGCGCGTGGCCATCATGCGCGTCTCGCGCAGGCTGCGCGTGGAGGTCGGGGGCGGGACGGTTACGGCGGGGCAGTACTCGGTCCTGGTCGCCCTGTGGCATGAACCGCGCACCCTCGGGCAGCTGGCCGCCCGCGAACGCGTCCAAGCCCCCTCGATGACGCGCATCGCCAAGGCCCTGGAGGAGCAGGGCTTCATCCAGCGCACCAGCCACCCCGACGACGGCCGCCAGGTCCTGATCGAGATCACCGCGGCGGGACGCGGGGTCGTCGAACACGTCCGGGGCGAGCGCACCGCCTGGCTCTCCCGCCACGTCGCCGACCTGGACGAGGCCGACCGCGCCACGCTCTGCCGCGCCGCCGAGCTGCTCACGGAGATGAACGCCCGATGAGCCAGATGTTCAAGGCCCTCTCCGTGCCGAACTACCGGCTCTGGGTCTCCGGGGCGCTGGTCTCCAACATCGGCACCTGGATGCAGCGCGTGGCCCAGGACTGGCTGGTCCTGACCGTGCTGACCGACAACTCCGGGACCGCCACCGGCATCACCACCGGATTGCAGTTCCTGCCCATCCTCTTCCTGGGCCCCTACGCCGGGCTGGTCGCCGACCGGTACGACAAGCGCAAGCTGCTGCTGGTCACCCAGACCATCATGGGCCTCTGCGCCCTGGTGCTCGGCCTGCTGGTGCTCGCCGGGACCGCCGAGCTCTGGCACGTGTACCTGCTGGCGTTCATCCTGGGCCTGGCCAGCGCCTTCGACGCACCGGCCCGGCAGGCCTTCGTCTCCGAGGTCGTCGGCCCGGACGACGTGCCCAACGCCGTGGCGCTGAACAGCGCCTCCTTCAACCTGGCCCGGCTGGCCGGCCCCGGCGTCGCCGGCATCGTCATCGCCTGGCTCGGCACCGCCCCGGCGTTCCTGATCAACGCCGCCAGCTTCGCCGCCGTGCTGCTCTCGATCTGGAAGATGAAGCCCGAGCTGCTCTACACCCCCAAACCGGCGGTGCGCGCCAAGCACCAGATCCGCGAGGGCATGGCCTACATCAAGGGCCGCCCCGACCTGGTCATGATCCTGGTCCTCGCCGCCCTGGTGGGCACCTTCGGGCTGAACTTCCAGATCACCAACGCCATGATGGCCACCCAGGTCTACGGCGTGGGCCCGGGGGAGTACGGCCTGCTCGGATCGGTCATGGCCGTCGGGACGCTCGCCGGGGCGCTGCTGGCCGCCCGGCGGGGGCGGTTCCGGCTGCGGTACCTGATCGGCGGGGCGATCCTCTTCGGCGTCTTCAGCATCGTCTCCTCGGTCATGCCGCGGTTCTGGCTCTACGCCCTGGCCCTGGTCCCCGTGGGCCTGGCGTCGCTGACGTTCCTGAACAGCTGCAACACCTCGATCCAGCTCTCCGTCGAACCGCGCTTCCGCGGCCGCGTGCTGGCGATCTACATGATGGTCATCCAGGGCGGGACCCCCATCGGGGCGCCGCTGGTCGGCTGGCTCGGCACCGAATTCGGGGCCCGCTGGTCCATCGCCGCCGGCGGGATCATCGCGCTGGCCGCCGGGCTCTGGGCCCTGCAGTTCGTCCGGCGCGGGCGCCTGAACCAGCCGGTGTTCGCCACCGGGGACGGGCAGCCGGCCGTCGACGCCCCGGACGGGCAGGAACCCCGGGGCGGTGCCGCGGGCGAGGGGCGTGCCGCCGGGACCCGGCGCGGGCGCGACTAGGGCGGTTCAGTACCCGACGACCGGGGTCACGGTGACCGAGTCGCCGGAGACCTCCAGCTTGGCCGTGAAGCCGAAGTCGTGTTCGACCGTGTTCTTGGTCTTGGCGCCGGTCATCAGGTTCTGCTCGACCAGGCTCAGCGAGGTGCCGACCTCCAGCGGACGCAGCACCCAGCCGCCGTCGTAGGGACCGACCTCGGCCTCCGGGTAATCCGTGATCTTCCAGTGGATCGTGTCGGCGGAGACCCGGGCCTCGGTGTCGTAGCTCAGCGGGCAACCGGCCGGCTTGAGGACCTGCTGCTTGGCACACTCATCCAGGTACTGGTGCAGCTGCGCGTCGATGTCCTGCTCCAGCTTCTGGGTCGGCTTGGTGGTCAGCGCGAGCCCATCGGTCCCGGCCGCGGACGCGGAGTCGACGACCACCTGGCGCTTGGCGCCCTGGAAGTACTTGTCGCGGTAGCTGGCCTCGACCACGGACGGCAGGAAGACCGGCAGCTTCGCCGTGCCCTTGGCCAGCGGGGCCGTCTCGCCGTTGACCCGCACCTCGTTGGTGGTATCGGCCTTGACGGTGACCTCGGGCAGGTCGGTGGCGGCGAAGGCCCAGCGGTCGAAGAACAGCCAGTCCCTGCCGGTCCGGGTCAGGTGGAAGACCGTCTGGTGCTGCTTTCCGTCGACTTCGTAGGTCGTGGTGACCTCGACCTTGCCGTCGGTGACCTCCCGGCCCGGCTGGACCTGGAAGTCCTCGATGGGTGCCACGGCGGCCTTGAGGGCCTCGTCGTCGAGCAGCAGTGCATTGCCCTTCGGCGCCGCCGGATCCAGCAGGCCCATCGCCTGTTCGCCCTCGCCGGCCTGCAGCATGTCGAAGTAGGTGCTGACCTGCCGCTCGGGCCCGAAGACCTTCTGGTTCACCAGGGTGATGGTCACGACGGCGGCGACGGCGAGGACCATCAGCGCGGCCAGCCACAGGGCCAGGACCCGGATGGACGGGGAAGCGTTTTTCACCTGTTACACGTTACCGGGAATGGACCCGACCCCGTGAAACGGCGACGACGGCGCGATCGGGCTCAGCAGCGCCGGCGACGCCGGGCGCCGGCCGGGACACGGCCGCTAGAACGGGTTGAGCAGCCGGTGCACGAATTGCCGGGTGCGTTCCTCGCGCGGCTCGCGCAGCACGGTATCGGGGTGGCCCTGCTCGACGACGACGCCGCCGTCCATGAAGACCACGTGGTCGGCAACCTCCCGGGCGAACGCCAGCTCGTGGGTGACCAGGACCATCGTCCAGCCCTCCTGGGCCAGCTCCTTGATGACCGTGAGCACGTCCCCGACCAGTTCGGGGTCCAACGCGGATGTCGGCTCATCGAAGAGCAGCAACGAGGGCTTCAGGGCCAACGCCCGGACGATCCCCACCCGCTGCTGCTGGCCCCCCGAGAGCTCATGCGGGTACTGGCCGGCCTTGTCCGAGAGGCCGACGCGTTCCAGCAGCGAGGTCGCCTCCGCGACGGCCTCGGCCTTGGGGCGGCGCTGGACCTGGATCGGGCCTTCGGTCACGTTCTCCAGCACCGTCTTGTGCGGGAAGAGGTTGTAGTTCTGGAAGACCATGGCGCTGCGCGTGCGCAGCGCCTGGGCCTCCTTCGTGCCGGTCGCCGCGGAGAACGTGACGGACGGCCCGCCGGCGAAGGCGACCGTTCCGGCGTCGGGCTTCTCGAGCCCGTTCAGGCAGCGCAGCACCGTGGTCTTGCCCGAGCCCGATGGGCCGATGAGGGCCAGCACGCCGCCGACATCGACGGAGAGGTCGATCGACTTCAGCACGACGTTGTCGCCGAAGGACTTCTGCAACCCGGCCACCTGCAGCAGCGGTTCAGTGGGCGACATAACGGTCCAGCCTTTCCTCGATCTTCGACTGCCCGGCCGACAGCACGAGGCAGAACACCCAGTAGACCAGCGCGGCCTCCAGGTAGAGCAGCATGAACTGCTGGCTGAAGGAAGTGATCTCCTGGGCCTTGCGGAACAGCTCGGTGACCAGGATCAAGGACGCCAGTGAAGAGTCCTTGACCAACGAGATGAAAGTGTTCGACAGCGGCGGAACGGACACCCGTGCGGCTTGCGGCAGGATCAGCCGGCGCAGCGTCTTGCCGCGCGACATGCCGATCGTGTAGCCGGCCTCCCACTGCCCCCGGGGCACGGAGAGGATGGAGGCCCGGATCACCTCGGCTGCGTAGCCGCCGACGTTCAACGAGAACGCAATGATCGCACTCGGCCATGGGCTCAGGGTGACCCCGACCGAGGGCAGGCCGTAGAAGATGACGAACAACTGCACCAGCAGCGGGGTACCGCGGATGACCGAGATGTAGGCGCGGGCGATCCACCTCAGCACCGGATTCGACCCGATGCGCATCAGTGCGATGACCAGCGCCAGGACCAGGCCCAAGACAAAGCTGGCCACGGAGAGGGGGATGGTCCCCGAAAGCCCGCCGAGCACGATCGGCCACAATGAGTCCAGGAACAGTTCCCAGTCGACGTTCATCAGGCCAGCCTATGTCCTGCCGGCTACTTGGAGACGTCCTCGCCGAAGTACTTGTCCGAGATCTTCGCCAGCGTCCCGTCGTCGGAGAGTTCGGCCAGTGCCTGGTCAACGGCCTCGACGAGGTCGTCGCTGCCCTTCGGGAAGGCCAGGGCCGCCTCGGAGGTCTCCTTGGTCTCCGCGGCGACCTTGATGCCGGAGTCCGGGTTGCTCTCCTGGTAGTCGAGGTAGGTCAGCTTGTCGTTGATGGTGGCATCGACGCGGCCCTGCTTGAGCAGGGTGACCGACTGCGCCCAGCCTTCGACGCCCTGGACGTTCGCCCCGGATTCCTTGGCCAGGTCGTTCCAGTTGCTCGTCAGCGACTGCGCGGTGGTCTTGCCCTTCAGGTCGGCGAAGGAGCTGATGTCGGTGTTGTCCGCCGTCGTGACGATCACGCCCCTGCTGATCGTGTACGGGGTGGAGAAGTCGTAGGCCTTCTTCCGCGCGTCGTTGATGGTGACCTGGTTGGCGATGACGTCGAACCGGCCGGCCTCCAGGCCGGCGAAGATCGCATCCCACTGCGTCTCCTTGAACTCGGGCTTGACCCCGAGTTTGTCGGCGACGGCCGTGACCACCTCGACGTCGTAGCCGGTCAGGTCCCCGGTGCCGCCTTCATGGTAGGAGAAGGGCTTGTAGGTGCCCTCGGTGCCCACGGTCAGCACGCCGGAATCCTTGACCTCCTGCAAGGTCAGCCCATCGGCCGCCTGCTCCGAGGGGGTCCCCGATTCGGCAGCGGACGAGCACCCGGAGACGGCGAAGGCCAGGGCGACGGTGGCGGCGGCGAGCGGGAGAAGACGACGGTTCATGGGCAGGTCCTTAGGGTGCGGCGGACATGGTCCGGGATCGACAGGGGCCCCGACGGTGGCCGGGGAAATTGAACGCTAACATCGCCAGCGCCGGCGCGCCGCGGATTATTCCGAAGTACGACGGCGATGCACTACTGCAGGTGGTCCATGGCCTCGCAGGGGCTGGTTCCCGGATCCGCCCGGTGGACGTGGTGGGCCAGGCGCGTGACCAGGGCGCCCAGTGTCTTGGCCTCGTCATCGGCCATCCCGGACAGCAGCTCGGCCTCGGCGACGGCGACCCGCTTCTCGTACGCGGACAGCATCTGCCGGCCACCGGCAGTCGCGATGACCTTGCGGGCGCGGCGGTCCGTCGGATCAGGGACGCGCTCCACGACTCCGGCGGAGACAAGCGCGTCGAGCAAATACGTCAGGACCGTTCGGTCAATGGCGAGATGGACGCCCAGCGCCTGCTGGTTCGGCGGATCCTTGTGCACGACTGCCGATAGCACCTGGTAGCCGCGGATGCCGGAGGGCATGCCCTCGACGGCATCCTCGAAGAGGACCTGGTAGCCGCGCAGCACCATGCCGAGGTTCCAGCCCAAGTCGCCGGGGACCGCCGGTTGCGCGTGCGTCTCCACCGCTTCGTCCACTTCAGCCATGGTGCGATTCTACAACAATGAGGGAGGTTGAACAGATATTCTGTTCACTATATAGTCTGTATAGCATCATAAATGATCGAACCTTTGGAATTGCGGAAGTGCCGGTGGGCCAGGTGCAGCACCAGCGTGAAGTCCGTATCCACCGTGTATTCGAGCGCCAGTGCATGGAGGGTCCCCGGATGAAAAGTGAACAGCCGGTGTCGGCAACGGCGACCATTGGCATTCTCGGAGCCGGCCGCGTCGGCACCGCTGTTGCGCGGCAAGCCCTCAAGGCCGGATACCGGGTGAAGCTGGCCACGTCCAAGCCCGCCGACGAGATCGAACTCCTCGTCGATATCGTCGTCTCCGGTGCCGACGCGGCGGAGGCAGCTGAAGCCATGTCCGCCGATCTCGTGGTGGTGGCCGTCCCACTCCACAAGTACAGGACACTTCACCCGGCCCAGCTGGCCGGGAAGACGGTCATCGACGTCATGAACTACTGGCCGGCAATCGACGGGCAGATCGATGAATTCGCCGACGATCCACGCGGCAGCAGCGAAATCATCGCTGATTTCCTGGCCGATTCCCTGGTGGTGAAATCGCTGAACCACATCGGCTACCACGAGCTGGAGGAAGACGGCAGGCCGTCGGGGGCGGCCGACCGCCGTGCGCTGGCCCTGGCCGGCGACCACGGGGGAGCGAAGTCCGTCGTCGCCGGCTTCATCGACCGTCTGGGCTACGACACCTTCGACGCCGGCCCGCTGGCCGCAGGACGCGCCTTCGGCCCCGGGACGGAGATCTTCAACGGCAGGCACTCGGTGGCGCAGATGGCAACGCTGTTCGCCGGGGCATCGCTCGCCGCGTAGGCGAAATCCACAGCAGGGGAAACGGAGAATGACCATGGAAATCGGCGCCTACAGCTTCGGCGACACCCAGCGCAACCCCGACGGGAGCGAACGAACCACGACGGAGGCCGTGCGAAACCTCTTCGAGGCCATCGTCCACGCCGACGGGGTCGGGCTCGACTACTTCGGGATCGGCGAACACCACACCACCTCGATGCCGGCCTCCTCGCCCGGAACGCTCATCGCCGCCGCTGCCGGTGCCACGCGGAAGATCACGCTGGGCAGCGCGGCCAGCATCATCAGCACCGACGACCCCGTCCGGATCTTCCAGCAGTTCGCCACCGCCGACGCGATTTCCGGCGGACGGGTGGAGATCACCGCCGGCCGCGGTTCATCGGTGGAGACCTTCCCGCTCTTCGGCTACGACCTGCGCGACTACGACGAACTGTACGCCGACAAGCTCGACCTGCTGATGGCGATCAACAACAGCCCCTCGGCCACCGTCGACTGGTCCGGCAAGCGCAGACCGGCCATCCCCGGTCTGGCCGTGGTCCCGCGGCCCGCCAGGAAGCGGCTTCCGATCTGGCTGGCCACCGGCGGCAATGCCGGCTCGTCGGCCCGGGCGGGGAAACTCGGCCTCCCGGTGTCCTACGGCATCATCGGCGGGGCGCCCCACCGCTTCGCACCGCTCGCCGAACTCTACCGGCGCTCGGCGGCGCAATCGGGCCACTCGGGGGAACAGGTCAAGGTGTCCGTGGCCGCGCTCGGACTGGTTGCCCCCACCAAGCAGGAGGCCCTGGACCGGTTCCATCCCGGCTGGCACAACCTCAACGTCGAGATGGGGCGGCTGCGTGGCTGGCCGGCACCGGACAAACGGGACTTCCTCGCCCAGGCGGAGGCACCGGGAGCCTACTATGTCGGCGATCCCGACGAAGTCGCCGAGCGGATCGTGCACCTGCACGGCTACCTGGGCCATGTCCGCCACTTCCTCCAGATGGATATCGGCGGACTGCCCCACGAGCACTTCCTGGAGTCGCTGACCTTGTTGGCCACCGAGGTCAAGCCGCGCGTGGAACGGCTGCTTGCGGCCAGGTAAAGGCCCGCCACGACATCAACTGTGCAGGATGACCGGGACCAGCATCATGGCCGGGACGGCGGCGATCGTGGTCAGCAGGACGGTGTCCTTGGCGACGACCAGTCCCTGCTCGTACCGGGAGGCGGTGACGAAGACGTTCTGTGCCGACGGCAGCGCGCCCATGATCACCACAGCGAACAGGTCCGGTCCCTCGAGCCGGAAGACCAGTGTTCCGGCCAGCCACGCCAGGACGGGGTGCACCAGCAGCTTCAGGCCCGTTCCGACCAGGACGTCGGAGCGCCGGGCCGAGATCTTCTCCAGCGGCTTGGATCCCACCAGCGAGATGCCGAAGGCGATCAGCATGGCCGGGATCGAGGCACCGGCGATGAGTTCGACCGGTTCCTGGATGGGTTGGGGCAGCTTCCAGCCGAAGACGGCGAAGAGCAGGCCCACCAGGGAGGCGACGATCATGGGGTTGCGCAGCGTGGCCAGGACCAGGGCGGTCGGTGTTGTCCGGCGCCCGGAGGTGGTGGCGTCCAGCAAGGCCAGGAAGACCGGGCTCCAGAGGGCCAGCTGGAACAGGATCACCGGGGCGGCGTGCGAGGTGTTGCCCAGCACGTAGGCGGCAATCGGCAGGCCGAGGTTCGCCGAATTCACCGTAGAGGCGCTCATCGCCCCGATCAGCCGTTCCGGCCGGTCCCGCTTGAGCCACCAGCCGGTGATGGCGAAGTAGAGCAGGGCGACGCCGGAGGCGCTGATCGCGGCAACGGCGAGGCTGGGGCCCAGGACGGCTGACGGGTCGGAACCGGCCACCGTGATGAACAGCAGGGCCGGGCTGGCGACGAAGAACGTCAGGCGGTTCAGGACGAATCTGGCATCGGGCCCGAGGACCCCGGTGCGTCCGACGAAGTAGCCGACGACGATGACGGCCCAGACGACGGAGAAGCCGGAGAGGACCCCGAGCACGTCCTAGAAGTCCGCGGGCATCCCGGCGATCGCATGCGGCGGACGCATGGCACCGGTGGAGAGGGACTCCGACGGGTCGCTGCCGAGGCCGACCATGGAGTTGTTCGCATCGACATGGACGACCCGCGGCACGTAGCTGCGGGCCTCCGCGGTCTCCATCTCGGCGTAGCTGATGAGGATGACCGTGTCGCCCGGGTGCACCAGGTGTGCGGCGGCACCGTTGATGCCCACTACGCCGGTACCGCGCTCGCCGGCAATCGTGTAGGTCTCGAGCCGGGCGCCGTTGGTGACGTCGACAATGCTGACCAGTTCCCCGGGCAGGATGTCGGAGGCCTCGAGCAAGTCGAGGTCGACGGTGACCGAGCCGACGTAGTGCAGATCGGCATGGGTGACCGTGGCGCGGTGGATCTTGGATTTGAACATTGTGCGTTTCATGGCATTCCTATTCTACGCGCCACGCGTTCACCGGGCTGTGGGCCAAGGCACAAAGAGAGCGGGCGACGGGAATCGAACCCGCGTGTCCAGCTTGGGAAGCTGGCGCTCTACCATTGAGCTACGCCCGCAAAACACCCGCCGGTCCGTTCGTACCCGCGGGTGCATCTCAGCATAGCCCACGCGCCGGTGAGTTGCATCTTGACACCGTCACGAAGGGTCCGCGGTGCCGAGGTCGGCGCCGCGCGCGGCATGGTGGCGGCGGGCCGCCACGGCCCGTCCGAGCGGCTCCGCCACCCGGGTCGCGATGGGACCGAGTACCGCGAGCAGCATCACGTAGGTGGTGGCCAGGGCGGCCAGTTCGGGGGACGCCCCGCCGCCTGCCACGGCGAGGCCGGCGATCACGATGGAGAACTCCCCGCGGGCGATCAGGGCCGTCCCGGCACGGATCCGCCCCGGGATGCCGATGCCCATCCTCCGGGCGGCCCAGGCGCCGGTGGCGATCTTCGTCAGGGAGGTCAGCAGGGCCAGGCCCAGGGCCAGCAGCAGCACCGGCGGGATGGTCCGCGGGTCGGTGTTGATCCCGAAGACGACGAAGAACATGGCCGCGAACAGATCGCGCAGTGGAGCCAGGACCTTCGTCGCCGAGTGGGCCGTGGCCCCGGAGATGGCGATGCCGAGCAGGAAGGCGCCGACGGCCGCCGAGACCTGCATGGCGGCGGCGAGCCCGGCGACCAGCAAGGCCGCCCCGATCAGCTTGAGCAGGAAGTTCTCCTGGTCCGGGGAGTGCAGCAGGCGCGAGATCAGCGGACCGAAGCGCAGGGCCAGCAGCAGCACGAGGCTGACCGCCAGCAGGGCGATGGCCTCGGTCCGCAACCCGCCGAGGAAGCTGACCCCGGCCAGGGCGGCGGTGAGGATCGGCAGGTACACGGCCATCGCCAGGTCCTCGAGCACGAGGATGGAGAGCACCACCGGGGTCTCGCGGTTGCCCAGGCGGCCGAGGTCGGTCAGGACCTTGGCGATGATGCCGGAGGAGGAAATGTAGGTGACCCCGCCCAGGACCAGGGCACCGATGGGGCCCCACCCGAGCAGGAGGGCCAGACCCGCGCCGGGGGTGAAATTCAGGATCAGGTCGACCACGCCCGCCAGCCAGGAGGCGCGCAGCCCCGTGACGAGTTCCTTGGCCGTGTATTCCAGGCCGAGCATCAACAACAGCAGCACGACGCCGAGCTCGCTGGCGATGTCGCCGAACTCCTCGATGCCCGAGAGCGGGACGATGCCGCCGTGGCCGAAGACCAGACCGCCCAGCAGATACAGCGGGACCGGGGACATGCCGATCCGTGCCGCCACGCGTCCGAGGAGCCCGAGACCGAGGAAGACGGCGCCGAGTTCGATCAGGACGAGTGTGGTGTGGTCCACGGGCGGTTCCTATCCGTGGTTGAGCAGGTGGGCTGCCTTGTCCAGGCCGTCCGTGGTGCCGACCACGATGACCACGTCTCCCGGGGCCAATTCGAACGAGGGCGGCGGCGAGGCGTAGACCTGGCCGCTGCGCGAGATGGCGACGATCGAGGCGTGCGTGCGCGTGCGCAGGTGGGTGTCGCCGAGGGTGCGGTCGGCATAGGGGCTGTCCTGGCTCAGGACGAACTGGCGCGTGTTCACCCCGGGCAATTCGCGGTGTTCAGCGGTCAGGTCGGCGACCAGCTGCGGGGCGCCGAGGAGGCTGCCGATGGCCGCTGCCTCCTCGTTGGTCAGGGGGATGGCCGCCTGGCAGGCGTCGGGGTCCTGGCGCTCGGAAATGATCAGCTCCATGCCGCCGTCCCGCTTGACCACGACGCCCACGCGTCGGCCGGTGGCCAGGGTGACATCGCGGCGTACCCCGATCCCGGGAAGGGGGGTCTCGTCCAGATTCATGGCTCCAGCGTAGACCCGCAGGCCCCCGCCGCGCAGGGGCTCGTCCGGGCTTTGGCCCCCGGTGGAACCGGGGGACACGCGTCCGGCACGGCGATGGCCGCCCCCGGCGATTCGGAGGCGGCCATCGGACCGGGTGCTGGGGAGGATCAGGACGCGGGGGGAGTGCCGCCGTCGTCCGTGGTCTCGGCAGGTGCCTGTGCCGCGGAGGAACCGTCCGGGGCGAAGTCCCGGCGGATCGCGTCGACCCCATCGGCGGGGATCTCGAAGCCGAGCTGGTGCCCGGGGTTCAGGACCAGCCCTGCACCTGAGAGGTTGTCGATTACCGCGGCACCGACGACGCGCACGGCGAAGGGGGCCTCGGCGATGTAGGTCTCCGGGATGCGGTTCACGTCGGTGAACAGGGCGATCACGGGCTCTCCGTCCTTGTTCTGCAGCAGCAGCGGCTGGACGTTCTCGGTCTCCTCGGTCACCTGTTCGCGGCTGAGGAAGAAGACCTCCTCGGACAGGAAGGTGGCGATGACCTGGCCCGCCTTGGCCTCGTCGGCCTGCCCCTCATGGAGCACCGTCTCCAGGTGCGTCTGTGGTTCGTCGGGATCCGGGGTTCCGGCTGGGCTCTGGGTTGGCTCGTCGCTCATGCCTTCCAGCCGATCACGCCGGCCCGCGATGCGCAACCCGGCCTGCCGCAACGAAGCGGCAACGGTTCGGGGTTCGGCCGGGCGCCGAATTAGACTGGGCGCAACCACCCCCACGGATGCCAAGGATGCCCCATGACCGAGTTCCAGTACGAGGACCTGTTGCCGATCGGCCAGGACGAGACCCCCTACCGCCTGATCGGCGCCGAGGGGGTGCGCTCCGTCGAGGGGCCCGGGGGCCGCAGGTTTCTGGAGGTGGATCCGGAGGCACTGTCGAACCTGGCCCGCACGGCCCTGCACGACATCTCCCACTACCTGCGTCCGGCGCACCTGCAGCAGCTGCGCAACATCCTGGACGACGACGAGGCCAGCGCCAACGACAAGTTCGTCGCCCTGGACCTGCTCAAGAACGCCAACATCGCCGCCGGTGGTGTCTTGCCGATGTGCCAGGACACTGGAACCGCGATCGTGATGGGCAAGCGGGGCCAGCAGGTCCTGACGCAGGGCCCGGACGAGAACGCCCTCTCCCGCGGGATCTACGACGCCTACACGCAGCTGAACCTGCGCTACTCCCAGCTGGCACCGCTGACGACCTGGGAGGAGAAGTCCACCGGCAACAACCTGCCGGCCCAGATCGAGCTCTACGCGGACACCGAGCCCGGCCATGAGGAACAGTACAAGTTCCTGTTCATGGCCAAGGGCGGGGGATCGGCCAACAAGTCCTTCCTGTACCAGGAGACCAAGGCGATCCTGAACGAGAACGCCATGCTCACGTTCCTCGACGAGAAGCTGCGCTCGCTGGGCACCGCGGCCTGCCCGCCGTACCACCTCTCGATCGTCATCGGCGGCACCAGCGCCGAATTCGCCCTGAAGACCGCCAAATACGGCTCGGCGAAGTACCTGGACAACCTGCCGACCACCGGCGCGATGACCGGCCGCGGCTTCCGCGACGTCGAACTCGAGGAAAAGGTCCTGGAACTGACCCGGCACTTCGGCATCGGCGCCCAGTTCGGCGGGAAGTACTTCTGCCACGACGTCCGTGTGGTCCGGCTGCCCCGCCACGGCGCCTCGCTGCCCGTTGCGATCGCGGTCTCCTGCTCGGCCGACCGCCAGATGCTCGCGAAGATCACCGCCGAGGGCGTGTTCGTGGAGCAGCTCGAGACCGACCCGGCCCGCTTCATGCCCGACGAGTCGCACCCGGCCATCGCCGCGCACGACGACGAAACCGACGGGGTGACCGGCACCGGGGGCTCCTCCGTGGTCAAGGTCGACCTGAACCGGCCGATGGACGAGGTCCTCGCCGAGCTCTCCAGGCACCCCGTGAAGACCCGCCTGTCACTGACCGGGCCGCTGGTGGTCGCCCGCGACATCGCCCATGCGAAGATCCGCGAACGCCTGGACGCCGGCGAGGAAATGCCGCAATACCTCAAGGACCACCCGGTCTACTACGCCGGGCCGGCGAAGACGCCCGAGGGCATGGCCTCGGGATCCTTCGGCCCGACCACTGCAGGGCGCATGGACTCCTACGTCGACCAGTTCCAGGCAGCGGGCGGCTCGAAGGTCATGCTGGCCAAGGGCAACCGGTCACGCCAGGTCACCGAGGCCTGCAACACCCACGGCGGCTTCTACCTGGGTTCCATCGGCGGCCCGGCGGCGCGGCTGGCCCAGGACTGCATCCGCAAGGTCGAGGTCCTCGAGTACGAGGAACTGGGCATGGAGGCCATCTGGCGCATCGAGGTTGAGGACTTCCCCGCCTTCATCGTCGTCGACGACAAGGGCAACGACTTCTTCGCCGAAACGCTCAAGCCGACGTTCACCGGGATCCCGGTCCGCGCCAGCTAGCGGCCCCGGTCCGGTGTGGGCCGCCTACTGTCCGTAGGCGGTCCGCGCCCAGTCGGGCATCCACCCGGTCTCCTCGGCGATGCGCTGCCGGCGTTCGGCCGCAGCATCGCGGCTCGCCTGCGCGGCTGCGGCCTCGCGCCGGGCCTCGGCCTGCCGGGCGGCCCGGATCGCCGCCAGCTCGTCGGAGTACTGCTCGAACGTGTCGACTTCCTGCTCGCGCATCTCCTGGGCGGCGTCCACCCCGAGGTAGCGCAGGTGCCAGGGCTCGAAGTTGTAGCCGGTGATCTCCTGCCGGCCCTGCGGGTAGCGGATGATGAAGCCGTACTCGGCAGCGTGGGCTGCCGTCCACTTGCCCGCGGGCAGATCCGCCAGACAGGCCTTCAGGGAGCACTGTCCGCTGGCGACCCCGATGTCGGCCGAGAGCCCCAGTTGGTGCTCGCTGGTGCCCGGGCGCGCCGAGATCCGCGAGGCGTAGGCCTCCCCGTACATGTTCGTGTACCGGCGGAACAGGCCGACCTGGTAGTCGTAGGAGCGGTAGGCGCTCTCGACGATCAGCGCATGCCCGTCATCGCGGGCGGCCGCGAGGAGCCTCTCCAACGCCGCGGCGGCCTCGGGGACCATGCGGGCGCCGGAACCGTTGACGGCGACCAGGTCCTGCGGGACGTAGTCGCGCGGGTGCAGCGGGTGGTGTTCGTTGACGAGGACCAGGGGCGAGGTCGGATCCAGCGTATAGGCGGCGTAGTCGCCCTCCCTGCTGTCGTTCGTCGTCTTCTCCTCGTGCCCGGTATCCCCGGGCGACGGCGGTGCCGAGGACGACGACGGGGCACCGGCCGGCCGTGTGTCCCCGCCGGACGCGGCCTGCGCGGCGGCTGCGGGCAGCATGAAGGCAGTGGCGAGCACAAGGGTGGTGGCCACTGTTGCGGTGCGATGGAGCGGGCGGGGTGGTGTCGGCATGATCTCAGCGGTGCGCCGGGCGTTCCGCGGCCCTCGCGGTGCCGCTCAACCCACCGACTTCAGGATAACGCCGATCCGGCTGCATGGGCTATTTTAGGAACCGTGCTGATTTCAGACCGCGACATCCGGACCGAACTGGACTCCGGGCGCATCGGGCTCGACCCGTATGACCCCCAGATGATCCAACCCGCCAGCGTCGACGTCCGCCTCGACCGCTTCTTCAGGCTCTTCGACAACCACAAGTACGCCCACATCGATCCGTCGTTGGAACAGCCCGAACTGACCCGGCTGGTCGAGGTCGAGGCCGAGGAACCGTTCATCCTGCACCCGGGCGAATTCGTGCTCGGCTCCACCTACGAGCAGGTCACCCTGCCCGACGACGTGGCGGCCCGTTTGGAAGGCAAGTCCTCGCTGGGCCGGTTGGGCCTGCTGACGCACTCCACCGCCGGGTTCATCGACCCCGGGTTCTCCGGGCACGTGACCCTGGAGCTCTCGAACATGGCCACCCTGCCGATCAAGCTGTGGCCGGGCTCGAAGATCGGCCAGCTGTGCTTCTTCAAGCTCTCGTCCTCGGCCGAGCACCCCTACGGGGACGGCACGTACGGGAACCGGTACCAGGGACAGCGCGGACCGACGGCCTCCCGCAGCCACCTGAACTTCCACCGCTCCGAGCTCGGCTCGTAGCCGGAGCCCGGCCGGCCCGGCTCAGCCGCGGCCGGTGAAGGGCATCCCGGTGGCCGTGATGACCAGCGAGTCCACGGTCACCTCCAGTGGCAGGTCCGCCACATGGCGGATGGTCCGCGCCGCGTGCGCGACGTCGAAGACCGGCTCGACGCGGGTGGTGCCGTCGGCCTGCAGGGTCCCGGTGGTGAACCCCGCGGTCAATTCGGTGGCGGTGTTCCCGATGTCGATCTGTGAGGCCGTGATGCCGTGGCCGCGGCCGTCGAGGGAGATCGACTTGGTCAGCCCCGTGATGGCGTGCTTCGTCGTCGTATAGGCCACCGACGCCGGACGCGGGGCATGGGCGGAAATCGATCCGTTGTTGATGATCCTCCCCCCGTGCGGGTCCTGCGCCTTCATCTGCCGGACCGCGGCGGCCGCGCAGAGCATGCTGCCGGTCAGGTTCACGGCCACGACCTCGTTCCATTCCGCCACGCCGATCTCGTCCACGGCGGCCCGGGGGCCGAAGACGCCGGCGTTGTTGAAGAGCAGATCGACCCGGCCCCAGGTCCGGGCGACGGTGGCGAAGAGCGACTCGACCTGTTCGGGGTCGCCGACATCCGTGGGTACCGCCACCGCGAGCCGGTGGCCCTGGGCGGCCTCGTGCAGCGCGTCGGGCCGCCGGCCGGCCAGCGCCACATGCCATCCGGCGGCGAGGAGCTCGCGGGCCACGGCCCGGCCGATCCCCGAACCCCCACCGGTGACCACCGCCACCCGTGGCGTGCTCCCAGGGGCCCCGGTGCTCATGCGCTGCCCTCCCGGCGTCCGGACGCCGTGGGCCGGTGGACCGGGAACAGCAGCACGAGCCCGACGAGCAGGACCAGCATGATGCCCAGGATGCCGTAGCGCTGGGCGCCGCCGCTGGCCACATGCGGCTCCGCCAGGGTGATCGCCAGGGTGAACAGCCCCGGGGCCAGGAAGGAGGCGGCCCGCCCGGTGGTGGCGTAGAGGCCGAACAATTCGCCCTCGCGGCCTGCGGGGGCCAGTCGGGCCAGGAAGGCGCGGGAGGAGGACTGTGCCGGGCCCACGAACAGGCACAACAGCAGCCCGAAGACCCAGAAGCCGCTGGCCCCGGGGGAGAGGAAGACCCCGGCGGCGGCAACGAGCAGCCCGGCCAGCGAGCCGATGATGACGGACTTGGGGCCGATCCGGTCGTCGAGCAGGCCGCCGGCCATGGCCCCGGCGGCGGCCACGACATTGCCGACGATGGCGAACACGATGACCTGGGACAGCGAGAAGCCGAATGTTCCGGCGGCGATGACGCCGCCAAAGGCGAAAACCGCGGCCAGCCCGTCGCGGAACACCGCCGAGGCAATGAGGAAGAAGACGGTGTGCGGTTCCGTGCGCCACAGCGAGAGGACATGCCGGCCCAGCCGCTTGTACGACTCCAGGATGGAAACCTTCGCGACGGCCTCCCGGCGGCGGATCTCCGGGACCGCGAAGAGCACGGGCAGGCCGAAGCCCAGGAACCAGAGGGCGGAGAAGACGGCGACCAGCCGCAGGTTCAGGGACCCGTCGGTCGAGGCCCCCGGCCAGTCGATGACCGGCTGGACGAACAGGAACAGGACGAGCGCCAGTGCCAGGATCCCGCCCAGGTACCCCATGCCCCACCCGAAACCTGAGACCTTGCCGATCGTCGCCGGCGTGGAGATCTGCGGGAGCATGGCGTTGTAGTTCACCGACGCGAATTCGGAGAACACGCTCGCCACGGCGATCAGCGCCACCCCGAGGAGCAGGAACCCGGGATCGGGCAACACGAAGAAACAGGCCGCCGTGGCCACGGCGACCAGCACCGTGTTCACCCCGAGCCAGAACCGCCGCCGCCCGCCGAAATCGGAACGCTGCCCGGTGACCGGGGCCAGCAGGGCGATGACGACGCCGGCGGTCGCCAGGGCGGTGCCCAGGGCTGCCGAGTTCGCGTCGGTGTCGCCGAACAGCGAGCTGGTCAGGTAGACCGTGAAGACGAAGGTCGTCATCACCGCGTTGATCGCCGCGGCCCCCCAGTCCCAGCTCGCCCAGGCGAGGACCTGCTTCGATATCGCCGCTGTGCCGCGGGGCGGACGGGCGACGGGCGTGGCATTCGGGCTCATGGCTGCATCGTAACGCCCTTGGCGAAATAACTGTCCGGACGACATCCAACGGGAGAATTACATTCTTGAACTGTTAAAGTAAAAGGAAAACCTGACCGTCCGCTGCGGTGTCGAACCATGCGTGGCCCAGAATCCCGGGAGGAACGAGTGGCACTGGTTCTCATCGCGCTATTCGCGGTGAGCGCCGTCGCGCCGCTGTTGTTCCGCCGGTTCGGCCGTGCCTCCTTCTACCTGCTCGGGGCGGTCCCCGCGGCGGCCTTCGTGTGGCTGCTGGTGAACTTCACGGCGTTCACCTCAGCGGACCAGGCCGCGCTGGCCGGGGAACCCCATGCGCCACCGGGGCTGGCCGTCGAGTGGATCCCGGGGCTGCAGCTGGAGCTGGCCTTCCGGATGGACGCCCTGGCCGCCATCTTGAGCCTGCTGCTCCTGGGTGTCGGCGCCCTGGTGCTGTTCTACTGCGCCCGCTACTTCAAGAACGAGGACGCGAACATCGGGCCCTTCGGTGCCCAGCTGCTGGCCTTCGCCGGGGCGATGTTCGGCTTGGTGGTCTCGGATGACCTGATCCTGCTGTTCATCTTCTGGGAAATCACGACCATCCTGTCGTACCTCCTGGTCGGCTTTGCCCGCACCCGCATCTTCGCCCGCCGGTCGGCACTGCAGGCGCTGCTGGTCACCACCTTTGGCGGCCTGGCCATGCTGCTGGGACTGGTGATGATCGGCCAGAGCGCGGGGACCTACCGGCTGTCCGAGGTCATGGCGCGGGCACCCGAACTGGTCTCGCAGGGCACCCTGATCGACGTGGCCATCGCCCTGGTCCTGCTCGGGGCGGTCAGCAAGTCCGCCCTGGTCCCCTTCCACTTCTGGCTGCCCGGAGCCATGGCCGCTCCCACACCGGTCTCCGCGTACCTGCACGCCGCCGCCATGGTCAAGGCCGGCGTCTACCTGGTGGCACGGCTGGCACCCGGCTTCTCCGACACCGCCTTCTGGGACCCCCTGGTGGTCGGCCTGGGGCTGGCGACCATGCTCATCGGCGGATGGCGTGCCCTGCGGCAAACGGACATCAAGCTCATCCTCGCCTACGGCACCGTCTCGCAGCTGGGCTTCCTCATGCTCACGGTGGGCCAGGCCGATGCCAACGCCGCCATCGCCGGGTTGGCGATCATGCTGGCCCACGGCTTCTTCAAGGCCGCGCTGTTCCTGGTGGTCGGCATCATCGACCACCAGGCCGGAACCCGTGACGTCCGGCTGCTCTCCGGCCTGTGGCGTACCGCACCGAAGCTCTTCGTCGTCGCGCTGCTCTCCGCCGCATCCATGGCAGGAATCCCCCCGCTCTACGGCTTCGTCGCCAAGGAATCGGTCCTCGAGGTCCTGCTGGACGGTGCAGGGAACGGCCCGTGGGGCATGGTGGTGTTCATCGTCGTCGTCCTCGGGTCCATCCTGACAGTTGCCTACAGCGCGCGGTTCATCTGGGGCGGATTCGCCTCCAAGCCCGGCATGCCGGCCACGCCCTTCAAGGCCGTCCCGTGGCTCTTCCTGGCCTCCCCGGCCGTGCTGACGGCCGCGACCGTGGCCTTCGGGCTCTTCCCGGCCCCGCTCGGGCACGCAGTGTCCGCGTTTGCCTCGCTGTTCCCGGCCGCGCACCACCCGGTGCACCTGGCCCTCTGGCACGGACTGACCCCGGTGCTGGGCCTCTCGGCCCTGGTCGTTGCCGCCGGACTGCTGCTGTACCGGTGGCGCGTGGGCTTCGGTGCCCTGCAGGCGCGGGTGCCGGCGCTCGTGGACGCGGAGCTGGCCTACAAAGCGGTCCTGAACGGCCTCGACGAGGTAGCGGTGTGGGTCACCGGCCGCACCCAGCGTGGTTCGCTTCCGTTCTACCTGGGCGTCATCCTGCTGGTGGCCCTCGTCGTCCCGGCGGTCGCCGCCTTCGCGAACGTGACCCCCGTGCCCGACCAGCTGATCTGGTTCGACACACCCGCCCAACTGGTCACCGGACTGTGCATGATCGTCGGGGCGCTCGCCGCAGTGCGCGCGAACAAGCGCTTCCTGGCCGTTCTCATGGTCTCGGTGACCGGCTACGGCATGGCGTTCATCTTCGCGCTGCAGGGCGCCCCGGACCTGGCCCTGACCCAGCTGCTCGTCGAGACGATCGTGCTGGTCGCCATGGTGTTGGCCCTGCGCGTGCTGCCGCCGCCGTTGTGGATCGAGAACCCCGCGGGGCACCGGATCGCCCGGGGCGTGCTGGGCGTCGGGTTCGGCCTGGCGATGATCGCCATCGCGGCCACGGCGATGGCCTCGCGCGTCGCCGAGCCGATCTCGCTGCACTTCCCCGAGCTGGCCTACGTCGGCGGCGCGGGCAAGAACATCGTCAACGTCACCCTCGTGGACATCCGCGTGTGGGACACCTTCGGGGAGATCACCGTGCTGGCCGTGGCCGCCACCGGCGTGGCCTCGCTGATCTTCGTCCGCGGCCGCGGGGACGTGCGACGCCGGGCGCTCGACGCCGAGCCCGGCTCCGTGGGCCGGATGCGCCCGGACTCCGGAAGCGCCCGGGCCGCCGCGACGCTGGCCACCGCCCGCCACTTCGCCCAATCCGCCAAGGACGCCTGGCTCGTGGCCGGCAAGACGCTGGCTCCCGAGCGGCGCTCGATCATCTTCGAGGTGGTCGCCCGGCTGGTCTTCCACACGATCATGCTCTTCTCCGTCTACCTGCTGCTGGCCGGGCACAACTCGCCCGGGGGCGGCTTTGCCGGCGGCCTGCTCGCGGGCCTGGCCCTGGCCATCCGCTACCTGGCCGGAGGGCGCTTCGAACTCGCCGAGGCCAGCCCCATCAGCCCCGGGACCCTGCTGGGGATCGGCCTGGCCGTGGCCTCCCTGTCCGGCATCATGCCACTGCTGCTGGGTGGCCAGCTGTTCCAGTCGGCGGTCATCGAGTTCGCGTTGCCGGTCTTCGGCGAGCACAAGTTCGTCACCTCGACCTTCTTCGACATCGGCGTCTACCTGGTCGTCGTCGGCCTGGTCGTGGACGTGCTGCGCAGCCTGGGCTCGGAGATCGACGAGAAGACCGAGAAGCGCGGGGCACGCTCCGGGGGCCGGGGCGCCGCGGGCCGGGGCGCCTCGCAGCGGACGGGAGTCGGACGATGAGCGTGAACGTGACCTTGCTGGTCGTGATGGGGGTGCTCTTCGCCACGGGGATCTACCTGCTGCTTGAACGCAGCCTGACCCGGGTGCTGCTGGGCATCATCCTGGTCGGCAACGGGGTGAACCTGCTGATCCTGGCCGCGGGCGGACCGAAGGGCCTGGCCCCGATCTACTCGGCGGGCACCCCGCCGGGGGAGTATGCGGACCCGTTGCCGCAGGCGCTGATCCTGACGGCGATCGTCATCACCTTTGCCGTCACTGCCTTCCTGCTGGCCATGATCTACCGTTCCTGGGTGATCGCCCGCCGGGACGAGCTCACCGACGACCTCGAGGACCGCCGCGTCGCCGAGCAGGACACCTTCGACTTCGAGGAGGACTCCGAAGTCGCGATCGAGACCTCCGAATTCCCCGAGGACGCGGACGACGACGGGGCCCTGGCCCGGGAGGGCTTCTCCCGCCAGCAGGCGGCTGCCCGCGAGGCAGGGGAACGGCTCGCCAACGACTTCCGGCAGGCCTCCTCCGAGGAAAGCGCCGGAACCAGCAACGACCAACGGAACAGGAAGGCGCGATGATGGGCAACCTGGTAGCCGTCGACTTCGCGCCCCTGGCGGTGCTGCTGCCGATCCTCGGCGCGGCACTGGCCTTCGTGCTGCGCCGGCACCCGCGCGCCCAGCGCATCGTGACCATCGGGACGTTGTGCCTGACGCTGGTCCTCGAGTCCTGGATGCTCGTCTCCGCCTGGCAGCACGGGGCGCAGGCGGTGATGATCGGCGGCTGGGCGCCGCCCTTCGGCATTTCCCTGGTGGTCGACGAGTTCTCCGCGCTGATGCTGGTCGTGTCCACCGCGGTCAGCCTCACCGTGCTGCTCTACGCCACGGGGCAGGGCATGGCCGACGGCGACGAGGACGGGCCGATCTCGGTCTTCCACCCCGCCTATCTGATCCTCGTCGCGGGCGTGTCCAATGCGTTCCTGGCCGGGGACCTGTTCAACCTCTACGTCGGCTTCGAGATCCTGTTGACGGCCTCCTACGTGCTGCTCACCCTGGGCGGGACCACGGCACGGATCCGGGCAGGGGTCACCTACGTCGTCGTCTCGGTGGTCTCCTCGGTGTTGTTCCTCGTGGCGATCGGCATGATCTATGCCGCCACGGGCACGGTGAACATGGCCGACCTCTCCGGCAAGCTTGCCGACGTCGACCCCGGCACGCAGATGGTCCTGCATGTGATGCTGCTCGTGGCCTTCGGCGTCAAGGCGGCCGTCTTCCCGCTGTCCTTCTGGCTGCCCGACTCCTACCCGACCGCGCCGGCGCCGGTGACCGCGGTGTTCGCCGGGCTGCTCACCAAGGTCGGCGTCTACGCGATGATCCGCACCGAGACCCTGCTCTTCCCGGGGGAGCGGCTGCATACCGCCCTGATGGTGGTGGCACTGCTGACCATGGTCGTGGGCATTCTGGGGGCGCTGGCGCAGGCGGACTTCAAGCGCATGCTCTCCTTCACGCTGACCAGCCACATCGGCTACATGGTCTTCGGACTGGCCACCGGCAGCATCGCCGCCCTGGCCGCCACGATCTACTACGTCGCCCACCACATCATCGTGCAGACCTCGCTGTTCCTGGTCGCCGGCCTCATGGAACGCCGCGGCGGGACGACCAACGTGGACCGGCTCGGCTCGCTGGCCAAGCTCTCGCCCGTGCTGGCGGTGCTGTTCTTCGTCCCCGCGATGAACCTGGGCGGCATCCCGCCGTTCTCCGGCTTCCTGGGCAAGCTGGGGCTGCTGCGCGGCGGCGTGGACCTGGGCACACCGCTGGCCTGGGTCCTGCTCGCCGGTGCGCTGGCCACCTCGCTGCTGACCCTGCTGGCCGTGGCCCGCGTCTGGAACCGGGCGTTCTGGCGCCGCGCCGAGGACGCCGAGGACCCGGACCCGCTCCTGCTCATCGCAGCCGACGGCGGCGGGCACGCCACCACCTACCAGCACGTGCACGACGTGCCCGCCAGCCGGTTCAGCGGCCGCGGCGACACCGCCCTGCTGCCGCGCACCATGGTCTATTCGACCGGTGCCCTGGTGCTGCTGGGCGTCGCGTTGACGGTCTTCGCCGGACCGCTGTTCGACCTGGCCGACCAGGCCGCCCAGCAGATGGTCGAACGCACCCCCTACATCGAGGCCGTCCTCGGGGCGGGAGGCGGATCATGAGCCCGCACCGCCACCACGTCCGCCCCGCACGGCCCTCCGAGCTGCTCACCGGTGCCCGGGGAGCCCGGGCCCGGGCACGACGGCGGCGCGCCCGCTTCCTGATCGAACTGCCCCTGACGCTGTGGATGGTCCTGGTCTGGGGGGCGCTCTGGCGGGACTTCAGCCTCGGGAACCTGCTGTTCGGGTTCATCCTCTCGCTGGCCGTCGTGGCGACCTTCAAGCTACCGCCGGTCGAGCTCAGTGGCCGCTTCAATGTCTGGCACGCCGTGCTGTTCGCCCTGCGGTTCATGTGGCAGGTCGTCAAGGCCAGCATCCACGTCATGGGCGTGGCCATCGTCCGCGGGCCCAGGGTGCGCAACGCCGTCATGGGGATCCGCATGCGCAGCCACGAGGACCTCATGGCCACGGCGCTGGGCCACGTTCTCACGCTGATCCCGGGGTCGTTCGTCGTCGAGGTCGACCGCACCACCTCGACCCTCTACCTGCACGTGCTGGACATCAACGGCGACGAGGACGCCGAGGGCTTCCGCCAGGAAATCCGCGACATCGAGGCGGCGCTGATCCGCGTCATGGGCAGCCGCGAGGAGCTGGCGGCGTTGCGCGCCGAGGAGGCGTCGGCGGCGGAAGCCACCGCCCAGGGAACGGAGAAGCAGCCATGACCATCATGATTGCCGCCTGGATCTCCGGGATCGCCCTGGCCATCGGGGCCGTCCTGTCGCTCGTCCGGCTGGCCCGCGGCCCCTCGATCCTGGACCGCACCATCGCCCTGGACGTCTTGCTGGTCATCATCATGTGCGGGCTGTGCCTGGACATGGCCGTCAACCAGCACCTGAACCACATCGTGTTCATCGTCGTCGGCTGCCTGGTGGCCTTCATCGGCTCGGTCACCATCGCCCGCTACGTCACGGATCGGAGGAACCCATGATGGTCATCGCCCTGGTCGAGGGCGGAACCGCCGACACCGTCGTGGACTGGATCACGGCGGTCTGCATGGTGGGCGGCGCGCTGATGTCCGTCGCCGCGGGCATCGGCCTGGTGCGCTTCCCCGACCTGTTCTCGCGCATGCACGCGGCCACCAAGCCGCAGGTGCTCGGGCTCTTCCTGCTGCTAATGGCGGTCGCCTTGCAGATCAGGGCGTGGTCCGCAGTGCCCGTGCTGCTGCTGGCGTGGTTGTTCCAACTGCTCACCGCGCCGGTGACGGCCCACATGGTCGGTCGGGCGGCCTACCGGACCAAGCACCTCAAACAGGAAACGCTGGTCCTCGACGACCTCAATGAAGTGGTCTCCGAGGCCCAGCGTCGCCTGGACGAAGGCCGGTAGCCGGTCTCAGACCTCGTCGACGGTCTTGTTGAAGTGGCGGATGGTCCGCTGCGTCCCCCGGTTGGTCATCACCTGGATCACTGCCGCGACAACGGCCGACACGACGGCGAATCCCAGCGCCTGGCGCAAGGTCGCCTGCGCCTGCGCGTCGGCATCCCCCGGTTTGGGCGGATTGACGCCGGTCGCCTTTTCCCAGACCACGTCCACGAGCTTGCCGCCGAGGAATCCGGCACCGATCGACATCACCGAGCCGAAGACTTTCAGTAGTACGTTCACGAACGATTCTCCCGTCGGTAGGTGGTTACCCGCCCAGCATAACGCGCTGTAGACTGGGGCCACTGAAACACCTACGACAGGGGAGCGTCGCCGACCGGAAACGGCCGGGCACACGGACGCTGAGAGTGCGGAATGCCGCAGACCCTCGAACCTGCTCCGGCTCGTACCGGCGAAGGGAGTCGAGAATCTCAGGACACGCGGAACCGCCGCGTTGCCCTCCCCTCCTTGACCACCAAGGAGGACACCCTCATGAGCAGCACCCTTTCTGCCGCGGCCACGACGCGCCGCAGCTGGCGCGTCGTCGACATCGTCGTCGCATCCGTCATCGCCGTCGCCTCCGGCGTCATCTTCTGGGCCTGGAACACCACCCACCACCTGCTCGATTTCCTCTTCCTCGCCTTCCCGCCATCGTCGGCGCTGTTGGCCGGAATGTGGCTCTTTCCCGCAGTGCTCGGGGCGCTGGTCATCCGCAAACCCGGGGCCGCTCTGTTCTGCGAGATGGTGGCCGCGGTGGTCTCCTCGCTGCTGGGCTCCGAATACGGCTGGACCGTCTGGGTCTCCGGCCTGGTCCAGGGGCTGGGCGCCGAGGTCGTCGTTGCCGTGTTCCTTTACCGCCGCTGGTCGCTTCCGGTGGCCCTGCTGGCCGGGCTGCTGACCGGCATCTTCGGCGGGGTCAACGATGCCTTCATCTTCGCCTGGTTCCCCGAGTACACGACGGCGATGAAGTTCGCCTACGTCGGCTGCATGGCGGCCTCCGGACTGGTCATCGCCGGGCTGGGCAGCTGGGCCCTGACCCGTGCACTGTCCCGGACCGGGGCCCTGTCGGCGCTGGCCTCGCGGAAGGCCGCCCAGGAGCGGATCGTCGGTTGATTCGATGAACCACCGCCTGGAACCGACAGCGGATCCCGCCGCGGCCGCCGGCCCGGCACCGCGCGGCTGCACCGTCAGGGCCCGCGGCTGGGCCTGGAAACACGCCGGACGCGAAGTCCCGGCGGTCTCGGGCCTGGACCTGGACATCGCCTCCGGTGAGCGGGTGCTGCTCGTCGGGCCGTCCGGGGCCGGGAAATCCACGCTGCTGCATGCCCTCGCCGGCGTGCTGCAGGACGACGAGGACAATGCCTCGGCCGGCGAGCTGCTCATCGACGGCCAGCCGGCCGGCCGGGCCCCTGGCCGGATCGGGCTCATGCAGCAGGACCCGGAGACCCAGGTCGTGCAAGCCCGGATCGGCGACGACGTCGCCTTCGGCGCGGAAAACCTCTGCGTTCCCGCCGGGGAGATCTGGCCGCGGGTTGCCGCGAGCCTGGATGCCGTCGGCCTGGACCTGCCCGTGGAGCACCCGACTTCCGCCCTGTCCGGCGGCCAGAAACAGCGCCTGGCCCTGGCCGGGATCCTGGCGATGCGCCCCGGGCTCGTGTTGCTCGATGAACCGACCGCGAACCTGGACCCCGACGGTGTCCGGGAGGTCCGTGACGCCGTGGTGGAGTCCGTCGGACGCAGCGGGGCGACGATGGTCATCGTGGAGCACCGGCTCGAGGCCTGGGCCGACGCGGTGGACCGCGTCATCGTCCTGGAGCCCGGCGGAGGGGTCGCCTGCCAGGGCAGCCCGGCCGAGCTGTTCGCCCCCGGCCCCCTCCGCGACCGCCTGGCCGACGCCGGGGTCTGGGTCCCGGGCTACACCCCGCCGCTACCGGCCCGCGAGCCCGCCGGGACGCCGGCAACCGGGCTGCTGCGGACCCAGGGACTGGCCGTGGCCCGGGCGCCACGCACGGCACCGGCCCTGACCGACGTCGACCTGGGCATCCGGGCCGGCGACGCCCTGTGCATCACGGGGGCCAACGGCGCGGGGAAATCCACGCTGGCATTGACCCTGGCCGGCCTGCTGCCCGAACGTGCCGGCCGCGTGGAGGCCCGGTCCGGGCTGCGCGGTTCCGCCGTGGCGGACACAGGGACCGAAGGGGACGCGCGGCCGTACCTGTGGCGCGCCGGGGAACTGGTCACCCGCATCGGGACCGTCTTCCAGGAGCCCGAGCACCAGTTCGTGACGGCGACCGTCCGCGACGAACTGGCCTACGGGCCACGGCACGCCCGCCGGCCGGGCAGCAACGAGCGACTGCACACCGATGCCGAGATCGACCGGCGCGTCGATGGGCTGCTGGACCGGCTGGGCCTGCGGGACCTGCAGGATGCGAACCCGTTCACCCTCTCCGGCGGGGAGAAGCGGCGCCTGTCGGTGGCCACCGTGCTCGCCGCAGGCCCCCGCCTGCTCATCCTGGACGAGCCGACCTTCGGGCAGGACGCGAACACGTGGAGGGAGCTGGCCCTGCTGTTGCGCGAGCAGCTCGACGACGGGGTCGCCGTCATCGCGGTCACCCATGATGCGGCCTTCGCCGCCGCACTCGATGCCACGCCCTACCCGGTGCGCCGCCCGGAGGCGCCCACGCCACCGGCTGCGGTTCCCGCAGGGACGGTGCCGGTCATCGAACCCGACCCGGCGGGCCGGGCCAGCTTCTTCGGCCGCTGCAACCCGCTGGCCAAACTGGCAGCCGTCGTGCTGGCAACCACGCCCCTGATTGCCTCGTTGGATCTGGTCAGTTCCACCGTCGTCGTCCTGGCGAGCCTGCTGCTCCTGCCGCTGGCCGGGATCCGGCCGCTGCGGTTCCTGGCCCGGGCCTGGCCGCTGCTGGTGGCCGGCCTCTTCGCGGCGTGGGGCACGGCGCTGGTGGGCTACGATGCCGGGGCGGTGCTGCTGGACCTGGAAGTGGCGACGGTGAGCGAGGGTTCGCTGGTCTCCGGACTGGCCACCGGGTTTCGGGTGTTCGCCGTGGCGGTACCGGCCGTCATCGTGCTCTCCAGCACCGATCCCACGGACCTGGCCAACGCGCTGGCCCAACAGGCCAGATTGCCGCACCGCTTCGTGCTCGGTGCCCTGGCCGGGATGCGGCTGCTGGGCCTGCTGGCCGAGGAATGGGCCACGCTGGGCATGGCACGCCGGGCCCGTGGCGTCGGGGCACAAGGCAACCTCGTCCAGCGGTTGCGGGCCAATGCCGGCCAGAGCCTGGGGCTGATGGTGCAGGCCATCCGCCGCGCCTCCCGGCTGGCCGTCACGATGGAGGCCAAGGGCTTCGGCGGGCGGCACCGCACCTGGGCCAGGACGGCGACGTTCGCGGGACGCGACGCGTGGCTAGTGGCCGGTGGCCTGCTGCTGGGGGCGGTGGCCGTGGCCGCCGCCGTGGCGGCCGGGACCTGGAATCTGGTCTGGGGTTGACCCGCCGCCCGGCTCAGCGCATGTACTCGAAGTGCCAGGCCTCGGCGTACGGTGAGCCCTGCTCGTACACCGTGTGGTGCACCCACCCGTAGGACTTCGAGTGGGCCTTCAGCCAGGTGTAGTACCTGTCAGCGGATGGTCTCGACCAGACCCGTCAGCTCGGCGTGCAGGTCGGCATCGCGGGCGATGGCAGTGCCGTCGATGGAGTTCACCGGTGCGAGCAGCCGGATGCTGGAAACCAGCCAGACGGCGTCGGCCTCCAGCAGGTGGTGCGGTTCCATGGGCCCGTAGCCCAGCGACCAGCCGGCCCGTTCGGCGGCCGCGAAGATCGCGCCCTGGGTGGTGCCGGGCAGGATGCCGGTTTCCAGCCGCGGGGTGACCAGGCGCTTGACCCCGTTCTCGCGGGTGGCCAGCAGCACGGTCGACGTCGGCCCCTCGAGCACGCGTCCGTCGCTGGAGGTGAAGATGACGTCGTCGGCCCCCAGCGTGCGGGCATGGCGCAGCGCGGCCATGTTCACCGCGTAGGAGAGCGTCTTGGCGCCCATGAGCAGCCAGGGGGCCCGTTCGGCCAGCGAGGAATCGTAGCCCCGGTCCAACAGCACGACGGCGATGCCCTCCTGCCGCTGGCGGCGCCCGGTTTCGGGGGCGGGGGAGACCATGACCCACGCGGCACCGTGCCCGGCGCCTTCGCTGCCGCGGGTGACGACCAGCTTCACCACGGCCTCGTCGCGCTCCGCGGTCGAGGCCAGCGGTGCGGAGGTGCGCCATCCGCCATCGGCGGTCCCGGTCGTGGAGCCGGTTGTGCTCCCGGCGTCCGGGGCCGCGGCGCTTCCGGCATCGTAGCCGGCCACCGCCGTCGTGATGGCAGCACGCCAGGCCTGTTCGTCGGGCAGGGCAAGATCGCAGCTGGCCGCCGAGGAGCGCAGCCGGGCCAGATGGGCGTCGAGCTTCCGCACGACCCCGCCGGTGTAGAGCATCGACTCGAAGACGCCATCGCCCCGTACGACCCCCTGGTCGGTGACGGGCAGTTGGGCGGCGGTGGCATCGGCCACCCGGCCGGCCGGGGTGGAGGGGTCCACGAACACCAAGACAGTCATGCGCACCAGAGTACCCCCGGGGTTCTTACCGGACCGATAGGCTATGACGGTTGGCGTTCGTCGAGAGGTGCGTGGGTGACTGAAACGATGTTCCTCTGGGATGGCCTGCCCGGATGGCTGCTGTCGATCCTGTGGATCGTGGACATCGGCATCCGCGTGGTCATGCTCGGCATCGTGCCCGGCAACCGGCGCCCGACCACCGCCATGGCGTGGCTGCTGTCGATCTTCTTCCTGCCCGTGGTCGGACTGGTGTTGTTCCTGCTCTTCGGCAACTTCAAGCTCTCCCAGCGGCGGATCGACCGGCAGACCGAGGTCAACGAGCGCGTCTTCGCGGCCACCCGCGAACTGGACCTGCACGACGACGAACTCGATGCCCCGGAGTGGGTGCAGTCCGCTGCCCTGCTGAACCGCAACCTCGGGGCCTTCCCCATGCAGGAGGGCAACCGGATCGAATTCATCACCGATACCCGCGAGTCGCTGCAGCAGATGACCGAGGCCGTCCACACGGCCGTGCAATACGTCAACGTCCAGTTCTACATCGTCGGCGACGACCCGATCCTGGCCGGGCCGTTCCTCGACGCGCTCGACGCGGCCGTGGCCCGGGGCGTGAAGGTCCGGCTGCTCTTCGACCACCTGGGAACCATGCGCACCTCCGGCTACCGGAAACTGCGCAAGCGGTTAACGGCCGGCGGGATCGACTGGCGGCCGATGCTGCCGGTCTCCCCGCTGCGCCGGCAATGGCGCCGCCCGGACCTGCGCAACCACCGCAAGATGCTGGTCATCGATGGCGAGGTCGCCTACACGGGCAGCCTGAACCTGATCGAACCGGGCTACAAGCGGGCCTCGGCGCACAAGATCGGCCGCGAATGGCTGGACCTGATGGCCCGGGTGCGCGGCCCCCTGGTCACCGCGCTGGACGTCGTGTTCACCACGGACTGGTCGCAGGAGACGGACGAGAACCTGATGGAGCACGTCAACCAGGGCGGTGTGCCGACCGCCCAGGGCGATATCACCGGGCAACTGGTGCCCAGCGGCCCCGGGTTCATCTCGGAGAACAACCTGCGCCTGTTCAACACGCTGATGTATTCGGCCACCGAGAAGCTGACGATCACCAGCCCCTACTTCGTCCCGGACGACTCGATGCTCTACGCCATCACCACCGCCGCCCAACGCGGGGTCGAGGTGGAGCTGCTGGTCTCCGAACGCGGCGACCAGGCCCTGGTCCACCACGCCCAGCAGTCCTACTACCTGCAGCTGCTGCGTGCCGGGGTGAAGATCTACCGGTACCGCAAGCCGATGGTCCTGCACACCAAGTGCTTCACGGTCGACGACGAGGTCGCCGTCTTCGGTTCCTCCAACATGGACATGCGCTCGTTCTCGCTGAACCTGGAGGTCTCGGTCATGCTGCTCGGCTCCCGCGCCGTCCGGGCCATCGACCAGGTGCAGGCCGCCTACAAGCAGCACTCGACGCTGCTCACGCTCGAGGACTGGAGCGGCAGGACGCGGCTGATGCGCTACGTGGACAACGTGGCCCGGCTGACCGCCACGCTGCAGTAGGCGCACGGCAGGCCCCGCCTCGGCCGGGCTACCGGGGACAATTGGCCCACCGTCGCTGCCCCTGCCGACAACGACCACGTCGAGGAACACCACGATGGCGCGGCCCAGGCGGGCAGGTGCATGAGGCGATCTCGCGCTCGGCGGCGGGGCCCCGGGAGTCCCCTACACGCTGAGGGGGCATCGGCCGGCTGCCGGGCCGCCGTCGTCGAACGAGGTTCCCAGGGCGCGGAGCACGCCGCGGGACTTCGTGGCGACCTCGTCCCATTCCGTGGCCGGATCCGAATCCGAGGTGATCGCCCCGCCAAGGCCGAGGCTAAGGCTCCAGCCCGCGCCCTGTTCGTCGGCCCGGGTTCCCGCGTTCCCCGATCCGGGCGGTGTTCCATGCTGCGCAACCAGCGTGCGGATCACGACGGCCAGGTCGGCGGCGCCGGTATGGGAAAAATAGCCCGCTGCCCCCGAATAGACCCCGCGCGGGCGGCCCTGCTCGAGACGGTCCAGGATCGCCATGGTCGAGATCTTCGGGGCGCCGGTCATCGACCCGGGCGGGAACGCGGCGGCGACGGCCTCGGAGCGCGAGGCATCGGGCAGCAGCCGCGCCTCGATGGTCGAGACCAGCTGGTGCACCGTCGCGTAGCTTTCCACCGCGCACAGGCGCGGGACCCGCAAGGTGGCGGGATCGGTGAAGCGGGAGAGGTCGTTGCGCAGCAGGTCCACGATCATGATGTTCTCCGCCCGGTCCTTCGCGGCGGTGGCCAGGTCGCGGGCCAGCTCCGCGTCCTCGGCCGGGTCGGTGGAGCGCGGGCGGGTGCCCTTGATCGGCTCGGCGCGCAGCAGGCCCGCGGCGTCGATCGAGAGGAAGCGCTCGGGGGAGGAGCTCGCGACGATGGTGCCCGCCCAGCGGATGTAGTGGGCGAAGGGGGCAGGACTGGAGGCCCTCAGGCACTGGTAGGCAGTCCACGGGTCGAACCCCGCGCCAGCCCCTGCGGTGGCGGGGACGTCTGCGCGCAGCACGGTGGTCAGGCAGACCTCGTAGCTGTTGCCCTCGGTGATCTCCTGCTGCGCGGAGCGGATCTTGGCCAGGTAGCCCGTGCGGGAATCCGCAGGGGCGAAGGAGGGCGGGCTGCCCCCGGCTGCCGCGTCGGACGCCCCGGCTGCCGCGTCGGACGCCTCGGCTCCCGGGACCGCAACGCTGCCGGTGGCGGAGCCGATCAGGCGGGCTGTGGCCTCGAGCCAGGAGTGCGCGTCGGGGGCCGCCAGGGCCAGCAGCCACGCCTCGGACCGGAGATGGTCGAGCACGACGGCGCGCCCGGGGTGCAGCAGCGCGGCATCCGGGGTGGGGCTGGAGGCGTTCGGCACGCCGCCGGATTCGCGACCCAGCTCGTACCCGAGCCACCCGAGCCAGCCCAGGGCGAATCCGGCCTCGTACCCGGAGGGTGCCTCCAGGCGAGCCGGGCCCCAGTTGCGGTCCAGCCAGGTGAAGAACGGGCCGCCCAGGCGGGTCACGGCGCAGCCGGTGGTGATCTCGGTGGTCCCGTCCCGGTGCTCGATGCGCCAGGCGGCGGACCCGCCGTCGTCCGCGAGGATGCTGAAGCGGTTGCGCGTGGTGCCGGGCAAGGCCGCGTTCGAGGAATCCAGCAGGACCGCGTGGTCCCCGGGGCAGAGCCGTTCGAACAGGTCCGGCGCGCTCGCCAGGCGGGGCACTGCCAGGCGCCGGGAGAGCAGTGCCGGTGTGGCGGCGGCCTGGATCTCGGGGCGCAGCGCCTGTTGCAGCCCGGGCAGCTGGGCCAGGGCGCGCAGGGCATCGGCGGGGGCACTGCCGTCGGCGGGGTTGAACACCAGGACGTCGGCGGCCGACGGGACGGGGTCCGCCTCGAGCCAGGCGGTTTCCTGCGCCGCCCAGCGGTCCCAGTGCGGGGCAAAGGTGTCGCCGTCGCGCGCGAGGGCGCGCCGTCGTCGTGCCGTGTCCTCCACCTCGACCCAGACCACGGCATCCAGGTACCTGCGGGCCTCGCGGCACCCGGCACCGACGCCCTCGACGAGCACGATGTCGGCCGCGGCGGTGGTGCGGCGCTCGCCATCGGTGTCGTGGACCCAGTCCCAGGACGTCCAGCGTGCGTCCTCGCCCCAGTGCAGGGACTCCAGCACCTCGGCCACGTAGCGTTCCCGGCCCGCGGCGAGGCCGTCCCACCCGGTGTAGACGTCCTCGAGGTGGAACAACGAGACGCGGCGGTGGGCACGCAAGCTGGTGGCCAGTTCCAGCGCCAAGGTGCTCTTGCCCGCACCGGAGCGGCCGTCGACCGCGATGATGACGGGGGATCTAGGCGCCACGCGTGTCCGCGGTCTGGTTCCTGATGTGCTGGACCAGGCCGGGCAGTGCGGCCGAGATCAGCTGGTAGGTCGTCTCGAAGTCGGCGTCGTCGCCGTACCAGGGGTCGTAGATGCCCTGCCGTGCCGGGGCCTCCTGTGCCGAGTCCGGGTCGAAGGAGCGCAGCATGCGGATCTTGGTGCGGGCGGAGTCCGAGGTGGCCAGCCGCCGCAGGTGGGTGTAGTGGTCGGCGTCCAGGGCCAGCACCAGGTCGACCTCGTCGAAGTCGCCGGCGTCGAACTGCCGGGCCACGTGCGAGGAGGTCTCGATGCCGCGCCGGGTCAGCAGGGCCGCAGCACGGGGATCGATCGGGTTGCCGGTTTCCCAGTCGCTGGTGGCGGCCGAGGTGATGTCCACGTCGGAGATCCCGGCGTCCTGGACGGCTTGACGGAGCAGGTAGGCGGCCATCGGCGACCTGCAGATGTTGCCGGTGCACACGGTGAGGATCCTGAACATGAAGCCAGTCTATGCACGTCCGCGCCCGGAGGGCAGGCTGCGGGGACCTGCGGGGCAGGGGGCCCGCCCGGCCTATTGGTGCATGAACAACAGCAGGGCTGCGACGAAGATGAACAGGGTGCCGAACACCAGGTTCAGGATGCGCTGGCCGCGGGCATTGCGGGTGAACCGGCGGAACCCCTTGGCCGTGGCGGCGAAGAAGAACCACATGACCAGGATGTCCACGGCCACGATCGTGCCGATGAGCACCAGGTACTGCGGCACCAGCGGTTCCAGCGGGCGGATGAACTGCGGGGTGAAGGCCAGGAAGAAGACGATGGCCTTTGGGTTGAGCAGGTTCACCCAGAGGCCCCGGCGGAACATCGAGGAGGCCGGTTCGTGGGCCCGGACGTCGACCGCTGCCGTATCCGCATCCGGTTTGGCCCGCAGCAGCCCGATGCCGAGGTAGACCAGGTAGGCGGCGCCGAGGTAGCGCACCACGGCGAAGGCCACGGGGGAGTTGGCGACCAGGACGCCGACGCCTGCCGCGACGACCAGCACGTGGACCAGCAGGGCCGCCTGCTGGCCCAGGATCCCCCAGAACGAGCGGCGGAAGCCGGCGTTGAGGGCGTTGTTCATCGTGTTGATGGCCCCGGCGCCGGGCGTGAAGCTGATGAGGAGGCAGGCGCCCAACAGCGAGAGCCATAGCGAAAAGGTCACCCGAGGATTCTAGGGGTGCCAGCACGACGCCGGGACCACCGTGACGTGGTGGGCACGCCGTGCGCCGCGAATGCCGGGCCGCGCCGTTCAGTCCTCGCCGACGCGGGCGATGAGTTCGACGCTGGGCATGATGAAGACCCCGGCCGGGTCGGCGGCCCACTGCCGCCAGCCCGCCGCGATGCCCTGCAGCGCCTGCTGGTCCGCGATGCCGCGTTCGAGCGCCTGCTCGGCGTAGCTGGAGTGCAGGGCCCGCTCGGCCCAGCCCAGCCCGAAGTCGTTGCGGCTGGCTTCGGTCCCGTGGATCCACGTCGAGGCCGAGACCTGCAGGTCGGCGGGGTCGAAGCCGGCAGCCAGCGCCCAGGACAACAGCCGGCGCCCGGCGTTGGGTTCGGCGCCGTTGGAGCGGGAGAGCCGGTCGTAGACCTCCCGCCAGCGGGCCAGTGCCGGGCTCTCCGGGTACCACGACATGGCGGCATAATCGGCCTCGCGCAGGGCGACCAGCCCTCCCGGGGCCGTGACGCGCCGCAGTTCGCGCACCGCGGCCACCGGATCCACCAGGTGGTGCAGCACCTGGTGGGCATGGGCAATGTCGAAGCTGCCGTCGTCGTACTGGAGGTCGTAGATGTTGCCGACCTCGAAGCCGACGTTGACCACGTCCTCGGCGGCGGCGCGGGCGCGGGCGGTGGCGAGCACGTCCTCGGAGCGGTCCACGCCAACGGCACGTCCGCTGCCATCGGGGGCGGCGATCAGACGCGCCAGGTCCAGGGTGATCGAGCCGGGGCCGCATCCGACGTCGAGCAGGCGCTGGCCCGCGGCCAGGTGGGGCAGCAGGTGGGGCGCGGAGTCGGCAGCGGTGCGGACCGCATGCGCGCGGACGACACTCTCGTGGTGGCCGTGGGAGTACACCTCGTTGTCCATTTCCCGATCCTAGGCGCGCGGCGGTTTCCGCGGCAGCTACATGTCGAGATTTTGCGTCGCGCCGTCCACGGCGCGGGCCGCGTCGGCCATGAAACGGGAGATCACGGCGATGTCTGCCTCCGGATAGGCGGCGATGGCCTCGGATAGCGCGCGGGCCAGCGGGGCGAACATGCGCCGGCCCTCCGAGACCGCGTGGTCGGTGACGGCGATGCGCACCACGCGGCGGTCGGTCTCCGAGCGGCGCCGGACCACGTGGCCACTGCGTTCAAGCCGGTTGACCAGGGCCGTGGTGGCCGGCGGGCTCAGATGCAGCTCGCGGCCCAGGGCCGAGGCCGTGGGGGGTTGCCCGGACTGTTCGTGGCGCATGACCACCGAGAGGGCGTTGAGGTCGCTGCGGTGCATCGAGTTGCCCCCGCTGGTGGCGTCCACGAAGCGGTCCGACGCCTGGGTGAATTCCTGCAGCAGCCGGACCAACTGGAAATGCGCCCCGTTGTCCACGGTTGAAGTGTAGCGCCGACAAGATATAATTCCAGCGTGAAACTATTTGGCCATGGAACTAAATCCGAAGCCGAGCCCCGGCACCGTGGCGTGCGCCTGCTGGTCTGCGCGGTGCTGCTCCTGGTGTGGCTCGGCGTCGCCGGGATCGGCGGGCCCACCTTCGGCAAGCTGGACCAGGTGCAGAGCAACGACCAGGCCACGTTCCTGCCGGCCAGCGCCGAGGCCACCCGGGCCCTGGACTGGCAGCAGCGCTTCGACGGCAGCGGTGCCATTCCCGCCGTCGTCGTCCTGGAGGCACCGGACGCCTCGGCCCTGGAGGGCGTCGACCTGAAGTCCCTGGCCGCCGACGTGGCCGACCTGGACGTGGTCCGCGGCGATGTCGCCGGCCCGTTCCCCTCCGAGGACGGCCTGGCCGTCGAGATGATCGTCCCACTCGATGCGGACGTGGACACCGACCAGGCCGTCGACGCGCTGCGCAGCCTGCTGGACGCCGGCGTTCCGGCCGGGGTCACCCCCTACGTCGCCGGCCCGGCCGGCCTGACCGCCGACCTGATCGGGGCCTTCGCCGGCATCGACGGGATCCTGCTGCTGGCCGCTCTCGGCGCCGTGCTGGTGATCCTGCTGCTGGTCTACCGTTCCCTGCTGTTGCCCCTTGCGGTGCTGCTGACGGCCATGTCGGCCCTCTGCGCGGCGATCCTTGCCGTGTTCTGGATGGCCAAGGCCGGGTGGATCGCCCTGGACGGCCAAAGCCAGGGGATCCTGTCCATCCTGGTGATTGGCGCCGCGACGGACTATTCGCTGCTGCTGGTGGCCCGCCATAAGGAGGCCGTCGCCGATGGCGCCGGCCGGCTGGCCGCAGTGGGTGCCGCCCTGCGCGGAGCAGCCGCCCCGATCATCGCTTCGGCGGCCACGGTGACCGCCGGGCTGCTGTGCCTGGTGTTCTCGGACCTGAACTCCAACAAGGCCCTGGGCCCCATCGGCGCCTCCGGCATCGTGTTTTCCGTCCTGGCCGCCCTCACGCTCCTGCCCGCCCTGCTGGGCCTGCTCGGGCGGGCCTCCTACTGGCCGCTGGTCCCCCGGCACCACGACCATGTCCCGGACTCCCCGGTTGAAGGAGCCGGGATCTGGGGACGGACGGCGCGCCTGGTGCGCCGTCACCCGCGGCGCATCTGGATCACCACCGCAGTGGTCCTGCTGGCCGGATGCGCCGGGGTGTCCCAGCTGCAGGCCACCGGTGTGCCGCAAAGCGAACTGGTCCTCGGGCAGACCGAATCCGCCGCCGGGCAGGACGCCCTGGCCCGGCACTTCGACGCCGGGGCGGGGAGCCCGGCAACGCTGATCACTGCCGCGGAGGCGGGCGAGGACATGCTCCAACGGGTCCAGGACGTCGACGGGGTGGCCAGCGCCTACCTGCAGGCCCCCGGCGGGGCGCCCGCAGGGGTCGGTGCCCCTGGGGCCGAGACCCGGCCCCAAGTCGTGGACGGGCGGGTCCTGCTCTCCGTGACGCTCTCCGATCCGGCCGACTCGACCGCCGCGCAGCAGACGGTCGTGGACCTGCGTCAGGCGGCCCATGCCGTGGACCCCGAAGCGCTGGTCGGGGGGCCGAGCGCCGTCGCACTGGACACGAACCTCACGGCCGAGGCCGATCTGGTGAAGATCATCCCGCTGGTCCTGGGGGCGATCCTGGTCATCCTGGTCCTGCTGCTGCGCTCGATCCTCGCCCCGGTCCTGCTGGTGCTCACGACCGTGGTCTCCTACGGCACCGCCATGGGGGTCTCCGCCCTGGTGTTCAACGGGGTCTTCGGTTTCCCCGGGGCCGACCCGTCGGTGCCGCTGTTCGGCTTCGTGTTCCTCGTGGCGCTGGGGGTGGACTACAACATCTTCCTGATGACCCGCGTGCGCGAGGAATCCATGGTCCATGGCACGCGCGAGGGCGTCGTGCGCGGCCTGGCCGTCACGGGTGGGGTCATCAGCTCCGCGGGGATCGTGCTGGCGGCGACCTTTGCGGCCCTGGGCGTCATCCCGATCATGTTCCTGGTCCAGCTCGCCTTCATCGTCTCCTTCGGCGTCCTGCTGGACACGCTGGTGGTCAGGTCGCTGCTGGTTCCGGCGCTGGCGTACGACCTGGGCGAACGGATCTGGTGGCCCTGGAGGCTCCGGACCGTGCCGGCCGACGGCGCGGGGCTCCAGAGCAGCCCGCAGGGCCGGGATGCGGCCCAGCCGTGACCTCCGGCACACAATGGGGACGGCGGCGCGGCCACTGCTAGACTGAATGGCAGTGGCTCCACGCCTTCCGGCCCCCGGCCGGACGCATGCGGGCCCTGCGTCGACAGATGTGAACCTTTTCCCGCCGCCCCGGGCATCCACTGGATGCGGTACCGGCAGCAGCGGCGGAAGGCCCCTCGCCCCCGGGCGATCGGTGGAGCACCCCATCCAGGGTGTCCAGGCCATCCTCTTCTTCGGCGACCTGCGCGCCGAACCCGGTTGCGCACAGCAACGACCGAAAGCAGCCCGTGAGCGTTTCCTTTACTTCCCTCGGCGTGCCCGCACGCCTGGCTGACGTCCTGTCCGCCCAGGGAATCGACACCGCCTTCCCCATCCAGGAAGCCACCCTCCCCTCCACGCTGGCCGGCAAGGACGTGCTCGGCCGCGGCCAGACCGGCTCCGGCAAGACCCTGGCCTTCTCCCTTCCGCTGGTGGCCCGACTGGCCGCCGAGCCCAAGCCCCGCAAGGCGCGCTTCCCGCGCGCCTTGATCATGGCGCCCACCCGTGAGCTGGCCACGCAGATCAGCCGCGTGGTCATCCCGCTGGCCCAGGGCGCGGACCTGCGCACCGCCGTCGTCTTCGGCGGCGTTTCCCAGGTCCGCCAGGAGAAGGAACTGAACTCCGGCGTCGACATCCTCATCGCCTGCCCCGGCCGACTCGAGGACCTGCTGCGCCAGAAGGTCGCCGACCTCTCCCGCGTGGAGGTCTCCGTGCTCGACGAGGCGGACCACATGGCCGACCTCGGGTTCCTGCCCGTGGTCAAGCGCATCCTGGACCAGACCCCGCGCGGCATCCAGCACATGCTTTTCTCCGCCACCCTGGACAACGGCGTCGACAAGCTCGTCCAGCGCTACCTGGACCACCCGGTCGTGCACTCGGTGGACGCCCCGCAGGCGGCAGTGGACACCATGGACCACCACGTGTTCATGGTCGACGCCGATTCCAAGAAGGAACTGGTGCTCGAATTGGCCTCCGGCACGGGACGTCGCATCATGTTCATGCGCACCAAGCACCACGCCAAGAAGATGGCCGTCTGGCTGTCCAAGTCGGGTGTCCCGGCCGTGGACCTGCACGGCAACCTGAGCCAGAACGCCCGGGACCGCAACCTGGCCGCGTTCCAGGGTGGAGACGCCCAGGTCCTGGTGGCCACGGACGTTGCCGCCCGCGGCGTCCACGTCGACGGCGTCGAGCTGGTCGTGCACATCGACCCGCCCTCCGAGCACAAGGCCTACCTGCACCGCTCCGGTCGCACCGCCCGCGCCGGTTCCTCCGGCACGGTCGTCACCATCGCCACCCCCGACCAGCAGGGCGACGTGAAGTCCCTGATGCGCGCCGCCGGCATCAAGGTCCCGTTCGAGAAGGTCACTCCGCAGGCCGCCGCCGTGGTCGCCGTGCGCGGCGCAAAGGCCGAGCATGTCGCCTACGTGGCGCCCCAGGCCCATGCGACGCAGCGGACCAAGACCCTGGCAGATTCGGACGCCGCGGGCGGACGGGGCCGCCGGCGTGGTGGCCGCGGCAATGCCCGCGCCGCCCGCCCTGCCGCCGAGTCCCCGGCGACCGGCACCGAGTCCCGCGGCGGCCGCGGAGGGCGAAAGCGCCCCGAGCCCGCCGCGCGCACGGCAGCTGCCGGCCGTCCCGCTGCTGCCGAGCGCGGTGAGCGCGGTGGCGCCCAGCGTTCCGTGCGTGCCGGCGGACGGGCCGGGGGCCAGCGCACGGCCGCAGGCCAGCGCACCGCCGGCGGCCGCAGCCGCGCCGGGCAGCGCCAGGCCGGCGCACGTCCCGAGGGTCGCGGCGAGACCGGCCGCTCGTACACCTCGGCCCGCCCGGCCTCGACGGGCAACCGCGGCGGCAACACGATCGGCGATGCCATCGGCGCGAAGACGCAGGAGGCGCTCGGTGCCGGAGGACGCCCCGGCCGGGGCCGCGGCAGCCGGCGGGCCGGCGCCCCGCAGTCCAACCACAAGGGCTAGCGGAGCCAGGTCCCGGCGAACGCCCGGACCGCCACGGCCAGAGGCGCCGTTCCCCCTCCCGGAGAGGGGGGAACGGCGCCTTTTCCGTGCCCGGATCCTGCCCGGGCCCTGGGACAAAAACCAAACTTGAGCGCACTGCACTCAAGTTCGAGTTGACATCAAAACGAGCCTGAGTAGACTTGAGTGCAGAACGCTCAACCTCCCGGGTTGGGCGGAGAACCCCAGCATTTCCCACCGGAAAGAAGGATGCATCATGTCCCGTGCCGTAGGTATCGACCTCGGAACCACCAACTCGGTCGTCTCCGTTCTGGAAGGCGGCGAGCCCACCGTCATCGCCAACGCCGAAGGCGCGCGCACCACGCCGTCCGTGGTGGCCTTCTCCAAGTCCGGCGAGGTCCTGGTCGGCGAAATCGCCAAGCGCCAGGCCGTCAACAACATCGACCGGACGATCGCCTCCGTCAAGCGCCACATGGGCACCGACTGGAGCACCACGATCGACGACAAGAAGTACACCGCGCAGGAGATCTCCGCGCGGACCCTGATGAAGCTCAAGCACGACGCCGAGTCGTACCTGGGCGAAAAGGTCACCGACGCGGTCATCACCGTCCCGGCCTACTTCAACGACGCCGAGCGCCAGGCCACCAAGGAGGCCGGCGAGATCTCGGGCCTGAACGTGCTGCGCATCGTCAACGAGCCGACCGCCGCCGCACTGGCCTACGGCCTGGACAAGGGCAAGGAAGACGAGCTCATCCTCGTGTTCGACCTCGGTGGCGGCACCTTCGACGTCTCGCTGCTCGAAGTCGGCAAGGACGAGGACGACTTCTCCACCATCCAGGTCCGCTCCACCGCCGGCGACAACCGCCTCGGCGGCGACGACTGGGACCAGCGCATCGTCGACTGGCTGCTGGCCCAGGCCAAGTCCAAGGGCGCCGACCTGTCCAAGGACAAGATCGCCCTGCAGCGCCTGAAGGAAGCAGCCGAGCAGGCCAAGAAGGAACTCTCCAGCGCGACCAGCACCAACATCTCGCTGCAGTACCTCTCGGTCACCGCCGACGGCCCCGTCCACCTGGACGAGCACCTCTCCCGCGCCAAGTTCCAGGACCTGACCAAGGACCTGCTCGAGCGCACCCGCAAGCCGTTCAACGATGTCATCAAGGAAGCCGGCGTCAAGGTTTCCGACATCGCCCACGTCATCCTCGTCGGCGGCTCCACCCGCATGCCGGCCGTGGCCGACCTGGTCAAGGAACTGGCCGGCAAGGAAGCCAACAAGGGCGTGAACCCGGACGAGGTCGTCGCCGTCGGCGCCGCCCTGCAGGCCGGCGTCCTGAAGGGCGAGCGCAAGGACGTCCTGCTGATCGACGTGACCCCGCTGTCGCTGGGCATCGAGACCAAGGGCGGGGTGATGACCAAGCTCATCGAGCGCAACACGGCCATCCCGACCAAGCGGTCCGAGACCTTCACCACGGCGGACGACAACCAGCCGTCCGTGTCGATCCAGGTCTTCCAGGGCGAACGCGAGTTCACCCGCGACAACAAGCCGCTGGGCACCTTCGAGCTGACCGGCATCGCCCCGGCCCCGCGCGGCGTGCCGCAGGTCGAGGTCACCTTCGACATCGACGCCAACGGCATCGTCCACGTCTCCGCCAAGGACAAGGGCACCGGAACCGAGCAGTCGATGACCATCACCGGCGGCACCTCGCTGGCCAAGGAGGACATCGAGCGCATGGTCCAGGAGGCCGAGGAGCACGCTGCCGAGGACAAGGCACGCCGTGAGGCCGCCGAGACCCGCAACGCCGCCGAGCAGACCGCGTACTCCGTGGACAAGCTCATCAAGGACAACGAGGACAAGCTGCCCGAGGAGGTCAAGACCGAGGTCCAGGCCGACGTCGACGCCCTCAAGACGGCCCTCGAAGGCCAGGACAACGACGACGAGGTGAAGGCCGCCTACGAGAAGCTGCAGGCGTCCCAGACCAAGCTCGGCGAGGCCATCTACGCCCAGGCCCAGGCCGACGGCGCAGCCGGGGAAGCCGGTGGCGAATCCGCCGGCACCGACGCCCCGGAAGAGGACATCGTCGACGCCGAGGTCGTCGACGAAGACGACGAGAAGAAGTAAGGCGGTTCGATTCCGATGCCACACCACGGCAACGAAGAAGAGCACGGCGAGGAGCCGGTGCGCTTCACGGACAAGCGCAAGGTCGATCCCGAGACGGGTGAGGTGCGCGCTGCCGCAGGGCAGGAGGACGTGACCGCAGCCCAGGAGGGCGCCGAGTCCGAGGACGCGCTGGCCCAGGCCGAGCAGATCCTCAACGAGGCCGGCCAGCAGGAGCCGCCCGCCGCGGCGACCGACGTCGAGGCGGAACTGCGCAACGACCTGCTGCGCCTGCAGGCCGAGTACGTCAACTACCGCAAGCGCGTCGAACGCGACCGCGAAGCGGTACGCGACCTGGCCGTGCAGTCGGTGCTGTCCAGCCTGCTGCCGGTGCTCGACGACCTGGACGCCGCGCGCCAGCACGGCGACCTCGCGGACGGGCCGTTCGCGGCCGTGGCGAAGAAGTTCGACGCCATCCTCGCCGGCCACGGCCTCACGCGCATCGAGGAGACCGGGGTCGCCTTCGACCCCACCATCCACGAGGCACTGATGCAGCAGCCCAGCAGCGAGGTCCCCGAGGACCACGTGGCGCAGGTCCTGCGCATCGGCTACCAGAAGGGCGAACGCGTCATCCGCGCAGCCCAGGTGGTCGTTTCCACCGGCGAATAGCGCCACCCCTCCCCGGCCGCCCCACCCCGTGGGGCGGCCGGGGACCCCTTAAGCCCGAGAACCAACCAGAAACAGGAGGCGCCCGATGGCCAGTCAGGATTGGGTCAACAAGGATTTCTACGCCATCCTCGGCGTCTCCAAGGATGCCAGCGACGCCGACATCAAGAAGTCCTACCGCAAGCTGGCGCGCAAGTACCACCCGGACACCAACCCGGGCGACGCCAGCGCCGAGCAGAAGTTCAAGGACATCACCGAGGCCAACTCCGTGCTGTCTGACCCGGAGGAGCGCGAGCAGTACGACGCCATCCGCGCCATGGGTTCCGGTGCCCGCTTCTCCGCAGGAGGCGCCGGGGGACCGGCCGGCGGCGGAGCCGGCTTCGACGACATCTTCGGCAACCTGTTCAACACCGGTGGCGCGCGCCGCGGCGGCGGCGGCTTCCCCGGGGGCAGCCAGGTCCCGCCCGAATTCGCCGACCTGTTCGGCGGTGGCGGCGGTGGATTCGGCGGCTTCCAGCAGACCCCGCAGAAGGGGGCCGACCGCACCGCCTCGACCACGATCTCCTTCGCCGGATCCATCCGCGGCACCACCATCGGCCTGCGCGAACCGGACGGTGAGGTCATCGACGTGCGGATCCCCGCGGGCATCCGCGACGGCCAAAGCGTGCGCGTGCGCGGCAAGGGCCAGCGCGGCCCGGCCGGCAACGGGGACCTGATGGTCAAGGTAGCGGTCAAGCCCCACGCCTTCTTCCACCGCGAGGGGAACAACATCCGCATCCACCTGCCCGTCGGCTTCGCCGAGGCCGCCCTGGGCGCGACCCTTGAGGTCCCGACCCTGACCGGGGAGACCGTGAAGATGAAGGTCCCGGCCGGGACCTCCTCCGGGCGCACCCTGCGCCTGAAGGGCCGAGGCGTGAAGACGTCCAAGGCAACCGGCGACCTGCTGGTGACCATCGACGTCGTCGTGCCCCAGAAGCTCGGCGCCGAGGCGCAGGAAGCCGTCAAGGCCTTCGCCGCGGCCACCACCGACGCCGACCCGCGCGCCGGGATCGCCGCGCAGGCGGTACTCTAGCGCCGACGGGCCCGGATGGGGCAGCGGCGGACGACGGACAGACCACGAGGAGGCACGCACATGTCGGAGGGCAAGGCACTGGCCATCAACGACCGGTTCATCCCGGTCTTCGTGATCTCCGTGGCCGCCGAGCTGGCGGACATGCACCCGCAGACGCTGCGCCAGTACGACCGGATGGGGCTCGTCTCCCCGTCCCGGCAGCGCGGCAAGCAGCGCCGCTATTCGAAGCACGACGTCGAATTGCTGCGCGAGGTGCAGCGCCTCTCCAAGGACGGGGTCTCCCTCGAGGGCATCCGCCGGGTCCTGGAGCTGGAAAACCAGGTGGCCGCCCTGCGCTCCCGCGTGGCCGAGCTCAACCAGGAGCTCGAGGAAGTCAACCGCCGAGCCTCGGACCTGCACCGCGTCTTCGCCGCCGGCGCCGGGGCAGGGGACGTGGTCACCCTCTCCCGGGGCGAGCGCCCCCGCGCCCGCAGCCAGGCCGTCGTCATCTGGCGTCCGCAGGACTAGGACGCTGGCCGTGCCGTCGACCCCGGCCAGCGTGGCCGACCTCATCGCCCGGGCCGAGCGGGGGTTCGAGGTCGCCACGCGCCGCCGCGATGCGCTCGACCAGCCGCGCAAGGCGGCCATCGACGGCGTCGCCCACGCGCTGGCACCGACCTCCATGGACCGGGCCATCCCGCCGCGGCGGCTGCTCTTCCTGGACCTCGACGGGCCCGAGCCGCTGGCTGCGGTCGTCCTGGGCGACCCCGACACCGCCAGCCACCTGACCTGGCAGGTCTCCGGGGCCGGCATCCGCCCCGGCACCGCCATGTGGGGAACCGCCCGCGAGGTCGGGGAACTGCTGCTCGAACAACGGCGTGCCGGGGCCCCGGCCCCGGCGGTCATCGCCTGGCGGGGCTACCCGGCGCCCGGATTGCTGCGGGCCATCTTCAACCGCACCGCGCGCACCGCCGTCGAACGCCTCACCCACGACATCCGCCGCATCGCGGACCTCCTGCCCGCCGGCGTCCACACCGCCCTCGAGGCCCACTCCTACGGAGCCACCCTGGCCGCCCACGCCCTGGCCCGGCTGGCCACCGAACCCGCCCGCCCCGGAAGGCGCCCGCCACGGATCCAGGCCTTCGCGACCACCGGATCGGCCGGCATCCCCACACACCTGCTCACCGCACCGGAAGGCCTCGGGGTCCCGGCCGGCCACTGCTTCGAGGCCGTCGCCCGGGCCGACCTGCTGGCCCGCTGCGGCCGCCTGCTCAGCGGGCGCACCACGGTGGCCGGCCTGCCCTTCGCCGTCGACGGCCATCCGGAATCGGGCCTGCACGCCGTCACCGGGCACAACACCTCCCGCTACCTCCCCGGGGCCACCCATGCCGACTACGGCTACCGCGACCCCGGCACGCTCTCGCTGCACAACCTCGCCCGGATCCTCATCGGCGCACCGCCGGCTTGGACGTAGCATGTGTCCATGAGCGAGGACAGCATGGCGCTGGCGGACTTCGGCCGGCGCGGCGAACGGTGGATCCTGACCTACACGATCGACCTGCCCGTGAACCGCTGGGACGCCTGGATCGCCATCACCAGCCGCGACGGGCTCGGCCAGTGGTTCCCCGCCACGATCGTGGGGGAGTGGACCACCGGACGCCCCCTGCGCTTCACTGTCGGCGCGGACCCCGACGGCGAACCCATGGCGGGCCGCGTCGTGGACGTCGAGGCCGGGGCGCTGCTCGCCTTCACCTGGGCCACCGACTCGCTGCGGATGGCCCTGACCCAGTACGACGCCGGGACCCGGCTGGTGTTCGCCGCCTCCCTGGACAGCCAGGGCCGCGGCGCCCGCGAGGGGGCGGGCTGGCATGTCTGTCTGGCCGCCTTGCGCGAATCGGTGGGCGGCTACGTCGAGGACGCCGACCTCGACTGGCAGGCCCTGTTCGACAGGTATTCCCGCCGGTTCGGGCCCGAGGCGGCCACCGTCCTGCCGCCCGCGTCCCGGCCGTGACCGGCCCCCATCAGCCGGCCTCGGGCTCGCGGCGGTAGGCCAGGTCGAAGACCAGCCGTCCGGCCGCCAGCGCCTTGCCCTCGAAACTGGTGCGGATCCGGCCCTCGTAGCGCGGGGCCCAGCCGCCGAGCTCGTCCGTGAAGCCGGGGTCGGGCTCGTGGCCCTCCAGGCCGCCGCGGCGGACCCGGGTCAACGGCGACTCAGCGCCGGCGCGTTCCCCGGCGTGCAAGGTGCTGAAATCGGGGCTGGCATCGAGGATGGCGCGCATCTGCTCCGCGTAGTCGGACCAGTCGGTGGCCAGCCGCCAGGTCCCGCCCGGGGCCAGGACCCGTGCTGCCTTGGGCAGGAAGGACTCCTTGATGAGCCGGCGCTTGTGGTGGCGGGTCTTGTGCCAGGGGTCGGAGAAGAAGATCCACAGCTCGTCGACGGATCCGGGTTCGAGCATGACGTCCAGGACCTCGGGCGCATTGGCCTGCACCGCCCGGACATTGGTCAGGCCCTTGGCATCGATCCGGGCCATGAGCTGTGCCAGGCCCGGCAGGTAGACCTCCACGGCCAGGAAATTGCGTTCGGGATGGGCCTCGGCGGCCGACGCAATGGCCTCGCCCAGGCCGGTGCCGATCTCCACGGTCAGGGGCGCCGTGCGGCCGAAGGCCTCGTCGGCGTCGAAGCGGAAGCCGGCGTGGACCGAGGTGTCGGCGTGGTGCCGCGGGACCTGGATGACGTAGTCGCCGGACAGCCGGTCCCAGGAGTCCTTGCGCTTGCCGTGCAGGCGGGAGCCGCGGCGGACGAAGGACACCGGATCGGTGCGGTAGTAGCTCAGGTCGTCGACGGCCCGGCCGCTGACCGGGGGCTTGGGCGCTGCGGAATCACTCATTGGACCAACGTTAGCGGCCGGGTGCGTCGCGGCGCTATTTGCCAGCGGCTCCGTGGGTGTAGGCCACCTGGGCCTCGGGGTCCATCGGGGCCAGGAGCTCGGAGACGGTGACGAAATGGTAGCCGCGGCCCCCCAGCCCGGCGAGGATCCGCGGCAGGGACTCCGCGGTGCCGGCAGAGCCGTGCAGGAGCACGATCGCCCCCGGGTGGGCCCGGCGCAGGACCGCATCCACGACGAGGTCCGGATCGTGGTGGACCCAGTCCAGCGGATCGACGTCCCACAGGGCCACCGGCGTGTGGGCCAGCCGGTTGACCTCCGGGCTGGTCGCGCCATAGGGCGGGCGCATCAGCGTGGAGGACGCACCGGTGGCCGCGGCGATGGCGTCGTCGGTCCGGCCCAGCTCGCGGCGTGCCTGTTCGGCGGGCATCGAGGTCAACGCGCGGTGCGACCAGCCGTGATTGCCGATCTCATGGCCCGCGGCAACGGCCTGCCGCAGCTCGGCGCCGTAGCGGCCGATCTGGGGGCCGACGACGAAGAACGTGGCCAGCGCGTCGTGCTCCTCGAGGATGGACAGGAGCCGCCCGGTCTCGGGGCCGGGACCGTCCTCGAAGGTCAGGGCGATGCATTTCACGTGCCCGCAGTCCGGGGACCGGCGTGCCGACGGCACAGTGCCGGCGACGGGGGGACCGGCTGCGTCCTGCCGGGCCGTCTCCTGCGCCGGCCCGGCGGACGAGGCCGCGCCGGCGGGGTCCATTCCCGCCGCGCGCACGGCGAGTCCGCGGTCGCTGAGCAAGGGCAGCAGGGCGGCCGAACCGACCCGCGCCACCACCGGTGATGCCGCGGCCGGGGCGACGGAACCGTCGTCGAATTCGACCAGCGCATTGCCGGCGGCGTCGAAGTTCACCGAGTCCAGCAGCACGGGATCCGGATCGGCCGCCCGGTCCGGGAAGACGTCGGGATCCACCGCCAGGTCATCGGCAACCAGGGCGCCGAACGCCGACCAGTCCCGGTCCGAGGCGAAGAGGTCCCGCGTGTCCAGGGTGTTCCGGTCCTCGCGGTCGTACCACAGCGTCCGGTAGGCCGAAGAACCGGAGGAATCCCGGACGGCATAGGCGGTTTGCCTGATCCCGACCATCCGCGCGGAGCGGGCCGTCACGGCCGAGGAGATGTTCAATTCCGACGGCGGGGCGCTCGCGGAATCCCGCTCCCGGAGGGCCCGGAAGGCGGCGATCTCCTGGTCCACCGCCTGCTCCTGGCCCCGTCCGAAGGCGGGCTCATCCTCCAGGGTGAACCAACGGGCATGGATGTGGTGGTGCTCGTCGACCCTGCTGCGCGTCCCCGACCCCTCGAGCAGGCCAAGGCCCGGGGCCGCGGCCAGGCCGGTCCCGTCACCGATCGGCGCCGGCGTGCCCGCTGCGGTGAGGGGGCGGGGAAGGGACGCTCCCGGTGAGACGGCGCATCCGGCCAGGGCCGCGGCCACCAATGCGGCCCCGAGGCACAGGCGGGAGGAACGCGGCCGGGAGATCATGGCTCCCATCTTCCCGCGTGGAGGCTACCGGCCGGTACCAGAACGCGTCCGCACCGGGCATCGTTAGCAAAACTTAAGCTCCGGTCGGCAGGATTTCAGGGACTTCCCCGATGGCGGTCCGATTCCCCGCGGGGCAGACTGGAACCATGAGCGGACCCGTGAACCTGATCCTGAACGTCATCTGGCTGGTCTTCGGCGGCCTCTGGCTGGCCCTGGGCTACCTGTTGGCCGGAATCGTGTGCTGCCTGCTGATCGTGACCATCCCCTTCGGGTTGGCCTCGTTCCGCATCGCCAGCTACGCGTTGTGGCCCTTCGGGCGGACCATCGTCGACCGCGGCGGACGGGCCGGCTTCTTCTCCACGATCGGCAACGTCATCTGGATTGTCGTGGCAGGCCTCTGGATCGCCATCGGCCACGTCGTGACCGCAATTCCGATGTTCGTGAGCATCATCGGCATCCCGCTGGGCATCGCCAACCTCAAGCTCATCCCGGTATCCCTGGTGCCCCTGGGCAAGGTCATCGTCCCCTCGGGAGCGCACCTGCCCATGGGACCCGCCGCCTGACCGGTCCCCGGCGGCGCGGGGCGTCTCCAGTGGTGGGGGGCCGCCGTCGACGCCGTGTGGACCTGGTGGCCCCACCCGGCAACCGGGATCCGGGGCGGCCAGGCCCCGGAACCAGGAAGGTTCCCCCTGCAGGACATCGTCAATCGCCTGTGGTTCGATGGCTGTGGCCCCGAAGCAGCCCGCTCCTACACGGGGATTTTCCCGGACTCCCGCCTGCTGGGCCAATCCCCGGGGCCCGATCCCGAGGTGCCGGGTCGTCCAACGCGTCACTGCGGCGTTCAGGCCCCTGAAGACGATCGACCTGGCCGTGCTGGAGGCTGCGGCCGTCGGCTGGTTCCCGGCTATCTCAGGTAGGACGCCACCAGCACGAGCATCGACAGGGCGAGCATGCCCAGGCAGTTCAGCCAGAATTCCCGCCGGAGGAATCGCGCCCGGAGGTGGGCAACGGCCGCGGTGAGGAAGTAGCAGACGACGCCGGCGTTCGCCGCCAGCCCGATGCCTGGGACAACCAGTCCCAGGGCCAGTCCGCCGGCGGCCATCAGCTTCACCACCACCAGGACCCACCACCAGTGCCGGGGAAACGCGACTCCGTCCAGGAAGTCCCTGATGAACCGCGGCGGATGCACGGACATCGCTGCGTCGGCGAGCATCACGACCGCCAACACCAGGGTCGGCCAGGCGGGATCCGGGACCAGCGACATGTCAGCGACCGCTTTCCGCAACGGACAGGGCAGCGGCGCGGATTTTGGCGGGGGCGCTTTCAGGGCCGAAGGCACCGCCGGCCCAGGAGAACAACACGCCCAGGTAGGCGAAATGGATGGTCTCTGCCGCCTGGGCGGCATCGTCCGCCGACAGGCCCGCCTGCTCGAGGACCGCCGTGAACTCGGCCTTGAGCGCGGAGGCCAGTCCGTTCATGGCCGCCGCATCGTGTCCTCCCCGGAAGAGGACCGATCCGTAATGGCGTGCCAGATCCAGGTCCGCTTCGAACAGTTCGAGGAACGGCAGCACCAGTGCCTCGATCCGGCGGGCAGCCTGCTCCGCCGTGAGCCGGGAACCCGCTTCGGCAGATGCCCCACGTCCGGAGTGCACTGCTGCGATCCCCTCGTCAAAAGTCGAGACCAACAACGAGTCCTTGTCCCCGGCGGCCATCACCGTGCCGACGCTGACCCCTGCCTTCTCGGCAATCTGTCGGATGGTCGTGGCCGAGAAGCCGTGCTCCCGAAAGAGCGTCGCCGCGGCACCGACCACCCGCTGCCGGGTGGCCTCTCGCTGGCCCGTCCTCGATTGAACTCGTTCAGTGAACATGTTCATTAAGTTAGCGACCGTGACTCCGCGGCGCAAGGGGCCCGAAAGGGCATTCCGGAATAAAAGGTCGCGAATCAAAGTTGAGTGAAGTAGACTCAAGTTTGAACGAGCCAGTACTGCCAGGAAAGGGACCGCATGGACACCAAATTCACCACCAAGAGCCAGGAAGCACTCTCCGCCGCCGGCATGAATGCCTCCACGGCGGGCAACGCCCAGGTCGAGCCGGCACACCTGCTCAAGGCGCTCATGGACGACCGCGGGTCCCTGGCGGTGGAACTGCTCAAGAAGGCCGGCGTCGACCCCGACGCCGTTTCCGTCGCGGCCAGCAACGCGATCCGCGCGCTCCCGGCTTCGTCGGGCAGCACCGTCGCGCAGGCCCAGTACTCCCGGCCCTTCCTGCAGGTCATCAATTCCGCCACCCAGGCCGCCGGTGAATTGGGGTTCGCCCGGGTCTCGGCCGAGCACCTGCTGCTCGGACTGGCCGCGGATGCCGGCAAGGCCGGCGAGATCCTGCGCGGTGCCGGTGCCTCCGAGAAGGCCCTGAAGGCGGCCGTGGAAGGACTGCGCGGGGACAACGCGCGGGACACCGAGAACCCCGAGAGCACCTTCGAGGCGCTGGAGAAGTTCGGGACGGACCTGACCGAGATCGCCCGCTCGGGCAAGCTCGACCCGGTGATCGGCCGCGATGCCGAAATCCGGCGCGTCGTGCAGGTCCTCTCCCGCCGCACCAAGAACAACCCGGTGCTCATCGGAGATCCCGGCGTGGGCAAGACCGCCGTCGTCGAGGGCCTGGCCCAGCGGATGGTCGCCGGCGACGTCCCCGAGTCGCTGCGGGGCAAGACCCTGATCGCCCTGGACTTGGGGTCGATGATCGCCGGGGCGAAATACCGCGGCGAGTTCGAGGAACGCCTCAAGGCCGTGCTCGAGGAGATCCGCAACTCCGACGGGCAGATCGTCACGTTCATCGACGAGATCCACACCGTGGTGGGCGCAGGGGCGTCCGAGGGGGCCATGGACGCGGGCAACATGCTCAAGCCCATGCTGGCCCGCGGCGAATTGCGCCTCATCGGTGCCACGACGCTGGACGAATACCGGCAGGACATCGAGAAGGACCCGGCCCTGGAACGGCGCTTCGCCCAGGTGTACGTCGGGGAGCCGAGCGTGGAGGACACCATCGGGATCCTGCGCGGGCTCAAGGAACGCTACGAGGCACACCACAAGGTCGAGATCGCCGACTCGGCCCTCGTGGCCGCGGCCACCCTCTCGAACCGCTACATCTCGGGCCGGCAGCTGCCGGACAAGGCCATCGACCTCGTCGACGAGGCCGCCTCCCGGCTGCGCATGGAGATCGACTCGGCACCCGAGGAGATCGACGAGCTGCGCCGCGTCGTGGACCGGATGACCATGGAGGAGCTCGCGCTCAAGGGCGAAAACGACCCCGCCTCCCGCGACCGGCTCGAGGCGCTGCAGGCCGACATGGCCGACCGCCGGGAACGGCTCGATGCCCTCAATGCCCGGTGGGAGGCCGAAAAGGCGGGCCTGAACCGCGTGGGCGATCTCAAGGTCCAGCTTGATGAGCTGCGCTCCCGTGCCGAGCGCCTGCAACGCGACGGCGACCTGGAGAAGGCCTCGCGGCTGCTCTACGGGGAGATCCCCCAACTCCAGCGCCAGCTCGACAACGCCCAGGCGGCGGAGGCGGAAGGGGACGGCCAGCGCGAGTCGATGGTCTCCGAGGAGGTCACGGCCGACGACATCGCCGAGGTGATCTCGGCCTGGACGGGCATCCCGGCCGGCCGCATGCTCCAGGGCGAGAGCCAGAAGCTGCTCGAGATGGAATCGCGGCTCGGCGCCCGGTTGATCGGGCAGCAGGCGGCCGTGACGGCCGTCTCGGATGCGGTGCGCCGGTCCCGGGCCGGGATCTCCGACCCTGACCGGCCCACGGGATCGTTCCTGTTCCTGGGGCCGACCGGTGTCGGCAAGACCGAGCTGGCCAAGGCCCTGGCCGACTTCCTGTTCGACGACGAACGCGCCATGGTGCGCATCGACATGTCCGAATACGCGGAGAAGCATTCCGTGGCCCGGCTCGTCGGCGCCCCTCCCGGGTACGTCGGCTACGAGGAAGGCGGACAGCTGACCGAGGCCGTGCGCCGTCGCCCGTATTCGGTCGTCCTGCTCGACGAGGTGGAGAAGGCACACCCCGAGGTCTTCGACATCCTGCTACAGGTCCTCGACGACGGCCGGCTGACCGACGGGCAGGGACGCACTGTGGACTTCCGCAACGTCATCCTGGTCCTGACCTCCAACCTGGGGTCCCAGTTCCTGGTCGATCCCTCGCTGGAGGAGGCCGCGAAGAAGGAAGCGGTGATGAACGTGGTCAACGCCTCGTTCAAGCCGGAGTTCCTGAACCGGCTCGACGACGTCATCCTCTTTGACGCGCTCTCGCTCGACGAACTCGGCCACATCGTGGAGATCCAAGTCGCCGCGCTGGCCCGCCGGCTCTCCGACCGCCGGCTGACCCTGCAGGTCAGCGACGCCGCCCGCGAGTGGCTGGCCCTGACCGGCTACGATCCCGCCTACGGGGCCCGGCCGCTGCGCCGGCTGGTCCAACGCGAGATCGGCGACCGGCTCGCACGGGCCGTGCTCTCCGGCGCAATCGCCGACGGGGACACCGTCGAGGTAGATGTCCAGGCCGACGAGGGCGGGTTGTCGGTGACACGGAGCGGAACACCGGCCCAGTCCGGCTGAGGTTAGGCGTGGGAAGTCGGCAGGAGCGAGGTCGTCGTCGTGCCCTCCTCCAGGGCCAGGAAGCAGGCGACGGTGCGGTCCCCGGCCTCCCACGTTCCCGCCGAGGGGCGGCTGAACGCGTAGTTCCACGCGCCCTGCAGCGCGGTCCCGGGGTCCAGGGTGATGGCCCGGCAGGCCTCTTCGGCCTTCGAGGTCACCCGTGGATCCCCGGGGTAGGGCACGTCGTCGAGTGTCTCGAGGCCGATCAGCTGCGCCGTGTGCGGGGTCGAACAGGTGACGATCGTCGCCGGTTCGAGCGGTGAGGTGAACTCGGCCAGGCAGTCGCCGACCTCGAACTGTGTCGGGGGAGCCCCCTCGGCGATGATCCCGTCGATGCCGGGCGAGGGATTCCGCGGCACGGGAGCCACCGCAGCGGGGTCCGGTCGCGTGGCTTGGATCAGGCGGGTGATGCCGAAGACCAGGATCAGGATGATCCCGATGGCCCCGATCGCCAGCCAGATCGGGGCGATCCCGAAGCGGTGCGCATTCTGCGTCTGGGCCGGGCGTGGAGGCTGGTAGGACGGCGGTCGCCGTTCGCTGTGCTCCTGCACGGTCGCTCCATTCGGGGTCAGTGCGGCGATGTGGGTAGTGACACCCACTCTAGCGGCCGCATCGGGCCCTGCAGAGACGGCGTCGGGGGTCGAAACATGTTAACCTTGGAATACGAAAGAAACAGCCACATTCTCCGGGGCCTTCCTCTTGGATTGAGGGACCACCTCCGGATCTAGCGAAAAAGGGGGTCACGCCATGGGGCGCGGCCGTCAGAAGGCAAAAGCGACACGGCAGGCCAGGGATATCAAGTACTATTCCCCGGCCACCGACTTGTCTGCCCTGCAACAGGAGCTGGGTGGTGGGCGTAGCCATGCCACCCGGACGTCCTCACCTGCCGAAGACTCCAGCGACGCGGACTACGCGGACTATGGGGATCGGTATTCCAGTGATGACGACGACGGCGAATCCCGCCGACTAGGCTGACCACCGCGCCACGATGGCGCGGGGGCGATGATTTCCACCCGAAGCGGTGCCGAGGCGCCGGGCGACCCCCAAGGGCCGCCCGCGCTTTTTATCGTGCCCGGAAACGAGGATGACATGGATCTCCCCATCGCCAACGCCCACCGGGCGGCCATCCGTTCCATCGAGCGCATCGTGGCCGAAACGGCGCCACCCCAGGACCCCGTTACGGCCCGGGACGGCATCGCCGCCATGCTCGCGCGGGGATCCGTCCTCGCGTTGACCGGGGCGGGCATCTCCACCGATTCGGGGATCCCCGACTACCGCGGGCCCCGCGGCTCGTTGCGGTCCCATCGGCCGATGACCTATCAGGAATTCAAGCATGATCCCGCCGCCCGGCAACGGTATTGGGCGCGCAGCTTCGTCGGCTGGCGGCGCATGGCCATCGCGGAACCGAACGAGGGGCACCAGCTGGTGGCCGCGCTGCAAGGCACCGGCGCCATCCACGGCGTGGTCACGCAGAACGTGGACGGACTGCACCGTCGTGCCGGATCACCGGATGTGGTGACCCTGCATGGCGATCTGGACGAGGTGAAGTGCCTCAACTGTGGTTTCGTGGAATCACGGCCCGGCCTGGACCACCGCCTAGCCGCGGCCAATCCCGGGTACCTCGAGCGCGTCGTCGTGGATCCCGATGCCGTGAACCCCGACGGCGATGTCACCCTGTCGGACGCGCAGATCGCCGACTTCACGATGGTCGGCTGCCTCTCCTGCGGCAGTGTCGAGCTCAAGCCCGACGTGGTCTACTTCGGGGAGAACGTGCCGGCCGAGCGCAAGGAGGCGGTGCGCCGCCTCGAAGCGGCATCCACCGGCCTGCTGGTCATCGGCTCCAGCCTGGCCGTCATGAGCGGCTACAAGCTGGTGCTCAACGCCGTGGCCAACGGCCGGCAGGTCGCCATCATCAATGGCGGGCCCAGCCGGGGCGATGCCAAGGCGCACTGGCGGTGGCGCACCCGGGTGACGCCGGCACTGCGGGAGCTCGCCGGGGTAGTGCCTGCCCCCTGAACGGCAACGGCCGCTGGTTCCCCGGGGGAACCAGCGGCCATCAGGACCGGGAGCGCCGTCAGCCGGCGTAGGAGCCGCGCATGAGGACGGCCCCGCCGTCGACTCCCTTTGCGCCCTGGACGAAGTCGGCGCCGCTGGCGGCCGCGTTGTCGGTGATGGCCCCGACGGTACCGGCAACCCAGGCCGGCACCCCGCGCTCGTTCAACCGGGAGACGGCATTCTGCGCGGCATCCCCGTCGACGATCGCGATCATGCCCACGCCGAGGTTCAGCGTGCGCTCGAGGTCCGCCAGCGGGACGCCCCCGAGTTCGCCGACCAGCGAGAAGATCGCCGGCAGGGACCAGGTCGAGCGGTCCACGGTGGCCATCAGGCCCTGCGGCAGCACCCGGGCCAGGTTGGCCGCCAGGCCGCCACCGGTGACGTGGCTGAAGCCGTGCAGCACCGAGGCGCCGCCGGCGTTGAGGTGGTCCATGAGATCCAGGCAATCCGCGGTGTAGATGCGGGTGGGGACCAGCAGTTCCTCGCCGAGGGTGCGCCCGAGTTCGGAGACCTCGCGGTCCAGGGCCCACCCGGCGTGGTTGATGACCCGGCGGACCAGTGAGTAGCCGTTGGAGTGGATGCCGGAGGAGGCCATGGCGATGACGACGTCGCCCGAGCGGACGCGTTCGGGACCGAGCAGGGCATCGGCCTCCACGACGCCGGTGGCGGCGCCGGCGACATCGTATTCGTGCTCGCCCAGCAGGCCCGGGTGCTCGGCGGTTTCCCCGCCGACCAGGGCCGTGCCCGCCATCGAGCAGCCTTCGGCGATGCCGCGCACGATGTCGGCGATGCGCTCGGGGACGACCTTGCCGCAGGCGATGTAGTCGGTCATGAACAACGGCTTGGCGCCGACCACGACGATGTCGTCCACGACCATGCCGACCAGGTCCTGGCCGATGGTGTGGTGGATGTCCATGGCCTGGGCGATGGCGACCTTGGTCCCGACGCCGTCGGTGGAAGTGGCCAGCAGCGGCTTCTGGTAGGAGACCAGGGCGCTGGCATCGAACAGGCCGGCAAACCCGCCGACCCCGCCGAGGACGGAGTCGTTGTGGGTGGCCTTGATGGCGTCCTTCATGAGCTCGACGGCGCGGTCGCCCGCTTCGACGTCGACGCCCGCTGAGGCGTAGGTGATGCCGGCGGATTCCGGCTGGGAGGATGTCATGCGGATGGCGTCCTTACTTCGAACTCGGGGTCTTGTCGGCAGGGGTCAGGGAGCCTTCGAATTCCTCATCCGGGCCCGGGTCGCAGCCGTCGCTGCCGGCGTTGGGCCGCTCGAGCAGGTTCTTGCCCAGCCGGTCCCGCCGGGGCAGTTCGATCGGGTAGCTCCCCGTGAAGCAGGCGGTGCACAGGCGCTCGCGCGGCTGCTGTGTCGAGGAGATCATGCCGTCCTCGGAGATGTAGGCCAGTGAATCCGCGCCCACCGAGGTGGTGATCTCCTCGATCGTCGCCCCGTTGGCGATCAGCTCCGCCCGGGAGGCGAAGTCGATCCCGTAGAAGCACGGCCACTTGATGGGCGGGGAGGAGATCTTCACGTGGATCTCGGCGGCGCCGGCTTCGCGCAGCATGCGCACGACGGCACGCTGGGTGTTGCCGCGCACGATCGAGTCGTCGACGACGATGACGCGCTTGCCGCGGATGACCGGCTCGAGCGCATTGAGCTTGAGCTTGATGCCCAGCTGGCGCAGGGTCTGCGAGGGCTGGATGAAGGTGCGCCCGACGTAGGCGTTCTTCACGAATCCGTGCGCGAAGGGGATGCCCGATTCCTCGGCGAAGCCGATGGCCGCGGGGGTCCCGGACTCGGGCACGGGGATGACGATGTCGGCGTCGGCGCCGTTCTCGCGCGCCAGCTGGCGGCCCATCTCCACGCGGGACTCGTAGACCGAGCGGCCGTTGATGGCCGCGTCCGGGCGGGCGAGGTAGACGTACTCGAAGACGCAGTGCGCCGGGGTCGCCGCGGCGAACTGCTGCGAGCGGATGCCCTCCTCGTCGATGGCGATGAACTCGCCCGGCTGGATCTCGCGGATGAAGCTGGCACCGACGGTGGCCAGGCCGGACTGCTCGGAGGCCACGACCCAGCCGCGCTCCAGCCGGCCCAGGACCAGTGGACGCACCCCGTGGGGGTCGCGGGCTGCATACAGCGTGCCCTCGGTCATGAAGACGAAGCTGAAGGCGCCCTTGAGCTTGGGCAGCAGCTCCAGGGCCGTCTGCTCGAAACCCGTTCCCTCCTGGCCGCGCAGCAGGGCGGTGACCAGTGCGGTGTCGGTGGTGTTCCCCTGGGCCAGTTCGCCCCGGAACTTGGAGCCCTGGTCGGCCACGACCATGTCCATCAGCTCGGCGGAGTTGATCAGGTTGCCGTTGTGGGCCAGGGCGACCGTGCCCTCCGCGGTGGCACCGAGGGTGGGCTGGGCGTTGGCCCAGTTGCTGGCCCCGGTGGTCGAGTAGCGGCAATGGCCCACGGCGATGTGGCCGGTCATCGAGTTCAGCGTGTTCTCGTCGAACACCTGGGAGACCAGGCCCATGTCCTTGTAGACGTTGATCCGCTGGCCGTCGGAAGTGGCGATGCCCGCCGATTCCTGGCCGCGGTGCTGGATGGCGTAGAGGCCGTAGTAGGCCAGCTTGGCGACCTCCTCGCCGGGGGCCCAGACCCCGAAGACCCCGCATTCGTCCTGCGGGCCCTTTTCTCCGGCCAATAGATCATGTGAAAGCATTCCGTCACCGCGCACCATGGTCACCATTCTCTCACGTCGAGGGGACGGGCTCGGTCCCGGGGCGGCTAGTTTGACGCGCCGTCGTCATCCATCGGAACGGCGTGCGCGCGGCGGCCGCGGCGGCGCAACACCGCATCGACGATGAGGAAGGCGATGCAGCCGAGCAGGACCCCGGCCAGGCCGAAGACGACGGCGAAGAACCCGAAGACCGACCCCTGGGTGAACTCGCCGCCGGGATCGCCGGCGAGGGCGGTGAACATGGCCGCCAGCACACCGAGCACGGCGCCGGCCCCGACGAACGGCCAGAACTTCGGCGAGCTGGAAACCGAGACCTCGACGGGTTCGGGGGAGTTGCCGTGGTCGCGGGGGGAGGAGGCTGAGCGGGGGGATTCCATGCCTTAAAGGGTACCGAAGAGCGGCAGGTGCCTGGACAGGTCGGCACGCAGCCCGGAGGCCGAGACGGCACCGGAGGCGAGCGCGCCGGGCCAGTCGAGTTCGCCGGTGGCCAACGCCAGCCAGGTGGCCGCGTCGAGTTCGACCACATTCGGCGGGGTGCCGCGGGTGTGCCGGGGTCCGGCGACGCACTGGGCGACGCCGAATGGCGGGACCCGGACCTCCACCGAATTGCCCTCGGCACGCTCGGAGAGCTCCTCGAGCGCATAGCGCACGGCCATGGCGGTGGTCGGGCGGGGCAGTGCGGCCCGTTCCCCCGCGTCCGCACGCTGCCAGGCAGCCACCGCAGCGAGGCCCCTCTCGGCCGGGATCCGGCGTCGTACTCCCACGTCCTAGTCCAGCAGGTCCAACACAGGCCGGGCGAGGCGTACCCTGCCCACCGGCTCCCCGCCCCCGAGCACCGGGGTGGTGATCTTTTCGAGGACGGCGGTCATCGCCTCGACCTCGATGGCACCGACGGAGGCCAGCAAGGTCAGCCCCACCAGCGAGGCGGCCCGGGAATTGCCGTCGCGGATCTTCAGCGCGCAGGACACCCCGTCCGGTGCGCCCAGGATCAACACGCCCTCGGCTCCGAGCTTGGCGAGGACCCCCAGGTCCTCCATCACGACCGTGTTCTCCTCGCCGTGCCCGTGGACGGCCCAGGGGTAGTCGAGCATGGCGGTGGCGATGGTGGTTGCCCGGGCGTCGGAGGTCTTGTTGCCGGGCGACCCGGAGAGCCGCCCGGTCGCGGCGGCCAGCCCGCGCAGCGAGATCGCCGGGATCGGGGCGCCGCACCCGTCGACGGCCAGGTGGGCGATCTTCTCGCCCGCGTAGTCCTCCACGACCTCCACGACGCGGCGTTGCAGCGGATGCCCGGGGTCGAGGTAGGTGGCGGTGTCCCAGTCGTTCTCGGTGCAGGCCCACAGGAAGGCGGCGTGCTTGCCGGAGCAGTTGAACGCCAGGCGGGAGGGCGATCCGCCGGCACGGATGGCCTGCAGCCGGGTGGCCTCGTGGCGGGGCCAGGCCGCCGGGCAGCGCAGGTCTGCCTCGGACAGGCCGGCCTTGGCCAGCATCGCCGCCGCCAGCTCCTGGTGCTCGGTGCTGCCCACGTGGCTGGCGCAGGCCAGGGCAACCTCCGCACCGCGCAGCGGGACCCCGGACTGCATGGAGGCCAGCGCCTGGAAGGGCTTGAGCGAGGAGCGCGGGAAGACTGGCGCATCGATGTCGCCCAGGGAGCGCAGCACCTCACCGTCGGTGCCGAGGACGACGGCGGTGCCCGCATGGCGGGATTCGATGAAGCCGTTGCGGTCCACGACGGCCAGGTCGGCGAAAGCTGGGGTGCTCTGGGGCATGCGACTACTCTAAGCCCACCGGAGGCAGGGCCGGGGCGGGGTTCAGCCGGCAGCGGGCCGGCCCAGGACCGCCACCAGGAAGCCCGTGTCCCCGGGGTAGGGGTGCAGCTCCCAGGAAGAGAACCGCTGGTCGAACGTGAAGCCGGCCTCCTGCGCGTCGTCGGCGAACGCCTCGGGGGCGTAGCCGCGGTCGGTGCCGAAGCCGACGACCGCCCGGCCGCCGGGGGCCAGGTGGGCGTGGAAGCGGCGGAGGACCTCGGGCGCGCTGCCCGGGGCGAGGAACGTCATGACGTTGCCCGCGCAGACGATGAGGTCAAAGGGTTCGGATCCGGCGGCCAGGTCGAGTTCGGCAAGATCGAGTTCGGCCAGGTCGCCGACCCTCCAGTCGACCCGGGGGTGATCGGCCCGGGCCGCCTCGATCAGCTCGGGATCGGCGTCCACCCCGACGACCTGGTGGCCGCGCCGGGCGAGCTCGCCGCCCACGCGTCCGGGCCCGCAGCCGGCATCGAGGATGCGGCTGCCGCGCGGGAGCATCGCGTCGACCAGCCGCGCCTCGCCGTCGAGGTCCGCGCCCTCGGCACGCATGGCCTCGAAGCGCTGGATGTACCACTGTGAATGGCCGGGGTTTTCCTTCCGGCGGGCTTCCCAAAGGGTTTCTTTACGCACGTCCACCAGCCTACCCAAGCCCCCGCCGCCGCGCCCCGGTACGCTTGGGGATCGTGAAGGTACTCGTCATTGGCCCCGGTGGCCGCGAACACGCACTTGTCCGTTCCCTCCGCGACGACCCGTTCGTCACCGAGGTCCACGCAGCACCCGGCAACGCGGGCATCGCCCGCGACGTGCCGGTCCACGCCATCAACGCCCAGGACCCCGCAGCGGTCGTGGCGCTGGCCCGCGACCTCGGGTCTTCGCTGGTCGTCGTCGGGCCGGAGGCGCCACTGGCCGCCGGCGTCGCCGACGCCCTGCAGCAGGCCGGCATCCCGGTCTTCGGCCCCACCCGGGCCGCCGCCCAGCTGGAGGCATCGAAGGCGTTCGCCAAGGAGATCATGGCCGTGGCCGGCGTGCCCACCGCCATGGCGCGCGTCGCCACCGACGCCGCCGAGGCAGCGGACGCGCTGGACGCCTTCGGGGCCCCCTACGTCGTCAAGGACGACGGGCTGGCCGCGGGCAAGGGAGTCGTCGTGACGCAGGACCGCGACGCCGCGCTCGCCCACGCCGAGGAGTGCTTTGCCGCCGGCGGCAGCGTGGTCATCGAGGAATTCCTCGACGGCCCCGAGGTCTCCCTCTTCGTCATCTCCGACGGCCACCACGCCGTCCCGCTGGCCCCTGCCCAGGACTTCAAGCGCATCTTCGATGGCGACGAGGGCCCAAACACCGGCGGCATGGGTGCCTACAGCCCACTGCAGTGGCTGCCCGCCGGCTTTGTCGAGGACGTCATGGACCGCGTGGCGATGCCGACCATCACGGCCATGGCCGACCGCGGCACGCCGTTCACCGGCGTGCTGTACTGCGGTCTGGCCCTGACCCGGCGCGGCATCCGCGTCATTGAATTCAATGCCCGGTTCGGCGATCCCGAGACCCAGGCGGTGCTCGCCCGGCTCCAGACGCCGCTCGGCTCGCTGCTGCTGGCCGCGGCCAATGGCACCTTGGATGCCGTCGAACCCCTGACGTGGCGCTCCGAGACGGCCGTCGGGGTGGTCCTGGCCTCCGCCCGGTACCCGGACAGCCCGGTCACCGGGGACGTCATCACCGGCCTGGACGAGGCGGCCGCCCTCGAAGGGGTCAGCGTGCTGCACGCCGGGACCGCCGTGGACGACGCCGGTGCCACCGTGTCCGCCGGGGGCCGGGTCCTGGCCGTGGTCGGCCTGGGAGAGGACCTGGTGGCGGCGCGGGAACGGGCCTACGCCGGGGTCGGGAAGATCGGCCTGGCCGGCGGGCAGTACCGCACCGACATCGCCCTGCGCGCCAGCCAGGGTCGCATCGCCGTCGAGCTGGAGGAGAACTGATGGCCGGATTCGAGACCGAGACCCTGGACCTGCCCGGGTGGGACCACCTGTATTCGGGCAAGGTGCGTGACCTCTACACCCCGGCCGGGATCGCACCGGACGAGGCCGACCGGGTCCTCGTGGTGGCCAGCGACCGGATCAGCGCCTACGACTTCGTCCTGGAGACACCGATCCCGGACAAGGGCAAGGTGCTCACCCAGCTGAGCCTGTGGTGGTTCGACCAGCTCGACGGGTTCGCCAACCACGTCATCTCCACCGACGTGCCGGAGGCCGTGGCCGGACGGGCCATGGTCTGCAGGAAACTGCAGATGTACCCGATCGAGTGCATCGCCCGCGGATACCTCACCGGCTCGGGCCTGGCCGAATACAACGCCTCGCGGACCGTGTGCTCGCTGCCCCTGCCCGACGGCCTGGTGGACGGCTCGGCACTGGAACCGGCGATCTTCACCCCGTCGGCCAAGGCCGAGGTCGGCGAGCACGACGAGAACATCACCTATGCCGAGGTCATCGAGCGGGTCGGGGAGTCGGTGGCAGCCCAGCTGCGGGAGCGGACTCTCGGGGTCTACACCCGGGCCGAGCAGATCGCCCGGGAACGCGGCATCATCCTCGCAGACACCAAGGTCGAGTTCGGTCTGGATCCCGCCAGTGGCGAGATCACCCTGGGCGACGAGGTCCTGACCCCCGACTCGTCGCGGTTCTGGGACGCCCAGACCTACGAGGCGGGGCATGCCCAGCCGTCGTTCGACAAGCAGTTCGTCCGGGACTGGCTCACCTCCGGGGCCTCCGGCTGGGACCGCGGCGGCGACGCCCCGCCGCCGCCACTGCCGCCGGAGGTCGTCGAACGCACCCGGCAGCGCTACATCGAGGCATTCGAGCGGCTCACCGGGCGCGCCTTCTCCGCCTAGCGGCGGGACGCCCGGATCTCCGTGGCCAACTCGATCGCCAGCGACGCGCGGTCGGGGGAACCGGCCAGGGCGAAGGCCTGCTGGGCGCGGGCCAGGTGGTCCACCGCCTCGGTGCCGTTGCCCATGCTGACCATGCAGCGCGCCGTGAGCAGGTCGATCTCGCCCTGCAGGTGCTGCGAGAGGATCTCTCGATCCTTGGAGACCGGCTCCAGTTCATCCAGCGCCTGCTCGGGCTGGCCATTCAGGTGCAGCCAGCGGGCGCGGATCAACCGCAGCTCCAGCGCCTCGGCCGGATTTCCGCCGATAACGCTGATCGCCAATTCGGCCTTCTCGATGCACTCGAGGGTCTCCGGTTCGACGACACCTGCGGTCAGGCGCATGGAGGCGGAGGCCTTGTTGAACCGCGCCCACTGCTCGATGTCGCTGGCGGGCAGCAGCCGCTGGGCAGCCAACTGGTGGTTGCTCAGTCCCGAGGCGATGTCCTGGCGCTTGAACGCAACATTGCCGATGGCCCAATAGGCGTTGCCTGCGGTCTGGCTCGGCGCGCCCTCGGAGACCGCCTCGGCGAGTGCCTCGCAGCTGGTCCAGGCGGTGTCCAGCTGGCCCGATTCGGCCAGGGAGGCGATCAGGGCGAACAGGGCGCCGATGTAGATCAGCGAGTCACCGGGCAGGTTCTTGCCCTGCTCCACCGCGTTGATCGCGTGCTCGACGGCGATGTGCAGCTTCCCCAGCCCCAGATAGGCATTGGCCACCAGGGTCTCGGCCCTGACCTTCAACGCCAGGGACTCGTCGGTCAGGGGATGGTTGAGGACTTCCTCGGCCGTGGTGCGGTATTCGTCATGCAGGCCCTGGTCGCGCAACGACTCCGCGCGCAGGAACATCATGTTCCACCACGCGCTGGAATTCTTCAGCCGCAGGGCCACGGAGGCGGCCTCGGCGGCGGTCGCGCCGGCGTCGGAATATTCACGGGCGGTGAACGACTGCCGGGCCCGGTGCTCGAGCAGCACGAATTCCGCCTCGTCGGCCGAAACCGGGGTGTTCCACGAATCCATCAGCTCGCGGTCCAGGTTCAGCCGGGCCGAGAGCTCGGTGATGATTTCCGCCGTGGGTTCCCGGCTCCCGGTCTCCAGCAGGGAGATGTAGCTCGTGGAGTACTTGCCGTGTCCGAGCTGGGCCTGGGTCAACTTCATCTGCTGCCGGGCGTGGCGCAGCTTCTCGCCGAATTTGATTCCCATGGATTCCCCTTAGTACGTCGTCGTGGTGAACTACAGCTTGCGTCGAGAAAGCGTTGTCCGCAAAACCTTGACGAAACATGTTCCTTCTAATTTACAATGAATGTTAAGTGATGCGCCACTCACTGACGCGGTACAGGTACATCCACGGCGACCCTCAAGGAGAAAACATTGAAGAAACTTGTTGCAGCGCTCGCAGCCACTGCCGCATTGGCGGCCGGTGCGGTTCTCGCCGTCGGCGATTGGCCGCATGCCACCCCTGCCGTCGGCGATTGGCCGCACTCCTCGGTGGCGGTTGGTGACTGGCCGCACTCGAGCATCAACGTCGGCGATTGGCCGCACTCCACCATCAACGTGGGCGACTGGCCCCACTCCACCATCAACGTCGGCAACTGGCCCCACGCCACCGCCATGTGATCTACCGGCAGGACCGCATTTTGCGGGATGTCGTCGAGGCCCGGTTTCCGCGCTGCGGAGGCCGGGCCTTCGCCATGCCCGCAGCGGCTCTCAGATCAGGCTCTGCTGCCAGGCGGCATGCAGGGCCGCGAAGCGGCCGCCGGCCTCCACCAGCTCCCGCGGGCTGCCGTCCTCGACGATCCGCCCGTCGTGCACCACCAGCACCCGGTCGGCGATTTCCACCGTCGAGAGCCGGTGGGCGATGATCAAGGCGGTCCGCTGCCCCAGCAGGGTCTGCAGTCCGCGTTGGACCAGCCGCTCGCTGGGAATGTCCAACGAGGAGGTGGCCTCATCCAGGATGAGCACCGTGGGGTCGGCCAGGAAGGCGCGGGCAAAGGAGATCAACTGCCGCTGGCCCGCCGAGACACGGCCGCCGCGCTTGTTCACGTCGGTGTCGTAGCCATCGGGCAGGGACCGGATGAACTCGTCCGCACCGACCGCCCGCGCGGCGAGGACGATCTCATCCGGGGATGCCCCGGGTCTGCCCAGGGCGATGTTGTCCGCGACGGTTCCGGAAAACAGGAAGGCCTCCTGCGTCACCATGACCACCGAACGGCGCAGTTCCTCGTTGGCCAGATCGCGCAGTTCGACGCCATCCAGGGTCAGCGAGCCCTCCGTGAGGTCGTAGAAGCGGGCGATGAGCTTCGCCAGTGTGGATTTTCCGGCACCGGTTTGCCCGACCACCGCCACCGTTTGCCCGGCGGGGATGTCCAGGTCGAACCGGTCCATGACCACCGGTCCATCGCCGTAGCCGAAGACCGCGTCCTGGAAGCGGATGTTCCCGGCGGGCCGTTCGAGTGCCACGGGCTGTGTGGGCTCGACGACGGTTGGCTCCTCCTCGAGGAGCCCGGAGACCTTCTCCAACGCGGCGGTGGCCGACTGCAGGGAGCTGTAGAACATGGCGATCTGGTCGACGGGCTGGAAGACCCGCTTGCCGGCCAGCAGCAGGGCCACCAGGACACCGACCTCCAGGGTCTCGTCCAGGACCCGGAAGCCCCCCAGGAGCAGCAACGTGGCGACGGTCAGGTTGCCGATCAGCACCAGGGACGGTTGCAGGACGCCGAACAGGTTGATGGACCGTATCGAGTTGTCGCGGTATTCGTGGGCGACCGCCCCGTAGCGGGTGTCGTTGTCGCGCTCGCGGCGGAACGCCTTCACCGCCCGGATGCCCGTCATCGTCTCCACGAACGAGGTGATCAACCGTGCCGAGACCACGCGGGATTCGCGGAAGATGACTTCCGAGTGCTTCTGGTACCACCGGAAGACAATGGAAATGGGTACGACGGCGCACAACACCACGAGGCCGGAACGCCAGTCCATCCAGAAGATGCTCGCCGCGGTGAAGATGACGAAGACGACGCCGGAGACCAGTTGCGAGATGCCCTGGTCCAGCAGTTCGCGCAGTGTCTCCAGATCCGAGGTCTGCCGGGAGATGATCCGTCCGGAGGTGTATTTCTCGTGGAATTCCAGGCTCAGCAGCTGGGTGTGCCGGAAGACCCGCATGCGCAGGGTCAGTAGCATCGCCTGGCTGACCTTCGCGGTGCACAGGTTGTACCAGCCCAGCAGGACCCCGGCGAGGATGGCGGAGACCAGGTAGACGGTTCCGGTGATCGTGAACGGTGCCGCGTTCCCGGCCACGAGGTGGGGCAAGGCCCAGTCGATGGCCCAGGCGATGATCACCGGGAAGGAGGCACGCGCCAGGTTCGAGACGATGACGAGCACCACCGTCAGCAGGAGCATGGGCTTCAACGGTGACGCCAGCTGGCCGAGCAGGTGCCAGGAACGGGCCCTGACGCGGGTGCGGTCCTCGCGGCTGAGCAGGATCTGGTCTTCGTCGCCGACGCCTCGTGTCTGGCTCATGCGCGGTTCCCTCCCCGGGTGTCCGATTCCAGGATGTCCTCCACCGTGGGCGGTTCGTCCAGGCTGGCGATGACGTAGCGATAGTGGTCGTTGCGGGCCAGGAGCTCCGTGTGCGTTCCCACGTCGTCGATCTGCCCGTCGCGCAACAGCGCCACCCGGTCGGCGAGCATGACGGTGGAGGGCCGGTGGGCGACGATCAGCGTCGTCGTTCCCCCGAGCACCCCGCGGAGGCGTTCGGTGACGGCCTCTTCGGTCCGGACATCGAGCGCGGAGAGGGGGTCGTCCAGGACCAGGATCCGGGGCTTGGCGGCAATGGCACGCGCCAGGGCGATGCGTTGGCGCTGGCCGCCGGACAGGGAGAGGCCCTCCTCGCCGATGACGGTATCCACGCCGTCGTCCAGGTCGCGGGCGAAACCGGCCTGCGCCACCTCGAGTGCCTCGTCGAGGGCGTGGCGGGGATCCCGGCCCGCTGGCAGGTCGGCTCCCAGCAGGACGTTGTCGGAAATCGAGGACGAAAACAGCGTGGTGTCCTCGAAGGCGACCGACACGGCCGTGCGCAGCTCGGCCAGGTCCATCCGGCGCACATCCACCCCGTCGACGACGACGGAGCCGCCCGTGACCTCGTAGAGCCGGGGGACGAGCTGCAGCAGTGTCGACTTGCCACTGCCGGTGACTCCGACCAGGGCCATCGTCTCCCCGGGCTCTACCTCGAGGTCAAGCCCGGCCAGGACCGGGGCGGACCCCGGGCGGGCATCGGGGTAGCTGAAGGACACCCCGCGCAGGCTCAGGCGGCCCTGGGGATGGGCAGGCGTCTGGGGCGCGGCGGGGGAGTCGATCGTGTTGCGGGTGTCCATGACGTCGAAATGCCGGTCCAGTGCCGTCTTCGTCGTCAGGGTCATGCCCAGCAGCATGCCGATGCCTTCGACCGGGGCCGCCAGGACGGCGGCCGTGCCGAAGAAGGCCACCAGGTCCCCAACGGTCAGCTCGCCGCGGGCCGTGAGCCAGATGCCCACCAGCAAGCCGGCGCCGAGGGTGATTTCGGGGACGGAGACGACGAACATGAGGAACCCGGAAAGGGATCGTGCCTTGTTGATCTCGGTGTCGCGCAACTGACGGGCGCGCACGCCGAATCCCTCGAGGGCCTGGCCGCCGCGGCCGAAGGCCTTGATCACCCGGATGCCGTGGACGGACTCCTCGACGTTGGTGGCGAGGTCGCCGGCCTGGTCCTGGCTGAGCCGGCTGGCGGCGCGGAAGACGTTGCGGAAGTAGAACGCCCGGATGGTGATGGGGATGGCGCCGGCGAGGTAGATCAACCCGAGCAGCCAGCTGCTCGTGACCATGAACCACAGCCCGACGACAACGGTCACGGTGGACACGACCAGCATGATCGACCCGAAGGCGAGCCACCGGCGCACCAGGCTGAGGTCGGCCATGGACCGCGAGAGCAGCTGCCCCGAGCCCCACTTGTCGTGGAATGCGACCGGCAGCCGCTGCAGGTGGCGGTACAGCCGCACCCGCAGATCGGTTTCGATGCGGGCTGCCGGGGTGATGACGAAGACGCGGCGGAAGAACACCAGGACGGCTTCGGCCAGGCCGAGTACAGCGACGATGCCGGCGCTGATCCAGACGTCGTTCGCCGAGCCCCCGGGGTGCAGCACCGAGTTCACCAGGCTGCGCAGCACCTGGGGGATCGTCAGGGCGACGATGCCCGCGCCGAGCGCGCAGAGGAAACCCGCGACCAGGCGGGGCAGATACGGGCGGATCTGTGGTCCCAGCCGGGCGAGGGTACTGCGGAACGACGTCGATGTGTCGGGTTCGCTCTGGCTGTTTTGGTGTTGCACCACGACGGGTGTCCTCGTTCTGTTGTGTTTGCCTACAGCAATCAAAACATACGGTACCGCGAGCGGTTGGGTACTACCAATCGGCCCTTCGGGTCAGCTCCTCGAGGTGAGCGTGACGACCACAGCCTCGGGCGGGCAGGCGATGCGCACCGGTGCGAAGCGCGAGGTTCCGATGCCTGCCGAAACCTCCAACGCCGTCGTCCTGCCGGCATGCTCCCAATAGGTCAACCCGCGGGCGCGCCAGGTGGGCAGGTCGCAGTTGCTCACCAGAGCTCCGTAACCGGGGATGCAGATCTGGCCGCCGTGGGTGTGCCCGGCGAAGATGACGTCTGCTCCGGTGCCGGTGAACTGGTCCAGCACGCGCTGGTAGGGCGCGTGGGTGACGGCGATCCGCAGATGCGGCGCCTGGTCGCCGGTCGAGGATCCACTGGGCCACCCCGCGAAATCGTCAAGTTTCAAGTGCGGGTCGTCCACGCCCGAGAAGTCCAGGCGCATCCCGTGGTAGGTCCGGGAGATGGCCCGGTTGGTCAGGTTGACCCAGCCCGCCGCACCGAAGCCGGTGTGCATTTCCCGCCACGGCAGGACCCGGTGATCCAAGTTTCCCGGCTGGTTCCGGCCGACGAGGTAGCGCAGGGGGTTCTTGGGCCGCGGCGCGTAGTAGCAGTTCGAGCCGGGAACGAAGACACCGGGGAAGCCCATCAACGGTCCCAGTGCATCAAGGAGTTCGGGGACGGCCCCGCGGTGGCTGAGGTTGTCGCCGGTGTTAACCACCAGATCCGGATCCAGGTCCGCCAGGGAGCGGAGCCACTGCTTCTTCGCCTCCTGGCCCGGGACCAGGTGGATGTCCGAGAGGTGGAGTATCCGCAGGTCGGCGAAGCCCGGGGGCAAGATGGGCAGCGTTTCGTGGCGGATGGTGAACGCATTGCGCTCCATCATGCCGTACCCGAGCGCCAGGCCCCCCAGTGCCGCGGCGGCCCCTGCGCCCGCGCCGAGCAGGGGTGCCGCTCGCTTGATCGACTGCCAGGTGTCCCGTGATGCGGCCATGGGTGCGGTGCTCTCCTTCGGTGGTTCCGTTATGCGTCCTTAGTCGCCATTATCGCCGCTATCGCTCGAGGAGCCACTCTCCGGGGCACCGTTGGAGCCGGAGGACCTCTTCGACGACGTATTCAGGCTCTCGGTGGGGTAGTAGTCGATGACGTCCTTGGCGTATTCGTACCACTGCGGCGCGGCCAGTGTCGAGGAGTCGACGTAGTCGTAGGTCTTGCCGTTGATGGTCTCGCCCTTGGTCGTCTGGTTACCTGTGAACCGGCCCGTCCACGAGGCGGTGGAGGTGCCGGTGGTGTAGCCGACGAACCAGGTGGAGGAGGCGGAGTTGTTGGTGCCGGTCTTGCCGGCGATCGGCTCGTTGATCCGGCCCTTGGCCACACGCGTTCCGGCGATGCGCTTCAAGGTCCCGTTCAGCGTGTTGATCACGCCGGGCTCGATGACCTGTTCGCAGGAGATGCCCGGAACCTTGTAGGAGTTCCCGGCGGCATCCGTGACGGACTCCAGTGCGCGGTTCTCGCAATACTCGCCCTTGTTGGCAAACGTCGCGAACGCGGTGGCTTGGGCCAACGGTGTGATGTTCACCGAACCGATGACGAACGACGGGTTCGCCCCGGTGATGGGCTTGTTGTCCCACGCGTCAAACAGCCCGGTACGTTCGGTCACGTTCGCGATCTTGCACAGGTCGAGCTTCGATGCCTCGGCGACGGTTGCGGTGTTAATCGACCAGTAGAGGCCGTAGTCTACGGTCATGCGTCGCTTGAATCCGGGGCTGGCGTTGCCGACGGGATAACCGGGGGGATCCAACTGCACGTAGCCCTTCGGCATGCAGGACGCCTTCCAATGGAACGATGCGGGGTAGTTGTCCCTGCTGGCGTCGATGGTGTCGGTCATCTTCCGGCCGTCCTCTAGCCAGGCGATGGCCGTGTACGGCTTCATCGTCGAGCCGCCCTGGAAACCATGGGTTCCGCCCATGGTCGAACCGACGTTGAAGTTGTAGGTCGTGTAGGAGGGGTTGTCCGGAATCGAGCCGTACTTCTTGTTCTGCGCCATGGCCAAGATGTTGCCCGTGCCCGGTTCCACGGTGACGATGGCAGCACCCATGTTGGAGGAGTCGTCCGCGGGAATCGTCTTCTGCGTCTCCTTTTCCGCTTCCTTCTGCAGGCGCGGATCCAGGGTTGTTTTGATCGTCAGGCCGCCACGGTAGAGCAGGGCTTCGCGGGCCTCTTTTGTCTTGCCGTAGGCCGGATCCTTCAGGATCAGGTGCGCGACGTAATCGCAGAAGTAGTTGGCCGAGGCGGCTCCGTAGCAGCCGGACTTCAGTTCCTTCGGGTCCAGGCCCAAGTCGGTCTTGACCGCCTTGTCATACTCCTTCTGGGTGATCGCGCCGGTGCGGAGCATGGCCCCCAGCACCGTGTTGCGGCGCTTCAGCGTCAGCTTCGGGTTCTTTTCCGGATCGAAGGTGTTGGGGCGCTGGACCATGCCGGCCAGCATCGCCGACTGCGGGATGTTCAGGTCCTCGGCATGGATGGAGAAGTAGCGCTGGGCGGCCGCTTCGACACCGTAGGTGGTCCCGGAGAAGAGCACGAGGTTCAGGTAGCCCTGCAGGATTTGCTGCTTGGTGAATTCCTTCTCCACGGAGATCGCCAGCTTCGCCTCGCGGAGCTTGTCGGCGAGGTTCTTGGTGCCCGAATACGTGATGTCGGACTTGTCGGCGCCGTTGAGGAAGGCGGCGTTGATCAGCACGTTGTTCACGTACTGCTGCGTCAGCGTGGAAGCACCCTGCTGCGACGAGCTGGTGAGGTTGTGGAGCGCAGCGCGGGCAATGCCGCGCAGGTCGACGCCATTGTGTTCGTAGAAGCGCTCGTCCTCGATGGAGACGATGGCCTCCTGCATGTGCTTCGAGATTTTGTCCAGCGGCACCGGGGTGCGGTTCTCGGCGTAGAAGGTCGCCAGTTTCGTCCCGTCCTTGGCCAGGATCGTGGAGGGCTGGGAGAGCGGCTCCTGCTTCAGCTCCGCCGGCAGCGCCTCGAAGAAGTCCATTCCGACCGAGGCGGTGGAGCCAGCCACCGAGGCGGCGGGGATCAGCATTCCGGCGGCCAGGACGCCGCACAGGGCACTGACACCGAAGAAGGCCACGATCTTGCCGAGGGTGGTTGCGGTGTTAAAGAAGGGGGACTTTCGAGACGCCATGCCCACCAGTTTAGCCGGAGGAGCTAACGTATCCCGTATGACCAAATGGGAATACGCGACTTTACCGCTCATTGTCCACGCCACGAAGCAGATCCTGGATCAATGGGGAGACGACGGCTGGGAGCTCGTCACCGTCATCCCCGGGCCCGACGGAAACGCCCCGGTGGCCTACCTCAAACGACCGAAGCAGTAGCAGGAAAGGACCCGGAAACCGTGGAAAACCAGCCCTCATCCGCCGTCGAACAGCGTCTAGCCGACCTCGGACTGACGCTGCCCCAGGTGGCGAAGCCCGTCGCCGCGTACGTGCCCGCCGTGATCACCGGCAACCTGGTGCACACCTCCGGGCAGCTGCCGTTCATTAACGGCGAACTCACAGTGACCGGCAAGGTCGGCGCCCAAGTCGAGGCCGAGGCCGCCAAGGAGCAGGCAGCGGTCGCGGTGCTCAACGCGTTGGCCGTCGTGAAGTCCATGATCGGCGACCTCGACCGCGTCACCCGGATCGTCAAGGTCGTCGGTTTCGTCTCCTCCGATCCGTCCTTTACCGGACAGCCCGGCGTGGTCAACGGTGCGTCCGAGCTGCTCGGCACGGTCTTCGGGGACGCGGGCATCCACGCCCGCTCGGCCGTGGGCGTGGCGGCCTTGCCGCTGGACGCCGCGGTGGAAGTTGAACTGATTGCGGAATTCAACTGACCCACCCCGCCCCGGAGTCGGGGGTGTGTCGGGCACGGGCGGCGGGCCGCGTCCCGTGGAAGCGGACCTGCCCCGCACCGGTCTGCTCCGGCGCCTCTTCCCGCTGCCGCCGTCCCAGATCGGGGCGGCGGACAGCTGGACCACCTTCGGCGCCCGCACCCCGCGCGCTGCCCGCAAGGCCTCATCCGTTGTTCTGCTAAGGGATTCCCCGCGCGGCGTCCAGACATACCTCGGCTACCGTCCCGGCGGATCGCCGCTGGGCTCGGTCGCCTTCCCGGGCGGCAGCTTCGAAGCGGACGACGACGACCTCACCGCCTGGTTCGGTCCCTCGATCGGGTGGTGGGCCGAACGCCTGGGCGTGTTGGACCACCGGATCACCCGCAGCCACATCGTCTGCGCGGTCCGCGAGTTGTTCGAGGAGACCGGCATCCTGTTGGCCGGGGCGGACCCGCTCTCGATCGTGGAAAACTGCAACACCGAGGAGTGGATGCAGGTCCGCGAGGACGTCGCGGGCCAGGACGTCAGCTTCACCGCCATGTTGGCCAAACGCGGCCTTGGCCTGCGCACGGACCTGCTGCGCCCGCTCTCGCATTGGATCAGCCCCGACTTCGCCCACCGACGGTTCGACACCCGCTACTTCGCGGCGGCACTGCCGCCACAGCAGGAAGCGACCCTGCTGCGGGACAAGGGCGTGTGGGCCGGGTGGAAGTCCGCCGCCGAGGTCCTGGAGCACCGCACCGAACCGCTCCTGGGCGACGAGGTCGGGCAGGAGGACACCCGCGGGCTGGACTTGAGCCGGATCACCACCCCCGCCGTGGAGTTCCTCCTCGAGAAGATCGCCACGACCCGCGGGACCGTTGCCTACCTGTCCCACCGCCGGCCGGTGAAGTCGTACCACCCCAAGCTCGTCTGCATCGACGGCAGCTACTACCTCGATGTGAGCATCAGCACGGCCTCTGAGGGCGGCGCCGCGGCACGCGGCCGCTGATCCCCACCGGTTTCTGCCGGACCTCCGGCGGCAGCTGGCAGGACAACGAAAAACCCCCGCCCCGTGGTGGTTCCGCAGGTGCGGAACGCCCCGGTGGGCGGGGGTGGATCGTTGCGCCGGGGCGACCGGCGCAACGGGTGGGCCTAGCGGGAACGCTGGCGCAGGCGCTGGATGTCCAAGATGACGACCGCGCGAGCCTCCAGACGCAGCCAGCCGCGCTGGACGAACTCGGCCAGGGCCTTGTTCACCGTCTCGCGGGAGGCGCCGACCAGCTGGGCCAGTTCCTCCTGGGTCAGCTCGTGGGCCACCAGGACGCCGTCGGTGGCCGGACGGCCGAAACGGTCCGCGAGGTCCAGCAGCGCCTTGGCCACGCGGCCGGGGACGTCGGAGAAGACCAGGTCGGCCAACGATTCGTTGGTACGGCGCAGGCGGCGGGCCAATGCCTGCAACAGCTGCACCGAGACCTCGGGGGACGTCTTGAGGACCTTGCGCAGGTTCTCGTGGCGGAGGCCGGCCAGCCGCGTCTCCGACACCGCAGTGGCGGTGGCGTTGCGCGGGCTCGGATCGAACAGGGCCATCTCGCCGAAGAGCTCGCCCGGACCGAGCACCGCCAGCAGGTTCTCCCGGCCGTCCGGGGCGGTCCGCCCGAGCTTGATCTTGCCCGAAACGATGAAGTACAGCTGGTCTCCCTGGTCCCCTTCGCGGAACACGGATGCCCCGCGGGACAGATCGACCTCGGTCAGTTCTTCGGTCAGGGCCGAGAACACCTCGTCGCTGAGCGTCGTAAACAGTGGTGCCCGGCGCAGTACCTCGATGTCCATGAATTCTCCTGTCAAGTGTGTTGGCGCTTGTCCCATTGTGCCGTAGTTGGAGACGATGTGACACCTTCCACAACGATAGTGGCACGATTTCAGCCGTCAGCACCAATGGTTGCACCGTCTGTGCCCGTAGACTGAAAGAGCCGCGCGGGCGAGAGCCGACCTCCGTGCCCCGTGCCGGTGTCACGCGACGGGTTGGAGTTTTTGGTGTTCTTCGGATTCGGCTGGCTCGACATCGTCCTGCTGCTGTCATTCGTCGCGTTCCTGGTCTCGGGCCTGCGCAAGGGGTTCTTCGTCACATTGGGCGGCGTTGCCGGCCTGATCGCCGGCGGGGTGGCCAGCTTCTACGCGATCCCCATCGTCTCCGGCTGGGTCTCCAGCTCCAATTGGCGCGTTTTCTGGGTCATTGCCACCGTCGTCGTCCTGGTGATCCTGGGCCACGCGATCGGGGTGGCCATCGGCAACCGGGTCCGCCTGGCCCTGAACTTCCCCGTCATCAAGACCTTCGACCGGCTGCTGGGCGGCATCGTCAACGTTGTCGTCGCGGCGCTGGTGATCTCGGCGATCGCGTTCTCCGCCGCGACGATGGGCCTGCCGTTCCTGTCCCAGCAGATCGCCTCCTCGAAGGTCATCAGCACGATCCGCGAGGCCACGCCGGACCCCGTGTCGGCGGCCATGGCCAAGGCCCGCTCCACCGTCATGGGCCAGAGCATCCCCGAACTCGTCGAGCCCTTCGCCCCGGTGCCCGAAACGGCCCCGGCACAGGTGGCCCCGGATTCCGAGGCGGTCCGTGCCGTCGCCGATTCGGTGGCGAAGATCACCGGAACGGCCTTCGCCTGCGGGGTCAACCAGACCGGCAGCGGCTTCGTCGTGGCCCCCGACCGGATCCTGACCAACGCGCACGTGGTGGCGGGGATCTCCGAGCCCGTCGTGAACACCCCCGATGGCCGGGCGCTGCCGGCCCGCGTCGTGCATTTCGACCCGCGCCATGACCTGGCGGTGTTGGCGGTCTCCGGGCTCGGGCTGGACCCGGTCCCCGTGGGCTCGGACCTGTCGGCCGGTGACCGGGCGACGTTCATGGGCTATCCAGCGGGCGGGCCGTTCCAGGCCAAGGGCGCCGTGGTGCAATCGCTGCGGACTGTCTCCGTGCAGAACATCTACGGTGCCGACCCTTCGCCACTGCAGATCTACCAGCTTGGCGCCGACGTCCGGCAGGGGAACTCCGGCGGCCCGCTCCTGGATGACGCCGGACGGCTCGTCGGCATGGTCTTCGCCAAGGCCAAGGGCGACACCCCGGTGGGCTACGCGCTGTCGCTGAAGGTCGTCGAACCCGTGGTCGAGCACGCTTCCGGCTACACGGACACGGTGTCCACCGGGGCCTGCTCGGCCCACTGAGGCACCCGCCCGCCCGCGACCGGGTGGGCACGCAGTGCTCAGCCGATCCAGTCCAACGTCGCCCCGTGCTGGCCCGTGTAGGCCAACGGCACCCCGTCGAGGGCGAGCGTGAACCGGTCGCCGCGATCCGAGGCGACGGTGGCCCCGCCCTCGTCGACCAGGAAGTTCTCGTTGGAAAGCCAGCGGCAGTCCAGCGACCTGACGGTCGCGGCGAAACTGGACCGCTCCGCCGCGGACAGGTAGGCCAGGACCGCCGTGTGGAAGACCACCGCCGTGTGGGTGGCCGGTACCGCCGCCACCAGCTCGGCGACGCGCTCGTTAAGGTCGCCGGCCACCAGGCGTGGGCGGCGGTCCTGCCCCAGGGTGGCGAGCGTGGCCAGGGCCGAGCGCAGCGTCGCCAGCCGGTTATCCTGGCCCGGCCAGACCAGGGCCTCGAGCCACCGGGCGGTCTGCGGGTCCATTCCGTCCAGCGGGTTCAGGTCCACCCCGGACCGGGACGCGACCTCGGGCAGGGCCGCGGGCAGGGGAGGGGTGCCGGTGGTGGCGCAGCGCAGCAGGGGAGTCCCGGAGCCGAGCCGGGTGCCGCCGTCGTACTCGTAGGAATAGAGGTCCGGCAGCAGGCACAACCCGGCCGAGGGCCCGACCTCGATGAGGGCCAGTGGCTTGCCGGTGTCTGCGGCGAGGAGCCCGAGGGCCGGGAGGAGGGTGGCGCAGCGGCCGGCTTCGTTGGTTTGCGTGCGGTGGGTGAGCACGATCTCGCGCACGCGGGGCCAGTGGGCGTGGAGGTACGCCTCCCAGGTGGCAGCGTCGCCGTCCCGGCAGCCGGTGAAGCGGCTGGCGGCGAACACGAGGTTGGGTTGGCGTTTGGCCGGCGGCAGGGTCGCGATCAGCGCTGCCAGCGTCGGGGTGGCCGCCACGTGGGTGGCCCAGTCGGCGTAGACCTCCGAGTGGCCGGCGAACCAGGTCTCCGCGTGCCGGCGGTAGCTGGTTGCCGTGGCTGCGGTTGCGTCGTGATCGGGGTGGGTCATCGTGCCTTCCTCCTCCCGGTCACCGGTGGTGGTCCCCGTTGCTGGTCCCCGGTGGTGCTAGCCGCGGGTGGCGAGCTGGTCGATGGCGTAGCCGTACCCGTTGATCCCGGCGCCGATGAAGACCGCTGCGGCGACCGGTGAGATGTAGGAATGGTGCCGGAAGGCCTCGCGGGCGTGCACGTTCGAGAGGTGGACCTCGATGACGGGCAGCTCGACGGCGGAGATCGCGTCGGCGATCGCGATCGAGGTGTGCGTGAAGGCGCCGGGGTTGATGACGATGCCGGCGGCGGTCCCGCGGGCGGCGTGGATGGCGTCGATGAGCACCCCCTCGTGGTTGGACTGGGCGAAGTCGACCTCCAGGCCGTGGACGCCCGCGCGGTTCCTGCACAGGGCCTCGACGTCGGCCAGGGTCGCCGTGCCGTAGATGGCCGGTTCGCGGGTGCCCAGCAGGTTCAGGTTGGGGCCGTTGAGGACCAGGAGGCGGCGGGGTGCGGAAGCGGCGTCGGAAGCGGTGTCGGTCATGGCCCCATTAAACCCCCACGCCCCGCCCACACGTGGTGTGTGACGGGGCGCGGGTGCTTCACGGTTGCCGGGTGCCGGTGCCGGGTGCCGGGATCAGTGGCGGACGGAATCGGCGATCTGCTGCATGACGGTGGCGTCGGCCAGCGTGGTCGAGTCGCCGACCTCGCGGCCCTCGGCGACGTCCTTCAGCAGGCGGCGCATGATCTTGCCCGAGCGGGTCTTGGGCAGTTCGGGGACCACGAAGATGCCGCGCGGCTTGGCGATCGGGCCGATCTGCCGGCCCACGTGGGCGCGCAGCACCTCCACGACGTCCTCGCCCTCGCCCGGCTCCTTCTGCAGGATGACGAATGCGTAGACCGCCTCGCCGGTGGTCTCGTCCTTCGCCCCGACGACAGCGGCCTCCGCGACCAGCTCGTTGGCCACCAGGGACGACTCGATCTCCGTGGTGGACAGGCGGTGCCCGGAGACGTTCATGACGTCGTCGACCCGGCCCAGCAGCCAGACGTCACCGTCCTCGTCGCGCTTGGCCCCGTCGCCGGCGAAGTACATGTCCTCGAACCGCGACCAGTACGTGTCCTTGTAGCGGTCCATGTCGCCCCAGATGCCGCGCAGCATCGCCGGCCACGGATCCCGGATGACCAGATAGCCGCCCTCGCCGTTGGCCACCGAGGCGCCGTTCTCGTCCACGACGTCCACCGTGATACCGGGCACCGGCACCTGGGCGGAGCCGGGTTTGGTGGCGGTGACCCCGGGCAGCGGGGCGATCATGTGGGCGCCGGTCTCGGTCTGCCACCAGGTGTCCACGATCGGGGTGGGGTGCTCCTTGCGCTCGCCGTTGGCCCCGGCGTTGGAGCCGATGACGTCGCGGTACCACATCCAGGCCTCGGGGTTGATGGGTTCGCCCACCGAGCCGAGCACGCGCAGCGAGGAGAGGTCGTAGCCGTCGGGGATCTCGCGGCCCCACTTCATCATGGTGCGGATGGCGGTGGGCGCGGTGTAGAGGATCGTGACGCCGTACTTCTGCACGATCTCCCACCAACGGCCCTGGTGCGGGGAGTCCGGCGTGCCCTCGTAGATGACCTGGGTGGCGCCGTTGACCAGCGGGCCGTAGGTGACGTAGCTGTGCCCGGTGACCCAGCCGATGTCGGCGGTGCACCAGAAGACGTCGGTCTCGGGGTGCAGGTCGAAGGTGTCGCGGTGGGTGACCGCGTTTTGCACCAGGTAGCCGCCGGTGGTGTGGATGATGCCCTTGGGCTTGCCGGTGGTGCCGGAGGTGTAGAGCACGAACAGCGGGTGCTCGGAATCGTGGGCGACCGCGGTGTGCTCGGCGGAGGCGGCGGGCACGACGTCGTCCCACCACTGGTCCAGCCCGTCGGTCCAGGCCGTGGGCTCGCCATTGCGCTTGACGACCAGCACGTTCTGCACGGAGCCGGCGCAGTTGGCGACGGCCTCGTCGACGGCGGGCTTCAGCGGGCTGGGCTTGCCGCGGCGCCAGGTGCCGTCGGCGGTGACGACCAGCTTGGCTTCGGCGTCGTCGATACGGCTGCGCAGCGCGTCGGCGGAGAACCCGCCGAAGACCACCGAATGGATGGCGCCGATCCGGGCGCACGCCAGCATGGTGATGACCGCCTCGGGAATCATCGGCAGGTAGACCGCCACCCGGTCGCCCTTGGCCACGCCGAGGGATTCGAAGGCGTTGGCGGCGCGCTTGACCTCCTCGGTCAGTTGCGCATACGTGTAGGAGCGGGTGTCGCCGGGCTCGCCCTCGAAGTGGATGGCGACCCGGTCGCCGTGGCCGGCCTCCACATGCCGGTCCAGGGCGTTGTAGGCGGCGTTGACCGTCCCGCCGACGAACCACTTGGCCACCGGGGCCTCGGACCAGTCCAGGGTCTGCGTGAAATCGGTATCCCAGGTCAGCACCTCGCGGGCGCGGTCCGCCCAGTAGCCCAGCCGGTCCTCGGCGGCCCGCTGGTACAGGTCCTCGTGGGCCACCGCCTGGTCGGCGAACGCGGCACTGGGGGCGAAGCTGCGGTCCTCATGGGACAGGTTGTCGAGGGTGGAGGAGTGCTTGTCCGACACGATCTGGGTCCTTTCGGCGCGGAAGATAGATGCTGTGAGTCAGGTTACAACCGATTGAGCGTCGTGGTGTTCTCGGTCACGCCGTGAGACGTTCACCGTGCGGTTTCTGCGGTGAACGGTCCATTGCGCGCACGCCGGGGGCGAAAAACGCGGGCGCCGGGGCGAAAAGATGGGGCCCGGACCTGTCCCGCGCGTCCGGCGGCGCAGATAGGCTGGGAACCGACGCAGAATGCACCCCGCCACGCTGATGGCGGCGAAAGGAGTCATCGTGGCCACATCCTCCGCCGACCGGTCCGACACCGCACCTGCCCTGGCAGGCCCGTTCACGCTACGCGAAATCGTGGTGATGGCCGGCGCCGTGCTGCTGCTCATCGGTTCGGTGCTGCCCTTCGAGATCGGGAAGGGCTCCTACGCCAATGTCTGGACGTTCCATACGACGGCGTTCAACCAGTTCGTGACACTGGCCCTGCCGCTGGTCCTCGGGGCCGCCTTCGCCTGGCGCCGCCTGTCCGGGCGCACGCGCGTCACTGCCGGATCCCTCACCCTGGACCAGCTGGCCTCGGTGGTGTCCCTGCTGGGCATCCTGTACTTCTTCATCAGCTCGGTCATGTCGATGAACCCGGCCTTCCTGCTGGGCCTGCTGGGCTCCCTGGTCATGTCCGCCGGAACCGCAGCCGCACCCTACATCCCCGGGTTCGTGCTCGACTTCGTCCCCGGGGAGGGAGCCCTGCTCACCCGCCCGATCCGCCCGAGCGAACGCCGCGGAACGGCACCATCGCACGGGGCACCTGACCCCATGCCGTCGGCGGGCACGCCGGGTGCCGCGGGGCACGGCCACACCCCTGCCGCAGGACACGGCCACACCGCCAGCGGGGCGGAAGCCCATGCGACGGTGGCCGCCGGACTGGCCGCCACCCACAGCGCGACGCCGGAACCCGCCCCGGGCTCCTGGCCCCGCCCGGAGGCCACGGAGGAACCCGTTGCCGCGGAGCCGGCAGCTGCCGCAGCGACGGCTCGTTCCGGCGCGGATAGCGGTCACGGCGAGGACGGATCGGACGCACAGGCACCGGACACGGCACCGGACGAGGCCACGCGCGACGCCGCTGAATCGGACGCAGAGGCGACCGCGACCGACGACGCCACCACCACGACCGGGACCGCAAACGCGGCCGAGGCCTCCGCTGCGGCCGACACCACGACCGAGGGTGCCACCGACACGACGTCGGCAGGCGAGGGGGCAACGGCCGACACGTCGGAGCCTGCCACCAGCGCCGTCCCGTCGACCGCGACCAGTGCAATGCCCGCCACCGCCACCGGCACCGGGGCCGATTCCGCACCCGACGCCGCCGACCCGGGCTCCGGGAGCACGGCGGCGGAGGACGAGATGTCGTTCACCGCCACCAGCTCCGGGCAGGACTCCGGCAGGCAGCAGGCCTTCTGGTTCGCCGTCCCCGACCGGCGCACCGCAGTGAACGAGGCCACCGGCCGCAACGCCTTCGTCCTGGAACCCGGCGAGTGGATCCTGGCCCTGGAAGACCGCGGCTACGAGTTCGTCGTCCAGGACTCCGACGGGACCGTCGGCCTGCTGCGTGACCTCGGCCGGATCGAGCGGGCCTGACGGTGGCATCCCCGACGCCCCCGACACCCCGGACGCTGCGGGCCCGCCCGCGCCACGGCGAGACCCTGATCGGACTCAAGCGCCGTGCCCGGAAAATCAACCGGACCCTTGCCGAGGCGTACCCGTACGCCGTCCCGGAGCTGGACTTCGCCAACGCCTTCGAGCTGCTCGTGGCCACGATCCTCTCCGCGCAGACCACCGACGTGCGCGTCAACGCCACCACCCCGGCGCTCTTTGCCGCCTACCCCAGCCCGCGCGCCCTGGCCGAGGCGGACCTGGAGGCCGTCCAGGAACTCATCCGCCCCACCGGCTTCTTCCGCGCCAAGGCCAACAACATCACCGCCATGGCCCGCGCCATCGTCGACGAGTACGACGGCGTGGTCCCCGGCCGGATCGAGGACCTCGTCACCCTGCCAGGGGTCGGGCGGAAAACCGCCAACGTGGTGCTGGGCAACGCGTTCGGCGTCCCAGGCATCACGGTGGACACCCACTTCCTGCGGCTCTCCCGCCGGTTCGGCTGGACGGAGGAGGCCGACCCGGTCAAGGTCGAGCACGCGGTCGGCGCGCTGTTCGACAAGCGCGACTGGACCATGCTGTCCCACCGCGTCGTCTTCCACGGCCGGCGCGTGTGCCACGCGAAAAAGCCGGCCTGCGGGGCGTGCCCCGTCGCGACCCTCTGCCCCTCTTATGGGGAGGGCGAAACCGATCCGGTCAAGGCGGCCAAGCTGCTCAAGTACGAGCTCGCCCCCGGCCGTGAGGAGCTGCTCGAGCTCATGCGGGACGGCAAAACCCGGCGGGAATTACGGGCGCTGGGCCACGGACTGGGAGCATGAGCGCCCGCCCCCGTCCGGCCGAACCCGCCGACGTCTCCGCGCACACCGGATCCGCCGCCCGGGCCGAAGCCCGATCGGACGCCCGCGACGACCTGCTGGGCGTCATCGAACGCCACCGCCCGCTGGTGGAAGCCGGCGACGACGGGATCAGCCGCGTGCCCTCCTCGTGGATGTTCGAGGGCATGGACCACGCGGCGGCGCGCCGGGCGGCGGTGCTGATCCTGTTCGGCCGGCTCGACGAGGTCGAGTCGTCCGCAGTGGCGACCAGAGTGCCCGCGGACCTGGACGTCTTGTTCGTCGAACGCGCGGCCACCCTGCGCCAGCACGCCGGACAGATCGCCTTCCCGGGCGGGACCATCGATGCGACCGATGCCTCGTCGGTGGCGGCGGCGCTGCGCGAGGCCGAAGAGGAAACCGGGCTCGACCCGGACGGCGTCGAGGTCCTGGGGGAGCTGCCCGCGGCCGAACTTCCCGTCACCAACTTCGTCGTCACCCCCGTGATCGGCTGGTGGGACCGGCCCAGCGAGGTCTTCGCCGTCGACCCCGGTGAATCGGCGTCGGTCTTCCGGGCCCCGGTGGCCGACCTGGTCGATCCCGCGAACCGGTTCCGCGTGGGGATCAGCAGGGACGGCCGAACGCACCACTCGCCGGCCTTCGACATCGAGGGCCGGATCATCTGGGGCTTCACCGGAATCGTGCTGGCCCGCCTGCTCGACGACCTGGGGTGGAGCCGCCCGTGGGACGAAACCAGGAGCCGTCCCTACCCCTTCAGCTGAACCGGGCGCCCCGCCGCAGTCGCTATTTCGCGTCGGCGTAGGACCCGACGACGGCCACGCCGACCGGGAACTGCACGGGGATCCGCCCGAACAGCAGCCCCGCGGCCCGTTCGGCGGCCTGCTGCACCATCGCCGCGACCCGGTCGGCGGCCTCGGCGGGCACATGCAGCATCACCTCGTCGTGCAGGAAGAAGACCAGTTCGCCGTCGTCCCGGCCCGCGGCCCGCGCCGCCCGCAACTGCAGGCGGATCTCGGCCAGCCAGCACAGCGCCCACTCGGCGGCGGTGCCCTGGACCACGAAGTTCCGGGTAAAGCGTCCCCGGGTGCGCGCGGCGCCGTCGGCGCGGCGCTGCTCCTCGGCGGAGGTGGCCCGCTGCCCGGTGAGCCAGCGATCGGAGGCGGCCGGGGAGCCCCGGCCCAGCCAGGTGGCCACGGCCCCGCCGGCCTCCCCCGTCCGCGCGGCGCGTTCGAGGACCGCGATGGCGGCCGGGAACGTCCGGGTCAGCTGCGGCATGAGCCGGCCGGCTTCCCCGGTGGTCGATCCGTACATGGCCCCCAGCATCGCGATCTTCGCGTGCGCCCGATCACCGCCGAAGCCCTGGTCGGCGATGCCCTGGTAGAGGTCCCGGCCCCGGGCGGCAGCGGCCAGGCCGTCGTCCTGGCCCAGCACGGCCAGGATCCGCGGTTCCAGCTGGGCAGCATCGGCCACCACGAGCACGTGCTCGGCGTCGGGGCGGACCGCGTCGCGGATGGTGTGCGGGATCTGCAGGGCGCCGCCGCCGCGCGAGGCCCACCGGCCGGTGACCACGCCGCCGACCACGTATTCGGGCCGGAACCGGCCCTCGTGGACCCACGCATCGAGCCACGCCCAGCCATTGGCCGTGTGCAGCCGGGAGAGCTTCTTGTACCGCTGCAGGACCTCGAGGGCTGGATGCGAGTAGTCCCGCAGCTCCCATTGCCCGGTGCTCTTGGCGTCGACCCCCGCCCGGTGAAGGGCCCGCAGCAGCTCGTGCGGGGAATCCGGGTTCAGCTGCGGGGCGCCCAGGGCAGCTCGCAGCTCGGCGGCCAGCTCCTCCAGCCGCTCCGGGCGCACCCCCGCAGCCGTCCGGCCACCGAGCGCGTCGGCCAGCAGCGCCTCGTGCACGTCGTGCCGCCAGGGGATGCCGTGGTGGCGCATTTCGGCGGCCACCAGCGCCCCGGCCGACTCGGCGGCCAGCAGCAGCTGCAGCCGCCGCCCCTGTGGGGTGGCGGGCACCGCCCGAACCTGTTCGCCGAACTCCGCGGCGACGGCCTCCACCGAGGTCTTCTCGTCCTGCGGTTCGGAGAACAGGGCGTCCTGGTTCTCCGGGACCCGGGACGGCGGCAGCGCCAGCACCGGGTCGGCGTCCTCCCGGTCGGCCCCTTCCGCGCGCAGGCCCATCGTGTACTCCGTCTCGGCCGCTGCCGGTGCGTGCCGCAGGATGGCGCGGGACAGCGCCAGGTCGCAGGCCCGTTCAACGGTGCATCCGGCCCCCAGCAGGTCCGGGTACCACTCGGCGGTCCGTGACCACACCCACCGCGGCCGCCGGGGTTCCAGTTCCCGCACGAATCCGGCCAGCTCGTTGCGGGCCAGGACCACCGGGCGCCCCTGTGCCGCGCCGTCCTTGTCCAACAACTGCACGACGGCGGTGGCCGCCCCCTGCTCGGGGGCCGCCTGGGCGGTGGTGTGGGTGGCGAGGACTGCGTAACCGGGCACCGGTCCATTCTCGCAGGAATGCCACGCCCTCATCCCCCTCACAGCCCGGGTCCGGACCGGACCACGGGAACGCCGTCCACAAGATGGCCCCGAGGGGCACGCCCGGTGCGCCGGGACGGCGAGGGTGGATCCATGGATGACGTGCCAGCCTACCTCCCCCCGCCACCGACCGCCGAGGTGGTGGGCCGGCCTCCTGCCGACACCGCCCCGTGGCCCGGGTCGGGGATGCCGGCCGACGCCCGGGACGGGGAACCGGTCGGGTGCCTGCTCGTGACCCGGGACGACGGGCTGGCCGACCATGTCGCCCTCGTCGCCGCGGCCTGCGGGGCGGTCCTGGTGGTCGAACGGTACCTGCCCGACAGGCTCCCGGCCGGCTGCACCCTGGCCCTGCTGGGTCCGGACGCCGCGGACACGGACCCCGCGCAACGGCCGGTGGTCCCCGTGGTTCTGGTCGGCTTCGCCCCGGACCGGGACGGACTGTGGCGGGCGGCCGCCCGCAACCCGGGGGTTCGCGTGGCCATCCTGCCCGAGGCCTCGGCGTGGCTGGGCGAATTCCTGGGCGAGCAGGGACTGCACGCCGGCCGGGGGCGGGTCACGCTGGTCGCGGGGGCCTCCGGCGGCACCGGCACCACCACGCTGGCGGTCCTCGCCGGCCTGGCCGGCGGCCGGCGGGGCGTGCGCAGCCTCGTGGTCGACGCCGACCCGCACAGCAACGGGATCTGGCCGCTGCTGGGTCGGCAGAGAACCATCGGAGTGGGCTGGGAAGACCTGACGCGCTCCCACGGACGCATCGCCCCCGGGCACCTCGCGGGCATCCTGCCGGATGTGGCCGGCACCGCGGTGCTGACGTGGACCGGCGGTGCTCCCGTCCCGCTGCCCAAGGCGACCGTGAACGAGGTCCTCGCGGCCGCCCGCCGGACCTATGACAGCGTGGTAGTCGACGTCGGCCGGATCGCGGGGCTCGACGAGACGCTGGCGGGCCTGGCCGACTCCGTTGTCGTGGTGGCCTCGGCGGCCACGCCGGGCCCCGGGCAGCCGCTGGCCCCGGGAGGACGGGAGGGGCGGGCGCCCTGGCGCCTGGTCGTCACCGGCCGGTTGCCCGCCGGAGCCGACGCCGCCCGGGTCGCGTCGGCCTCCGGGCTGGAACTGCTCGCCTATGTCCCGCCGATGCCCGCACTGGCCGCTGCAGCTGCCGAAGGTCGCCTGGGGACGGCACTGGTGCGGCCCCGGACGCGGCGCCGGATCGAATGGCTCGTGGCATGGACCCTCGGATCGGACACTGCAGCACCCGACGCGCGGCAGGTGGCGGCATGACCGCCGCCCTGCCCAGCCCCGAACCCGGCGCCCAGCCCAGCGGCCGTCGCCGGTGGGCCCCTGCCGGGGGCGAGACCGCGAGGGGACCGGCTGGCGGTCTGGATGAACGGGTCCTCGACGAGGTGCGCCGCCGCGCCCTGGCCGGTGCCGGGACGCTCACGGGAGCAGACCTCGCCGCCGCCGTCAGGGCCTCCGGTCTGGTGGTGGGCAGCGGCAGCGCCGCCCAGGTCATCCGCATGCTCCAGGAGGACCTGCAGGGCTTGGGGCCGCTGCAGCCGATCGCCGACGAGCCGGGCACCACCGACGTCCTCGTCGACGCCGACGGACGGGTCTGGAAGGACGGCACGGATGGGCTGCTGCCCACCACGCTCCGGTTCCCCGAGCCCGAGCAGATCCGCACCCTGGCCGTTCGCCTCGCAGCATCCGGAGGCCGACGACTGGATAGTGCCCAGCCCTTTGCCGACGTCGTCGTGGGACGGTACCGCATCCACGCCGTCCTGCCGCCCATCTCCGCAGGTGGCCCGCTGATCTCCGTACGGATCCGGGCGGGGAAATCCGCGGGCCTGGGGTCCGTCCTGCCCGGGGGAAGCACCAACCCCTGGCACCCCATCTTGCGGGCGGTGGTGCGGGCACGAATGAACTTCCTGGTCAGCGGTGGAACCGGTAGCGGGAAAACGACCCTGCTCGGGGCCCTCCTGGGGGAAGCAGCCCCCACGGAACGCCTGCTGATCGTTGAGGACGCCCGCGAGCTGGAGCCGGCCCATCCGCACGTGGTCAGCCTGCAATGCCGCACCGGGAACATCGAGGGAGCCGGCGAAGTCAGGATGACCGACCTGGTCCGCCAGGCCCTGCGGATGCGGCCCGACCGCCTGGTCGTGGGCGAATGCCGGGGACCCGAAGTCGCGGACTTCCTGACGGCCATGAACACCGGGCACGACGGAGCCGGGGGAACCGTCCATGCCAGCTCGGCCGGAGCCGTCCCCGCCCGGCTGGCCGCCCTGGCCGCACTGGCCGGCATGAGCGGTTCCGCGCTCGCCGTGCAGGCGGCCAGCGCACTGGACCTCGTCGTCCACATGGGGCGCGTCGCCGGGCGCCGGTCGCCGCTCGAATTGGGGCGGCTGGTCCCCGACGGGAGGGGATTCATCACCGTGTCCCCGGTGGTCCGCCAGGATGCCGGATCGTGCCTGCATCCCGGACCGGCTGCCGCATGGTTCGCCGAGGCCCTCGCAGAGAAGTCCATCCCATGTCCATGGTGATGGCCCTCGCCGCCGTGCTGGCCGGCGCGGCCTGCTGGCTGCTCCCGCCATCCCATCCCTGGCGGCGGCGCCGGCACGGACCCGGCGGGGGTCAGCGCCCGCGCGTGGGTCGCAGTGCCGGGCCGGGGCATCAGGCACCTGCCTTGGCGTTGCTTCGGTCCCGCCGGGCCGGACGGGAAGCGGCGCTGGACGGCCATGTTGAGGCCTTCCGCCACCTTGCGGCGCTCCTGCGCTCCGGCCGGCATCCGGCCGAGGCCTGGACATTGCTCGAGGACACCTGGAGTGCGCGGCAGGCCGCGGGGGCGGAAGGCGGCGACGGCAGGCCATCCGCCGGCCGGAGGAATGGACCCGCACCGGCCGAAGCGGCCGCCGGGGACATCATTGCGGCCTGCCGTGCTGCCCGCGTCGCGCACGCCACCGGCGCCGGTCCCTCGGCGGGGGTGGACCGGCATCTGCGTTCTTCACCGCGATACCGCCACGCCTGGGAGCGGCTGGATTGGTGTATTCGGCTCTCCGAATCCACGGGTGCTCCGCTGGGTGACCTGCTGAATCGGCTGGCCGACCAGCTCGAGGCGGAGCAGGACCGCCGGCGTGCGCTCGAGGCCACCCTGGCCGGCCCACGCATGACCCAGAAGCTCCTGGCCTGGTTGCCGGCCCTGGGCCTGGGACTGGCCCAACTCATGGGAGCCGAGCCCTTGGCGCTGCTCACCGGCACGGCCACCGGCCGGGCCTGCCTGGCAGCGGGGGCCGCCCTGTGGTGGGCAAATGGCTTCTGGTGCCGACGGTTGCTGGCTGGCGCCCGGCCACACGGACACCCGCGCCCCCGCAAGGCCCGCGGATGATCGCGGCCTGCTTGGCAGTGCTCCTGGCAGCGGCGGCCGCCTGGTGCGCAGCGGGACCGTGGTGGCACCGGGAACCGGCACCCCATTCCGCCGGCTCCGGCTCCGGACCGCCTGCGGACGGTCCGGGTGGGGAACCACCGGATCCGGCGGATGTGCCCCTGCTGCTTGAACTCGCCGCCACCCTGCTCGATGCGGGCCTGCCGGTGGACGGCGTGCTGGGCACGCTGGCCCGGGACGTTGGACCATGCCGGGGATTGCAACCGGTGGTGCGCTCCTTGGATCTCGGCCTCGGATGGCACCGCTCGTGGCAAACCGCGCCTGCGGCGTTGCGCGGGCTGGGGGAGGCGCTGGCCTTCGCACACCTCACCGGAGCCGCCACGGCGGACCTGCTGCGGGCAGCCGCCGAGCAGGAACGGCGGCGGGAGGCGCGGAACGCGGAGAAGCGGGCCGCCGAGTTGGGGGTGAAGCTGGTCGTCCCGCTGGGCACCTGTGCTCTGCCGGCCTTCATTTGCCTGGGAATTGTCCCCGTGGTGATGGCGCTGCTCCCGGCACTTGGGTAGGCCAATTCGCCACCGGCCCCTCACAGGGGCGCAGACGGCCGCGTTATCCAGAACCGGAGCCAGCGCCGGGGCGGGGCCGGCCAGGGGGACCCAGAGTGGTGTCAGGCCCCGAGGCGGGGCCGGTATCCACGGAAGGTAGAAAGAGCCATGAACGAGAACACCTCCACAACGCCGCCTGCGGGCATGCCGCAGGACCCGGAGTCGACGGCCGGCGGCAAGACCGACCTCGCCGGGGAAGAAGGCATCGCCACCGCCGAATTCGCCATCGTCGCACTGGCGGCCGTCGGCTTTGCCGGGCTGCTGGTCGGCATCCTCAGCAGCGGCGGTGTCCGCGAGCTGCTGATGGGCCTGGTCCGGCAGGCCCTGTCCTTCTAGGCGCCCTGAGATGGCCACTAGATCGCAAGGAGGCAGCAGCACGGCGGAGTTCGCCGTGCTGCTGCCGGCCGTCGCGGCCCTGATGGCCTTGGTCCTCGGGGCCGGCGTATGCGGCATGACCCAGGTCCGGCTGGAGCAGGCGGCGCGCGCCACAGCCCGTGAGATCGCCCGCGGCGAGCCGACCGCGTCTGCCGTTCAGGCCGGGCAGCGGCTCGCCGGGGAGGACGCGCGTTTCCGCGTCGGAGCAGCGGGCACCTACCGGAGGGTGGAGGTCAGCATTCCCATCACTCTGCCCTGGTTCGGCGGTCCGGAACTGCTGGTGCTCACGGCGCGGGCCGAGGCCCGACCCGAGGACGCCGGGACCGGAAGGACGGGCGGCCATGCTCCGTGAGGCCTCTGGATCCGCGACGCGACCGCACGAGGTGCAAGGCACAGCAGGTTCGGGGACCCTGCTGGTGGTCGGGCTGGCGGCCGTGGCGGTCTTCGGGCTGCTCGTCATCCTGACGTTGGCCTCCGTTGCCTCCGCGGCCGGTCGGGCGGCGACCGCCGCCGACCTGGCGGCGCTGGCGGCGGCGGATGCCGCCCGTGGCCTGGCCCCGGGGGAGCCGTGCGCGGTGGCCTCCGAGACGGCCAGGCGCAACGGGGCGCGGCTGGAGGGGTGCCGGCGTTCCGACGACGGAGTCATCGTCGACGTCTGGACCAGTGTGCCGGTGGGACCGGCGGCCGACTGGCTGGCGCGCGTGGGCATCGACGCCTCCGGGCGCGCCCGTGCGGGGCCGCCCACCCAGCCGTGGGCTCCTCCCGGCTAGGCCCCCGCCGCGGATGCGTGGCGCAACAGCAGCCCCAGGAGCGTGACCGCAGCGGCCTTGTCGAGCGGGTTGTTGCGGTTGCCGCACTTGGGCGATTGGACGCAGGACGGGCACCCGGTGTCGCAGCCGCAGGCGGTGATCGCCTCCCGTGTGGCGTTCAGCCAGGTGGTGGCCCGGTCGAAGGCACGTTCGACGAACCCGGCACCGCCGGGATACCCGTCGTAGACGAAGATCGTCGGCATGCCGGTGTCCATGTGCAATGCAGTGGAGACGCCTCCGATATCCCACCGGTCGCTCGAGGCGACCAGCGGCAGCAGGCCGATGGAGGCATGCTCGGCGGCGTGCAGGGCTCCGGGGGCTGCATCGGGAAGGATGCCGGCAGCGGCCATTTCCCGCTCGGGGACGGTGAACCAGATCGCCTTGGTGAACAGGTCCCGGGCCTCCAGTTCCAGCGGCTCCTCGCCCAGGACTTCGTTGCTGACCACTGCCTTGCGCTGGAAGGAAACCACTTGGGTGGTGACCTTGACATCGCCGAAGTGGACTTGGACCGGGCCCCAATCCAGGGTGCGTTGTACCTCCAGCACGTCGATGGTCGTGATGTCCCGGGCTTGGGTGTAGTAGTCGGGGTTCGCGCGGTTCACCAGGACGCAGTGGTCCCGTTCGTTGAGCTCCTCCACCACATAGGTTGCCCCCTGGTGGACATAGACGGCTCCGGTGTGGGCCTGGTACTGGGTCTGTGGGGAGTCCATCGTCCCGAGCAGGACCCCGGTTCGTGCGTCGATGATGTTCATCGGGCCCCCGCCGTCCGCCCGCAGGTTGACCAGCGAGGCAGCGCTTTCCGGGTGCGTCCAGAACCATCCGGAGGGCCTGCGCCGCAGGTAGCCGCGTTCAACCAGCCCATCGAGCAATTCCTGGGCCGTCTCACCGAATAACTGGACCTCCTCGAGTCGCAGCGGCTGCTCCGCGGCGGCAGCGCAGAGGTGCGGTCCCAGGACGTACGGATTCGACGGGTCGAACACCGTGGCTTCGACGGACGTGTCGAAAATGGCCTCTGGATGGTTGACCAGGAAGGTATCGAGCGGGTCGTCGCTGGCAACGAATGCAGCCAGGGCGTCCTGTCCGGCCCGGCCGGCGCGTCCGATCTGCTGGAAGAAGGACGCCCGTGTCCCGGGCCACCCGGCGACGAGGACGGCATCGAGCCCTGCGACGTCGATACCGAGTTCCAGCGCCGAGGTCGAGGCGATGCCGAGCAGTTCACCGGTGCGCAACTGGCGCTCCAGAACCCGTCGTTCCTCCGGCAGGTAGCCGGAACGGTAGGCGGCGATCCGTCCGGGAAGGGACGGATGGACCTCGTCCACCAGGCGCCGGGCGATGGCGGAGATGGTTTCCGCGCCGCGTCTGGATTTGATGAAGGCGATGGTGCGGACCTGGCCGCTCACGAGATTGGCCAACAGGTCGGCGGTCTCGGCGATGACGGTCCGTCGTGTCGGCGCGCCGTTTTCCCCACGGGTGTCGGTGAGCGGCGGTTCCCACAGGGCGACCACGGTTTGCCCATGGGGCGAGAAGTCGACGGTCACCTCGGTGGCCTGGGCGCCGATGAGGAGCCCGAACGATGTCCCCGGCTCCGAGCTGGTCGCCGAGGCCCCGACGAAGACGGGGTCCGAACCGTAGTATGCGCAGATCCGCCGCAGGCGGCGCAGCAGGTTGGCCACGTGTGATCCGAAGACGCCGCGGTAGCTGTGGGCCTCGTCGACGATGACGTAGGCCAGGCGACGGAAAAAGCGCGCCCATCCCGGATGGTTGGGCAGGATCCCGAAGTTGAGCATGTCCGGGTTAGTCAGCACGAAGTTCGCATGGTCCCGGATCCACCGTCGCTCGCCGGGATCGGTGTCCCCGTCGTAGGCGGCAACCTTCAGGGTGGGCAAGGCGAAGCCGGCCAGGGCGGACAGCTGGTCGGCCGCCAGCGCCTTGGTCGGCGAGAGATACAGCACAGTGGTCCCGGTGGCCTCCAGCGCCACCGCCGGGTCGAGTTCGGACCGGTGAATCGCATCCAGCGCCGGCAACTGGTAGGCCAGCGACTTCCCGGAGGCGGTACCGGTGGACACAATGGTGTGCTCGCCATCGTGTGCAGCCAGGGCGGCCTGGACCTGGTGCAACCACGGCGTCGCCACCCCGCACCTGCCGAACGCCTCCACGACGTCCGGGTGGGCCCACTCCGGCCACGGTCCATGGACGGCCTCGCGGGCCGGGACGACGCGCAGGTGGCGCAGCGATTCCGGGGATGGCCCGTGGCCCAGCTGCGGAATGAGTTCGTACTGTTCTGTCACCGCATCATTGTGGCACCGCGCACCGACAGCTGGAGGACCGCCGTCAATCAGTCCTTCTTGCCCTCGAGCGTGACGATGGTGCCAATGGGCGTCCAGCCCAGGTATTGGTACAGGGCCTGGCCGTCCACCGAGGCCACCAGCAGGCCCTCTTCGACGTCGTGCTCCAAGGCCAGCGCGACCAGGGCGCGCATCACCAGGCTGCCCAGGCCGCGGCGGCGGAACTCGGGTGCTGTGATGATCCTGTCGAAGACCGCGAACTCCTCGACTACGGCCACATGGCCGCTGGCCGCAACGACCTCGGGATCGTCCTCGAGGTGGATCGAGACGTACGAGTGCTTGCCGTCGCGTTCGGTTTCGATCGTGAAACCCTCGGCCGGCCGCGGTGCCTCGACGTCCTGGCCTGACATGTCCGCCACCATCAGCGCCTCTTCGGCGGCAACAACGTTCAGGCCCGCGACCATCGCGGCCTCGCTGACCCCGTGGGAATCGCCGGTCACAGCGGTCATCCGGCGCGCGGGATGCTTGTTCAGCGTCTCGCCGACGGCCACGAGCTCCTCCGAGCTCGGCTCGTGGATGATGTACTCCCAGTCGCCGCTGGTGTCATGGCGCAGGGCGGCATGGACGCGCCCTTCCTGGCGGCTTTCATAGCCGCGGGCGCCTACCCAGCCCGTGACCCAGATGCCAATCAGATTGTCGTTCGCAGTCGATCCCATACTCCAGACACTACCCGGTGACCGGATGTTGGGGGAGCGGATGCCGGAACTGTTGCCAACCGGTAGCGAATTGTTAACATCGTCGGCTATCGCCCGGGTCCGGGTGTCGAGCACCCCGTGTCGGGGGGGCGCCCCGGGGCCGCCGCGCTGCAGGACGCGGAGGGCCGGCCGTGGCGCGCACAACAACGGTGCGACGCCGTCGGCGCGGCCGCCGTACCCTTAACAAATGGCCCAGCACCGCATTGTCCTCTTCTACTCGTTCACGCCCCTGCCCGATCCGGAGGCCATCCGCCTGTGGCAACGCACCCTGCTGGAGAAGTGGGGCCTTCGCGGACGCATCCTGGTCTCGAAGGACGGGATCAACGGAACAGCAGGTGGGGAGATCTCGGCGGTGAAGCAGTATGTGAAGGCCACCCGCGAATACCCGGCCTTCCACCGCCTCGACGTCAAGTGGAGCGCGGGCTCGGCGGAGGATTTTCCGCGGATCTCGGTCAAGGTGCGCCGGGAGATCGTCTCCTTCGGGGCCCCCGGGGAACTGGTGGTCACCGAGGACGGGGTCCAGGGCGGCGGGCGGCACCTGACCCCGGAGCAGGTCCACGACCTGGTCGACGCGCGGCGGGCCGTCGGCCAGGACGTGGTGTTCTTCGACGGGCGGAATGCGTTCGAGGCGCAGATCGGCAAGTTCAGGGACGCCGTCGTGCCCCAGGTGGAGACGACCCATGACTTCATCCGCGAACTCGATTCGGGCAAATACGATGGGCTCAAGGACCAGCCGGTGGTCACCTACTGCACCGGGGGCATCCGCTGCGAGGTCCTCTCCGCGCTCATGGTCAAGCGGGGATTCCGCGAGGTCTACCAGCTCCAGGGCGGGATCGTCCGCTACGGCGAGCAATACGGGGACCGTGGGCTATGGGAGGGTTCGCTCTACGTCTTCGACCGGCGCATGCACCTGGAATTCACCCCGGAATCGGTGACGGTGGGCCGGTGCGTGGGCTGCGAGGCGCCAACGAACAAATTCGAGAACTGTGCCACCGCCTCCTGCCGCAAGCTGAGGCTCTTCTGCCCGGAATGCGCCGGCGACGACTCCTTGCGGCTCTGCCCGGATTGCTACGCTTCGGGCCACAGCCCCGTGGAGGCATCGGCGACGGCCTGATCGGCCTCGTCGACCGCAAAGACCTCGAAGCCCCGGGCCCGGTAGTTGGCCAAGGCCGCCGGGCCGTCGAGGGAGCACGTGTGCACCCAGACGCGATGTACCGCAGAGAAGCCCTCCCACCTCGCATGCAGGTCCCAGGCCCTGGCGGTTCCCTCACTGAGCAGCACGCCTCCGAGCCCCCGTCCGAGCTGTTCGGGGAACAAGCCGAAATACACGATCTCCACCACGCCATCGGGCGATCCGGCGAGCTCGATATACCCGCCCGGCGCCCCCTCGACCGTCAGCACCCAGGTCTCGCTGCCCGGCCGGCCCACCCGATCCGCCCACTGCCCGCGGGTCAGCGACAGGCGATCGGTCCAGTTCCACCGGCTGCCCACCGAACGGTAGAGGAACTTGGAGAATTCCGGGGTGATGCCCTGGGCCAGTTCGATGCGTGCCCTCTCCGGCAGCCCGCGTCCGGCGGGACGCAGCGCAGCGGCTGATTCCATCTGTAGGGAAGTCGTGGTTACCAGCGTCAACGGGGCTCCTCGGAAGTGTCGAAAGAGTCGGTGCACCGGAAGCCTATCCGCAACTAGGATCGGCTGCGTGAATACTTCGGATGCCTTCGCCGTCATTGACCATGCCCCGCGCAGCGACGACCAGGATCTGCTGGACCGCCTGGCCGACGACCTGCGCGCCGTCGGGTACAGGCATGATGCCGTGACCGGGCTGCTGGGGGACGCGGCCCACGACGCCCTGGGCCGGGACCAGCTCGTCCCCGCCCTGCTGGTCGTCCAGGGCCTGCTGGAACGCGGCGACGGCGGATCGCTGGCCTACGCGGTAGGACTGTGGTTGCTGGGGATGTCGTTCGATGCTGGTCAACTCGACGGTTCCTTCCCCCGGGCGGGACACGCGGGCCTGCTTCGACTTGGGCTCATCGAGCCCGAGGACGGTCTCTTCCGCGCGGCGGTGGACGTGCGCCCGCATGCCAGCGACGTCGATGCCGAGCTCTGGGTGGCGAGCGACCTCGGTGCCCACCAGCGGCCCGGTGTCCTGCGCCACGACCACGTGCTGGGCATCGGCAACGCCTCCTTGACCCTGGCCCAGGCCGTCATCCGCCGACCCGTCGAGCATGCCTTGGACCTGGGGACCGGCTGCGGGATCCAGGCCTTCCACCTGTTGTCCCATTGCCGGCGGATCGTGGCCACCGACATCTCGGCACGCGCCCTGGCCTTCACCCGGTTCAACCTGCTGCTCAACCATGAAGCCCTGGGGCTGGACCCCCGCCAGCTGGAGGACCGCGTCCAGCTCCGACTCGGGTCCCTGCTCGAACCCGTCGCGGACGAACAGTTCGACCTGGTCGTCTCCAACCCGCCCTTCGTCATCACCCCGCGCCATGCCGGGGAACGGGCGGAGGAGCAGTTCACCTACCGCGACGGGGGCATGCCCGCCGATTCGCTGGTGGAATCGCTCGTCCGCGGGCTGCCGGAAGTGCTCGCACCGGGTGGGACGGCACAATTGCTCGCCAACTGGGAAATCCGGGAGGCGGACGCGGACCACGACGCCACCGGAACCGGGACGGTCGACGAGTCCCCTGATGATAAGTCCACCATGACGTGGGGTCGGCGCCCGAAGTCATGGATCGCGCCGGACCACGACGCCTGGCTCATCCTGCGGGACCAGACGGAACCGGAACTCTACGCCGAAACGTGGCTGCGCGACGCGTCGCAGGGACGGGACCGGGATGCCTACGCCACCGCGTACCGGGACTACCTCGCCGATTTCGCCTCCCGGGACGTCTCGGGGATCGGGTTCGGGTTGTTGTGGCTGCGCCGACCGGTCCTGCCCGGGGGCCCGACGTTCGGCATCCGCTTCGAGGAGATCGTCCACGCCATCGAACAGCCCATCGCCCCGCATCTGGCGGCGCAGATCGCGGCGACGGATGCGCTGGCCGGGCAGGAAGCCGCCGGGCTGGTCCTCACCGTGGCCGAGGACGTGACGGAGGAACGCCACCAGCGGCCCGGCGCCCCGCATCCCGGGGTCATCCTCCTGCGGCAGGGCGCGGGGCTGCGCCGGACGACGCTGCTCAGTTCCGCCGAGGCGGGATTCGTTTCCGCCTGCGACGGGGAATACAGCGCCGGGGTCCTGGCGCAGGCGGTCGCCTCCCTGGTCGAGGGCGACCCGCAGGAGACCACGGCCAACCTACTGGCCAGTGTTGGCCGACTTGTTACCCAGGGGTTCCTCACGGAAATGCGAAACAAAGGCTAAAGTTTTTCCACATGACGCAGAACACATCCGTGGGACCTCCGCCCGACGAGGCGAGCGTTCGGCGACAAACCGACAATCCCGTGGTCATCAGCGACCCGCAAGCCATCCGGGCGCTGGCCCACGAGGCCCGGCTCGAGGTCCTCGAGGAGCTCTTTGCGTCACAGTCGACCCGCACCGCCACCGAACTCGCCTCGCGCTGCAACCTCACCCCCAGCGCCATGAGCTACCACCTGCGGGCCTTGGAGAAGTACGGCTACGTCGAACGGGCTGCCAGCGAAGGCGATGGCCACGAGCGCCGCTGGAAGGCCGCCGGCGACCAGCTGGTGGTGGGCTCCCTGACCGATTCCATCGCGGCCAAGAACGCTTTCCTCAATGTCCAGCTCAATGCCTTCCGTGAGCGCTTGACTGCCGAGATCAACCGCCGCGACGCCGAACGAAAGGCCGGGATCGAGCCCGCTCCCGGACGGGCACCGGTCCTGACCACGGGCATGGTGTTCCTGCGTCAGGAACTCCAGGACGAGTTCGCCAAACGCGTCTATGCCCTGGTCGACGAATACGAGGCCATGGCCGACCCGGAGGAGCGCGGCGTCGAGGGCGAACGCGTCTACTACATGCTCTCGTTCCTGCCGGAAAAGCGGGGCGCCGACGGCTGAGCGGCGCAACGCGGCATTGGCCACACCGGACCGCACGGCTTGCGGTTCGTGTCCCGGAACCGGCTAACCTAGTGCAAGAATGAGCAGGCGCGCCCCGATGGGCGTGCCGTCAGCTGCAAATAGGAGAGTTGTGCCCGCCAAGGCCAAGGAAAAGACCGGCAAGAAGCTCGTGATCGTCGAGTCACCGGCCAAGAGCAAGTCCATCGCCAAGTACCTGGGCGAGGGCTTCGTCGTGGACGCATCCGTCGGTCACATCCGGGATCTTCCACAGCCCTCGGAACTGCCGACGGAACTGAAGAAGTCCCCGGTGGGGAAGTTCGCCGTCGACCTGGAAAACGACTTCGAGCCGTACTACGTGGTGTACCCGGACAAGAAGAAGAAGGTCTCCGAGCTCAAGGCCGAGCTCAAGGATGCCGACGAACTCTATCTGGCCACCGATGCGGACCGCGAAGGCGAAGCCATCGCGTGGCACCTGCTCCAGGTCCTCAAGCCCAAGGTGCCGGTCTACCGGCTGGCCTTCACCGAGATCACCAAAGAGGGCATCGCCCGGGCCATGGAGAACATCCGCGACCTGGACACCGACCTGGTCGACGCCCAGGAAACCCGCCGCGTGCTCGACCGCCTCTACGGCTACGAGATCTCCCCGGTGCTGTGGCGCAAGGTCGCCCGTGGCCTGTCCGCCGGACGCGTGCAGTCGGTGGCCACCCGGCTGGTGGTCGAACGCGAGCGCGAACGCATGGCCTTCCGCTCGGCCTCCTATTGGGACCTGTCCGGCGAATTCGCCACCGCGGCCGGGGAATCCTTCCGCGCCAAGCTGGTCGCCGTGGACGGCGGCAGGGTCGCCACAGGCCGGGACTTCGACGACCGTGGGGGGCTGAAGACCCCGAAGTCGGGAACCGCCGTCGTGCATTTGAACGAGGCCGCGGCGACCTCCCTGGCCACCGGCCTGGAGGGCTCCGACTTCGCCGTCACCAAGGTCGACACCAAGCCCTACACGCGGCGCCCCGCCGCCCCGTTCACGACCTCCACGCTCCAGCAGGAGGCCTCGCGCAAGCTGCGGTGGTCCTCGAAGTCGACCATGCAGGTGGCCCAGCGGCTGTATGAAAACGGCTACATCACCTACATGCGTACCGACTCGGTCTTCCTCTCCAACGAGGCCGTCTCGGCGGCGCGGAAGCAGGCCGCCGAGCTCTACGGGCAGGACTCGGTCCCGGCCAAGCCGCGCGTGTACAAGTCCAAGTCAGACAGCGCCCAGGAGGCCCACGAGGCCATCCGCCCCGCCGGCGACGCCTTCCGCCGTCCGCGCGACGTGAAGTCCCAGCTCGGCGCCGACGAGTACAAGCTCTACGAGCTGATCTGGAAGCGCACCGTCGCCTCCCAAATGGCCGACGCCAAGGGATCGACCGCCTCCGTCCGGCTTGCCGGCGACGCAGCCGACGGCCGCCGCGCCGAATTCTCGGCCTCCGGCACCGTGATCACCTTCCGCGGGTTCATGGCCGCCTACGAGGAGGGCAAGGACACCTCCGCGCAGGAGGAAGCCGAGAACGACGCCGAACGCCGGCTCCCGCAGGTGGCCTCCGGGGATGGGCTGAATGCCGCCGACATCACCGCCAGCGGACACGAGACCTCCCCGCCGCCGCGCTACACCGAGGCCTCCATCGTGGCCGAACTCGAGGAACGCGAGATCGGCCGCCCGTCGACCTTCGCCCCGACGATCTCCACGATCATGGACCGCGGCTACGTCACCAAGCGCGGCGGGGCCCTGGTCCCGAGCTGGATCGCGTTCTCGGTGATCCGCCTGCTCGAGGAGCACTTCGCGCAATACGTCGACTACGGCTTCACCGCCCGGCTCGAGGACGACCTGGACGAGATCGCCAAGGGCCACGTCGCCCGCTCGGCCTGGCTGAAGGACTTCTACTTCGGCGCCACCGCCGGCGCGGGCCTGCAGGGCATCGTGGAGAACCTGGGCGACATCGACGCCCGGGCCATCAACTCGATCGACATCGCGCCGGGCATCGTGCTGCGGGTGGGCAAGTTCGGCCCGTACCTGGAACGCCCGCTGCCGGCCGACGCGCCGGAGGGCAGCGAACCCGAACGCGCCAACGTCCCCGAGGACCTGGCCCCGGACGAGCTCACCGCCGAGAAGGCCATCGAGCTGATGGAGAACTCCGGGCCCTCCGAACGGCAACTGGGCACTGACCCGGAAACCGGGCGCGAGATCGTGGCCAAGGACGGCCGGTACGGGCCCTACGTCACCGAGGTCATTGTCGAGCCCACGGCCGAGGAACTCGCCGCGCAACCGGTCGAGTACTACAAGAACGGCAAGCCCAAGCCGCCGAAGAAACCGGCGAAGGTCAAGCCGCGCACCGGGTCGCTGTTCAAGTCCATGTCGCTGGAGACGGTCACCCTCGAGGACGCGCTGCAGCTCATCTCGCTGCCGCGCGTGGTCGGCACCGACGCCGAAGGCGTGGAGATCACCGTGCAGAACGGGCGGTTCGGCCCGTACCTGAAGAAGGGCACCGACTCGCGCTCCATCGGCACCGAGGAGGAGATCTTCACGATCACCCTCGAGCAGGCACTGGAGATCTACGCGCAGCCGAAGCAGCGCGGCGGACGGGCGGCGACCCCGCCGCTGGCGGAGTTCGGCACCGACCCGGTCTCGGAGAAGCCGATCGTGGTCAAGGCCGGCCGGTTCGGGGAGTACATCACCGACGGGACCACCAACATCACGGTCCCGCGCGATACGCCGCTGGAGGAGCTGACCCGCGAACGGGCCATCGAGCTGCTGGCCGACAAGCGCGCCAAGGGCCCGGTGAAGCGCGGCGCGCGCAAGGCCCCGGCCAAGCGGTCCACCGCCAAGAAGAAGTAGCGCGGGCGGGGTAGGCAATGCGACTGGGCGTTTTGGACATCGGGTCCAACACGGTGCACCTGCTGCTCATCGATGCCTACCCCGGGGCGCGTCCCACCGCCTTTGCCTCGCACAAGCGCCCGCTGTCCCTGGTGGCCTACCTGGACGACGACGGTGCCATCACCGAGGAGGGCCAGCGCGAACTGCTCGACTTCGTGCACGAGGCCGCGCGCTTCGCCACCCGGCACCGTGCCGAGGACCTGCTCGCCTTCTGCACCTCGGCCATCCGCAACGCCAGCAACGGACGCGAGGTCCTCGAACGCGTCGTGGAGCAGACCGGGATCCGGCTCACCGAGCTCTCGGGCGAGCAGGAGGCCGGCATGACCTACTACGCGGTGCGCCGCTGGTTCGGCTGGAGCTCGGAGCGAATCCTCGACCTGGACATCGGCGGCGGCTCGTTCGAAATGGCCTACGGGACGGACGAATTCCCCGAACTGGCCCTGTCGGTCCCGCTGGGGGCCGGGCGGCTGACCCGCGACTGGCTGCCGGGGGACCCGCCCCGGACCTCCGACGTGAAGGCGCTGCGCTCCTACGTGAAGGAGACGCTCGCCGGGCCCCTGGCCCAGATCGCCGAACGGCCGAAACCGACGCTGGTCACCGGCACCTCCAAGACGTTCAGGTCGCTGGCCCGGATCACCGGCGCGGCCCCCAGCGACGACGGCATCCACGTCAAGCGCGTCCTGCGGCTGGAGGACCTGAAGCTGTGGGGCCGCCGGTTGGAGGCGATGTCCGCCCGGGAACGCAGCGAGCTGCCCGGCGTCTCGGAGATCCGCGCCGAGCAGATGCTCGCCGGGGCCATCGTCGCATCCACCGCGATGAACGTCCTCGGCATCAAGTCGGTGCGCATCTGCCCCTGGGCGTTGCGCGAGGGGCTGGTCCTGCGCCGCTTCGACCACCTGATCTTTGACGGTCCGCTGCCTCTGGGGAGTAGCGTGGGAGTAGGCCAGGTCGAACTGGGCCAGCTGCCCGGGCTGCCCGCCAGGGGCGCCACCGAATGAGACGAGGGAGCCAGGCGATGTCGAAGGACTCGATACAGGTCGGACTATCCAGCGCGTCGGTGTTCCCGCTGAACGTCCACGACGCCTTCGCGGTCTCCCGCGACCTGGGCTACGACGGCGTGGAGGTCCTCGTCACGGGCAACCACCTCTCCCAGGACCCCCGCAGGCTCAACGAACTCAGTTCCCGCTACGACCAGCCGATCCTGGCGATCCACGCCCCGACCCTGTTGCTGACCCAGCAGGTCTGGGGCGGTGCCTGGTCGAAGATCGAGAAGTCCGCGGCCATGGCCCGCGAGGTGGGGTGCGACGTCGTCGTGGTCCACCCGCCGTTCCGCTGGCAGGGCAGCTACGCCACCGGCTTCGCCGAGGGCGTCAACCGCATCATGGACGAGCACGGGGTGCGCATCGCCGTCGAGAACATGTACCCGTGGCGGGCGCGGGGCCGTGAGACGAAGATGTACCTGCCGCATTGGGACCCGGTGCCGCAGCCGTACGACTACGTGACCTGGGACTTCTCGCACGCGGCCATCGCCGACGTCGACTCCTTCGCATCGGTGAAGGAACTGGGCGACCGGCTCAGCCACGTGCACCTGTGTGACGGCCTGGACAACGGCAAGGACGAACACCTGGTCCCCGGACGGGGCACCCAGCCGGTCGTGGCCGCCATGGAGCACCTGCGGGACAGCGGCTGGGACGGCCACGTCGTCGTCGAGGTCTCCACCCGGAAGGCCAAGGGGGCCGGTGAACGCGAGGAATGGCTGGCCGAAACGCTGCGCTTCGCCCGCCAGCACCTGGCACCCGCCACGGCCGAGGCACCCGCCGACTCCTCCACGCACGCCTCCTGACGGTCCCGCGCGGGACGGCGGTGGGCCCGCCGTGCAAAAATGGGGCCATGGCACCCTCGAACACCTCCAGCCCCCGGACCATCCAACGCCTGGCCTTCGTCGGCACCGGCAACATGAACGGGGCGATCCTGCGCGGCATCCTCGCCGGCGGATTCGACCCCGGGCAGATCACGGCCACCGTCCGCGGGCCGGAGAAGGCCGCCCGGATCGCCGCGGACACCGGAGTCCGGACGCTGGCCACCGGCGAGGACCCGGAGGCGAACGGCACGGCCGTCGCCGGGGCCGATGTCGTCTTCCTCGGCGTCAAGCCCGTCGGGATCCAGGACGCCTGCCGCGACATCGCCGCGTCGCTGTCCCCGGGCACCGTCGTGGTCAGCGTGGCCGCCGCGGTGACCGTCGCGATGATCGAGGCGGCGCTGCCGGCCGGGCAGCCGGTCGTGCGCTCCATGCCGAATACGCCCCTGACCGTGGGCAAGGGCGTGGTCGCGCTGGCCGGCGGGACCTCGGCCACCGCGGCCGACGTCGAGGCCGTCACGGAGCTCTTCTCCGGAGCGGGACTGGTCCGGCAGGTCGCCGAGGAGCAGCTCGATGCCGTCTCCGCCGTCAGCGGATCCGGCCCGGCCTACGCGTTCTACCTGGCCGAGGCCATGGCCGAGGCCGGCGAGGCCCTCGGCCTGGACGCCGGGCTCTCCCGCGACCTGGCGCGCGCCACGGTGGCCGGTGCCGGTGCCATGCTCGACGATCCCCAGGCCGACGCTTCGGCGCTGCGCACCGCGGTCACCAGCCCCAACGGAACCACCCAGGCGGCCCTTGAGGGCTTCGACGCCGCCGGCATCCCCGCCGGAATCGCCGCCGGTGCCCGTGCCGCCGCGGAGCGGGCCGCACAGATCACCCGCGAACTGGCCGGCTGAGCCCGGCAGGCCCACCGCGTCCCGGCCCCGTCCAGAGGTGGTGCCCCGGGGGGCGCTACGGGCGGGAGGCGAACCGCTCGAGCAGGTCGACGTGGCCGGAGACGATGAGCACGTCGCGCCGCGTGACCTTGGTGTCGGGCTGGGCGTAGGTGAAGTCCTCGCCCGGTGACTTCACGCCCACCACGGTCACGCCGTACTTGGACCTGACCTGCGATTCACCCAGCGTGAACCCCTGGGTCTCCTTCGGCGGGTACATCTTCACGATCGCGAACCCGTCGTCGAACTCGATGAAGTCCAGCATGCGCCCCCCGACCAGGTGCGCGGCCCGCACCCCGGCGTCGGCTTCGGGGTAGACCACGTGGTTGGCGCCGATCCGCGAGAGGATCTTCCCGTGCGAGGGCGTGATCGCCTTGACCCAGAGGTGCTCCACGCCGAGGTCGACGAGGTTGACGGTGATCAGTACCGAGGACTCGATCGAGGTGCCCACCCCGACGACGGCCGAGGTGAAGTCCTGGGCGCCGAGCTGGCGCAAAGCATCCACGTTTGTCGCATCCGCCTCGACCACGTGGGTCAGCGTCCCGGCCCACTTCTGCACCAGTTCCTGGTTGCGCTCGATGGCCAGGACCTCGCGGCCCTGCCGCACCAGCTGCTCCGCCACGGCTGCGCCGAAACGGCCGAGCCCGATGACCAGGACGGGGGCGTTGTGGTCCGATTTGTTCTCAGCCAATGATCGGCCTTTCCTCGGGGTAGTGGTAGAGCTGGTTCCGCTGGCGCAGGCTCAACGCCGTCGCCAGTGTAATGGTGCCCACGCGGCCGGCAAACATGAGCGCGGAGAGCACGTACTTGCCCTCCGGCGGCAGCTCGGCGGCCAGGCCGGTGCTCAACCCCACGGTCGCGAAGGCCGAAATCGAGTCGAAGAGCACGCGGTCCATGGGTTCGCCGCTGATGGCCAGCAGCAGCCCGGTGGCGACGCTGACCAGGGTGGCCCCGAGCACGACGACGGAAATCGCCACCCGCATCGTGCTCTCCGGGATCCGCCGGCCGAAGGCCCTGATGTCCCGGTCGCCGCGCGCCTCGGCGACGATGGCCAAAAACATCACGGCGATCGTGGTGACCTTGATGCCGCCGGCAGTCGAGGCCGAACCGCCGCCGGCGAACATCAGGGCATCGGTCAACAGCATCGTGGGGGCCTCGAGCTGGTTCTGGTCCACCAGGTTGAACCCCGTCGAGCGGGTCATGGCCGAGGCGAAGAACGAATGGATGAGCTTGTCCCACAACGACATCCCCCCGATCGTGGCCCGGTTGTTCCACTCCATCGCGCCCCAGCCCACCGTGCCCAGGACCAACAGGATGGCGGAGACGACCACTGTCAGCTTCGTATGCAGGTTCCACTTGCGCACGCGGCCGCGATAGACGATGAGCACCATGAGCACCGGGAACCCCAGCGAGCCGATGATCGCCCCGACCAGCAGCGGGATGAGCACCCACAAGTCGGTCTCGTAGGGGACAAGCCCGTCCGAATGCGGGGTGAAACCGGCGCTGTTGAAGGCCGAGATGGCGTAGAAGACCCCATGCCAGATGGCCCGGCCGAAGGGCTCGCCGAGCACCAGGAACCGCGGGGCCAGGGCCAGCGCCAACAGCGCCTCGATGGCCACCGAGGTGGTGATCACGATCCGCAGCAGCGTGCCGACTTCGCCCAGCCGGCCGACGTTCTGGATGTTCATGGCCTCCTGGGCGCGCAGCTTCCCGCGCACCCCCAACCGCTTGCTCACGGCCAGCGACAGCACCGACGCCAGCGTCAGGATGCCCAGGCCGCCCATGAAGATGCCCACGATGATGACCACCTGGCCGAAGAACGACCAGTGGGTCGCGGTCGAGACCACGGTCAAGCCGGTCACGCATACCGCCGAGGTGGCGGTGAACAGCGCGTCGTGCAAGGGGGTGTACTCGCCGCTGGCCGAGGCAATCGGCAGGGACAGGAGGGTGGTGAACAGGGCAATGACCAACGCGAAGACGACGATGGCCAGCCGCGCCGGCGACGTCGCGGCCAGCGCGTCGACGAAATCACGGGACCATTGGAGGAAGCGCGGCACGGCGTTCGCCCACGTCAGCGCGGTGGGTTGCAGTGGGGACGACATGTTCTCTGGCGGCTCCCGGACGGGTGGTGGGCGGGTGTTTCCCGGCACAGTCCACAGTAAAGCACCGGGGGCCCGGTGGCGCCGGGAACCGCCACCGGAGCGACGCCGATCACAGCGATTGCCGGCCAATCGCGTAGCCTGAGCCGGTGAGCTTGAGTACACCGCCGCCACCACCGACCGAGGTCCTGTGGAGCGAGGACCTGATGGGCTACCGCTTCAGCGACAGCCACCCGATGCACCCGTCGCGGCTGGACCTGACGATGCGCATGATCGAGGGGCTCGGGATCCTGGAGCGGGACAACATCTCGTTGCTTGCACCGCAGATCGCGACCGTCGAGGAGCTGGCCACCGTCCACGACCGGGACTACATCGCCGCCGTGCAGTATGCCGGCGAGCACCCGGGCGAGGTCAACGAGGAGCGCGGCCTGGGCACCGAGGACGACCCCGTGTTCAGCGACATCCACGCCGCCAGCGCACGGTTGGCGGGAGGCTCCCTCCAGGCCGCGGACGCCGTGCTGGCCGGGCGCGCCCTGCACGTGGTCAACTTCGCCGGGGGAATGCACCACGCGTCCCGCGGCCGGGCGAGCGGATTCTGCATCTACAACGATGCCGCCCTGGCCATCCAGCGGCTGCTCGACCAGGGGACCCGGCGGGTGGCCTACATCGACGTCGACGCGCACCACGGCGATGGCACCCAGTCGATCTTCTGGGACGACCCGCGCGTGCTGACCATCTCGATGCATGAATCCGGGATATCCTTGTTCCCGGGGACCGGATTCGCCAACGAGACCGGGGGGCCGCAGGCAGCGGGCAGCGTCGTGAACGTGGCCCTGCCCGCCGGAACCACCGACGCCGGCTGGCTCCGCGCCTTCCACGCAGTGGTCCCGCAGCTCGTGGCCGCCTTCGAACCCGAAGTCATCGTCAGCCAGCACGGCTGCGACGGCCACCGGCGCGACGACCTGAGCAACCTGCGCCTGAGCGTGGACGGGCAGCGCCAGAATGCCCTGGACATCGCCGACCTGGCCCAACGCCACTGTGAGGGCCGGTGGATCGCCACCGGCGGAGGCGGATACAACCTCATCGAGGTGGTCCCGCGGACCTGGAGCCACCTCGTGGCCATCGCCGGCGGACAGCCGGTGCCGCTGCGGACCCCGGTGCCGGGACGCTGGCTGGACTACGTCCGGGACCGCTACGGCGTGGACGGGCCCACCGCGATGAACGACGACGTGGACCTGTGGTGGCGCTCCTGGGAGGTCGGCTACGACCCGGCCGACGCCATCGACCGGACCATCATGGCCACGCGCAAGGAGGTCTTCCCGGTCTTCGGGCTGGATCCCTGGTTCGACTGAGGACCGCCGCGTGGTGCGATGCCGGAAACGGCATATGCGGATATGGTGATGAAATGACTTCCGACGACGTCTTCACCGTCCTGGCAGATCCGACACGGCGCAGGATTCTCGACGCACTCCGCGCGGGGGAGAACTCGGTGGGGGACCTCGTCCAGGCCCTCGAGGTCTCGCAGCCGACCGTCTCGAAGCACCTGAAGGTCCTGCGGGAAGCCGGGGTGGTGCGCATGCGCGCCGACGGGCAACGCAGGATCTATGCCGTCGAATCGCACGCGCTGCACCGTGCGGCCAGATGGCTGTCCGCGTTCCCCGCCCCGGCAGCCGGTACCGCCCCCGCGGCGGTCGCGCGCGAAGAGTACAAGAGAACCGGAGCCGACGGCAATGCCCTTTCCGACGCTGCAACCGTCGCGGGGACCGGAGCGGATGCGACCGCCCGCGCCCTGGAGGCCGCAGCCTCCTACCGCGCCGCCCAGCAGGCACAGCGCGACCAGGCCGTCGCCGCCGGACGAGCTGCGACGGAGCGCGAAAACCCCGTGGTTCCGGGGTCGGGCCACCACCAGCAGCCACTCGGCCGGTCCGTGGGACGGACCGTGGAGCAGGTCACCGGACGGGCCCAGGACCTGCTCGAGAGGCTGCAGAAACCGAAGTTCGGACGCCGCCGCTAGGCCCGTCCGCCTGCCGGATCCACGTTACGGGCTGCTTTTGGATTCTTTACGACCGGTTGGGAGCTGCGCGCCAGGGCGTGCGATTCTTCTTGTCGGAGCGCCGACGCTCACCCCAGGGGTGCCGTCGCGCCCACCTCAAGTTCAAAGGAGTACCGCTTGGATCAGCATCTGCTCGATATCCGCGAAGACGTCTTCCACCGGAACCAGGGGGAATCCGAATTCCACCAGGCCGTGACCGAGGTCTTCGAAAGCCTGGATGCCGTCATCGGCAAGCACCCCGAATACGCCGACGCGGCCATCCTGCAGCGCATGTGCGAACCGGAGCGCCAGATCATCTTCCGCGTCCCGTGGGTCGACGACGCCGGGAAGGTCCAGATCAACCGCGGCTTCCGCGTGGAGTTCAACTCCGCCCTCGGCCCGTACAAGGGCGGCCTGCGTTTCCACCCCTCGGTCTACCTGGGCATCGTGAAGTTCCTGGGCTTCGAACAGGTCTTCAAGAACGCCCTGACCGGCATGCCGATCGGCGGCGGCAAGGGCGGATCCGACTTCGATCCCCGCGGCAAGTCCGACGCCGAGGTCATGCGCTTCTGCCAGTCGTTCATGACCGAGCTCTACCGCCACATCGGCGAATACACGGACGTGCCCGCCGGTGACATCGGCGTCGGCGGCCGCGAGATCGGCTACCTCTTCGGCCAGTACAAGCGCATCACCAACCGCTACGAATCCGGAGTGCTCACCGGCAAGGGCATGGGCTGGGGCGGTTCGCTGCTGCGCCCGGAAGCCACCGGTTACGGCGCGGTGCTCTTCGCCCAGGAAATGCTCAAGACCCGCGGGTCGAGCTTCGACGGCCAGCGCGTGGTCGTCTCCGGTTCGGGCAACGTGGCCATCAACGCCATCGCCAAGGCGCAAAGCCTCGGCGCGCAGGTCGTGGCGTCCTCGGACTCCAGCGGCTACATCGTCGACGAGGCCGGCATCGACGTCGAGCTGCTGCGCGAGATCAAGGAGGTCGAGCGCGGCCGCATCAGCGACTACGTGGACCGCCGCGGCAGCAAGGTCGACTACGTCGAATCCGGAAGCGTCTGGGACGTCGACGCCACCGTGGCACTGCCCAGTGCCACGCAGAACGAACTCGACGCCACCGCCGCCAAGCGGCTGGTCGAATACGGGATCGTCGCCGTCGCCGAAGGCGCCAACATGCCCTGCACCGCCGACGCGACCCAGATCTTCCAGGACGCCGGCGTGCTCTTCGGCCCGGGCAAGGCCGCCAACGCCGGCGGCGTGGCCACCTCCGCGCTGGAAATGCAGCAGAACGCCAGCCGCGACTCGTGGAGCTTCGGGCACACCGAACGCCGCCTCGAGGAGATCATGGTCGGCATCCACACCACCTGCGCCACCACCGCCGACGCCTACGGCAAGCCCGGAAACTACGTGGCCGGCGCCAACATCGCCGCGTTCACGAAGGTCGCCGACGCGATGCTGGCCCTGGGCGTCATCTAGCCCACCGGCAAACCCCACCCCGGGCACGGCGATGCCCCGGATGCCCCCGGCCTCCGGGGCATTGCCGTGCCCGGGGTGCTTACATGGAGGGCATGGAGAACACCGAACCATTGCCCGCCCACCGCATCGACCCCCACGCAGTCGGCCAGGACGACATCGACGCCTACCGCCTGCTGGCAGGGGACATCGCCTCCGGGACCGCCGTCGTGGCCACCCGGCAGTACGGACGGGACATCGCCGCGACCGTGACCGGGTTCCTCGACGTGTCCTATGACCCGCCGACGATGCTCGTCAGCCTCTACGCCGACGGACGCATCGGCGAAGCCGTGGCCGAAGCGGGGTCGTGGGCCCTGTCGCTGCTCTCGGGAGGGCACGAAGGCACCGCCAACTGGCTGGCCAGTCCCGGCAACCCCGTCCACGGGCTGCTCAGCCAGGTCCCCTTCCGACGCGCTCCGGCCAGTGGTGCCGCCATCGTCGAGGGGGCCATCGCCTGGTTCGACCTGAGGACGACGGCGGTGCATCCGGTCGCCACGCACCTGGTCGTCGCCGGCGAGGTGGTGGCCATGGGCGGCACCGACGATGCACACGCCGCCAACGACCCGCTGCTGCACTTCTCCCGCGAATACCGCCACCTGCGCTAGAGGGCTGAGGCGGGGCCGCCGTCGTCCCGCGTCATATTGGCCGCTGACGGCGAGACCGGGACACGGCAGCGGTAGGGTGGTGGCATGACAACCCGTTGGTATGCGTATTTTGTGTCGGCTCTGGAGGAGCCTGCAGCACACTGATTGCGCATACCCACCTTCAGAGCCGACAGGGCCGGAACACCAGTTCCCGGCCCTTTGCCATTGGTACGGCGGCCCTGGACGGTGTGGTCACAGCCCGGTGAGGAACCGGGGCCGCGGTGGAATGGCACGGCGCTCCCACCCGAAAGGCCCCCCGATGACCACCCTCCAGCACGAGACGGCGACCGAACCGAACACCGACGAGCACATCGCCGGCTACGCCCCACTACCCACCCCTGCAGCACTGCGGGCCGACCTGCAGGCCGGTGGCGCCGCCCGGGATGCGGTGGCCCGGGCCCGCGATGAGGTCCGGGCGGTGCTCTCCGGCCTGGACGACCGGCTGCTGGTGATCGTCGGCCCCTGCTCGATCCACGATCCCGCAGCGGGCCTGGACTACGCGCGCCGACTCGCCCGGGAGGCGTCCCGGCACCGGGGTGAGCTGCTGGTGGTCATGCGCACCTACTTCGAGAAGCCGCGCACGACCGTCGGGTGGAAGGGCCTGGTCAACGACCCCGGACTCGATGGCAGCCACGACATGGACGCCGGGCTGCGTGCCGCCCGCCGGTTCCTGCTTGACGTCACGGCGCTCGGCCTTCCCGCTGCCACCGAGTTCCTCGAACCGGTCGCCCCGCAGTACCTGGCCGACCTCGTGGCCTGGGGTGCCATCGGGGCGCGGACGGCCGAGAGCCAGATCCACCGGCAACTGGTCTCCGGCTTGTCGATGCCCGTCGGCTTCAAGAACGGAACCGACGGCGGCCTGCAGGTCGCCCTCGACGCCTGCACCGCCGCGTCCACGGGCCAGGCGTTCCTGGGCATGGACCCGCAGGGACAGGCAAGCATGGTGCGCACCCAGGGCAACCCGGACGTCCACCTCGTTCTGCGCGGGGGATCGGCCGGGCCGAACTACGGCGATGCCGACCTCGAGGCCGCCTCCCGGGCAGCACGGGCGGCGGGCCTGAACCCGCGCCTGGTGGTCGATGCCAGCCACGCCAATTCCGGCAAATCCCACGAACGCCAGTCCGGCGTCCTGGCCGAACTGGCCACGTCGATCGCCGCCGGCCAGGACCAACTGGCCGGTGTCATGGCCGAAAGCTTCCTGGTGCCGGGAGCGCAGAAGCTTGTCCCGGGCGGACCCCTGGTCTATGGGCAATCGGTGACCGATGCCTGTATGGGATGGGAGGCAACGGAGGTCGCCCTCGGCCAACTGGCCGAGGCCGTGCGCTCGCGGATGGACGCCAAATGACCTGCAGGGGCACGACGGGTTTCACAATCACCCCAGCAGCCACTAATGTGGTCTGCTAGATGGTAGTGCGCGCGGGTCTCACCGGGCGATGCCTCGCTGGGGTGTTCCTTCCATCCAGTTCAGGAGAAATTGCCGATGGCCGACGCTAAGAACTTTTCGAACGCGCGCTTCATGACGGTGGCGGAAGTCGCCGAGGTGATGCGTGTGTCGAAAATGACCGTGTATCGACTGGTGCACGCCGGCGACCTCCCGGCCGTACGTTTCGGACGCTCCTACCGCGTCCCGGAAACGGCAGTGGAGGCCTATCTGAACACCGCGCGTGTGGATGGGGCCTCGGAGACCGCGTGAACGCGTGGTCCGCAACGGTCCCGTGGGCAGGGTAACCTGTTAAGGAACATTTAACGTCCGCGATGGTTGCTGCCTGCTCCCCGCGTGGCCGTCAGCAGTAATCAATCACCAGTCTGTGAGGAACCAAATGGGCTCAGTTATCAAGAAGCGCCGCAAGCGGATGGCGAAGAAGAAGCACCGCAAGCTGCTTCGCAAGACGCGCCACCAGCGCCGCAACAAGAAGTAGCCGCGCGTCGGGACCGTTTCCCGACCCCGGCACACGATGGCGGGGTTCCCCACGGGGGGCCCCGCCATCGTCATGCCCGGCGTGCACGTCGGGCCGTGTCGTTGTTTTCGCCAACCGCCGGCCCCTGTCATGTCAGCCGGCAACCGGAAACAGTCCGGTTACCGGTGGAAGCGGCGCCGCATCATCTGCAAGCCCCGCCAGAGACCGTAGACTGCTCCCGAATAGGTGGCCGCCCGGATGCCAATGGTTGCTGCGCGACGGCCACGGCGGAAGTCGTAGACCGGCCAGTTGTGGGCCAGCGCATGGCGGCGCAGGCGGACATCGGGGTTGATCGCCACCGGATGCCCGACCACCGTCAGCAGGGGCACATCGTTGTAGGAATCGCTGTAGGCCCAGCTCGCCGACAGATCCAGGCTCTCCCGGGCTGCGAGTTCCGTCACGGCGGCAGCCTTGGCCGGGCCATGCAGGATCTCGCCGACCAACTGGCCGGTATAGACGCCCTCATGCTGGTCCACCACGGTGCCCAGGGCGCCCGAGAGGCCGAGCCGGGCCGCGATCACATCGGCAACTTCCAGCGGCGTTGCCGTGACCAGCCACACCGGGCGACCGGCATCGAGATGCGCCTGGGCCAGCGCTCGGGTGCCGGGCCAGATGCGACTGGCGATGAACTCGTCGTAGATCTCGTCCCCCAGCGCGGCCATGTCATCGACCAGGATTCCGGCAGCCAGGGCCAGTGCCTGGTCCCTGACCCGGTGGACGCTGGCCAGGTCCTCGCCGCGCAGCAGGAAGCTGGCCTGGTGGGCAGCGATCCACAAGGCGTGGCGGACGCTGAAGGCCCCACGGCTGTACATCTTGCGGGCCACCGCGAACAGGCTCGCACCGCGCATCATGGTGTTGTCGACGTCGAAGAATGCCGCGGCATGACCGGTCTGGGGCGGCTCCACGGGCACGGCGGCGGCTCGGGACTGCTCTGGCATCGGGCCAGTCTATCCGCCGGTGTCCGTGGGGCGCGATGCAGCAGGCGTCAACTGGGGCAAAGGGAGCGCCTCCGGACACCGGGGACCGGTAGGTTGGGACCATGGATTCTTCGCAACAGGAACCGCGCATCCGGCTGCTGACCAAAAGCGGATGCCACCTCTGTGCGGCCGCCCGCCAGACGGTGGAGGCGGTGGCCGCCCGGCATGGCGTCGACTGGGACGAGGTGCGCATCGACGGCGACCTCGATCTGCTCCAACGCTATGGCGAAGAGGTCCCGGTGCTGCTCGTCGACGGAATCCAGCGGGACTTCTGGGTCATCGACGCCGCCCGGCTCGAGAAGCTGATCGGGTCATGACAGGCGCGGAAAAGCTCCTGCCCGAGGCGACCCTGGGCCGCATGACGCTGTATCTGCGGGCACTCGAGGTCCTCCGCGCGGCCGGCCAACCCACGGTCTCCTCGGAGGTCCTGGCCGCCGCCGCCGGGGTGAATTCGGCCATTCTGCGCAAGGACCTGTCCCTGCTGGGGACGTTCGGCACCCGGGGTGTCGGATACCGGGTCGAGGTGCTCGCCGAGAGCATTTCGACGACGCTGGGACTCGAACACGGCTGGTGCGTCGCCATTCTCGGGGCGGGCAACCTCGGGAGGGCCCTGACGGGGTATGCGGGCTTCCAAGAGGGGGGCTTCCGCGTCGGGGCGGTCTTCGACGTCGCGGAATCGGTGGTCGGCCGTCGTCTGGGGAACCTCACGGTCCGCCCCGTCGCCGAGCTTGCTGCGGTCACTTCGCAGCTGGGCCTGAACATGGCGATCCTGGCGGTTCCCGGGAGCGCCGCCCAGGAACTCTGCGACCTGGTGGTCGCCGCCGGGATCACCAACATCCTCAGCTTCGCGCCGGTGCTCCTCCAGGTCCCGGAGGGCGTCCAGGTGCGCAAGGTCGACATGGCACGGGAACTGCAGATCCTGGCCTACCACGCCGCCTTCGGGGCCGGGCCCGGCGACTGAACGCCACCGGGCCCGGCGACTGAACGCCACCGGGCCGGGTGCCTCCCGTTACTGCCGGAAGCCGCCGTGCTTGTGCAGGGCCACCGCGCCGATGTACTGCGAGGAGGGCCGCAACCAGGCGCAGACGATGCCGGCCACCCCCAGGGCTATGGCGAGGAAGGCGAGCGGATCGAACGAGGAGAGCAGCCCGAAGAGGGACAGCGCGGCCAGGACCGTGCCGGTGATGCGTGCCCCGTTGCTGCCCTTGCGGATGAAGGTGGCGATGAGAGCGTAGATGCCCGCGCCGATCACCATGATCACCATGACCGCAATCTTCATCGGGCCGACCATGGACTGGATGTCCAGACCGGCGTCCTTGAGTTCCTGGTCCATGGCGGGGTCCTGCGTCGTCATGGCCTGGTTGAAGGCATCCACCACGACCGAATTCGGCACCAGGAGCAGGATCATGCCCTGGACCAGCGTGATGAGGCCAGCAGCCATGATCAACCAGAATGCGGCGTTGACCTGCATCGGCGGTGCCGGACGTGTGCCGGGCGCGCCATGGAAGGGCGGCTGGCCACCAGTGGGCTGCTGCGGGTAGCCGTAATACTGCTGGTTCGTGTACCCCTGTCCCGGTGGCGGGAGGTTCGGCTGCCCGGGTTGGCCGTAGCCCGGTGGCAGGTCCTCGGAGGGCTGGCCGTACTGGCCGTAGGCGGGACGGTCAGGGGCATTCTGGCCGTATTGCGGCGTCGGACCGGGGGCGCCGTCGGGCAGGCGTTGGCCGAACTTCGGCGGCTCGGGGACCGGGGGCGTGCCCTCTGAGGGCGTGGGATGCGGGTCGTCGTGCGGATCCTGCGGAGCGGGCGTGCTCATGGTCTGTCCTCCGATGGTGTTGCGGGCTGCGTACCTGATTCCCAGCGTAGTAGGAGCACCCCCGCTCGGGGCATCATCAGGAAGGCTGAATTCCATCCGGTTGTCGTCCCGGCGTGGGGCGTCTCACCCCCGCTTTTTAGGCGTGGCCGGAAACGTTTGAGAGAATGGCTGCATGTCTGCCGCCACCGTCCACCTGCTCCGTCATGGGGAGGTCCTCAACCCGGACAAGGTGTTGTACGGACGGTTGCCCGAGTTCCACCTGTCCGAGCTCGGCCGTGCCATGGCCGAGCGCGCTGCCGAGTACTTCGCGGCACAGCGGGACGCCGGTGCGAACATCGTGCACCTGGCGGCTTCGCCGTTGACCCGCGCGCAGGAGACTGCCGCGCCGACAGCGAAGGCCCTGTCTCTGGAGATTGAGACGGATGAGCGGATCATCGAGGCCGAGAACCACTTCGAGGGCCTGTCCGGCGTCAAGGGCCATCTGCGCCGCCCGCGCCATTGGCGGTACCTCACCAACCCGTTGCGTCCGTCCTGGGGGGAGCCCTACCGGGCCCAGGTCGAACGCATGATGGACGCGGTGGGGGACCACCGCGACCGGGCCGTTTCACTCGGCGGCCCCGGAGCCCAAGCCGTGCTGGTCAGCCACCAGCTGCCCATTTGGGTCACGCGCCTGGCCGCCGAAAACAAGCACCTGTGGCACGACCCGCGGCGGCGGCAATGCACGCTCGCCTCGGTCACCAGCCTGGATTTTGAGGGGGAACGGCTCGTCGCCGTTCGTTACACCGAACCCTGCGCTGACCTGCTGGCCAACGCGGCAAACATCCCCGGAGCCTAACGCCATGCCGTCCCGTCCTGCTGTATCCCCCCTGCCCGAACGCCGCCGGGTGCTGCGCGCCGCCGCCCTGTTCGCCGCCATCATCCCATTGGCCGCCTGCTCGGCCGAGGAGGACCCGCTGGCCAAGCAGGCCCGTGCGGGAAATGGCAAGAACTACATTGCCGGCGACGGTTCGGTCCAGGAATACGCGGCCGCCTCCCGGGGCGAGCCACTGGACCTGCAGGGGACGACGTATGACGGCGAGAACGTGGGCCCCGAACAGCTCACCGGCCATGTCACCGTCCTGAACTTCTGGTATGCCGCCTGCGCGCCTTGCCGGCTTGAGGCCCCGCATCTGGCCAAGTTGAGCAAGGCGTTCGAGTCCAAGGGCGTGCGGTTCTACGGGGTCAACGTCCGTGACGGCCAGGAGACCGCTGCCGCCTTTGAACGGACCTTCGACATCCCCTACCCGTCCATGCCCGACGCCGACGGCTCGATCCTGCTCTCGATGACGGACTATGTGCCGCCACAGGCGGTGCCGACCACACTGGTGCTGGACCGGCAGGGCCGCGTCGCCGCCCGGCTTCTCGGTGAAGCGGACGAGTCCACGCTCAAGGCCCTGATCTCCGACCTGGTTTCCGAGCCGGCGTGATTGCCGGGCTCGCCACGGCCCTCCCGGCGCTGAGCGCCCAGGCCAACCCCTTCGCCGAAGCCGTCCAGGACGGCTCGCTGCTGTTGTCGGTCCCGGTCGCCGTCCTGGCCGGACTCGTCTCCTTCCTCTCGCCCTGCGTGTTGCCGTTGGTCCCCGGCTTCCTGGGGTACGTCACCGGGCTGACCGGAGCCGACCTGGCCCAGCAGAAGCGCGGCCGCATGGTCGTCGGCATCGGACTGTTCGTCCTGGGTTTCAGCGTGGTCTTCATGCTGGTCGGTGTCGTCTTCACCAAGGTCTCCGTCTGGCTGATGTACCGGGGAGACTGGGTCACCCAGGTCCTCGGGCTGGTGGTCATCGCCATGGGCATCGTGTTCATGGGCGGGTTCTCCTGGCTCCAACGCGATCGCAAGATCCACCGTCGGCCACCGGCCGGGCTATGGGGGGCCCCCGTGCTGGGCGTCACCTTCGGGCTCGGCTGGGCACCGTGCATCGGCCCCACGCTGTCGGCGGTCCTGGCCATGAGCGTTGGCCCGGACGCCAACGTGACGCGGGGTGCGCTGCTGACATTCGCCTATTGCCTGGGGCTCGGCGTGCCTTTCCTGCTCATCGCCCTCGGCTTCCGCCGCGCGGCCGGTACCCTGGCGTTCTTCCGGCGCCACCAGCGGGCCGTCATGCGTGCCGGGGGACTGCTGCTGATCGTCCTCGGTGTTCTCATGGCCAGCGGCCTGTGGGGCGACTGGGTGCTCCAGCTTCAATCGTGGTTCAAAAACGACGTAAGGATGCCGATCTGATGGCATTAACCAGGAAAAATGACCGCCCATCGCCCTCCGGCAGCGGAGGCGGCCGCAAGGGCAAGAACAGCGACGTCGCCGTCCCGGCACTGGGACCGTGGGGCATGCTCCGGTGGGCGTGGACCCAGCTCACCAGCATGCGCACGGCACTGTTCCTGCTCCTGCTTCTGGCCGTGGCGACCGTGCCCGGTTCGCTCTTCCCACAACGCCCGGTGAACCCGACCGAGGTCACTGCCTACATCGACAACAAACCGGTGCTGGGCCACTGGCTGGATACCTTCCAGCTGTTCGACGTCTTCTCGTCCGTGTGGTTCTCCGCCATCTACCTGCTGCTGTTCATCTCGCTGATCGGCTGCGTGTTCCCGCGGGCGAAAAAGCACTACCAGGCATTGCGCACCCCGCCCCCGCGCACCCCCGCCAGGTTGGGGCGGCTTCCCGAGAACGGGACCCTCGAGGTGGGGGCGGACCGCGAAGTGCTGCCAGATGCCCAGATCCTGGCACGGTCCGCGGCCCTGCTGAAGAAGCGCGGATACCGCGTCGAGCAACGCCCCGGCGACAAGGCGCCCTCGGTGGGTGCCGAACGCGGCTACGTGCGCGAAGTCGGGAATCTGGTCTTCCACTTCTCGCTGATCGGGGTCCTCGCCTCGGTCGCCGTCGGGGGCGTCTTCGGCTACACCGGGCAGCGCATCGTCGTTGAGGGCGAGTCATTCGTGAACACCCTCGTCTCATACGACTCGTTCAGCCCGGGAACCGGCTTCGAGGAAGGCGCGCTAAGTCCCTTCTCCGTCCGGCTGGACAACTTCGACGTCACCTACGACCGCGAGTCCACCACCCATTTCGGCCAGCCGATCGACTTCCACGCCCAGGTCACCACAACGGAGCCAGGCCAGGAACCACAACAACAGGACCTGCGGGTCAACCACCCGTTGCGGATCGGCGGGACGGCCGTGTACCTGGTGGGCAACGGCTACGCCCCGGAGATCACCGTGCGGGACGGCAACGGCAACATCGCCTATTCCGGTCCGGTGGTGGCCGTCCCCCAGGACGACGTCTTCACCTCGTTGCTGGTCCTGAAGGTCCCGGATGCGCAGCCGGACCAGCTGGGCTTCGTGGGCCTGTTCCTGCCGACCGCCGGGGTGAACTCCTCGGGGGTGGGCATTTCCCTGGACCCGAGCCCGGTGCTGCCACAACTCCAGCTGAACTCCTATTACGGGGACCTGGGCCTGGACTCCGGTGATCCGCAGAACGTGTTCGTCCTGGACACGGACCAGCTGACGGAGCTGAACAGCCGGAACCTGGATTCCGGCGGCCTGGTCGTCAATGCCGGGCAGACGGTACAGCTTCCCGACGGCAAGGGCTCGATCAGCTTCGATGGCATCAAGCGCTACGCGGCCCTGGATATCCACCATGATCCGGGCAAGCTGCCGGTGGCCATCTTTGCCGCGTTGGCGCTGCTTGGCCTGGCGGTCTCGCTGTTCACCCCGCGCCGCCGCGCCTGGATCAAGATCCACCCGAATGATCCGGAACGGGCGACGGAAACTGCTGGGCGTATCATCGAATACGGGGTGCTTGCCCGCGGGGAAGATCCCAGGGTGCGGCAGGAAGCCCGGGAGCTTCGCACACTTCTTGAGCGCGAATTCTCCGGCGCAGGCCGGACCGAAGTTTAGGAGACAGAGGAACACGCATGCCTACGATCAACGAACAGCTGGGCGCCTACAGCGACCTCTTCATGCTGCTGGCCGCCATGGCGTATGCCATCGCCTTCATCGCCTTCGCCTGGGACCTGGCCAAGTCCAGCCGCACCATCCGTGAACTGGAATCCGGGCTGCTGGCCGAGGAAGCCAAGCAGCTGGCCACAGTCGGCGCGCGACCGGCGGAATCCGCAGGCGCCGGGGCGGGACCGGCGAAGGACAGGGGGCCGCATGCGCCCCCGGCCGACGACGGCCTGCTGGTCAATGAGTCGATGAACTATACCCGCGACGCCGGCAAGCGCACCGCCGCCCGAATCGGGGTGTCGGTGGCGTGGATTGCCGCGGCGATCCAGGCGTTCGCGGTCGTCTCCCGCGGCGTCGCCGCCGGGCGGGTCCCGTGGGGGAACATGTACGAGTTCCTCACCACCGGCGCCCTGGTCGTGGCGGTAGTCTTCCTCGCGGTGCTGGTCAAGAAGGACCTGCGTTTCATGGGTACCTTCGTCATCGGGCTGGTGACCCTCATGCTCTGCGGAGCGACGATGGGATTCCCGACGCCCGTTGCCCACCTGGTCCCGGCATTGCAGAGCCCCTGGCTGATCATCCACGTCTCCATCGCCGTGTTGGCCTCGTCGCTGTTCACCATCACCTTCGCGCTGAGCATCCTGCAGCTCATCCAGGCCGACCGGCAGTCCAAGCTCGCCGCGGGCAAACCCGACAAGTTCGCGTTCCTGCGCATGGTCCCCAGCGCGGCGGCCCTGGAGAACTTCGCCTACCGGATCAACGCCGTCGGATTCGTCATGTGGACCTTCACCCTGATGGCCGGCGCCGTCTGGGCCGAAGCCGCGTGGGGGCGCTACTGGGGGTGGGACACCAAGGAGGTCTGGACGTTCGTCATCTGGGTCGTCTTCGCCGGCTACCTGCACGCGCGGGCGACCCGCGGGTGGACGGGAACACGTTCGGCCTGGCTGAGCATCATCGGCTACCTGTGCATCGTCTTCAACTTCACCGTGGTGAACATCTACTTCAACGGACTGCACTCCTACGCGGGCGTATAGCCCTTCAGCGGGCGGGCCCGGCGGGAAGCAACACTGCTTCCCGCCGGGCCTTTTCCGTCTGGGCGCCAGCCTGCCCCGCCCCCACGCGGACCGGGCGCCCCGGAGCGGAGGCGCCGCTGGGGCGGCGGCACCGGAGACGTCCACAGGGACCCGGAATCCCCGCGCGGGGGGCATGGCCTAAGCTGGATGGATGCCTGAACAGGAACGACTCCCACTCCACCGAACGGCCATGTTGCCCCTGTTGCTGGCCATCGCGGCGATCGCCCTGGCCCTGGTCTCGACGTTCCTGGCCGACCTCGTGGCCAAACTCGTGCTGTTGGGCCTGGCATTGGTGCTCATCGCCGCGTGCGGCGTGCTCCTGGGGCTGATGGTCCTGCGGATCCGCAGGACGTCCAATCCTGGCCAACGCTAGGCCCTCGCCCCTGCATCCCACGCGGATGCAGCGACCACCATCGGACCGAAGGCCAGAGGCAGACGGTCGGCGGAGGACGGCGCTGCTGGCCTGCCCTAGGCGTTCGGGGGATTGGTATCCCGGTCGGAGGGGAGCTCGCCGCTGTCGTTCGGGGGTTGGCGGTCTTTTTGGCTCCGGGCTTCCCGGGCCTTCAGCTCTGCTTCACGACGACGCAATTCCTCGTCCTTGGCTCGCTGCCGGCGCTGCGTCTCGAGGCTGCGCAGGAACTCGGGATCGTCATCCGGGGACGCCGGACCGCGCGGGGCGCGCCGTCCGGACGTGGGACCGGAACCGGCATCGGTGGGCCGGCCCAGCCAGAACCACAAGCAGGCCCCGACGAGCGGCAGCAGGACGATGACCACGATCCACCAGCCCTTGGCCAGGCTACGCACCCGGTTCCGTGGCGTCTGCGCGCACTGGATGAGCGCATAGATGGTGACGGCAAGGGCCACCAGTGCACCGAGAATCAAGTTTCTGACCATGCTTCCAGTGTAGTGAAGAATTCGAGGGCCGACTTCAGCCGGTAGAATCGTAACGTGCAGTTCCTCAAGTACACCATCGTCCGATTGGTTCTCTTCTTCGCCGTCTTCGCCGCGCTGTTCTGGGGGCTGGACTTTTCACTGTGGCTTGCGGCGATCATCGCCGCCATCGTCGCCTTCTGCATCGCATACCTGTTCTTCAACCGGTTGCGGACCGAGAGCACCCGCCAGGTACAGGCGAGGATGACCGACCTGCGCAAGAACCCGGGAAGCCACAAGGGAGCGCTCGAGCGCGAGGACGAGGAAGCCGAGGACCGCAACGACTAGGCTCCGGCCGGCCAACCCCGCCGCCCGGGTCGCTCAGGCCTGCTGGCGCAGCACCACGGTGACCACCATTCCAATGGCGAACAGCACGCTGTAGCCTAGGTTGATGAACCCCGTGTGCTTGAGCACCGGGATCAATGCCTGGCGTTGGGTGCTCTTGAGCATGAGCCAGGAGGGCACCAGGCACAGCGGTGCGACCAGCACCACGAGCATCAGCCAGGGATGGTTGCGCACGAGCAGCAACGGCAGCAGGATCGCCAGGGCCAGCATCAGCACGTAGGAGACGCGCGCGCCCTCGTCGCCCAACCGCACCGCCAGGGTCCGCTTGCCCACTTCCCGGTCGGTGGGGATGTCACGGACGTTGTTGGCCATCAACAGGGCCGTGGCGATCAGCCCGGTGCCGCAGGCACCCACCCACGCCGTGGCCGGAAGCTCGAGGACCTGGGTGAACGTCGTTCCGAGCGTGGCCACCAGCCCGAAGAACAGGAACACGAAGACCTCGCCCAGGCCCTGGTAGCCGTAGGGCCTGTCCCCGCCGGTGTAGCCCCACGCAGCGAAGATCGCGGCCACCCCGACCAGCAGCAGGGGCCACGCCTGGGAGAGCAGGACCAGCACCAGACCGGCCACGGCGGCAGCCCCGAAACACCCGAAGGCCGCGGCCTTCACCCGGCCCGGACGGGCGGCCCCGGAGCCAGTCAGCCGCAACGGGCCCACCCGAACATCGTCGGTGCCGCGGATGCCGTCCGAATAGTCGTTGGCGTAGTTCACCCCGATCTGCAGCAGCAGCGACACCAGCGCAGCCAGGACCGCGCGACCCCAGAACAGGTGCCCGCCGACGCCATAGGCAGCCGCCGTGCCGATGATGACGGGGGCGATGGCCATCGGGAGGGTGCGCAGCCGGGCCCCTTCGATCCATTGGGCGGCTGAGGCCACGGCGGTATCCTCTCGGTCGAAGCGGGCGGTTTCTCCAGCGTCCTATTCTCTCCCCGCCGCTCCCAACAGGGAAATTGCCGCGCGCCGGTCCGGTTTGCCGCCGGGCAGGGTGGGAAGTTCGGGAACCCGCAGCAGGGTTTTGGGAACCGCCGGGGCGCCCAGGACGTCGCGGACAGCCGAGCGGATGGTCTCCGGGGCCGCGGTACCGGTGACCAGCGCCCCCACGCTCGCCCCCCATTCGGGGTCGTCCAGGCCCACGACCAGCGCCGAGCCGACGCCGGGGACGTCCTCGATGGCGGTGGCGACGGTCGCGGCGGAGACCTTGATGCCTCCGGTGTTGATGACGTCGTCGAGGCGGCCGCCGACCTCGAGCACCCCGTCCGCCAGCGTTCCCACATCGTCGGTGGTGAACCACCGTGTGCCCTCCCCGTCCACCGAGAAGTGGGCGGCCGTCAGTTCCGGGTTGCCCAGGTAGCCGCCGGCGACGACGTCGCCGCCGAGGCGCATGCGGCCGGCGTCGGTGGAGATGCGCACCCCGGGCAACGGCTCGCCGTCGTACACGCAGCCACCGCAGGTCTCGCTCATTCCGTAGGTGCGGATGACCCGCAGCCCGTGGGAGCGGGCGGCTGCGCGCAGCGGTTCAGAGGTCGCACCGCCGCCGAGCAGGATCGCGTTGAAGCGGCGCAGCGCCGCGACGGTTTCCGGTGCGGGGTCTTGCAGCAGGCGGGCGAGCTGGGTGGGCACCAGCGAGGTGATGCGCACCCGGTCGGTCAGCTCGGCGGCGGCCGCCGTGAAGCCCTCGGCGGTGAAGCGGGCCCCCAGGTCCATCGCCCACGGGCGCGTCCCGGCGTAGAGGCTGCGCGTGAGCACCGCCAGGCCGGCCACGTAGTGCACGGGCAGGGCCAGCAGCCACTGGCCCTCGGTGCGCAGGTATTCCGCGGTGGCCATCGAGGAGGCGGCGAGCGAATCGATGGGCAGCACGGTGCGTTTCGGGGTGCCGGTGGACCCCGAGGTGCGCACGACGGCGGCGCTTCCCCCGGGCGCGTCGGTCGCCAGTTCGACGCGGTGGCTGCCGGGTGAGTCGCCCGGCAGGATTTCCACGGCCGGTCCCTGCTCGTTCAGGGCGGCGGAGAGGGCACGCAGGACGGGGTCGATGTCCATGGCCGGCCCTAGAAGTAGTACGGGTGCGCGGACCAGTCGGGGTCGCGCTTTTGCAGGAACGCATCCCGGCCCTCGACGGCCTCGTCGGTCATGTAGGCCAACCGGGTCGCCTCGCCGGCGAAGACCTGCTGTCCGGCCAGCCCGTCGTCGGCCAGGTTGAAGGCGAACTTGAGCATCCGGATCGCCTGCGGGGACTGCCGGGCGATGTCCGCGGCGTATTCCAGGGCGACCTCCTCGAGGCGCTCGTGGTCCACCGCCTCGTTGACGGCCCCCATGGCGACCATGTCCTCGGCGGAATGTTCGCGGGCCAGGAAGAAGACCGCGCGGGCGTTCTTCTGCCCGACCTGCCGGGCCAGCAGGGCCGAACCGTAGCCGGCGTCGAAGGAACCGACCGTCGCGTCGGTCTGCTTGAACTTGCCGTGCTGGCGCGAGGCGATGGTCAGGTCCGAGACGACGTGCAGCGAGTGCCCGCCGCCGGCCGCCCACCCGTTGACGACGGCGATGACCACCTTGGGCATGGTGCGCATCAGGCGCTGGACCTCGAGGATGTGCAGGCGTCCGGCGCGGGCCGGGTCGATCGACTCGGCGGTGTCGCCACCGGCGTAGCGGTAGCCGTCGCGCCCGCGGATCCGCTGGTCCCCGCCCGAGCAGAAGGAGTACCCGCCGTCCTTGGGGGAGGGGCCGTTGCCGGTCAGCAGCACCGCGGCAACGTCGGAGGTCATCCGGGCGTGGTCCAGTGCGCGGAAGAGCTCGTCGACGGTTCCCGGGCGGAAGGCGTTGCGCACCTCGGGCCGGTCGAAGGCGATGCGCACGGCGGGAAGATCCCGCAGGATCCTGCCGTCGGCATCGCGTTCCACCTGGCGGTGGTAGGTGATGTCCTCGAAGTCGAAGCCCTCCACACCCCGCCAGCGCGTGGGGTCGAAGAGGTCGGATACCTGGTCGGGAAGGGAAGTTGTGCTCACCCGCACCAGTCTAGACGCGGCGCCCGCGCCGGCCCCGGCTGCCGCCCCGGCAGGGCCCGGCCAAGGCCCACTGACAAGGACGATTAACGGCGGCGGGGGTGAGCCGGACTACACTATCGTGTCCCCTCGAACCACCCCGGCCACGCCGCAGTGCTCGCAACCCGGAAGGAGTCGGCGTGTCCCACCCCGACCACAAGACCACCTCTGTGCAGCCGCACCACGAGCGGCCGGAGCCTGCCGGCACGACCGCCGACGGCATCACCGCCGAGGGCTACAAGAAGACCCTGACCCGTCGACACGTCCAGATGATCGCGATGGGTGGGGCCATCGGCGTCGGCCTGTTCATGGGTGCTGGCGGGCGGCTGGCTTCGACGGGCCCGTCGCTCATCTTTTCCTACGCCATCGCCGGGCTGATCGCCTACTTCCTGATGCGCGCCCTGGGCGAGCTGATCATGTACCGCCAGTCTTCCGGCTCCTTCGTCAGCTACGCCGGGGAGCTTTTCGGCCCGAAGGGTGCCTTCCTGTCCGGCTGGATGTACGTCCTGAACTGGATCATGACCGGCATTGCCGAACTGATCGCGATCGGGCTGTACTTCCAGTTCTTCTTCCCCGGGGTCCCGATCGAGGTCTCGGCGATCTGTGCCCTGGCGTTGCTGGTTGCCGTCAACCTCTTCAGCGCCAAGGCGTTCGGGGAGTTCGAGTTCTGGGCCTCGGCACTGAAGGTCGCCGCGATCGTGCTGTTCCTCGTCGTCGGCATCGTCATGGTTGCGCTGAACACCCAGATCGGCGACGGCCACGCCGCCGTGTCCAACCTCTGGGCCAGTGAGGGCGGGATGTTCCCGCGCGGCTTCTTCATCTGCATCCTGGTGCTGAACTCCGTGGTCTTCGCCTACAACGCGATCGAACTGGTCGGCATCACCGCCGGTGAGATGGAGGATGCCGCCCGTGAGGTCCCGCGGGCCATCCGCGCCGTCGTGCTGCGCATCGTGGTCTTCTATGTCGGGTCGGTGACCCTGCTGGCCATGCTCATGCCGTGGGACCAGTACAAGAACGGCGAGAGCCCGTTCGTCACCGTGTTCGACCAGCTCGGAGCCGCCTGGATCGGGGACGTGATGAACTTCGTGGTCATCACCGCGGCCCTGAGCTCCTGCAATTCGGGGCTGTACTCCATCGGCCGTGTCTTCCGCGCGATGGCGAACAACGGGCACGCCCCGAAGTGGCTGGCCCGGATGAACAGCCGCTACGTCCCGTGGGCGGGCATCGTCGCCGTCGGCGTCGTCTACCTGATCGGCATCCTGGCCAACATCTGGCTGGGCGGATCCCATGCCTTCGACCTGGCGCTGAATACCGCCTCCATCGGCGTCATCTTCACCTGGGGCTCGATCTTTGCCTGCCAGCTGATGTTGCGCCACCGCAAGGGCAAGGTCTCCACCCTCCCGATGCCCGGCGCACCCTGGACCAGCTGGGCCGGGATCATCTCCCTGGTGGTCATCACCGTGCTGATCTCCTTCGACAGCTTGCCCGACCCGGCCACCGGCGAGGTCTTCCACCTGGGCCTCTACACAGTCGCCTGCATCCCGTTGATCGCCTTGGCCCTGTGGATCGGCTGGTTGCGGGTGCGCGGGAACAAGCCCGCCAGCGAGTTCTATTCCTGATGCCGCAAGGCAAAGAACGACGCCGTTGCGCTGGCCAGGACGCGGTCCTGCCCATCGCGGACCTCGCCTGAGGCGATGGCCGTCGAGCGGCCATAGTGCTCCACCCGGCCCACGGCCGAGACGACGCCGGAATCGATCGTCATCGCCCGGCGGAACCTCACCTGCAGGTCCGTTGTCGTCCAGGTCGTCCCGGCCGGGGATAGGGATTCCACGCTGAAGCCCAGCGCCGTGTCGAGCAGGGTGGACAGGAAGCCGCCATGCCCGGTGCCGATCGTGTTGAACTGCTGGGCATGCGGCTCGGTTTCGAGCCGGACCGAGCCCTCCTCGGCGTGGACGGTCCGCACCGCCAGCGCCGTCAGCAGCGGTGATTCGGGCAGTTCGCCGGCGACGATGGCCCGCAGGAAGTCCAGCCCCTGGCGGGAGCCGCTTTCGCGCCGCAGCTGTTCCGAGACCGCGATCATGTCGCGGCCGGTGGGGCGGGTGTCGGGGGAAATCGGCATGCCTACAGCGTAGGCGCGGTAGGCTCCCGGCATGGAATCGTTGCGAACCCAGCAGGATGTCAATGCAACCGCCGACGTGGTGTGGGGCGTGCTCCAGGATGGGGCCCAATACTGCACCTGGGTACCCGGCGTCGAGGACGTCGAGGGCGACGTCGAGGACGGACAGTCCATCATCCTGGTCGGATCCGATGGGGACGAGCGCACCCGGCTGAGGATCGCTGCGCAGGCCAACCGACGCATCATGACGTGGCAATCCGGCGCCGGCTTGGGCCTGGACAGCTCCGAAGTGACCTTCGATCTGTCGGATACCGGCTTCGGGTGCACCGTGGTGCTCACCCGGCGGGACTCGGGCATGCTGCACGGCCTGCTGGGTGGGGACGAGGACGCGAAAACCCGGCTGACCGAGCTGGCGGCCGCCCTGGCTGCCGCCGCTGAAACCCGGGCCTCCCATCGGGAAAGCCGGCACACCGTGGACGACGCCGCGCAAGCCGCCGATGGGACCGACGCGCCGGCTTCGGACCTGAACCCGGGCAGCGGGCCTGCCGAACCGCGCGGCATCTGATCCCGTGGCATCCGATCCCGGCCGGCCCGGGCAAACGCCGGGCCCTGCCCACTTGGCGGTGGAACAGGGCCCGGCGGCACGGAACGGCTAGCTGGGGTCCTCGGCCAGGATCCCGGTGTCGTGCGCGTCCGGGATCTCGGTGCCCCGCAACGACGCGCCGGCCGTCTCGGCCATGAACTTCACCGCGACCAGGCCGATCACCGCGGCGATCATCATGTAGACGGCGGGGAAGAGGACGAAGCCCGTCGTTTCGATGACGGCTTCGTTGACCATGGCCGCCGTGCCGCCCAGCAGCGCGGTGGCCACGTTGTAGGTGACAGCGAAGCCGGCGAACCGCACCTGCGAGGGGAACATCGCCGGGAAGGTCGCGGTGATCGTGGCCAGCTGCGGGATGTAGAGCAGGCCCAGGACCGCGAAGCCGAGGATGGCCAAGCCGAAGTTCTGGCCCATGAGCCAGAACATCGGCAGGGCGAAGATGAACAGGCCGATCACCGAGGTGTACCACATCGGCTTGCGCCCCACCTTGTCGGAGATGCTGCCCGCAAAGGGGATGACGGCCATCATGGCCACCTCCCCGACGATGATTACGATCAGGGACAAATTCGAATCCAGGCCCAGCTGGCTCTCCAGATACGTCGGCATGTAGCTGAGCAGCGTGTAGTTGACCATGTTCAGGCAGGCCACCAGGCCGAACATGACCACCATTGGACGCCAGTACCGGGTGATCAGGGCCTTCAGGCTGCTGCCCTCCTCGACCTCCCCGCGTTCCTCGAGCTCCTGGAACACGGGCGTGTCCTCGAGCTTGGAGCGCAGGTACAGGCCCACCAGGCCCATCGGCAGGGCCAGCATGAACGGGATGCGCCAGCCCCACGAGTTCATGGCGGCCTCGGGCAGTGCGACCTGGAAGACGAGCATGACGGCAGCGCCCAGGGCGAAGCCGCCCAGGGTGCCGAATTCGAGGAACGAGCCGAAGAACCCGCGCTTCTTGTCCGGGGCGTATTCGGCCATGAAGGTCGCCGCACCGCCGTATTCGCCACCGGTGGAGAAGCCCTGGACCATGCGCAGGAGGACCAGCAGGATGGGGGCGAGGATCCCGACGGTCTGGAAGGTCGGCAGCACGCCGATGAGGAAGGTGGCCCCGGACATCATCAGGATGGTCAGGGTCAGCACGGTCTTGCGGCCGAGCCGGTCGCCCAGCGGCCCCCAGACGAGGCCGCCGAGCGGGCGGACCACGAACGAGAGGGCCAGCGTGGCCAGGGCCAAGAGCGTGCCGTAGTCGCCAGGGAAGAAATGGAGGGTGATGTAGGTGACGGCGACGGAGTAGACGCCGTAGTCGAACCATTCGGTCAGGTTTCCCATGGCCGAGGCGGCGGTGGCCTTGCGGATCATCCCGCGGCCTTCGGCCGTGTGCAGGTCCGGTCCGATGTCCTCGGCGCGGTCGATGGAATGGTCCCCGTCCGCAACGGGGCTGTGCTTGCTGTCTTCCGGTGGCATCAATGCCTCCCAAATGTCTTCAGCGTGCGTCGACCGGATGCCCGTTCCCTGCCCCGGGGCGCCGGAAACGGTGACGGTCCACGATCCGGCAAAAGCACCGGAGTCGGTCAAAGCCCATCATATTACCGACGGGTGTAAAAGCCGTCAATTTCGTCATCCAGAGAAGGCAAGTTGACCGCCGAGGGGCGGGGTGGGAATCTAATAGTGAACGATTGGTCGGTAATTGTGTCCCGCGACGCACTGCGCCCGGCCGGCGAGCATGCCTGAACAGGGGCCAACCGAAGAGGAGTTTTCATGACCGAAGCATTCCTGGTGGGCGGAGCCCGCACCCCGGTCGGACGCTACGGCGGGGCCCTGAGTTCCGTGCGGCCCGACGACCTGGCCGCGCTGACCGTCAAGGCCGCAGTGGAACGGGCCGGGATCGACCCCGCGCTGGTGGACGAGGTCATCATCGGCAACGCCAATGGCGCCGGCGAGGAGAACCGCAACGTCGCCCGCATGGCCTGGCTGCTCGCCGGGTTCCCCGACACCGTTCCGGGCATCACCGTCAACCGCCTCTGCGCCTCGGGCATGTCCGCGATCACGATGGCCTCGCACATGGTCAAGGCCGGCGCCGCCGACCTCGTCGTCGCCGGAGGCGTCGAGTCGATGTCCCGCGCCCCCTGGGTGATGGAGAAGCCCACGAAGGCCTTCGCCAAACCCGGGGCCAGCTACGACACCTCCATCGGGTGGCGCTTCCCGAACCCGGCCTTCCTCTCCGGCGAGCTCTCGCGCGAGGGCAAGGCCACCTACTCCATGCCCGAGACCGCCGAGGAGGTCGCCCGCGTCTTCGGCACCTCCCGCGAGGACTGCGACGCCTTCGCCGTGCGCTCCCACGAACGCGCGCTGGCAGCCATCGCCGCCGGCCGCTTCGCCGACGAGATCGTCCCGGTCACCGTCACCGGCCGCAAGGGCGCCACCACCCTCGTGGACACCGATGAGGGGCCCCGCCCCGGCACCACCTTGGAGGTCCTGGCCGGGCTGCGCCCCGTGGTCAAGGGCGGCACCGTGGTCACCGCCGGCAACGCCTCCACCCTGAACGACGGCGCCTCGGCGATCATCGTCGCCTCCGAGGCCGCCATCGAGAAGTACGGACTGGCCCCGCGCGCCCGCATCCTCGACGGCGCCGCCGCGGGCCTGGCCCCGGAAATCATGGGCATGGGCCCGGTGCCGTCCTCCCGCAAGGTCCTCGAGCGCACCGGGCACACCGTTGACGAGCTGGCCGCGGTCGAACTCAACGAGGCCTTCTCCTCGCAGTCCCTGGCCTCGATGCGCGAACTCGGCCTGGACCCCGGCATCGTGAACAACGACGGCGGCGCGATCGCCCTGGGCCACCCGCTGGGGTCCTCCGGATCTCGCATCGCCATCACCCTGCTTGGCCGGCTCGAACGCGAGACCACCTCCGGGTCCAAACTCGGGTTGGCGACCATGTGCGTGGGCGTCGGCCAGGGCGCGGCACTGCTCGTCGAGGGCGTCTAGCCGTGGGCGCCGAAGGACACCAGCACGACGGCGGTGCCCGGCTGGATCCGTCTGCCTTCACCACTGTGCAGCTCACCGAGGCAGATGACCGCGTGTCGGTGCGATTGCATCGCCCCGAGGTCCGCAACGCGATCGACCAGGCGATGGTCGATGAACTCCACGTGGTGTGCACATACCTGGAGGCGAGGCCGAAGATCCTCATCCTCTCCGGTACCCCGGCGGACCCGGAGACCGGGGCCAAGGGGATCTTCGCCTCCGGAGCCGACATCGCCCAGCTGCGCGAGCGCCGTCGCCAGGACGCGCTGGCCGGAATCAATTCCACCTTGTTCGACCGGATCGCCCGGCTGCCGATGCCCGTGATTGCCGCCCTCGACGGGTACGCCCTCGGCGGCGGGGCCGAGCTGGCCTACGCCGCGGACTTCCGCATCGGCACCGAGGCCCTGCGGATGGGCAACCCCGAGACGAACCTGGGCATCCTCGCCGCCGCCGGGGCCACCTGGCGGCTGCGGGAACTGGTCGGCGAACCGATGGCCAAGGAGATCCTGCTGGCCGGGAAGGTCCTGCGCGGGGAGGACTGCCTGCGCGTCGGCCTCATTACCGAGCTCGTCGACCCCCAGGACCTCGACGCCTCCGCGCACGCCCTGGCCAATCGGATCGCCGCCCAGGACCCGTTGGCCGTGCGCGTGACCAAGTCCGTGTTCCATGCCCCCCGCGAAGCCCACCCCGTGATCGACACGCTGGCCCAGTCGATGCTCTTCGAATCGGAAGCCAAATTCGAGCGCATGCAGGCGTTCCTCGACAGGAAGAAGAAATGACGATGACCCAGACCCCCGACGAATCGAACCCCACCACGGGCCTTCCGGCACGGGTCGGGGTGCTGGGCGGCGGGCGCATGGGTGCCGGGATCGCCCATGCCTTCCTCATCCATGGAGCCGACGTGCTCGTCGTCGAACGCGACCAGGACAGCGCCGAGGCGGCCCGCGAACGCGTGGCGGCTGCTGTCGGCAAGTCCATCGACCGGGGGCTGGCCGGCACGGCCGAGGACCACCTGTCCCGGCTGGAGGTCTCCACCGAGTACGCCGATTTCGCCGACCGGGAACTGGTCGTCGAAGCGGTCCCGGAGATCTGGGACCTGAAGGTCTCCTCGCTGCAGGCCGTGGAGGCCGAACTCGGCCAGGACGCCGTGTTGGCCTCGAACACCTCCTCGCTGTCGATGACCGGCCTGGCCGGGCACCTGCAGCGCCCCGCCTCCTTCCTGGGCCTGCACTTCTTCAACCCGGTCCCGGCCTCGACCCTGGTCGAGGTCGTCATTGCCGAACAGACCCGCCCGGAATTGGTGGACACCGCTCGCAGCTGGGTCGCCGGATTGGGCAAGACCGCCGTCGTGGTCAACGACGCGCCCGGCTTCGCCTCCTCCCGGCTGGGAGTGGCGATCGCCCTGGAGGCCATGCGCATGCTCGAGGAGGGCGTCGCCTCTGCGGAGGACATCGACAATGCGATGGTGCTCGGCTACAAGCACCCCACCGGCCCGCTGAAGACCACCGACATCGTCGGGTTGGACGTGCGCCTGGGCATCGCGGAGTACCTGCACGAACAGCTCGGCGAGCGCTTCGCCCCGCCGGCGATCCTGCGGGCGAAGGTCGAGGCCGGCCACCTGGGCCGCAAGAGCGGCCAGGGCTTCTACGACTGGAGCTGAGCCCGCGCGGCATCGGGTCCGCTGTGCATGGCAGGATGGGCGCATGGACGAGGTGGACTGGGAGGGCGCCGTCAACGCCCGCCGCGTGGCCGGCCGGCTCTACCGGATGGGCCGCAGCGAATGGCTGACCGAACGCGGCTGGCGGCAGGCGTATGCCGACGGCATCCGTACGGTGGTGGACCTGCGCAATCCCGACGAGCGGCGCCGCCGTCCCACGGATCCGGACGTGGGCCCCGGCGCCCTGGCCGGCATCACGGTGCTCAACTGCCCCACGGAGGACCAGTCCCACGCAGGGTTCATGGCCGCCGCCGCATCGGCCGACACCCCGTATCTGAGCGACCCGCGCTACTACCCCGCGAACCTGGAGCACTTCCCGGACCTGGTAGCGGGGGTCTTCCGCGCCCTGGCACATGCGCGGGGATCCGTCGTCGTGCATTGTTCCGCCGGCCGGGACCGCACCGGCATGATCGTCTCGCTGGCCCTCGCCCTGGCCGGGAAACGGGACCTGGTCGCCACCCAGTACGACGCCGGGGCCCGCGGCATCAACGAATGGCACCGGATCAGCCCCGTGAAGCACCCGTACGAACGGCACCTGGCCCCCGGGGAACTCGACGAGGTGCTGGTGGGCCGGCAGGAATCCCTGGCCGCTTTCGTCGACGCGGTCGACGTCGAGGCATTCCTGCTCGGACACGGGCTCACCCCGGCGGAGATCGCCGCCGTGCGGGATCTGCTCGGCGCAGCGCCGGCCGCATCGTAAGCTGGCGCACATGAACCTGCTGGAACCGGTCACCCTGCGTGGGGACATCGTCAGCCTCGAGCCCCTGGCGCACGGTCACCACGACGGCCTGGTGGAGGCCGCCCGCGACGGCGAGCTGTGGAACCTCTGGTACACCGCCGTGCCCGATCCGGACGGAATGGCCCTGGAGATCGACCGGCGCCTGGCCCTGAAGGCGGCCGGAACCATGCTTCCCTTTGCGACCCGCCGGAACGCCGACGGCCTCCTGCTGGGCATGACCACCTACATGAACATCGACGCGGCGCTGCCGCGCGTGGAGATCGGTTCCACCTGGAACCGCGCCTCAGCGCAGGGCAGCGGTTCCAACCCTGACTCCAAGCTGCTGCTGCTCACCCACGCGTTCGAGACCCTCGGGTGCCCCGCCGTCGAATTCCGGACCCACTGGATGAACCAGCAGTCGCGGGCGGCGATCGAACGCCTCGGGGCCAAGCTCGACGGCGTCCTGCGCGCCCACCAGCGCACGGCCGACGGCTCCCTGCGCGACACCTGCGTCTACTCGATCACCGCCGCCGAATGGCCCCAGGTGCGCTCGGGGCTGCGTTTCCGCCTGTCACGGCACCACGCCGCCTCCGAACCGCCCGGACCCGGACACGGGACCCGCCCCTGACTTTTCGGATTCGACTTGCCAGAACCCAGCCCGGGGGAGTTGGCTGGTTGGCATGGCAAAAATCCTCATCCTCGGCGGAACCCAGTGGCTCGGCCGGACCATCGCGTTGCAGGCCCTCGGGGATGGCCATGACGTCGCCTGCCTGGCCCGTGGAGTGTCCGGCGGCTTCCCGGACGGTGCCACGGCCCTGGTGGCCGACCGGGAGGCGGACGGGGCCTACGACGACGCCGCCACCGGCCACTGGGACCTGGTCATCGAGCTGACCTGCAAGCCGGCCCACGCCAAGGCGGCGGTGGAGGCCCTCTCGCCCCACGCCGGGCACTGGGTCTACGTCTCGTCCTGTTCGGCCTACGCGCTGCACTCCAAGCCCGGCGCCGCGGAGGCCGCCACGTTGCTGGCTGCCCTGGACTCCAGCGCCGAATACTCCGACGAGCACTACGGGGCGGCAAAGGCCGGCTGCGAGTGGCTCACCGTGGCCTCGCGCGGAAACGCCGCAATGCTGGTGCGTCCCGGCCTGATCGGCGGGCCGGGGGACCCGTCGGGACGTTCCACCTATTGGCCCTTGCGCTTCGCCGCCGGCCGCGAACCGGTGCTGGTGCCCGACGACGGTGCGGACACCCGGTACGTGCAGGTCATCGACGTGCGGGACCTGTCCGCATTCATCCTGCAGGCCGGCCTGGCCGGGCGCAGCGGGCCCGTCAACGCGGTGGGCGCCGAAATGCCGCTCGGCGACGTCATCGCCAGCGCGCAGAGCGCCGCGGGCTTCGCCGGCCCGGTGGCCCCCTACCCGCTGCACCGGATGGAAGACGACCGGGTGGCCCCCTGGGCGGGACCGCGTTCCCTGCCGCTGGTGCTGACCGCCGGCACCGAGTACGCCGGATTCGCACGGCGCTCCGACCGCAAGGCGCTGCGCTGGGGGCTGGTCCGCAGGCCGCTGGCCGAGACGTTCGCCGACATCATCGCCGCCGACGGCGGGGTGCCCAGCGGGAACGCCGAAGGCCCGGCCTCGGGATTGAGCGCGGACCACGAGGCGGAGCTGATCGGCCAGCTGGCGTGAGCGCAACCGACAGTCCGTCGAGCATCCGATTGACACCTGCCAATCACGTGCGCGATACTCAAGGGGTTCTGTCCCCGCCGTAAGGAATCCTGGTGAACATCTCGGTCGCTTCCGCCTAGTCCAGCGCCGAGAACGCCGCGACCTTTCGCGGGCCGTGCTTCTGGCGCCTTCGCCGCCCAGGAGACCGACATGCAGAACCACCACCCCATCCTTCTTGACCATCTGTCCTTTGCCTGGCCCGGCGGACGCCGGCTCTTCGCTGACCTCAGCGCGATCTTGGGCCCCGGCACCACCGGGCTCATCGGTTCGAATGGCACCGGCAAATCCGCACTGCTCCGGCTGATCGCCGGTCAGCTGATGCCGGACCGGGGCACAGTGGGCGTGTCCTCGCCGCCGGCGTACCTGGAGCAGAACCCGGCCAGGGATCCACGTCGAACCGTGGCGTCGTTGCTGGGCATCTCCGATCGACTCGCCGCACTGCGCCGAATTCTGGGTGGGCAAACCGTGCGGCTGGAAGAGGACATGTCCCTCGTCGGCGACGACTGGGACCTGGAGGAACGCGCCATCGCCCTTTTGGCGGGATATGGGCTGCCGGACGTCGGTCCGGGTTTCCTTGACCGGACCACCCGGACCTTCTCCGGCGGTGAAGCGATGGTCATTTCCCTCGCGGGCATCGAAATGTCGGCGTGTGCGATCACGTTGCTCGATGAACCGACCAACAACCTGGACCGGCGGGCCCGCGCCCGGCTGTACTCGGTGATCGAGCGCTGGAACGGCACCTTGCTCGTCGCCACCCACGATCGGACGCTGCTGGGGCTCGTCGACGGCATTGCCGAACTGCGTCCCGTCGGTGTCCGGGCGGGGCTTTCCGGTTCGGCCGAACTGCACCTGCACGGCGGAGGGTGGGAACACTACCAGGAGGTCAAGGCTGCGGAGCGCGAGAGCGCCGAACGCCGCGTGCGTGATGCCCGCGCCAAAAGCGCAGTGGAACGTCGTCAGCAGGCCGAGGCCGAGACGAAGCTGGCCCGGCGGGCCAAGCAGGGGCCCAAAGCGGCCGATGGCCTGCCGAAGATCCTGGCCAATGAACTGCGCAAGCGCGCCCAGGAGACGGCTGGCCGCACACGCAAGTCGATGGCGGTCAGCAGTGATGCCGCACGGGCCGAGCTCGACGCCGCCCAAGACGACATGCCAGCAGACCTGTCGATCACCATCGAATTTCCGGCCACCAGCGTCCCCGCGGGACGAGAGCTGATGCGTCATGTCGCACCCATGGATGTGGCGTACAACGTGTTCGAAGACGGGCTCGAAGTGGTGCCCGGGGCGGGGCTTGCCATCCGAGGGCCCGAGTGGATCGTCCTGGCCGGCCGCAACGGATCCGGCAAGACTACGCTGCTGCAGGAACTGGAGCGATCCGCGGCGGTTCCGGTGGGCGTGCTGCGCCAGGACCTCGCCGCAGACGGCGGCGGCTGGGAAGGAGTGGACGTCACGGCATCGGTCCTGGACAACGTGAGGGCGGTGGCGCCACAGGCACCCGTGGAGGACGTCAGGGCGCAGTTGGCCCACTTCCACTTCCGCGGCTCACGCGTCGGGCAACCTGTGGCCCAATTGTCCGGCGGCGAGGCCTTCCGCGTCGCAATGGCCCGCATCCTGCTGGCCGACCCTGCGCCCCAGCTGCTGCTCCTGGACGAGCCGACGAACAACCTCGATCTCGAGACCACGGCACAACTGCTGGGGGCCCTGCGGTCCTACGCGGGCGCCCTGGTCGTCATCAGCCACGATGAGGAGTTCCTGCAGGAGCTGGGTCGGGCAGGAGGGCATGCGCTCCGCCAGTGGGAACTCCAGCGCACGGCGGATGCGTCGCCCGCGTTCCTTCAGGTGGACGCTGAAGCCGAAGCGGACTGAGTCGGACCAGGCCGGTGCCGGCCTGGTCCGCGGGTAGATCAGTGTGCCGGCCGGACCTGTGCCACGGCGGGTTCGCGCGTGGGCGCATGGGCCATGGACCATACCCCCACTTCCGCCAGGGCGAGGATCCCGAATGCCACCAGCCCGTGCAGGAGGCCGAGCACCGGAGTTGAGAAGGCCGCCAGTGCCAGCGCCACCTGGACGACGACGGCCAGCACGAGCCAGAGTGCCCAGCGGACGCCGGCCCGGGCGATGAGCGCGACGACCAGAAGGGCCAGGACCAGGATCGGAATGACATACATGCCGATGGTCCCGTGGATCATGGCGGCGGCAGGCGGTCCGGAGACCTCTGCCCCCGATTCGAGGGTGTTGATGACGATGAACGTCGTCCAGGCGATCAGGGCTGCTTGGATGACGACGGCTGCCGCAATGAGGTGGGCAAGGATCTTGTAGGTTTGCCGCATGGTGGCGATTCCTCCAACAGGAAAGGGCGGACCCTGTGGCCCGTCCGGGAGTGGGCGCTGCGCGCCCGAAGCAAGTCGCCGGATGTATGCCGACCACAATCGCGCGCGCCGCCACGATGCGGCCGTTGGGGACACATTAGGCCCGGAAGGAAGGCTGCACAAGATTTTTGACAGCAATTCCGCAAAGAATTCTTGTCATCTGTTCCCGCGCCGCGTAGCGCCTTGTTACGACCAGGCGACCGCGAGCAGGTCACCGAGCAGCTCCTCCGGGTCCTGGTCGATCCCGCGGTTGGCGAACCATGTGCAGACATTCCGGCAGTCGCGCGCCAGCAGGTCCGCTCCCAGTGGGTTCGCCGCCAGGTCAACCAGCTGCGGCAGGTCGATGACGACCAGCCGCGGTCCGGCTGCCAGGATGTTGTAGGGGGAGAGGTCGCCGTGGGCATAGCCCAGTGCCGCAAATCCCCGCATGGCCTCGAGGATTTGGGCGAAGTAGGAATCGAGCAGCGGCGGATCGGGGCGCAGCTGGTGCAGCCGCGGGGCTGCGGAGCCGACGCGGTCCGGGTCCTCGATGAATTCCATGAGGATCTCGGTCCCGTCGATCTGCACGGGGTAGGGGACGGGGATTCCGGCGTCGTGTGCCTGGACCAGGTAGTTCCATTCCGCGGCGGCCCATTGGGTCGCTTCCACCTGGCGTCCGTAGGTGCTGCCGTTCTTCAGGGCACGGGCGTCACGCGTGCGGCGAACCGTGCGCCCCTCGGTGTAGATCGTGGAGCGGTGGAAGGCGCGCTGGTCGGGGGTGTGGTAGCGCTTGGCGGCCAGGATCGAGGTGCGCTCACCTGTCGCGCGCTCGATGAGGAAGACATCGGCCTCCTTGCCCGTCTTCAGGATGCCCAACTCGGTGTCGATGGCACCGGCGTCCTCGATGACGAACTCGGGGTAGGGCTGGGGCCCGCGCATTGATTTCTCGATGCCGGGCCAGGTGGACCAGCGTTGGTCCGCGGTTAGGTTGTCATCCAGGACGTTCCAGTCGGCCGGACGTGCCTCCAGCGCGCTGGAAGGACGGTGCTGGCGTCGTGGCTCGAAGGTGTCAGGGGCGTCGGCGTCGAGGCGTGGGGTCATGGCGTGGGGTACTCCCGGGATGCGGATGCTGGATGGTCGGGGCGTGCGGTGCGGATCGGACCGTCATGATGACCTCCCGGGGGTGGGCGATGGTGTTAGGCGGTTCCATCCAACTACAGTGATCGACAAAAGTCAATCACTCTTCCAGAGCGGTTCGGGACGCGTCATGTAAGCTGGATCCCAAATACTGACCGATCGTTCAGGAAGGACTTGTCGACGATGACAACACAGACTGCCGAGCTGGTTCCCAGCTACGTCCAGGACGCCTGGTGGGCCCCGGAAGACCATGAGGGCGCCACCCGGGTGCTTGATGCCAACACCGGCGAGGAGCTGGCCCTGGTGAGCACCGACGGCCTCGACCTGGCCGCCGCCGTGGAGTACGGGCGGACGGTGGGCCAACGGGAGCTTGGCCGGCTGACCCTGCATGAACGTGCATTGAAGCTCAAGGAGATGGCCCAGTACCTCAACGAGCGCCGCGAGGAGCTCTACGAGATCTCGTACCGCACCGGGGCCACGAAGGTCGACAACATGGTCGACATCGACGGCGGGATCGGCGTCCTGTTCACGTTCTCCTCCAAGGGCCGACGTGAACTGCCGAACTCCAATGTCATTCCGGACGGACCGGCCGAGCCGCTCTCACGCGACGGATCGTTCCTTGGCGGCCACATCTACACCCGCATCCCCGGCATTGCCGCCCAGATCAACGCCTTCAACTTCCCGGTCTGGGGGATGCTGGAGAAGTTCGCACCGGCCTTCATCGCCGGGGTCCCGACGATCGCGAAACCGGCCACGCCGACCGGCTACCTCTCCACAGCCGTCGTGCGCATGCTGGTGGAGTCGGGTCTGTTGCCTGCCGGTTCCCTGCAGCTCGTCTCCGGATCGGCCCGCACCCTGCTGGACGTCCTGGACTACCGCGACATGGTCTCCTTCACCGGATCGGCCTCGACCGCGAATGCCCTGAAGTCGCACCGGAACGTGGTCACCGGCGGAGTGCGCTTCACCGCCGAGACCGATTCGCTCAACGCCGCTATCCTCGGACCCGACGCCACGCCGGGCACCCCCGAATTCGATGCGTTCATCAAGTCCGTGACCACGGAGATGACCGTCAAGGCCGGCCAGAAGTGCACCGCCATCCGCCGCACCATCGTCCCCGAAGCGGTCCGCGACGACGTCGTTGCCGCCATCGGGGAGCGGCTTACGCAACGGGTGGTGGTCGGCGACCCCCGGGCCGAGGGCGTGACCATGGGCGCGCTGGCCTCGCTGGACCAGCTGCGGGACGTGCGCGGCGCCGTCGAGGCCATGGTGGCCGCCGGTGGCGAAATCGCCTACGGCACCCTGGACGCACCCGTCGTGCGGACCGCATCGGGCGAGGAACGCACGGTCGCCGATGGGGCCTTCATGTCGCCGGTCCTGCTGACGTGGGCCGATGCAGACGCCGAATCCGTGCATTCGCTCGAGGCCTTCGGCCCCGTCTCCAGCGTGCTCGGCTACACCGACCTGGACGACGCGATCCGCCTCGCAGCCCGCGGTGCCGGATCGCTGGTGGCCACCGTGTGCACCAACGACGGGGACACCGCGCGCGAACTGACCACCGGAATCGCCGGGTACCACGGCCGCGTCCACATCCTGAACCGGGAAACCGCGCGCACCTCCACCGGCCACGGCTCGCCGGTGCCTCACCTGGTGCACGGCGGTCCCGGACGGGCCGGCGGCGGTGAGGAACTCGGTGGCATCCGCGCGGTCAAGCACCACATGCAGCGCACCGCCGTCCAGGGATCGCCGAACATGCTCACCGCGGTCACCGGCGTCTGGCACACCGGAGCCGACCGGGTCATCGCCGGTGCCGCCGAATTCGGTGCCGTGGAGGGCGCCGTGCATCCGTTCCGCAAGTCCCTGGCCGAACTGCGGATCGGCGACGCGTTCGCCTCCCCGCTGCGAGAGGTCACCCTGCAGGACATCACGGACTTCGCCAACACCACCGGCGACACCTTCTACGCCCACACCGATGCCGCCGCAGCGGAGGCGAACCCGTTCTTCCCCGGCGTCGTGGCCCACGGCTACCTGCTGGTCTCCTGGGCCGCTGGCCTGTTCGTCCAGCCGGCACCGGGGCCGGTGCTGGCCAACTACGGGCTGGAGAACCTGCGGTTCATCACCCCGGTGCCGGCAGGCGACAAAATCCGGGTCACCCTGACGGCCAAAAAGATCACCCCGCGTGTCACCGACGAGTACGGCGAAGTGGCCTGGGACGCGATCATCCACAACCAGGACGACGAAATTGTCGCCACCTACGATGTCCTGACCCTGGTGGAGAAGGACAACGTTACCTACAGGAACTGGGCTTCGTAGCGGGGCAACCAACGATGAGCAAGGAGGACCTGTCCGGCGGGCAGGTCCTCCTTCATATGGGGGACACCGGGTGGACCGGCGCCGCGTGGATCAGTAGGCCTTGACGCGCTGCTCGACGATCAGGTGGATCAACGCGAAGCGTCCCTCATTGTCGATGGCGGACAGCGCCGCTTCCAGCGCAGCGGGCACCTCGGCGTCGTTCTCCACCCGCACGCCGAAGCCACCGAAGGCCTGCGCCATGGTCGCGAAGTCCGGGTTCTTCAACTGCGTGCCCGACACGCGCTCGGGGTAGTCGCGTTCCTGGTGGGTGCGGATCGTGCCGTATTCCTGGTTGTCCATGACGATGACCAGCGGGGTGGCCCCGTACTGGGCGGCGGTTGCCAGTTCCTGGCCGTTCATGAGGAACTCGCCGTCGCCGGCGATGGTCACCACGCGGCGTCCGGGGGTGGCCAGCGACGCGGCGACGGCCGAGGGGATCGAGTAGCCCATCGAGCCGTTGCGGGCGCTGATCATGGAGGCGTATCCGTTGGTGGGGAAGTAGCGGTGCGCCCAGTTGGTGTGCTCGCCGGCACCGAAGGTGACCAGGGCATCCTCGGGCAGCGACGCCACGAGGTTCGCCATGAGGGTGGCCATCCTGGCCTGGCCGTCGCCGGGGGTGGCGTCGGGCAAGGCCGCGAACTTCTCCTGCTCCGCACGCATGCGGTTGGTCCACTCGCGCCAGCTGTCCTTCACCGGCAGGTCCATGCGCACCAGGTCGCGCACGAAGACGTCCGGCTTGGCGACGATCTGGTGGGACACGGGCCCGGAGCGACCGCGCAGCGAGGGGTCGATGGTGACCAGGAAGTTCTTCTTGTCCCAGTTCTGCCGGATCGCGAACCCGTCGGTGATCACGTCACCGGGGACCGTGCCGACGAAGACCAGCAGGTCGGTTTCCTCCAGCAGGTCGTAGGTCGGCTTCGGGCGGCCATAGCCAATGGGGCCGACGTACGACGGCGAATTGAACGGCACCGTGCCCTCGCAGCGCCATTCGGCGGCGGCCGGAAGGCCGTGCTCCTCGAGCCAGGTGGTGAACGCGCTGGCTCCCTCGGCGCTCCAGTCGTTCCCGCCGAAGATGAACAGCGGCTTGTCCGCTTCCTTCAGCGCATCGTGCAGCGCTTTCCAATCGGTGACGGTCATGCCCCCGCTGGCCACCGGGATCCTTGGATGGACCTCGGCCGGGATCTGGCGCTTGATGATGTCCTCGGGCAGCCCGACGACCACGGGACCCGGACGTCCGGACATGGCGGCGAACATGGCCTCGGCGACGACCTCGGAGGCCCGCTCGGCGTGGTCGAGGATCATCACGCGCTTGGCGTTGGTGCCGAACCAGGCCTTCGGCTCGAACTCCTGGAAGGCCTCCTTCTCGCGGTGTTCGAAGGGGATCAGCCCCACGAACAGGACCATCGGCGTGGAGTCCTGCCAGGCGGTGTGCAGGCCGACGTGGGCGTTCGCTGCGCCGGGGCCGCGGGTGACCATGGCGATGCCGGGCAACTGGTTCATCTTGCCGTCGGCCTCGGCCATGTACGCGGCGCCGCCCTCGTGGCGGCACACGATCGTGTCGATGGGGGAGCCATGCAGGCCATCGAGGACGTCGAGGTAGCTCTCGCCCGGGACCACGTAGGTGCGCTGGACGCCGTGTGCGACCAGTGTGTCCACGATGACGTGACCGGCGGACTTCATGGTGGCATCGGCCGCGGCGTGCTCCGGGCCTGTGGCCTCGGTCTGGATGGTTGTCACGGGGGGACCTCTCTCGCCGTTGTGATTCCTGGGTGGAACGACGCGGGCGCCCCGAAGGAGCCGCGGCGTCGTTGCCTGCTGCACGCCAAATTACCGGAAGGGGGCCACCGACCCCAGAACGCGGGACACGATGTCGTCATGTATGGGACGCAGGTCACTTTCCGTTGACGGGCGTCCGGCATGCCGGGACCGCCCGCGAATGCGCCGACTCCCGTAGTCTGGGTCGACATGAGCGAACCATCGGACCGTGCATTCGGCCACGCACCCACGCCCGTTTTGCGACCCTGGACCCTGGGGGACCGGGACGTCGCGGCGGTCCAGCGCGCCTTCGCCTGGCCCGGCATGGCGGCGCAGGCGCGGAACCCGATCGCCACCGCGGTCGGCGCCCGCTCGTGGCTGGAACCAATGGTGCCAGCGTCAGCCGATGCGGAACCGCGGTGCGTGGCCTTCGCCATCGACCTGGACGGGGTGGCTGTTGGCCACGTGATGGTTTCCGCCATCGAACGGGTCCATCTCACCGGGTGGGTCTCGTATTGGGTGGCGCCACCGGCACGCGGGCGGGGGCTTGCTGGAGCGGCCACGGCGGCACTGGCCGACCACTGCTTCACCGTTCAGGGGCTGTTCCGGCTGGAGCTGGGGCACCGCCTCAACAACCCGGCCTCGGGGCGGGTCGCCGCCGCTGCGGGCTTCGTCCGCGAGGGCACCGAGCGGCAGAAGCTGCGCTACCGGGATGGAGATGGTTGCTGGGAGCGGTACGACACCGCCCTGTGGGCGAGGCTGGCGACCGATCCGGCCCCCGCCGTCGTGCCTTTGTGGATCGCGGCAAAGTGAGCATCCCCGCCCGGGCGGGGGAGACCGGTCAGCGGATGTGGGTGCCCAGGCCCGCGGCGCGGAACATGCGCTCGTAGATTGCGTGGATGACCGGTTTCTTGCGGCGGTTGTAGTCCATGACCGTGCCGATCTCGGCCGAGGTGGCCGCGGCGGCGGCCAGCTTCGCGTCCCGGTACCGGGCGGCGTCCGTGTGGTGGCGGTGCAGCCAGTCGCGGAACATGCGGTGTCGGATGGTCTCGGGGCAGCCGGGTCCGAACACGTGGACGTTGGCCGTTGGATCCGTACCGCGAAAGCAGCGGTGCTCGTGCCATTGCGGTTCCCGGACGACCAGGGTGAACCCGGCGGACTCCAGGGCGCCGCGGTAGGCAGGTTCGTCGGCGGGGTCCGCGACGGCCAGGTCGACATCGACGACGGGTTTCGCGGGCAGCCCGGGGACCGCAGTGGAACCAACATGCTCGACGGCGAGGGCGGCAGGGCCCAGGGCGGTGCGGAGGCGTTCGGCGATCTGCTCGAACGTGGCCGGCCACGCCGGGTCGTGGTCGACGACGACGACGGGGCCCGGGGTGGGGCCACCGGCGAGCCATATGGCTGCGGCGGGATTGGACTCGTGGTGTGTGGTGATCTGTTCGTCGCCGGCCATGTGCAGGAGGCTACTGTCCGCGGCCGCCGTGGTGAAGGGGGCCGGGTGCCTCAGGCCTGCTGGTAGGGGCTCGGCGGGTATTCCGCGGCGTCGTCCTGGGTCGCCTCGGCCGGGAGCTGCCGCCAGGACCACCAGCCGAAGAGCGAGGTCCCGAACTGCAGGACCAGGACCGCCAGGGTGGCGAAGGCAGGCTGGTTGCCGAAGTAGACGGCGATCTGTGCGACGGCGGAGGCCGCCACGACCAGCCATGCCCAGCGCAACCCGTTGGCGATGCCGACCAGGCCGGCGGGCACGAGCGCGGCGAAGGCGAGTGTCAGCCAGAAGCTGGCCTGGATGCTGGCCAGGTCCAGGCCGCTGAAGATCGTGGGCACGGCGGAGGCGAAGGCGATGAGGACCGTGAGGACGAACCCCCAGACCAGCGCGGATGCCGTGAAGGGCTGGACCTCGACCAGGCGGGCGAACTTCCCGCGCATCCGGTACTTGCTGAAGCGCCACAGGCCGTAGACCGGCACCAGCAGGTAGGGCACCGCCTTGAACATGCCGTCGAACCCGAATTGCAGGGCGATGACCAGCGGGCCGGCGAAGACGGCGAGGACCTGGAACCACCAGCCCAGGTCGTTGCGGCGGGCCAGGAGCAGCAGTGCGATCCCGGTCAGGAGCACGCCGAGTGCATCGAGCGCCACGATCGTGGCGGTATCGGTGCCCAGGGGCTGGTTGAACAGGGACTGGAAGAGCTGGTCCACGAAGGCTGCCTATCGAACGGATGCGTGCATGCGCGGGCCAGGGGCCACACGAGGGGAACCCTTTGATGGTACCGCCGGGCCGTGGTCGTGCCCGAATCCGCAGGTGCCCCGGACCGATCCGCCGGACCAGCCGCAGGCCCGTGGGGATCAGGCGCGCAGCCCGTCCAGCATCATGGCGATCGCGTTGTCCTCGACCTGCTGCGGGGTCGAGGGGCCGTCGGGGCGGTACCACTCGACGAGCGAGTTGATGGTGCCGAAGAGCAGGCGGGTGGTGGTCCGCGGGTCGATGTCCGCCCGCAGCGAGCCCTCCTGCTGGGCTGACACGACGAGGTCGGCTAGCCGCCGGTCCACCGCGCGCCGCCGCTCCAGGGCAGTCCGCTCGATCTCCGTGTTCCCGCGCAGGCGCAGCAGCAAGGTCACGTAGGGCTGGCGTTCGATGAGCACCTGGATGGTCGAGCGCAGCACGAACTCCAGCCGGACCGCGGCCGTTCCGGTGGTGGCCCGGGGGTCGGCTCCCAGGGCCTCCAGCGGCTCCAGCGCCTCGTCCAGCGCCTTGTCCAGCAGGTCCCCCTTGGAGGGGACATGGTGGTAGATGGCCGACTTGCTGATGCCCAGGTTGTCCGCCAGCGTGCCCATGGACGTCGCGTCGTAGCCGTGCTTGTTGAAGACCTGCACAGCGATCGAGAGGACGGATTCCTGGTCGTGGCCGGGGCGGCCGCGTTTGGCCCCCGCGGGCTTGCTGGCGATGGTGGGCATCCCCCGATCCTACTTCTCGCGCAGGTCGTAGATGCGCCGCAGCTTGCCCACGGAGCGGGGCAGGGACTCCGGGTCCACGACGTCGATCCGGCAGCTGGAGCCGACGTGGATCTTGATCAGCTTCTGCAGTTCCAGGCCGGCGGCCTCGGCGCGGTCGGTGGTGCAGTCGTCTCGGCGTTCGATCTTCACCGCGAGCTGGTCCATGCGGTCGGGCCGGGTGATCTCCAGCTGGAAGTGCGGGGACAGGCCCGCGACCTTCAGGGCCAGCTCCTCGATCTGGCTCGGGAAGAGGTTCACCCCGCGCAGGATGATCATGTCGTCGCTGCGTCCGGTGATCCGGCCCATCCGCCGGTGGCCCGGGCGTGCGGTGCCGGGCAGCAGCCGGGTCAGGTCGTGGGTGCGGTAGCGGATGATCGGCAGGGCCTGCTTGGTCAGCGAGGTGAACACCAGTTCGCCGTGCTGGCCATCGGGCATGGTCTGGGAGGGGTCGAACGCGTCGATGATCTCCGGACGGAAGTGGTCCTCCCAGATGTGGCTGCCGTCCTTGGTCTGGTTCGATTCGCCGGCCACGCCCGGGCCCATGACCTCGCTCAGGCCGTAGATGTCGCAAGCGTCGAGGTCGAACATGACCTCGAGCTCGTGGCGCATCTCCTCGGTCCACGGTTCGGCACCGAGCACGGCGACCTTCAGCGACGTCGAGCGCGGGTCGATGCCCTGGCGCTGCATCGCGTCCCCAATGGTCAGCAGGTAGGTCGGGGTGCACAGGATCGCATCCGGGGCGAAGTCCTGGATGAGGGTGATCTGCTTCTCGGTCTGGCCTCCGGACATCGGGATCACGGTGGTGCCCAGGCGTTCGGCGGCGGCGTGGGCGCCCAGGCCGCCGGTGAACAGGCCGTAGCCGTAGGCGTTGTGGACCTTCCAGCCGGGCTTGACGCCGGACAGGCGCAGGCAGCGGGCGCCGAGCTTGGCCCAGTCGTCCAGGTCGGACTGGGTGTAGCCGACCACGGTGGCGCGGCCGGTGGTCCCGGAGGAGGCGTGGATGCGGGCGACCTGCTGCTGCGGGACGGCGAACATGCCGAACGGGTAGGTCTTGCGCAGGTCCTCCTTCTCGGTGAAGGGGAACTTCGCCAGGTCGGCCAGTTCCTTCAGGTCGCTCGGGTGCACGCCGGCGGCGTCGTACTTTTCCTTGTACAGGGGTACGCGGTCGTACGCGTAGGCGATGGTCTCCTGCAGCCGGGCAAGCTGGAGGGATTCGATCTCATCCCGGCTCATCGTCTCTTCGGGATCGAGCGGGTTGGGAAGTTCGGTGTCGGGGAGTGTCTGCGTCATGGCTGGCCCTTAGGTGATTGCAGGGGTGGGGTGGAACATGCACGACGCCGGATGGCTGGTTCCGGCGTCGTGCACCTAGCGCTTCGGGACGGTGCGCGACCGGCCGCGGAATTCGGCGACGATTTCCTCGCCGCCGTCAGGGGTGGACTGGCGGATCTGGATGTCGTAGATTCCGCTGCGCCCGGATTGCTGGCGGCGGGTGGCCTCCGCCGTCAGGATCCGGCCCGGGATGCCCGGGCGGATGAAGTTGATGTCGACGCCGGAGGCGACGGTGATCGTCTCGTCGGAGCCCTCGGGAGGGTTGCAGGCCATTGCGAACGCCGTATCGCCGAGGGCGAAGATCATCCCGCCGTGGCCGATCCCGAAGCCATTGAGCATCTCCGGGCGCAGCGTCATGGTGATCGTGGCTTCGCCGTCGGCGACATGCTGGACCTCGATGCCCAGCCACTCGGCCGTGTTGTCGTTGGCTAGGACGGCGTGGCGCGGCGCTGCGCCCGCGGTGGCCGATGCGACGTCGGTTTCGGTCATGCTGGAGCTCCATCCACGAATTACTGAACGTTCATTAGGTAATCCTGAATTGTGACTCAAGTCAAGCCACGTCCGGTCCGCAGCGGCACTGTGACGTCGTCGGTGGAAATTATCGCGACCACCCAGGGAAACTTCGCAGTCGCACGCGTCTACAGGCCCAGCAGCAGGTCGAGATGGCGGGCTGCTGCGAGGGTGACCACCACGTCGGCCACGTCCTGATGCTCGTCGGCAAGGTCCAGGACCACGTGGGCTGCCGACTGGAACTGGAGCGCCTTCTCACGCCTTCCTTGATGTACGGTCGCGCCTGCTGCGGGAGTCATGGGGTAGCCGTGTGAGCGCCGAGCCTGGCCTCAAGCCAACGACAAGCCGGGAGCACGGGGATGCCTTCGGCGATGATGTTCAAGAAAAGAGGATCCTGCTCCACCTCCGATTCCCGGTAGACCAACGGGCGTGCGTCATTGCCGGTCCAGGCGGAGACCTTGAGCGAGAGGTCTGTGAGGCGAGAGGTGGCCGCATCCTCGTCGTAGCCGTCGTGGAAGATGAAAAGGAGATCAACGTCGCTATCGTCATGCATCTCGTTCCGGGCGGCGGACCCGAAGAGGCGAACGTCCAGAGGCTCCACTGGCCACGCGCGGATCTCATCCCACACTTGTCCGAGAAGCATGTCTTTGGCGTGGGCCATCTCCGTAATGGACGCGGCGAGGAGGTGCTCCCGGTTGAGTCGATAGGAGCGCGTTTGGCCGGTGATGTCGCCCAAGGCGATACCTTGCTTGACGAGGCGCGCCAGGGCATTTCGGACACCGCTTTCCGAGTATTTCTCCGGGCTGAGGCGGTGGACGGCAGGTGCGGTGAAGCTGGTATCTGCACGCGCCAAGACAAGGAGGACGGCAGCGTCGACGGTGGGTGTCAGGGCGGCGATGGGGTTCTGTAGTCGCATGGAACCTCCGGATGCAGAATTCTACAGGTACATGCACTATTCTACAGCCGGGTCCGCAGGAGGGAAGCCGTTGACTAGCGCGCGGGTGTCGCCAACTACTCGCTGAGCCAGGCCTCAACCTCGGCCAGCAACTCGCCTTGCCGCTGCTCGGGCAGGAACGACGAGCGGATCGAATTGGCGGCCAGCAGGGCCAATGTCGCCTGGGAGAGTTCGAACGTGGACGTCACGCGGTCCAGGTTGTCGTCGAGGTAGCCGCCGAAATAGGAGGGATCATCGGAGTGGATCGAGACGTTCAATCCCGCCTCGATCATCCGGGGCAGTGGGTGGGCGGCCAGGTCGGTCACCGCGCGCAGCCTGACATTGGACAACGGGCAGACGGTCATCGGAACCTGCTCCTCGACGAGGCGCAGGACGAGTTCGTCGTCCTCCATCGCCCGGATCCCATGGTCGATCCGGGACACGTGGAGCACGTCCAGGGCCTCGCTGATGTAGGCCGGCGGGCCCTCCTCGCCGGCGTGGGCCACGCACTCCAGTCCTGCCTCGCGTGCCCGGTCGAACACCTGCGTGAATTCCGACGGCGGATGGCCCACCTCGGCGGAATCGAGCCCAATGCCGATGATGGGCGCGTCCATGGCGATCAGGTCCTCCAGCACGGCGAGTGCCTCGTCGGCCGGCTGGTCGCGGAGGAAGGCGGCGATCAGCGACGTCGACATGCCGAAGTCAGCGCGGCTGGTGGCAAGCGCCCGGGCCACGCCGCCGATGCTCGTGGCCAGGTCCACTCCGCGGGCCAGGTGGGCCTGCGGGTCGATGAAGATTTCCGCGTGGCGCACTCCGGCCGTGGCGGCGCGGCGCAGGTAGCCGGTCGTCATCGTGGCGAAGTCTTCCTCGGTGACCAGAACCGCCATATTGGCGTAGTACAAGTCGAGGAACGACTGCAGGTCGGTGAACTCGTAGCGGGCCCGTAGGTCATTGACATCCTGGTAGGGCAAGGAGATGCCGTTGCGGGCCGCGAGGTCGAAGATCAGCTCCGGCTCCAGGGTGCCTTCGATGTGCAGGTGCAACTCGGCCATCGGCGGCAGCGGGGACGGGGACGACGGGACGGGCGAACCGGACATGGGGCGGGCCTTTCTGGGGGGAAAAGTCCTCCCATGATGCCAGATGGCCGGCGGGGCTCCCGGACCCCGCCGGCTATCTGGACAGCCTCGCTAGATCCGTTCGGTGGAACCGAGGGCGTCGAGGGCGAAGGCGTAGTCCCAGGCACGGTCCTTCCACGCCTCGTAGCGGCCCGAGGCGCCCCCGTGGCCGCCGTCCATCTCGATCTTGAGAACGATCGGCTCCGTCCCGGTGCCGACCTCGCGCAGGCGCTGCACCCACTTGGCCGGCTCGACGTACAGCACCCGGGTGTCGTTGAAGCTGGTCACGGCGGCGATGCGGGGGTAGGGCACTGCCGCGATGTTCTCGTACGGGGTGTACGACTTCATGTAGGCGTAGACCTCGGAATCGGTGATCGGGTTGCCCCATTCCTCCCACTCCAGCGCGGACAAGGGCAGGTCGGGATCCAGGATGCTGGTGAGCGCGTCGACGAACGGCACCTGGGCGATGATCGCGGTGTAGAGCTGCGGGGCGAGGTTGGCCACGGCGCCCATCAGCAGGCCGCCGGCCGAGCCGCCCATCGCGGCCACCCGCTGCGGATCGGCCCATCCGGTGGTGACCACGTGTTCGGTGGCGACGACGAAGTCGCTGAAGGAGTTCTTCTTCGCCAGCTTCTTCCCGTCGTCGTACCAGTGGCGCCCCAGCTCCCCGCCACCGCGGACATGGGCGATGACGAAGACGACGCCACGGTCCAGCAGCGACAGGCGCGGGATGGAGAAGCCAGGGTCCATGCTCATCTCGTAGCTGCCGTACCCGTAGACGAGTACGGGGTTGGTGCCGTCGCGCTCGACCTCGCGGCGGCGGATGACCGAGAGTGGGATTCGGGTTCCGTCGGCGGCGGTGGCCCACTCGCGTTCGGCGCGGTAGGCGCCGGCGTCATACCGGCCCTTGACCGGGGTCTCCTTGCGCAGCGACAGTTCGCCGGTGGCCAGCGTGTAGTCGTAGATGCGCGGGGGAACCAGGAAGCTGGTGTACGCCAGCCGGATCAGCGGGGACTCGTACTCGGCGCCGGCGAGCGAACACGTGTAGAGCTCCTCGTCGAAGGAAGGTTCCACGACCGGGGACTGCGCCGGCGTGCCCAGGCCGGCGAGCGGGAGGACCTGGATGCGTTCGATCGTGTCCTGGCGGACGGAGACCACGGCATGCGTGGCGGTGACGGCGGTGCCTTCGATCTTCACGTCCTCGCGATGGGGGAAGACCGTGGCCCACCGCTGGTCGGCCAGCGGCTTGGTGAATTCGTCGGCACGGACCAGGGAGACCATGTTGTTCACGGCGTTCCGGTTGTGCGTCAGCAGGTAGGAGCGCTCGCCGTCGATCGTGACCGGGTCCATGCCGTGCAGGATGTGGGCTTCGCGGCCCAGCAACAGGCGGGGGGCGGCCAGCGGGTCGACGAGGTCCAGCGAGTGCGTTTCCGAGTATTCCGAGTTGCCGATGGAGATCAGCAGTTCGCGGCGGTCGGGGGAGAGGTCGAAGCCCATCCACATGCCCGGGTCGTCCTCCTGAAGCACGACGGCGTCCTGGGTGGGATCCTGGCCGAGGAGGTGGCTCTTGATCTGGTGGGGCCGCCACGACTCGTCGACGACGGTGTAGTAGACGCGGGTCCCGTCGGGGGAGAAGGCCAGGCCGTAGAAGACGTCCTCGATGACGTCCGGCAGCAGCTCCCCGGTGGTGAGGTCCTTGATGCGCAGGGTGAAGCGCTCGTCGCCGGCATTGTCTTCGGCGTAGGCGAGCAGGTTGCCGTCCTCGGTGACGGCCATCCCGCCGAGCGAGAAGAACGGCTTGCCCTCGGCCTCGGCGTTGCCGTCGAGCAGGACCTGTTCACCCTCGAACGGCTGGCCGGGTTCGATCACGGGCGGCGTCCAGTCGACGACGGGATCGCCCGAGTCGGTGGCCGCGACCCGGCAGTGGATGGCGTACTGCTGGCCCTCGGCGGTCCGGGTGAAGTACCACCAGCCGCGCTTGCGGGCCGGCACGGAGAGATCGGTCTCCTCGGTGCGTTCCTTGATCTCGGCGAAGATCGCCTCCCGAAGCCCCTGTTGTCCGGCGGTCACCGCGTCCGTGTAGGCGTTCTCGGCCTCCAGGTGGGCGACGACGTCGGGATTCTCCTTCTCGCGCAGCCACTCGTAGTCATCGGTGAACGTGTCGCCGTGGTGGGCACGCTCGACGGGGCGCTTGGCGGCGACGGGCGGCTGCTGACGTGTGGGGGATTGGCTCATGGGCACCATTCAACGCCATGTGGGCGCGGTCGGTCGTCCTGTTCGCCAGCGGCGTGTTGGCGGGGGTCTAGGACCTGGCCTGGCGGCGTCTGGTGTCACCGTGAAGCAGCCAGCCCATCGTGCGCCTCACCGAGTGTGCTGCCCGGTAATGAACGGCGACGGGAATGGTCCTTGCATGCCGGTCGGGACGCTCGACGGGAGGCAGGTCGGGAGCGGACACTTCTCTGGAAGCGCGCGTGCCCGAGATTGCAGCTTCCCACTGGTCCCGCTCGGCTCCGTCGTCGACGTAGTAGGCCCCGCGCCGTTCCCATGCTCCGTCGCCGCTGCGGGAGAAGACCTCTTGGAAGAAGGACCCGTCCTCCGCGTCGAAGCAGTTCGAGAGAAGCCACGAATCGACAGTGTCGATGTAGAGCTCGAAGTTGGTGAAGCGCTCGAGCGATCGTGGGACCGTCATGTGATCGCCCACCCCACCAGGCCGACGGCGGTGATCAGAAGCGCCCAGATGCCGATCGCGTAGCCGATGGCCAGGGCAGCCCGGGCGAGTCCCCTTCCACGGCCGCCTTGCGCGCGCAGCTGGCCCAGCGCGATGTGGCCGGCGCCCACGGCGAACACGGCCAGGACGGCAACACCCGTGAAGACGAGTGCGACCAGGCAGACGACGGCCAGCATCAGTGCGGCGATGGACCACCTGTTGTACCTGGCGTCGACCACTGCCGATTCGTGGGATATGGATGAAGCCATTTGTTTCCCCCTCGATCCTTCCCGAAGCCTAACGGGGCCCTTCCGCACTGACTAGGAGGTCTGGAGGCCACCGTTGCTGTGCAGGAGCTGGCCGTTGATCCAGGAGCCGGCATCGGAGAACAGGAAACGGACCAGGTTGGCGGTGTCCTCGGCCGTGCCCAGCCTTCCCGCGGGGGTGGCCTGGATCATCGCGGTGCGGAGGTCTTCATCCATCCAGCCGGTGTCGACCGGACCCGGGTTCACGACGTTGGATCGCACTCCCCGGTCGGCCAGTTCGATCGCCGCGGCGATGACGATCCGGTCCAGCGCGCCCTTGCTCGCGCCGTAGGGGAGGTTCCCGGCCGTGTGGTCGCTCGTGAGGGCGACGATCCTGCCGTTGACGCTGCCGTTCGGGCCTCCGGCCTCGGGCAGCTGTTCCGCGAAGGCCTTGATCAGCAGCCAGGAGGCTCGGGCGTTGATGGCGAAGTGCCGGTCCCAGCTGTCGACGTCCGTCGTGAGGATCGAGCTGTCCACCGACTCGCAGTGCGACAACACCAGGCCGTCCACCCGACCGCCTGGTGGGCGAGTTGCGATCAACTGCGCCGGAAGCTCCGGGTCGCCCAGGTCGCCGGGGGCAAGCGTGACCTCGGCGCCGGCGTCCCGGCACGCCTCCGCAACGGCCCGCGGATCGTCATCGCCGCGGTCGAGGTCGAGTCGGTCATCGTAGGGATTCCAGAAATTCAGGACCAGATCCCAGCCATCCCGGGCGAGCCCCAGGGCAATGCTGGAAGCGATCGAGCGCCGTCGCCCGACGCCGGTGACCAGGGCCAAGGGCCGGCGGGAATTTGGTGGCATGGCTTCGAGACTAGCTACTCGGCGTCGTGCCGTCATCGTCGCCAGCTTGGAATAGGCCAACGGCGGGACTGGTCGCCGAACGTGCGATCGGACGGCCCGATCTCACGAGGAGCAGTCGACGGCGACAGCCAGGGCGTCGCAGACTTCGCGCATTCGAGCGCCGGATACCTTCCCCAGGCGCTCGATGAGGATGGTGATCGAGACGCTCTCGATCGAATCGAGGTTGACCGCCGAGCGTAGCGGTACCGGGTCGTCGCCGGGTTCGAGGAGGACTTCGCTGGCAAGTCCCCGGATGGTCGTCGTGCACGGGGCAACGAGAGCGCGGCGATGCCTGGGGATGACCGCGTCACGGGACAGGACGACGACGGGTCGGCGGCCGATCTCGGGCATTTCGCACCACCACACTTCCCCCCGGGCGGGGAAAGCGGTCACGAGGCCGAAACCGCGCGCCGGAACGAGGCCAAGTCCCCCCAGGCGTCCGGTTCATCGAGTGGATGCACGTCGTAGGCGGCGTAGCTGGCATCCACTTCAGCGGAGCGGTGGCGGGCCAGCAACGCCGCGAGGGCCTCGTCCACGAGGACTGAATCTGTCGTCCCTGCAAGCTTGCGGGCGCTTGCCAGCAGATCGGCATCGACCGTTGTGCTCAAACGTATGCGTGCCATGCCACCATTATGCCACGATCATGGCGCACCGGGGCAGGCGCTGCCGTCCACCGGTTCCCGCCGCGCAGTGGTGCCCGGAATGAACTCGCGACGTACTTCCGTGGTGGACGCGCCTGAGTCGGGGACACCCGGGACGAGCAGGGGCCGATGGGACTCGAGCGACGACACAGCCGCGTGTATTCGGCACCAGCAGCTGACGGCTCGTCGCCGTCCTACCGCCACGGCGTCAGCGTGCAGGTGTACTGAACCTTGCCGTTGGCGTTGATGAGCTGGACCGTGAATTCGGAGCCGGCGTCGGCCACGCGGACGTGGCCGAAGTACTGGTGCTCGCCGGAGCGCGGAGAGCCCCGGGGCGGACCGGCCTGCTGGAAGTCGACCCGTGGGCCGAATGAAACCGGATGGCAGGATGGGCGCATGGCCACCAACAACACCGTCCCCGCCACCGCCAACCCCGCGATTGCCGCCTGGGCATCGGTCCTCGCCTACGCCCCCCGCTTCCTCGAACACCTGCGCGGCTTCGCCCGCCAGCCCGGATACCAGGTCGCCGTCGCCGTCGACGGGAACCTCCTGGGCGCATGCAGCGGCGGTTTCGCCGATGTCGCCTCGGGCGTCCCGATGGACGACGGCCACCAGTTCCGCATCGCCTCGCACTCCAAGATGTTCACCGCGACAGCCATCCTGCAGCTGGCCGACGCCGGCGCCCTCACCCTGGAGGACGCGCTCGCCGACCACCTTCCCGAACTGGCCGGAACCGACGCAGCAGACGTCACCGTCGGGGAACTGCTCTCGCACTCCTCGGGGCTGACCCGGGACGGCGCAGACTCCGACTTCTGGGTCCTCGGACGGGCCTTCCCCGACCGTGCCTCCCTGCTGGACACCGCAGCCCATGGCCGCGTCATCGCCCGGCACGAGCACTTCAAGTACACGAACATCGGGTACGGGCTGCTCGGGCTGGTCATCGAGGCGGCCAGCGGGCTGGACTACCGCGCCTACACCCGTGGGCACCTGGTCGAACCCCTCGGGCTGCGCCACACCGGGCCGGACCTGGACGCAGGATCGGGCCGGCTGGCCACCGGATACGGATCGCTCACGGTGGCTGGGGAGCCCTACACGCTGGAACACCGCACCGTGATCGACCACATCGACACCGGCGCCTTGAGCTCGGCGACCGGCTTCTACGCCACGGCGAGCGACGTGGTCCGCTTCCTCTCCGCCCTGCTTCCCGAGGGACCGGGACGGGCGGAGACCGGCACGGTGTTGGGCGAACATTCCAAGCGCCGCATGCAACGCAAGGTCGAATCCTCCGGCACCCCCGGACGGCACTACGGACTCGGGCTGATCCTGCAGGACGTCCACGGCCAGCCAACCTTCGGGCACAGCGGCGGGTACCCCGGACACATCACCCGCAGCTGGGCCCTGCCCGAGACGGGGGCGGCACTCAGTGTCCTGACCAACGCCATCGACGGACCGGCGACCTCGTGGGGCGAGCAGCTCATCGCCTTGGCGACCCTGTCCGCTCGGGAGGCACCGGCGTCGTCCTCCGGCATGCCGGGCGCTGAACGTGCCCGGTTCACGGGCCGGTTCGCCGGGCTGTGGGGCGTGCAGGACATCGTCGAGCTCGGCGGAAAGCTGTACTGCCTGGAGGTGGGGAGCCCGCCGGACCCGGAGACGACCGAGCCGCTGGACGTGCTCGACGGATCGCGTCTGCGGTCGCGCGATCCCAATGGCTTCGCGGGCTACGGGGAGGAACTGGTCTTCGAATTCGACGATGCCGGGGCGGCGGCGTTCCGTGGCCCGGGCGGGATGCGGATGGTGCGGCAGGCCGACTACCGGGTGCCGGAGCGGCTGGCCGACTCCGCAAGATGAGGCCGTCGCCGCACTGGGCGCCCGGGACCGGATCTACCACGCGCCGCTGGGCACTGCCTGTGAGGCGGGGCACCATGCTCTATTGTCTATGGGAGTCAAAGTCCCGTAAATACGGGCCGCACCACAAGGGAATGGGGTACTGACCTTGCGTCACCACCAGAGAACGGCCGGGCCCGGCCGACGCGGGACGGGGGTGGTGGTCGCGGCGTTCCTGGCCGTCGCCGCGCTGCTGTTCGGCGCCACCGGTGCCGCCGCCGACAGCACGTCGTCCAACTCCGCGGTTGAGGGCAAGACCTTCGTCATCGGCACCGACACCACGTTCGCGCCGTTCGAGTTCCGCGACTCCTCCGGCGAGATGACCGGGATCGACATCGACATCCTCAAGGCCATCGCCGAGGACCAGGGCTTCAACGTCGAGATCCGCTCGCTCGGCTTCAACGCCGCACTGCAGGCGCTGAGCTCGGACCAGGTGGACGGCGTCATCGCCGGCATGTCCATCACCGACGAGCGCAAGCAGGTCTACGACTTCTCCGAGCCCTACTTCGATTCCGGCGTGCAGATGGCCGTGGCCAAGGGCAACGACGACGTCACCAGCTACGAGGACCTCAGGGGCAAGACGGTCACCGCCAAGACCGGCGCCGAAGGCGAGGCGTTCGCCAAGTCGATCGCCCAGAAGTACGGCTTCACGGTCAAGTCCCTGGACCAGTCCGCCAGCATGTACGAACTGGTGAAGTCCGGCAACGCCGTCGCGGTGTTCGACGACTACCCGGTGCTGGCCTACGGCGTCGCGCAGAACAACGGCCTGAAGATCGTCACCGACAAGGAGCCCGGCGGCTCTTACGGCTTCGCCGTGAACAAGGGCAAGAACGCCGACCTGCTCGCGGCGTTCAACGACGGCCTGGCCAAGCTCAAGGCCAGCGGCAAGTACGACGAGATCCTCGACAGCTACCTGGCCGACCCCTCGGCAGCCCAGCCGACCACCTTCTGGGAGCTGCTGGGCAACTCGCTGCCGGCACTGCTCAAGGGCCTGAAGAACACCCTGCTCGTCACGGGCATCTCCTTCGTCGTGGCCATGGTCATCGGCCTGGCCGCCGGGTTCATGAAGATCGCCCGCAACATCGTCGTGAGGGGCATCTCCACCACGTTCGTGAACATCTTCCGCGGCACCCCCCTGCTGCTGTGGGCGTTCATGTTCTACTTCGGCATCCCCCAGCTGACCGGCCTCCCGATCAACATCTGGGTGGCCGCGGTGCTGACGCTGTCGCTCAACTCCGGTGCCTACGTCGCGGAGATTGTGCGCGGCGGCATCCAGTCGGTCGACCCGGGCCAGATGGAGGCCAGCCGCTCGCTGGGCCTGGGCTATGGGAAGTCCATGCAGAAGGTCGTGGTGCCGCAGGCGTTCAAGATCATGACGCCGTCGCTGATCAACCAGCTGATCATCATGCTCAAGGACTCCTCGCTGCTGCTGGCCATCGGCTTTGCCGAACTGCTCTACCAGGGCCAGCAGATCTACGCGGCGAACTTCCGCGTCACCGAGACGCTGCTGATCGTCGGCGTCATCTACTTCGTCGCCGTCATGCTGCTGACGAAGCTTGCCAACTTCGCCGACCGGAGGTTCAACAAATGAGCACGTCGTCAAACGAGACGGCCCGTAAGCCGATGATCGAGGTGCGTGGCCTGCGCAAGTCCTTCGGGTCCAACGAGGTGCTGCAGGGCATCGACGCCGAGGTCGCCGAGGGTGAAGTCGTCTGCGTGATCGGCCCCTCGGGCTCGGGCAAGTCGACCTTCCTGCGCTGCCTGAACAAGCTCGAGGACATCTCCGGGGGCCACGTGGTGGTCGACGGGTTCGACCTGACCGACCCCAAGGTGGACATTAACGAGGTCCGCCGCCACATCGGCATGGTGTTCCAGCACTTCAACCTCTTCCCCCACATGACCGTGGTGGAGAACGTGATGCTGGCCCCGGTCGAGTCGAAGAAGGCGTCCAAGTCCGAGGCACGCCAGAAGGCCATCGAGCTGCTCACGCGCGTGGGCCTGGCCGAGAAGGCCGATGCCCGTCCGGCGGCCCTGTCCGGCGGGCAGAAGCAGCGCGTCGCGATCGCCCGCGCGCTGGCCATGAATCCGGGCATCATGCTCTTCGACGAGGCCACCAGCGCCCTGGACCCCGAGATGGTCGGCGAGGTCCTGCAGGTCATCCGCGACCTGGCCACGTCCGGCATGACCCTGGTGCTGGTCACCCACGAGATGGGCTTCGCCCGCGAGGTCGGCGACCGGGTGATCTTCATGGCCGACGGCGTCGTCTGCGAGGAGGGCACCCCGGACCAGCTCTTCGGCAACCCGCAGCAGGAACGCACGAAGGAATTCCTCTCCAAGGTCCTGTAGCACTCAAGGACCCAGGACGACGGCGGGAATCCGGCAGGTGCCAGATCCCCGCCGTCGCTGTCTGCCGGGGCGGCGCCGGTGTCAGCCGGCGGCCTGCCGGACGAGGGTGCGATTGCGGTCCTCGACCTCGGGCGTCAGTTCGGCGAGGGCCTACGAGCTCGGCCACATCGCCCCGTCGTCGAGCGCCGCCTTGTCGCTGAAACCGAGCGTCGAATGCCGCGCCTTGAACTTCGCGGCGTCCTGGAAGAAGACGATCACGTCCTTGCCCTTGGCGTAGGCGGGCATGCCGTACCAGGTCCGCGGGGCCAACTCGGGTGCACTGTCGGTGACGATCTCATGGATGCGCTCGGCCATGCCGCGGTCCGGCTCGGCCATGGCCGCGATCTTGTCCAGCACATCCTGGGTGCCGTCCGACTTGGACACCTTTGACGTCTTCTTGAGTTCCTGCGAGCGTTCCTTCATGGCCGCGCGCTCGTCGTCGCTGAACGTCTGGCGGTCTGACGCGCTGGGGGAGGTCTTCTCGGTCATGGTCGTGCTCCTTGTGGTGTCCGGATGGGTGCTGCTGGACCCAGCCTACGGTCGGCCATTCGGCGCCGCTTCTCGGATCCTGCTCGATCCGCACGTCGTGCGGTGGCAGCTCCCCTTGTCCGGGAACCTCCCCGGTGCCTACGGTTGGGACGCAGGCACCGGGCCGACGGGCTCCGGGCCGGCAGGCGGCAGCCGTCGTCGTGCAGGCAACGAGCGAAGGAGCAACGCATGAGTTCGACCATGCCGGAACGCGATCCCAACATGGAACCTGATCCCGGAGCCGAATTCGTCCCCGATCCCGAGGACGCCACCGGCGACCCGCTGGACCCGGTGCCGATGGACGGCCGCGACTCGCAGCCCGCCGAGGGTTCCTCCGACAACGCGGCGATGATGGAGGAAGGCGACCCGCTGCGTGAGCCCGGGTACGCCGAGGCCGAGGAACTGCCCTACGTCGAGGACGAGGTCAACGAGCTGGAGGACTCGGGGGAACTGGCCGACCCGGCGGCCGACCAGTTGGCGAACGAATCGCTCGACGCCGAGCAGGACCCCGAGGTCGACGCCGAGTTGGCAGCGGATGCAGGCAACGATTTCCGGCCACTGGCCGACCCCGCGGCAGAGGACCCCGGCACGGACGAGGATCTCGACGATGAACTGGACGAGGAACTGGGGGAGGACCCGGACTCCGCGTCCAGCTAGACCCCACCGGCAGGGCCCGGCCCCATCGGTTGCACGATCCCGGGGCCCGGCCCTGCCGTGTCGATGCGTTCAGGCGAGGATCCACTCGGCGGCGACGCACAGCAGGGCTGCCAGTGGCATCAACAGGTGCGGGGTGACGGCGGCAAGCCAGTGCCCGCGCCCCGCGGGGCGATGCCCCTGCCCGCTGGGCTCGGTGATGGCGTCCGACCCGGACTGCAGGGCATCCAGAACGGCCCACGCGCTTGCTGCCAGCAATACGGCTCCGGAGACGAGGGCCACCCAGCCCGGAGGCCATGACACCAGCGCCGCATGGCCCCGCTCCGGTGCGAGGAACGCCGATCCCGTGGCGGCGAGGACCGCGAGACTGAAGGCAACGGCGAAGACCCACAGGTGTCGTACGGCAACATCGAAGTACCACGGCAGCGCCAGGACCACCGCCAGCGGGACCAGGTACAGCAGCAGTTGCGGGAGCGAGATGTCGAAGGCCACGCCGTCGAAGAGGGCCGATACCGCCGACACGAAGACCAGCAGGCCCGGCAGCGACACCGCTGGCCCCATGACAACAGGATCCGTCGGTCGGACCGCGGGTGCCGTCGGAAGTCCGAACTGGGTGGCGTAGGAGCGCGGGTCCCCGAAGGCCTCGCGGGCGTGCTCCCCGGAATCGGCGAGATGTCCCCGGACCACGGCGATGGCATCGCCGATGGCGTCGCCCCGGACGTTGCGCAGCCGCAGGGCCAGGGTGAGTTCGTCGATCCACGCCTGGTCCGTTTCGGTGTTGGTCATCGTCCTGTTCCTTCTCCGGTGGTGGGGAATGCGGTCCGTGGTTCCGCCGCCTCTGCCGCCGGGATCGGCGAGCGGCCCAGGTACGTCCGGGTGGTCGCGGTGAAGCGGCCCCACGCGGTGCGCTGGCGGGCCAGTTCGTCCCGCCCGGCACCGGTCAGGGAAAAGTACTTGCGGCCGGGCCCCGAGGTCCCGGCTCGCCACTCGGTGGCGACCCACCCTGCGGACTCGTACCGTGCCAGCAACGGGTACAGCGTCCCGCCCTTGACCGAGCCGAACCCCGCTGCGTCCAACGCGGAGATGATGGCGTACCCGTAGGACGGCCTGGCCTCGAGCGACTGCAGGACGCACAGTCCCAACACGGCGCGCATCCAGTCGGTCGGCCAGGGGGGACCGGGGGACTCGCCGTCGTCCTGCGCAGTCTGGGTCTGCATACCTAGATTGTGTGTCTAACTAGTATGGCTGTCAAGCACGAACAGGTGCCTCCGAGGCGCCTGGCGGCCCTCGCCAATTGACGGGCGGGTGATCCACCGCATATCCTGAACGAACGGTCAGTAATTCAAAACTTGTCACAGTGAGGTGAGCCCCATGGCTGCACAGAACGACCCGAAAGGGCCCCTGTCCGCGGTGCTGACGCCCGAGGAAGAGGCGGCGCAGGAGCATTTCGATGCGGTCATCGCGGACGATTCGCGCATTGAGCCGCGCGACTGGATGCCGGAGGGGTACCGCAAGACCCTCACCCGCCAGATCTCCCAGCACGCGCATTCGGAGATCATCGGCATGCAGCCCGAGGCCAACTGGATCACCCGCGCCCCGAGCCTGAAACGCAAGTCGATCCTCATGGCCAAGGTCCAGGACGAGGCCGGCCACGGGCTCTACCTCTACTCCGCCGCCGAAACGCTGGGCACCCCGCGCCACGTGCTGAACGACCAGCTGCTCACCGGCAAGGCCAAGTACTCCTCGATCTTCAACTACCCCGCCCGCTCCTGGGCGGACATGGGGGCCATCGGCTGGCTCGTCGACGGCGCCGCGATCGTCAACCAGGTCCCGCTGTGCCGCGCCTCCTATGGCCCCTACGGCCGCGCCATGGTCCGGGTCTGCAAGGAGGAGTCCTTCCACCAGCGCCAGGGCTTCGAGATCCTCATGGAGCTCGCCGCCGGCACCGAGGAGCAGAAGCAGATGGCCCAGGACGCCATCAACCGCTTCTACGAGCCCTCCCTGATGATGTTCGGACCCCCGGACGGCGATTCGCCCAACTCGCAGCAGTCGATGAAGTGGAAGATCAAGCGCTTCTCCAACGACGACCTGCGCCAGCGCTTCGTCGGCATGATCGCAGAACAGGTCAAGGTCCTCGGACTGACCCTGCCCGACCCCGAGCTGCGCTTCGACGAGGAATCCGGCAAGTGGATCCACAAGGAGCTGAACTGGGCCGAGTTCAAGGCAGTCATCTCCGGGAACGGACCCTGCAATGCCCAGCGCCTGCAGCGCCGCCGCGACGCCCACGCCGACGGCGCCTGGGTCCGCGAAGCCGCAGCGGCATACGCCGAGAAGATGAACCAGAAAGCCGAGGTGGCCTAGGTGGCCCAGGAACCCAACCAGCACGACGCCGGTACCCCCTCCACGCGCGAATGGCCCCTCTGGGAGGTCTTTGTCCGTTCCTCGCGCGGGCTCTCCCACGTGCACGCCGGATCGCTGCACGCCCCCGACGCCGAGATGGCCGTGCGCAACGCCCGTGACCTCTACACCCGCCGCAACGAGGGCGTGTCCCTCTGGGTCGTGGCCTCGGAGGACATCGTCGCCTCGGATCCCGACTCCAAGGGCCAGTTCTTCGAATCCCCGCAGGGCAAGGACTACCGCCACGCCACGTACTACAAGAAGAGCGAAGGCGTGAAGCACCTGTGAGCCACACCGAGACCCACAACGAGACCCACGACAGCGCCGAGAGCTACGGCGACTCGACCGCCTCGGCCACCCGCATCACCCCCGGCAATGCCCTGCGTCCGGAGGACATCCAGCTCCAGCAGGACGCCCCCTCGGAGCCGGTGGCGCAGTACGCGTTGCGCTTGGGCGATGACGCCCTGATCCTGGCCCAACGCCTCTCCCACTGGATCTCCCGCGGACCGGAGATCGAGGAGGACATCGCCCTGGGCAACATCGCCCTGGACCAGCTCGGCCACGCGCGCTCCTTCCTCTCCTACGCCGGCCTGGCGTGGGGCAAGAGCGAGGACGACCTGGCCTATTGGCGCGAGGAATCCGAGTTCCGTTCGCTGCACCTCTTCGAACAGCCCAACGGCGACTTCGGCGTCACCATCGTGCGCCAGCTGGCCGTGGCGATCTACCAGCACCTGCTCTACACCGCGCTGCTGGACTCCTCCGATCCGACGATCGCTGCCATCAGCGCCAAGGCCGTCAAGGAGGTCGACTACCACCGCGACCACGCCATCATGTGGACACGCCGGCTGGGCCTGGGCACCGACGAGTCGGCAGCCCGGATGCGCCACGCACTCGAGGTCATCTGGCCGTACGTCGACGAACTGTTCGGCGACGAGGACCTGCATGACGAGCTCGGCGACGCCGGAGTCCGCCCCTCGACCCTGCGCGAGCCGTGGCTGGCCGAATTCACCGCGGTGCTCGACTCCGCGGACCTCGAGGTCCCGTCCATGCCCTTCGCGATGTGCAACGGCCGCGGCGGCGAGCACTCCGAGCACCTGGGCTACCTGCTGGCGGAAATGCAGGTGCTCGCCCGCAAGCACCCGGGCGCCACCTGGTAAGGAGGAACCCCATGAGCACCACGACGACGGCGCTGAAGGAGATCGCGGCGCGCGTGACCGACCCGGAGATCCCGGTGTTGACCATCGAGGACCTGGGCATCCTGCGCGGTGTCCACCTCGATGACGACGGCGGGGTGCGGGTGGTCATCACCCCCACCTATTCGGGGTGCCCGGCGATGGACGCCATCCGGGAGGACCTGCAGACGGCGTTCCAGGCCGAGGGCTATCAGGACGTCACCGTCGACCTGGTGCTCTCCCCGGCTTGGAGCACCGACTGGATGACCGAGTCGGGCAAGGCCAAGCTCGAGGAATACGGCATCGCCCCGCCCACCGGCACCGGCCACCGCGGAACGGTGACACTCGGCATGGCGGTCAAGTGTCCACAGTGCCACAGCCTCAAAACCAAGGAACTCTCCCGCTTCGGGTCCACCTCCTGCAAGGCGCTCTACCAGTGCCAGGAGTGCCTGGAACCCTTCGACTACTTCAAGGTGCTTTCATGACAGAGACGACCCAGACCCCCGAGACCGGCACGGAGGGTTCCGCGCCCCGCCGTCGTGCGTCCTTCCACACGCTGACCGTCTCCGAGGTCCGCCGGCTGACCGCCGCGGCCATCGAGGTCACCTTCGAGGTGCCCGCCGAGCTGATCGACGACTACGACTACCTGCCCGGGCAGTATGTGGCGCTGCGTAAGGAACTGCCCGATGCCGACGGCAACGTCGCTGAAGTCCGCCGCAGCTACTCGATCTGCGCCGAACCGAAGCCGGGGGAGATCCGGGTCGCCATCAAGCGCGACCTCGGCGGTCTTTTCTCCACCTGGGCCAACGAATCGCTGCAGGCTGGCGACACCATGGATGTCATGAGCCCTTCGGGCGCCTTCATCTCCAAGCACCAGATGACCGGGATGAACAACCCGGAGTCGATCGACACGACGACCAGCCACAACTTCGTGGCCGTCGCTGCCGGCTCGGGCATCACCCCCGTCATGGCCATCGCCCGGACCGTGTTGGCCGCCAACGCCAACGTCCACTTCGACCTCGTCTACGCCAACCGCGCGGCAATGGACGTGATGTTCCTCGAGGAACTGGCGGACCTGAAGGACCGCTACCCCTCGCGGTTCGCCTTGCACCACGTGCTCTCTCGCGAGCAGCGGATCTCGCCGTTGCTCTCGGGCCGGATCGACGCCGAGAAGCTCACCACGCTGCTCGGTTCGGTCATCCGCACCGACCAGATCGACGAGTGGTTCCTCTGCGGTCCGTTCGAGCTGGTCCAGCTGGTCCGCGACAACCTCGCCGAACAGGGCGTTCCGGCCGAGAAGGTCCGCTACGAGCTCTTCACCACCGGCCAGCCGACACGGCCCGAGGGCCATAGCGGACGCCCGGTCGTCGAGGACGAGTCCGGGGAGAACTACGAGATCGAATTCAAGCTCGACGGACTGCAGGGCCAGGTCAAGTCCCCGATGTCGGCCCGGGAGACCATCCTCAACGCCGCGCTGCGCGTGCGCCCCGACGTCCCGTTCGCCTGCGCCGGCGGCGTCTGCGGAACCTGCCGCGCCAAGCTGGTCACCGGCACGGTCAACATGGAGGAGAACTACGCACTGGAGCCCGAGGAGATCGACGCCGGCTACGTGCTGACCTGCCAATCCCACCCGACCTCGGACGCCGTGTCCGTGGACTTCGACGCCTAGGAGCCGACCTTGATCGACCTGCACATCGCCGACGGCATCGCCAACGTGGTCCTGAACGCCCCCGAGAAGATGAACGCCCTCAACGAGGACGCGCTGCGCGAGCTCTCGGACGCCTACACTCGTGCCGCCGAAGCCGTCACGACCGGCGAGGTGCGGGCCCTGCTGCTGCGCGGTGAGGGCCGCGGCTTCTGCGCCGGACGCGACATCTCCGGCGTGGTCCCGGCCGACGACGATGTCCAGGGCTACCTGGGTGGACTGGTCGAGCCGCTGATGCGCCAGATGGCCGATTTCCCGGCGCCCACCTTCGCGGCCGTCCAGGGGGCCTGCCTCGGTGTCGGGCTCGGCCTGGCTATCGCCACGGACGTGGTCTACGTGGCGGAGAACGCCAAGATCGGTTCGCCCTTTGCCAACCTCGGGGCGACACTGGATTCGGGCGGTCACTGGCTGTTCACCGAACGCCTCGGCGCCCACCGCACGCTCGACATGGTCTACACGGCCGAGCTGATTTCCGGCGCCGAAGCCGTGCGCTCCGGCCTGTTCAGCCGCGCGATGCCTGCCGAGGAGCTGCTGGAGACCACCCGCGGCATCGTGGGAAAGGTCGCCCAGGGTGCGACGCAGGCCTTCGTTGCCTCCAAGCAGCTCGTGGCCGAGATCCGGGACCAGCGCCTGGGCCTGTGGGAGTCGATGGCCAACGAGAACCGTGCCCAAGATGACCTGTGCGCCACCGACGACTACGCCGAGGGGTTCAAGGCATTCCAGGAAAAGCGGAAGCCCGCGTTCAAGGGCTGAACCTCGAGTTGCCCTTGGTACGGATTCACGTCATGGCGACCCGACACTATCGGGCCGACTTTCTCGGAGATCGCCCGCCCCGCTAGTGCTAGTGGCTTGAGTAAACCCGTCGCGCCTGGACCCGACATGCGCCTGAACAGTGGTGGCCCTCCGCAGATTTTGAGGTCAGCTTCGCGCCCTTCGTGCGGTTGCAGCGCCAGCACAGCGTCTGCAGGTTGTCCGGGGTGCTGAGCCCGCCCTTGGACACCGGAAGGATGTGGTCGACTTCCAGAAGCAGATGGGGCTCGGCCGCCACCGAGATGCCGCATGCGGGGTTCTGGCAGGTGTGGTGGTCGCGGGCCTTGATCTCGCCGCGTAGCCGGGCGGTCATCAGGGCGCGCTGCCCCGCTGCCGACTTCGCCCAGCGGATCTTCTGCACGAGGGTCTTCGCCAGCGCCTCAAGGGTGGGGACGTCGAGCCTAATGCCCGTTGACTGGCCGCTGTTGCCGCCGGCCGAGGTGTACTGGAACTTGTATTGCGGGTACGGCACGGTGATGGGCGAGAGGTGGATGCCGACCTGGTCCCAGAACTCCTTCGCGTATCGCTTGAGGATGAACGCCGGCGGGTCGATCTTCGCGGTGATCGCCGCCTCGCGGCCCTTCACGTTGCCGACGGCCTGTTCCAGCCGCGAGATGTCCTCGGAAACCCGCTGGACGTCAGCCAAGGTCTCCTGGTCGGCCTTGATGGAGAAATACTTCATTAGGTACTTGATCGGGTTGGCGCTGGCGTTGCGCACCACCTGCAGCGAGGCGTTGTGCACGTGGGGGGTGTATTCGGCCACGTTGCGGTCACGCCGATTGTTCCACGCCGAGTTATTCTCGAATGTGGCCAGATGCGCGTACTGCCCTGTCGAGGATGTCCCCAGGTCGAAGCTGCCCTGCTCGCGGATCTCTTCGACGTAGTTCACGACGTCGTTGTGTTCGGCAACAAAGCCGGTAACTTCGGAGCGCAACTGCTGGAATTCCGCCGATTTGAAGTAGGCGTCTCTGCGGATCTTCCAGATGAACGGGTTGAGGACCAGGAGACCAACAAACGCGAGAAAGCCCACCCAGCCGCTACTGGCGATTCCCCCAAACACGATCGGTGCCCCTATGAGCACCACGATAAACAGCCCAATGGGCATTGCTCCCCCTCAGAAGTTGCAGTGATGTGAGTTAACACATTACGGCCTGTCCACAGGGCATTTCCGGCTGGTAGGCCGGTTGGGAACCGGCCACGCCGGCCCCCTTCAGGTCTTGGGCTGTTGGCGTCACGGCCGCAAACGGCGACCTAAGGGGTCTCGTGGCCTGTCCTTCGACGACCGAATGGGAAAACTCCGTCAATACCATGTCGTCCCGGTCCAACCATTCGCCATGCCGCTCCTGGACGCGGTCAAAGCCCGTTTTCGCGACACAGCCCCGGCTGGATCAGTCGGTGTGGCTGAAGTCCTACTTTGGCCGCACCATGTCGAAGCGACCCTCGGCAAGGACCTCGAAGTAGGCGCTGGGGCCGCCTCCGCGCAGGATCGGCTGGGCGAGGGCCGTCTGGTAGATGCCCTCGGCCAGCAAGGATTCGTCAATGTGGACCGCGATGACTTCCCCGATCGTGAGCACGCTGGCAGACGGGTGCCCGTCTGCCCGGCGCAAGGGAACGATGTCACTGACCCGGCACTCGAAGCTGACGGGCGAGGCTGCGACACGCGGCGCTTTGATATCTATGGAATCAGCAGCTTCCAGGCCTGATGCGGCGAATTCATCGACGTCGGACGTCGTCGATGAGGCGTTCATTTGTTCTGCGAGCCCGCGCGTGACCAGGTTCCACGTGAATTCACCGGTCAGCTCGGCATTGCGGGCGGAGTGCTTGGGGTCGGTACTCGAGAAGCCAATGAGCGGCGGCGTGTAGGAAAAAGCATTGAAGAAGCTGTACGGCGCAAGGTTGCGAACTCCAGCAGGGGAAAGCGTTCCGATCCAACCGATCGGACGTGGCCCGACAATCGCATTGAACGGATCGTGCGGAAGCCGGTGCCCCTCTGAAGGGCGGTAGAAGTGCGAAGCCATGCGCTCAGTCAACCATCCCTCGGCATCACCGACTGGTTCTTTCCCGACAGAAATGGCCCCCAGCTCCCGCTGAAGATGCCAGCGCCCCCCCATGCCGTTCTGGAGTGTCCTGCCCTCATCGGGTGTCGACGTCCTCGAAGATCAGGAACGTCTGGGTGTCCAGCACACCTGGCATCGACTGGAGGTGTTCGAACACCACGCGGCGCAGGTCCACGTTGTCCTTGGCGCGCACCAGCAGGATCACGTCGAAATTCCCCCCGACCAGGCCGATGTGGTGGACCTCGGGCAGTGCAGCCAGGCGCTCTCGCAATTCACGCCACGAATGCTGGCGTAGCTTCAGGGTCACGTAGGCCGAGGAGCGCAGGCCAGCCTTGACCGGATCGACCACGGCCATGTACCGCGAGATGACTCCTTCATCCTGCAGCCGGTTGATCCGGGAGTAGGCATGCGCGCGGGACACATGGACGTTCTGCGCCACGGTGGTCACCGACTGCCGGCCGTCGCGTGTGAGCTCGGCGAGAATCCGGTGGTCGACGTCGTCGAGCTTGACGGGTACTGAGTCCATGGTGTCCTTCCAGGGCGTTGCGTCTACGGACGGTTGTGTAACGCCACTCACAAAGACGTTCTGTCTTCAATATTAGGGGCCTTGTATCCGAATTTCCAAGCATTCTGGAAGAAGTGGATACGAACCGATTCCAGTTCGCATACTTGAGTCACGAAGTGCTTTCGACACTGCGGCCTGGACCGGTGCGTCGGAGGGCCGGGAATCTACGAAGGAGTACACCATGAGCGCCGTGCCAGGTGAGCAGCATGCCACCGAAGCCGCCGACCTCGACAGCGTCTGCCGCCACTTCGGCATCTCCGTCGAGGACTACCTGCTGCCCTCGCGCGGGCAGATCCAGATCGTCGACGAATCAGGTGCGCCGCGCCCGGTCGAGGACCAGGGCACCGAGCCCGGGCACGAGTACCCGCTGCCCGACGATGAGACGCTGCTGAAGGCCTACGAACAACTGGTCATCGGCCGCCGCGTCAACGACCAGAACTCGGCGCTGGTGCGCCAGGGCCGCATGGCCGTCTACCCCTCCAGCCACGGCCAGGAGGCCTGCCAGGTCGCCGCCGCCCTCTGCCTGGGCGCCGGCGACTGGATGTTCCCGACCTACCGCGACTCCGTCGCCGTGATGGCCAAGGGAGTCGATCCCCTGGAGACCATGATCCTCTTCCGCGGTGACTGGCACGGCGGATACGACCCGCGCAAGTACAAGGTCGGCATCCAGTCGACCCCGCTGACCACCCAGCTGCTGCACGCGGTCGGCGTGGCCCATGCCGCGAAGCTGCGCGGCGAGGACACCGTCGTCCTGGCCATGTGCGGCGACGGGGCCACCAGTGAAGGCGACTTCCACGAGGCGCTGAACTTCGCCGCCGTGTTCAACCTGCCGGTGGTCTTCTTCGTGCAGAACAATCAGTACGCCATCTCCGTCCCGCTGGCCCACCAGTCGGTCGCCCCGTCCCTGGCCCACAAGGCCGTCGGCTACGGCATGGCCGGCGAGCGCGTGGACGGCAACGACCTGGTCGCCCTCATGGCGGTCCTGGGACGGGCCGTCGAGTTGGCCCGAACCGGCTCCGGCCCCCTGCTGGTCGAGGCCCACACCTACCGCATGCAGGCCCACACCAATGCCGACGATGCGACCCGCTACCGCCAGGACGCCGAGGTCCAGGCCTGGCAGGCCAAGGACCCGCTGAACCGCATGACCGCCTACCTGCAGGGCAAGGGCCTGCTCGACGACGCCGCGTCCGAGCGCATCGCCGCCCACGCGGAGGAAACCGCCAAGGCCCTGCGCGACGGGCTGAACCAGGACCCCGAGGTCGACCCGCTGGAGCTGTTCGAGCACGTCTACGCCACCCAGACCCCGCAGCTGGCCGAACAGGCCGCCCTGCTCGCGGATGAACTCTCCCGGGAAGGGGACGCCAAGTGAGCCCGCACATCACCACCTCCTCCGAGGCCAACGGCAACGTCAGCGCCGCCACGGCGCAGGCCACCGTCCGCGCCGCGGCCCGTGCCGAGGCCTCCGGCCCGAAGCCGGTCACGTTCGCCAAGGCCCTGAATGCGGCACTGGCCGATGCCATGGAAGCAGATTCCGCCGTCGTGCTCTTCGGCGAGGACATCGGCACCCTCGGCGGGGTCTTCCGCATCACCGACGGGCTGACGGCCCGCTTCGGCGAGCAGCGCTGCTTCGACACGCCGCTGGCCGAATCCGGCATCGCCGGCATGGCGATCGGCATGGCCATCAACGGGATGCGCCCGGTGATCGAGATGCAGTTCGACGCGTTCGCCTACCCGGCGTTCGAGCAGATCGCCTCGCACCTGGCCAAGATGCGCAACCGCACCCGCGGCGCCCTGGACATGCCCGTGGTCATCCGCATCCCCTACGCCGGCGGCATCGGCGGGGTGGAGCACCACTGTGACTCCTCCGAGGCCTACTACGCCCACACCCCGGGCCTGAAGGTCATGACCCCCTCGACGGTCTCCGACGCCTACCGGATGATGCGCGAGGCCATCGACTCGAACGACCCCGTCGTGTTCCTGGAACCCAAGAAGCTCTACTTCTCCAAGGACCCCGTGGACCTCGACGCGCTGCGCGCCGAGTACGAGGCTGCTGCCGCTGCGGGGGAGCGCCTGGCCGAGGGGCGGGCTGCGATCGCCCGCCCCGGCACCGACGCGACTCTGATCGCCTACGGCCCCTCGGTCTCCACGGCGCTGGCCGCCGCCGAGGCCGCCGCCGCCGAGGGGCGGTCGCTGGAGGTCATCGACGTGCGCTCGATCGTGCCCTTCGACGACGAGACCGTCGGCGCCTCGGTGCGCAAGACGGGCCGCGCCGTAGTCATCGCCGAGGCCCCCGGGTTCGCCTCGGTGGCCTCGGAGATCACGGCCAGGGTGCAGGAGCGCTGCTTCCATTCGCTGGCCGCGCCCGTGTTGCGCGTGACCGGGTTCGATGTCCCGTTCCCGTCGCCGAAGCTGGAGGGCTACTTCCTGCCCAGCGTGGACCGCATCCTGGACACCGTCGACCTGTTGCAGTGGGAGGACTAGACATGGCCATCAAGGTATTCCTGCTGCCCGACCTGGGCGAGGGCCTGACCGAGGCCGACCTGGTGAACTGGCTCGTGGCCGAGGGCGACACGATCGCCGTCGACCAGCCGATCGCCGAGGTCGAGACCGCCAAGTCGCTCGTCGAGGTGCCCAGCCCCTTCGCCGGCACCGTGCACCAGCTGCATGGCGCACCGGGCGACACGGTGGATGTCGGCAAGCCGCTGGTCTCCGTCGAGGAGGGTGCAGCCTCCGACAGGGCGGCAACGCCGGCAGCCGCGTCGCCGGCAGCCGGAGAGCAGGCCCAGTCCTACCGTGACGAGGAGCGGGCCGGGGCCTCCGAGGGATCCGGCAACGTGCTCATCGGCTACGGGACCCCCGGAGGGACCGGGGCCACGTCGCGCCGCCGGCGGCCGCGCGGGGCGGAGGTGCCTGCCCCCGCCCCGTCCGCCCCCGAAGCCGCCAAGCCCACGTCGACTCCCGCGCCTGCGCCGACACCGATGCGGAGCCAGGCGCCGATCGTCGTTTCGCCGTTGGTGCGCCGGCTGGCCCGGGACCACGGCATCGACGTGGCGACCCTGGCTGGTTCCGGCGCCGACGGCCTGGTGATGCGCGCCGACGTCCAGGCAGCCATCGACGGCGCTGGTGCACCGGAAGCACCGGCCGCCCGGGCAACGGGCGCCGAGGAGGCCCTGCGGCTGGCCGCGGCGACCGGGGCCGATGCCCGTTCGGGGCTTGGCATCACTGAACGCACACCTCTGAAAGGCGTGCGCAAGTCCATCGCCCAGGCCATGAGCACCTCGCGCCGGGAGATCCCCGAGGCCACCGTCTGGGTGGACGTCGACGCCACCGCCCTGGTGGAGATGCGTGCCCAGCTCAAGGCAGCCGATCCGCGGAACACGCCGGGACTGCTTGCGTTCATCGCCCGCTTCACGCTGGCCGGACTGGCCCGCTACCCCGAGCTGAACACCCGCGTGCAGGACAGCGCCGACGGCGGCCAGGAGATCATCTCGTTCGACGGGGTCAACCTGGGCATCGCGGCGCAGACCGACCGGGGGCTGATGGTCCCCAGCATCGCCAATGCGCAGGACCTCAGCGCCCGTCAGCTCGATGCCGAGGTCAGGAGGCTGGCCGCCGTGGCCCGCGAGGGCAAGTGCACGCCGGCCGAGCTGACCCGCGGGACGTTCACGCTGAACAACTACGGGGTCTTCGGCGTCGACGGCTCGGCGGCGATCATCAACTACCCGGAAGTCGCGATCCTCGGGGTCGGGCGGATCATCGACCGGCCCTGGGTCGTCGAGGGGGAGCTGCGGGTCCGCAAGGTCACCGAGCTGACCCTGACCTTCGACCACCGCGTTTGCGACGGCGGGACGGCCGGAGGCTTCCTGCGCTACGTCGCCGACGCGATCGAGAACCCGGGATCGGTGCTCGCCGACCTCTAGGAGCACCAGTGGCCCGGCCGCCTCGACGAGGCAGCCGGGCCACTGCGCTTTCGACTGCGGGACGCACGAGGCAGCCGACGAAACATTTGACCCGTCCAGCCTCGTCTACGGGTGGAGGCCGTGCCGGGGTAATAGAGTCGGACCACAGATGGAGACGGTGGGCACGGTGGCTCCCCTCAAGGCGCCGGACAAGGACGGGCAATGGCTGACGAAATAACACGGGCACGCTGGACTGAGGTGGGGGAGCGCACATGGTCGCTGCGGCTCGAGGGGTTCGGCGTCAACGCCGGGCTGGTGGTCGGCGACGAACGCGCCGCGGTCATCGACTCCGGAGCCGGCCCGGGTGAGGCGGCCGGGCTCCATGCCGCCGTCCGCGAGCTCACCGACCTGCCCCTGGTGCTCATCAACACCCACGCCCACGGGGACCACTTCTTCGGCAACGCGTACTTCGCCGCACACGGGGTCGGGGAGATCTGGGCCCACGCCAACGCGGCCCGCGCCATGGCGGAAACGGGGGATGCGCAACGCCGCCTGGTCCGCTCCGTCGACCCGGACATGGCTGCAGCGGAAGGCGAGCACACCGCCGTCGTCCTCCCCACACACCTCGTGGACGCCCAGCCCGTCGACCTGGACCTCGGCGGGCATTCCATCACGCTCTTCCACCTGGGCCGCGGCCACACCGACGGGGACCTGCTCGTCGGCTCGGGCAGCGTCCTGTTCGCCGGCGACCTCGTCGAGGAGGGGGCCGACCCGTCCTTCGAGGACTCCTACCCGCGCGACTGGGAACACGCCCTGGGCAAGATCATCGCCATCGACGAGCTCTACCCCTCCGTCGTCCCCGGACACGGCCGGCTGCTCGACATGGACTTCGTGCGCACGCAGCTCCAGCAGCTGCGCCAAGGCATCCGCATGTGCAGCTCGGCGATCAGCGAGTCCTCGGCCGACGCGACCAAGGCCATCCCGATCCTGCCCTACGGTCCGCTGCAGTCCCGCCACCTGGTCATGCGGATGAAGGAGACCGCGGGAAGCCGGGGGGCGTAGCGCCATCGCCGCCACCCCGGGCCCCGGCGGCCGCGGCGGACTGGGGACGATGGTCTTCCGCGTCTACGCGCCCTCGCTGCTCTATGCCATCGGCCAGGGCTGCGTGCTCCCGGTCATCGCCCTCAGCGCCCGAGACCTGGGTGCCAGCGTGGCCCAGGCGGCCCTGGTCATCACCCTGATCGGGGTCGGATCGCTGGTCACCAACGTGCCGGCCTCCCTGCTGGTCGCCCGGCTCGGCGAGCGGATCGCCATGATCGGCGCCGCCGCCTGGGCCACCGCGGGCATGGTCGCCTGCCTGGCAGCGGGAACGCTCTGGGTCTTCGCCGCCGGCATCCTGATGATCGGGATGGCCGGCTCCGTGTTCAACCTGGCCCGGCAAAGCTACCTGACCGACGCCGTGCCCTTGAGCCACCGTGCCCGGGCGATGTCCGGACTCGGCGGGACACTGCGCATCGGCCTCTTCGTCGGTCCTTTCGCCGGGGCCGCGGCCATGCACTGGCTCGGCCTGCCCGGGGCCTACTGGACGGGACTGTGCGCCATGGCCGCCGCCACGCTGGTCAGCATCGGCATCCCCGAACTCGAGGTGCACCCAGGGCCTACCGGAACCGGGGGAAGCCGCCCGGCCCCGGATCCCACCGGGAACGACGCCGGTCCCGTCACCCTGCGCGGCATCATCGCCGCCCACTGGCGCATCTACGCCACCGTGGGCCTGGGCATCGTGATGATCTCCGCGGTCCGGGCCACCCGGCAGGCGGTCATCCCGCTCTGGGCCGAGCAGCTGGGCCTGGACGCCTCGGCCACCTCGCTCGTCTACGGCGTCTCGGGGGCCGTGGACATGCTGGTGTTCTATCCCGCCGGAAAGGTGATGGACCGCCGGGGCCGGACCTGGGTGGCGGTGCCGTGCATGGTCGTCATGGGCGTCGCCCTGGCGCTGATGCCGCTGACCACCGGGCCGTGGACCCTGCTGCTGGTCGCCATGCTGCTGGGCTTCGGCAACGGCATCGGCTCGGGCATCGTCATGACGCTGGGGGCCGACCACTCGCCGGCGGTCGGCCGCCCGCAGTTCCTGGGCTTCTGGCGGCTGATCTCCGACGCCGGCGTCATGGGCGGACCCGTCCTGCTCTCGGCGGTCACCGCGGCGGCCACGCTGGGCACCGGCGTGGTGGCGGTGGCCGTGGTGTCCTTTGCGGGAGCGGGGCTCTTCGCCTACTTCATCCCGCGCCAGGCACCGCCGGGAAGCCTGGACGAACGCCGACCCCGGAACGGCCGATAGCGCCTCTGCGCCGACGGCTGCGCTGCAGCGCCGACTTCCGCGCCTCAGCGCCAGCGACCGCGGCGCCGGGTCTGGTGGGAGAAGACCCCGGACAGCAGGCCGAACAGGCATCCGGCGGCCCCGATGACCAGCAGCGCCCCGGAGACCAGGAACCAGCCCTGCTCCGTGGTCCCGGCGGGGGCGCCGAGCCGGGTCACGAACAGGTAGGCACCGGCCGCCCCGATGAACCCGAGGACGCCGGGGAACCACAGCAGCGTCGGCCAGGTGCCCGAGGACGCCCAGAAGGCGTCCGGCCCGTCCCAGCAGTTCCACCAGGGTTGCCGCCGCAGGATGACCAGGCCGGCCAGCAGGGCCCAGAACCCCGCCACGAGGTACGCGGCGATGATGTCCGAGGGGCGGTGCCAGCCCAGCGCGAACGTGGAGATCCCGGTGACCGCGGCATACAGGCCCCCGACCGCGGCGATCAGCGGCCGCCAGCGCGGCGCGGTGACCAGGAAGGCGGCGAGGATCGACGAGGTCGCCACCGTGGTGTGCCCGGAGGGGAAGGAGTTCATCGTCGCTTCGGAGATGCCCATGTCCGGACGGAAGAGCAGCAGGTGCTTCAGCAGCTGCGTGCTGCCGGCCGCCGCGCCGAAGGACAGCGCCGCGACGACGGGCGCATACAGGTTCCGCCGCACGATGGCGGCGGTCGCCAGGGCCAGCACCGCGACCACCCCGGAGACCAACGGCAGCTCGTTCAGGAAGGACAACGCCGCGGACCGGGCCCGGCCCTCGCCGAGGAACGAGAGCGCCCCCTGCAAGGCGTCGTCATCGGCCTGCTGCCCGGTGGCCGTGAGCACGAACGCCCAGTAGGCCACGCCGAACAGCCCGGCGAGCAGCAGCATCGCCAGGATCCACAATCCGGGATTGCGTGCCGCCCGGTGCGGGCCTCCCACAGCGGGTATTTTCATGGTGTCGTTCATCTGCCTCTAGCGTCCCACAATAGGTGTGTCCTCCGGCGGAGCCGCCGCCGATACGATGAGTTGATGGTCATCCCGGACAACGCAGCCGCCGCCCCCAGCGTTCCCGATCGGCACCGCGGCGAGACGAACCCCACGCCCTCCGCCGGGCCGTCCAGCGGCCCGTCCATCGCCGAGCTCGTCGAGCGCGCCCACGTCGTGTCCCTGCCGATGCGGGTACGCTTCCGCGGCGTCACCCGCCGGGAGATCCTGCTGCTGGACGGACCGGTGGGATGGGGCGAGTTCTCGCCCTTCACCGAGTACGACGACGAGGAGTCCTCACCCTGGCTGCGCTGCGCCATCGAGGCCGGCTGGCAGGGCTTCCCCGACCCGGTGCGCTCCTCGGTCCCGGTCAACGCCACCGTGCCCGCCGTCCCCGCCGCCGGTGTCGAGGCGGTGCTGTCCTCCTTCGACGCCGCCCACACCGTGAAGGTCAAGGTCGCCGAAAAGGGCCAGACCCTGCACGACGACGTGGCCCGGGTCGCGGAGGTCCGTCGCCTGCTGCCCGGTGCCGCAGTGCGCGTGGACGCCAATGCCGGATGGACCCACGATCAAGCACTCGAAGCCCTCGAGGCGCTCGCCGGCTTCGACCTGCAATACGCCGAACAACCCGTCGCCGGCATCGACGGGCTGCGGCGCCTGCGCGCCGAGGTCATCCGGCGCGGCCTGGGGATCCTGATCGCCGCCGACGAATCGGTCCGGAAGGAATCCGACCCGCTGGCCGTGGCCCGTGCCGGCGCCGCAGACCTGATCATCGTCAAGGCCCAGCCGCTGGGCGGCATCCGGTCCGCCCTGGCCCTCGTCGCCCAGGCGGGCCTTCCCGCCGTCGTCTCCTCGGCCCTGGACTCCTCGGTCGGCATCCGCACCGGGGCAGCGCTGGCCGCGGCCCTGCCCGAACTCCCCCATGCCTGCGGGCTGGGCACCGTATCCCTGTTCGAGGCGGACGTGTCCACCGATCGCTACGAGGCCCGCGACGGGGCCCTGGACCTGCGGACGGTGGCCGCCGACCCGGAGCTGCTCCGCCGCCACGCCGCCACCGCCGACCGCCGGCACTGGTGGATCGAGCGGTTGCGCCGTTGCGCCCGCCTCCTGGAGGCCGCCCAGACCTAGGATAGGTTGCATGACGCCCGCCGATACGCCGCTGACCTCGTTCGAAGCCGCCCGTTCGGCGGTACGGACGCTCACGGACGACGGCGTCCGCGAGGTCGTCCTCTGCCCCGGCTCCCGCAGCGCACCGCTGGCCTACGCGCTCGCCGAGGCCGAACGGCACGGGAGCGTGCGCGTGCACATCCGGATCGACGAGCGCGACGCGGGATTCACGGCGCTGGGCCTGGCCCTGGCGACCAGCCGTCCGGTGGCGATCGTGACCACCTCGGGAACAGCCGTCGGGGAGCTGCTGCCGGCCGTGATGGAAGCCAACCACGCCGCCGTCCCGCTCGTGGTCGTCTCCGCCGACCGGCCCGTCGAACTGCGCGGCACCGGGGCGAACCAGACCACCCACCAGGTGGGCCTGTTCGGCACCCACGTGCGCTGCAGCGTGGACGTCCCGGCAGGGCAGGACCCGGCGCCGGATGTGCGGCGGGCCCTGATGGCCAGCGAGGGCATGACGCTGACCGGAGGCGACGCCGACGCCACCCCGGTGCACCTCGGCGTCACCACGCCGCCGCCGGCGAGCCGGCACACCCACCTCCAGCACTCCGTCCGGGGGCCCGTGCAGGTCAACCTCGCATTCCGCGACCCGTTGGTCCCCGGGGACGGCGACACCGCACCGTGGGCCGCGGCCGGAGCACCGATCGCGTTGCCACCGACACGGCACCAGCCGGCGGCCGGCACCGGAGATGACGAGCTGACCGGCCTCATCACCGGCGCCGACCTGCCCGAACGGCACACGGTCGTGGTCGCGGGGCATGACGCCACGCCCCTGGCCGAACGCTTCGCCCGCGCCCTGGGGCTGCCGCTGTTGGCCGAACCCAGTTCCAACGCCCGCTTCGGCCCCCAGGCCATCGGCCCCTACCGGGTATTGCTGGCAGGATTCGACGCACGGATCGAACGCGTCGTCGTCTTCGGTCGCCCGACCCTGAGCCGGCCCGTCGCCCGCCTGCTGGCCAGCCCTGACCGCCCCTCGGCCCTCTACGTGCCAGAACCGGTGGCATGGTTCGAGCCCGGCAGGCGTGAGGACCGGGTCATCACCGAGCTGAACGAACTCGCCGCCTTCGCCGGCCGTGCGCCGGCCGGCTGGCACGACGAATGGACCTCGGCGGCGGCCCGCGCCACCGCCATCCTCGACGAGGCCACCCATACGGCAGCGCTGACCGGTCTGGACCTGGCCCGACTGGTGTGGGACGCGGATGCCGGCCCCCTGGTGCTGGGCTCCTCCAATGCCATCCGCGATGCCGACCTCGCGGCGGTACCCGGACCCACCTGCCGGCCGGTTTACGCCAACCGCGGCCTTGCGGGCATCGACGGCACCCTGGCCACCGCGACCGGCATCGCCCTGGGCACCGACGGGGGGCCGGGGGAGCGCACCACGGTGCTGGTCGGGGACGTGACCTTCCTACACGATGTCGGTGGCCTGTTCCTGGGGGACGGGGAGCAGGTTCCGCCCCTGGATCTGGTGGTGCTCAACGACGGCGGCGGCGCGATCTTCTCCACCCTTGAGCATGGGGCCCTGGCGGAACAGCCTGCCTATGCGGCGACCGTGGAGCGCTATTTCGCCACCCCGCACGCCGTCGACCTGCGTGCGTTGGCCGCGGCCTACGGGCTCGACTACGTCCGGGTCGATGAACGCCGCGCCCTGGCGGCGGTCCTCGCCGCGGGGCCCACCGCCAGCTCGCCGGTGCGCCGGCGCATCGTGGACGTGCGGATCGACCGGTCCGGTCTACGCGACTTCCACCAGGGCATCATCTCCCGTGTCGCCTCTGGCACGTGAAAATGGCGTGGCCCCCGCCGAAGCGGAGGCCACGCCATCGCGGTTGGATCCGGTCAGAGCACCTTGGAGAGGAACGATTGGGTCCGTTCGTGGCGGGGGTTTCCCAGCACATCTTCCGGCTTGCCCTGTTCAACCACGACGCCACCGTCCATGAACACGACGCGGTCGCCGACCTCGCGGGCGAAGCCCATCTCGTGGGTCACGACCATCATGGTCATGCCCTCGTCGGCGAGCTGTCGCATGACCGCCAGGACGTCGCCGACCAGCTCGGGGTCGAGTGCCGATGTCGGCTCGTCGAAGAGCATCATGTCCGGGTTCATCGACAGGGCACGGGCAATCGCCACCCGTTGCTGCTGGCCGCCCGAGAGCTGGGAAGGGAAGGCGTCGGCCCGGTGCCCGAGGCCAACCTTCTCCAGGTTGGCGCGGCCGATCTCGGCAGCCTCCCGCTTCCCCCGCCGCTTGGCCCGGCGCTGGGCCAGCGCGAGGTTGTCCAACACGTTCAGGTGAGGGAAGAGGTTGAACTGCTGGAAGACCATCCCGATCCTGGTGCGCACCTTGTCCAGGTCCGTTTCGGGGTCGGTGATGTCGATCCCCTCCACGAGGATCGTGCCCTGGGTGGGCTCCTCCAGCCGGTTCACACAGCGCAGCAGGGTGGACTTGCCGGACCCGGAGGGGCCGATGACGCACACCACCTCACCCTGGCCGACATGGAAGTCGATGCCCTTGAGGACTTCGTTGTCGCCGAAGCTCTTGTGCAGGCCGCGGACCTCGATGGCCGGGCGGTCGGCACGGATATCCTGTTCGCTCACGCGCTCTACCGTCCTCTCTTTTGGTGGCGCTCCAGCTTGGCCACGAGCTGGGTCAACGGGAGCGTAATGACCAGGTACATCAGGGCCGCCATGATCAGCGGCGTCGAATTGGCCGTCTGGGACACGGCATCGCGGGCGAACGTGGTCAACTCGCGGTCGCCGAGGGCCATGCCGGCGATGAACAACAGCGAGGTGTCCTTGATGAGGATCACCAGCTCGTTCGTCAGCGGGGGGGTGATGATGCGAAACGCCTGCGGCAGCACGACGGAGATCATGGTCCACGCCGGCCCCATGCCCAGCGACCGGGCGGCCTCGCTCTGGCCGGGAGGGACCGCCTCGATGCCCGCGCGGATCGTTTCGGCAATGTAGGCACCGGAAACCACAATCAAGGCGATCAGCCCGAGGCTGGCGTTTCCGCCCGGGGGACGCCACTGGAAGGCCAGCGGAACGGCGAAGGCGAACCCAAAGATCACCAGCAGGGCCGGGAGGCCGCGGAACAGCTCGATGTAGCCGGTGGCGACCCAGCGGTAGGGGCCGACGGGGGAGAGCTTCATCAAGGCCAGCAGCAGGCCCAGCAGCAGGCCTCCGACAAAGGCGATCGCCGTATAGACGATCGTGTTCTTGGCGGCCGTGACGATGATTTCCGGGAACATCGCCTTCGCGACCTCAAGGTCGAGGAAGTGGACCTTGATGGCTTTCCAGTCGGCCAGGATGAGGACGGCGGCGACGGCGGCAATGAATACGACGTAGAGGCTGCCGCGGAAGAGGCGCCTGCGGGTGGAGGGTTTCAAAGGTGGCCTTCCAGCTCATGTCAGGGGTTCGCCCCGGGGAATGCTCCCCCGGGGCGAACCCGTCTGGACTACTTCGTGGAGAAGTACTTGTCGTAGATTTCCTGGTACTTGCCGTTGTCCTTGAGCTCCGCGAGCTTGGCGTCGAGTTCCTTCAGGAGCGCCTCGCTGCCTTCCTTGTTGACGGCGAAGCCGTACTGCTCGTCCGTCTTGTACTTTTCGACGATCACGTACTGCCCATCCTCCTGGTGGCCCAGGTTCACCGGCAGGTCCTGCAGTACTGCGTCCACTCCCTTGGACTTCAGTGCGGGGAACAGCTCGGCATCGGAGGGGTAGGCCTTGACCTCGGTGTCCGACGGGACGTTCTCGCGGGTGTAGTTCTCGCCCGTGGTGCCCTGCTGGACGCCGACGGTCTTGCCGGCCAGGTCCTCGATGGACTTGATGTCCGAGTCCTTCGGGACCAGCAGCGACTGCTCGGAATCGTAGTAGCCGTCGGTGAAGCCCAGGTGCTCCTTGCGGTCCTCCGTGATGGTCATGGCGCTGGCGCCCACATCGCACTGTCCGGAGGCGAGCACGACGCCGGACTGCAGGCCGTCGAAGCCCACGTCCTGGACGGCGAGCTCGAGGCCCATGGAGTCGGAGATCGCGCGCATGAGGTCGATGTCGAAGCCGGTGTAATCGCCGTCCTTCTCGAACTCGAACGGCGGGTAGGGCACGTCGGAGCAGATCGTGAGCGTCCCGGGCTGTACCAGTCCCAGCTCATTGCCGCCAGCGGAGCTGTCGGCGTCGCCGCTGTCCGAGCCGCCGCAGGCCGTCAGCGACATCAGGGCGACGGCCGAGACGGCCAATGCCTTGGTAAAAGTGGAGTGAATCCGCATCTGTAAGTTCCTTCTCGAGTGATCCGACGGACATCCGCGCCGGAAGTGTCATTCTAGACCGGAAAACCAGCGGATGAGATATTCATCACAGGCTACAGGGGTGTCTTGCGGGTAAACAAGTGGCCGGAGTGACAAAAGATTTACAGATTCAGGGCCTCGCGCATGGGCCGCATCTTGGCCCACGACTCGGCCAATTCGGCCGCCGGGTCGGAGGCCGCGACGATGCCGCACCCGGCATACAGGCGTACCCGGGTGGGGGACTCGATGACCCCGCCCCGCAGCGCGATGCCGAATTCGCCGTTGCCGGCCGCATCCACCCAGCCGACGGGTCCTGCGTATGGACCGCGGTCCATGCCCTCGAGGCGGAGGATGAGCTCGTCGGCCGCTTCGGTGGGGGTGCCGCACACCGCGGCCGTCGGGTGGAGCGCCTCGGCGAGGTCTAGGGCGGAGGGCGAGGTCCCGTCGTCGTGCACGCGCAACTGCGCCTCGACATCGGAGGCGAGGTGCCAGACATTGGGCAGCTGGAGCACGAAGGGCTCCTCGGGGGCGGTCATCCCGGTCACCAGCGGGCCGAGCTCGGCGGTCAGCGAGTCGATGGCCAGCCGGTGTTCGTGGCGTTGCTTCTCGCTGCCCGAGAGCATCCGCGCGGCATAGCCCTCGTCGCCGGTCGGCGCGGTGGCCCGGTCCAGCGTCCCGGCCAGGACCCGTGCCCGGGCAGTATCGCCGGTGACCTTGACCAGCATTTCCGGAGTGGTGCCGATGAGCCCGTCGACCGAATAGGTCCAACAGTCCGCATAGCGCAGCGCCAGTTCGCGCAGGACCTGCGAAACCGCGATGTCCGATCCCAGCTCGGCCACCGCGTCCCGGGCCAGCACGAGCTTGGTCAGGTCCCCGGCCGCGATGGCCCGCACACCGGCGCGGACCGACTCCTCGTACTGCCGCTCGGAGACCTGGCCCGGAACCAGCCGGTCCGCGCCGGGACCCAGATCACGCTCGGGCGAGGGGTCCTCGAGCAGCCGGGCGAGCTGCTCCTCGACGGCGGCGGCGCTGAGCTCGGCGTCCGGATCGGCGGTGACCAGCGTCAGCCAGCCGGTGTTGCCGGTGCGCCCCACGACCACGCGCGGGACGATCAGCCGGGAAGCATGGGAACTGGTGGCCGAGAACGCGATCGCGGAGAAGGCGACCGGCCCGGAGCCCGGCAGTCCGACGCGGTCGTCCACGTCGGCGCCCGCGGCGACCGCGGACCACCAGCGGCGCAGGTCCGCGAACCGTCCGTTCCCCGTCGCGGTGGCCCGTGCCACCTCCCCGAACCCCACCAGCCCCTCGCCCTGGCGGCCCCAGACGAGCGCGTCGTCGCGGACCAGCAGGTCCAGCAGGCCGTTGTCCTGCACGGACGCACGGGGGACGGTCAGGGCGCGCAGCGTCGGGACAGGGGGAAGGTCCGCCACCTGCGTGCCGGATTTCGGCACGGTGGAGCCGGGAAGATCACAGTTCATGGTGGCACCAGCCTACCTCCGGAGGCGGTGCGCCTTTTCGCCCTCGCGGCGAACTTTGAGACACTGGAGGGGTGAGCCGTGCATCGCTGGAAAAGCGTCCCGAAGAAGTCCAAGCCATGTTTGACGATGTCGCACCCCGCTACGACCTGGTCAACGACATCCTCTCCATGGGCCAGACGCGCCTGTGGCGCAAGATCGTCGTGGACGCGGTCGGCGCCGCCCCGGGCCAGCGGGTGCTGGACCTCGCCGCCGGAACCGGGACCTCCTCCGAGCCGTACGCCGACGCCGGCATCGAGGTCGTGGCCTGCGACTTCTCGCTGGGCATGCTCGGCGTGGGCAAGCGCCGGCGTCCCGACATCGACTTCGTCGCCGGGGACGCGACCAACCTGCCCTTCGCCGACGACAGCTTCGACGCCACCACCATCAGCTTCGGCCTGCGCAACGTGGGCGACCCGCAACTGGCCCTGGCCGAGATGCTGCGCGTCACCAAGCCCGGAGGCCGCCTGGTGGTCTGCGAGTTCTCCCACCCCACGTTCGCCCCCTGGCGGACCGTCTACACCGAATACCTGATGCGCGCCCTGCCGCCGATCGCCCGGAAGGTCGCCTCCAACCCGGCCGCCTACGTCTACCTCGCCGAATCCATCCGCGCCTGGCCCAACCAGGACGGGCTGGCCGCCTGGATTGGCCAGGCAGGGTGGGAAGCGTGCCGGTACCGCAACCTCTCCGGCGGCATCGTCGCCGTGCACCGGGCCACTAAGCCGCTGGACGCAGACGCCGCAACGGCCGCCGAACGCCGGGCCAAGGCCTCCGACTACCTGCGCCACCGGGCCTCCCGGCCCGTGCGCTAGCCGGCAGCGGCAAGGAAAACCACGTGTCTGTTTTGATTGTCGGGGCCGGCCCCGCGGGATCGACCGCCGCCAGCTACCTGGCCCGCGCCGGGGTCGAGGTCACCGTCCTGGAGAAGACGAACTTCCCCCGCGAAAAGGTCTGCGGAGACGCCTTGACCCCGCGCGCGGTGCGCGAACTGGCCCGGCTCGGCGTCGACCACTCCGACGCCGGGATCTGGCGGCGCAACCAGGGCCTACGACTGGTCGCCGGAGGCCGGGCGATGGAAATCCCGTGGCCCGAACTCGGCGACTTCCCGGATTACGGGCTGATCCGCACCCGCCAGGGCTTCGACGAGGCCCTGGCCCGCCACGCCCAGGCCGGCGGGGCGCGGTTGCTCGAGCGCCACGCGGTCACCGACGCGGTGCGCGACACCACCGGCCGGGTCACCGGCGTGGTCGCCAACCTCATGGACGAAAACGGGCGCAAGACGGGCCAGACCCGCGAATTCCGCGCCGACGTCGTCCTGGCCGCCGACGGGAACTCCACGCGCACCGCCCTCAGCCTGGGCCTGCACAAACGTGATGACCGGCCGCTGGGTGTGGCCTACCGGACCTACTTCACCTCCCCGCGCCACGACGACGACTGGATGGAGGGCTGGCTGGAGCTGCCCGACGCGGCCGGCCGCCCGCTGCCCGGCTACGGCTGGGTGTTCGGCGTCGGCGACGGCACCTCCAACGTCGGGCTGGGGATCCTGAACTCCTCGCGCGAGTTCGGCAGGCTCGACTACCGCCAGGTGCTGCGCGACTGGACCGCCGGCATGCCCGCCGAGTGGGGCTTCAGCGAGGACAACCAGGTGGGACCCATCCGCGGCGCCGCCCTGCCCATGGGCTTCAACCGGACCCCGCACTACAGCCCCGGGCTCATGCTGCTGGGCGACGCCGGCGGGATGGTCTCGCCCTTCAACGGCGAGGGCATCAGCTACGCCATGGAGTCCGCCCGCATGGCCGCCGAGGTCATCCTCGATGCCCGCTCGGGCCTGCACGGCACGACGCCGGGATCCCGGGAGGCCCTGCTGGCCTCCTACCCGGACCTGGTGCGCGGTGCCTGGGGCAGCCACTTCACGCTCGGACGCGTCTTCGCCCGGTTGATCGGCAACCCCCGGGTGATGAAGCTGGCCCTGCGCACGGGCATGAGCACACCGGTGCTGATGCGCTTCGTCGTGCGCATGCTCGCCAATCTCACCGACGACGGCGGCCGCGGGTTTGAGGATAGAGTGATCCATGTGCTGGAACGGCTGGCCCCGCCCACGGACAATCGCCGTCCGCCCCGGGCCGTGCCCGAGAAACGATCCACCCCGATGACAAGCAGGTCCCAGAACCGTGAATGATTCCCCGACCAACTGGACGACCGCCGGACACGGCGTGCCGGAATCCGTTGACCTGTTCGCGGAAACCTCGGCCATCGCCGCGGGCATCAACCTGCCCCCCGGGTTCCGTGCCGTCGCCGAAGACCCCGAGTTCGGCCCCGCCATCTCCCAGGGGATGGCCAAGGTCGAGAAGGTCCTGCGCGCCGCGGTGGCGAACTCCGATCCGCTCATCGACGCCACCAGCCGCCACCTCGTGGAGGCCGGCGGCAAGCGGGTGCGTCCGCTGCTTGTCATCCTGACCTCCCTGCTGGGCGAGGGCGTCACCCCGCAGACCATCAAGGCCGCGGCCGTCGTCGAGCTAACGCACCTGGCCACGCTCTACCACGACGACGTGATGGACTCGGCCCCCTACCGCCGCGGGGCGCCCACCGCGCACGAGGTCTGGGGCAACTCCACCGCCATCCTCACCGGCGACCTGATCTTCGCCCGGGCCTCCGTCATCGGCTCCGAACTCGGTGTCGATGCCGTCGAACTGCAGTCCCGCACGTTCGAGCGCCTCTGCCTAGGCCAGCTGCACGAAACCGTCGGGCCCCGTGACGGGGAGGACCCGGTGGCGCACTACCTCGACGTGATCGCCGACAAGACCGCCTCGCTGATCTCCACCTCCGGGGTCTTCGGCGCGCTGTTCGGCGGGGCCGCCGACCATGTCGAGGTCATGCGCGACTACGGCGAGAAGGTCGGCGTGGCGTTCCAGCTGGCCGACGACGTCATCGACGTCACCGGTGCACAGGTGCGCTCGGGCAAGACCCCCGGCACCGACCTGCGCGAGGGGGTGCCCACGCTGCCGGTGCTGTTGCTGCGACAGGCGGCAGCGGACGGCGACCCGTCGGCGGCCGACGTGCTGGCCCTGGTCGACGGCGACTTGTCCTTGGACGAGGATCTGTCCCGTGCGGTCGCGGCGCTGGCCGCGCACCCGGTGACGCAGAAGTCCTGGGAGGTGGCGCGGCAGTGGTCCGCCGACGCCGTCGCGGCCTTGGCGCCCTTGCCGGAGGGCGCCGTGAAGTCCTCACTGGCGGCCTTTGCCCACGCCGTCGTCTCCCGGGAGAACTAGGCGGCAGCGCAGCCCTTCAGCCGACCCGGCCCCATGCCGCGGCGAGTTCGCGTGCCTTGGCCGCGCGGACCTCGACGGGTACGCGGTGGCGCAGCTGGCGGTACAAGTCGTCGTCGGCATACCGCGGGAAGACATGCTGGTGGTAGTGCCAGACGTGCTGGTTCCCGGCCGGTTCGTTGTGCTGCCGGGTCGAGGTCCCCTCGGGGTCCCACGCCAGCTTCATGGCCAGTGCGGTCCTGCGGGTGGCGACCATGATGGCGGCTGCGACGCCGTCGTCCAGGTCGTAGAGCGACTCCAGGTGCGCGGCCGGGATGACCATGGCGTGCCCGCCGTAGTTGCCGAACCCGTCGCAGGCCATGATCACCGCCACCTGCCGGTCCCGGTGGACCAGATCGGTCGGGGCGCAGAGGTTCCCGGCGGACAGCGGACCGCCGGCCAGGAGCTCGCAGAAGGGGCAGAGGTAGCCGGGAGGTTCGTGTGATCCATGCGGGTGCGCAGGCACGGTCGCTAGTCCTCCAGTTCGGGTTCCAGCTCCTCGAAGACCCACTCGAACATGTCGAGCACGTATTCGCTGAAGGTCCCCTCTTCGCTCTCCCATGTCCCGCTGCCGTTGTGGCGGCGGTGGACGATCGGGTCCGGGATGTCCAGCTGGTCCTCGCGGATGCCCCAGACGTACTGCTCGTCCTCGTCCTCCATGAACAGCAGGTATCCGTCCTCGACCTCCAGCTCGTCGGGGTCGAAGAAGTAGTAGTAGGCCTCCATGAGGTCGTCGCAGGCGCCGACGGCCAGGTAGAACTCGGTGAGCACCTGGGGGATGTCCACGCCGGCGTCCCCGAGTTGCTCGTCGAGCTCCTGAGAGGTCAGCCCGTCCTCCGAAACCCACTGGTCATCGAGGTATTTGGGTACCAGGGAACGGAACTTCTCCACGAACATCTCAGCCATGCCTAAATACTATCCGTCCCGGGGGTCAGTACACGTCGTGGGCGGACAGGGCGAGCCAGAGCTGGACCCGGTCCGGGGTGTTCGAGGGGTCGTATCCGCTCAGGTCGGCGATCTGCTGCAACCGGTAGCGCACGGTGTTGCGGTGCAGGCCCAGGGCCTCGGCGACCGTGCCCACGCTGCCGTTGAGCTCGAGGAAACGGCGCAGGGTCACCATCAGCTCGGCCCCGTGGGCCGCATCGAAATCCTCCAGGGGCTCCAGCGCCTCGGCAGCCAGGGCCTGCATCGGCACGTCGTGGGCGGCCAGCAGCAGGGAGGTCAGCGAGATCCTCGAGGGATGGTTGATCCGGCCGCCGTGGCGCAGGGCCTCGACGGCCTCGAAATAGCTCCACCGCAGCCCCGTCACCTGGGCGTATGACCCGCCGTAGGACACCCTGGCCGGCACGCCCGCCCCGGCCAGGTAGGCGGCGAACTCGGTGGCTGCGGCCTCGCCCTCCCCGGCATCGAGCACCACGGCCAGGCGGTCCTCGACCATCGCCGAGACGCATTTTTCCCGCCCGGGTGGCAGGGGCAGCGTGGGCAGGATCCGGGCATTCGGCCCCACGGGATCGACCAGCAGGATCGTGTGCGCGGCGTTGGGCGAGATCCCCACGGACTGCAGGCGCAGGGCGGCGTCCTGGCCCTCGATGACCCCGCGGGTCAGGTCGGTCAGGACCTGGCCGCTGACCGTGCGCCGCGACTCGCGCAGCCGGGCGCGGTTGGCCAGCTCGACGCTGATCAGGGACTGCGCGTACTCGACCAGCCCGCCGCCGGTGTCCCGGCCATCGAGGTGCAGCGTGCAGCGGTCCTGCAGCCCGGTGGGGATCGGCACCGTGAGCCAGCCCTCGGTCGCCGGCGCCGGTCCGTGGATGCGTGCCCCGTAGTGGCTCAAGGAGACGGTGCGCTGCAGCTGCTGTCCCAGCTCGCGCAGCAGTCCGTGCAGGCCGCCGCCGCCCAGCAGGGCAGCGGCGAGGCGCTGGTGTCCCTGCAGCAGGCGTTCCATGCGGGCGACGTTGTCCGCGGCCAGGGCCTCGGCCACGATGCGGGTGATGGCCACGAACGGGGTCTCGTAGGGGACCTCGAACAGTGGAAGGCCGACCTCGACGGCCCTGCGCACGACGGCGGCGGGCACCTTGGCATGGGTCAAGCCGACCCCGTAGCCGAGGGCGAGCACCCCGGCGCGCATCGCGTGGTCGACGAACTCGGTTTGCGCGGTGACGGTCTTCTGGCGCACCCCCGTGGTCAGCAGGACCTCGCCACCGGCCAGGAAGGGGGTCGGGTCGGTCAACTCGGTCACGGCGGCCCAGGAGAGGGGACGCTCCCCGCTGCCGTCGGGGTCGGTCAGGGCCGTGAGCCGCAGGGAAGGGGAAGCCAGGAGTCCGGAAAGCGTCATCGCCATGGAATCCAGTTTAGGGCCCTTGTTGTGCGTCGGCATGACGGAAGCGACAATGCTTGGACGAAACGACGAAGCAGCCGCTGCAGTTCTTTGTGACGTGTTCAACACAAGTCTACGGTGTAGGCATGACCACTCCACCGCAAGGCGGGGCAGCGACAGCCCCGGTCCTTAAACGAGAAACCTTTTCTTCGCGAAAACTGTTCATCCTCTCGGCCATCGGCTCAGCCGTCGGGCTGGGGAACATCTGGCGCTTTCCGTATGTCGCCTACGACAACGGTGGCGGGGCCTTCCTGATCCCGTACCTCTGCGCCCTCCTGACGGCGGGCATCCCCCTGCTGTTCCTGGATTATTCGATCGGCCACAAGTTCCGCGGCTCGGCGCCCCTGGCCTACCGCCGGTTGCACCGGGCTGCCGAGCCACTGGGCTGGTGGCAGGTCCTGGTCTGCTTCATCATCGCCATCTACTATGCGGTGATCATCGCCTGGGCCGCCATGTACACGTTCTTCTCGTTCACGAAGGCCTGGGGTGACAAGCCCGGGGACTTCTTGATGGGGAACTTCCTGCAGGTGGCCGAGACACCGACCCTCGGCTTCGACTACGTTTCGGGCGTGTTCTGGCCGCTGCTGGTGACCTGGATCGTGGTTATCGCGATCATGGTCGCCGGCGTCAACAAGGGCATCTCCCGCGCCAACGCCGTGTTCCTGCCGCTGCTGGTCGTCATGTTCGTCCTGCTGGTCGTGGCCTCGCTGTTCCTGCCCGGTGCTGCCGACGGACTGAATGCGTTCTTCACGCCGAACTGGGAGGCGCTCGGCGACCCGGGGGTCTGGGCCGCGGCCTACGGCCACATCTTCTTCTCGCTGTCGGTCGCCTTCGGCATCATGATCACCTATTCGTCCTACCTCAAGCGCAAGACCGACCTCACCGGCTCCGGGATGGTCGTCGGGTTCGCGAACTCGGCGTTCGAGATCCTCGCGGGCATCGGCGTCTTCGCCGCGCTGGGGTTCATGGCGCAGGCCTCCGGCGGGGACATCTCCAAGGTCGTGGACGCGGGCATCGGCCTGGCCTTCGTGGCCTTCCCGACCATCGTCTCGCAGGCGCCGGTCGGCGCGTTGCTGGGAGTGCTCTTCTTCGGTTCGCTCGTGTTCGCCGGCATCACCTCGCTGATCTCCATCCTCGAGGTCATCGTCGCGGCGATCCAGGACAAGATGGGCTGGCCGCGCGTGAAGTCGGCACTGGCGGTGACGATCCCCGTGGGGCTGATCTCCATCGTGCTCTTCCCGACCACCACCGGCCTGTACCTGCTCGATACCTTCGACGCATTCGTGAACAGCTTCGGCATCATGCTCGGCGCCCTCGTCGCGGTCATTGTCGTCGCCTGGTGCCTGCGCAAGCTGCCGGTGCTCTCGAAGCACCTGAACCGGTACGCATCCATCAAGATGAAGGGCACCTGGATGGTGCTCGTGGCAGTCGTTGCCCCGTTGGCGCTGGCCTACATGCTCATCAACGAGTTCATCACGAAGATCCAGACCCCCTATGAGGACTACCCGGTCTGGTTCCTCGGGGTCTTCGGCTGGGGCATGGCCGGTGCATTGGTCGTGGTCGCCGTCATCCTGACGTTCATCCCGTGGAGCCGGAACTCCAAGGCCAACCACGATCCCGAGTACGACGCCGTCAAGACGGCGGAAGACGCAGAAGAAGGGGCAATCCGATGACACCCATCGCCATCACCATGCTGGTCATCGCCATCCTGACGGTCTGGGGCGGCCTCGCCCTGGCCCTGGTCAACCTGAACCGGCACCCCGAGGCGCCGGAAGACGACGCACCGGAGCTGGCCAGGCAGGACGCCTGACCCACAGCAGCGCACAGCGTGGCGGCGGCCCCATCGGAAACGGCGGGGCCGCCGTCGTGCTGTGCGGGTGCATAACTGGCCGACGGCGACCCTGTGCCAAGCACCCTAGCGGCGGTGGAGGAGCGAAACGTAGGCTCGAAGCCGACCCATGACGCCTCGCGCGTCAACGACAGGAAGGACATCGCCGTGGAGATCCAGTACCGGCTCGACCAGAAGCGCAACATCACCGGGGCCTTCCCCGGGCCCGTCTCGCAGGCCTTGGCCGAACGGCGTGCCGCCTCCGTGGCGGCAGGCGTCGCCTCCTCCGTGCCGGTGTATGCCGCCGACGCCGATGGTGGGGTGGTCGTCGACGTGGACGGCAATTCGTTCATCGACCTCGGCTCCGGCATCGCCGTGACCACCGTAGGGGCCTCCAACGCACAGGTCTCCGCCGCCGTTGCCGAGCAGAGCGCCCGCTTCAACCACACCTGCTTCATGGTCACCCCCTATGAGGGGTATGTGGAGCTGGCCGAGAAGCTGGCCGAACTCACCCCGGGCGAGCATGCCAAGAAGAGCGTGTTCTTCAACTCGGGCGCCGAAGCCGTTGAAAACGCGATCAAGGTCGCCCGCGTCGCCACCGGGCGCGCCGCCGTCGTGGCCTTCGACCATGCCTACCACGGCCGCACCAACCTCACCATGGGGCTGACGGCCAAGGCCGCCCCCTACAAGCGGGGATTCGGGCCGCTGGCATCGGAGATCTACCGGATGCCGATGAGCTACCCCTTCCGCGAGGAGAACCCGAACATCTCGGGCAAGGAGGCCGCCGAGCGCGCCATCCTGGACATGGAGAAGCAGATCGGCGGGGACCAGATCGCGGCGATCATCATCGAACCCATCCAGGGCGAGGGCGGGTTCATCGTCCCGGCCGACGGCTTCCTGCCGCGCATCGCCGAATGGGCCACGGAGCAGGGGATCGTCTTCATCGCCGATGAGGTGCAGTCCGGGTTCTGCCGCACCGGTGACTGGTTCGCCGTGGACCACGAGTCGGTCGTGCCCGACATCATCACCCTGGCCAAGGGGATCGCCGGAGGGCTGCCCCTGTCGGGCATCGTCGGCCGCGCCGAGCTGCTCGACGCGGTCCATCCGGGCGGGCTGGGAGGCACCTACGGCGGCAACCCCGTCGCGGTCGCCGCCGGCCTGGCCGCCGTGGACTACATGGCGGAAGCGGACCTGAACGCACGGGCCCGCGCCATCGAGGACCTGTTCTACGCGCGCCTGCGGCCGCTGCAGCAGGAGGTGCCGGCCATCGGCGACCTGCGCGGCCGGGGCGCCATGCTGGCCATCGAATTCGTGAAGGCCGGTGGCACGGAACCCGATGCCGAGCTGACGAAGCGGATCGCCGCCGACTGCTTGGCCGCCGGCGTCATCATCCTGACCTGCGGAACCTACGGGAACGTCGTACGCCTGCTGCCGCCGCTGGTCATCTCCCAGGACCTGCTGGCCGACGCCTTCGACGTGCTGGAGGAAGCGATCCGGAAGAACGCCTGATCCGCCCGGGCCGACGACCGATCAGGAGGCATCTGGACCCGCACCGGCTTTTTCAGGCGCCGGTATCGCCCTCCGCGGACGCCGGGCCCCGGCTCCCGCCCTCGGTGGCCGCAGCTACGGTGCTGCGGTCCACCTGGCCGGCCCGGCATCTGAGACTGCCGGGGCCGTCTGCTCGCCATGTGGCCGGGGGCGCGGCCGGCGCAGCATGTCGATCGCCAGCAGGATGATCGCCACCCACACCAACGCGAAGCCCGCGAGCCGTTCCGGCGGCATGGCCTCGCGGAAGATGGCCACGGCGATGATGAACTGCATCACCGGCGTCAGGAACTGCAGGGTGCCCACGGTGCTCAGTGGCAGCCGCCGCGCCGCCGCACCAAAGAGCAGCAGCGGAACTGCGGTGACGATGCCGCTGGCCGCCATGAGCCAGAAGTGCGCCGGGCCGTTGGTGAGCACGGTGGCTTCGCCACGCGACATCAGCCAGCCCATGTAGACGAGCGCAGGCACCGTCAAGAGTGCGGTTTCCACGGTCAGGCTCGTCACGGCGGTTGCGGTGCGGCCGACGCGGTTCTTCACGAAGCCGTAGAGCCCGAAGGAGAACGCCAGGGTCAGGGCAATCACCGGGACCGAACCGTAGGCGAACGTCAGCACCAGCACAGCGCCGAGGCCGAAGCCCAGCGCGGTCCACTGCAGCCGGGACAGCCGCTCCTTCAGGAAGACCACACCCAGTGCGGCCGAAACCAGCGGGTTGATGAAGTAGCCCAGCGAGGCCTCCACGGTGTGCCCGTGGAGCACGGCGAAGGCGTATGTGACCCAGTTGACGGTGATCAGGACCGCGGCGAGGGCTAGCCGGCGCATGGCGGCCCCGTCCCGGGCGAGGGCCCGCAGGTCACCCCAGGCGCGGGTTGCCCCGATGAGGATGAGGCAGAAGACCAGGCTGAACACGATGCGGTTCGCCACGATCTCCGTCGAGCTGGCGATGGCGATCGTCATGAAATAGAGGGGCAGCACACCCCACAATCCGTACGCTCCCAGGCCCTGGAACAACCCGGCTCGGCTCAGTGCAGGACCGGTGTGGACGCCGTCCGGCTGGGGGCGGGCAGCGGCGGTGCGGTTTTCCTGGGGCATGCCAGTAGCAACCCCGCATCGACGCAGCGTATTCCGTCCTGGCAAGGCCTACTGCGTTTCCGGGTTCAGGTAGGTCTGGATTGTCTGGACCGGGCGTCCGGTTTGCACCAGCTGTCCGCGGCCCGGGGGCAGCGGACGGGCCCGGATGTTGTTGAGCAGCCCGCCCTCGGAACGGTCCCCGCTCATGATCAGCCCGGCGGTCCCTGCATCGCGCAGTGTGGAGAAGAAGGACTCGTACATGCCCCGGCTCGCCCCGCGCACCTTGCGGGCCAGGATGACGTGCAGGTCCAGTTCGTCGGCCATGGGCAGGTAGTTGGTCAGCCGGCCCAGGGGGGACGTGCCACTGGCGGTGAGCACGTCGTAGTCGTCGGCGATGACCACCAGCTTGGCCTTGCTCGGCTGGTGTTCCTCGTCGCCACCGGTTGAACGCAGCTCCAGCTCGGCCGCCAACGCGGAGGAGAGCTGCTCGCCGACGATGGCGCTGCCGGCGTATCCGCCGAGGTAGTCGTCGGGCACGACGTCGTCGAGTCCCTTGCGCGGGTCGTAGACCCCGAACAGCAGCTCGTCGGGGCTGTACTGGCCGACCAGGGTCTCGATGACATTGCGCAGGATGTTCGACTTGCCCGACTCCTCGTCGCCGAGCAGGATCAGATGCCGGTCCTTGGCCTGCAGGTCCAGCACCTGGTCGCCCAGGTCCACTTCGCGCAGTCCCAAGGGGAACTGGGCGCCACGCTGCGGGCGGGGCGCCTCCGCCCAGCCCACGGCCGCCGGCAGGACGCGGACCTTCATGGCCGTCTCGGTGGTGTTCTGGGCGACTTGGGCCACGAGATCGCGCAGGCCGTCGGAGAGGTCCTCGGGATCGGCGATGCCGTCGATCCGGGGCAGGGCGACATGGCCGATCAGCTTGCGGTCGGACAACCCGCGTCCCGGCGCTTCGGGGTTGACCCCGGGGGCGACCTTGCGGTCGATCTGGGAGTCCTGGGGATCGGCGAGGGCGGTCTCGATCTTGTTGCCGAAAAACCCCTGCTGGGCCATGCGCAGTTCGGCATTCCGGTTCAGCGTGGTGACCACGTGGATGCCGTAGCCGCCCCCGCGCATGATCAGCGCGTACACGCTTTCCTGGATTTCCTCGAAATCGTCGGCGATCTGCCCGTATCCGTCGATGACCAGGAAGATGTCGGCGCTGGGCAGCTCGTTGAGCCGGCCCTCGGCGTGCATCCGGCGCATGGTGGCGAGGGAATCGATCTCGTGGTGTTCGAACACCCGTTCGCGCATCAGCAGCATGCCCACGAGCTCCTCCACCGTCCGCCGCACGACTTCACGGTTGGTGCGGATCGCCGTGCCGCCGACGTGGGGCAGGCCGTTGAGCGGCAGCAGCGCGGAGCCGAGCAGGTCGATGCAGTAGATGCCGACTTCATGCGGGGAATGCGTCAGCGCCAGGGAGGCGACGATCGTGCGCAGCAGCGTGCTCCGGCCCGATTGGGGCCCGCCGGTGATCATCAGGTTGCCGCCGCCGGAAGCGAAGTCGATCTCCCACAGGCCCTGCCATTGCTTGGCGGGGTCGTCCAGCAGGCCGATGGGCACGCGCAGGCCGCCTCCGGAACCGAGCGTGAGGCCGTGGTCCCCGGGATGCACTCCGCCAGCGGCCGCGTCAAGGGAAATGGCCGGCGGCAGCGGCGGCAACCAGATTTCCTGGACGGAGCGTGGGAAGGAGCGCAGCGTGTCCATGAGCGTGGACATCACCGTGGGCCCGGTGGTCCGCTTGGCGGCCGCCGGCGTGCGCGCGGAGGCTCCGGCGTCCTCGGGCTGGTCCGGTTCCTCTCCGGCGTACCGGGGTACCGGCATGACGGAGGGCACGTCCGTGGGTGCCGAATCCTCGGCTTCCTCCTCCTGGACGTCCTCGAGGGGACCGGAGACGTAGCCGGCCTTGAACCGGGTATATACCGTGGTGTCCACCTTGAGGAACCCGTAGCCGGGGACCGGCGGCAGGTGGAAGGCATCGGGGGTATCCAGCACCGTGCGCGATTCGGATTCGGAGAGGGTGCGCAGCCCGAGCCGATAGGACAGGTAGGTCTCCAGCCCCTTGAGCTTTCCCGACTCGACGCGCTGGCTGCTCAGCAGCAGATGGACCCCGATGGAGCGGCCGATGCGTCCGATCGAGAGGAAAAGGTCGATGAAGTCGGGGCGGGCGGTAAGCAGCTCACCGAACTCGTCGATGATCACCACCAGGTGGGGGAGCGGTTCCATCTCCTCGCCGCGGGCGAGCCGTTCATTGCGGTGAACCTGGTAGTCGGTGATGTTCGCGATGTTTCCGGCGGCCTTGAGGACTTCCTGGCGGCGCAGGATTTCGCCGTTGAGGCTGGCGTAGACGCGTTCGACCAGTGACAGGTCATCGGAGAGGTTGGTGATGATGCCGGTGACCTGTGGGGCACCCTCGAAGGGGGCAAAGGTGGCGCCGCCCTTGAAGTCGACCAGGACCATGGCCAGCATGTCGGGTGAGTGCGTGGCCAGCAGGCCGAAGACGAGCGAGCGCAGCATCTCGGACTTGCCGGAGCCGGTGGCCCCGACGCAGAGCCCATGGGGCCCCATGCCAAACTGTGCCGATTCCTTCAGGTCGAGGACCGCAGGCCGGCCGGTGTCGTCGGGGCCGAGCGGGATCCGCAGGAATTCGGCGTCGCCGCGGGGCCTCCAGGTGCGTTCGATGTCGGCGCGGTCCAGGTTCGGGCTGAGACCGAGCATGCCCAGGAAGCTCTGGGCGCCATCGCCCGAGCCACCGTGTTCGAGGGAATCGGCCGAGAGGCGCAACGGGGCCATTTCGTGTGCGAGGGCCTCTGCCGTGGCCGGCGCCAGCACGTCCAGGGAGCCGGAGGACACCACGGGATGGACCGGATCGGTGCGGTAGTCCTGGATCTCGAACCCGGTACGTGTCTGGGTGATGCGAACGGTCACATCGCTGGGCTCCTCGCTGCGGTCGTGCACCAGGTGCAGGACCGTTAGGCCCAGTTCGCCGGGGGACAGGAACCGGTCTGCCAAGGGAAGCTCCTGCGATTGGCCCCCGTGTGTGTCCGAGACGAGGACGAGTCGGGCCAGGGCCTGTCCGTAACGCGCGTCGACCTTCTTGGCTTCGATGGCGATTTTGGCCCGGCGTTGCAGGTCCGCGTCCATGACGTCGGCCAGGGCATCCAGGTCCGGGGCGATCCGGCGGGTCAGCTCGACACCGGAACTTTGGGACTGGTCCGCCAGATGAGGAAGCCAGGTAGCCCACTGCCAATCGTCCCGGAAGTGCTCGGGGGTGCCGATGCCCAGCCCCAGGTCCTCCGGCGAGTGGAAGGCGGCCGCCGAGGCCAGCAGGTTCCGTGTTGCGGCCAGGACGAAATCGCGGTCCCCGATGATGCTGATGTTGCCGACCGAGTCCACCGGGACGGTCAACGGCATGTCCGGGCTGGTGGCGAAGCGACGCCGGAGGATCTCGGCTTCGGCCGCCATGAACGAATCGGTCTGCTGGGTCGCGGAATCGACCTCGCTGACGGTGATGTCCCGGCACGGCCGTTCACCGGTGCCCAGGCGCACCTCGAGGAAGTCGTCGTTGCCGCGGCGCCGTTCCCAAAGCCGCATCGGGGTGCGCACGATGTCGAACAGCGCCTCGGGCGGCGGCGCGCTTTGCCGTGCCACGTCCAGGGCCTCGATCTCGTCTGCCCGCATCTTCACCCGGGAGCGTTCCAGATAGCGCATGTAGGTGTCGCGGGCCCGGCTGCGGGCCCGCATGGCCTTGCCGCGGGTGGAGAACATCATGAAGATCGCAATGACCACGGTCAGGACCATCATCAGGGCTCCGATGGCCGCGAACGGGGAGTTGCGGAACATCATCATCGCGGTCATTGAGACCGCGCCGCCGAGCATCGGGACAATGGCGGCAAGGTTCAGCCCGGGCGCTTCCCCATCGACCGGCGGGGGGCCGTCGAGGTTGAAGGGCCGGAAGCTGCGCAAGGGGGCCGACGTCCTCGCCGGGCGGTGGATGATCCGTTGGGACATGGGCTACCGTGCTCCGTTGGCGAGACCCAGGACGCGGGCCGCGAGCGTGGTGGCGGCCTCCCGGTGCGCCGGGAGCATCTGCGGGAGGGCTAGCCGTGCACCGGCCGCCAGGTGCCTGTCATAGCCGATGGCGTGGGCGTCGAATCCGAGGCGGGAGAGGCGACCGGCCTGGTCGAGTGCCTGCAACGCGGATGAATGGTCCTGCTGCATCACCAGCACCATCAGGGGCAGGCCGGCCAGGAAGGGGTGCTGCCGCCAACCGGCCAGGGCGGCCAACGCGTCGTCCATGCCGGAGAGGGTGGCCGGCACGACGAACAGGGCCCCGTGGCAATCCGCTAGGGCAGCCTGCGTCTCGGGTGCCTCCACACCGGTCGGGCAGTCGAGCACTGTGAGCGGGAAATACCGTGAGACGGTCGCCGCGGCTTCACGCAGATCCGGCATCCGGCCACCTCCGGCGGAGGCAGCCCGAGGGCCGGTGGCGAAGAGGTTCGGTGCGGCAGCCCCGAGCATTTCCACCAGATGCGCGGTGCCGGGTTGGGCTCCGCCGATGATCCCGGGGATCACTTCATCGAAGGCGGGGGCGCCATCGATCCCCAGGCGAAGGGCGAGGCTCCCGTGGCCCGGGTCGAGATCCAGGACGCAGATGTTGTCCGGCCGCAAGGTGGAATAGACCCGTGCCAGCAACGTGGCAGCAGTGGTCTTCCCGGCGCCACCACGGGTGGAGACCACGGCGATGCGCCGTCCCGTGGTGACTGGTGCCTGCACCTCGGCAGCATGCCGGCCAACCGTCGTCGCCGGATGCGTTCCGCCAAAAAGCGATCCCAGGGTACGGGTCAGGAATCCGCCGGTCGCCCGGACCCGGGCCAACCGCCGCCGGTCGATTTCCAGCGGCGAGCCGACGCCGGAAGAGGGCGGGCCGGGGGCGGCCTCCGTCAGTGTCTGGACCTGGTCGAGTTCCGGGCGCCGTCCGCGACGCGGCCTGCGGTCTGTCGGCGGAGGCGCCCAGGGGTCGTCGACGGGTTGGCCCCACGGATCGAGCTGCTGGCCGTGGGCGGGCGTGTGGGGCTGCGGGGATGTGTTCATGGTTGTCCTCCGTGCTAGAACGTGTCCAGCATTTGGGCGTAGACGCCGAAGTAGCCGATGAGCAGGGGGATCGTGGCCAGGATGGCGAGCATTTCCAGCCGCTCGCAGATTTGGCGGATGCGCGCCTCGACGTGGTCGGGAAGGTCGACGGCCAACCCCAAGCCGGTCAGGACGGCGAGGACCAGGACGCCCAGTCCGACAACCCACACGGTGTCGGGGTTGAGCCGGATCAACGCCTGGACGCCTGCCGCCACGCCGACGGCCGTGGCCGCGTAGAGCGCATAGCGTTCGATGGCCAGGGGAAAGGCCCGCGAGCGAAGCAGGGTCGCCAGCGTCAGGGCCAACAGCAGCGGCAGGGACCAGACTGGATGGCGGTCATCGGCGGCGACCAGCCACATGCCGGCTGCCGCCGAGAGGGCCGCTGCAACGGTGGCCAGGGTCAATCCGGAGTGCGCCGAACGGATGGCGGCAATGGCGTCGCGCCGCCAAATGGAGGAGCCGGAGGCACGACGGTCATCCAAGGTGGCCAAGCCGGACAAGGACAGCGCCAGCGAGGGCAGCAGCCCCAGGGCCAGGATGGAGCAGATGGCGCCCAGCGCGCCGACGCCGACGAACAAGTCCGCGTCGGCGCTCGCCGAGGCCCAGCTGGACAGCGGCAGCGCCATTGACCAGACGCCGGTCAGCGCCGCCAGCACCCCCGCACCCAGCAGTACGGCCCGCGGATGGCGCAGCACGGTCGCCAAGCAGGCCACGAACACGGCCGTCCCCGCTGCAGCCAGCAACAGGCGCAAGGGGGTCCCCGCCGACCAGTGGGCCAGCCCGATCATTCCGGCGCCCCATCCGGTACCCATCAGCGTGGCGGCGATGGGCTTGTGGGCAGCGGCCAACGAGGCGCCGAGCGCCAGCAGGACTCCACCGGCGGCCAGCAGGATCCACCAGCGTGCATCGGGCAGGTACCGTCCCAGCAAGACGTCGAGGGCAAGCCACATGCCCAAGGCGGCGAAGACGCCCGAAGCAGTCACTAGATGGTTCCGGTCCCAAGCACCCCGGACGTCGGCCGACTGCTCGACCACCGTGTCCGAGAGGTCGTAGACGACGGCGGGCGGCGGTGCCTCGCTGTTGCTGACCAGTGTGAGCCGGGCACCGTCGAAGACCTGTGCCTGGGCCAGGGACTGGTCCGCCGAAACGGGTTCGCCCGAGGCGGTCAACAGGATCTTGGAGGACACCCCGGTACCCGGGGTGTCGCCCAGAAGATCGAGGATCTGCGGCATCAGCGTCCCCACGGCCTCCATGGCAGGCAGGAGCAGATCGGCATTCCGGCGCTCGCCGACAAGGGTCACTCGGGTATAGGGCTGGGCCATGGCGGGCTAGTACCCTGTCCTTCCATTAGGTAGTGGCTGCACCGGCCGGGGCGGCCCGTCGGGCAGCACCAGGGCGCGCGCGGAGCGCTGCTGGATCTGCTGTTGCTGCTGCTGGCGCTGTTGAGCCTGCGTGGTGATCAGGTTCGTCACGAACGAAACGCCGATGCAGACGGCGGTGATCAGGGCGGCCGCCACGACGCTGAACAGGAATTGCTTCGTCGTGGCCTGCCAACGGCGTTCCGTGGGATTCTCCCCATAGAGCAGTGCATCGGTGATCCGGTTGCGACGGACGGCGACCGACTCGATGAGCTGGCTGTCGAATTCTGTCGCCACGGGATCCTCTCGTCGTACCGCTTTAGCTGTGGTGAGTCCATCATGTCAGGTGGATGGATGAAAAGTCCGCGAACGGCCCGGGCATGGGGAGTTCTCCCCATGGCCGAGCCTTGACCACGTTTGTCGAGGTGGCGTTAGCTGGTAGCCAGAACGAGGAGAAGCCGCCGCTGGGCGAGAGCCGGGCGGCCGGGAAGATCAACGAAAGGACGAGGACATGGGCTTCAAGGGAAAAATGGATGTGAACGCCATTGGGTCGGCGGCACAGCAGTCCAGCGGATCGGGTGAAGAACTGGTGCGTCTGGTGGAGGAACTCGTCGACGGTGTCGAGGACCTGAAGACGACCTTCAAGGGCAACGGCGCCGTGTCCTACCAGAACTTCATGGCCGAATCCCAGCGCGTGCAGAACGACCTGATCAAGGCGTTGTCCGGGATCTCGCAGGGCCAGGCCCAGAGCGCGAAGGAGTACGTCCAGATGGACGATGCCTTCGAGGCCGGCGGCCAAGCCGCCGAGGCTGCGGCAGCTGGCGCCAAGACCTCCAAGTTCAGCTTCGGCCAGTAGCGGCCCCGGGGGAAACCCCACCGCAAACCCCACTGGCACCCCGGTGCCACCCACACACCACGGCCCACGGGCCAGCACGGAAGGATCGGAACATGGCCGACGACATCATCCAGTTCGACAGCGACCACGCCTCGCGCATCGAGGGCGACATCATCCGCATCGCCGGACGCATCGAGACAGTCATCGGAGACCGCGAGTCCCAGGTGAAGTTCGTCCAGGACAACTGGGAAGACAGCAACTCCAGCGACACCTACAACTCGGTGGAGAAGGATTGGATCGACGCAGCCAACGAGACCCTCCAGCTCGTCCACAAGGCCCGCAAGCTCCTGGGCGAGAACAGCGTCACCGCCACCGATGCCAGCGGCAGGGTCCAGAGCATCTGGGGCTGACCGGCGCCGGGGCGGATGCCCTGGACCACCGCGGCAGAAGGCCGGGGCGGAGGCGAAAGCCACCGCCCCGGTTTTCCACGTGTGCGCGCCCACAGGAATGCGCCCCACGGGCCGGGTGCAATTAGACTAGGTGGCTGTGCGTTAATTCCGGTCCGGGGTGGCGCCTGTCGAGGAGTACAGCCGAAAGGAAAACCTGTGTCCAACCCAGCTGCAGATCGTCCGTTGCGCGTCGCCATCATCGGGGCCGGCCCGGCGGGCGTCTACGCCGCGGACATCCTGACGAAGGCCGAACGCGAGTTCGAGGTCAGCATCGACCTCTTCGACGGATATCCGGCGCCATACGGGTTGATCCGGTACGGCGTCGCCCCGGACCACCCGCGGATCAAGGGCATCGTCAAGGCGCTGCACAAGGTCCTGGATCGTGGCGACATCCGCTTCCTGGGCAACGTTACGTACGGCCGCGACATTACCCTGGCCGACATCCGCGACATGTACGACGCGGTCATCTTCGCCACCGGCGCCATCAAGGATGCCGATCTGTCGATCCCTGGCATGGACCTCGAAGGCTCCTACGGGGCCGCCGACTTCGTCTCCTGGTACGACGGACATCCCGATGTGCCGCGCGAGTGGCCGCTGAACGCCAAGGAGATCGCGGTCATCGGCAACGGCAATGTCGCCTTGGACGTGGCCCGGGTGCTTTCAAAGCACGCCGAGGACCTGCTGGTCACCGAGATCCCCGAGAACGTTTACCAGGGGCTTGCCTCTTCCCCGGTGACCGATGTGCACATCTTTGGCCGCCGCGGCCCCGCCCAGGTGAAGTTCACGCCCTTGGAACTGCGGGAACTGAGCCACTCCCGCGACGTCGACATCGTCCTCTACCCCGAGGACTTCGAGTTCGACGAGGCCTCGGACGAGGCGATCAAGACCAACAACCAGGCCAAGACCATGGTCAATACGCTGACCAACTGGCTTGTTGCGCAGGAGGACCGGGAGGAGCAGGAGGAGGCGGGCAAGCGCACGCCCGCTTCCCGGCGCCTTCACCTGCATTTCCTGCATAGCCCGGTGCAGATCAACGGCGCGAACGGCGCCGTCGAGGGGATCCGGTTCGAGCGCCAGGAACTCGACGGGACCGGCAACGTCCGCGGTACCGGTGAGATGGTCGACTACCCCGTCCAGGCCGTCTACCGTGCCATCGGGTACTTCGGGTCCGAACTGGCAGAGGTCGGATTCGACCCGCGCCGCGGGGTCATCCCGAACGACGGCGGCCGGGTCGTGGGCGATGACGGCCAGCATGTGCGGGGCCTGTATGCGACCGGTTGGATCAAGCGTGGGCCGGTGGGCCTCATCGGGCACACCAAGGGCGACGCCCTGGAGACCATCGGCAACCTGCTCGAGGACCGGTTGGACCTGCCGGCTGCGGCGCATCCGGACGAGCAGGCGATCATCGATCTGTTGACCGACCGCGGCGTTGCCTTCACCACCTGGGACGGGTGGATCGCCCTCGACACGCACGAACATGCCCTCGGCGCAGCCGCCGGAACCATCGATACCCCGGCCGGGCCCGTGACGCGCGAACGCGTCAAGGTCGTCGAGCGCGACGAGATGGTGCGCATTTCGCAGCAGTAGCGCCCACCACGGCGCCCCTGACGCACAGCGGCCCGGCCACCCCGTGAGGGGAGGCCGGGCCACTGTGTGTTCGGCGGGTGCCGGAGGTGCTAGACCTTGGCGGCCAGATCGGCTTCGCCGTCGGTCGTGCCCTGGGCACCGGCTGCGAAGCCGTCGCGCAGGATGCGGCCGAGATTCTCATCCACGTTCGTCCAGTACTGGAAGAAGCGTTCGCGGATCTCGTCGCGGGTGATGCTGTTGCACTGGCCGAGCAGGTTGTCGTGGAAACGGTCCTTGGCATCGGCGTCGAACACGTCGCGGTACAGCGTGCCGGCCTGGCCGAAGTCGCTGTCCTCGCTGCGCAGGGTCTGCGCGGCACGGATCATCGCACCGTCGGTCTCCCAGCCGCCCTCGGCACCGCGCACCGGGTCGGCTGCGGGGCCGCCATAGGAGTTCGGGGCGTAGACGCGGGCCTCGGAACCATTGAAGCTGTACTGCATGTTGCCCTCGTGCTGGTACGTGGTCACGTGGGCGGCGTGCGGCTGGTTGACCGGCAGCTGGTTGTAGTTGGTGCCGATGCGGTTGCGCTGCGCGTCCGGGTAGGAGAACACGCGGGCCATCAGCATCTTGTCGGGGCTGATGTCCACACCGGGGACCAGGTTCGACGGGGAGAAGGCGGCCTGCTCGATTTCGGCGAAGAAGTTCTGCGGGTTCCGGTTCAGCGTGAAGTGGCCGACCTTGACCAGCGGGTAGTCCGCGTGCGGCCAGACCTTGGTCATGTCGAACGGGTTGAAGCGGTACGTCTTGGCGTCCTCGTACGGCATGATCTGCACGAAGACGTCCCAGGTCGGGAAGTTGCCGGCCTCGATGTTCTCGTAGAGGTCGCGGCGGTAGTAGTCGGCGTCGGAACCGGCGAGGCGCTCGGCTTCCTCGTTGCCCATGTTGTGCACGCCCTGCCGGGACTTGAAGTGGTACTGCACCCAGAAGCGCTCGCCTTCGGCGTTGATCCACTGGTAGGTGTGCGAGCCGTATCCGTTCATCTCGCGCCAGGAGGTGGGCAGGCCGCGGTCGCCCATGACGTAGGTGACCTGGTGGGCGCTCTCGGGGGAGAGGGTCCAGAAGTCCCACTGCATGTCGGCATCGCGCAGGGCGGAGCCGTTCAGGCGCTTCTGCGAGTGGATGAAGTCGGGGAACTTCATGGCATCGCGCAGGAAGAACACCGGGGTGTTGTTGCCGACGATGTCGTAGTTGCCCTCGGTGGTGTAGAAGCGCAGCGCAAAGCCGCGGACGTCGCGCCAGGTATCGGGGGAGCCCTGCTCGCCGGCGACGGAGGAGAAGCGCAGCAGGGTCTCGGCGGTGGCACCGGGCTGGAAGACTGCGGCACGGGTGTACTTCGAGACGTCCTCGGTGACCGTGAATTCACCGAACGCGCCGCCGCCCTTGGCGTGGGGGTTGCGCTCCGGGACGCGCTCGCGGTTGAACGAGGCCAGCTTCTCGACCAGGTAGCGGTCGTGCAGGGCGGTGATGCCGTCGGGGCCGGAGGTCAGCGAGTGGGCGTCGCTGGCGACGGGGGCACCACTTTGTGTGGTGGTGAAGTTCTCGGACACGAGGTTCTCCTTCAAGGTGGGTGGTTGGCTGGTTCGGCGGCTGGGTGGGTCTTAGGCGCTGCTGCCGTGGGCCGGGGCCCCGGTTGCAACGGCCTCGGTGGCCTGCGCCGCCTCGCGGCATGTGGCGCACACCCCCTGGTAGACCACATCGGCAACCTGGATGTCCATGCCGTGCGACTCGGAGGGCGAGAGGCAGGGTGCGTGGCCAACCGCGCACTCCACGTCCTCGATCCGGCCGCAGCTCATGCACACCGCGTGATGGTGGTTGTCGTCCACGCGCGTCTCATGGAGAGCCGCGGAACCGGGCGGAGTGAACCGCCGGAGCATCCCCAACGCCGTGAGGTCGTTGAGTACGTTGTAGACGGACTGCATGGACAACTCGGGCAACTCGTCCCGCACCCCGGACGCCACGACCTCGGCGGAGGAATGCGGATTCGCCTCCAGGAAGCGCAGCACTGCCAGGCGCTGGCGCGTCACGCGCAGTCCCAGGCCGTGCAGCCGCTTCGAGTAGTCCATGACTCCATTCAACCCTTTATTTTGATGAAGTCAAGATAGGCCGCGCTAAATCGACGCGCGAACCCCAGGCCCGGAAAGCCGGCGGGCAGGTGACCCGCCCGTGGCCACCGCCGCCGGCTGCACGGCTAGAATCATGCGGTGGCCCGACTCCTCGCCGACCTCACCCCCTTGCGTGCCAGCCCCGCGTTCCGCCGGCTGTGGATCGGCAACGCGCTCTCTGCCGTCGGCAGCCAACTGACCCTCGTCGCCGTCAGCCTCGAGGTCTACCACCTGACCTCCTCGAGCTTCCACGTCGGCCTGCTGGGTTTGTTCGCCCTGGTCCCACTCGTCCTGACCGGTCTCTACGGGGGAGCGGTGGCCGACGCCTACGACCGCCGCAAAGTGGCGCTGGGATCCGCTCTGGTGCTCTGGTGCACGACGACGGCAATCGCCGCGCAGGCCTGGCTGCACCTGGACAATGTATGGCTGCTGTACGCCCTCGTGGCCGTCCATTCGGGGGCCACGGGCATCAACCAACCCACCCGGGGGGCGATCATCCCGGCCATCCTCGGGCTCAAGCTCCTGCCTGCCGCCAATTCGCTGAACATGGTCACCTTCGGCATCGCCATGATGGTCGGTCCGCTGCTGGGAGGGGTGCTCGTGGCCCAGGTCGGGTACGGCTGGACCTACACGGTAGATGTCGTGACATACCTGGCGGCAGTCGTCTCGGTCTACCTGCTGCCTGCGCTGCCGCCGGAAGGGGTGGTCGCCAAGGCCGGCTTCCGGTCGGTGGTCGAAGGGTTCGGTTTCCTGGCCGGACAGCCCAACCTGCGCATGACCTTCCTGATCGACCTCACGGCCATGATCCTGGCTGCCCCGCGCGCCCTGCTGCCCGCGGTCGGGGCGGTGCTGATCGGCGGAGGGGAAACCACGGTGGGCATCCTGCTGGCCGCCACCGCACTCGGGGCGTTCCTGACCGGCCTCTTCTCCGGGCCACTGGGGCACATCCAGCGCCAAGGCGTGGCGGTCTTCTGGTCCGTCGCCGCCTGGGGGGCCAGCGTGGCGGCCTTCGGGGTCGTCGTCCTGGCTGCCATCCGCTCGGGCGGGGCGCCGGACGACGGCAGTGCCTCGGTCTGGCTGTGGGCCGCTGCCGCCTGCATGGCCGCCGCGGGGATATCCGACGCGATCAGTTCGGTCTTCCGCACGACCATCCTGCAAACTGCCACCCCGGACCACCTCCGGGGCCGGTTGCAGGGCGTGTTCATCGTGGTCGTCGCCGGTGGCCCCCGGGTCGGCGAGCTGTTCTCGGGGACGTTGGCCGGGGGAATCGGCGAGGGGTGGACCCTGCTTGCCGGGGGAGTCGCCTGCGTGGTCGTCGCGTCCTTGTTGATGCGCCTGACGCCTGGATTCCTGAGCTACGACGCGCGCCACCCGGTGCCCTAGACTTCAGGAAACCGCTGCGGTGCACATCCCGGCGGCGTGTGATCCGCAGCGCATCCGGAACCCCGGGGGCCGGTGAAGCGTTATCCAGACATCCCGGCCGCCACTCCGGCGGCCGGAGGCACGACCAAGGAGTGGAACCCCGTGCACAATCATTTCAACGGTCTCAAGACAGCGGCCCTGCTCGGCGGCATGTTCGCCCTGCTGCTGGTCATCGGATCGCTGATCGCCTCCGGGACCGGGAACTCGGCGTTCATCTGGATCTTCGCGCTGATCGGCCTGGGCACGACCGCCTACGGCTATTGGAACAGCGACAAGATCGCCATCCGGTCGATGCAGGCCTACCCGGTGACGGAACAGGAGCAGCCGGCCATGTACCGCATCGTCCACGAACTCTCGTTGACGGCCGGGCAGCCGATGCCGCGCCTGTACGTATCGCCGACCGCGGCGCCGAATGCCTTCGCCACCGGGCGCAACCCGGAAAATGCCGCGGTGTGCTGCACTGAAGGCATCCTGAACCTGCTGGACGAACGCGAACTGCGGGGGGTCCTCGGCCACGAGCTGATGCACGTGTACAACCGGGACATCCTCACCTCGTCGGTGGCGGCGGCAGTGGCCGGAGTGGTGACCTCGGTGGCGCAGTTCATGTTGTTCTTCGGCGGGGGAGACCGCCGCAACGCGAACCCGCTGGCCATGATCGCCACCGCGCTGCTCGCCCCGTTGGCCGCCGCGCTGATCCAGATGGCGATCAGCCGGACCCGCGAGTACGACGCCGACGAAGACGGTGCCACGCTGACCAACGACCCGCTGGCCTTGGCCTCGGCCCTGCGCAAGCTCGAGACCGGCGTCCAACGTGCGCCGTTGCCCGAGGACCAGCGGCTGGTCAACACCTCGCACCTGATGATCGCCAACCCCTTCCTCGGGGGTGCCAAGAAACTCTTCGCCACCCATCCGCCGATGGATGACCGCATCGCCCGGCTCGAGCGCATGGCAGGCCGTCCGCTGGGCTGACCCACGCGATGCAGATGCAGTCCGCCCCCGCGGCGGTTCCACGAGGGCCGGTTCCTCCGGCAGCACTTGCTGCCGGAGGAGCCGGCCCTCGTTTTTTCCGGCGGACGCGTGACTCCACGTGACATGCCCCGCATTTTGCCATTGCGCAAGATGGGCGTAACGTCATCAGGCAAGGTAACCCTTGCCTGAAACTGACGGACCACACGGAAGCACCTCCATGATCGCGAATTTCCTGATCGGCCTGCGCGAAGGGCTCGAGGCAGTCCTCATCGTGGTCCTGCTGCTGGCCTACCTGCGCAAAACGGGCCGGCGGCACCTGGTTCCACGCATCATGCTCGGCGTGCTCGCCGCCGTGGTCGTGTCCCTGGGATTCGGTGCGCTGCTCACCTTCGGCCCACGGGGGCTGACGTTCGAGGCGCAGGAGGCGATCGGCGGATCGCTGTCCATCATCGCCGTGGCGTTCGTGACCTGGATGATCTTCTGGATGGCCCGGACCTCGCGTTCCATGGCCAGCGACCTGCACCACAAGGTCGATGCCGCAGCCGACGGCAAATCCTGGGCACTGGTCCTGGTGGCCGCCCTGTCGGTGGGCCGTGAAGGCCTGGAGACCGCCTTGTTCCTCTGGGCCGCAGCCCGCGCCACGGGCGAGACGTGGGAGCCGATCGCCGGCGCCGCTGCCGGAATCGCCATCGCCATCGCCGTCGGCGCACTCATCCACCGGGGTGCCATCCGGGTCAACCTGTCCACCTTCTTCACCTGGACGGCTGCGGCGCTCATCGTCGTTGCCGCCGGTGTGCTTGCCTACGGGATCCACGACCTGCAAGAGGCCCGCATCCTGCCCGGGCTCCATGCGCTGGCCTTCGATGTCTCGGCGTCCATCCCGCCATCGAGCTGGTATGGCACCCTGCTCAAGGGGATCTTCAACTTCTCACCGGCCACGACCTGGCTCCAGGCCATCGCCTGGATCGCCTACGTGGTCCCCGTCGCGGTCCTGTACATCAGGGGACTGCGCGGCCGCTCGGCGGCCAAACGCGCCGTCGAAGCTCCCGCGCACGCCTGAACCGCTGCACCTGCCCCCCATCACTACCCAACATACCGAGGATCCCCATGACCCAGTACCGCCCCCTTGCCGCGGCCGCGGCCCTCGCCATGGCCTCGCTGGCCCTGGCCGGTTGCACCGACAACACTGCCGACGCAGCGGCCGCCGATGACGGCACCGTCGCAGTGACCAGCACCGCCGATGCCTGCAACCTCAGCACCGACACCGTGCCCGGGGGGACCCTGAAATTCTCGGTCAAGAACGACGGCGATCAGGTCACGGAGTTCTACTTGCTGGCCGAGGACGGGCTGCGGATCGTGGGGGAGGTCGAAAACATCGGCCCCGGCCTCAGCCGCGACCTGGTCGTCACCGCACCCGAAGGAAAATACGTTGCCGCCTGCAAGCCGGGCATGGTCGGAGACGGCATCCGTGCAGGATTCACCGTGACAGCCCCGCCTGCAGGAGAGGAAGTCAGCGCGGACCGCGCGGCACTGCAGGCCACCGCCACCGAACAGTATGCCGGCTACGTGAAGGACCAGACGGAACAGCTGCTGGCCGGGACCAGGGAATTCGCCTCGGCCTTCGCCACTGGCGACGAGGACAAGGCCCGCTCCCTTTATGCCGCCACGCGGATGCATTGGGAACGCATCGAACCCGTTGCCGAGTCCTTCGGCGACCTCGATCCACTCCTGGATGCCCGGGAAGCCGACCTTGCAGAGGGGCAGAAGTGGACCGGCTGGCACCGGGCGGAGAAGGACCTGTGGCCGCCGAAGACCGGCTACGCGGCCCTCGGCGCACAGCAACGCAAGGCACTATCCGAGCAACTCGTCTCCGATACCGAGGAGCTGGCCCGGCGTACCGAAAAGATCGAATTCACCGCGGACAAGCTGGCCAACGGCGCCAAGGAACTGCTCGACGAGGTCGCCAGCGGCAAGGTCACCGGCGAAGAGGAGATCTGGTCGCATACCGACCTCTGGGACTTCCAGGCCAATGTCGACGGCGCACGTATCGCCTACGAGGATCTCAGGCCCCTGCTGGCCGCCGGGGACAAGGACCTCGATGCCAGCTTGGAGAAGAACTTTTCCCAACTGCAGGAGCTGCTCGACCAGTACCGGAACGGCGACGGGTTCGTCTCCTACACCGAACTCAGCAAGGCCCAGATCAGGGAACTCGGCGCATCCGTTGATTCCCTCGCCGAGCCGCTCTCCCGGCTGACGGCAGCCGTCGTGAAGTGATGACGGGCCCGCAACAAGAGGACGCATCCAGCGCCGAGGCCGGGACGGAACCTTCCCGGGCGATGAGCCGCCGGACACTGTTCACGGCGGCCGGTGCCGCCGGCGTCGCAGGGGTGGCCGCCGGTGCCACAGGTGCCGTCGCACTCGAACGCCGCTCCGCGGCACGCCCCGTTGACGACTCCGTGCCCTTCCGGGGTGAACACCAGGCCGGCATCGACACCGCTGCGCAGGACCGCATGCACACCGCCGCCTTCGACGTCACGGCAACGGACCGGGACGAGCTTGTTTCGTTGCTTCACGATTGGACGGCCGCCATCGAGGAGATGACTGCCGGCCAACCCGTGGGTGGACCCGATGGCGCAACCGGCGGGGCCTATGCCGCTCCGCCGGAGGATACCGGGGAGGCCCTGGACCTCTCGGCCAGCCACCTGACCGTGACCGTTGGTTTTGGCAGGACGCTGTTCCTCCGGAACGGAACGGACCGGTTCGGGATCGCCGACCGGATGCCCGATGCGCTCATCGAGCTACCGCACTTCCCCGGCGACGCGTTGGAGGAGGAACGAAGCGGAGGCGACCTCGTCGTGCAGGCGTGCGCCGATGACCCGCAGGTCGCCGTGCACGCCATCCGCAACCTGGCCCGGATCGCCTTTGGCCGCGCAACGGTGCGTTGGAGCCAGATCGGCTTCGGACGCACGTCGTCCACCTCCCGGAGCCAGACCACGCCCCGGAACCTCTTCGGATTCAAGGACGGCACCGCCAACATCAAGGCCGAGGACACCGAGGCGATGTCCGGCCACGTGTGGGTCGCCGGCGCCACCGGCGCGGAGTCCTGGATGAACGCCGGTACGTACATGGTTGTCCGGCGCATCCGGATGCACATCGAAACCTGGGACCGCACCTCGCTCCGGGAGCAGGAACAGGACATCGGGCGGACGAAAAAGGAAGGCGCCCCGCTGTCAGGCGGCACGGAATTCACCGAGCCCGACCTGGCCATGCAGGGCAGCGCGGGCCCCCTCATCCCCTCCGATTCCCATGTGGCCATGGCGCACCCGGACCGCAACAAGGGAGTGCGGATGCTGCGCCGCGGTTTCAACTACACGGACGGTTCCGACGGTCTCGGGCGGCTCGATGCCGGGCTGTTCTTCATCGCGTTCGTCGTGGACCCCCGGACCCACTATGTGCCGATGCAAACGGCGATGGCCAAGCACGACCTGCTGGCCGAATACCTCAGACACACCGGCTCGGGCCTGTTCGCCGTGCCGCCGGGACTGCCCGGATCAGGTGGATACCTCGGCCAGCCCCTGTTCGACGCCTGAACCGTCGACGCCGAACGTCCTGGACCGGTGCCGCACGCATGAACGCCGCGCCCCTGCCGGGACGCGGCGTTCCCGTCGGGAGCGGTGAACCGATTAGCGCAGGTTCACAAACTGCAGATCGGCATCCTCGAACGTCCGCAGCAGCTCCATGGTGGCCTGCAGGTCGTCGCGGGACTTCGAGGAGACGCGCAGTTCGTCCCCCTGGATCGTGGACTTCACGCCCTTGGGCGCCTCGTCCCGGATGAGCTTGTTGATCTTCTTCGCCACGTCCTGGGCAATGCCCTCCTTAATGGAGGCCTCGATGCGGTATTCCTTGCCGGAGGCGAACGGCTCACCGGCATCCAAGGACTTCAGGGAGATCTTGCGCTTGACCAGCTTGGACTGGAAGACGTCCAGGACCGCGTTCACGCGCTCCTCCGAGTTGGCCTTCATCAGGATCTTGTCGCCACTGAAATCGAGCTCCGCACCGACGCCCTTGAAGTCGTAGCGCTGGGCGATTTCCTTCTGGGCCTGGTTCAGGGCATTCGAGACTTCCTGGCTGTCGACCTTGCTTACGACATCGAACGTGGATTCGCTGGCCACGCGTCCTCCTCGGTAGGTTGCTGATTGACCACCAGCCTATCGGCACCGCCGCATGCCGGCACCTCCAGCAGCCCCACGGAGCCCGGCGGCGCAGGACACGCGGCCCCCAGGGCCGCCGATTCGATTCCTGGCCAAAACTTCGGTAAAGTTTCTACTCGTTCCACGCGGAACGTTCGGCAGATTACCCGAGCGGCCAAAGGGGGCTGACTGTAAATCAGCTGGCATTGCCTTCACTGGTTCGAATCCAGTATCTGCCACACCCGGTCCCGGCCAGGACCGACAAGAACCCCGGACGCACCAGTCCGGGGTTCTTGCATGCCCGTCCGCCGGTCAGGCGGCCAACTCATTGCCGACCTGCCGGACGTAGACGTCCCACAAGATCAGGTGCGCATCCCGCGAGGCATTCATGACGGCGTCGTAATGGGCCCACTGCCAGGCCGTGGCGCCATTCGAGTCCGGGGGAGCGGGCGGGCAATCGCCGGGCGTCCGCCACCCCGCCTCCGTCCAGATCGCCTGGATCTGACCGGCGCTGGTGGCCGCGGAGGAGGCATCGTCCAAGGGGTGCGGCAGGCGCATGCGCCGTTGGATGCGCGGCGCCTCGCCCACGGCAAACAACTCGGAAGCCGACACCTCCATGACGTTGGGCAGCAGGCGCTGGTAGGCGTCGGCCAGGTCGAGGCTCATCCGGATGGACTCGCGCAGGAGCTCGCCCTCGATCACGAACAACAACGTGCAGCGCGGCATGATGGTCCTCCTCAGGGGTGCCGAAGATGCATGGCCCGAGCCTAGGCCGAGCCCTGGGCCGCGGGACAGAGCGCCCTCCCGCCTGTGGACAACCGCGCGCGGAAGCGGCTGGGAGGAGACATCCGATGGGACGGGCGGCTACCGTGGAGACATGGCTACCATCGACATCACCGAAGACCAGTTCCAGCAGACCATCGAGGGCAACGACATCGTCTTCGTCGACTTCTGGGCCTCCTGGTGCGGACCGTGCAAGCAGTTCGCGCCGGTCTTCGCCCAGGCGGCCGAAAAGCACGCCGACATCGCCTTCGCCAAGGTCGACACCGAGGCCGAGCAGGGGCTGGCCGCCGCCGCCGGGATCACCTCCATCCCCACCCTCATGGCCTTCCGCGACCGGGTCCTGGTCTTCTCCCAGCCCGGCGCCATCGGTGCGGCGCAATTCGACGACCTGATCGAGGCCGTCAAGGGAATCGACATGCAGGAAGTGCACGCGCAGCTGGCCGACCAGGCCCAGGGCAAGTAGCGGCGTTCCCGCGGATCGGCGGTCGGGCGGGACGCAGCCCGCGCGGCTGGTATGTTGTGGATCACATACCTGTTCGAGATCCGTGAAAGGTGCCGTCCATGTCCCCTGCAGACCATGTGGCCACTGTTGAGTCCTACACGCACGGGGGCGACGATCCCGGGGTGCTGTCGGAGACCATCGGGGCGAACTTCCGGGCCACCGCTGCCCGCTTTCCCGATAGCCAGGCGTTGATCGAGGCGGCGACCGGCCGCAGCTGGACCTACGCGCAGCTGGACCAGGTCACGGACGAGGTCGCCCGGGCACTGATCGGCATCGGCATCGCCCCCGGCGAACGCCTGGGGATCTGGAGCCCCAACTGCGCCGAGTGGACGGTCCTGCAGTACGCCACCGCCAAGGCCGGGATCATCCTGGTCAACGTCAATCCCGCCTACCGCCTCGAGGAACTCTCCTTCGTGGCCTCCCAATGCGGGATGCGCGCCCTCGCCGTGGCCCCCTCAGACGCGCAGAGCGACTTCACGGGCATGGCGCGGACCGTGGCGAGCCAGGATAACGCGCTGCGGGAACTGATCCACCTCCCGGCGCCCGCAGGGCAGGCCGGCCCCCCGGACGGCAGCGCCGCCGCAGGCGACCAGGTGCGTGAACTCGACTGGGATGCCCTGCTCGACCAGGCGGCAGCCGTGCCGGCGTCCCGGCTCGAGGAGGTGATGGCCGCCCTGGACACGCACGATGCCATCAACCTGCAGTACACCTCCGGGACCACCGGATTCCCCAAGGGTGCCACCCTGAGCCACCACAACATCCTGAACAACGGCTTCCACATCGCCGAGCTGCTCTCCTACACCGAACGGGACCGCGTCGTGCTGCCCGTGCCCTTTTTCCACTGCTTCGGCATGGTCATCGGCAACCTCGCGGCACTGTCGCACGGAGCGGCCACCATCCTGCCCGGACGCTCGTTCAAGCCCGCGGAGACCCTGCAGGCGGTGCAGGACCACCGCGGGACGAGCCTGTACGGGGTCCCGACGATGTTCATCGCAGAACTCGCCCTCCCCGACTTCGCCGATTACGACCTTTCGACGCTGCGCACCGGCGTCATGGCCGGCTCGACCTGCCCCGAGGAGGTCATGGAGCGGGTGATCTCGGAGATGAACATGGGCGAGGTCGCGATCTGCTACGGCATGACCGAGACGTCCCCCGTCTCCACGATGACCCGCACCGACGATTCGCTCGAGCGCCGCACCCAGACCGTCGGCCGGACCATGCCGCAACTCGAATCCAAGATCGTCGACCCTGCCACCGGGGACGTCGTTCCCCGCGGTGCTACAGGGGAACTGTGCACGCGCGGATACGCGGTGATGAAGGGGTACTGGAACGAACCCGAGAAGACGGCCACGGCGATCGATACCGATCGGTGGATGCACACCGGGGACCTGGCATCGATGGACGAGGACGGCTACGTCCGGGTGGAGGGGCGCATCAAGGACCTGATCATCCGCGGTGGCGAAAACGTCTCGCCCCGGGAGATCGAGGAGTTCCTCTACCGCCATCCGGACATCCAAGACGTGCAGGTCATCGGCGTTCCGGACGAGAAGTACGGGGAGGAGATCATGGCCTGCATCATCCTCAAGGACGGTGCCGCCGGGATGAGCCTGGAGACGGTGCGCGAATTCTGCGCCGGGCGGATCGCCCACTACAAGATCCCGCGCCACGTGCAGATCCGCACCAGCTTCCCCATGACGATCTCCGGCAAGATCCGCAAGGTGGAGATGCGCGAGGAGGCCACGCACCTGCTCGCCGGGAACTGAGCCGCAGGTCGCCGGCTCAGCGGCCGCGGTGGTCCAGCGGGGACAGCCGCGGTCCGAAGGACGGTTTGCGGAAACCGCTGAGGCCGATCAGCCGCACCACGCGCTGGCGATGCCCGGCATAGGGCGCCAACAGTTCGAGCATCCCCGCGTCGTCGGTGGCCCGTCCGGTGAGGGCATGGCCGATGTAGGCCGCCAGGTGGAAGTCCCCGACAGACACCGCATCCGGATGTCCATGCGTGCGCTGCAGGGTTTCCGCCGCGGTCCAGGGGCCGATGCCCGGGATCGACTGCAGTTTCCGCCCCGGGTCCTCGTCCAGGGCGAGGGCGCCGAGCCGGTTGATCCCGGAGGCCGCCTCCGCGGCACGCAACACGGTACGACGGCGGGAATCATCCACCCGTGCCGCATGCCAGTCCCAGCCGCCGATGTGCCGCAACCGATGCGGTCCCGGGGCGATGGACATTCTCGCCGGCGCCGGGCCCGGGGCCGGCTCCCCGAAGCGCGCTGCCAGGTACCGCCAGGCGTGGCGGGCCTCGATCGTGGTGACCTTCTGCTCGAGGATGACCGGAACCAGGGCATCGAAGACCCTCCCGGTGGAGGGCAGCCGGATCCCGGGGTTCCGCCGTCGTGCCTCGGAGATCCAGTGGGGCAACCGGGCCCGCAGATTGCCGTCGAACCCCGACCAGTCGTCGCCGGCACCCAGCAGTGCCGGGGCCGAGGCGATCGCCGTACCGGCCCCCGGGCCCCAGGCCCGCAACCGCACCACGGGGCCGGCAGCCGGGGCAGCAGCGGTTGCCGGATCCGGATCGGTCACCGGGGCCGGAGCCGGTTCCACGGTGGCCAGCAACGTCGCCGGTCCGTCCCCGGTGGCGAAGCACAGCCAGGCCCGGCCGGCCCCGACGCGGGTGCAGGGGTCATGGGTACCGCGCTGCAGCACGCCCAACGTCGAGCGCAGATCGAACCCCCACGGTGCCGCCCAGGAGTCCTCGGCCTCCGGTGCGTCCACGGGCCCGGTGGGCCGCAGCAGGTCGGCGGCCGCCAGGGGAGCTCGGCGCGTGGAGGAGGTCATCCATCGATGATCCCATCCGGGTCCGACACCGTGCACACCAGCGCACCGCCGACGATGACCCCGGGTTGCGCCGGACCGGGTCCGCACGGGGCTGCGGCGGTAGAGTCGACCCCATGAAATACGCTGAATCCGTCCTGGAACTCATCGGCAACACCCCGCTGGTCAAGCTCTCGAAGGTGACCGAGGGCATCCGGGCGACCATCCTGGTCAAGCTCGAATACCTGAACCCCGGGGGCTCCATCAAGGACCGCATCGCGCTGAGGATGATCGAGGAGGCGGAGAAGTCCGGCGAACTGCAGCCCGGCGGCACCGTCGTCGAACCGACCTCCGGGAACACCGGCGTCGGCCTGGCCCTGGTCGCCCAGGCCAAGGGCTACAAGACGATCTTCGTCACCCCCGACAAGGTCGGGGAGGAAAAGCGCGACGTGCTGCGCGCCTACGGGGCCGAGGTCGTGGTCACCCCCACCTCCGTGGCCCCCGATTCCCCCGAGTCCTACTACGGGGTCTCCGACCGGTTGGTCCGCGAGATCCCCGGTGCCTACAAGCCCGACCAGTTCAACAACCCCGCCGCCCCGGAGAGCCACTACGGCTCCACGGGACCGGAGATCTGGAACGACACCGACGGGAAGCTGACCCACGTGGTCATCGGCGCCGGCACCGGCGGCACGATCACCGGCACCGGCCGCTACCTCAAGGACGTCTCCGCCGACCGCGCCTCGGGGCCCGTGAAGGTCATCGGCGCGGATCCGGACGGCTCCGTCTACTCCGGCGGCAGCGGGCGGCCCTACTTCGTCGAGGGCGTGGGCGAGGACATGTGGCCGGGCAACTACGACCCGTCGGTCCCCGACGAGGTCATCGCCGTCACCGACGCGGAGTCGTTCGCCATGACCCGCCGGCTCGCCCAGGAGGAGGGCCTGCTCGTCGGCGGGTCCTCCGGCATGGCGGTCGTCGCGGCCCTGCGCGCGGCGCAGGACCTGGACGAGGACGACGTCGTGGTGGTCATCCTGCCCGACGGCGGCCGCGGCTACCTGGCCAAGATCTTCAACGACACCTGGATGAAGTCCTACGGCTTCATCGCCGGGGGCGAGGAGGCGACGGTCGCCGATGTGCTGGCCGCCAAGTCCCACGGCCTGCCGGAACTGATCCATACCCACCCGGGCGAATCGGTGCGCGATGTCATCGACCTCATGAACGAGTACGGCGTCTCCGTCCTCCCGGTCCTCTCCGCCGAGCCACCGGTGCGCATGGGCGAGGTCGTCGGCGCCGTCGACGAACGCACCCTGACCTCCCGCCTGTTCGCGGGGGACGCCGAGCTGACCCAGGCCGTCGAGGAGCACGTGGGGGAGCCCATGCCGCTGATCGGCGCCCAGGAGTCGATCGCAGCAGCCCGGACCAAGCTGCAGGACGCCGACGCCCTGCTGGTCACCCGCGACGGCGGCCCCGTCGGCGTGCTGACCCGCCACGACCTGCTGAACCACCTGGCCCGCTGAACCACCCGATCCACCCGATCCACTGAACCACCCACACCCAGCGAAAGGGAGAACCCCCATGAGCACCCCGGGAAACGGCTTCAACACCCGCGCCATCCACGCCGGACAGGCGTTCGAACCCCACACCGGCGCCGTCGTGCCGCCCGTGCACTTCTCCACCACCTACGCCCAGGACGGGATCGGCGGGCTGCGCAACGGCTACGAGTACGGCCGCGGCACCAACCCGACCCGCGACTCGCTGCAGGAACAGCTCGCGGCGCTGGAGAACGGCACGCACGCCTTCACCTTCGCCTCCGGGCTGGCCGCCGAGGATTCGCTGATCCGCGCGCTGGCCCGCCCGGGCGACCACATAGTGCTCGGCAACGACGCCTACGGCGGCACCTACCGTCTCATCACCCGGATCCTGGGGGACTGGGGCATCGGCAACACCCCGGTCGACATGGCCGACCCGCAGGCCGTCGCGGCGGCGATTGCCGCCCAACAGACGCGCCTGGTCTGGCTCGAGACCCCGTCGAACCCGATGATGAAGATCACCGACATCGCCGCCATCGCCCAGGCCACGCACGACGCCGGGGCCCTCCTGGTCGTGGACAACACCTTCGCCTCGCCCTACCTGCAGCAGCCGCTGGACCTGGGCGCCGACGTCGTGGTCCACTCCACCACCAAGTACATCGGCGGGCACTCCGACGTCGTCGGCGGCGCCGTCGTCGTCAAGGACGCCGAGCTGGCCGAGAAGATCGGCTTCCTGCAGTTCGCCGCCGGCGCGGTCAACGGCCCCATGGACGCCTTCCTGACCACCCGCGGCCTGAAGACCCTCGGCGTGCGCATGGACCGGCACTCAGAGAACGCCCAGGCCGTCGCCGAATGGCTGCTCGGCCGCCCCGAGGTCGAGAAGGTCCTCTACCCCGGCCTGCCCGACCATCCGGGACACGAACTGGCCAAGCGGCAGATGAAGCGCTTCGGCGGCATGGTTTCCGTGCAGTTCACCGGCGGTGCCGGGGCGGCCCGGAAGATTGCCGAATCGACCCGGGTCTTCACCCTGGCCGAGTCGCTGGGCGGCATCGAATCGTTGATGAACTACCCCTCGGAAATGACCCACGCCTCGGTCAAGGGCACCGAACTGGCCGTGCCCGAGAACCTGCTGCGCCTGTCCTGCGGCATCGAGGACGTGGAGGACCTCATCGCCGACCTCGAACAGGCCTTCACCCAGCTGTAGGCCTGCCGCCTGTCCCCGGATGGGACGGCCTGGACGACGACGGCCCCCGGCCACCGCCCAAGAGGCGGCGACCGGGGGCCGTTGTCCGTTGCGGAAGCGGGCCTAGAGTCCCAGGGTCGCGAACTTGGCTGCCCGGCGCTGGCGCCGCGCCCCGGAGGGGACGGCCGCCGCGACGGAGAGCTCGTATTCGATGGCAACGGCCATGTCGGCGCAGAACCCGCGGGGATCGGCCGCGGCCTCGCGCTCCTCCGGGACGATGTGGTCGACCAGCCCGATCCGGTGCAGCGACGCCACGTTCACGCCCTGCTCGGCGGCCAGCTGCGGGGCATGGGCGGCGTCCCGGTAGACGATGGCGCTGGCGCCCTCCGGCGGCAACGGCGACAGCCACGCATGCTCCGCGGCAACCACCCGGTCCGCGGGCAACAGGGCCAGCGCGCCACCGCCCGAGCCCTGGCCGAGCAGGACGGCGACGCTGGGGGCCGACAGCCCGATCAGGCTGTTCAGCGACCGGGCGATCTCCCCGGCCAAACCGCCCTCCTCGGCCTCGGGGGAGAGGTCGGCGCCCGCAGTGTCGATGACGGTCAGCAACGGAAGCTGGAGCTCCTCGGCCAGCTGCATGCCACGGCGTGCCTCGCGCAGCGACCCCGGCCCCATCTCCGGCCCGCCGTGGCGGGGCCGCTGGTGGCCCAACACGATGCACGACTGCGTGCCGAAGCGCGCCAGCGCGAGCCCGAGCCCGGGGTCGTTTTCGCCCTGTCCGGTGCCGTTCAGCGGCAGGGCGTCGTCGGCCCCGGCGGCCAGCAGCCACCGCAGGTCCGGGCGGCGGGGGAGACGCGAGATCTCGATGGACTCCCATGCCTCCAGGGTGCCCGGACGCGCAGCTGCGCTGGCCGGAACCGGGAGGTTCCCGGCCGGCTGGGCGGGCAGCAGGATCCGCAGGGCACGGTCGATGATGTCGGGCAGGTCCTCAGGAGGGACCACGGCGTCGATGAGCCCGCACCGGTAGAGGTTCTCGGCGGTCTGCACCCCTTCGGGGAAGGGGGTGCCGTGCAGGGTCTCGTAGACGCGCGGACCGAGGAACCCGAGCAGGGCACCGGGTTGGGCCACGGTCATGTGCCCCAGCGAACCCCACGAGGCCATTACGCCGCCGGTGGTCGGATGGCGCAGGTAGACCAGGTAGGGCAGCCCCTTCTCCTTGTGCCGGCGCACCGCGTCGGTGATCGCCACCATCGACAGGAAGGCCAGGGTGCCCTCCTGCATCCGGGTGCCCCCGGAGGCAGGCCCGGCCAGCAGCGGCAGACCCTCTGCCGTGGCCCGTTCGACTGCCTCGGTGATCCGCTGGGCCGCGGCCCGGCCAATCGAACCGGCCAGGAACGTGAACTCGGAGACGATGACGGCCACCCGCCGTCCGCGGATCCGGCCCTCCCCGGTGAGCACGGATTCGTCGTGTCCGCTCTTGAGCCGGGCCGCCTCGAGGTCGGCAGCGTATTTTCCGCTCGTGGCCGGCTGCTCGGCCGGGGCATCCCAGGAGCGGAAGGACCCGTCATCCAGGACGGTGTTCAGCAGGTCGGTGGCCGTCAGCCGACGCGTCGCCACGGGAACCACGCCTAGTTCCCGCCCACGGCTGGAGCGGGCTCGGAGGCGAGCCAGGCGCGGATGGCCTCGGCATCGGCGTCGAGCCCGGGAGGGGCCGTGTGGGTGGTCCGCGTCCGTTCCTGGGCGGTGGCCGCGTCGAAGAAGCGCAGCGGCGGCCCGGGCAGGGTGATGTCCCCGAGCACCGGGTGCTCGACGTCGAGCAACAGGCCCTGTGACTTGACCTGGTCCCAGGCGTAGACCTCGTCGAGGGTGCGGACCTTCCCGGCCGGCACACCCGCCTCGTTGAGCTTGTCCAACAGGGTGGCCGGATCGTAGGCGCTGAAGGCGTCCTCGATCACGCCGATCAGCTTCTCGCGGTGGTGAACCCGGTCGGCGTTCGTGGCGAAGTCCGGGTCGGAGGCGTCGATGCCGAACGCGTCGGTCAACGCCTTCCACAGCTTCTCGCTGCCCACGCTGATCTGGACGTTGCCGCCCCGACAGGCGAACAGCCCATAGGGGGCGATCGAGGGGTGGTGGTTGCCCTGGGCGCGCGGGACCTCCCCGGCCACCGTGGCGCGCGTGCCCTGGAAGGCGTGGACCCCGACGACGGAGGCCAGCAGCGAGGTCCGCACGACCTGGCCCTTGCCGGTCTTCTCCCGCTCGAGCAGCGCCGCCAGGACCCCGTAGGCCCCGTACATGCCCGAGAGCAGGTCGGAGATCGGCACGCCCACGCGCTGCGGGTCGTCGGGACCGGAACCGGTCAGCGACATCAGGCCGGCCTCGCCCTGGACGATCTGGTCGTAGCCGCTGCGCTTCGCCTCGGGCCCGTCATGGCCGAAGCCGGTGATGGAGAGGATCACCAGGCGCGGGTTGATGCGCTGCAGCTCCTCCATCGAGAAGCCCAGCCGGTCCAGCACTCCGGGCCGGAAGTTCTCCAGCAGGGCATCGGAGCGGCGGACGAGTTCCGTGAGCGTCTCGCGACCCTGGTCGGACTTCAGATCCAGGGCGATGGACTCCTTGTTGCGGTTGCAGGACAGGAAGTAGGTGGCCTGGCGGTCGTCCTCGGGGCCGACGAAGGGCGGGCCCCAGCTGCGGGTGTCGTCACCGGTGCCGGGGGTCTCGACCTTGATGACCCGGGCGCCGAGATCGCCGAGCATCATGCCGGCATGCGGTCCGGCCAGGGCACGGGTGAGGTCCAGGACGGTGTAGCCGGTCAGGGGGCCGGTGGAGGGGCCGGAGGCCGGGGACAAGGTGTTCGTGGGGTTCACGAGTGCTCCTTTCGGGGCGGTCGAGCGGGTAGACAAGCCCGGGAGGGCCCACGAGGGGGCTCTCCCGGGCGACGTGTTGCCGGCTGTCAGAGCCAGCCTGGGACGACGAGTGCCAGCCAGGCCAGCGGCGGTCCAGCGACGACCACGATGCCTCCGTAGGCCAGGATCTGCTTGTAGAACCTGTCGGGATTGATGCCCTCGGGGGCGTTGGCGAGCACCAGCGCACCGTTGGTGGAGAAGGGCGAGACATCGACGATCGTGGACGCCACGGCCAACGCACACACGACACCGACCGCGCTGACGGCACCCGAATCCAGGAAGGGGATGGCCAGCGGGATGAGGGCCGCCAGGATCGCGGTGGAGGAGGCGAAGGCCGAGACGACGGCGCCGATGTAGCAGATCATCAGTGCGGCCAGCATCGGCATGCCCATCTGGGCGACGCCGTCCGAGACGTAGGTGATGGTTCCGGCTTCCTCCAGCACGCCGACGAAGGTGAGCATGCCGCAGATCAGCAGCACGGTGGACCAGCTGATCTTGTTGACGGCGCCCTTCTGCGCCTGAGGGGACACCAGGGCGAGGACGACGGCGATGGTGATGGAGACGAATCCGACGTCGACCTTGAAGCCCAGGGCGACGACGGCGAGGACGACGAGGCCGATGACGGTGGCGATCTGCGGGAAGGTGACACGGTCCGAGGCGGAGCTCGAGGGGCCGTCGCCGGCGGGGTCGCGGGGTCCGTAGGTGCCGCTGCCGGCACCCTTGAAGTCGACGCCGGCGGCGCGGGAACCGACCGACGCGCCCATGCGGGCTTCGGAGACGCTTTCGGCGAAGTGCGCGACGCGGCTGCCGGCCAGGGCCTTGCCGCCCAGGACGAAGTAGAGGACGACGGCGATGGCGGTGTTGAAGATGAAGGAGCTGAGGAAGAGCGCGGTGGGGCTGAAGTCGAAGCCGGTGTCGGCGATGAGTCCGTTGACGATGACGCCGTAGACGGCGATGGGGGAGAAGCCGCCGGCCTGGGCGCCGTGGACGATGAGCATGCCCATCATCAGGGGGTTGATCTTGTACCGGGCGGCGAAGCCCAGGCCGATGGGGGCCATGATGGCCACGGCTGCCGGGCCGAGCGCTCCGACCGCGGTGATGACGGCGGTGATGGTGAACATCACCCAGGGGATCAGGGCGATCCGGTTGTCGACGAGTTTCACCGCCTTGCGGATGAGCAGGTCGATGGTCCCGTTGCCCTGGGCGATCGCGAACAGGTAGGTGACGCCGACGAGGGTGAGGAACAGGCCGCCGGGGAACTGGGCGAGGATCTCCTTGGTGTCCATCCCCAGGAACAGGGCACCGAGGACGAAGGCACCGACGAAGGCGAGTGCTCCCATGTTGATCGGCAAGACCGTGGCCAGCAGGAACATCACCGCCAACACGATGATCGAAAGAATGGGAGCTGACATGCGAGGGGTCCTCCATCAAGGCGAGTGTGAATCATGCCACTAACAGTGGCCTAGCCTCCTAGACCCTGAGTCACTTTGTCAATAGCACGTTACGTGTAGTCTGGATCACAACGGAAGGCGGTAGTCCATGAAGACGCAGGGCAAGGCGATGTCGTTGGGCAAGGTCGCGCGTCCGCGGCTCTATGAGCAGCTCATGGAGCAGATCCTCGGGTACGTCGAGGCGGAGCAGCTCGGGGCCGGGGACCGGCTGCCCGCCGAACGCGACCTGGCCGAGCAGCTGGGCGTCTCACGGGCCACGTTGGCCCAGGCGTTGGTGGCCTTGGAGGTCCTGGGGGTCATCGACGTCCAGCACGGCACCGGCGCGGTGCTGGTCTACCGTCCGAGCATGGCCACGCTGCTGCGCAAGCTCCGCGAGCACCAGAACCGGCTGCCGGACATCGTCGAGGCGCGCAGCACCCTCGAGGTGAAGCTGGCCGCCCTGGCGGCCGAGCGGCGCACGGCGGAGGACCTGGCGGCGATCGACGCCGCGTTGGAGGAGATGGCTGCGGAGGTGGAGGCCGGAGACCGCGGCGTCCACGGTGATGAGCTGTTCCACCAGGCCATCACGGCGGCAGCGCATTCGGCGGTGCTGGCCCAGATGATGAGCTTCATCTCGGAGATGATCCTGGAAACCCGGATCGAATCGCTGGGCCAGCCCGGCCGGCCGGAGGTCTCCCTGGCGGCGCACCGGCGGATCGCCGAGGCCATCCGCGCCGGTGAGCCGCAATCGGCTGCCGAGGCGATGGGCCGGCATATCTCCGTCGTCTCCGAGGTCCCCCTGTTGCAGTAGGCCCCGGGACCCCGGGCAGGTGGACGTGACGGAAGGACCCGGAACTCCTCAGGCGCCCCGGTGGAGGTCCGGTGCTGCCGGGCCTTCCACGAACCCGGCCGAGGCGTAGGTGGCCACGGCGCCCACATTGGAGCTGGGGGTGCAGACGATGGCGCTGGAGGAGCCGAGGTCCCGCAACGCCGCAGCGGCCGCGCGGGTGATCGCCCTGCCGAATCCGCGGCCGCGATGCCCCGCGGCCACGCCCAGCGGCTCGAGCAGGCCGGGCCGACCGGCACCGGCCGACCAAACCGTCACCGACGCCGTCGCCTGGCCCGCATCGTCGAACGCGACCAGGCACCGGGCGTGGGCATAGGGCAGGCCGGAGGCCATCGCCTGCCAGCGCCCCTCCGTGAACGACGGGCTACCGAACGCCGAACGGTGCACGGCGGTGCGCACCGGTGCCGTGCCAGGGCCGGCCACCTCGATCCGCACACCCGGGTCCTCCACCGGGTCCGACAGGTCCCGGCGCGGCGGCGTCCACGGCTCGCCGGTGTCCCACCCGTCCTCGGCGAGGAGGTCGCGCAGGACCGCACCCGCGGGTGCTTCGATGTCCACCCGTCCCGCCGGCAGTACGCCGCGCTGCGGCTCGCCGACGTCGGCGACCAGTTGGCGGGCGAGGGCCTCATCGCGCTGCGCGTCCGGCGCGATGGCCAGCCGCAATTGCCGGGCGCCGTCCAGCAGGCCGACGGCGAGGATCCGCCCGTCCCGGCTCCAGGTGCGCACCGCCGCGGCCGTTGCCGCCGCCCCGGTGCGCCAATACCAGCCCACGTCCCCCGGATGCAGCTGCAGGGGTGTCCCGTCGACCTGCCACTGCCCCAATGCGTGCACGACCGTGCCGAGCTCCGGGATGCCGGGTGTGTCCACGTTCATGACCATCCCCCTGGCCTCCTTGAATGGTTGTTAGGCGACCGGCAGCTTCCGGTCGACGACGACCGGCAGGCGGGTCCCGTCGTCGTACTCCATGACCTGGCGGCCGCCGATGAACACGCGCAGGGCCCGCTGCATCACATCCAGCGGGTCACCGGACCAGAGCACCAGATCCGCGTCCTTGCCCACCTCGATGGAGCCGATGCGGCGATCGAGCCCGAGGACCCTTGCAGGGTTGATGGTGATCGAACGCAGAGCGGCCACCGGGTCCAGCCCCTCCTTGACGGCCAGCGTGCACTGGTGGACCAGGAAGTTGATGGGCACCACCGGATGGTCGGTGATGATGGAGATCTCCACGCCGGCGTCGTGCAGCTTGCCCGGGTTGGCCAGCGAGCGCCCGCGCAGCTCGACCTTGGACTTGGTGGTGAACAGCGGGCCGATGAGCACCGGGATGTTGCGCTCGGCGATGACGTCGGCGATCACGTGGGCCTCGGTGCCGTGGTCCAGGACCAGGTCGTAGCCGAACTCCTCGGCCAGACGCAGGGCGGTGGCCACATCGTCGGTGCGGTGGCAGTGCTGGCGCCACGGGATCTCGCGGCGCAACACCATCGCCAGGGCCTCCAGGCGCGGGTCGATGGCCTCGGGGTCGGCCTTCGCCATGTAGTTCCGTGCCTCGATGAACGCCTTGCGGATGACCATTGCGGTGCCCAGTCGGGTCGAGGGTGTCTGCTTCTTTTCCCCGTAGATCCGCTTCGGGTTCTCGCCCAGGGCGGACTTCAGCCCGCTGGGGGAGCGCAACACCATCTCGTCGATGTAACGTCCGTGCGTGTGCATCGCCACGGCCAGCCCGCCGACCGGATTGCCCGAGCCCGGGTTGACGTTGACGGTGGTGATGCCGCCGGCCAGGGCGTCGTCGAAGCCGGGATCGAACGGGTCCACGGCGTCGATGGCCCGCACGGCGGCCATGATCGGGTCGGTCATCTCGTTCACGTCGGCCGTTGAGCCGGCCTCGCCCTCGGGGTGCATGCCCAGGTGCACGTGGGCGTCCACGAAGCCGGGCAGCAGCCACTGGCCGCCGGCGTCGAGGACCTCGGTGTCCGCGGGGACCGTGGTCTCCGGGCCGCAGGCCTCGATCTTCCCGTCGCGAACGAGGACGGTGCCGTCGTAGGGCTGCCCTTCGATCGGCACGACGTGGGCGTTGGCGATGGCCAGCAGACTCATGGTGGAGTCCTTTCGGGACGGGAGCGGGATATCCCCGAGCCTATCGTCCCGGACGTGATGTGCGACACGTGCCGGTTCGCGCCGGGGGCCGGGCCGGTGTCGGCCGGGTGCCGGGGTCCTCAGCGGCGGGGCAGGCCCTTCGCGGCGCGGCGTTCGGCCCGGCGGGCCGCCCGGGCCGCCCGGGACTGCTCCTTGAAGTAGGCCATGCTCGGCGGCAGCCACAGGAGCACGACGCCGATGAGCAGGGTCGCGCCGAGGATCCCGAGGCGGGGGCCGCGCAGCACCAGGGGGATGCCGCCGATCAGGCCCATGGTCGTCAACCAGGCCCGGCCGGCCAACTGCCCCCGGAACAGGCGCCAGGCGCCGTAGCCGACGCCGATGGCCAGCAGCGCCAGCAGTAGCGCCAGCGCCATCAGCCCGGACCGGCTGCCCCCGGCCAGCAGGCGCGAGTTGCCCCAGGAGGCCACGCCGAAGCCCAGCAGGACCAGGGCCAGCACGGCCCACCAGGCGACGGCCACGCGCAGGGTGGCGGGAAGCTTTTTCACACCAGCCAGCCTACTGGGTGTGCCCAACCGCACAGGCTGCGCCCCGTCGTCGTGCCCTGTCCTCCTGTAGACTGGAACCTCACCGATATCCGGCTTCCCTCGCATCCTGCCCAATTCTTGAGGCAGGAGCTCATCGTGTGTGAGTCCGCAGCGTGCGGGCAGTTTCTTCATAGGGGAGCGGCCGGACTGGTGTTTGAGTCCGAATGTGCCGCGGATCCCGCCTCCCGACGAGTGCCGGGTGCTCCGCCCCTATGAATGAGGTAATCTCCTATGTCTTCCGACATGTCCACCAACGCGCCCGAAACCCCCGCCGAAGAGAACACGGTCAAGTTCACCGACCTGGGCATCGACCCCCGGGTGCTCGCCGCCGTCGAGGACCTCGGCTACGAGAAGCCGTCACCCATCCAGGCCGCCACCATCCCGCTGCTGCTCGAGGGCCGCGACGTCGTGGGCCTGGCCCAGACCGGCACCGGCAAGACCGCCGCCTTCGCGATCCCCGCGCTGTCGAAGATGGCCGAACTGGCCGACCTGAACGGCACCGCCCACCACACGCAGGTCCTCGTGCTCGCCCCGACCCGCGAGCTCGCACTCCAGGTCGCCGAGGCCTTCACCTCCTATGCCAAGCACATGGGCGACTTCACCGTCCTGCCCGTCTACGGCGGCTCCCCGTACGGACCGCAGCTGGCCGGGCTGCGCCGCGGCGCCCAGGTCGTCGTCGGCACGCCCGGCCGCGTCATAGACCACATCAACAAGGGGTCGCTGGACCTCTCGCACCTGCAGTACGTGGTGCTCGACGAGGCCGACGAGATGCTGCGCATGGGCTTCGCCGAAGAGGTCGACAAGATCCTCGAGGCCACCCCCGAGGACAAGCAGGTCGCCCTCTTCTCCGCCACGATGCCCGGCTCCATCCGCCGCATCTCCAAGCAGTACCTGCGCAACCCGCAGGAGGTGTCGGTGAAGTCCAGCACCACCACCGGCAAGAACACCCGCCAGCGCTACGTCCAGGTCATGGGCGCGCACAAGCTCGACGCCATGACCCGCATCCTCGAATCCGAGGAGCACGACGGCGTCATCGCCTTCGTGCGCACCAAGATGGCCACCGAGGACCTCGCCGAGAAGCTCAAGGCCCGCGGCTTCACCGCTGCGGCCATCAACGGCGACATCCCGCAGCAGCAGCGCGAGCGCACCGTGGAGAACCTGCGCAGCGGCAAGATCGACATCCTGGTCGCCACCGACGTCGCCGCCCGCGGCCTCGACGTGGAGCGGATCAGCCATGTCATCAACTTCGACATCCCGCACGACACCGAGTCCTACGTGCACCGCATCGGCCGCACCGGCCGCGCCGGCCGCCAGGGCGACGCCATCCTGTTCATGACCCCGCGCGAGAAGTACCTGCTGCGGGCCATCGAGAAGGCCACCCGCCAGCCCGTCGAGTCCATGACCCTGCCCAGCGTGGACATCGTCAACGACAAGCGCCTGGAGAAGTTCGCCGGCCAGATCTCCGAGACCCTGGCCGCCGAGGAGCTCTCGGTCTTCCGCAACCTGGTCGAGAAGTTCGAGGCCGAGCACGACGTCAGCGCCGTGGAGATCGCCGCGGCCTTGGCCCACATGGCCCAGGGCGGCCGCCCGCTGCTCATGGAGGAACTCCCCGTTCCCCCGGCCAAGCAGGCCCGCATGTCCAAGGGCGCCAAGGACGGCTTCGGCTCCCGCGGCCCGTCGCGGGCGCTGACCGAGGGCAACGCGACCTACCGCATCGCCGTCGGCCGCCGCCAGCGCGTCATGCCCGGCTCCATCGTCGGCGCCTTGGCCAACGAGGGCGGCTTCAGCTCCAGCCAGATCGGCGGCATCGACATCCGCGCCGACCACACCCTGGTGGAGCTGCCGGCCGAGCTGTCACAGGACCAGTGGAACGCCCTGTCCCGCACCCGGGTCGGCGGCGAGCTGATCCGCCTGGAGCTGGATACCGGCCGTTCCCCGCGTCGGGACCGCGAAGGCGGCGACCGTGGTGGCTACCGCAAGGACCGCGGCGGCTTCGACGGCAACCGCGGAGATCGTGGTGGCGACCGGGGTGGGTACCGCGGGGATCGCGGTGGCGACCGCGGCGGCTTCGGCGGCTCCCGCAAGCCGCGCAGCTCCTCGCGCAACTTCGAGGGCGGGCGCGGCCGCAGCTACTAGCGGGCACGGCTCCGGCATCCCGGGCCCGAGGCCATTGACACCAGCGGACGGCCGGTCCTCCCACTGCGGGCAGGGCCGGCCGTCCGGCGTTTAATGCGCCAACCGCCGCTGTCGGGGCGGCGTGGAAGCCAGGGGCCGGCAGGTCGTCGGGGCCCGGATCCACGGCCCTGGTGTGTCGTCCACCACAAGGGCCTTCCCCGATTTTATCCGGACGCAGATTGCTGGTAGAGTTTTTCTCCGTTGCCCCCCTAGCTCAGTGGTAGAGCGCGTTCTTGGTAAGAACGAGGTCACCGGATCGATTCCGGTGGGGGGCTCTGAGTGGAAAGCCCGCGTCCGAGTCGACTCGCGAGAGAAACCGACGTGGACGCGGGCATTCCCATTCGTGGCGGTGTAGCTCAGCTGGTTAGAGCGCACGACTCATAATCGTGAGGTCCCGGGATCGAGTCCCGGCACCGCTACCACAGGAATCCGTCCCGCACCGCGGGGCGGATTTCGTCGTTTCCGGGGCTGCGCGCTCCCGCTGCGCGCCTATGCTGGAGGCATGGATCCAGCGGCCGACATCGTGTCCACCCGACCGGCCGCCACCGACGCCACCGCTGCCGGCGTCCTGCTCAGCTCAGGCATCGACTGGCCCGCCGACGGCTCGACGTCGCGATGGGCCCTGCAGTCAGTCAACGGGGCACGCGCCGACCTCGTGCTGGAGCCCGGGACGCGCTGCTCCTTCGCGGTGGAACCCGGGCGTTGGTGCCTGGGGCACACCCGCGTTGACGGCGCCGAGGACTGGGCCCACGTCGACTGCCCCGACGCGGCAGCGGCGGCGCGCGGCACCCAATGCGCCTCCTGCCTGGTCCGGGACGACGCCCGCCACATGCACGACTTCCACCGCTCGGGCATCGCACCCCCCGGGTTGCGCGCCTACCTCGCGAAGCCACAGTGGCTCTACGTCGCCACGTTCGCGCACGGCGTCTCAAAGATCGGCACCGCGGGCCAGGGCAACAAATGGCGCCGGCTGGCCCAGCAGGGGGCCGTCATGGCCTCCTATGTGGCGCTGGCGGCCGACGGACGCATCGTCCGGATCCTGGAGGACCTGGTCACCGACCGCCTCGGCCTGGGGCAGGCGGTGCGTGCCTCCGCCAAGACCGCGGGGCTCACCGACCCGGGGCAGGGCGGGCCCTCGCCGTCGGGGGTGTACGACGCCGGATCCCTCGCCATGGTGCACCGGGTCCAGGTGGAGAGGGTGCGTGGACTGCTCGCCGACGACCCCGAGGCCACGGGGCTGGACGTCCAGCCCGCCGACGAGGCCTTCGAGCCTTCGCCCCTGGCCGATCCGTTGCTCTCTGCCTGGCATTCCGGCGAAGTGCACCCCTACCCCGGGTGGCTCAGCGCCAGCACCCATGGCTTCATCGTCGACGCCGTCCTGGGCCAGACACTGGGTGTGAGATTGGATGGATCCGAGCGGTTGTACGCCGTTGACGCCTCGGTGCTCAAGGGCCGGCGGGTGGTGCCCGGCGAGCACTCCACCGCGGTGCCCGTGGCGCAGGACTCGCTGTTCTGAACCGATAGACTTGATGGCATGATCAGCACACCCTGGGAATCGGCGTCGGGCCTTTACAAGGTCCTGGTGATCGCTTCCATGGCCGTCTCCGGCCTGGGCATCATCCTGGCGCTGGTCGGTGCCAACACGGGCAACCGGCCGCTGATGTACACGGCCGTCGGGATCATTCTGGTCGGCCTGCTGACCCACGTCGCCGGACTGGTGGTTCGCGGACGCGACGTCAAGACGTACCGGAAGCAGAATCCGCCCGTGCCGAAACAGCGCCAGGGCCGCTAGGGGAGCTGCTGGGAAGCATCCGCCGCACGGTTTTCCGCGACGTGTTTGCGTGCGTGCGCCACGGCGGGTTCCAATTCCTCGAAGACGTGCCGGTAGTGCCGCAGGGCCCCGATGACGCCGACGGTTTCGGCCATCTTGGCGTGTTCGGAGCGGATGCCCTTGACCAGGACCGTGATCTTGCGTCGCTCCAGGGCCCCGATGATCTCGACCAGGGCGCGGGCGCCGGTCGCGTCGAGCATCCGCAGGCGCGACAGCCGCAGGATGACGACTTCCACGCCGGTCACCGCCTGGACGTCCGTGAGGATCTTTTCGGCCGCCCCGAAGAACATGGCACCGTCGAGGCGGAAGAGCGCAATCCGTTCATCATCCGGGTGGACGTCGCCGGGCAGTGCCTCGCGTGCGGCGCCGGAGGCCTTGGCCACCGAGCGCAGGGTGAAGAAGGCCGCGACCAGCACCCCGATCTGGATCGCCTCGATGAGATCGAAGGCCACGGTGATGATGGCCGTGACCACGAACAGGGTCGCCTCGGAACGGCCCGAGCGCAGGATCGATGCCGCCGTATGCCGGGAGACCATGCGCGTGGCCGTCACCATTAGGATCCCTGCCAGCGCGGCCAAGGGGATCCGCCCGACCAGTTGCGAACCGGCATAGACGATGACCAGCAACAGCAGGGCGTGGACGATCGCGGCCAGCCGGGTGCGGGCCCCGCTGCGCACATTCACCGCGATGCGGGCGATGGCGCCGGTGGCAGGCATGCCCCCGAAGAGGCCGGCCGCTATCGACGCCAGCCCCTGCCCGGCGAGTTCACGGTCCGGGTGGTATTGCCCCGTGGTCGAACCGTGGGGGTCCACCAACCCCGCGGCGACCCGCGCCGAGAGCAGCGATTCGATGGCGGCCAGGGCGGCCACGGCCACGGCAGGGCCGGCCAGCTCCGCCATCAGGGGCAGCGAAACGGGCGGCAACGCAGGTGCCCCTAGTGCCGACGGCAGTGCGCCGATGCGGGGGATGCCCAGGTGCAGCCACTCGGCCACGACGGTGACCAGGACGATGGCGATGAGGCTGGCCGGCAGCCCGGGGTGCAGACGCGGGGCGGTGACCATCAGGGTGGCCACAACGGCGACGATGGCCACGGTGATGCCCGCTGTCGGCCACTGCGCGCCACCGGCGGAGATCCAGGCGGCAACGACGGTATTCAGCCCCGACGGTGCCTGGGTGCCCGTGGCCAAGGGCACTTGTTGGAGAAAGATGATGGTGCCGATCCCCAAGGTGAAGCCTTCGACCACCGGCCACGGGATGAACGCGACGGCCCGTCCGACGCCGGCCAGGCCAATGGCCAGGACGATCACGCCCGCCATGATGCTCAATAGGGCGATCGATCCCACGCCGTGGGCCGCGACGATGGGGGCGAGGATGACGACCATCGCCCCGGTGGGCCCGGAGACCTGCACGGGGGAGCCGCCCATCACCGCGGCGACCAGCCCGGCAATGACGGCGGTGACGAGGCCGGCGGCGGCTCCGACGCCGGAGGTCACCCCGAAGGCCAGTGCGAGGGGAAGCGCGACGATGCCCACGGTGACGCCGGCCAGGATGTCGACCCGCCAGCTCGTGGGCAGCAGCGCATAGTCGTCGGCGCCGGGCAGGAAGGCGCGCAGGGCGGGGCGTGCCATCAGTGGGCCGCCGCCGTCTGGTGTGCCGTGTTCCCGGTGCCGCGGCGGGTCGCCACCCGGTCGTCGAGGAACCGGCGGGCGATGGCCAGCAGTTCGACGACTCCGGGGTGGGCCAACGAGTAGTCGACGTGGCTGGCCCGGCGTCGTGAGGTGACCACGCCGTGCCGGCGCAGCACCCGCAGGTGCTGGGACAGATGGCTGGCCTCGATGTCCATGGCCGCCAGCAGCTGCGCGACGGTGGCTGACTGCCCCGGCGAGTCGACGAGGATCTCCAGTGCACGGATACGGGCCGGGTGGGCCAGCGCCTTGAAGAGGTTCGCCTTGATCTCATACAAGGGCAGCTGCTCGTCGTTCAGGAACATGGCGTCCTTTCTGGTGGCATGGGATGATGATTCCATCATATCGGAGGCGTGGCCCGCCCCGGCATCCGCGGCGGCCACCGTGCCTTAAGCTGGAAGCCGTGCAAGCGCAGCCACCGACCCGCCCAACAGCGAGGACACCATGAGCATCAACCCGGCCCTTGAAGGGCGCAGCTACCCGGCGGGGGAGGCCTACGTGGTCTCCCGCGAGAAGATCCGCGAATTCGCCGCAGCGACGAAGGCCTCCCACCGCTCGCACTACGACCAGGAGGCCGCCGCCGGCCTCGGCCACGCCGATCTCGTCGCCCCTCCCACCTTCGCGATCATCGTCGCCCAGCGGGCCGATGCCCAGCTGATCGGTGACCCGGAATCGGGCATCGACTTCTCCCGGGTCGTCCACGCCGACCAGCGCTTCACCCTGCACCGCCCCATCGTCGCCGGCGACGAACTCGTGGCCGAGCTGCACGTGGACAAGGTGCGCGCCATGGGCGGCGGAGCCATGATCACCACCCGTTCGGAAATCAGCACCACCGACGGTGCCGCCGTCGCCACCACCATCTCGTCGATCCTCGTCCGCGGGGAGGAGGCAGCATGACCCCCATCGACTTCGCCACGCTCGAAAAGGGCCAGGACATCGGCAGCACCACGCTGCACGTGAACCGCGCCGACCTCATCCGCTACGCCGGGGCCAGCGGCGACTTCAACCCCATCCACTGGAACGAGCGCTTCGCCACCGAGGTCGGCCTACCCGGGGTCATCGCCCACGGCATGTTCACCATGGGTGCCGCGGTCACGCTGGTCGAGGACTGGACCGGGGACCCCGGGTCCATCGTCGACTACCAGACCCGCTTCACCAAGCCCGTCGTCGTCGAGGACCCCGCCGGCACGAACCCCTCCGACGCGGAGGGCACGGCCCTGGAGGTCAGCGGGGCCATCGGCGCCCTCGACGAGGAGGCCCGGACCGCCCGCGTCGACCTGACCGTCGTCGCCGACGGGCAGAAGGTGCTGGTCAAGGCGCAGGCCCTGGTCCAGTTCTGATGTCCCGGCTGCTCTCCGAGCTGACCACTACCGGCGTCGGCGGTCCCGCGCGGCACTACCTCGAGGCCGGCACCGAGGCCGCCCTCATCGACGCCGTACGCGCCGCGGACGACGCCGGAGGGCCGCTGCTGCTCATCGGCGGCGGATCGAACCTGGTCATCTCCGACGCCGGATACGACGGCACGGTGCTGCGCATCGCCACCGACGGCCTGGACATCGTCCCCGGCCGGGATGGCGGGCCGGCCCGGGTGACCGTCCAGGCCGGGCACTGCTGGGACGACGTGGTGCGGGCCACCCTGGAAGCCGGGCTGTGCGGACTCGAGGCGCTCTCCGGTATCCCCGGCTCCGCGGGCGCCACCCCGGTGCAGAACGTGGGCGCCTACGGGGCCGATGTCTCCCAGGTCCTGGAATCCGTCCGGGCCTGGGACCGGCGGGAGCGCACCGTGGTGGAGTTCGGCACCGCCGACCTGGGCTTCGGCTACCGCAACTCGCTGCTCAAGCGCACCACCGTCCAGGGCTCGCCCCGCTTCGTCGTCCTCGACGTCACCTTCGCGCTCGAGGCCTCGACGCTCGGGGTGCCGATCGCCTACGCCGAACTGGCCCGCACCCTCGGCGTCCAGGCCGGCGGACGGGCCCCGGCCGCCGAGGTCAGGGCAACCGTGTTGCGGCTGCGCACCGGCAAGGGCATGGTCCTGGACGCAGCCGACCGCGATACCTACAGCACGGGATCCTTCTTCACCAACCCGATCGTGGACGCCGCCACCGCGGCCGGGCTGCCCCAGGACGCCCCGCGGTTCCCTGCCGAGGGCGGCACCAAGCTCTCCGCCGCGTGGCTGATCGACCGGGCGGGCTTCGCCAAGGGGTACGGGCTGCCCGGCACCGCCGGTGCCGACCTGGCCAGCGGGCGGGCCGCGCTGTCCACCAAGCACACCCTGGCGGTCACCAACCGGGGCCAGGCCACCTCAGCGGACATCCTGGCCGTCGCCCGTGCCGTCCGCGACGGCGTCCGGGAATGCTTCGGCATCACCTTGCATAACGAGCCGCTGCTCATCGGTATCGACCTCTGAGATGGCCGTCGTGCCCGCACCCCACGTCGTGGCGCGGGCGCGCCTGGCCTCCCAGGGGCTGCTGCCCGGCCCCGGCCCCGGGCACGCCGCCGGCCCGGCCGATGCCGTCCGGCGGCTGCTCCTGGTCCAGGCCCAGGATCTCGGCCAGGCGTTCTGGGCCCTGGGCGTGCGCGCACCCGGAGCCGGCGCGGCAAAGGTCCGGGCGGCGTTCGATGCCGGGGCCATCGTGCGGACCTGGGCCGCCCGCGGCACCCTGATGCTGGCCGCCCCCGGCGTCCTCGACGACGTGCTCGCGGTGACCGCGCCGCGCATGCGGGCCCTGGCGGCAGCCGGCTTCCGCCGCTCGGGCATCACCGCAGGCGACCTCGCGGCCCTGGAGCCGGTGGCGCTTCGCCGCAGCGCCGACGGCGCGACCCGCAACGAACTCCTGGAGGCCTTCCGCGACGCCGGGCAGCCGACCTCCGGACAGCGCGGCTACCACCTGCTCATGGGCCTGTCGTTGGAGCGCGTCATCGTCCAGGGGCCGATGGCCGCCGGCGGCAGCCGCCAACTCTTCGTCCCGTACCGCGACTGGCTGGGACCGGCAGGGCACGACGGCGGAATCGCGGAAGGCGCCCTGGAGCGCCTGGCGGTGGGGTACTTCACCGGCCACGGGCCGGCGACGGGGCCGACTTCGCCTGGTGGCTCGGCGTCCCGCTGGCCCCCGTGCGCGCCGCGCTGGAGACGGCCCGGGCCGGTGGGCGGCTGGTGCGCCGGGACCTGGCCGGCACCGGCCACTGGATGGGGGCTGAGACTGCGGCCCTGTTCGACGGGGGCGGGCCAGGCCCGGGTGCCCGCAGCCTCATCGCCCTGCCCGGCTTCGACGAGTACCTGCTCGGATACCGCGACCGGTCGGCCACCCTGCCGGCGCAGCATGCGGCCCGGGTGGTCCCCGGCGGCAACGGGATCTTCCGCCGGACCATCATCCAGGCAGGGGCGACGGTCGGCACCTGGTCGGCCGGGGGCGGGCCCGAGCCCTTTGGGGACGCCTTGGGGCCTGCCGCCGTCCGTGCCTTCGCTGCGCGGAAGCGTGAGTATGCCCGGTTTTGGGAACGGTGAGGTCACAATTGCGTCCCGGTGCGGGTCGCCGTGGACTTTACCGGCGGGACTGTCGCACTATGGATGCATGGAACACGAGACAAGCCTGGAACACGCGCTGGATCTGGCCGAAGGCAACATCAAGGAAGCCAAGCGCCTGCTCGATCGGGGCAAGGCAGCCCATGCCGCCGGCGAAATTACCGACGAACGTCTCGCGGCACTGCAGCGCCTCTACGACACGGCCCACGAGGACGTGGGGCGCGTCCAGCACGAGAACTGATCGGCATCCCGTCGCCGCCCACGGCGGACGCAACGCAAACGGCAGGGGCACCACCCGAAGGTGGTGCCCCTGCCGATTGCCGGCGGACGGGCCGCCTACAGGCGGCCCAGGGCGATGGCCAGCATGCGGCGCAGCGGCTCGGCCGCGCCCCACAGCAGCTGGTCGCCCACCGTGAATGCCGAGAGGTACTGCGGACCCATTTCCAGCTTCCGAAGGCGCCCCACGGGAATGTCCAGGGTGCCGGAGGCGGCGACGGGGGTCAGCTGCTTCATGGTGGCGTCCTTGGAGTTGGGCACCACCGTCGCCCACTCGTTGTCGGCGTCGAGCAGGCGCTCGATCTCGTCCAGCGGCAGGTCCTCGGTCAGCTTCAGCGTCAGGGCCTGCGAGTGCGAGCGCATGGCGCCGATCCGCACGCACAGCCCGTCGAGCATGACATGGTTGTCCTCGCCGGTGCCGAGGATCTTGTTGGTCTCGACCCCGGCCTTCCATTCCTCCTTGGACTGCCCGTTGCCCAGGTCGGCGTCGATCCAGGGGATGAGCGAACCGGCCAGCGGGACGCCGAACTCGGTGGCGTCCAGGCCCCCGCGCTGGGTCTGCAGGACCTTGCGGTCGATCTCCAGGATCGCCGAGGCCGGATCGGCCAGTTCATCGGCCACCGAGTAGTTGATGTCGCCGAACTGGTTGATCAGCTCGCGCATGTGGCGCGCGCCGCCGCCGGAGGCCGCCTGGTAGGTCATCGCGGTGCCCCACTCGACCAGCCCGTTGCGGAACAGTCCGCCCAGGCCCATCAGCATGCAGGAGACGGTGCAATTGCCGCCGACGAAGTCCAGGGTCCCGGCCGCCAGACCGGCGTCGATCACGTTGCGGTTGACCGGGTCCAGCACGATGATCGAGTCGTCGTTCATCCGCAGCGTGGAGGCCGCGTCGATCCACAGGCCCTTCCAGCCGCGGGAGCGCAGCTCGGGGTGCACGCGCTTCGTGTAGTCGCCACCCTGGGCGGTGACGAGGATGGGCAGCTTGGCCAGCTCGTCGAGGTCGTAGGCGTCCTGCAGCACGCCGGCACCCGCGGCGAACGAGGGGACCGGCCCGCCCGGGTTGGAGGTCGAGAAGAAGACCGGGTCGATGCCCTCGAAGTCGCCCTCCTCGAGCATGCGTTGCATGAGCACGGAGCCGACCATGCCTCGGTAGCCAATGAATCCAACGGAAGAAGTCATTCATCCATCGTAAGGCGACGACGGGGTCGAACCCCAGCCGGGTTACGTGCCACGGGCGCCCCTGGCGCGGATCGGCCGGTCTGGTTGGCCCGCGCCCGCCCGGACGGCGGGCTACTTGCCGGAGAGGATCCGCGCCCGTTTGCCGATGGCCCAGTACGCGCCGAACGCAAAGGCCTGGGTAATGGTCACCAGCACGATGACCCCGCCCAGGACGGCCCCGGTGAGGATCATCCAGAATCCCAGCGCCGCGCAGATCAGTCCGAGCAGCGGGAAGAGCATGAACCCCAGGGCGAACAACGGCTCGGGCTGGCAGGCCAGTGCCCGGAATGCTTCCTTCATCTAGCGGCGCTCCCAGAGCTCGTGGCGGTACTCGGTGCCGTTGGCGGCGGTCAGCCACCCCTCCGCAGGCTCGCGCAGCGCCAGCTTCCAGTCGTCGGGCAGCCGGGGCGCCCGGGTGTCCCCGGCGGCGTCGATGTTGATGACCGTAACCACCGCGGTATCGGCCAATGGCTCGTAGGCGGCGTAGACCTTCCCGCCCCCGCAGATCCAGATCTCCTTCGAGCCCTCGGCGGAGGCCGCGGCGTCGAGCCCCTCCTGCAGCGACTGCACGACGGCGGCTCCCGCACTGGCTGCCTCGTCCGCTGTGGCGGTGTCGGAGGTCAGCACGATGTTGGTCCGTCCGGAGAAGGGCCGGAACCGCGGCGGGATCGAGGCCCAGGTGCGCCGGCCCATGATGACCGGGTGGCCCATCGTCGTGTGCTTGAAGTGGGCCATGTCCTCGGGCAGGTGCCAGGGCATGGTGCCCTCGTGGCCGATGACCCCGTCGACGGTCTGGGCCCAGATCATGCCGATGCGGGCGGTGGGAGCCGTGTCGCCGGCCGGGGCGGACGCAGGTGCTGCGTGCCGGCGCCCGGGCGTGTGCTGGTCGGCATCCAGTGCTGCGTGGCGCCTCATACGGCCACCGGAGCCTTGATGGTCGGATGGTGCTGGTAGCCGGTGATCTCGAAGTCCTCGAGCGTGTAGTCCAGGATGCTCCCCGGGGTGCGGGCCAGGCGCAGGTGCGGGTAGTCGTAGGGCTCGCGGGCCAGCTGCTCGGTGACCTGCTCGAGGTGGTTGTCGTAGATGTGCACGTCGCCGCCGGTCCAGATGAACTCGCCGACGTCCAGGCCGACCTGCTGGGCGACCAGATGGGTGAGCAGCGCGTAGGAGGCGATGTTGAACGGGACGCCGAGGAACATGTCGGCGCTGCGCTGGTAGAGCTGGCAGGAGAGCTTGCCATCGGCGACGTAGAACTGGAAGAACACGTGGCACGGGGGCAGCGCCATATCCGAGAGCTCGGAGACGTTCCAGGCCGAGACCAGGTGCCGGCGCGAATCCGGGTTGGCCTTCAGCGCATCGACGACCTCGCTGATCTGGTCGATGTGCCCACCATCGGGGGTGGGCCAGGACCGCCACTGCACCCCGTAGACCGGGCCCAGTTCACCGTTTTCATCGGCCCATTCGTTCCAGATCCGCACCCCCTGCTCCTGCAGCCAGGCCACGTTGGACTCCCCGCGCAGGAACCACAGCAGCTCGGCGGCCACGGACTTGAAGTGCACCCGCTTGGTCGTGATGAGCGGGAATCCGGCCGCGAGGTCGAAGCGGATCTGCCGGCCGAACACGCTGCGCGTGCCGGTGCCGGTCCGGTCGGATTTGGGGGTGCCGTGCTCCAGCACGTCGCGCAGCAGGTCCTCGTACGGGGTTGGAATACTCACGCCCGCCAGTCTACCGGCCAAGGCCCTGACCCCTACCCCGCTCCCAGCGTGAAACCGATCGATAGGCCGACGGGCAGCCCGATGACCAGCAGGGCGAAGACCGCCACCGCCCACTTGCCCTTCGGCGGCCCGACGTTCACCGTCAGGCCCATGCCGCTGCCTTCCCGCTTGGGAACCAGCACCCGGGGGTCGGCGGGGTCGTTGTACAGGACGCCGCCGAACAGCCAGAGCCTGTCCTCCGCGGCCTCGTCGGCGTCGGGCTCGATGCCGGCCCCCGCAGCGTAGCGCTGCGCCCACCGGGATCCGAGCCAGAAGGCCCAGACGATGGCCACCAGCACGATCCCGGCCAGCAGCAGGGCGATCCACCCGCCGACGTGTTCCGGGCGGAGCCACCCCTCGAGGGCCAGGCCGGAGAAGAGCAGTGCCATCAAGACCGACGTCAGGCCCAGCCCACCGATGGTTCCGCGGATCATGCCTTCTCGGCGGATCCGGCGGTACGCCGACGGGTCCGCCCGGGCCGGTGACATGGCCGGGACGACGGCAGCCAGGAAGGCCATCAGGACCGTCATCCCGATGCCGATCCACAGCATGCCGAAGACCGTTCCCGGAGACTTGGCGTCGAAGGCATCCGGGGCGCCCGACGGGCCCCAATGCGTGGGGATCGTCTCGGGCAGGCCGGCATAGATCGACAGGCCATACAGCTGGGTGCCGAGCAGGACAACGACGGCCAGCGGATACGTCAGCCAGATGAGGCCCCGGCCACGGGACAATTGCTGTTCGGTGATCGTCCCCATGGCATCCGAGCCTAGCTGGTTCCGCGGGGTGCCCTGGCCCGCATCAGCCGGCCCCGGACCAGATCGACGACGGTTTCATCGTCGAAGGGGGTCTGCCGTGCCGCGGTTACCAGGGTCTCCACCGCAGCCTCCAGATCGGGGTATCCGCCGGGGGCCTCGCCGTCGCGCACGGCCGGGGAGGTGCCTCCGGGTGGGGGAGGGCTGGGCGCGACGACGGTACCCAGCCGGCGCCGCGACTGCAGCACCCCGGAGGACTCCAGTTCCTTGTAGGCCCGGCTGACGGTCCCGACGGCGACGCCCAGGTCGGCGGCCAGGGCGCGCACCGTGGGCAGGCGGTCACCGGGCCCCAGCTCGCCGATGGCGATGAGCGAGGCGATCTGCCGGCGGATCTGCTCGTACGGCGGGACGGCGTCGTCCAGGTCCACCGTGATCGAGGTCGTCAAGGCCGCCTCCCGCTCTCGGAGTGCTGCCCGGCGGTAGGTCCGCCCGGGGCCGGGCCCTGCGTCGGTGGGGCGGCCGGCTGGTCCGGCCGGGAGAATTCCGCCGAGGGGCAGAAGACCGCCAGGGCCGCCAGGGCAAACAGGACCGCGCTGCCCGTCCACCGCAGGCCCTGCCAGGTGAGCGGACCGCCGGCGTTCCCGAGGACGGCCGACCAGTGGAACCACAGTGCAGAGTCCATCAACACGACCAGGCCGGCTGCCATGAACAGGTTCGCGGCAGCCAGGCGGAGGATCCGGTGCCGGCTCAGGGCACGAAGGCGAACATCCTCGGCGGTGCCGGCCCGGCCGAGGCCGGGCCGCCGGGATACCAGCAGCCACCAGCCGATGGCGGGCAAGGCAGCGAGGGCCAGCCCGACGGTGATCGACAGGACCAGCGATCGGTCCCCGTGCGGTGTGGCCAGAGACAGGACCAGGGCGAGAACGTACAGTCCGGCCCCCGTGCACAGGGCGATGGTCGGCAGGGCCGGCCAGGGCAGGTGCGCGGTGGGACGGCGGCTGCCGGGATGCGGGCAGTGTCCCCGGCGCAGCAACGCCTCGACCCCGAGCATGCACAGGAAGTAGAAGGCAAAGGGCAGGCTGGCGGCCAGCAGCGGCCCCTCGACCCCGGACAGGGCGGGCGGCGGGAAGCGCATGAGGGGCCCGGCCCATCCGGGAAGCGCCAGCAGCGAGGCAACCAGCGGGACCATCGCCATGGCCATGACCCACGCGTGGCATCGGTTCAGCAGCTGCAGGGCCGCCGGCAGGCTGCCGGGAAGGTGGGCCACGGCGCGTGGGGTATGCGCATCGCCGGAGGCCACCAGCCGGGGCGGTGCTGCCGCCACCATGGCGACCAGCACCGCAAACTGCCCGAAGAACAGGACGGTGACCAGCCAGCCCCATGGTTTGTCGGCACCGGAGGCGGCGGCGCCGACCATCAACCCGCCGCGTCCGCTCCATTCCTCCGCTGACATGGCTGCCCGCTGGGCCGCGGCCATGGCCGAGCCGACGGCGGTGAGCAGGATCCCGCCGACGACGAGGATCGCCGTGCGCAGCAACCGGTTGAGGCCGATGAGCCGGATCGTGCGGTTGTCGGAAGCCGACAGCCCGGCCAGCGGATGCCGCCTGATGATGACCAGGGCCGCGATCCACGTGGCGGCGACAGCGACCACCAGGGCGGCCAGCAGCCATGGCCCGGATTCGGTGCCCGCACGCAGCCCGTCGATGGCCGGTGTGGATTCGGAGCCGATCATGTCGCCGGTCGAATCGTAGGTGGTCACATCCCGCCCGGGGATGGGTGCGACGCCGGGGCTCGACCACGCCCAGGCGATCGCGGCCAGGCCCAGCACGGAGAGGACCGCCAAAGTTGCCGCCAGGGCGCGGGGGAGGTGGTCGCGCAGCGTCCTGACCTCCAACGACGCCGTCCTGACGCGTGAGTTGGGCCGCGGCCAGGTGAACTGGGCCAGGACGTACACGAGGCCGAGCCAGAGTCCGGGGGAGGCCGCCACCCAGGCCAGGCCGAGCGTCGTATGTCCGGCGGGGTCGATCGAGGTCCACTGGGAGCCCTGGCCGTCGTCGACGTAGGTCGGCGCGGCCACGTGCACCAGTGCAGAGAGTCCGGAGGTGCTGGAGGCGAAGAAGGCGATGACGGCGGTCCAGAGTGCATGGCTGCGGGCCGACCGGCGGGGATCACCGGAGACCGGCGTATGGGCCTGCAGGCGCAGGAACCCGTAGAGCAGTGCGGCACCGACCGCGATGCCGAGGGCGATGGTGGGTGCCTCGCCCGTGGTGGTCCATCCGTTCATGGGTTTTCCTTCCGTTGCTTGTACCAATGTATCGAATTATTGATACAAAAGTACAGCGACGGAAGGTGTGGACCTGCGGCAGGTGGCCCCGGCGTCGTGCCCTGCTACTCGGCGACCATGTCCTGGTATTCGGGGTAGCGGTCCAGGTAGTCCTGCACATAGGTGCACTCCGGGATGACGGTGCGGTCCTGGGCGCGCAGTTCCTCCAACACCATCGTCACCAGGGCGCGGGCGTAGCCACGCCGGCCGTGGGCCTCGTCGATGATGGTGTGCTGCAGGGTCACGACGCCGGTGCGGGGGTCGATGCTGTAGCCGAGGATGCCGATGAACACCTCCCGGTGCCAGAGGCCGTAGCGGCCCCGGTCCGGATCATGCTCCAGGCGCAGGCCCTCGTGCACGATCTTCTCCGGACGCTGGCCCGGCACGGCTGGCTGGCCTCGGTGGGCGGTGTTCACGTGACCTCCTGGGCGGTGGATACCTGTCCTCAGAGCCTACTCGGCGCCGTGCGGGGCCGACTACCCGTGGGACGGGATCAGTCGTCGAACGTCTCGAAGACCTCGACGGACACCGGCTTGCGCAGCTTGGCCATCGGCTGCTGGATGACCACGATCGCCCCCGGGCGCAGATACGGGTCACGACCGGGCAGGAAGCGGGCCAGCGGGCCGGTCAGCCGCTCGGCGAGGGCATCGAAGACGATCGGCAGCACCGGGCGGTGCGTGCACACCGCCTGCGGCACGCCCTTGTCCATCAGCTTGCGGATGGTCTTGCGCACGCTGGCCGGCTTGCGGGTGGCCTCGTGCTCGGTCAGCCCCGGCACGAGCTTCACCCCGAGGCCACGGGACTTCAGGTACGGCGAGACCGTCTGGATGCAGCGGGTCCAGGGGCTGCTGGCCACCCGCTGCGGCTCCCAGGCGGAGAGCAGCGCGGCCACCTCGAGTGCCTGGCGCTTGCCGGTGGCGGCCAGTGGGCGCTTGCCCTCCTCCTTGGTCCAGCTGGAGCGGGGCTTGGCCTTGGCGTGGCGCAGCACGATCAGCGGAACGGTGGCCAGGCGGCCGTCGATGTAGGCCGACTCCAGCACGTCCAGCGGGTCGATGTCGGAGGGGTTGGTCAGCCAGCGGCGTGCCTCGGCGGGCGAGACCCAGCGGGCGGAATCCACCTCGTGGCCGTCCGGGACGGCGCGGCCGCCGTCGACCTGGGCGGCCCAGTAGTACACGATCTTCTGCCCGGCCTTCACCGGGTAGCGGATGGCCGGCAGCGGGATGCCCAGGGTGATGTGCAGGCCGACTTCCTCGCGCACCTCGCGGACGGCGCATTGGGGAACGGTCTCGCCGTCGTCGAGCTTGCCCTTGGGCCAGGACCAGTCGTCGTACTTGTCGCGGTGGATCATCAATACCTCGAGGTCCCCGCCGGACACCCGCCAGGGCAGCGCACCGGCCGCCAGCACCTTCACGGTCCCCCCGGTGACGACGGGGTCATCGGAGGAGCGCATCACCAGCGACATCAGCGGCGGGCCGCCCGACGCTGCCGGGATTCCAGCAGCCAGGACTGGACGTCGGAGAGTTTCTCGCCGTCGGGGCCGAGGTGGTGGCGGGTCCATGCGCCCTCGGAGTCCAGGTGCCAGCTGGCGGTCCGTTCGTCCACGTAGCGGTCGAGGATGCGCTGCAGCTCGGTGATGTCGTCCTTGTTGGACAGCCGGACCAGGGCCTCGACGCGCCGGTCGAGGTTGCGGTGCATCATGTCCGCCGAGCCGATGTAGATGACGGGTTCGCCGTCGTTGTGGAAGGAGAAGACCCGGGAGTGCTCCAGGAAGCGGCCGAGGATCGAGCGGACCCGGATGTTCTCGCTCAGTCCCGGGACCCCCGGGCGCAGCGAGCAGATGCCGCGCACGATGACATCGACCTTCACCCCGGCCTGGCTGGCGCGGTAGAGCGCGTCGATGACCGCCTCGTCCACCATGGAGTTGACCTTGATGACCACCCGGGCCTCGCGGCCGGTGCGGCGGTGGGCGATCTCCTGCTCGATCCGGTCGATGAGCCCCGACCGCAGCGACCGCGGTGCCACCAGCAGGCGCTTGAAGGTGGAGCGCGGGGCATAGCCCGAGAGCTGGTTGAACAGCCGCGAGAGGTCCTCGCCGACCTGGTCGTCGGTGGTCAGCAGCCCCAGGTCCTCGTAGTACCGGGCGGTGCGGGGGTGGTAGTTTCCGGTGCCGATGTGGCAGTAGCGGCGCAGCCGGTCGCCCTCGCGGCGGATGACCAGGGACAACTTCGAGTGGGTCTTGAGCCCCACGATGCCGTAGACGACGTGGACGCCGGCCTGCTCGAGCTTGCGCGCCCAGGAGATGTTGGCCTGCTCGTCGAAACGGGCCTTGATCTCCACCAGGGCCAGCACCTGCTTGCCCGCCTCGGCGGCATCGATGAGCGCGTCGACGATGGGGGAGTCGCCGGAGGTGCGGTACAGGGTCTGCTTGATGGCCTGCACCTTCGGGTCCGCCGCCGCCTGCTCCAGGAACGCCTGGACCGAGGTGGAGAAGGAATCGTAGGGATGGTGCAGCAGGATGTCGCGCCGGCGCATGGCGGCGAAGACGTTGGCCGCCTTGGATGTCTCCGATTCGTTGAGGAACCGGCTGGTATGGGCCAGTTGCTTCGGGTAGTGCAGGTCGGCGCGGTCGATCCCGGCGATGACCGAGAGCCCGCGGAGGTCCAGCGGGCCGGGCAGGGCGAAGACCTCGTCCTCCTCGACGCCGAGCTCGCGCACCAGCAGTTCGCGGATGGTCGGGTTGATGTCGCTGGCCACCTCCAGGCGGACCGGCGGGCCGAAGCGGCGGCGCAGCAGTTCCTTCTCCAGGGCCTGCAGCAGGTTCTCGGCGTCGTCCTCCTCGACTTCGAGGTCCTCGTTGCGCGTGACGCGGAAGGTGTGGTGTTCGACGACCTCCATCCCCGGGAACAGGTACTCCAGGTGCTGGGCGATGACATCCTCGAGCGGGATGAAGCGTGCGAGCCGGCCGGCGGAATTGCCGGCACGGGGCCCGTCGACGGAGATCAGCCGCGGCAGCACGCCGGGGACCTTCAGCCGGGCGAAGAGCTCCTTGCCGCTGACCGGGTTGCGAACGATCACCGCCAGGTTCAGCGAGAGCCCGGAGATGTAGGGGAACGGGTGGGCCGGGTCCACGGCCAGCGGGGTCAGCACGGGGAAGACCTGCGCGACGAACCAGCGGCGGATCTCGTCCTGGGCGACCTGGTCCAGTTGGTGCCACCGGGTGATCTGGATCTGCTCGGCGGCCAGGGCCGGGCGCAGGAACTCGGCGAACACGTGGGCGTGGCGCAGCTGCAGGTCCTTGGCGCGGACCAGGATCTCCTCGAGCTGGTCGATGGGGCTCACCCCGGCGGCCGAGGGCACCGCCAGGCCGGTGGCGATGCGGCGCTTGAGCCCGGCCACGCGGACCATGAAGAACTCGTCCAGGTTGGAGGCGAAGATGGACAGGAAGTTGACCCGTTCGAGCAGGTACAGGTCCGGGTCCTCGGCGAGCTCGAGCACGCGGGCGTTGAAGTCCAGCCAGCTGATCTCGCGGTCCAGGAAACGGTCGTCGGTGAAATCACCCTCCGGGCCCAACGGGGGATCGAACACCGGCAGCTCGATGCGGTCCTGCGTGGCCCGGGCCGAGGGCATGTCGCCGTCGCCGAAGCTCGCGGCGGTTGCGGAATTCGTCTCCATCGGGTCCGTCCTCACGTGGAAGTCGTTGGGGTGCAGCATGAACCGTAGTGCCCACACCACCGGCGCGGGCGCGACGACGCGTTCGGGAACACACTACCCGGCGGCCGAGGCGCCCCGCGCGTACATCACGTCCACGTCCCAGCGGGTGAACCCCAGCTTCTGGTACAGCCCGACGGCGGCGGTGTTGTCCGCATCGACGTAGAGCATCACGGCCTTCAGCCCGCGCGAGCGCAGGTACTCGATCCCGGCCACGGTCAGCGCCCGGCCGAGCCCGGTGCCCTGGGCGGCCGGGACGACGCCGACGACGTAGACCTCGCCCACGGCGTGGTGTTCGCCGGTGGTGAGGCTCTTCAGGGCCGGATGGACCTTGGTCCAGTGGAACCCGGCGATCCGCCCGTCCCCGTCCTCGGCCAGGAGGAACCCGTCCGGGTCGAACCAGTCCTCCTCCATCCGGGCGGCGAGGTCGGCCTGCGTCATCGCCCCCTGCTCCGCATGGTCGGAGAAGGCCGCGGCGTTGGCGGCGAGCCAGTCTTGTTCGTCCTGTCCGGGCACGAAGGGGCGCAGCCGGTAGCCGGGGGGCATCTCGGCCGGCGGCAGGCCGGCGTCGTGCATCAGGCGCATCCGCCACAGTTCGCGCACCGGGGCGAAGCCGTGGTGGTGGGCCAGCCGGGCGGCGGCCTCGTGGTTGCCGTGCGACCAGGCCTGCAGCGACTCCAGCGGAACCTGGACGGCAAGGGTCGCCACGAGTGCGGCGCCGATCCCGTCGTTGCGGTATTCGGGGTGCACGACGATTTCCAGCGTGCCGGGGGACTGGCCCGGGGCCGGGACCGCCACGGCCACCCCGACCAGTTCGCCGGAGGCCCCGCCGTCGGTGTCGGCCAGCCATGCGGCAATGACCAGCAGGGCGTCGGCGGATTCGCCGGTGCGCAGCTCGACCAGGGTCTGCTCGCTCAGGGGCGGGTTGCCGTCGGTGTCCTCGGCGTCGGCGGCCAGGGCGGTGATCCGGCCCAGCAGTTCAGTCCCGGGTCGGCCGGTCGAGGTGGTGATGGTCCAATCGGTGCTCTGGGTGGCGCTCATGGAACCAACATAGCCTCGCTCAGCCACCTTGTGCAGCCGCGGGTTCGTCCTCGGCGCGTGCGGCGGCGAAGCGGTAGCCGACGTTGCGCACGGTGCCGATGAGCTGTTCGTGGTCGGCGCCGAGCTTGGCACGCAGCCGCCGCACGTGCACGTCCACCGTCCGGGTGCCGCCGTAGTAGTCGTAGCCCCAGACCTCGTGCAGCAGCTGGTCCCGGCTGAACACCAGCCCGGGGTGCTGGGCCAGGTGCTTGAGCAGCTCGAACTCCTTGTAGGTCAGGTTCAGCGGCGCGCCGTGCACCCGCGCCGTGTAGCTGGCCTCGTTGATCACCACGCCGCCGGCCCGGATCTCGGCGGCCTCCTGGTGGGCCGCCGCAGTGGCCAGCGAGGTCACCAGCCGCAGGCGGGCCTCGACCTCCGCCGGGCCCGCGGTTTCCAGGACGACGTCGTTGGCCTGCCACAGCGCGGACACCGCGGCCATCCCGCCCTCGGTCAACACCAGGATGACGGGGGTGTCGATGCCGGTGGAGCGTGCCAGCTGGCACAGGGACCGGGCGTTGGCCAGGTCCCGGCGGGCGTCGAGCAGGACCGTGTCGGCCTCGGGGAGCCGGAGCAGGGTCGCGGCGGTCGCGGGGAGGATCTTCACGTCGTGGGAGAGCAGTTCCAGTGCCGGCAGGACGCCCACGGACGAACCGGGGGCGTTCGTCAGCAACAGGATGCTGGCCATGCCGAGACCTCCTTTCCCATGCCTCTCGGACCGATGCGCGCCGTTGGGACCGGAAGTTGTGCCCAGTATAAGTGGACCCCTGCCGATGCCCACAGCCTCCGGCCATGAGGCAGGATGTATGACGTGAGAACCAAAACCTTTGCCGTGGCGTCGCTGCTGGCAGTCGCCGTGCTCGTTGCCTCAAGTTACGTCGGGCCCCGGGGCGCGGGCAGCTGGGCCATGTGGGCCGTGCTCTGCGCCTGCGTGGTGGTGTTCGCCATCGGCTACCCCCGGTTGGTCGGCCTGCCCGCACCGGTGCCGCTGTCCGCCGTGATCGCGCTCGCCGGCCTGGGGTCGGCGACGTTGGCCGCGGTGGCCCCGATGCCCTCGCCGATGCGCTGGCTGGGAGCCGTCGTGGCCATCGGCGTCGTCCTGGTGTTCCTGAGCCAACTGCTGCGCGGCACCGGCGAGCGGCAACGGCTCGAATCCACGCTCGGGGGCAGCGCCGGGGTGCTGGTCGCCGCCTTCGGCAGCGGCTGGGTCGGGGCCGACCGGCTGGCGCCGAACGCCACCGACAGTTCGATGATGCTGCTGTCCGGGCTCAGCCTCGCCGCTGCCGTGCTGGTCTGCTCCATCCCCTGTCCCGAGCGCATTACCGCACCGTTGGCCCTGGTGGCGGCGATCCTGGTCGGCGGGGTGTCCAGCGCGCTCGCGACCGACGTCGCGGTCGTGCCCGCCATCGTGGTCGGGGCGGTCGTGGGCATCGTCGTGGTGGCCCTGCACATGATGCTGGTCTCCGAGGCCTCGATGGCCCACGGCAGCGCCATCCGCTCGGCCGCGCCCGGGGTCCCGGGAGCCGTCGGCGCAACGGCACCGGCGCCGGACGATGCGCCCGGTGCCGCGGCAGCGGAAAACGGCCGCGCGGGACAGGCGACGATCGGGATCTGGGGCGCGGTCGCCGGGGGCGTGGCGGCGGTCATCGCCTCGGGCGCGCTGGTCTACTACACGGAGCGGCTGCTGCTGCGATGAGCCGCCCGGCGGCCGCTGGTCACCGAATCCGCTTCCCGGCCCCACGGCGTTAGGATGGTGCCATGGAATCGAATTACATGGCACTCGAGATCTTCTTCATCACCCTGCTGGTGCTCGCCGGGCTGGGCATGGCAGGCTTCGCGGGCCTCGTCGTCACACGCCTGTTCAAGGGCCAGAAGTAGCCAGGACTGCACTGCATGCCCACCGAGATCCCCACTGACCTGACCCCGGAGCTCGTTCCGCTCTCCTGGCTCATCGGCACCTGGGAGGGCTCCGGGCGCCTCGGCGAAGGCGAGGCCGACGATGCCCACTTCATCCAGCGCGTCGAGTTCACCCACGAGGGCGCGCCGTACCTGGTGTACCGGGCCGAGAGCTGGCTCAGCGACGAGCAGGGCAACAAGTTGCGCCCACTGGCGACCGAGCAGGGCTACTGGGCGCTGGACCGGCCCCTGCAGGAGGCCGATGGCGGCCCCGGCATGGTTCCGGGCGAGATCGTCCCGGCGCTGCGTACGGCGGACGACGTCGAGGAGCTGCGGGCGCCCGAAGGCGGATTCAACATCGTGGTGAACATTGCCCACCCGCGGGGAGTGAGCGAACTCTACTACGGCAACATCAATGGTCCGCGCATCGAATTGGCCACCGACATGGTCGTTCGCGGGTCCAACTCCCGCGACTTCTCGTCGGCCACGCGCATGTACGGACTCGTCAACGGGCAGCTCTTCTGGCGCTGGGACATCGCCGCCGGCGGGGAACCCCTGGCGGCCCACGCCTCCGCGGCCTTGGCGAAGCAGGCCTGAGATGGCCTGGCGTTCACCTCTGCTGGATAACCCGGGGGCCGTGGAAGGCTCCGGCGCGGACGCCGGTGTGGCGGCGCATTACGGTGAGCCGCTGCCCGAACAACGCCGGCTGGACCGCGGCCAGGCCGTGGCCGACCTGTCCCATCGCGGGGTCGTCACCGTTTCGGGGCCGGACCGGCTGTCCTGGCTCAACAGCCTCTCGAGCCAGCTGCTGCTGGGGCTGAAGCCGGGGGAGAGCACCGAGGCGCTGTTCCTGACCCTGCAAGGCCGGGTGGAACATGACTGCCGCGTCATCGACGACGGCGAGACCACGTGGCTGATCGTCGAGGGCGCCGAGGCCGGGCCGTTGGCCGGCTGGCTCGACTCCATGCGCTTCATGCTCCGGGTCGAGATCCACGATGCCACCGCCGACTGGGCGGTGCTCGGCGCCGGAGCGCCCCTCCCCGCCCTCTCGGGCTACCAGTTCTGGCAGGACCCCTGGCCCGGCGTCAGCATCGGCGGCTACGCCTACTCGGCGTCCGGTCATCCGGCAGCCGGCCGCGTCTGGATCGAATACCTGGTGCCCCGCGGGGACCTCGTCTCCGCCGTCGGCGACCTGCCGCTGGCCGGCACGATGGCCGTGGAGGCCCTGCGCATTGCCGCCTGGCGTCCGCGCGTGAGTGCCGACGCCGACGAGAAGACCATCCCGCACGAGCTGGACCTGCTGCGCACTGCCGTCCACCTGGACAAGGGCTGCTACAAGGGCCAGGAGACGATCGCGCGCGTGCACAACCTGGGGCGCCCGCCGCGGCGCCTGGTGTTCCTGCACCTCGACGGATCCATGCACACCCACCCGGCGGTCGGCAGCGAGGTCAAGCTCGGCGAGAAGACCGTGGGCCGGGTGACCTCGGTGGGCCTGCACTACGAGGCGGGTCCGATCGCCTTGGCCACCATCCGGCGGAACACCGACCCGGAGGCGACGCTGACGGTGCGCGATGGCGAGGAAGACTACCCGGCGAACCAGGAGACGATCGTGGCCACCGACGCCGGGCAGGTTGTCGGCCGTGCGACGGGCTTCCTCCGCCCGCCACGCTGAGGCCGGGGCGGCACCGGCTGCCAAGTTGTCGCCCACTCGGGCGGTGGCATACCCTCGGACGAGGCGCACACGCCTTCCCCGCGGCGGCCCGATGGCCTGCCTCCGACGGGGACGCCCTTGCTGCGGACGGGACGGCCCGTCCGATCGGACGACACGGGGACGACCCCGTGGAATAGGTTCTGACCGTGCCTTCCACTACCGCCAGATCCATCCTCACGCCCACCGCCGTGGCACGCATCGTCGTCGGCTGGGGCGCCTTCCTGGCCCTGTTCCTTGCCGGGCCCCTGCTGCAGCCACCCGTTCCAGCGTGGCTGCTGGTCGCGACCCTGGTCCTGATCGTCGCGGTCATCCTGCTCTGTGCTTTCGGGGTGGTCCACGAGGCCGAACACCTGGCCGTCCGCCTGGGCGACCCCTACGGTTCGCTGGTCCTCACCCTGTCGATCGTGCTGATCGAGGTGGTGCTCATCGCGGCCGTCATGCTCGGACCGGGCGAGCACGCGACGATCGCCCGGGATTCGGTGATGGCCGTGTCGATGATCATCCTGAACGCGGTCATCGGCCTCTGCCTGCTCGTCGGGGGCCTCAGGCACGGGGACCTGGAGCACAACCGCACCGGCACCTCGGCCTATCTGGCGATGATCGTCGTGCTCTCGGCAGTGGCGTTCGCCGTTCCCGCACTGATCGGCCACGGCGGCGCCTACACGGCCGGCCAGGAGATCCCCCTGGTGGTCCTGACGCTGGCCCTGTACGGCTTCTTCCTGGCTCGCCAGATGGGCAGCCAGGCTGCCGACTTCCGCGAGGTCGACCCACGTCTGCAGCCGGCGCCGGTCCCATCCGTAGGCGGTGGCGCTCCCGGACGCCCGGGCATCGGGCAGGTCATCTCCGAGCACCGTTCCGAGGTGGTGCTGCGGCTGGCCGTCCTGGTGGTCACGGTCCTGCCCATCGTGCTGCTCTCGCACGACATGGCGACCCTGCTCGACGACGGCCTGGGCCGGCTGGGGGCTCCGGCGGCACTGTCCGGGATCCTGATCGCCCTCATCGTGTTCCTGCCCGAATCGATCACCTCGGTCCGTGCGGCGCTGCAGGGTGAGATCCAGCGGGTGGCCAACCTGTGCCACGGGGCCCTGGTCTCGACGGTCGGTCTGACCATTCCAGCGGTGCTGGTCATCGGCATGCTCACCGGCCAGCCGGTGGTGCTCGCTGGATCACCGGCGAACCTGCTGCTCCTCGGCGTGACCCTGCTGCTGTCGGTGACGACGTTCGCCGCCCCGAAGGTGACCGCGATGCATGGCGCGGCACATCTGGTGGTCTTCGCCGTCTACGGCATCGCCGTCTTCTCCTGAGGCGTCCCTCAGGCCCGGTCGGCGTCGAGGCTGGCCTGGGTCAGCGAGCCGGCCAGAGTGAACCCGAGCGCGTCGGCCATCAGCTGTGCCGCCTTGTTGTTGACCTCGGCACTGAACTGCGCGACGAATCCCTCGGCCAGGGCGTCATCGGCGGCGATCGCGGCGATGTAGGTGCCCAGCCCATGGCGCCGCAGCGATGGTGCCGTGAGCACCCCCAGATCCGCGATCATCCCCTCCCACACCGAATACCCGGCACCGGCGAGCGGGGCATGCCCGTCCTCGGAGAGGAGCGTGAACCGGTGGGGCAGCCCGGAGAGCCGGGCCGCGGCGAGGTCGTCACGTGGACAGATGGCCTCGAGTTCGACGGCGGTACTGGGCTCATGCGAGACCACGGTGGTCGTGGATTCCTCCACGGTGGGAGGCTCGTCGCTGTAGTAGAGCAGCGACTCGCCCAGGCCCCGGGCCCCGACGTCGCCGTGGGCGCGGACGAGCCCGAGCAGTCGCGACTCCGCGGCGAGTTCCTCGTCGTGGACGCCGGCCGCCGCCCGCAGCAGCCATTGCGGGCCGGCGAGGACGGACCCGCCCATGAAGCGCACGAAGCTCACGGTCGTGGCCGCGTCATCACGGTGGTTGATGCGTCCTGCGTCCGTTCCCATGGCCACGGACGCCAGGGCCGAGTCGGCCATGCCCAGCCGGCGGGCCCACGCCAGGGCGATGATGGCACGGGTGCCGGTTTCCAGATCCATGTGTCCAGCCTACTTTCCACCGGAGGGCGCGCCCCGCTGCGGGGCGGCTACCCGAAGAGGACGGCCGCCTCGTCGTAGCGGTGCGGCGGCACGCGTTTGAGGTTGTTCAAGGCCGCCTGGAAGGGCACGCGGTGGATATTGGTGCCGCGCAAGGCGACCATGTTCCCCCAGGCGGCTTCGTGGACCGCGTCGACCGAGGCCATGCCCAGCCGCGTCGCCAGGACCCGGTCGAAGGCGCTGGGCACGCCGCCTCGCTGGATGTGGCCCAGCACCGTGGCCCGGGACTCGATCCCGGTGGCGGCCTCGATCCGGAACGCCAGCTGGTCGCCGATCCCGCCCAGGCGGGGGCGGCCGAAGGCGTCAACGCCCCGGTCCGAATAGGCCTCGTCCGCACCTTCGGGCACGAAGCCCTCCGCGACGACGACCAGCGGTGCGCGGCCGCGGTCCCGGGCCTCGGTGACCCAGGCGTTGATCTGGTCCATGCTCACGCCCTGCTCGGGGATGAGGATCGCGTGGGCGCCGGCGGCCATGCCGCAGTGCAGGGCGATCCAGCCGACATGCCGGCCCATGACCTCGGCGACCATGCAGCGGTGGTGCGACTCCCCGGTGGTGCGCAAACGGTCGATCGCCTCGGTGGCGATGGCCACGGCGGTGTCGAAGCCGAACGTGTAGTCGGTGGCGTCCAAGTCGTTGTCAATGGTCTTGGGGACCCCGACGATCTTCAGTCCGGCATCGGTCAGCCGCTTGGCCGCGGCCAGGGTCCCTTCGCCGCCGATGGCGATCAGGGCATCGACGCCGAGGCGCTCGAGGGTTGCTGCGATCTTCTCCGGGCCGCCGCCCTCGCCGTCGAAGGGATTGGTGCGCGAGGTTCCCAGGATGGTGCCGCCCTGCTTGGAGATGCCGCGGACGCGCTCGCGGGGCAGATCGATGATGTCGCCCTCCACGACGCCGCGCCAGCCGTCTTGGAAACCCACGAACTCGTGGTCATGGCTCTTGATGCCGTTCAGGACCGCTCCGCGGATGACGGCGTTCAGTCCCGGGCAGTCTCCGCCGCTGGTCAGGATTCCGATGCGCATGGTGATGGTGTGTGCTTTCGTCAGGTTCACGTCCCGGTGGGACCTTGCTCGGAGCGCGACGCTGAGCTCAACACGGTCGATGCTAGCAAGTGGCAGATGAGACGGCCACCACACCATCGGCGGTGGCCGTCACATGCCGGGTGCAGGAACCGGGCGGGGCCGGGGCTCTAGCGCCGGGATTGCCCGCCCAGGATGCGCTCCAGCGGGATGGAACCGTCCTGGTACGGCAGGACCAGCCAGAGGACCAGGTAGAGCGGCAGGCCGATGAACGGCAGCAGGAAGCTGAGCAGGATGGCGATCCGCACGATCGTCACGTCCCAGCCTGTGGCCCGGGCGATGCCGCCGCCGATGCCGGCGACGACACGCTGCGGTCCGCGGCGGAACGAGATGGAGCGGAGGGCCCTGTAGACGGAGTCCATGATGGTCCTTTCAAGGAGTTGCGGGGGGATGGACGGGTGGGGGAGGTCGACCGTATCAGGCACCGGGCTGGTTCGTCCCGGATGAGCGTCGTGCTGCGACCAGGCCGCCGATGACCAGGACCAGGCCCGCCCCGAGGAACACGGCGATGGCAACCGCGCTGCCGCTGAGGGAGATGTCGTAGAAGACCGACACGAGGATCAGCAGGCCCACCGCGACCACGACGAGTCCGAAGACCAGGGTCCCCAGGGGGACGCCGCGTCGTTCGACGGGTTCGGGCTCGACCACAGGGGCCGGCGCGGGGGAATCCCAGCCGCCCTGCGGGTTGGTCGTTCCCGCTGTCTCCTCCGGTTCCCGTGGTTGTGCGGGGTCGGAAGGCCGGGGGTGGAGGGGCTCGGTGGCGGGGGCGGGTTCCCGTGCTTCGGGCTGCCCGGGGGAGCGTTCGGGGTCGTGACCGGTGGTGGGATCGCTCATGGCGTGACCTCCTGGGAAGTGATGTCGATGGAGTTGAAGGCGCCGTCGAAGTCCAGACGCAGGACCGGGCCGGTCGCTTCGGGGTTGATGGTGATGGCGTCCTCGTGGGCGATGCCCGAGTACTTCTGGACGCCGTCGGCGGTGTGCACCTCCAGCGAGTAGAACGCGGAGTCGCCGTTCACCCGGATCGGGATGTTGTCCGGGACGGTGACCTCGAGGCTGCTGAACACGCTGGTGACGGAGAGCATCGTGTCCTGGGTGAGGTCCGCGTAGCGGGTCAGGTCGAGTTCCCCGCTGTTGAACACGTAGGTGTAGTCGTTGCCCGAGCGCTCCACCACCGGGCCGGGCCAGGAGCGGTCCATTGTGATCTGCTTTCCCAGGCCGCCGACGAGGATGGTCGGCACGAGCAGGGCGATGGCGAACCCGGTCAGTGCCCCGCCGCGGAGGTGGCGGATTGCGGCGCCGATCAGTCCGGCACCAAGGACCGTGGTCGCTGCGGCCAGGGCGACCGCTGCCTCGCGGCCGCCGTAGTCCAGGATGCCGTTCATCGCGGTCAGGATGACCGTGCCGGCCACCAGGACGGCCAGGCCCAGGACGATGGCGACCGTGTGGCCCGGCATCGCGGGCCGGGGCGGAGTCTGGGGCCGTCGTGGCACCGTGGCCGTCGAGGGACCGGGACCAAAGCCCGCAGCCGGTGCGCCGGCCGGGCTGGTCGTGGTGCCCGCTGCAGACCAGTCGGCGGACGTGCCCGTGGCCGGCTCATCGGGTTCGCTAGTTCCCTGGGCGCCGGGTCCGTAGGGGGAGGCATACGGGCCGTAGGGCTCGTACGGGGTGGACGGGGCTGCCGGGGAAGCGGCGGCGGGTCCGCCGTCGTGTCCGCTGCTCCGGGAGTGGCCGGATGAGCGGCTGCTGAAGAACCAGATGATGGCGCCGACCACGACCAGGCTCCAGATGAGCTCGCCCCACCACGAGTCGCCGTCGTCGAAGCGCCACCCGCCCAGGACCAGGGGACCGTTGGCCAGCCCGATGATCGCGAAGACCACTGCCCCCGTCATCCCGGAGCTCCAGCGTCCCCGGCCGGCCTCCTGGAGGTGGATGCGTCCAGCCGGGCCTGGCAGCAGCGCCCACGCCGCGCCGTAGAGCAGCAGGCCGACGCCGGAGAAGATGACGATGACCAGGAGCAGCCCGCGGGCCAGGGCGGTGTCGATGCCGAAGCGCCGGGCCAGGCCCGAGGAGACGCCGCCGATCCAGTGCTGTTCGCCGCGCTGGACGCCCAGGCCCCGGATCCAGCGGAAGAAGGAGTTTTCTGCAGGTGCGTGGTTCATGCCTTCCATCCTTCCGTGGCCTGCGGGACGCCGCCATGGGGGTCTGCCCTGAATGGCCCCTGATCCTGACCCGGGGGACCCCGATCCGACGCCGCGGATGCCGCCGCTCGTGCTTGGATGGACCCATGACCGAATTCCCCGTCCGACCACCCCTGGTGCGCGCCGAACCGCGCCTGCTGGGGGGCGTCTGCGCCGGCCTGGCGTTGCATCTGGGACAGCCCGTGCGCACCATCCGGATCGCGATGGCGCTGCTGAGCCTGATGGCCGGAGCGGGGATCGTGCTCTATGCCTGGCTGTGGATCATGGTTCCCTCCCGCGAAGACGCCTTGCAGGACGCCGAACGCGCCCGGGCGGGCGGTCCCGTCTCGTTGGCTCCCGGCCCCGGTCTCGAGGCCGAAGCCGGCATTGCTGCCGGGGCAGACGCCGGTGCCGGCGTCGGATCCGAGCCGCGGGGACGTGTTGCCACGCGGTGGGGCAGCCTGGCCGGGCGGGAAATCCTGGCCGGTGCGGGCCTGCTGCTGCTCGGGGCGCTGGTCTTCGCCCAGATGCAGGGGCTGCCGGTGGCCTGGGGGCTGATCTGGCCCGCGGTGCTGATCATCGCTGGGGCGGTGCTGGCCTGGCTGCAACTCGACGCGGTGAGCCGACGCGGTCTGCGCAGGGCCGCCGGTGCCGACCGGGCCGTTGGGATGGTGCGCCTGGTCGGCGGCCTCGCCCTGGTGGTCCTGGGACTGGTCTTCCTGGTTTCCGGCGCGGTGTCGCTCGAGGCGCTGTGGAACGGGGCCTTCGTAGCGGTGATCGTCCTGGCTGGCGTCCTGTTGGTCCTGGCCCCCTGGGGGTTGCGCTTCTGGCGCGACTACGAATCCGAACGGGCCAACCGGATCCGGGTCGGCGAACGTGCCGAAATCGCCGCCCACCTGCACGACTCCGTCCTGCAGACCCTGGCCCTGATCCAGAAGCGCGCCGGCGACGAGGCCCAGGTTCTCCGGCTCGCACGCGCCCAGGAGCGCGAGCTGCGCCAGTGGCTCTACCGGGAGACGCCCGTGGCCGAAGGCGACATTTGCGAGGCGGTCCGCGCCGAGGCCGCCCGGCTCGAGGAATCGCATGCGGCCGTCATCGACGTCGTCAGCGTGGGTGAACGGGAGGGGCTGGACGGCCACGATGCCCTGGTCCAGGCCGCCCGGGAGGCCATGCTCAATGCGGCCAAGCACGCCGGCGGGACGGTCTCGGTCTACGTGGAGGCTTCCCGGCCGCGCGTCGACGTCTTCGTCCGCGACCGCGGCACCGGGTTCGACACCGCGAGCCTGCCGGAGGACCGGTTCGGGGTGCGGGAATCAATCATCGGGCGCATGCAACGCAACGGCGGCTGCGCGACGATCACCAGCAGCGCCGCCGGCACCGAAGTCCACCTGGTCATGGAACAACCGGCACACGAGGAGCAGAACCGATGAACAGCAGTGAACCGAATGCGCAGACGCGGCCCATCCGCGTTGTGGTGGTCGACGACCACGCCATCTTTCGCTCCGGGTTGAAATCCGATCTGGATGCCCGCCTGCAGGTGGTGGGTGAAGCGGCAACCGTGGAGGGCGCGATCCGGGCCGTCACCGAGCTGCGCCCCGACGTCGTCCTGCTCGACGTCCACCTGCCTGGGGGCCGCGGCGGCGGCGGGGCCGAGGTGATCGCCGGGTGCGCCGGGATGCTGGGCGATGTGCGGTTCCTGGCGTTGAGCGTCTCGGACGCGGCCGAGGACGTGGTGACGGTGATCCGCAGCGGTGCCCGGGGATACGTCACGAAGTCGGTTTCGGGGGCGGAGATCTCCGACGCCGTGGTGCGTGTCGCTGCCGGTGATGCGGTGTTCTCGCCCCGGCTGGCCGGATTCGTGCTGGATGCCTTCGGCACCCAGGCGGCCATCAGCGCCGACGACGAACTGGACCTGCTCTCGGCCCGGGAGCTGGAGGTCATGCGCCTGATTGCCCGGGGCTACACGTACAAGGAAGTCGCCAAGGACCTGTTCATCTCCGTGAAGACCGTGGAGACCCACGTCTCCAAGGTGCTGCGCAAGCTGCAGCTCTCGAACCGGCACGAGCTCACGCGGTGGGCCGTGGACCGGCGGATCCTCTAGCCCCTCCATAGCCCCTCCGCGCCGCGGGCCAAGCCCCGGCCGGAGCACCCGGACACGGGACGGCCCGCCCGGTGCCCCGCGGGGGCAGGGCCGGGCGGGCCGGGTGGCGTGGCCGTCCGGGCCACGGGTGACGGGGCGGTGGCTACCGCGCCCTGCCGAGCAGGTCGGTGATCCGCCCGACGCCCTCGGCCAGGTCGTCATCGCCCAGTGCGTAGGACAGACGGAGGTAGCCGGAGGGGCCGAAGGCCTCGCCGGGGACCACGGCCACCTCGGCCTTCTCCAGGATCAGCGCAGCCAGGTCCGCCGACGTCGCCGGACGCACGCCGTCGATCTCGCGGCCGAGCAGTCCGCGCACGTCCGCGTAGACGTAGAACGCGCCCTTCGGGGTGGGGCAGTCGACCCCGTCGATCGCGTCCAGGGCCGAGACGATGGCCTTGCGGCGACGGTCGAACGCGGTGCGCATCTCCGCCACGGCGTCCAACGGGCCGGAAACCGCGGCCAGTGCGGCCATCTGGGAGACATTGGCGACGTTGGAGGTCGCGTGGGACTGGAGGTTCGTCGCGGCCTTGATGACGTCCTGCGGACCGGCCATCCAGCCCACCCGCCAGCCGGTCATCGCGTAGGTCTTGGCCACCCCGTTGAGGATGACCACCCGGTCGCCCAGCTCGGGGGCAGCCGTGGCGATGGAGGTGAAGGTCGCCTCGTCGTAGACCAGGTGCTCGTAGATCTCGTCGGTGACGACCCACAAGCCCCGTGCTGCGGCCCACCGGCCGATCTCCGCGACCATCTCGGGCGGGTAGACGGCGCCGGTGGGGTTGGACGGGGACACGAAGACCAGCACCTTGGTGCGGTCGGTGGCCGCCGCCTCGAGCTGGTCGACGGTGACCATGTACCCCTGTTCCGGGCCGGCGAAGACCTCCACGGGGACGCCTCCGGCCAGGCGGATCGCCTCGGGGTAGGTGGTCCAGAACGGGGTCGGGACGATGACCTCGTCGCCCGGGTCCAACAGGGTGGCGAAGGTGTTGTAGACCGCCTGCTTGCCACCATTGGTGACCAGCACCTGCGAGGGCTCGATGGCATAGCCCGAATCGCGCTGCGTCTTGGCCGCGATGGCCGCCTTCAGCTCGGGCAGGCCGGAGGCAGGGGAGTAGCGGTGGAACCGCGGGTCGCGGGCCGCGGCGACGGCGGCCTCCACGACGTAGTCAGGGGTCGGGAAATCCGGTTCGCCGGCGCCGAAGCCGATCACCGGGCGACCGGCGGCCTTGAGCGCCTTGGCCTTGGCGTCCACGGCGAGCGTGGCTGATTCGGCGATCGATCCGATGCGTCGGGAAATGCGTGACATGGGGTCGCTTCCTGGGTCGGGGGCGGAGGGGCCTAGCGGTTTCCAGCTTAGCCGCGCCCCGGTGCCCTTCCCAGAATGCGTCGGCGCCCGGCCCGGGGCCGGAGGGGCCCCGGGAAGAAGGGGAGGGTGCGGGCCCAACGCGCGGGGTGGCAGGCGGTGTCGACGCGGTGTGCCGGACGGCGTCGGTTCGACTTAGCGGGGGTCGAGTGCGTAGACTGTTTCCTCGGTGTTGGAATACGCCTCGATGCGGTGTGCTCGAACGGCATGCGCAGCGGGACGGGCAACCGATTCCATAGGGTAGTGGCGCAATTGGTAGCGCAGCGGTCTCCAAAACCGCAGGTTGCAGGTTCGAGTCCTGTCTGCCCTGCGCAGTGGCAACCCGTGCAGTTCGGCGGAGTGCTCGGCGAAATCCACGTCACGGTGCGTTGTGGCCGACAGGCTGCGGTGCACCGTGATTGTTTCAAGAGGTGACGAACGCGAATCGAGGCACAGTGACCGAAGCAACAGCGGGAAGCTCCAAGGGCTCCTCCCGTGGCCGCAAGCCGGCCAACGGTGGTCTCTTTGCGCGCATCGCCTTGTTCTTCCGCCAGGTCATCTCGGAGCTGAAGAAGGTCGTCACCCCGACCCGCAGCGAGCTGGTCAACTACACGCTGACCGTCCTGGGCTTCGTGATCCTGGTGATGCTCATCGTCAGCGGGCTGGATCTCTTGTTCGGCAACGGCGCGGTCCTGGTCTTCACCAACCCGCCGGAGCAGTAGGAACGGCCGACATCCACCGGACGATCGCCAAGCAGACGTCCAGCCACGATGAAATGTTCTGGTTTACCAGTCAAAGAAAGCAGGAACCGCAGTGTCCGAGCAGGAACGCGAACCGCAGGCCAACGACGACGCCGTTGAGCAGGCAAGCGAGGCCGACGCCCCCGGGGCATCGGCCGATTCCGTCGTTTCGCAGAACGCCGACGCCACCGAGGTCATCGCCGAGGAAGCCGGCGCCGACGCGACGGCGTTGGCCGGCGGAACGGACGAGGCCGGGGAGACCGAAGCGTATGGCGCCGTGAGCGACCGCCGCGACCTCGACACCGAATACGCAGCGGCCACCGATGAGCAGATCGGCGTGGCCAGCGGCGACGACAGCACCGCCGGCGCCGCAGCCGAGGACGACCTGGCCGACGAAGCCTCCGCGGCCGCCGTCTCCGACGAGCCCGCCGAAAGCACCGGAGCCGCCGGGATGCCCGTGGGCGATGCCACGGCAACCGAGGTCACCGGCGGACCCGAGGCCGCCGGCCCGGTCCACGGGAGCGCCGAAGCCGACACTGCCGAAGACGGCGGGGATGCCGACTCCGCGGCCCCCGAGCTGTCCCCCGAGGAGGCCGTCGCCGCCGCCAAGGAGGAGTTCCGCACCAAGCTGCGCCGCCAGCCCGGCGACTGGTACGTCATCCACTCCTACGCGGGTTACGAGAACCGCGTGAAAGTGAACCTCGAGACCCGCGCCCAGACGCTGGGCATGGAGGAGTTCATCCACGAGATCCAGGTCCCCATGGAAGAAGTCGTGGAGATCAAGAACACCACCCGCAAGATCGTCCGCCGCGTGCGCATCCCCGGCTACGTGCTGGTGCGCATGGAGCTGACCGACGCCTCGTGGGGCACCGTCCGGCACACCCCCGGCGTGACCGGCTTCGTGGGCAACGCCCACGATCCGGTGCCGCTGAGCCTGGACGAGGTGTACTCCATGCTCGAGCACACCATCGTGACCGAGGAGCCGGCGCAGGCCGGTGGCTCGTCGAAGCCGGGCCGCGCCCCGATCACCGAGGTCAACGTCGACTTCACCGTCGGCGAGTCCGTGACCGTCAATGACGGCCCGTTCGAGACCCTGCCGGCGACGATCAGCGAGATCAAGCTCGAATCGCAGCAGCTCGTCGTGCTCGTCTCGATCTTCGAGCGCGAGACCCCGGTGACCCTGTCGTTCAGCCAGGTCACCAAGATCCAGTAGGGATCACCGAAAACTTCGTCTCCCGCGCGGCCGCTTTCCGCCGCGGGAAGCGATCCGGCCGCCGCGCCACGGCGGCCACCAGCCCCGGACACGCTCCTGTGTTCCGTGGGAAACGCATTGAGTAGAAGGACCCGAAATGGCCCCCAAGAAAAAGGTCACCGGCCTCATCAAGCTGCAGATCCAGGCAGGTGCCGCCAACCCGGCCCCGCCGATCGGCCCTGCGCTTGGTCAGCACGGTGTCAACATCATGGAGTTCTGCAAGGCGTACAACGCCGCCACGGAATCCCAGCGCGGCAACGTCATCCCGGTGGAGATCACGGTCTACGAGGACCGCTCGTTCACCTTCATCACCAAGACCCCGCCGGCCGCCGAGCTGATCAAGAAGGCAGCAGGCGTCGCCAAGGGCTCGTCCACCCCGCACACCGACAAGGTGGCGAAGCTGACGCAGGCCCAGGTCGAGGAGATCGCCAACACCAAGATGGAGGACCTGAACGCCAACGACGTCCAGGCCGCCGCCAAGATCATCGCCGGCACCGCCCGCTCCATGGGCATCACCGTCGAGGGCTAACCACCCCCACCGTTTCCGCCGCCGGCGGGAACACCCACAACATCAAAGAACGACGACGGAACCTCCCCCCGGAGGATGCCACCGCCGTCGTAGTGGCAGGGTCCAGCGCGATCCACGAATGACCACGACTGCATAAGGAGAACAAGCAGATGGCAAAGCGCAGCAAAGCATTCCAGGCAGCTGTCGCCAAGATCGATGGCGACAAGCTGTACTCCCCGACCGAGGCTATTGCCCTGGCCAAGGAGACGGGGTCGGCCAAGACCGACTCGACCGTCGAGGTGGCCTTCCGCCTCGGCGTCGACCCCCGCAAGGCCGACCAGATGGTCCGCGGCACGGTCAACCTGCCGCACGGCACCGGCAAGACCGCCCGCGTCCTCGTCTTCGCCAACGGCGACAAGGCCGAAGCGGCCATCGCCGCCGGCGCCGACTTCGTGGGCTCGGATGACCTGATCGCCAAGATCTCCGGCGGCTGGACCGACTTCGACGCCGCCGTGGCCACCCCGGACCTCATGGGCAAGGTCGGACGCCTGGGCAAGGTCCTCGGCCCGCGCAACCTGATGCCGAACCCCAAGACCGGCACCGTGACCATGGACGTCGCCAAGGCCGTCAACGACATCAAGGGCGGCAAGATCGACTTCCGCGTCGACAAGCACTCCAACCTGCACTTCATCATCGGCAAGGTGTCCTTCGATGCCGAGAAGCTGGCGGAGAACTACGCGGCAGCCCTTGAGGAGGTCCTGCGCCTGAAGCCTTCGGCTTCCAAGGGGCGGTACATCTCCAAGGCCACCGTGGCCACCACCTTCGGCCCCGGCATCCCCGTGGACCCGAACGTGACCAAGGTCGCCACCGGCGCCTAGTATCTCGCCGGTCCCCCTCGGGATCGGAACGACGGCCCCTGCACCCTCTGGTGCGGGGGCCGTTCGTGGTTAAGCCCGGGAGGGGGAATGCCGGCGCTCCGGTAGTGCGGGGGCCGCCAGGAAATCGTCTGCCCCGCCCCCTTTACGCGGGGCGCAACCGGGGGCTAAAGTATTGATTGATAATTCCCAATCAGTGGTTACGCCCCGCGTCCACGATCCGTCCCGGAGGGCGATCATGTCCGAACAGCTCATCATTGAGGACCTGCCGGTCCCGGCATCCCTCGATGGGGCCGCAGGAGCGGATTTTGCCGCCATCGGCCGCCTGCTGCGCAACGCGGCCCGGGAGGAGCTCGGCCATGACGAGCTGGTCACTGGCGACCGCGCCGAGCTCGCCAGGGCCCAACCCAGCGCCTATGGACGGCGCGTACTCCAGGTGGCCCGCAGCGGGGGAGGCGTTGGCGCTGAGATCATCGGGGCGGCCATCGTGGCGCTGCCCCTGGCCGAGAACCTCGACGCGGCCGACATCGAACTCGTGGTGTCAACCCACTGGCGCCGACAAGGGATCGGTTCCCGGCTGCTGGACAGGGTCGCCGAGCTGTGCCGTCGCGAGGGGCGGACGATCCTCAACGGGTATGCGGCGCTCTCGCTCGCTTCCGGGCACGACGTCGGGGACCCGGTTCCAGGAATCGCCGCACTGTTTCCGGACTCCGGTGCCGGATGGGTCAGTGCAGCCGCCCCGTCGACCGCCTTTGCCACGGCCCACGGCTTCGGATTGGGCCAGGTGGAGCGCGCCAGCAGGGTCGACCTCGACGGAGGCGACGCCCAGCTGGATCGGCTCGAACGAGAGGCGCTCGTGGCGTCAGCCGGCTACGAGACTGAATCGTGGACCGGGCCGGTGCCCGACTGGGCAGTCGAGGAATATTGCCGCATCATCGAACGCATGGACACCGATCCGCCGATGGGTGGGCTGGAATTCGAGCCCTCGCGCTGGGATGCCACACGGCTGCGCACCATGGAGGAACGGCGTCGACGGCAGGGGACGGCCTCCGTGGTGACCGTGGCCCGGCATGCGGACAGCGGGCGGCTGGTCGGCTACACCGAACTGGTGGTCTTCGAGGGCCAGGAGGGCATCGCCTTCCAGGAGGGGACACTGGTGCTGCCCGAACACCGGGGCCATCGGCTTGGACAGCTGGTGAAGGCGCGCAACCAGCGGGCGTTGGGCCGGGCGCAGCCACGTGTGGGCCGGATCTACACGTGGAATGCTGCGGAAAATGGCTACATGCTGCGGATCAACGAGGCGCTGGGGTTCAGGGCGTGCCACGTCGAGGCGGCATGGACGCGAAAGTAGCCGCCACGGGCCATGGCTGCCCGGCCATGGCCCGCCGATGCCCCGGACAGCCGCTCGATTTGGTGCCGGGGGAGCGGCGGGATAAGCTGGATGAACCAAAGACCGTCGGTCGGTGGCAACCCGTGCCCGCATGGGAAGCCATCCGAAAGTCCCAGCAATTGGGCGGCCTACGCAGGTGAACGAAGTTTTCCTCCCCGGTGCGGCTGTAGCCAAGGCGGGTTGAGAAGCCCCGTGCATCTGCGCGGGGCGTTTTTATTGCCAGCCCCTCCGGGGTCGTGGACTGGTCAGGCCGACTCAGAGACAATCCCCGGAAGGAGGGTTATGGCAACGCAGATTAAGATCTCCGCAGTCGAGGAAATCACCAACGACTTCAAGGAGTCGAGCGCCGCTGTCCTGACCGAATACCGTGGGCTCACCGTTGCACAGCTCAAGGAGTTGCGCCGTTCACTTGGTCAGGACACCAAGTTCGCGGTCGTGAAGAACACTCTGACGGGTATCGCAGCCAAGGAAGCCGGCATCGATGCATTCGATGGCCAGCTGTCCGGCCCGACCGCCATCGCCTTCATCAAGGGCGATGCAGTGGCCGCAGCCAAGAGCCTGACGGATTTTGCCAAGTCCAACGACAAGCTGGTCATCAAGACCGGCTTCTTCGAGGGCAAGGCCATGGACGCATCCGAGGTGGCCGGCCTGGCCGCACTCGAGTCCCGCGAGCACCAGCTGGCCCGCGTGGCCGGTGTCCTCCAGGCCCCGGCCTCTGCCGCGGCCCGCATCATCGAGGCCCTGCGTGCGAAGCGTGAAGAAGAAGGTGGTGCAGCGTCGGCTCCGGCTGAGGCTCCCGCCGCTGAGGCCGAGGAAGCACCTGCTGCCGACGCTGCCACCGAAGAAGCCTAAGGGCCCTTCAAACCACCAAACATCCCGCGGCATGCAAACGTGCCGCCCCATGGAAAGGACGCCACATCATGGCGAAGCTCACCACCGAAGAGCTCCTTGAAGCCTTCAAGGAAATGACCATCGTCGAGCTCTCCGAGTTCGTGAAGACCTTCGAGGAGACCTTCGAGGTCACCGCTGCTGCCGTCGCCGTTGCCGGCCCGGCCGCCGGTGGCGCCGAGGCTGCCGAGGAGCAGACCGAATTCGACGTCATCCTCGAAGCCGCTGGCGACAAGAAGATCGCAGTGATCAAGGAAGTCCGCGCCCTGACGTCCCTCGGACTGAAGGAAGCCAAGGACCTGGTCGACGGCGCCCCGAAGGCCGTGCTGGAAGGCGCTGCCAAGGACGCTGCCGAGAAGGCCAAGGAGGCCCTGGAGGCCGCCGGCGCGACCGTCACGGTCAAGTAGTAGCCCGACGCAAACGCCGCGCAGCCCCGTCCACCGAGCAGGTGGGCGGGGCTGCGCCGCTTTAACGGGCGCTTGCCGCCGCGTGACTGCCGAAACCCCTCCCGTGGGCCGGGTCACATTCATGCGACACCCGCAGCGGGGTTTGCTACCGTGGTAGGTAACGACTTGATAACGTATGGTGACCTCGGGAGGGGACGACATGGCGGAAACCACGGCCACGACCCCACGGCCAGCACCGGCAGCCACAGGTGACGCCCGTCCGCTTTCCGCGACCACGGCGCAGCCGTCCGCACCGCAGCGCGCCACGCGCCTGGCACTGCTCGACGGACTGCGGCTGCTCGCCGCCGTGGGCGTCATCCTCTACCACTACACGGCCTGGCACCACGGCAACTGGGGCATCGAACCGGCCAAGGCGGCATGGCCCTACCTGTCGCGGGTGACCGTGTTCGGGAACATGGGCGTGCAGCTGTTCTTCGTGATCAGCGGTTTCGTCATCCTGCTCTCCGCCTACGGCAAGCGCCCCGCGCAGTTCATCGGCTCCCGCATCGGCCGGCTGTTCCCGGCCTACTGGGTAGCGGTGCTGGCCACGGGCGTGCTGATCTTCTTCATCTGGCCCACCATGGGGCAGCGTCTTTCGTTCTCCGACTGGGCCGTAAACCTGACGATGATGCAGGCCGGCTTCGGGATCCCGCACGTCGATGGCGTCTACTGGACCCTGTGGGCCGAAATGCGCTTCTACGGACTCGTGCTGGTCCTGATGATGCTTGGCTGGGTGACCCGCCGACGCCTCCTCGCCTTCGCCGCCATCTGGCCACTGGTGGGCTTCCTGGCCCCGATGATCCCCAGCAACTTCATCCGCCAGGCACTGGTCCCCGAACATGCGGCCCTCTTCGCCGGGGGCATGTGCCTGTTTCTGATCTACCGCTTCGGGCACACGCCGACGCGCTGGGCGGTGCTCGGGCTGAACGTCGTCCAGGCGGCGTGGCTGACGGGGCGCACGGGCAGCGCCGAGGCCATGGACCTGGTCGGGTACGCCGTCCCCGAACAGACCTACTGGCTGATCGTCGCGGGGGTCTTCGCCGTCATCGCCGTGCTGGTCCTGACGCCGCTGCGCCGGGTGAACATGCCCGGGCTGGCCCTGGCCGGAGCGCTGACCTACCCGATCTACCTGCTGCACGAAATCTGGGGCTGGTGGATCATCCACCAGCTCAGCGGCCATCTGCCCCGTCCGGTCATCCTGGCGATCACCCTGGCTGTGGTCGGCATCGCCGCCTACCTGGTCTACCGGTGGGTCGAGCAGACGGTCGGCCGGCGGCTGGGCAAGGGCGTGACCGCCCTGGTCGACGCCGTGGTTGCCCTGCGCGGTCCGGCCAGGGACTTCGCCGACCGCATGCAGAAGTCCGGTTCGAGACGCCGGCCGGCGGCACGTGTGGTCCCGCACAATACCGGCGGCATCACCCGGGGCCTGTAGGCCCGTCCCCTGCGGCTCAGGCGTCGCGGCTGAGCAGCAGCGCCTCGCCCTGGCCGCCGCCGCCACACAGGCTCACTGCGGCCTTGCCGCTGCCACGCCGTTGCAACTCCAGGGCCGCATGCAAGGCCAGGCGTGCTCCGGAAGCGCCGATGGGGTGGCCGAGTGCGATGGCACCGCCATGCAGGTTGGTCTGCTCCAGGGGGTAGTCCAGGTCCTTGAGGGACTGGCATGCCACCGCCCCGAAGGCCTCGTTGATCTCGATGAAGTCCAGATCGCCGATGGACCAGCCGGCCGTGTCCAAGGCGGCGTTGATGGCGTTCGACGGCTGCGAATGCAGTGACGTGTCGGGGCCGGCCACCTGGCCAGGGGCGCCAATGATGGCCAGGATCTCCAGGCCCTGCCGTTCGGCGTACTCCCGGGAGGCCACCACGACGGCCGCGGCGCCGTCGGACAACGGGGATGAATTGCCGGCGGTGATGGTGCCGTCCTTCGCGAAGGCAGCCCGCAGGCCGGCCAGTGTATCGGCCGTGGTGCCGGGGCGGATGCCCTCGTCGGTGGCGACGGTCAGGGGATCGCCCTTGCGTTGGGGGACCGACAGGGAGACGATCTCCGGGTCGAACACGCCCGCCTCCTGGGCGGAGGCCGCGCGGACATGCGATGCCGCTGCGACCTCGTCCTGCTCCCGGCGCTGCAGCCCGAGTTCGGTGTTCCGGGCTTCCGTGCTCACTCCCATGGACTGGCCGTCGAAGGCATCGGTCAGCCCGTCGTGGTCGACCGAGTCGATGGCCGTGAAGCTGCCGTAGTTCCATCCCTTGCGGCTGCCGGGGAGGATGTGCGGGGCGTTGGTCATCGACTCCTGCCCGCCGGCGACGACGACCTCGGCTTCGCCCAGCCGGATCAGGCGGGCGGCATCGGTGATGGCGGCCAGGCCGGAGAGGCAGACCTTGTTGATGGTCACGGTCGGCACGTCCCAGCCGATGCCGGCCTTGATGGCCGATTGCCGGGCGGGGTTCTGCCCGCAGCCGGCCTGCACCACGTGGCCCATGATGACGGCCTCCACATCGCCAGCGGGCACGCCGGCGCGGTCCAGGGCGCCGGTGATGGCCGCTGCCCCGAGTTCCACGGCACTGAAGGTGGCCAGCTGCCCCTTGAGGCGGCCGAAGGGGGTGCGCGCGCCGGAGACGAGGACTGCGTCGCGGGGATCGGTCATGGTGGTGCTCTCCTTGGTCGGGATGGCTCGTTACCCCAATTATGGTGATGCAGGCCATAAAGGCCAAAGCGGTCCGGGAAGTGCCAACCGGCGACGCGCCGGACGCCGTATCGGCGGCCACCGCGGGGGAATCCCGGAAGTTTATTTGCAGGGTGCGGGCTTTTTTGACCGGGATCTAGTATGGTGGACAGATTCTTCCTATTCGTGTAATGTGGATCCTTGCGTCTTCCCTCTTTCCAATCGGCCTTCATATAGCGGTGGGCCCGATGTTCGGTGGTGTTCCGGGTTCCTCATCCCGGGCGGGGACGGCGTCGGAAACCTGACGGTCTGTGGAAGGATCCATCTTGGTCGCCTCGAGCACCTCAAATCATCAAACCGCTAGTTCAGCCCGTACCGCGGAAGCGGCAGGCCGAATCACATTCGCAAAGATCCATGAACCCCTCGACGTGCCGAACCTGCTGGCACTGCAGGTTGAGAGCTTCGATTGGCTCGTCGGCAACGACAGCTGGAAGGCACGCCTGGAGAAGGCGCGCGCCGAGGGCATCACCGGCGTGGCCGACACCTCCGGCCTGGCCGAGATCTTCGAGGAGATTTCCCCGATCGAGGACTTCCAGGGCACCATGTCCCTGAGCTTCTCCGAGCCGGAATTCGCCGACCCGAAGTACACCGAGGCCGAGTGCAAGGACCGCGACGCGACCTACGCAGCCCCGCTGTACGTCAAGGCCGAGTTCATGAACAACAACACCGGTGAGATCAAGCAGCAGACCGTGTTCATGGGCGACTTCCCGCTGATGACCGGCAAGGGCACCTTCATCATCAACGGCACCGAGCGTGTCGTCGTCTCCCAGCTGGTCCGTTCCCCGGGCGCCTACTTCGAGCGCACACCGGACAAGACCAGCGACAAGGACATCTTCACCGCGAAGATCATTCCGTCGCGTGGCGCCTGGTTCGAGCTCGAGATCGACAAGCGCGACCAGGTCGGCGTCCGCCTCGACCGCAAGCGCAAGCAGTCCGTGACCGTGCTGCTCAAGGCCCTCGGCTGGACCGAAGGCCGCATCCTCGAGGAGTTCGGGCAGTACGACTCCATCCGCGCGACCCTGGAGAAGGACGCGACGGAGACCAAGGAGGAGGCGCTGCTGGACATCTACCGCAAGCTGCGTCCCGGCGAGCCGCCGACGGTCGACGCCGCCCAGGCCCTGCTCGACAACCTCTACTTCAACGCCAAGCGTTACGATCTGGCCAAGGTCGGCCGCTACAAGATCAACCACAAGCTCGGCGTCGACACCCCGCTGGATTCGGCCGATGCCTCGGTGCTGAACATCGACGACATCGTCGCGATGATCAAGTTCCTGGTCGCGCTGCACGCCGGCGAAGCGACCGTTCCGGGCGTGCGCAAGGGCGAGAACGTCGAGATCCGCGTGGAGGTCGACGACATCGACCACTTCGGCAACCGCCGCATCCGCGCCGTCGGCGAGCTCATCGAGAACCAGGTCCGCACCGGCCTTTCCCGCATGGAACGCGTCGTGCGCGAACGCATGACCACTCAGGACGTCGAGGCGATCACGCCGCAGACCCTGATCAACATCCGCCCCGTCGTGGCCGCGATCAAGGAGTTCTTCGGAACCTCCCAGCTCTCGCAGTTCATGGACCAGAACAACCCGCTCGCCGGACTGACGCACAAGCGCCGCCTGTCCGCGCTGGGTCCGGGTGGCCTGTCCCGTGACCGCGCCGGCATGGAAGTCCGCGACGTCCACCCCTCGCACTACGGCCGCATGTGCCCCATCGAGACCCCTGAAGGCCCGAACATCGGCCTCATCGGCTCGCTGGCGACGTACGCCCGCATCAACAACTTCGGGTTCATCGAATCCCCGTACCGCAAGGTTCTCGACGGCAAGGTCACCGACCAGGTCGACTACCTCACCGCGGACGAGGAACTCGATTGCATCATCGCCCAGGCGAACGCCCCGATGACCGAGGACCTGCACTTCGTCGAGGACCTGGTCCTCTGCCGTGAGCGTGGCGGCGGTGGCGAGCCCGTGCTCGTCGAGCCGGCCGAGATCGACTACATGGACGTCTCCCCGCGCCAGATGGTCTCCGCGGCCACCGCGCTGATCCCGTTCCTGGAGCACGACGACGCCAACCGCGCGCTCATGGGCGCCAACATGCAGCGCCAGGCCGTGCCGCTGCTGGCCTCCGAGGCCCCGCTGGTCGGCACCGGCATGGAGAAGTACGTGGCGGTCGACGCCGGCGACTCCATCACCGCCGCCAAGCCCGGTGTGGTCACCGAGGTCTCGGCCGACCTGGTCACCGTCATGAACGACGACGGCACCGAGTCCGCCTACCCGATCATGAAGTTCGCCCGCTCGAACCACGGCAACGCCTACAACCAGCGGGTCCGCGTCTCCGAGGGCGAGCGCCTGGAATACCAGTCGATCATCGCCGACGGCCCGTCCACCGACAACGGTGAGCTGGCCCTGGGCAAGAACCTCCTGGTCGCCTTCATGTCCTGGGAAGGGCACAACTTCGAGGACGCGATCATCCTCTCGCAGCGCATGGTCTCCGACGATGTGCTGACCTCGATCCACATCGAGGAGCACGAGGTCGATGCCCGCGACACCAAGCTCGGCGCCGAGGAGATCACCCGGGACATCCCGAACGTCTCCGAGGAGGTCCTGGGCCAGCTCGACGAGCGCGGCATCATCCACATCGGTGCCGAGGTCGAGGCCGGGGACATCCTGGTCGGCCGCGTCACGCCGAAGGGCGAGACGGAACTGACCCCGGAGGAGCGCCTGCTGCGCGCCATCTTCGGCGAGAAGTCCCGCGAAGTGCGCGACACCTCCCTGAAGGTGCCGCACGGCGAATCCGGCACCGTCATAGGCGTGCGGATCTTCGAGCGCGACAACGACGACGAACTGCCCCCGGGCGTGAACCAGCTGGTCCGCGTGTACGTGGCGCAGAAGCGCAAGATCACGGACGGCGACAAGCTCGCCGGACGCCACGGCAACAAGGGCGTCATCTCCAAGATCCTGCCGGTCGAGGACATGCCGTTCCTGGAGGACGGCACCCCGGTCGACGTCGTGCTCAACCCGCTGGGTGTTCCGGGCCGCATGAATGTCGGCCAGGTGCTGGAGATCCACCTCGGGTGGGCCGCCAAGCAGGGCTGGAAGATCGAAGGCGAGCCGGAATGGGTGAAGGAACTGCCCAACCTGCCGCGCGAGTCCGGCCCCACGACCGTGGCCACCCCGGTGTTCGACGGCGCGCACGAGGACGAGATCCGCGGGCTGCTGGACCACACCAACGTCACCCGCGACGGCGACCGCCTGATCGGTAACTCCGGCAAGGCGCGCCTGTTCGACGGCCGCTCCGGCCAGCCGTTCCCGGACGAGGTGTCGGTCGGCTACATGTACATCCTGAAGCTGCACCACCTGGTGGACGACAAGATCCACGCGCGCTCCACCGGCCCGTACTCCATGATCACGCAGCAGCCGCTGGGTGGTAAGGCACAGTTCGGCGGCCAGCGCTTCGGCGAGATGGAAGTCTGGGCCCTCGAGGCCTACGGCGCCGCGTACACGCTGCAGGAACTGCTGACCATCAAGTCCGATGACATCCACGGACGCGTGAAGGTCTACGAGGCCATCGTGAAGGGCGAGAACATCCCGGAGCCGGGCGTTCCGGAGTCCTTCAAGGTCCTCATCAAGGAAATGCAGTCGCTCTGCCTGAACGTGGAGGTCCTCTCCACCGACGGCAATCCCATCGAGATGCGGGACTCGGACGAAGAAGTGTTCCGGGCTGCGGAAGAGCTGGGCATCGACCTGTCCCGGTCGGAGCCGAGCTCCGTCGACGAGGTTTAGCACGACGGCGGTGCCCGGCTCCCGTGCCGGGCACCCGCCCTCGTACCCGTTCCTTATCCGTTCCCCCGGCGGGCCACGAGCCCGCCGCTGAACACCAGACTTCTTCAGAACAAGAGAGAGACAGGGACCACATGTCCAGCGAATCCTCATTCGGCACCATGCGCATCGGCCTGGCCACCGCGGAAGAGATCCGCGACTGGAGCTTCGGCGAGGTCAAGAAGCCGGAAACCATCAACTACCGCACCCTGAAGCCCGAGAAGGACGGCCTTTTCTGCGAAAAGATCTTCGGTCCGTCCCGGGACTGGGAGTGCTACTGCGGCAAGTACAAGCGCGTGCGCTTCAAGGGCATCATCTGTGAGCGCTGCGGCGTCGAGGTGACCCGCGCCAAGGTGCGCCGCGAGCGGATGGGCCACATCGAGCTCGCCGCACCCGTCACCCACATCTGGTACTTCAAGGGCGTCCCCTCGCGCTTGGGCTACCTGCTGGATCTGGCGCCGAAGGACCTCGAGAAGGTCATCTACTTCGCCGCCTACATGATCACCTCGGTCGACGAGGAGCGCCGCCACGCCGAGCTGCCGAACCTGCAGGCCCAGCACGACGTCGAGCGCAAGCAGCTCGTCGACAACCGCGACTCCGACATCGCGGCCATTGCCCGCGACCTGGAGAACGACCTCGCCAAGCTCGAGGCCGAAGGCGCCAAAGCCGCCGACAAGAAGAAGGCCCGCGACCTCGCGGACAAGACCATGGCCCAGGTGCGCAAGCGTGCAGACGCCGAGATCGAACGCCTCGAGCAGGTCTGGGACCGCTTCAAGAACCTCAAGGTCGCCGACCTCGAGGGCGACGAGGGCCTCTTCCGCGTGCTGCGCGAGAAGTACGGGCTGTTCTTCGAAGGCTGCATGGGCGCCGAAGCCATCCAGAAGCGCCTGGAGTCCTTCGACATGGACGCCGAGGCCGAGCTGCTGCGCGACATCATCAAGAACGGCAAGGGCCAGCGCAAGACCCGTGCCCTGAAGCGCCTGAAGGTCGTCAACGCGTTCCTGACCACGTCCAACAGCCCCATGGGCATGGTGCTGGACGCCGTCCCGGTGATCCCGCCGGAACTGCGCCCCATGGTCCAGCTCGATGGTGGCCGTTTCGCCACCTCCGACCTCAACGACCTGTACCGCCGCGTGATCAACCGTAACAACCGCCTGAAGCGGCTGCTGGACCTCGGGGCCCCCGAGATCATCGTGAACAACGAAAAGCGCATGCTCCAGGAAGCCGTTGACTCGCTGTTCGACAACGGCCGTCGCGGCCGCCCGGTCACCGGACCGGGCAACCGCCCGCTGAAGTCGCTCTCCGACATGCTCAAGGGCAAGCAGGGCCGGTTCCGCCAGAACCTGCTCGGCAAGCGCGTGGACTACTCCGGCCGTTCGGTCATCGTCGTCGGCCCGCAGCTGAAGCTGCACCAGTGTGGCCTGCCGAAGCAGATGGCACTGGAGCTGTTCAAGCCGTTCGTGATGAAGCGCCTGGTAGACCTCAACCACGCGCAGAACATCAAGAGCGCCAAGCGCATGGTCGAGCGCTACCGTCCGCAGGTCTGGGACGTGCTCGAGGAGATCATCACCGAACACCCGGTGCTGCTCAACCGTGCACCCACCCTGCACCGCTTGGGCATCCAGGCGTTCGAGCCGCAGCTCGTCGAGGGCAAGGCCCTGCAGCTGCACCCGCTCGTCTGCGCCGCGTTCAACGCCGACTTCGATGGCGACCAGATGGCAGTCCACCTGCCGCTGAGCCCCGAGGCCCAGGCCGAGGCACGCATCCTGATGCTCTCGAGCCACAACATCCTCAAGCCCTCCGACGGCCGCCCCGTGGCGCTGCCGTCCCAGGACATGATCATCGGCCTGCACCACCTGACCACCAAGCGCCCGGGGGAGGCCGGAGACGGCCACGCCTTCAGCTCGGTGTCCGAGGCGCTCATGGCGATGGACCGTGGCGACCTGCACCTGAACGCGCCGGTGAAGATCCGTGTGGAGGGCTTCGTGCCCTCCGACGAACAGCCTGCTCCCGAGGATTGGGAAGAGGGCACTCCGGCCCTCGTCGACACCTCCCTGGGCCAGGTCCTGTTCAACGAGACGCTGCCGGCGGACTACCCCTGGGTTGCCCGCGTGGCCGGCAAGGACGCGCTCTCCGACATCGTCAACGACCTGGCCGAGCGCTACCCGAAGGTCATTGCGGCGGCGACGCTGGATAACCTGAAGGATGCCGGGTTCAAGTGGGCGACGCGGTCGGGCATCACGGTGGCCATTTCGGACATCACCTCGAACATGGACAAGGCCGCCATCCTGGCCCCCTACGAGGAGCAGGCACTGAAGGTCCAGTCGCAATTCGACAAGGGCCTGATCGCCGATGACGAGCGCCGTTCCGAGCTGATCGACATCTGGACCAAGGCGACCGACGAGGTGGCCGAGGCCATGCGCGCCGGCATGGAGGAACTGAACACCATCAACCGCATGGTGACCTCCAAGGCCCGTGGTAACTGGCTCCAGTTGCGTCAGATCGCGGGTATCCGTGGCCTGGTGTCCAACCCGAAGGGCGAGATCATCCCGCGCCCGATCAAGTCCTCCTACCGTGAGGGCCTGTCCGTGCTCGAGTACTTCATCGCCACGCACGGCGCCCGTAAGGGCCTGGCGGATACCGCGTTGAAGACCGCCAACTCGGGTTACCTGACCCGTCGTCTGGTCGACGTCTCGCAGGACGTCATCGTCCGCGAGGCCGACTGCGGCACCGAGCGCGGCCTGACCGTGCCGATCGCCTACGTCGACGAGATCGGCACCGTGCGGATGCACGAGACGGTGGAGAACTCCGCCTACACCCGTACTCTGGCCGTCGACGTCGTCGACGCCGAGGGCAAGGTGCTGGCCGAGGCCGGCTCCGACGTGGGCGACGTCCTCATCGACGAGCTCTTCGCGGCGGGCGTCCAGGAGATCAAGGTCCGCTCCGTGCTGACCTGCGAGTCCGCAGTCGGAACGTGTGCGCTGTGCTACGGCCGTTCGCTGGCCACGGGCAAGACCGTGGACATCGGCGAGGCCGTTGGCATCATCGCCGCCCAGTCCATCGGCGAGCCCGGTACCCAGCTGACGATGCGTACCTTCCACACCGGTGGTGTCGCCTCCGCAGAGGACATCACCCAGGGTCTGCCCCGTATCCAGGAGCTCTTCGAGGCCCGCACCCCCAAGGGTGTCGCCCCGATCTCCGAGGTTGCCGGACGCGTCACCATCGAGGACGCCGAGAAGCAGCTGCGGATCGTCATCACCCCCGATGACGGCTCCGAGGAGATCGCCTACCCGGTGTTGCGTCGTGCACGCATGCTGGTGGCCGATGGCGATTCCGTCGCCGTCGGGCAGCAGCTGGTCGCCGGTGCCATCGACCCGAAGCAGGTCCTGCGTGTCCTCGGACCGCGCGAGGCCCAGAAGTTCCTGGTCCGCGAAGTCCAGGACGTCTACCAGTCCCAGGGTGTGGGCATCCACGACAAGCACGTGGAGGTCATCGTCCGCCAGATGCTGCGCCGCATCACGGTCATCGAGTCCGGCGACACGGGTCTGCTGCCCGGCGAGCTGGCCGATCGCAGCCGCTTCACCAGCGAAAACCGCAAGGCGGTTTCCGAGGGGAAGACTCCGGCATCGGGTCGTGACGAGCTCATGGGCATCACCAAGGCCTCCCTGGCTACGGATTCATGGCTCTCCGCGGCGTCCTTCCAGGAGACCACGCGTGTCCTGACGCAGGCGGCGATGGAAGGCAAGTCGGATCCGTTGCTCGGCCTGAAGGAGAACGTGATCATCGGTAAGTTGATCCCGGCCGGCACCGGCCTGGACCGCTACACGCAGGTCACGGTCGAGCCCACCGAGGAAGCCAAGGCCAACCTCTTCACCGGTCCGAGCGCCTTCACGGGCTTCGACTATGAAGGAGTCGAGCCGGGGATGAGCCCCGAGTTCCACGCCATCCCGATGGATGACTACGATCTCGGGAACGACTTCCGCTAGTCGCTGCCTGATCGGCTGATCCACACGATGGCCGGCTTCCCCTCCGGGGAGGCCGGCCATCGGCGTTCCGGCGGCTTGAGGGGCCGCCGCCCAACTCGGTAGATAGTGCCCCTGGGGGACTTGTCCACTTTTCTGCCCGTTCGCCGCCCTCATCCTTCGATGCCTGCGCTGCCCGCCTGCCGCCAGGGGAGAGGTGGTGGCCCGCGGTCGCCGTTCGCCGCATGGCCCGGCAGGGGCAGTACCCGGATATCGGGGCGCCGGGAGCGTGGTAGGATATGGGTAATTGTTTTTATGTGTGGCAAATGGACACGGTCCGGGTTGCGGGGAACTTGCGCAACAAATGCCACACTTTTGCACGCCTACGGTCGATTCCGCAAGCGGTGCGATGAAACGACCAAAAGCGCAGTGTCCGCCAGCCGCATGTGGGGCTCGGGCGCAGCAGAACCAAGAAACCGGAGGACACGAAAGTGCCTACTATTCAGCAGTTGGTCCGCAAGGGCCGCTCGCCGAAGGTCAACAAGACCAAGGCCCCTGCCCTGAAGGGCAACCCGATGCGCCGTGGCGTGTGCACCCGCGTGTACACCACCACGCCGAAGAAGCCGAACTCCGCGCTGCGAAAGGTTGCCCGCGTGCGCCTGGCCGGTGGCGTCGAAGTCACCGCCTACATTCCCGGTGTCGGCCACAACCTGCAGGAGCACTCCATCGTGCTCGTCCGCGGCGGCCGCGTGAAGGACCTCCCGGGCGTCCGCTACAAGATCGTCCGCGGCGCACTCGATACGCAGGGCGTGAAGAACCGCCAGCAGGCCCGCTCCCGCTACGGTGCCAAGAAGGAGAAGAAGTAATGCCTCGTAAGGGTCCGGCGCCCAAGCGCCCCCTCGTTTCCGATCCCGTCTACGGATCCCCGCTTGTCACCCAGCTGATCAACAAGGTCCTGGTCGATGGCAAGAAGTCCACCGCCGAGCGCATCGTCTACGGTGCCCTCGAAGGTGTCCAGGCCAAGACCAACTCCGATCCGGTGGTCACCCTCAAGAAGGCCATGGACAACGTCCGCCCGGCCATCGAGGTCAAGTCCCGCCGCGTCGGCGGCGCCACCTACCAGGTGCCGATCGAGGTCAAGCCGGGCCGCGCCACCGCGCTGGCATTGCGCTGGCTCGTGGGCTACTCGAAGGCCCGCCGCGAGAAGACGATGATCGAGCGCCTCATGAACGAGGTCCTGGATGCGTCGAACGGTCTGGGTGCCGCTGTGAAGCGTCGCGAGGACACTCACAAGATGGCCGAATCCAACAAGGCATTCGCCCACTACCGCTGGTAACAGGCCTCATGCGCGACGGCGGGGCGGGGCACCCCAGGTGCCCCACCGTCGTCGTGCAGGACACCACAGAAAAAGGGAGACAACGTGGCACAGGACGTGCTCACCGACCTCACGAAGGTCCGCAACATCGGCATCATGGCGCACATCGATGCCGGTAAGACCACTACTACGGAACGCATCCTGTTCTACACGGGTGTGAACCACAAGATCGGCGAAACGCACGACGGCGCATCGACGACTGACTGGATGGAGCAGGAGAAGGAACGCGGCATCACGATCACGTCGGCCGCCGTGACCTCCTTCTGGGACAACAACCAGATCAACATCATCGACACCCCCGGCCACGTTGACTTCACCGTCGAGGTCGAGCGCGCACTGCGCGTGCTCGACGGCGCCGTTGCCGTCTTCGATGGCAAGGAAGGCGTGGAGCCGCAGTCCGAGACCGTCTGGCGCCAGGCCGACAAGTACGATGTCCCGCGCATCTGCTTCGTCAACAAGATGGACAAGCTGGGCGCTGATTTCTACTACACGGTCGACACGATCGTGAAGCGCCTGGGCGCCAAGCCGCTGGTCATGCAGCTGCCGATCGGTGCCGAGAACGACTTCGTCGGTGTCGTGGACCTCATCAAGATGAAGGCCCTCGTGTGGCCGGGCGACGCCAAGGGCGATGTGACCATGGGCGCCGCCTACGAGACCCGCGAGATCCCCGAGGACCTGCAGGCCAAGGCCGAGGAATACCGCGCCAAGCTGGTCGAGGACGTTTCCGAGTCCTCCGACGAGCTGATGGAGAAGTACCTCGAAGGTGAAGAAATCACCAACGAGGAACTGGTCGCCGGCATCCGCAAGATGACCGTCAACTCCGAGGCCTACCCGGTCTTCTGCGGTTCCGCATTCAAGAACCGCGGCGTGCAGCCGATGCTCGACGCCGTCGTGTCCTACCTGCCCTCGCCGCTGGACGTTCCCCCGATGATCGGGCACGACCCGCGCAACGAGGAAACCGAGATGACGCGCAAGCCGAGCGAGGACGAGCCGTTCTCCGCGCTGGCGTTCAAGATCGCGGCGCACCCGTTCTTCGGGCAGCTGACCTTCATCCGCGTCTACTCCGGCAAGGCCTCCTCCGGCCTCCAGGTGATGAACACCACCAAGGGCAAGAAGGAGCGCATCGGAAAGCTCTTCCAGATGCACGCCAACAAGGAGAACCCTGTGGAGGAGGCCCACGCCGGGCACATCTACGCCGCGATCGGCCTGAAGGACACCACCACCGGTGACACCCTCTCAGCGATCGATGCACCGATCGTGCTCGAGTCGATGTCCTTCCCGGATCCGGTGATCTTCGTGGCCATCGAGCCGAAGACGAAGGGTGACCAGGAGAAGCTCTCCACGGCCATCCAGAAGCTCTCGGCCGAGGACCCCACGTTCACCGTGTCGCTGAACGAGGACACCGGCCAGACCGAGATCGGCGGCATGGGCGAGCTCCACCTGGACATCCTGGTGGACCGCATGAAGCGCGAGTTCCGCGTCGAGGCCAACGTGGGCAAGCCCCAGGTTGCCTACCGCGAGACGATCAAGAAGGCCGTCGACAAGGTCGACTTCACGCACAAGAAGCAGACCGGTGGCTCGGGCCAGTTCGCCAAGGTCCAGGTGGCCTTCGAGCCGCTGGACACCTCGGAGGGCGTGTTCTACGAATTCAAGAACGCCGTCACCGGTGGACGCATCCCGCGCGAGTACATCCCCTCGGTGGATTCGGGCATCCAGGACGCCATGCAGTTCGGCGTGCTGGCCGGTTACCCGATGGTCGGCGTGAAGGCCACGCTGCTTGACGGCGCCTACCACGACGTCGACTCGTCCGAAATGGCGTTCAAGATCGCCGGTTCCCAGGTGTTCAAGGAAGGCGCCCGTCGCGCCAACCCGGTCATCCTGGAACCGCTGATGGCCGTTGAGGTCCGTACCCCCGAGGAGTACATGGGCGATGTCATCGGCGACCTGAACTCCCGCCGTGGCTCCATCCAGTCGATGGAGGACGCGGCAGGCGTGAAGGTCGTCAAGGCCAACGTTCCGCTCTCGGAGATGTTCGGCTACATTGGCGACCTGCGGTCCAAGACCCAGGGCCGTGCGGTGTACTCGATGACCTTCGACAGCTACTCCGAGGTCCCCAAGGCAGTTGCCGAGGAGATCATCCAGAAGTCCCGCGGCGAGTAGTCTCCGCAGGGAATTAGACTGGTCGCGGACCGAAAGGTAAGCGGCACCGGGTTTGCCGGCCGGGCAGGGATGTCCGGCCGGCCTCCCCAGGCGAACGAAGGGTTCCCGTAGCGGAGCCGGACGGAAACCGCAATTTCAAAAAGTAAACAAGCCCACAGTAGACTTGATTGAGTTTCGCCTGCGAACCGCGCAGGCGGGGTAAGTCTTCTGAAAAACGTTCTAGGAGGAACCTGTGGCGAAGGCAAAGTTCGAGCGGACTAAGCCGCACGTTAACATCGGCACCATCGGTCACGTTGACCACGGTAAGACGACGTTGACGGCTGCCATTTCGAAGGTGCTTGCTGACAAGTACCCCGATCTCAACGACCAGCGTGACTTCGCGGCGATTGACTCTGCCCCGGAAGAGCGCCAGCGCGGTATCACGATCAACATCTCCCACATCGAGTACCAGACGGAAAAGCGCCACTACGCGCACGTCGATGCTCCGGGTCACGCTGACTACATCAAGAACATGATCACCGGTGCCGCCCAGATGGACGGTGCGATCCTCGTGGTTGCAGCGACCGACGGCCCGATGGCCCAGACCCGCGAGCACGTTCTGCTGGCCCGCCAGGTCGGGGTCCCGACGCTGCTGGTGGCCCTGAACAAGTCCGACATGGTCGAGGACGAGGAACTCCTCGACCTCGTGGAGATGGAAGTTCGCGAACTTCTGTCCTCGCAGGAATTCGATGGCGACAACGCCCCCGTGGTCCGCGTCTCCGGCCTCAAGGCCCTGGAAGGCGACCCGCAGTGGGTCAAGTCCGTCGAGGACCTGATGGAAGCCGTCGACGAGTTCATCCCGGACCCGGTCCGCGACAAGGACAAGCCGTTCCTGATGCCGATCGAGGACGTCTTCACGATCACCGGTCGTGGCACCGTCGTCACCGGCCGCGCCGAGCGTGGCACCCTGGGCATCAACTCCGAGGTCGAGATCGTCGGCATCCGCCCGGTCCAGAAGACCACGGTCACCGGCATCGAGATGTTCCACAAGCAGCTCGACGAGGCCTGGGCCGGCGAGAACTGTGGCCTGCTGCTCCGCGGCATCAAGCGCGAAGATGTCGAGCGCGGCCAGGTTGTCGTCAAGCCGGGTTCGATCACCCCGCACACCGAGTTCGAGGCCAACGTCTACATCCTGTCCAAGGATGAGGGCGGACGCCACAACCCGTTCTACTCGAACTACCGCCCGCAGTTCTACTTCCGCACCACGGATGTTACCGGCGTCATCACCCTGCCCGAGGGCACCGAGATGGTCATGCCCGGCGACAACACCGAAATGAGCGTTGTGCTGATCCAGCCCATCGCCATGGAAGAGGGCCTCGGCTTCGCCATCCGCGAGGGTGGCCGCACCGTTGGCTCGGGCCGCGTCACCAAGATCACCAAGTAGCATCTACCTGATGATCTGACCTGTAGGTCAGGAAAAGCCCCGTCGTGTCCACGACGGGGCTTTTTCGTGCCCCGGCCCCCCGCGACGCTCCGTACCCGTCGAGGTGGGCTGCCCCGGAACGGCTGGCGCGCGGTTTGTTCCGGCGGGGGAAGTGTGCGGTCTCCGTCCGCGCTGGCCACCTCCGCGGGCCGGGGAAGGCGCCAGCCGTGTTCTTGGACACCTCGGGGGAGCCGGCGTTTGGCAAAAGAGCACCGGGTCTGACACACTGGATAAGTTGTTCAAGCGCCTCTTTGTGCCTTGTGCTCGCCGATCGGTTCGCCGATACCGGAGCCGGGGCCGGTTTCGACCGAGATTGCGTCCCGCCCGGGATAATGCCCGGGGCAGGGGCGGATACGACGGAAACTGCGGGGCCCAAATATGACCCGCCCCCAATCCTCAGGGTTGTGTAGCCGATTCAAGGCGACACGCCCGACCGCGGGGGTCGGAGCTTCGACGAGGTGAGGAACCCGGGATTGCCCGGATTCAGCTCGTGCGAAGTGTGCCGGTCCGCAAGGACCCGTTAGTGCACAGTAACTGTACAGAGAGTGCTACTTAGAAAGAGGCATGACGCCATGGCGGGACAGAAAATCCGCATCCGGCTGAAGTCGTATGACCACGAGGTCATTGACGTTTCTGCCCGGAAGATCGTTGAGACGGTCACGCGCGCAGGCGCAACCGTAGTCGGCCCCGTGCCGCTGCCGACGGAGAAGAACGTGTACTGCGTGATCCGTTCGCCCCACAAGTACAAGGACAGCCGTGAGCACTTCGAAATGCGCACGCACAAGCGTCTGATCGACATCGTCGATCCGACCCCGAAGGCTGTTGATTCGCTGATGCGTCTCGACCTGCCGGCGGACGTCAACATCGAAATCAAGCTTTAGGGGAGGTGCTGAGAAACTATGACCGCAACCCGTAATGTGAAGGGCCTGCTGGGCACGAAGCTCGGCATGACCCAGGTCTGGGACGAGAACCACAACCTCATCCCCGTCACTGTCGTGCAGGTGGACCCCAATGTCGTGACGCAGCTCCGCAACGCGGACCGCGACGGCTACTCCGCCGTTCAGATCGGCTACGGCCAGATCGATCCGCGCAAGGTCACCAAGCCGCTGGCCGGCCACTTCGAGGCCGCCGGGGTCACCCCGCGCCGCCACGTGGTCGAGCTGCGCACCGCGGATGCCGAGACGTACAACCTGGGCCAGGAACTGTCCGTGGATCTCTTCGAGGCCGGCCAGAAGGTCGACGTCGTGGGCAAGTCCAAGGGCAAGGGCTTCGCCGGTGTCATGAAGCGTCACGGCTTCGCCGGTGTCAGCGCCTCGCACGGTGCCCACAAGAACCACCGTAAGCCCGGTTCCATCGGTGGAGCTTCCACCCCCGGACGCGTTTTCCAGGGCCAGCGCATGGCTGGTCGCATGGGAGCCGAGCGCGTGACCACGATGAACCTCACGGTTCACGCCGTGGACGCCGAGAAGAACCTCCTGCTGATCAAGGGTGCCGTACCGGGCGCCCGCGGCCGTGTCGTGCTCGTGCGCACCGCCGTGAAGGGAGCATAAGCAATGGCCAACACCGCACTCAAGGTCGAGCTTCCCGCTTCGATCTTCGACGTTCAGACCAACGTTCCGCTGCTGCACCAGGTCGTCGTGGCACAGCTTGCTGCCGCCCGCCAGGGTACGCACAAGACCAAGACCCGCGCCGAGGTTTCGGGTGCAGGCCGCAAGCCGTTCAAGCAGAAGGGCACCGGCCGGGCCCGTCAGGGCTCCATCCGCGCTCCGCACATGACCGGTGGTGGCGTGGTCCACGGGCCGACGCCCCGCGATTACTCGCAGCGCACCCCCAAGAAGATGAAGGCCGCCGCCCTGCGCGGAGCCCTCTCTGATCGCGCCCGCCACGATCGCGTCCACGTGATCGAGAACCTGGTTGCCGGCACCACGCCGTCCACCAAGGAGGCGCTGTCCACTCTGCGCGCTCTCACCGAGCGCAAGAACCTGCTCGTAGTCATCGACCGCGCCAACGACGTTGCAGCACTGTCCGTGCGCAACCTCGTGGATGTCCACGCACTCTACGTCGACCAGCTGAACACCTACGATGTTCTGGTCGCCGACGATGTCGTGTTCACCAAGGCCGCATTCGATGCCCTGGTCACCAAGGAGGACGCCAAGTGAGCGCCACCTTCTCCAAGTCCCCGCACGACGTCATCCTGGCGCCGGTCGTTTCGGAAAAGAGCTACGGCCTGATCGACGAAGGCAAGTACACCTTCCTGGTCGACCCGCGCTCGAACAAGACGGAAATCAAGCTGGCAGTGGAGAGCATCTTCTCCGTCAAGGTTGACTCCGTCAACACCATCAACCGTGCAGGTAAGCGCAAGCGCACCCGCTTCGGATGGGGAGCCCGCAAAGCTACCAAGCGTGCGATCGTCTCCCTTAAAGAAGGCACGATCGACATCTTCGGCGGTCCGCTTTCCTAAGCGGAGACCACTTTAACGAGGAATAAAACATGGCAATCCGCAAGTACAAGCCGACTACCCCGGGCCTGCGCGGCTCGAGCGTAGCCGACTTCGCAGAAATTACCCGGACTACCCCGGAAAAGTCGCTGCTCCGCCCGCTCTCCAAGACCGGCGGACGCAACAACTCCGGCAAGATCACCACCCGTCACAAGGGTGGTGGACACAAGCGCCAGTACCGTCTGATCGACTTCCGTCGTCATGACAAGGACGGCGTGCCGGCAAAGGTCGCTCACATCGAGTACGACCCGAACCGCACCGCCCGCATTGCGCTGCTGCACTACATTGATGGAACCAAGCGTTACATCATCGCCCCGAACAAGCTCTCCCAGGGTGACTCGGTCGAAGCCGGCGCAAACGCCGACATCAAGCCGGGCAACAACCTGCCGCTGCGCAACATCCCGGTCGGTACCGTGATCCACGCAGTGGAGCTTCGTCCCGGTGGCGGTGCCAAGATGGCCCGCTCCGCTGGCGCCTCGGTCCAGCTGGTCGCACGTGAGGGCCGCTTCGCGCAGCTCCGCCTGCCGTCCGGTGAAATCCGGAACGTCGACGTGCGTTGCCGTGCCACCATCGGCGAGGTCGGCAATGCCGAGCAGTCGAACATCAACTGGGGCAAGGCCGGCCGCATGCGCTGGAAGGGCGTCCGCCCGACCGTGCGTGGTGTGGTCATGAACCCCGTCGACCACCCGCACGGTGGTGGCGAGGGCAAGACGAGTGGCGGTCGCCACCCGGTCAACCCGAACGGCAAGCCGGAAGGCCGCACCCGCCGTCCGAACAAGGAAAGCGACAAGCTCATCGTGCGTCGCCGTCGTACTGGCAAGAACAAGCGATAGGAGCCTGGAAACATGCCACGCAGCCTGAAGAAAGGCCCCTTCGTCGATCAGCACCTCTACGTAAAGGTTGCTGCTGAGAACGAAAAGGGCACCAAGAACGTCATCAAGACGTGGTCCCGCCGTTCGATGATCGTCCCCGACATGCTCGGGCACACGATCGCCGTACATGACGGACGCAAGCACATCCCGGTGTTTGTCACCGAGTCGATGGTCGGGCACAAGCTCGGCGAATTCGCTCCCACGCGGACTTTCCGCGGCCACGTGAAGGACGACAAGAAGGGCAAGCGCCGCTAACCCGCGAGGGTGAGCGAGTGCTTAGCACTTCTTCGATAGACGAGAGAAGGAAAGCAATGGAAGCCAAGGCAATTGCGCGCCATATCCGCGTAACGCCTATGAAGGCCCGGCGCGTCGTCGACCTTGTTCGTGGCAAGCAAGCGAATGAGGCTCTGGCGATTCTGAAGTTTGCCCAGCAGGGTGCTTCGGAGCCGGTATTCAAGGTAGTGGCGTCGGCCGTGGCAAATGCCCGGGTCGCCGCAGACCGTGACGGTGTTGCGTTCAACGAGGACGAGCTGTTCATCAGCGAAGCCTTCGTTGACGAGGGTGCGACCATGAAGCGGTTCCAGCCGCGTGCCCAGGGCCGCGCGTACCGCATCAACAAGCGCACCAGCCACATCACCGTGGTTGTTTCAACCCCGGAGAAGGGTGGGGAAAAGTAAATGGGACAGAAGATCAACCCGAACGGGTTCCGTCTCGGCATCACCACGGACCACGTCTCGCACTGGTTCGCCGACAGCAACAAGCCCGGTCAGCGCTACAAGGACTTCGTTCGCGAGGACGTCAAGATCCGCGAGCTGATGACCACGGGCATGGAGCGGGCCGGCATCGCCAAGGTGGAGATCGAGCGCACCCGCGATCGAGTCCGCGTTGACATCCACACCGCCCGTCCGGGCATCGTCATCGGCCGCCGCGGCGCCGAAGCCGATCGCATCCGTGGCGAGCTGGAGAAGCTCACCGGCAAGCAGGTGCAGCTGAACATCCTCGAGGTCAAGAACCCCGAGATCGAGGCGCAGTTGGTTGCCCAGGGCATCGCCGAGCAGCTTGCTTCCCGCGTGGCCTTCCGCCGCGCGATGAAGAAGGCCATGCAGTCGGCCATGCGCGCCGGAGCCAAGGGCATCCGTGTCCAGTGCGCCGGTCGCCTGGGCGGGGCGGAAATGTCCCGCAAGGAGTTCTACCGCGAAGGCCGTGTGCCGCTGCACACCCTGCGTGCGAACATCGACTACGGCAAGTTCGAGGCCAAGACCACCTTCGGCCGCATCGGCGTGAAGGTCTGGATCTACAAGGGCGACCTGACCAGCAAGGAACTTGCTGCACAGAACGCCGCGGCCCCGGCTCGCGGCCGTGGCGACCGCCCCGGTGGGCGTCCCGCAGCCGGCGGCGACCGCCGTCGTCGTAACGACCGCAATACCGGTGCTCCGGCAACCGGGGCTGCCCCGGCAGCCCAGGCTCCGGCGGCCGCAGAAGGAGGACAGGCTTAAATGCTTATCCCACGCCGAGTGAAGTTCCGCAAGCAGCACCACCCGTCCCGCACGGGCGCTGCAAGCGGCGGCACCACGGTCTCCTTCGGTGACTATGGCATCCAGGCCCTTACCCCGGCCTACGTGACCAACCGTCAGATCGAAGCAGCCCGTATCGCCATGACCCGCCACATCAAGCGTGGCGGCAAGGTCTGGATCAACATCTATCCGGACCGCCCGCTGACCAAGAAGCCCGCCGAAACCCGCATGGGTTCCGGCAAGGGCTCGCCGGAGTGGTGGGTTGCAAACGTCAAGCCGGGCCGGGTTCTCTTCGAACTCTCCGGTGTTACCGATGAGGTAGCTCGCGAGGCCCTGCGCCTGGCGATCCACAAGCTGCCGCTGAAGGCACGCATCGTGCGTCGTGAGGGTGGTGAATAGGAATGGCAATTGGATCCAAGGATCTCGCCACCGAACAGCTGGACGGTTTTGACAACGCCCGACTGGTCGAAGAGCTGAAGAAGGCCAAGGAAGAGCTGTTCAACCTGCGCTTCCAGTCCGCCACCGGACAGCTCGAGTCGCACGGCCGCCTGAAGTCGGTCAAGCGCGACATCGCCCGCATCTACACGGTGCTGCGCGAACGCGAGCTGGGCATTCGCCCGGAGGTCACCGCCGTCGTCGAGGAACCCAAGGCCGACAAGAAGGCCAAGAAGTCCTCGAAGAAGGCAGAAGCCGACGAAGCAACTGAGGAAGCCAAGTAATGAGCGAGAAGGAGAACGCAGTGGCTGAAGCAGCAGAAGCTCGCGGTTACCGCAAAACCCTTCGCGGGTACGTGGTTTCCGACAAGATGGAAAAGACCATCGTCGTCGACGTGGAGGACCGTGTGAAGCACGCCCTCTACGGCAAGGTGATGCGTCGCAACAAGAAGATCAAGGCCCACGACGAGACCAACACCGCCGGCATCGGCGACCTGGTCATCATCGCGGAGACCCGGCCCCTGTCGAAGGACAAGAACTGGCGCCTGGTCGAGATCGTGGAGAAGGCCAAGTAGCCACCTCCCGATCCCGGAAGGATCTCGGCACGACGCCGGTGCAGGCCCCCGTGGGGGAGTGCACCGGCGTCGTGCTTTTTCCGTGCCGGGGGAGGGGCGGCCCCATATCATGCGATTGGCCCGTGGCGCACTCTTGGCGTAGACTGATGTGTCTGTGCGCTCTGCGGCGGGGACTATCCACCTTCGTTGCAGGCATTCGTGCGCGGCCCGGCTCGATCCGGGACCGGCGCTCGGCACGGCTCTGCGGCATACGCCTCGGCCCGGTCTCCCCAGCAGCAGCAAGATTCCCCGTGAATCCCACCTGTTTGGAGATGGGGGTAAGCGAGCGCCGCAGATGGACCATATCCGTTCCGCAAGGCTCCCTGGGAGAACCGGCGAGACGACAGGAGTTGAAAGTGATTCAGCAGGAGTCGCGACTCAAGGTGGCTGACAACACCGGTGCTAAGGAAATCCTTACCATCCGTGTTCTCGGTGGATCCGGACGTCGCTACGCAGGCATCGGCGACGTCATCGTCGCCACCGTCAAGGATGCAATCCCTGGCGGAAACGTCAAGAAGGGCGATGTGGTCAAGGCCGTCATCGTCCGCACCAAGAAGGAACGTCGCCGCGTCGACGGTTCCTACATCAAGTTCGACGAGAACGCAGCGGTCATCCTCAAGGCGGACACCGAGCCGCGTGGTACCCGTATCTTCGGTCCCGTCGGTCGTGAACTTCGCGACAAGAAGTTCATGAAGATCGTTTCGCTGGCTCCGGAGGTGCTGTAACCATGGGCGCAAAGATCAAGAAGGGCGACCTGGTCCAGGTCATCACCGGCGCCAAGGCCGAACGCGGCGGAGACCGCGGCAAGCAGGGCAAGGTCCTGAAGGTGTTCCCCGAGGCCAACCGCGTGCTCGTCGAGGGCATCAACCGCGTCACCAAGCACACCCGGGCCGGCCAGACCGAGAGCGGTGCCTCCACCGGAGGCATCGAGGTCGTCGAGGCTCCCATCCACGTTTCGAACGTCGCGGTCATCGACCCCGAGTCGAAGAAGCCGACCCGTGTTGGCTTCCGCGAGGAAACCGTGGAAAAGAACGGCGTGACGAAGACGGTGCGTGTTCGCTACGCCAAGGCTTCCGGAAAGGCACTCTAATGACTGAAGCAGCAGTAAAGGTTCAGCCGCGCCTGAAGGCCAAGTACGCCTCGGAGATCCGCGAAGCCCTGCAGGCCGAGTTCAGCTACACGAACCCCATGCAGGTTCCGAGCCTGGTCAAGGTCGTCGTGAACATGGGCGTTGGCGAGGCAGCCAAGGATTCCAAGCTCATCGAAGGCGCCGTCCGCGACCTCACGGCCATCACCGGCCAGAAGCCGCTGGTGACCAAGGCCCGCAAGTCGATTGCCCAGTTCAAGCTGCGCGAGGGGATGCCGATCGGCACCCACGCCACGCTGCGCAACGACCGCATGTGGGAATTCGTCGACCGCCTGGTGACCCTGGCCCTGCCGCGTATCCGCGACTTCCGCGGCCTGAACGGCAAGCAGTTCGATGGCAACGGCAACTACACCTTCGGTCTGACGGAGCAGGCAATGTTCCACGAGATCGACCAGGACAAGATTGACCGCGTCCGTGGCATGGACATCACCGTGGTGACCACCGCCAAGACCGACGAAGAAGGCCGTGCGCTCCTGAAGGCACTGGGCTTCCCGTTCAAGACCGACAACTAGATCAACTACGTTACAGGTCCGCGCGAGCGCGGAAACCGTAGCGAGGAAGGGCCTTAGCCCAAATGACAATGACAGACCCTGTCGCAGACATGCTGACTCGTCTGCGCAACGCGAACTCGGCATACCACGACACCGTGTCCATGCCGTCTTCCAAGCTGAAGGTGCGCGTTGCCCAGATCCTTAAGGCGGAAGGCTACATCGGCGACTTCGTCGAAGAGGCCGCCGAGGTAGGCAAGAAGCTGACCATCAACCTGAAGTTCGGTCCGAGCCGTGAGCGTTCCATCGCTGGCGTCCGCCGCATTTCCAAGCCGGGCCTGCGCGTTTACGCGAAGTCCACCAACCTGCCGCACGTCCTTGGTGGACTCGGCATCGCCATCCTGTCCACGTCCTCGGGTCTCCTGACGGACCGCCAGGCAGCCAAGAAGGGTGTAGGTGGGGAAGTCCTCGCCTACGTCTGGTAACGGGAAGGAAGAAGCACCATGTCACGTATTGGACGTCTTCCAATCACTATCCCTGCCGGCGTCGACCTGAAGGTCAACGGCTCCGAGGTCTCCGTGAAGGGCGCGAAGGGCGAGCTCAGCCTCACCGTACCCGCACCGATCACGGTCGCACTCGAGGAGAACACCCTCACCGTGTCCCGGCCGAACGACGAGCGCGAATCGCGGTCGCTGCACGGCCTGACCCGCACCCTGATCTCGAACCTGATCACCGGCGTCACCGAGGGGTACTCCAAGAAGCTCGAAATCCACGGCACCGGTTACCGCGTGCTGGCCAAGGGCGCCAACCTGGAGTTCGCTCTGGGCTACTCGCACCCCGTGCTCGTTGAGGCTCCGGCAGGCATCACGCTCGCCGTCGAGGGCAACAACAAGGTGGTCGTCTCGGGCATCAACAAGCAGCAGGTTGGCGAGGTTTCCGCCAACATCCGCAAGCTCCGTCGGCCGGATCCCTACAAGGGCAAGGGCATCCGCTATGAAGGCGAAGTTATCCGCCGCAAGGTCGGAAAGGCTGGTAAGTAAACATGGCTCTTTCAATCAAGGGTAAGAGCAAGGCCGCCGCTCGCGGTCGCCGCCACCTGCGCGTCCGCAAGCGCATCACGGGCACGGGCCTCCGTCCGCGCCTGGTCGTCAACCGCTCGTCCCGCCACGTCTTCGTCCAGGTTGTCGACGACAGCAAGGGCATCACCGTGGCATCGGGTTCGACGATGGAAGCCGACCTGCGTTCCTTCGACGGTGACAAGACCGCCAAGGCCAAGCGCGTTGGCGAGCTCGTCGCCGAGCGCGCCAAGGCAGCCGGCATCGAGTCCGTGGTCTTCGACCGCGGTGGAAACAAGTACCACGGCCGAGTGGCCGCGGTAGCCGACGGCGCGCGGGAAGGTGGGCTGGCACTGTGAGCGAAGCTACTAACGAGAAGGAAACTCAGGTGTCTGAAGCCACTGAGGCAGCTGCGAGCACCACGGAGAACACCTCCGGCGGTCGCCGCAACGACAACCGCGGTGACAACCGTGGGCGCGGCGAAGGCCGTGGCCGGGGCGAGGGGCGTGGCCGCGGCCGCGATTCCCGTGACAGCCGCAATGACGACAAGGACAAGTTCCTTGAGCGCGTGGTGACCATCAACCGCGTCTCCAAGGTCGTCAAGGGCGGTCGCCGCTTCAGCTTCACCGCCCTCGTGGTGGTAGGCGACGGCAACGGCATGGTCGGCGTCGGCTACGGCAAGGCCAAGGAAGTTCCCGCGGCCATCGCCAAGGGCGTCGAGGAAGCGAAGAAGTCCTTCTTCCGCGTCCCGCGTGTCGGCTCCACCATCCCGCACCTGGTGCAGGGTGAGGCCGCCGCCGGCGTCGTGCTGCTCCGTCCGGCTTCCCCGGGTACCGGCGTTATCGCCGGCGGTCCGGTGCGTGCCGTCCTCGAGTGCGCCGGCATCCACGATGTCCTCTCGAAGTCCATGGGTTCCGCCAACCAGATCAACATCGTCCACGGCACCGTGGCGGCGTTGAAGGCACTTGAAGAGCCCGCATCCGTTGCGGCTCGTCGTGGCCTGCCGATGGATGAAGTCGTGCCGGCCCAGATGCTGCGTACGATCAACCAGAAGGCAGGTGCGTAGGCTGTGGCGAAGAACATTGTCCCGAGCAACGCAAAGCTGGCAATCACCCAGACCAAGTCCGTCATCGGCGGCAAGCAGAACCAACGCGACACCCTGCGTTCACTGGGATTGAAGCGGATCGGCCACACCGTGGTCCGTGAAGCAGATCCCGTGACCGTGGGCATGGTCAACAAGGTTCCGCACCTCGTAAAGGTTGAGGAGGCGAAGTAATCATGGCCAAGATCGAAAAGGCACTCAAGGTACACCACCTGCGCCCGGCCGAAGGCGCCAAGACCGCCAAGACCCGCGTGGGTCGCGGTGAGGCGTCCAAGGGCAAGACCGCAGGCCGCGGCACCAAGGGCACCAAGGCCCGTTACCAGGTCAAGGCCGGCTTCGCAGGCGGGCAGCTGCCGCTGCACATGCGCCTGCCGAAGCTGCGCGGCTTCAAGAACCCGTTCCGCGTCGAGTACCAGGTCGTGAACCTGGACAAGATCTCGGAACTGTTCCCCGAGGGCGGCGACATCACGGTCGAGAACCTGGTCGAGAAGGGCGCCGTTCGCAAGAACCAGCCCGTCAAGGTCCTGGGGTCCGGCGACATCACCGTCAAGGTCAACGTGAAGGCCGACGCCTTCTCGGCGTCCGCTGCGGAAAAGATCGCCGCTGCCGGCGGTTCGGTGGCCTCGCTCTAAGGTCACCGTGACACCACGGCACAGCTGAAAGGTCCCCAACGTCCGGGCGCGTCCCGGAACGGTGGGGACCTTTCGCGTCCCGCCACCGGGCTGCGGGCCACCTCTGCCGCCTGGCTGGGGGATTCCGGCACGCCCGCCGGTGTCCGCCACCACACCCACTGCTTCGAAGAGCCCCGACAACCGGTAGACTCTCAGAAGTCCATTCCGGCATCAGGCCGAAACCACACCTTCCAGGAGGACGCTTGCTCAGCGCCATTGCCCGGGTATTCCGGACGCCTGACCTGCGACGAAAGTTGTTGTTCACGCTCGGCATCATTGCCATCTATCGTCTCGGCGTCTACATCCCCGCGCCAGGGGTCGACTACGGCAACGTCCAACAGTGCCTCGCGATGGGCAACACGTCTGGGGGGCTGTACCAGTTCGTGAACCTGTTCAGCGGCGGTGCCCTGCTCCAGGTTTCGGTCTTTGCCCTGGGCATCATGCCGTACATCACCGCGTCGATCATCGTCCAGCTGCTGCGCGTGGTGATTCCCCGTTTCGAAGAGCTGCACAAGGAAGGCGCCTCCGGGCAGTCGACCCTGACGCAGTACACGCGCTACCTCACCATCGCCCTGGGACTGCTGCAGGCCACGACCCTGGTATCGCTGGCACGTAGCGGCAATCTCTTCCAGGGCTGCGCGCTGCCGATCATCCCGGACCAGAGCATCGTGCACATCCTGTTGATGGTCATCGTCCTAACGGCCGGCACGGGCCTGATCATGTGGCTCGGCGAACTGGTCACGGAAAAGGGCGTCGGCAATGGCATGTCCATCTTGATCTTCGTCTCCATCGCCTCCGGGTTCCCCGCTTCCATGGGCGCCATCGCCCGCACCCAGGGCTGGGGAGTGTTCACCGGGGTGATCCTGATCGGGCTGTGCGTCGTGGCACTGGTGGTCTTCGTCGAACTATCCCAGCGTCGCGTCCCGGTCCAGTACGCCAAGCGCATGGTCGGCCGGCGGACTGTCGGCGGGAGCTCGACCTACATCCCGATCAAGGTGAACATGGCCGGGGTCATCCCCGTGATCTTCTCCTCCTCGATGCTCGCCCTGCCGCAGATGCTGGTCCAGTTCAACATGCGGCCCGATGGCTCCCTGCCGGACTGGGCGGTCTGGATCCAAGCCCATTTCAACGGCAGCAGCCCCCTGTACATGGCGGTCTACCTGCTCCTGACCATCTTCTTCACATACTTCTACGTGGCGATCACATTCAACCCGACCGAGGTCGCGGACAACATGAAGAAGTATGGTGGATTCATCCCGGGCATCCGTGCCGGCAAACCCACTGCGGACTACCTGTCCTACGTGCTGAGCCGCATCACGTTCCCCGGGGCCATCTACCTTGGCCTTATCGCCTTGACGCCACTGATCGCGTTCGTCCTGATCAAGGCCGACCAGAACTTCCCGTTCGGTGGCGTCTCCGTCCTCATCATGGTCGGTGTGGGACTTGAGACGGTCAAGCAGATCAATGCACAGATGCAACAGCGACACTACGAAGGACTTCTGCGATGACCAGACTCTTGATCGTTGGCCCGCCCGGTTCGGGCAAGGGAACCCAGGCCGCACGCATTTCGGATCGCCTCGGGATCGTGGCCATCTCCACCGGCGACATCTTCCGCGCCAACGTCAAGGGCGGCACGCCTTTGGGCGTGGAGGCCAAGCAGTACATGGACGCCGGGGACTACGTTCCCGACTCGGTCACCAACCGCATGGTCCGCGACCGGCTGAAGCAGGAGGATGTGGCGGAGGGCTTCCTGCTCGACGGCTACCCCCGCACCGCGGCCCAGGTGGACGAGCTGGACGCAATCCTGGAGGAGGACGGAACCTCCCTCGACGTCGTACTCCAGCTGACGGCGGACCAGGACGAGCTCGTGGCACGCCTGCTCAAGCGCGCGGAGATCGAGGGCCGGGCCGACGACACCGAGGAAGTCATCAGGCACCGCCTCGACGTGTACGAACAGCAGACCCAGGTCGTGGTCGACCGGTACCTGGAGCGGGGCATCGTGCGCCACGTCGACGGACTCGGCGACATCGACGCGGTGACCGAACGGGTCCTTGGCGCCCTCGAGGGAACCGCGGCCTAGCCACCACCCGGAAGCCGACGGCCGTCATCGCGCGAACCAGCGCGTGGCGGCCGTCGTGCCGTTCCCCGATCCCGGCCACCCGGCCACCAGCAGAACGAACACCGAACAGAAGGAATCCCGCATGGCATTCGGCCAGCCCAAGATCGAGTACAAATCCACGGCGCAGATCCTCAAGATGCGCGCGGCGGGATTGGTGCTGGCCGAGGCCCTGGACGCTGCCGTGGCCTCGGCCCAGATCGGCACGACCACCGCCCAGATCGACGCGGTGTTCGAGGCGGTGCTGGACAAGCACGGGGCCACCTCGAACTTCAAGGGCTACTACGGGTTCCCGGCGACGATCTGCGCCTCCGTGAATGACCAGGTCGTCCACGGGTTCCCCTCCGACTACGTCTTGGCCGACGGCGACGTCCTCAAGATCGACGGGGGTGCCATCATCGAGGGGTGGCACGCCGACTCGGCCCGCACCGTTCTGGTGGGAAGCCCGGATCCCGAGGACCAGCGCCTCTCGGAGACCACCGAGGCCGCCATGTGGCACGGCATCGCCGCCTTGGCCACGGCCCGCTTCGTCGGCGAAATCGGCGAGGCAATCGACGACTTCGTTTCCTCACGCGAGGGCGCACCCTTGGGCATCCTGGAGGACTACGTCGGCCACGGCATCGGCACCGAGATGCACCAGGCGCCCGATGTCCTGAACTACCGCACGGGCCACCGTGGGCCCCGGGTGAAGGCCGGCATGTGCCTGGCCATCGAACCGATGCTGGTCCGCGGCGGGATCGAGACCCGCGTCCTGGACGACGACTGGACGGTGGTCACCACCGACGGCTCGCGGGCCTCGCAATGGGAACACACCGTGGCGGTGCACCTGGGCGGCATCTGGGTGCTGACGGCCCATGACGGCGGTGCCGCCGGTCTGGCGCCGTTCGGCATCACCCCCTCGCCGCTCCAGGGTTAGGGCCGCTGGCGCCGGCCCAGGACGTCTCGCGGATTTCGCTTAACGGGATCCACCGCGTAGGATTGCTTGTTGGTTGTCTCTACGTTTGTGCCCAAAAGAACCACCGGTTGATCCGGCTGCCGGGCACGGGCGCTCGTCAACCACGAACATACACGCCGGAAGCAACTGCGACCGGCACAAACGTTAGCGGAGGATATGGCCAAGAAAGAGGGTGTCATCGAGGTAGAAGGCACCGTGTCGGAAGCACTTCCCAACGCGATGTTCCGCGTTGAGCTGCCGAACGGACACGTGGTCCTTGCCACTATCTCGGGCAAGATGCGTCAGCACTACATTCGGATCCTCCCGGAGGACCGCGTAGTGGTGGAACTCAGCCCGTACGACCTCAATCGCGGACGAATCGTCTACCGCTACAAGTAGTGACTTCCGCGTCACCGGTCCGCCGGGGACGTGAAGGTAGTTACCGTTCCACTGAAACAGCAACCGCAAAGGACCCAAACCGTGAAGGTTAACCCTAGCGTGAAGCCGATCTGCGACAAGTGCAAGGTGATCCGCCGCAACGGGCGGGTCATGGTGATCTGCGAAAATCCACGCCATAAACAGCGTCAGGGCTAAGTCTCCTCCGGGAACCGAAACCTGCGCGTAGTAATCGAATATCGGCAGCACAGCGTCCATTACGCGAGACGCACACCCCCGGGCACGGAGGCCGGGGACCTGGCAACAGGGTCGTGCTGCTCCACACCTCCGCGAATCATGTGAGGAAGACACCAATATGGCTCGTCTCGCAGGCGTAGACATCCCGCGCGAAAAGCGCGTCGTCATCGCGCTTACCTACATCTACGGCGTGGGCAAGACCCGTGCAGAACAAACCATTGCCGAGACCGGGATCACCCCGGAAACTCGTGTCAAGGACCTCAGTGACGACCAGCTGGTCCAGCTGCGTGACTACGTCGAGGGCAACTTCAAGGTCGAGGGCGATCTCCGCCGTGAAGTCGCAGCCGACATCCGCCGCAAGGTCGAGATCGGATCCTACGAGGGCATCCGCCACCGCAAGGGCCTGCCGGTCCGCGGTCAGCGCACCAAGACCAACGCTCGCACCCGCAAGGGCCCGAAGCGCACCGTCGCCGGTAAGAAGAAGACCCGCTAAGCAGCGGTCCAAGCCAAACATCTCGTAGGAGTTAGCAATGCCCCCAAAGACTCGTGGAGCGGTCCGCAAGCCGCGTCGCAAGGACAAGAAGAACATCGCGCTGGGTCAGGCGCACATCAAGAGCACCTTCAACAACACCATCGTGTCCATCACGGATCCGACCGGTGCCGTCATCTCGTGGGCCTCGGCCGGCGAGGTCGGGTTCAAGGGCTCGCGCAAGTCGACCCCGTACGCCGCGCAGATGGCTGCCGAATCGGCCGCCAAGCGGGCGCAGGAACACGGCATGAAGAAGGTCGACGTGTTCGTGAAGGGTCCGGGCTCCGGCCGCGAAACCGCCATCCGCTCGCTGCAGGCCGCCGGTCTCGAGGTGGGGTCCATCCAGGACGTCTCCCCGAGCGCCCACAACGGCTGCCGCCCGTCGAAGCGTCGCCGCGTCTAGTTTGACCCGTTGCCTGCGCGTACCGCCGTCGTTCCCGACATCCGGGAACGACGGCGGTGCGCGCCGCATGCGGCTCACTCGCCCGATCTAGACGGACGCCTGATGGCAGACGTCGTTTCCACCCACATGTGTTGCGTCATATAGCGGATGCTCGCTGAAAGGAAATGTAAGTGCTTATTGCACAGCGCCCCACCCTTACCGAAGAAGTAGTAGCCCCGAACCGCTCGCGGTTCACCATTGAGCCCTTGGAGCCGGGTTTCGGCTACACCCTGGGCAACTCGCTGCGCCGCACGCTGCTGTCCTCGATCCCTGGTGCAGCTGTCACCAGCGTTCGCATCGACGGCGTGTTGCACGAGTTCACCACCGTTCAGGGTGTGAAGGAAGACGTCACCGAACTGATCCTGAACATCAAGAACCTCGCTGTGTCCTCCGAGCACGACGAGCCTGTCGTCGCCTACCTGCGCAAGCAGGGCCCCGGCGTCGTCACGGCTGCGGACATCACCCCGCCGGCCGGCGTCGAGTTCCACAACCCGGACCTGCACATCGCGACCTTGAACGCGAAGGGCAAGTTCGACATGGAGCTCACGATCGAGCGCGGCCGCGGCTACGTCTCCGCGGCACAGAACAAGAGCCTCGATGCAGAGATCGGCCGCATCCCGGTCGACTCCATCTACTCGCCCGTTCTGAAGGTGACCTTCCGCGTGGAGGCCACCCGTGTTGAGCAGCGCACCGACTTCGACAAGCTCATCGTCGACGTCGAGACCAAGGACTCCATCCTGCCGCGCGACGCCGTCGCATCGGCCGGTACGACCCTGGTCGAGCTGTTCGGCCTGGCCCGCGAACTGAACTCCGCTGCCGAGGGCATCGAGATCGGCCCGTCCCCGACGGACGCCGCGCTCGCTGCCGACATGGCGCTGCCGATCGAGGATCTCGAGCTGACCGTCCGTTCGTACAACTGCCTCAAGCGCGAGGGCATCCACACGGTAGGCGAGCTGGTTGCCCGCTCCGAGGCTGACCTCATGGACATCCGCAACTTCGGTGCCAAGTCCATCGACGAGGTCAAGGCGAAGCTGATCGAACTGGGTCTGTCCCTGAAGGATTCCCCTCCCGGGTTTGACCTGGCCGCCCGTGCTGCCGCCATCGACGAAGACGACGCCGACTACGGTGACGAAGAGGCCTGAGGCCGCCTTCAAAGTAATGTACTTTGCCCGAAGGGCCCGCGCGGTGACGCGCAGGCCAGCGGGCTCCATATGAGGAGAAAACAACAATGCCTACCCCAACCAAGGGAAAGCGTCTCGGAGGCGGAGCGTCCCACGAGCGCCTCATCCTGGCCAACCTGTCGGCCCAGCTCTTCGAGCACAAGTCGATCACCACGACGGTCACCAAGGCCAAGCGCCTGCGCCCCTACGCCGAGCGCCTGATCACCTTCGCCAAGCGCGGGGACCTGTCGTCGCGCCGCCGCGTCCAGGCGGCCATCGCCTCGCGTAGCCGCACCAACAAGTCCGTCGTGCACGAGCTGTTCGCCAACATCGCCCCGGCCATGGCCGAGCGCGAAGGCGGCTACACCCGCATCACCAAGATCGGCAACCGCAAGGGCGACAACGCCCCCATGGCAGTCATCGAGCTGGTGCTGGAGCCGGTATCGCCGAAGCAGGCCGTCGTCAAGGAGGCCGAAAAGGCCACCACGACCTCCGCCCCCGCCGAGGCCCCCGTGGTCGAGGAGACCGAGGTCGTTGAGACCCCGGCCGCCGACGCTCCGGCTGAAGCAGCCGAGGCTCCCGCCGAGGAGACCGACGAGAAGAAGGACCAGGCCTAGGCCAGTCCGCTTCCAGGGGCCGGGCCCGTCCACGCAATTGGACGGGCCCGGCCCTTTTTGGCGTCCCGTGCCGCCGACGACCTAGAATCGGGGCATGCATCCCACCTTTCCCCTGCCCGGTGCCGCTGTGCCAGGGGGCGCGAACGCGGTGCCAGATGCGGCCACGGCAGAACCCGCCACGGTACGCATCCGGATGCGCCTGGCCTACGACGGGACCGGCTTCTCGGGTTGGGCCACGCAGCCGGGCCGCCGGACCGTCCAGGGCAGCGTGGAAGAAGCCCTGGAACTGCTGTTCCGCCGCCCCGTGCGCACCACCGTGGCCGGCCGGACGGACGCCGGCGTCCACGCCCGTGGCCAGGTCGTGCACTTCGACCTGACCGAACGCGAGTATCTGTCCCTGCCACGTGGCAAGAAGCTCACCGAGGACGAGGCCTTGCTGAGGCGCGTTCGGGGTGTCACCAGCAGGATCGGGGGAGAGGTCTTCGTGCACGACGCGCGGGCGGCCGCCCCCGGTTTCGATGCCCGCTTCTCCGCCCTCTGGCGGCGCTACACCTACCGCATCGCCGACGGCCCCGATCGGTGGGACCCGCTCACGCGGGCAACGACATTGTGGCATCGGAACGTGCTTGAACCCGAAGTCCTCACTGCCGAGGCCGCTGCGGCTGTCGGACGCCACGACTTCCTGTCCTATTGCCGGCCCAAGGAGTTCGCCACCACCATCCGGACCCTGCAGGAATTCTCGTTCCTCCGGCACGACGATGGCATCCTCGTGGCCACCCTGCGGGCGGATGCCTTCTGCCACAACATGGTCCGGACCCTGATCGGCGCTGTCCTGCGCGTCGCCGACGGCGAGGAGGAGACGGGCTGGATCAGCCGCCGTATCGGTGAACCAGTGCGGGACCACCGGACGCGCATGGCGGCCCCGCACCCCCTCGTGCTCGAGGAGGTCGCCTATCCGGACGACCACCAGCTGGCCGACCGGGCTGAATCCACGCGTGCCCGGCGCCGCCCCGAGGATGTCCGGCGCCGGTAGGCCCCGCCGGGGGAAGGTGCCGAGTGGTCTTTTGGCTGCGGGGCTCCGATGCGCTAAAGTTGGTAGCTGTTGTGCGTGTCCTATGCCTGACACAACTTTCTCCGCGTGACGGCCCAGTTGCAGGGCCCTGGTCTGTGGAGACTGCAGGCAGCTAATGGATGGCCGGTTGGATTCAGCCCTCACCTGAAGAACTGGTACAGCGCATCGATAACACAGTGTTCTTTTTGCCGGTGGATCTCACAGCCGCCGCAGGGGGAATGCTTGACCAGTATCCAAGGAAACGAAGGCAATAACCGTGCGTACGTACACCCCGAAGCCCGGCGACGTAGACCGCCAGTGGCACGTCATTGACGCCACTGACATCGTTCTGGGCCGCCTCGCCAGCCAGACCGCAACCCTGCTGCGTGGCAAGCACAAGGCAACCTATGCCGCCCACATGGACATGGGCGATTTCGTCGTCATCATCAACGCCGAGAAGGTCGCCCTCACCGGCGCCAAGCTCGAAAAGAAGCGCGCCTACCGCCACTCCGGCTTCCCGGGCGGACTGAAGTCCGTCAGCTATGCCGAACTGCTGGAGAAGAACCCGGTCCAGGCGGTGGAGAAGGCCGTTCGCGGCATGCTTCCCAAGAACTCCCTGGCAGCCCAGCAGCTGTCCAAGCTGAAGGTCTACCGCGGTGCCGAGCACCCGCACGCTGCCCAGCAGCCCAAGACCTTCGAAATCACCCAGGTCGCGCAGTAGCGCTGGGCCCCGAAACAAGAGACTAGTTTTCAAGGAGAATCGTGGCTCAGAACACTGAAGAGCTGAATGAATTTGAGGGTGCGGCTCCCACCGCCTACACCTCCGAGTCGTCCGCGGCCGAAGAGACCGTCGCGAAGGAGCGCCCGGCGCTGACCGTCGGCGGTTCCGCCGTCGGCCGCCGCAAGCAGGCCATCGCCCGCGTGCGCCTCGTGCCGGGCACCGGCGCCTGGACCATCAATGGCCGCACGCTCGAGGACTACTTCCCGAACAAGCTGCACCAGCAGGAAGTCAACGAACCGTTCAAGCTCCTCGAGCTCGACGGCGCGTACGACGTCATCGCCCGCATCCACGGTGGCGGTGACTCCGGCCAGGCCGGTGCCCTGCGCTTGGGCATTGCCCGCTCGCTGAACGAGATCGACCGCGAGAACAACCGCCCGTCGCTGAAGAAGGCCGGCTTCCTGACCCGTGACGCCCGCGTCATCGAGCGCAAGAAGGCAGGCCTCAAGAAGGCACGCAAGGCCTCGCAGTACTCGAAGCGCTAAACGCGTTGTCCGAGACCCTCGGGTCTCGAGCCGAAGGCCCCGCAGCATCTGCTGCGGGGCTTTCTTCCTTTAGGGGGTCTTCCCCGTCAAGGAAGCGAAAGGGCGGCATGCGCGCGGAGCGTGCTGCGCCAAAGCGTGTCCGGATCGTTGTCCACGACGATTCGAAACCGACCTCCGAGCGATAGGATAGCCAGGATGGGTAGATTATTTGGCACCGATGGCGTGCGCGGAAAAGCAAATGAACTGATCACCCCGGCCCTCGCCATGAATCTGGCGGAAGCGGCTGCCGTGGTGCTCGGCCTGGAGAACGTCCCCGCGGGTAGGCGTCCCCTGGCCGTGGTGGCCCGGGACCCCAGGATCAGCGGCGATTTCATCGCCTCGGCCATCGAAGCCGGGTTCGCCTCCGTTGGCGTTGACGTGTTCGACGCGGGCATCCTCCCGACCCCGGCGGCTGCCTACCTCGTTGCCGACATGGAAGCGGACTTCGGCGTGGTGATCTCCGCCTCGCACAATCCGGCACCGGACAACGGCATCAAGTTCCTCGCCCGGGGTGGCCAGAAGCTCTCTGACGCCCAGGAGGACGCCATCGAGGCGCAGATGGCCCTCGATCCACCCCGCCCGTTCGGTGGCGGCGTCGGCCGCATCCGGCGCTTCGCCGACGCCGAGGATCGCTACGTGGTCCACCTGTTGAAGACCATGCCTCACCGGTTGGACGGGCTGAAGGTCGTCCTGGACTGCGCTCATGGAGCGGCGAGCGGGTGTTCGCCGGAAGCCTTCTCCACCGCGGGTGCGGAAGTCGTCGTCATCGGTGCCAGCCCTGACGGGGTCAACATCAATGACGGGTACGGGTCCACCCACCTGGAAAACCTGCAGCGGACAGTCGTGGCGGAGGGGGCTGATCTGGGGATCGCGCACGATGGCGACGCAGACCGGTGCCTGGCTGTGGACCACGAGGGGGCCATCGTCGACGGCGACCAGATCATGGCGATCATGGCCTTGGCGCTCAAGGAGGCCGGCCAGCTGAAGGACGACACGCTCGTGGCCACCGTCATGAGCAACCTGGGGCTCAAGATCGCCATGGAGCACGCCGGCGTCCACGTGTCCGAAACAGGCGTCGGGGATCGGTATGTCCTCGAGCAGATGCGTGCCGGGCACTTCACGCTCGGCGGCGAGCAGTCGGGCCACGTGATCTTCTCCGACTACGCTACCACCGGTGATGGCGTGCTCACGGGACTGCAAATCGCCTCGCGCGTGGCAGCTACCGGAAAGACGCTCAAGGAACTGGCCTCGGTCATGCAGGTCCTGCCCCAGGTGCTGATCAACGTTAAGGGAGTGGACAAGCACGAGGCCCACTCGAATCCGGTTGTTTCCGCCGCGGTTCGCGGAGCCGAGACCGAGCTCGGGGACTCCGGAAGGATCCTGTTGCGGCCGTCGGGGACCGAGCCGGTGGTCCGCGTCATGGTGGAGGCCACCGACCACTCCAGGGCAGACCTGATTGCCAACCGTCTGGCCGGGGTCGTCCTGGCCGAGCTCGCCTTGTAGCCCGGTTGGCCCGATGAACATGACGGGCCCTGTCCGAGGGGACAGGGCCCGTCATCATTCCGGCTGGCGGGTGGAGCCGGGCCAGGCGAGTGTCATCCCCGCGACTTCAGGGAGTCGCGGATCTCGGTCAGGAGCAGCACCTGCGCATCGACCTCTTCCTCTTCCGCCGGCTGGCCGGCGGCCAGACGCGCATTGCGGCGTTCGATGATCACGTTCATCGGCATCACGACGACGAAGTAGATCGCCGCGGCAACCAGCAGGAAATTGACGATAGCGGTGAGAAGGACGCCGAACTTGATCGCGTGTTCCGGGCCGACCGCCAGGAAGTTGTCGAAGTTGGGCGTTCCCACGAGCACCGAGATCAGCGGCATGAGCACGCTGTTCACGAGCGCATCGATGACGGTGGCGAATGCTCCACCGATCACAACGGCGACGGCAAGGTCTACGACATTGCCCTTCATGATGAATTGCTTGAATCCCTGTAACATGCCGCCCACTCTACCCACAAGGATCGCCTGTGCCGGGAATGGTGGACAAGAACTTGCCAGAGTTTTCCCAGAAAGTTGATTTCGGGTGTTCAGATCTTGCGCAACAGCATGCGGCGGATCGAGTGATCACTGTCCTTCGTCAGTACCAGCTGCGCCCGGCCCCGGGTCGGCAGGACGTTCTCACGTAGGTTGGGCTCGTTGATGCGCTGCCAGATTTCGAGTGCCGTTTCCCGGGCTTCCGAGTCGGTCAGGCTCGCATACCGGTGAAAATATGAGGCCGGGTCGGCGAAGGCGCCGCTGCGCAGCTTCATGAAACGGTTGACGTACCAGTTCTCGATGGCCGGAGTGCGGGCGTCGACATAGACAGAGAAGTCGAAGAAGTCGCTCAGGGCCAGGCCCGCAGTCCCATCCGAGCGGACCTGCGCGGGGGCGAGGACATTCAGGCCCTCGACAATCAGCACATCGGGTCGGTGCACCACGACTTCCTTGCCGGGGACGATGTCGTAGGTCAGATGTGAGTACCAGGGCGCACGGACCTCTTCGGCCCCGGACTTGACCGTGGAGACGAAGCGCAGCAGGGCCCGGCGGTCGTAGGATTCGGGGAACCCCTTCCGGTGCATGAGCCCCCTGCGCTCCAAAACCTCGTTCGGGTGCAGGAACCCGTCGGTCGTGACGAGCTCGACGTTCGGGGTGTCGGGCCAACGGCGCAACATCTCCTGGAGGACGCGTGCGGTCGTTGACTTGCCGACCGCAACGGAGCCGGCGACGCCGATGACGAACGGGGTACGGCGCGTACTCTCACCGAGGAAGGTGTTCGTGGCCTGGTGCAGCTGGCCCGCTGCCTGGACGTAGAGATTCAACAGGCGCGACAGGGGCAGGTAGACATCGCGTATCTCGGTAAGGTCGAGCTTTTCGCCCAGACCACTGAGCCGGATCAGATCGCCTTCATCGAGCGGTTGGGTGATCTCGTTGGACAACCGCGCCCATGTCTGACGGTCCAACTCCACATAGGGGGAGACTCCGGCGTCATTGTCTCTGGGTGAGCTCACCCCTGAATTGTGCCAACTGGGGCGTGCTATCCCCAAACCCGGCGTTACGGGCCATCGTCGGTGATCTCGGGCACCGGCGCCCCGGCGGTGACGATTGGGGCTGCGGGAGCACGGTATTCTTGGACGCATGTGTGGAATCGTTGGCTACGTAGGCCGCCCAGGAAAGACGACCGGTGACCACGGCGCCCTCGACGTGGTGCTCGAGGGATTGCGGCGGTTGGAATACCGTGGCTACGACTCTGCGGGAATTGCAGTACTCGGTGCTTCCGGCATTGAATCCCGCAAGAAGGCCGGCAAACTCGCCAACCTCGTCGACGAGCTCGAATCCAACCCGCTGCCCGCCTCGCTGACGGGTATCGGCCACACGCGGTGGGCCACCCACGGCGGGCCGTCCGATGTGAATGCGCACCCGCACCTGGCCGACGGCGGCAAGCTCGCCATGATCCACAACGGCATCATCGAGAACTTCGCCGACGTGCGTGCCGAACTGCAGGCCGCTGGCCACACCTTCGTGTCGGAGACCGACACCGAAGTCGCCGCCGTCCTCCTGGGCGACATCTATGCCCACGCCGGTGGCCGCGATCTGGCGGCGTCGATGCAGTTGGCATGCCAGCGTCTGGAAGGCGCGTTTACGCTTTTGGCGGTCCACGAAGACCAGCCGGGCGTCGTCGTCGCCGCGCGGCGCAACTCGCCGCTGGTCGTCGGACTCGGTGACGGGGAGAACTTCCTGGGGTCGGACGTCTCGGGCTTCATCGACTTCACGCGCCGTGCCGTGGAGCTGGGGCAGGATCAGATCGTGACGATCACCCCGGACGACCACACGATCACCGACTTCTACGGCAACCCCGCGCAGGGCACGGAATTCCACGTCGACTGGGACGCCGCTGCCGCCGAGAAGGGCGGCTTTGATTCCTTCATGGAGAAGGAGATCTTCGACCAGCCGACAGCAGTGGCCGACACCCTGTTGGGCCGCTACGACTCCGAGGGCCGCATGACCCTTGATGAGTTGCGCATCGACGCGTCGAAGTTGGCCAGCATCACCAAGATCATCGTGCTTGCCTGCGGCACGTCGGCCTATGCCGGATCGGTGGCCAAGTACGCGATCGAGCACTGGTGCCGCATTCCCGTCGAGGTGGAGCTGAGCCACGAGTTCCGCTACCGGGACCCGATCGTCGACGAGCACACGCTGATCGTGTCGATCTCGCAGTCCGGGGAAACCATGGACACGTTGATGGCCGTCCGGTACGCCAGGGAGCAGGGGGCGAAGACGCTGTCCATCTGCAACACCAATGGATCGACGATCCCGCGCGAATCCGACGCCGTGCTCTACACGCACGCCGGGCCGGAAATCGCCGTGGCCTCCACCAAGGCGTTCCTCGCCCAGATCACCGCCACCTACGTGCTGGGGCTCTATCTGGCCCAGTTGCGCGGGAACCTGTTTACCGGGCAGATCAAGGACATCCTGGCCGACCTGCAGGATATTCCGGCAAAGATCCAGGAAGTCCTGGACCGTGCCGAGGTCATCAAGGAGCTGGCCCGGTCGATGTCCGACGCCAGCTCGGTGCTCTTCCTGGGCCGCCATGTCGGTTACCCGGTTGCCATGGAGGGTGCCCTCAAGCTCAAGGAGATCGCCTACATCCACGCCGAGGGCTTCGCCGCCGGCGAGCTGAAGCACGGCCCGATCGCGCTGATCGACGACGGGCAGCCCGTCTTCGTCGTCGTGCCCTCCCCGCGCGGACGCCACTCGCTGCACTCCAAGGTCGTCTCGAACATCCAGGAAGTCCGGGCCCGCGGCGCCAAGACCCTGGTCATCGCCGAGGCGGGGGACGAAGCGGTTCGCGACTACGCCGAATTCGTCTTCCACGTGCCGGAGACGCCGACCCTGTTGATGCCGCTGCTCGCGACGGTTCCGTTGCAGCTCTTTGCGTGCGAACTGGCCAGCGCCAAGGGCTTCGACGTCGACCAGCCGCGGAACCTGGCCAAGTCAGTCACCGTCGAGTAGGCACGCAGTGCCTCAAAAGCCCCGGGCCACCTCGGTGCCGGGGCTTTTGCATGGGCGTCAGAGGGCGCGCTCGGCCAAGCCGCGGACGTAGGCCGCCTGACCGGCATGCTGGGTGGTGTCATTCAAGACGCTCACCAGACGCGACAACGACGTGACGGCCGGCTCCCACCGCCGGTCCACGATCCTGTCGAAATCCGGCTCCGACAGGTTGGCGATGACCGCCCGCGTGGCCTCGTGCACGGCCGCATGGTAGCCGGCCAGCAACTCGCCATCGAGGGTGGAAAAGGCGGCAACATCGGCTGCCTCATGGCCAAATCCGGTGTCGTGGCGTTCGTAGGGCAACGCGAACCGGCCCGCCCACCCGCCGTCGTCCCATTGCTGCCCGGAGGGAACGCAGTGCTCGCCGCGTTCCGCCGGTTCCGCGCGGTGGGCGAGGACTGCGGCCAGGTCCGCCAGGTGGTCGTCCTGGACCCGGGTCAGGTGCCACACGAGCCAGGCGACCGAATTGGATTGGTTGTCGGGACGATACGACAGCAGGCGTGCGTCGGAGTCACCGGTCACGCTGGCAACCGTCTCGGCCACGCGGGAGAACCCGTCGTCGAGCAGTTTCTGGGCGGTGGTGGCGGCCATGGGGGCTCCTTCCGGGTGGGGGGAATCGAGGCTACCCCGCTCCCGCCGGCGACCCAACCCCTGGCGTGACCGCCGCCGGGACCGCCGCCGGGACCGCCTCCGGCCGCCAGCGGTTCGCGGCAGCGCCCGCGACGGCCGATGGCCGGGGGCAACAACAGATAAGCTGGTGCAATGATTGTCGGCATTGGTGTTGATGTAGTGCAGGTATCCCGGTTCAGAGCCCAACTTGAACGCACCCCGGCGCTTCGCGAGCGCTTGTTCGTCCCCGCCGAACGCGCGCTGAATGACCGTTCGCTGGCGGCCCGGTTCGCCGCCAAGGAAGCCGTCGCCAAGGCCCTCGGCGCGCCCGTGGGCATGAATTGGCAACACTGCCAGATCGTCGTCGACGCCGCCGGCGACCCGCAGGTGGCCATCGACGGCACCGTTGCCAGCGCCGCGGACGCCAAAGACGTACGCTACTGGCACCTGTCCCTCAGCCACGACGGCGACCTGGCCACGGCCATGGTCGTGGCGGAGCGCTAGGGCATGATCAACGTCTACACCGGGACACAAATCCGTGCAGCCGAAGCCGGCCTGATCGAGGAAGGGCAGGGCCCCGGGCTCATGCGCACCGCCGCCCACGGGTTGGCACACCATGCGATGCTGCTGCTGCGCGCCCGATACGGGTCAGTGTACGGCGCCCGGGTGGCCGGATTGATCGGCACGGGAAACAACGGAGGCGACGGCCTCTTCGCGCTGGCGAGACTGGCCGGACGGGGCGTGGCGTGCACCGCCATCCTGGTCGGGGACCGGGCCCATCCCGAGGCACTGGAGGCCTTCCGCCGCGCCGGAGGCCGGGTGGTCTCCGGTACCGTACCCGGCTCCGGTGCCCGGGGCAGGACCCGGCGCTTCCGCGCCGCAACGGATGTGCTGCGCGACGTCGATCTGGTCATCGACGCGATCCTGGGCACCGGTGCCCGGGGTCGGGTGGCCAGGCCGGACGTGCCCGCGCACCTGCCCGTCATGGCCTGCGACCTGCCCTCCGGGGTGGACGCCGACACGGGGGCGGCGCCGGAAGGCACCTTGGCTGCCGATGTCACCGTGACGTTCGGGGCGCTGAAGACGGGCTTGTGCGTTGGCGCCGGACGCTTGCATGCCGGCCGCGTCGAGGTCGTGGACATCGGCCTGGACGCGGTGCTCGGCCACCCCGACCTGCGGATCGTCGGAACATCCGACGTGGAGACCGTCACGCCGCAGCCGACAGGCAGCGAGCACAAGTACTCGCGGGGCGTGCTCGGGCTCATCGCGGGCTCGGACCGGTACCCGGGCGCCGCAGTGCTGGCAGCCACGGCCGCGGTCAACACGGCGGTGGGCATGCTGCGCACGCTCGCTCCTGAACGTCCCGCCCAGCTGATCGCGTCCGCCGTCCCCGAAGCCGTCGCGACCGAGGGAGCCGATGCCCGGGTCGATGCCTGGGCGATGGGGCCGGGGATCGGCGAGGATGCCGTCCAAAAGGCGGCCGTCGAACAGGTGCTGGCATCGGGCCAGCCTGCCGTGGTGGACGCCAGCGCACTGCGTGTCCTGCAACCGGCACAAGGCCACGCCCAGCTCGTCTTGACACCGCATGCCGGCGAACTCGAGGACCTGTTGGGCCGGCTCGGAGTCCGCGTCACCGCCGAGGACATCGCGGCGGACCCCGTGCGGTGGGCGCGATGGGCTGCGGTCGGCTATTCCTCCGTCGTCCTCTTGAAGGGCCACTCGACGATCTGCGTCGCCCCGGATGGATACACCGTGGTCAGCCTCAATGGGCCGGCCGCCTTGGCCACCGCAGGCAGCGGAGACGTGCTCACCGGCATGCTGGGGGCCATGCTCGCCACGTCCGACGCCGCGGGCCGGGGGACCCGCGCGCTCGTGGAACTGGCGGCAGCCGCCGCGTACCGGCACGGCGACGCCGCCCGGCTCGCGGGCCGCAAGGGCGGTTTCGGTGCCGGGCGCCTGGCCCAGCTCGCGGGTCGGGACGGCCTGTAGGGCCTCAGCCGGCGGGATCGAACTTCCGGCCCAGGGCGGCGACGGTCCAGCCGGCGTCCTCCCACTGCGCGTGGTCCAGGACATTGCGCCCATCGACCAGGCGGCGACCACGAACCCAGGGAGCCAGGTCCTGGGGGGTGAGGGCCTTGAACTCCTGCCATTCCGTCAACAGGAGCACCAGGTCGGCATCGCCGGCCGCCTCGGCCACGGAGTCGACGTACCCGAGGCGGGGGAACCGCCGTCGTGCATTGTCATTGCCTTCCGGATCGTAGACGGTCACCTCGGCGCCGTCGTTGTAGAGGCGGCCGGCCACGTCCAGGGCGGGGGAGTCGCGGACGTCGTCGCTGTCGGGCTTGAACGCCACCCCGAGCACGGCGATGCGCCGCCCGGCCACCGAGTTCTCGAGCATCTGGTGTGCCAGGGAAACGACGCGGTCGCGGCGACGCAGGTTGATGTCATCGACGTTGTGCAGGAAATCCATCGTGTGGTTGAGCCCGAGTTCGCTGACCCGGGTCTGCAGGGCGCGGATGTCCTTGGGCAGGCATCCGCCACCGAAGCCGACGCCCGCGTTGAGGAACTTGCGCCCGATGCGCGAGTCGAAGCCCAGGGCATCGGCGAGCGTGCGGATGTCGCCGCCCACCGTCTCGGTCACCTCGGAGAAGGCGTTGATGAAGGAGATCTTGGTGGCCAGGAAGGCGTTCGCGGCGACCTTCACCAGCTCGGCGGTTTCGAAATCGGTCACGATCAGGGGGGTGTCCTGGCCCAGCGCCCGCGCATAGACCTCGCGCAGCCTGGCCTCCGCGCTCCCGCCGTCGACGCCGAACACCAGCCGGTCCGGGGTCAGCGTGTCCTTCACGGCGAAGCCCTCGCGCAGGAACTCCGGGTTCCAGGCCAGCTCCACCGACACCCCATCCCGGGACTCGGCGGCGATGACCCCCGCGAGCCGCCGGGCAGTGCCGACAGGCACGGTCGACTTGCCGACGATCAGGGCGTCGCGGGTGATGTGCTGGGCCAGCGAGCGGACCGCGGCGTCGACGTAGCGCAGGTCCGCTCCCCGGTCGGCGGCCCGTTCCGGGGTTCCGACGCCGATGAAGTGGACGTCGGCCCAGCCTCCGACCTCCGAGTAGTCGGTGGTGAAACGCAGGCGTCCGGAGTCTACGTGCTTGACCAGGAGCTCGGGCAGGCCGGGTTCGTGGAACGGCAGCTCCCCCCGGGACAGGCGGTCGATCTTCTGCTGGTCCACGTCGACTCCGATGACCTCGAAGCCGAGTTCGGCCATGCAGGCCGCATGGGTCGCCCCGAGGTACCCGGTGCCGATCACTGAAATCCTGGGTGTCATGGAAAACCTCACTGGTTCTGTGCCGGGGCCGGGGGACTCCGACCATGTTAGCGACCTCCGGCAGGTGGCGGGTGACGCACCCGGAAACGGGAACGAGCGCGGAGGAAAACACCTCCCGGCCGGCTAGGTGCGTCAGGCCCGGCCGGACGGGTCGGTGGTACGGGCGTCGAGGTAGGCCCGGAGGGCTTCGTGCTGGTCCTGGGGGGTGAAGCCGGTGGCGTGGATCCGGGTCAGGTCCAGCACGGAGTTCAGGGGGCGGGGTGCTGCCTGCTTGCCGGCGAAGTATTCGGCGGTGCTGGTGCCGGTGACGTCGCGGCGGTCGCGGCCGGCGGCGGCGAAGGCCTCGGCGGCGATGTCGGCCCAGCTGGCGGGTTCCCCGCCGTTGGTCAGGTTGTAGGTCCCGTAGGCGGCGCCGGAGGCGAGGAGGTGGGCGATGCCCTCGGCGAGGGTGTCGGTGAAGGACAGGCGGCCGTACTGGTCGTCGACGACCGATGGGCTGATCCCGCGGGCGGCGAGATCGAGCATGGTGGCCACGAAGTTGTTGCCCTCGCCGATGACCCAGCTGGTGCGGATGAGGTAATGGCGCGGGACGGTGGTCGCGGCGAGGTCGCCGGCGGCCTTGGACTGGCCGTAGACCCCCAGCGGAGACAGGGCGGCGTCCTCGGGGTAGGGGACCGGGGAGGTCCCGTCGAAGACGTAGTCGCTGGAGACGTGCACCAGGGTGAGGTTGTGCTCCGTGCAGACCCGGGCCAGGGCGGCGACACCGGTGGCGTTGGCGGCCCAGGCCGCGGTGCGGCCGGCAGGGGTTTCGGCCTCGTCGACGCGGGTGTAGGCCCCGGCATTGATGATGGTGGCATAGCCGGAGAAGTCACGTGCCGCCAGGGCGGTGGTGTCGGTGAGATCCAGGTCGGTGCGGGTGGCATAGTCGACGTCCTCGCGTGCGGCGAAGGCGCGGCGTAGGGCGGTGCCGAGCTGGCCGCCGGCGCCCAGGACAAGGGTGCGCAGCGGGGCCACGGGGTCGACGTCGGCCAGGCGCGGGTGGGCACGGTCCTTGGCGGAGAGTTCGGCTTGCTCCAGGGGGATGGGCCAGTCGATGGCGGCGGTCTCGTCGGCGAGGTTCACGAACGCGTACTGGCCGGTGGCCTCGGCGGACCAGTGGTCGTTGACCAGGTAGGTGTAGGCGGTGTCCGCTTGAAGGGTCTGGAAGGCGTTGCCGACCCCGCGGGGGACGAACACGGCGGTGTCAGGGCCGAGCTCGGTGGTGAACACGGCGCCGAAGGAGTCCCCGGCGCGCAGGTCGACCCAGGCGCCGAAGATCCGTCCTGTGGCCACGGAGACGTACTTGTCCCAGGGTTCGGCGTGGATGCCGCGAGTGGTGCCGGCGGTCGCGTTGAAGGAGATGTTGTTCTGCACGGGCCCGAAGTCCGGCAGGCCCAGAGCGGTCATCTTCGCGCGTTGCCAGTTTTCCTTGAACCAGCCGCGGTTGTCCCCGTGCACCGGCAGGGTGATCACGAGCATCCCGGGGATGTCCGGCACCGGCGTCGCGGCCAGGGGAGCGGGTCCGGTGGGTGCTTCGTTGCCGCCCATGCTCAGTGTCCCGCCTGCTGGTACTTCGCCTCGGTCGCTGCCTTTTGCGGCCGCCACCAGTGCTCGTTGTCCCGGTACCAGCCAACGGTGTCGGCCAGGCCGGCGGTGAAGTCCGCGCGGGCCGGGGTCCAGCCGAGTTCGGTGCGCAGCTTGGTGGAGTCGATGGCGTAGCGCAGGTCGTGGCCGGCGCGGTCGGTGACGTGGTCGAACGCATCGGGCTGCTGGCCGAAGATGCCCAGCAGGGCCTTGACGACGTCGAGGTTGTTGCGTTCGCCGTCGGCCCCGATGAGGTAGGTCTCCCCGATCCGGCCGTGGTTCAGGATCGTCCAGACGGCGCTGGAGTGGTCGTCGGCGTGGATCCAGTCGCGCACGTTGGCCCCGCGGCCGTAGAGGCGCGGGCGGATCCCGTCGATCAGGTTGGTGATCTGGCGGGGGATGAACTTCTCCACGTGCTGGTAGGGCCCGTAGTTGTTCGAGCAGTTGCTGATCGTCGCGGCGACCCCGAACGAGCGGACCCAGGCCCGCACGAGCAGGTCGGAGCCGGCCTTGGTCGAGGAGTACGGGCTGGAGGGGTTGTAGGGGGTGGACTCGGTGAAACGCTGCGGGTCCTCGAGCTCCAGGTCGCCATAGACCTCGTCGGTGGAGATGTGGTGGTACCGGGTGCCGTGCCGGCGGACGGCTTCGAGCAGGGTGTAGGTGCCGGTGATGTTGGTGTCCAGGAAGGGGCGCGGGTCGTGCAGGGAGTTGTCGTTGTGTGACTCGGCCGCGTAATGCACGACGGCGTCGGCCTCGCCGACGAGGGAATCCACCAGGGACGCGTCGCAGATGTCGCCTTCGACCAGGCGGAAGCGATCCGGGTCCAGGCCCTCCAGCGACGCCCGGTTTCCCGCGTAGGTCAGCTTGTCCAGCACCGTGACCCGGGCCTGGGTGTGCTCCAGGAGGTAGTGCACGAAGTTGGATCCGATGAATCCGGCACCGCCGGTGACCACAAGGTTCTCCATGCCGATCAGATTACCCGGTCGTGACGGCGTCGTGGCCCTACCCTTTCACGGGCACGGCAACGTAACCTTGGCCCCATGAGGGGAATCATACTTGCCGGTGGTACGGGGTCGCGGCTGCACCCGATCACCCAGGGCATCAGCAAGCAGCTCGTCCCGGTCTACGACAAGCCGATGATCTACTATCCGCTGGCCACGCTGATGCTCGCCGGCATCCGCGAGATCCTGCTGATCACCACCCCGCACGACGCCGACCAGTTCCAACGGCTGCTCGGCGACGGGTCGCAGTGGGGCCTGGCGCTGAGCTATGCGGTGCAGGACTCCCCGGATGGGCTCGCCCAGGCGTTCCTGATTGGCGAGGAGCACATCGGCGACGGCAAGGTCGCCCTGGTCCTGGGCGACAACATCTTCTACGGCTCGGGCCTGGGCACGCAGCTGCAAAAACTCAACGACCTCGATGGCGCCGCCGTGTTCGGCTACCACGTGGCGGACCCGCAGGCCTACGGCGTCGTGGAATTCGACGGCGACGGCAACGCGGTCTCGTTGGAGGAGAAGCCCGAGAACCCGCGCAGCAACTACGCCGTGCCAGGCCTGTACTTCTACGACAACAAGGTCATCGACATCGCCCGCTCGCTGAAGCCCTCCGCACGGGGGGAGCTGGAGATCACCGATGTGAACCGGCGCTACCTCCAACTGGGCGAATTGAAGGTCTCGGTCCTGCCCCGCGGCACCGCCTGGCTGGATACGGGTACCTTCGAGTCGCTCAACGACGCCTCCAACTACATCCGCACCATCGATGCCCGGCAGGGCCTGAAGCTCAGCGCACCGGAGGAGATCGCCTGGCGGCAGGGGTTCATCACCGATTCCCAACTCGATGCGCTGGCCCGCCCGCTGGTCAAGAGCGGCTACGGCCAGTACCTGCTCAACCTCGTGGAGGCCGCAGCCCAGCGCGTGGGCAGCTAGTGCGAGAATGAAAGCGTGACTTCGCAAACAGAACCCCGGTTGGAGAGCGGCGTCCCCGAAGACGCGGGGCATGGATTCGGGCCGGGGCCCCTTTTCGAACGCCGCGCCGAGATCGACCTTTCGGCCATCCGGGACAACGTCAAGCGGGTAATCGAACTCGCCGCCCCGGCGACGGTCATGGCCGTGCTCAAGGCCGACGCCTACGGGCATGGCGTCCTGCCCGTGGCCGCCGCGGCGCTGCAGGCCGGCGCCGGCTGGCTGGGTTTCGCGCATATCAGCGAGGCCCTGGTGGTCCGCGATGCGGGTATCACCGCGCCCACGCTGGCCTGGCTGCACACCACCGACGCGCCGTTTGCCGAGGCGATCGCCCGGAACATCGACCTGGGCGTCTCCGGTTGGGAACTGGACCGGATCGCGGCAGCGGCCAAGCAGGCCGAGCAACCGGCCCGCGTGCACTTGAAGATCGACACGGGACTGGGGCGCAACGGTTGTCCGCCGGCACAGTGGGAGCGCCTGCTCCGGGCGGCGGCGGCCTACCAGGACGAGGGCCTGCTGCGGGTCGTCGGCGTTTTCACGCACTTGGCTGTGGCCGATGAACCGGACCGCGCGGAAACGGACAGCCAACTCACGCTCTTCCGCGAGGCAGTGGACCTGGCGGAAGGGGCCGGGTTCGACCTCGAAGTACGCCACGCGGCCAACACACCGGCCATCCTGTCCCGCCCTGATGCGCATTTCGACATGGTGCGGCTGGGACTGGGGATGTACGGCCTGAGTCCGTTCTCCGACCAGACGTCCCAGGACCTGGGTCTGCGGCCGGCCATGCGGCTGGTGGCACGGATCGCCAACGTCAAGAACGTTCCGGCCGGGCAAGGAGTCTCCTACGGGCTGACCTACCGGACCGCCGAACCCACTTCGCTCGCGCTCATCCCGATGGGCTACGGGGACGGGGTGCCCCGTTCGGCGGTGGGTGGCCCCGTGCTGATCGACGGGCGGACGCTTCCCAGCCGCGGCCGGATCGCCATGGACCAGTTCGTCGTGGACCTGGGGCCCCAGGAGGATCCCGCCGCCCTGGTGGGCCGGGAAGCCGTCCTCTTTGGCGGTGAAGGCCCCTCGGCCGACGAATGGGCGGCGGCCGCTCACACCATCAACTACGAGATCGTCACGCGGGTCTCGCCCCGCGTTCCCCGCCTCTATGTGGAGGGCACCTGGGGGCCGAAGGATGTCTGACACCAGCACCACTCCGGTCTGGACCGCTGAGCTGAGCACCCCCGACGCCCAGGCGACCCGTGCACTCGCGGCACGGATCGGTGCCGGGCTCAGGTCCGGCGACCTCGTGTTGCTCAACGGCGAGCTGGGAGCAGGGAAGACGACGTTCACGCAGGGGCTCGGTGTCGGGCTCGGGGTCCGGGAAGGGATCATCTCGCCCACCTTCGTCCTCTCGCGCATCCACCCCTCGCTGTCCGGGGGCCCGGATCTTGTCCACGTGGATGCCTACCGGCTGGCAGACGCCGGCGAGCTCGAGGACCTGGACCTCGAACAGGACCTGGACACCTCGGTCACCGTCGTCGAATGGGGCACGGGCAAGGCCGAACAACTCAGCGCCTCGCGGCTGGAGATCACCCTCGTCCGGGACACGGGATCGACGATGGCCGAGCAGGGTGGTGAACCCGTGCTGGACTTCTCCGAAACGGACGTCGACGAACCCCGCTCGATTGCGATTGCAGCCTTCGGCACCCGGTGGAAGGACCAGCGGCCCTTCTGAATCCGTTCCGCTCATGGGGAGTTCTCCCCATCGCGGGAACGCGACCGCACGCCTAGGCTGGACCGGACGAAAGGCGGCCTGGCAGTGCGATCGGTTCACGTGGAATTGCCCGCGGGCTGGCGGCAGTTGGAAGCGGCCGGCATCAGCTACGTGGCGTGCCATACCGGCCATGCCCGTCCCGCCGCCGCCACCGGGAACGAGGACGCCTCCTGGCTGGCCGGGGACGCCCTGCCGGTGACTGTGAACGGACTGGACATCCTGATGCGCCGCCCCGGTGGCCAGGCGCTGGACCGGCCGCGCGGCGCGGCAGGAGCCGGTAGCCTCGTCGCGCTCGAATACCGGAACCGGGACATCCTGGGGGCTGCCAACGGGCTCTACGTGATCGACATCGGAAGCGCCGGCATCGGGGGATACCGGGCCCAGCGCATGGACCTGACACATCGTGGCGATGGAGTGGCGCTGTTCACCCGGCGTTGGGTCCTGTCCGCCGGAGCGCGTACCTTGGAAATCGCGGCGACGTGCCCCCTGGACTTGTTCGGCCGCTACATCCAGGATTTCAACGAGCTGGAGGACAGGATCCACATCACCCCATGAATGACCGATCAACTGGCGTGGCAGGTTCCCCCGACGCGCCCTGGCCCGGCGGCCCCCTGATCCGTCCGGCCATCTGGCCGCTGCTGCTGGACGCGTGGCAGCGCAAACGCCTGCGCCGCTCGACGATCCGCCGGCGCCGCGCCGTGGTCGCGGAGCTGGCGTCCCAGGGATGGGTGGATGCTGCAGGCCGCCTGACCGATCAAAGCATTGACCTGCTTGCCCCGGCAGCCAACCCGACGGCAACGTGGCGGGCGACGGGCCGCCACGAGGGGATGGGGTCGGAAGTCGTGGCCACTTGCGGCGACCGGCAGTGCACCGTCAGCCTTGGCCCCGATGCCGCCACCCTGCGCGGCGCCTCCGGCGGCCACTCGCCGGTCCCCGGTGCCGAATTGCCGGTCGCCATCCGCAGGGTGGACAACAGCGAGATGCCCACCCTGTTGTGTGCCTGGGCCGGGGCCCGCCCCGACCCGCCGCAGGTCGTCTCCGCGGTCGAGCTGCCCGAGCCCGTCTTCACGGCCCGGGCCCACGGCGCGGCGGGAGCCGCTCCCCATGAGTTCGAATCGGCACCAGCGCTGTGGAACGACGATTGGTTCGTCTGGGAGGTGTTCACCCGTTCCGGCAGCCACCACGGGTTCATCAGCACCGTGGACCACGGAAATTTCGCCTTCGGGCACGTCACCACCCGCGGGACGCCGGCCATTCGGCTGGTGCCCATCGGCAGTGGGGAGATCTGGCGCATCCTCGAAGCCGCCAACCATCCCGCCTGAGGGCCCTGGCTGACACCGGGCTGCGGCACGCATACGATGGAGCAGTGCTTATTCTGGCCATCGACACCTCCGCCACTGCTTCCGCCGCGCTGCTGAAAAACCGCACCCCCGGCGGCGCGGCCCAGGTTCTGGCGTCCTTCCACACCGACGAGACCAACACGCACTCCGAGGTCCTCGCCCCGGGCATCCAGGGCCTGCTCGCCGAATCCGGCATCCAGGGTGCCGACATCGACGCCATCGTGGTGGGCGTGGGCCCCGCGCCGTTCACCGGGCTGCGGGTGGGTGTCGCCACGGCGCGTTCCCTCGGGTTCGCCTGGGGGACCCCCGTCCTCGGGGCCATGAGCCTGAATGCCGTGGCACACGACGTCCTGGTCGACACGTCACCTGGTGGAGACCACGACATTGACTTCACCGTGGCGATTGATGCCCGCCGCCGGGAGATCTACTGGGCGCGTTATGACAGGGACGGCGAGCTGGTCGACGGGCCGCACGTCGGAGCGGCAGAGGCCGTTCCCCCGGGCCCGGTCTACGGAGCCGGGGCCGGCCTCTATGCCGAGCGCCTGGCTGCGGCGGGGGCCCAGGTGGCCGAACGGTTCGCCGGACGCCAGCCATCGGCGGCCTCGCTGGGGGCCTGGGCCCTCCAGGAGCTGGGCCGCGGCAGGGAACTGCTTCCCACCACGCCGCTGTACCTGCGCGAATCCGATGCCAAGGTGCCCGCACAGATGAAGGGTGCATCGCCGTCGTGATCTACCGCGACATGACAGAGGCGGACATTGCGCCGGTGTGGGACCTCGAGCGCCGGCTGTTCCCGGAGGACGCCTGGCCCCTGGCGATGTTCCACGATGAATTGGCCCAGGCGTCCACGCGGAGGTATTGGGTCGCCGCGGATGCCGACCGGATCGTGGCGTACTGCGGGATGATGTGCGTGCTGCCGCTGGCCGACGTGCAGACCATTGCCGTTGCGCCGGAATACGAGGGCCGCGGCATCGGGTCCACGTTGTTGCGCCAGCTGATCGACGAGGCCCGGGACCGCGGTGCGAAGGACGTCCTGCTGGAAGTGCGGGCCGACAATCCGCGCGCGCAGGCCCTGTATTCCCGTTTTGGGTTCGAGCACATCCACACGCGGCGCGGATACTATCCCGGCGGCGTGGACGCGCTGATCATGCGGCTCGAGCTCCCCGCCACCTGACCCGCAGTTCGGCCGGCCACGGTCCACGGGCTACCCGGTGGAGGAGCATAAGCCTGCTCAAGGTTGGCTCAAGATCGGCCCATGATGTCCAGCGCAAGGCTTGCGGGAAGCCTTCGGCAATCCGCCCGCTGATCTTGATGCCACTGGACGATGCTTATCCCAACACCCGGTGGAAAAGACCGCCGGCAGGATGACATAAGGGGATACAGCATGAACAAGATGACCAAGGGCGCACTGGCCACCGGAATCGGTGTCGCACTGCTGATCGGCGGCGGCGGAACGCTCGCCGTCTGGAACTCACAGGCAGAAGCCAACGCCGGCACGATCATCGCCGGCAACATGGACCTGCAAGCCGGACAGGCCCTGTGGACGAACGTGGCCGGCGACGACGTGACCGCTCAGGTGCAGGCCGGCCAGTACCTGATTGTTCCCGGGGACTCCCTCACGTTCACCCAGCCGGTCGACGTCACGCTGTCCGGTGACCTGATGAAGGCCGAGCTCGCCCTGACCGGCGAAACCACGAGCACCTTCACGCCGGAGAACGTCGACGTCGCACCCATCGTCATCAAGGACCTGGACAAGAACCCGGTGGCGGGGCAGGTGCTGACCGCCGACGGCGACTATGTGGCCTCCACGACCTTCACCTTCAAGGACACCGCGGGCGTCCAGGACATGAACGCAACCTACGACTTCAGCCAGGTCGGCTACCTGCTCGAGCAGGTCGCACCGGTGGCCGCTGAGACGCCTGCGCCGTAGCCAGCCCGTGGCGCCCTAGGGAACCGCAGCACTACCCACTCCGGAGGGACCCAACCCATGAGAACGACGTCGGTGCTCAAGACCGCCGCCCTGGTGGCCGCCGCCGTCGTTCTCGGGTTGGGGACAGTCCAAGGCAGCCTCGCGATCTGGAATACGGAAGCAGAATCGGGTGCCGGCACCGTAAAGGCTGCGGATTTCAAGGTCAGGCTGACCACCGGTCCGACGACGAATCAACGATTGAACGGCGGGTCGACGATCGTGACGCTGCCGGCGATCACCGGACTGGCCCCGGGGAAGACCCAAACCCTCAGCGTCCCGGTCACCAACGACACCAATGCCGGCAGCGGGAACTTCCGCGTCCTGGTCGCCACGACACAGCCGCAATTGAACAACCTGCCGGCGGGCCTGACCGCGACGGCGGGGATGCTGGCCTCGGGACAGTGCGAAACGTCTACCTGGCAGCGGTCGGTGGAACTGGCCCAGCAGGGCACGGCAACGTTATGCGTCACCGTACGAATGCCGGACGGCACGCCGGCCACCTCGGGCGGGCTGACGGGAAGCATCAGCGTCGAACTGACCGCAACACAAGTACAACCCTGAACTACCACGTGCGCTCCGATGCCCATCGGCACGGCCGACTCCGAGTGAAGGACCCCATGGCACAGCACCTCGCTTCGACCACCACGACGCCAGCCACCGCCTTCCGCCTGGTCGGAACCACCCTGAGCTTCCTCGCCCTGGTGCTCGCGGTGCTGGCCGCGCTGGTGCTGATCATCGTGCCCCTGGCGACCGGGTCGCAGACGTACTCGGTGTTGACCAACTCCATGCGCCCGCACTACGCCCCGGGAACACTCCTGGTGTCCCGCCCCACCGCTTTCCAGGACCTCCGGATCGGTGACGTGGTCACCTACCAGATCGAGTCCGGCCAGGCCGCGGTCATCACCCACCGGATCGTCTCCTCCACAGCGGACCAGGAGGGCAACACGCTGCTGATCACCCAGGGGGACAACAACGCGGTGGCAGACGAAAACCCGGTCCGCGAGGTCCAAGTGCGTGGAAAACTCTTCTATGCCGTGCCGTACGTCGGCTTCCTGGCCAATTGGCTGGGAAACCAGGACCGGGGCGTGACCGCCCAGATCGCGGCAGCCGCACTGATCGGCTACGGGGCGTGGAGCGTTGCTTCCGGGATCCGGCAACGCCGCAGGAACGACCCCGGGAAAGTTCCGGCGGCTCCGGCCAGGCGGACGTGCCCTCCTGAAATGGCTTCGCGATGAGCTCGATGCGCATCACGGGGAACTCCACCGGTCCGTTCCGTGCAGGGCACTACCGCCTGGCCGCCGTCGTTTATGCCGTGGTGGTCATCCTCGGCCTGGCCGGTAGCGGGGCGCAGGCACTGTGGAACCAGAGCGGCACTGCGGTGGCGAGTGTCAGCACCGGAACCTGGCCGCCGCAGCAGGTGGCCACGGTGACTTGTTCAAGCCACGTCCTCCTGGTCGCAACGACCGCCGAGCTCGAGATCGACTTCGCCTTCCCCCTCGACGCCGACGCCGTCAAGGTCACGGTGACCGATGGGAACGGAACCGTACACACGCAGTCGGTTCCCCGGGGCGCCACGGACGAAGGCGTTGCCAGGTTTGTGGTGGAGAACGGGCTGTTCCAATGGAACAACGTGAAGGTCCCGGTCACTGTGGCCTCGTCCTACAAGGGAACTGAAGGCCAGCCGGTGGACCGGACGGTGACCTGGTCATTGCTCGATTCACTCAGTCTCGACTACGACGCCGTGTGCTAGCAGAGGGTCATTGAACGGAGCGCTATACACTGGCCGGACGGGAACAACACAGTCTGGGGAGATCGGGTGCGTGAACGCCGAGTCGCCGTCGTCGTCGACGACGACGAGGATGTCCGGGGGCTTCTGGCAGCGGTCCTCGTCCAATCCGGATTCGACGTACACGAGGCCGGCAGCGGCAGCGCGGGCGTACAGCTGGTGGGCGAAACCGACCCCGATGTGGTCACCCTCGACCTCGGCTTGCCGGATATCGACGGCTTTGAGGCGGCCCGGAGAATCCGCTGCACCTCCGATGCGCACATCGTCATGGTCACGGCCAGAACGGATGAAATCAACACGGTCCTCGGGTTGGAATCCGGCGCGGACGCCTACCTGACCAAGCCCTTCAGGCCGCGGGAACTGCGGGCCCGCGTGGATGCGATCATGCGCCGCCGCGCCGATCGCCAGCCATCCACTGCGTCGGCGCCGGCGGACCGAAACCTCCGCGGGGCCGTCGTGGAGAATGAGGCGCCGCGAACGGTAAGCGCACCTGTCGCAGCGGGCGGAGGCGGTCGGGGACGGCTGGAGCTGAACGGGCTGGTGCTCGATGGCGCCGAGGTCCAGTTGACGCCCACTGAGTTCTTCCTCCTGCAGTCGATCCTTGCCGGAAAGAGGACGGTGCGCACCAAGTCCTCGCTCGCCCGCCGGCTGCGCCACGAGGACGCCGACGCCGGAACGGTCGTCTCCAGCGCCGACGAACGCAGCATCGCCGTGCATGTGGGCAACCTGCGGCGCAAGCTCGGTGACAACCCGAAGGCACCACGCTGGATCGAAACTGTCCGCGGCGTCGGCTACCGGTCTGCACCGGCAAGGTAGCCTGGCCCGCGGCACTAAACTGGCAGCATGACGTCCCCTGCACCATTGGTCCTCGGCATCGAATCCTCCTGCGACGAAACCGGCATCGGGATCGTGCGCGGAACCGACCTGCTGGCCAACGCGGTGTCCTCCTCCATGGACGAACACGTCCGGTTCGGCGGGGTGATCCCCGAGATCGCCTCGCGCGCCCACGTGGAGGCCTTCGTCCCCACGCTCGAGGCGGCACTGGACACCGCCGGCGTGTCGCTGGAGGACGTCGACGCGCTCGCCGTCACCTCGGGTCCCGGGTTGTCCGGGGCCCTGATGGTCGGGGTCGCGGCCGCCAAGGCCCTGGCCCTCGCGACGGGTAAACCGCTCTACGCCATCAACCACCTCGTGGCCCACGTCGGCGTCGGGGTGCTCGACGGCGGGACGTTGCCTTCCAGCCTGGGCGCACTGCTGGTCTCGGGCGGCCACACGGAGATCCTGCGGGTGAACTCCCTGACATCCGACATCGAACTGCTCGGGTCCACGATCGACGACGCCGCCGGCGAGGCCTACGACAAGGTGGCCAGGCTGCTGGGGCTGGGCTATCCGGGCGGCCCCGTCATTGACAAGCTGGCACGCGAGGGCGACCCGAAGGCGATCCGGTTCCCGCGTGGCCTGACGCTGCCGAAGTTCCTGGGTACTGCGGACGCACCGGGCAAGCACCGGTACGACTTCTCCTTCTCCGGGCTGAAGACCGCCGTGGCCCGTTGCGTCGAGCAATACCAGGCCCGCGGCGAGGAGATCCCGGTCGCCGACATCGCCGCATCCTTCCAGGAAGCCGTCGTGGACGTGGTGACCAAGAAGGCCGTCATGGCCTGCACCGAGCACGGAATGGAAAACCTGCTGCTCGGCGGGGGGGGTGGCGGCGAATTCCCGGCTGCGCGAACTCCTGGCGGCCCGCTGCTCGTCGGCCGGCATCACACTGCGGATCCCCCCGATCGGCCTGTGCACCGACAACGGCGCCATGGTCGCGGCCCTGGCGGCGCAACTGGTGGCCGGCGGTGTGGAGCCGACGGGCATCGCCTTCTCCACCGACTCGGGGCAGCCCGTCTCGCAGGTCAGCCTTTAGCCCACCACCTGCCCGCGGCACCGCGCGGCATCAGCAGCCCACGTGGCGCCGGCGTCGTGATCTCAGGCGATATGCATCCGGGCGATGTTGTCCAGCACGACGGCGCGCAGGTCCCCGGCATTGGCCGCGGCGATCTTGCGCTGCCATTGGTAGCCGGCCCCGCCGCGGATGATGCGTTCGACGTCGGCCAGCTCATCGCTGCAGCCGAGCTTGCGGGCGATGGGTTCGAGCCGGTTCAGCTCGCGCATCAGGTGGTCGGTGACCAGCATCTCGTCCCCTGCGGAGTTGAGGATGATGATTGCGTCCATGCCGTAGCGGGCCGCGCGCCACTTGTTCTCCGTGCGATGCCACGGCGGCATGACCTCGATGGTCCCGCCGTTGTCCAACGTGGTGGACATGTCATCCACCAGGCACTGGGTCAGGGCGGCGATCGCGCCAACGTCCTGCAACGAGGAGAGCCCGTCGGCGATGCGCATCTCCACCGTGCCGAAACGGGGCACCGGACGGACATCCCAGCGGATCTCCGAGATGTCGTCGATCACCCCGGTGTGCAGCATGTCCCCGACGTAGCCCTCGAACCCGGCCCAGTCGTCGAAGTGGTACGGCAACCCGGCAGTGGGCAGCTGCTGGAACATCAGCGCGCGGTGCGAGGCGTAGCCGGTGTCCTCCCCGCCCCAAAACGGACTGGACGCGGAAATCGCCTGGAAATGAGGCTGGTAGTTGACCAGGCCATCAACGATGGGTAGGGCCTTGTCGCGGCGGTCCACGCCGACGTGGACGTGCACGCCGTAGATCACCATCTGCTGGCCCCACCACTGGGTGCGGTCGATGAGCTTGGCGTAGCGCTCCTTGTCGGTGACCGGCTGGAGCTTCGGGGTGGCGAACGGGTGCGACCCCGCGCAATAGAGGTCGATCCCCATCGGGTCGGTGATGCCGCGGATGACGCCCAGGTTCTCATGCAACTGGGCCTTTGCCTGGCGCACGGTGTCGCAGACGCCGGTAACGACCTCGACCGTGTTGAGCAGCAGTTCCTGCTTGACGTGGGGATGTTCGTCCTCGGGGCCGAGCCCGCCGTGTGCGGCGTGGACGCCCTCGAGCACCTGTTGCGCCACCGAGCGCAGGTCGCCGCTGGCGTGGTCCACGAGGGCGACTTCCCATTCAACGCCGAGGGTGGACTGCCGGGAGTCGGCGAAATCGATCTGCATCCGCGTTCCTGACGTCGATGGCTAAAGTACCGGCTCAGTCTATCCGGGCGGTGTGGGGTTCCGGGTGCGCTGGGTCTGGGGCCGGCCGGTAGGCGAGGCGGCGGTTGTGGATAGTCCCTGCAGGAATTTCCCATGGGCGGGACCATGGAACGATGAAGACCCGTCGCCCCCTCCCTCCGGTCGCCCAGCGGACCGTTTTCCTGGTGGCCGATGCCGTCGCTGCGGGAGCAAGTCGGGAGCAGCTGCGCCGCGACGACTTGTGGTCTCCGACGAGTGGCGTTCTGCAGTACCGGGACCGGCCGGTGGACCCCTTGGATGTTTACCGTGCGTATTCCCGTCTGTCCCCGGCTGCGTGTCTCAGCCACACGACTGCAGCACATGCCTGGGGGATATGGCTGGGCAGGCGATTTCCGCCGTCGTACCCGGTCCACTTGAACCGCTGCGACGGCGGAAGGAATTCGCGCAGGCGCAACATTATGGGGCATCGCGCCCTTCTGGATGAGCAGGACGTCTGCGAGGTGGATGGGGTCCGGCTGACGACGCCTGCACGGACATGGGGCGATTTGGCGGGGATGGGCCTGACGATGCAGGAGCTCGTGACAGCGGGCGATTCGCTTCTGCAACGTTCCGATGGGCCGCCCCGGCCGTCTGGCGTTCTGGGCCACAATCCGCTGGCAACGCTGGACGACCTGCGCGAGATGCTCGATCGACGTCGCGATGTCCCGGGGATCCCGGCGGTACGCAGGGCCTTGGTGAAGGTACGGCCAGGCGTGGACTCGGCCCCGGAAAGCATCCTGCGCCAACTGATCGTGGCTGCGGGATATCCCGAGCCCCTGGTCAACCTCCCGGTCCGGCTTCCCGATGGACGATTGATCGTGCCAGACCTTCAGTTTCGCGAGTACAGGATCGCGATTCAATACGAGGGCAAACACCACAATAGTGTCGACCAAATCGGCAAGGACATCGGCCGCGATTTTGCCTTCATCTCGATCGGCTGGATCACCGTGAAGGCGGACCGGGCAATACTGCAAGCGAGCGGCCGGGAGCGGTTCCTGGCGCGGTTGGCCCATGCGTTCGCCACGAGGGGCGTTCCCGTGCCGAGGGCCGTCTGAGGCATCCCGCAGGAGTCCAGGGTGGCGAATATTGCGGTCATGAGTCGCTGGCTAACGTTCTGTGCAGCCTGGGTGGCGGTCCTTGTTCGCGTCGGGGACAGCAGTAACAAAAATCGTCACCCAGAAGATGATCGATGGATTCTGCCGCGCTGGGGCAACATGTATCGCCACCCAGACGCCGCCGACCCGGACGGTGGTCATCGAAACACCAGGAAACGGCACTAAGAACCGAGGTCGAGGCCTTTCGGCTGCCGGCAGGCGCCGCCCCTAGGCAGTGTCGACAGAGACCGCACTCGGACCGTTACCTCAGGCCGGTTCGACCTCGATGGCGACCCGGCGTTCGCCGATCCGCGTGAGCACCAGGGTCGCCCGGCGCTTGGCCTTTTTGCCGGACCCGGCCAGCAGCACCTTGCGCAGTTCCTCGGGGGAGACGTCGAGTCCGCGCTTCTTGATGTCCAGCACGCCGATGCCCGAGGACTTCGCCCACATCCGCAGCGCCTTGGTGTTGTAGGGGTGCACGCGCACGACCCTGTAGGCCCGGGCGAAGGGCGTCTGGACCAGCTCAGGTGCACAAAAGTAGGCGATATGCGGGTCCAACAGGTGGCCGCCGACGGCTGCCAGGGCCTCGGCCACCAGACCGGCCCGGATCACCGCGCCGTCGGGTTCGTAGAGGTAGCCCTCCATGTCGCCGACGGGGACGTCACCCCGGATGGCGGCTCCGGCATCGAAGTCGTCGGAGGCGGTGAGTTCGTGCGAACCGCTGCCAGAGAGCACCAGTGCGGCCCTGCGGATGCCCGGGCGGGCGAGGGTGCCGAACCAGAGCGCTGCCTCGGTGACGTCCCCGTTGACCGAGACCCACTGGGCCTCGCAGTTCGCGGGAACGGATTCGTGCGGGATGCCCGGGCCGAGCTTCACGCCGACGGGCAGGCCCCGGTCGGCCAGGGATTCCACGTAGGACAGGGGCGGGCTGAACGACTCCGGGTCGAACAGACGCGAGGTCCCGGACGTGGAGGTGGTGCGCCGGGCCGGGTCGAGCCAGACGGCGTCGAAGCCCTCCAAGTCGAATCCCGTGGCGTCGGCATTGACCACCCGGGCGTTGGGCCAGGGCATGAGGTTCACTGTGGCCGCTGCAGCGGTCGTCTCGTCGAGTTCGACGGCGGTGACGTCCAGTTCCAGTGCGACCATGGCCATGGCATCCGCGCCCAGCCCGCAGCCCAGGTCGGCGACCGTGGAAAGGCCCGCGTTCACGAACCGGCGGGCGTGCAGGGCCGCGACGTTCAGACGGGTGGCTTGTTCCAGTCCGGCACGGGTGAAGATCATATGCGAGGCGAACGGGCCGAGCTTGAGGGCTCCCTGGGCGCGGAGCCGGGCCTGGTGCACGACGGCGGTGACCAACTCGGCATCATGCCCTTCCTTGCGCAGGCGCAGGTTGAGCTCCAGGGCGGCCCGGTCGGTCGCGGCGGCGTCGGCAGCCAGGGAATTAAGCAGGCCGAACCCCTCGGGGGTGAGGACGGCGGCAAGGTTTTCCGTGGCGGGCGCAGGGGAAGGCATGCCTTCAAGCGTAGCCGTGCGCCGCCGAGCCGTGACGCGGGGATGCGGACCGGTTGCGCCGACGTACCGCCTGCCCGCGTCATGAGCGGCCGGGGAGTACCGTTGGCCACATGACACCGATCGATGAGGCCGCGCGTCCGACGGGGACCGGGCCGTCCGGACCACCCGCCGCCGACGACCCCCAGCCAGGGGCCGGTACGCACGACGGGTTCTTCGAACATTTTCCAGAGGCCGTCGCCGCCGGCGCCCGTGACGACGGGACGATCGTGCCGTCCGGAGGTCCGGCCGTCGGATTCCGGGTCGTGCTGTATTCAGCCTTGGCCATCGGAGCAGTCGCCGGATTGTCGCTCATCGCAGCCTGGGTCCTCCAAGCCGTCCTGACCGGCTCCTACATCCGCTCGGGCCGCGACTACTTCGGCTCCGGTCTCGAGGCCGCGGCGGCACGAGAGTTGTTGTCCATCCCCGTCGGCGGATTCGTGGCCGTGTTGCTGGTCTGCCTCGCCGGGATGTGCATCGGTGCCTGGGGGATCCAGCGGAGCCGGAAGGCATAACGGCCAAGCCCTGCGGCGACATCGCGCCGTCGTGCATCTTGGCACTCGCCTTGACCGAGTGCCAGTCACCTCATAGAGTCTGTATTAGCACTCGAACCCATCGGGTGCTAATAGCCTGAGGTACTTGCCAGCTGGCACCGCGACGACGGTTGGTACACCCCAACGGCCCCGTAACCATTGGTAACTCACGCAAAGGAGAGATCCGCATGTCGGTCTCCATTAAGCCTCTCGAGGATCGCATCGTTGTTCAGCCGCTCGAGGCCGAGCAGACCACGGCTTCCGGCCTGGTCATCCCGGACACCGCCAAGGAGAAGCCCCAGGAGGGCAAGGTCGTGGCAGTGGGCCCGGGTCGCGTTGACGACAACGGCAACCGCGTTCCCGTCGATGTCGCCGAGGGCGACGTCGTCATCTACTCGAAGTACGGCGGCACCGAGGTCAAGGTCGGCGGCGAGGAGTACCTGGTGCTCTCGGCCCGCGACGTCCTGGCCATCGTCGTCAAGTAGTTCCCCAGTGTGAAGCCCCGGCCGCAAAGGTCGGGGCTTCATGCGGTTACCAAGGAGTAGCAGCATGGCTAAACAGCTTTCATTCAACGACGACGCCCGCAAGGCGCTCGAGGCCGGCATCAACAAGCTGGCCGACACCGTCAAGGTCACCCTCGGCCCGCGCGGCCGCAACGTGGTCCTGGACAAGAAGTGGGGCGCCCCCACGATCACCAACGACGGCGTGACGATCGCCCGCGAGATCGAGCTCGACGACGCCTACGAGAACCTCGGCGCCCAGCTCGCCAAGGAGGTCGCCACCAAGACCAACGACGTCGCCGGCGACGGAACCACCACCGCCACCGTGCTCGCCCAGGCTCTGGTCAAGGAAGGTCTGCGCAACGTTGCGGCCGGCGCAGCCCCCGGTGAGATCAAGCGCGGCATCGAGGCCTCCGTCGAGGCCGTCGCCGCCCGCCTGGCCGAGAACGCCCGCCCCGTCGAGGGCCAGGACGTCGCCAACGTAGCGGCCATCTCCGCCCAGAACGACGAGATCGGCGAACTGCTCGCCAAGGCGTTCGGCACCGTCGGCGCCGAAGGCGTCATCACGATCGAGGAATCGAACACCACCTCGACCGAGCTGACCATCACTGAGGGCATGCAGTTCGACAAGGGCTACCTGTCCCCGCACTTCGTCACCGACGCCGAGCGCCAGGAAGCCGTCCTCGAGGACGCCCTCATCCTGGTCAACTCCGGCAAGATCTCCTCCGTGCAGGACTTCCTGCCGCTGCTGGAGAAGGTCCTGCAGGCGAACAAGCCGCTGTTCATCATCGCCGAGGACGTCGACGGCGAAGCGCTTTCGACCCTGGTCGTGAACAAGCTGCGCGGCACGCTGAACGTCGTGGCCGTCAAGGCCCCGGGCTTCGGCGACCGCCGCAAGGCCATGATGCAGGACATCGCGATCCTCACCGGTGCCCAGGTCGTGTCCCCGGACCTCGGCCTGAAGCTGGACCAGGTCGGCACCGAGGTCCTCGGCTCCGCCCGCCGCATCACGGTCACCAAGGACAACACCACGATCGTGGACGGCGCCGGCGAGGCCTCCGACGTCGACGACCGCGTGGCACAGCTCAAGGCCGAGATCGAGCGCACAGATTCTGACTGGGACAAGGAGAAGCTCCAGGAACGCCTGGCCAAGCTCTCCGGCGGTGTCGGCGTGATCCGCGTCGGCGCGGCCACCGAGGTCGAGCTCAAGGAACGCAAGCACCGCATCGAGGACGCCGTGTCCGCGACGCGTGCCGCGATCCAGGAAGGCATCGTCGCCGGCGGCGGCACCGCCCTGGTCGACGCGCTCTCCGTGCTCGACACCGACCCGGCAGTGACCTCGCTCGAGGGCGACGCGGCTTCGGCCGTGGGCATCGTGCGCCGCGCACTGGTCCAGCCGCTGCGCTGGATCGCCCAGAATGCCGGCTTCGACGGCTACGTCGTGGCCAACCGCGTGTCCGAGTCCGCCGTGAACTCCGGCTTCAACGCCAAGTCCGGCGAGTACGAGGACCTGCTGGCTGCCGGTGTCATCGACCCGGTCAAGGTCACCCGCTCGGCACTGCGCAACGCCGCTTCCATCGCCGCCCTGGTGCTCACCACCGAGACCCTGGTCGCCGAGAAGCCGGAAGACGACGAGAACGACGGCCACAACCACTAGGCCCGAGGACGACGCCGGAACCCTCCTCCCGCACCCCGGTGCGGAGGGAGGGTTCCTCCGTTAAGTGGTGTCCGGATAGCATCTGCTGCATGGCCGGGCAGGAGAAACCTCTCGAGGGCGGGAACGTTGCAGCGGGCGTGGTGCGTGTGGGGGAGACCGTCCGCAAGCCCGCGACCGCCGCGACGCCGGCGGTCGGATCCCTGCTGCGCCACCTCGAAACCGCCGGCTTCACGGGGGCTCCGCGCTTCCATGGCCTGGACGGGAGCGGTCGGCAGATCCTCGACTACGTTCACGGCCCACTGGCCGACACGTTGCCGCCAATGTCCCAGGACGACCTCGCCCGGGTCGGCCGGCTGATCCGGGACCTGCACGACGCGACGTCGACCTTTCCCGCGCCCGACGACGCGGTGTGGTCCGTCGAGATCGCGCCGGACCGGGACGACCTGATCTGCCACCACGACCCGGCCCCCTGGAACCTGGTGTGCGGGGACGGGACGTGGGTCTTCATCGACTGGGACGGCGCCGGGCCCGGCTCCCGGAACTCATCGAACGGCACGTCCGCGGCATGTACGGGCCGCTCCTGGACGGCCACCACACGGGACGCCAACCCTGGGCACGGTTGTACGAGGAGGGCCACGCCGACCACTGGCTAGCCGCGGCGGGCTGGACTGGCCGTTCGTCGAGGACGACGCCCCCTTGGAATCGCCAGCACAGCGGTGGGGCGTGGAGACGAATGATCCGCACATCCTGCTGTGTGGATCCGGCGCCCGGCGTGGCGGAGCCGTCAGCGGCCTGGCCGGGCACAACGCGGCCATGGCCGTCTTGGAAATGACGGCCGGTGCCGAACAGTAACGGTCCGGTAACGCCAACCTGCTAAAATCGTTGGCCTTGGGCCGCGCACCGCCCACGGGGGACCACCACACCAGCCACAGGAAGGCGGCACGCCATGGCCGAGCCACGCCGCGCTCCGCTGCGCCCCGCCCGCGGCAGCAACCCAGGCACCGACCCGGGCGGCGAACCGGTGAAACGAACTGGAACCCCTTCCCGACAGGAGCCGGTCAAACCGCACTACCGCCCGGAAGTCCAGGGGTTGCGGGCCTTCGCCGTGCTCATGGTCGTCACCTACCACGTCTGGCTCGGACGGGTTTCCGGCGGCGTGGACGTCTTCCTGCTCATCTCCGCCTTCCTGCTGACCTCGTCCTTTGCCTACAAGGTGTCCTCGGGCAGGCCCATCGGATTGCTCCGCCACTGGCTCCACCGGTTCAAGTCGCTGTTGCCCGCCGCCGTCGTCGTGCTCCTGGCGGTGCTGGCCGCCACGGCGGCCTTCCTGCCGCGCACCCGCTGGGGCGAGGTCTTCGAGCAGACCTGGTCGACCCTGTTCTACGTCCAGAACTGGACGCTGGCCCGCGAATCCGTGGACTACTACGCGGAAAACCACGGTGCCGCCAGTCCGCTGCAGCACTTCTGGTCGCTCTCGGTCCAGGGCCAGGTCTTCATCCTCTGGCCCCTGGTCATCGCCGCCGCAGCCCTGGCCTGGAGGGGACTGCGCCGCCGCCGGCCCGACCTCGGATTCGGCACGGTCCTGGCCGTGGCCTTCGGCGCCGTCTTCATCGGCTCCCTGGCCTACTCCGTGTTCATCACGACGACCAGCCAGTCCTGGGCGTACTTCGACACCGGTGCGCGGCTCTGGGAGTTCGCCCTCGGATCGCTGTTGGCCGTGCTCATCCCGCGGGCGGGCCGGCTGCCGACCCTCGTGCGGGTCGGGATGGGATGGGCCGGGCTGGTCGCGATGCTCTCGTGTGGGATCCTGCTGCAGGTCCAGAACCAGTTCCCCGGCTACATCGCCTTGTGGCCCACGTTGGCTGCCGCAGCCATCATCATCGCCGGCAGGACGGGCCACCGGCTGGGCGCGGACCGGCTGCTCGCCGCGAAACCGCTGACCCGGCTGGGCGACATCTCCTATGCGCTCTACCTGTGGCACTGGCCCCTGCTGGTGCTGTACCTGGCCGTGAACGACCTGGAGAAGCCCGGCTTCGTCGCCGGCCTGGGCGTCATCGGGGTATCTCTGCTGCTCGCCTGGGCGACCACCAAGGCCGTCGAGACGCCCTTCCACGCCTGGGCCTGGCCGACGTTGCGCCGACGCCGCCTCGGGCTGGTCGTCGGCCTGCTGATCGGCATCGTCGCCATGCCGTTGAGCGGCTGGCAGGCCCGTGTCGCCGCCTACGAAACGAGCGCGGTGGCGCAGTCCCCCGAGGACAACCCCGGTGCCGCTGCCCTGGAACCCGGCTTTGAAGCCAGCGGTGACCCGGACGCCGTCGTGCTTCCCCTGGCCAGCCAACTGCCCAACGAATGGGCCAACTACGGGAGCGAATGCACCGGCGGCTATGAACTGACCGACCCGGCGATGGAGTACTGCCAGATGGGCGGGAACCCGGCGACGGCGGAGAAGACCATCATCGTGCTGGGCGATTCGCACGCCCAGCACTGGACCTCGGCCCTGGACAAGGTCGCCCAGCGCAACAACTGGGCCTGGGTGCTCATCACCCGTCCCGCCTGCCGCTTCGGGGCCGAAAGCCCCGAGCGCGACGCCGACTGCAACGCATTCAACGCGGCCGCGAGCGACTATGTCCTCGGGCACGACGCCGATGCCGTCCTCACGCTCGGAACGCTGACCGCGTTCTACGCCGGCACCGACGAGGGCACCCCGGCCGACGAGGAGGAGATCGTGCCCGGCTACGAGGAGGGGATCCGCCCCTTCCTCGAGCAGGGCAAGCAGGTCGTGGCCATGCGCGACACTCCCCGCTTCACCTTCAGCGTCCCCGAATGCGTCGACCTGCACGGGGTGGACTCCGACCAATGCCAGGCGCCGGTGGACGAGCTGGTCGCCAGCGACTCGCCCCTGCAAGCCCTGCGCGCCGAGGACATTGACAGCGGCCTGCCCGGCCGGCTGTCCTTCCTGGACATGACCGACCAGCTCTGCCCCGGGGGGACCTGCCGCCCGGTCGTGGGCAACGTCCTGGTCTACATGGACGAATCGCACCTGACCAAGACCTACGCGCGCACCACGGCCGACGCATTCGAGCGCAAATTCACGGCCGCACTGGGCTGGTAGCGCCGCCGGTAGCGAGCGGCAGGGGAGCCGGTCGGAGCCGTGCCACCGGCAGAACAGCCGGACCGGCCGGCGTTGCGTTGCACACACTGTGAGATGTGGGGCATACCGGTGGTGCCTTCAAGGTCCTAGGATGTAAGCAATCCTCTGACGGCTCGCGAAAGGTTCCCCGTGTCCGAGTTCAATCCCTTTGCCCTTGAAGGCCTCACCTACGACGACGTGCTGTTGCTGCCCGGCCCGACGGACGTGATTCCTTCCGAAGCGGATACCTCCACACGGCTGACCAAGCGGATCAACATCAACATCCCGCTGCTCTCCGCCGCCATGGATACCGTCACCGAGGCACCGATGGCGATCTCGCTGGCCCGCCAAGGCGGCATCGGCATCATCCACCGCAACCTCTCCATCGACGAGCAGGCCCGCCAGGTGGACCAGGTCAAGCGCAGCGAATCCGGCATGATCACCGACCCGGTGACCATCAGCCCCGACGCGACCCTGCAGGACCTCGACGACCTCTGCGGCCACTACCGGGTTTCCGGCCTGCCGGTCGTCGATTCCGACAAGAAGCTGCTGGGCATCATCACCAACCGCGACACCCGGTTCATCCCGCGCGAACAGTTCATGACCACGCGGGTGTACGAGGCCATGACGGCCATGCCGCTGATCACCGCCCGCGTCGGGGTGCCCCGCCAGGAGGTCATCGATCTGCTGAGCAAGCACCGGATCGAAAAGCTCCCCCTCGTCGACGAGGCGGGCGTCCTGCAGGGTCTGATCACCGTGAAGGACTTCGACAAGGCCGAGCAGTACCCGATGGCCACCAAGGACGACGAGGGCCGGCTGCGCGTCGGAGCCGCGGTCGGCTTCTTCGGTGAAGGCTACGACCGGGCGATGGCACTGGTCGACGCCGGGGTCGACGTCCTCGTGGTGGACACCGCCAACGGCCACAGCCAGGGCGTGCTGGACATGATCGCCCGGCTGAAGAAGGACCCGGCCGCCGCCCACGTCGACGTCATCGGCGGCCAGGCAGCCACCCGCGAAGGCGCCCAGGCGATCATCGACGCCGGAGCCGACGCCATCAAGGTCGGCGTCGGACCGGGCTCCATCTGCACCACCCGCATCGTCGCCGGCGTCGGCGTCCCGCAGATCACCGCCATCTACGAATCGGCCAAGGCCGCCATCCCCGCCGGCGTCCCGCTGATCGCCGACGGCGGCCTGCAGCACTCGGGCGACATCGGCAAGGCGCTGGTCGCCGGTGCCGACTCCGTCATGCTCGGTTCCCTGCTCGCCGGCACCGCCGAATCCCCGGGCGACCTGGTCTTCATGAACGGCAAGCAGTTCAAGGCCTACCGCGGCATGGGCTCGCTAGGGGCCATGCAGACCCGCGGCAAGAACACCTCCTACTCCAAGGACCGCTACTTCCAGGCCGACGTCCCCTCCGACGAAAAGCTGATCCCCGAGGGCATCGAGGGCCAGGTGCCATACCGCGGACCGGTCTCCGCCGTCGCGCACCAGCTGGTCGGCGGGCTGCACCAGACCATGTTCTACGTCGGCGGACGCACCATCCCGGACCTGAAGGAACGCGGGAAGTTCGTGCGCATCACCGCCGCGGGCCTGAAGGAATCGCACCCGCACGACATCATGATGACCGTCGAGGCACCGAACTACCGGTCGCGGTAGCACCCGTGGCCCCCTCGCCCGTCCAGCTGAAGAAGCTCGCCCGCGCCCGCATGGAGCGCACCGGCGAAAGCTACACGACGGCACGCAAGGCCATCCTCGATGGCCGGCCCGAACGTCCCTCGGCACGCCCGGCCCCGGCCGGGAAGACGGGACCGAACGGGAAACAGGGGAGCGGGGGCGGCCCCCGTGCCGCGACCGCTCCGGCCCCAGCGGAGACCGGCGACCTGCCCGAATACCCCGCGCCGGAAGACGTCGTCCAATACGACGCCGCACTCTGGCACCGTGTCCTCACCCAGGCCGGCGTGCTCCACCCGCTGACCGGCAGGCCGCTCAGCGAGGCCCTGCTGGCCGGACTGGCCGGCGGCATCGGATTCATGGTCTTCGTCTTCGAATACGAGCAGACCACCACCGCCACGGTGATCACCCGGGCCCACCCCGAGCCCTACACGGAGAACCTGCTGGCCCGCTGCGGCGCCGTGGTGCTCGAGCAAAAGACCGGCAGCGCCCGGCTGGCCGCCCAATACCTGGACGCCGGGCTGGACGAGGGCCGCGCCGTCGTCGTGCGCGTCAGCCGTTCGGCCCTGCCCTGGGTCGAAGGCGGCATCGCCGATGCCGACGAACCCGTGGACGTGGCCGTGCTCGGCGAGCACGAGGACAGCTCCCTGCTCGTCGACGACGGTTCCGGCGGGCTGCAGCTCATCGACCCGGCGGACCTGGCCGCCGCCCGCGCCCAGCGCAAGGCCGGCAAGAACTGGCAGGCGTGGATCCCCGAGGCCACCGGACCCGACGCCGACACCCTGGCCGCCCGCATCCTGGAAGCCATCTGCCAGACCACCGGACGGCTGCTGGGCACCCGCGAACTGGACGGCATCCCTGCCCACTTCGCCAAGAACTTCGGCGTGGCCGGACTGCGCACCTGGGCCGGACGGCTGCTGGACACCACGACGGCGACGGGCTGGACCCGCCTCTTCACCGAGCCCGGGCGACTCGCCCACGGACTCGAGATGACGGCCCTGTTCCTCACGGATGGCCGTTATGGCGGCCCCGGGGGCCTGCGCGGCCTCTACGCCGACTTCCTGGACGAGGCAGCCGGCCTCCCGGGCCTGGAAGCACTGGGGGAGTGCTCGGCTGCCTACCGCGACCTCGCCGCTTCCTGGGACGAGCTGGCCGAGTACATCGACCCCGATGTCGACCCGGAAGCCCGCGCCGGGCACTTCGCCGGGATCGCCCACCGCGCCACCCGCATCGCCGATGCCGAGGAAGGCGCGGCACGCCGGCTGGCCCGGACCGTGGAGGGGCTGGAAAAGTCCTCGTCACCGCGGGGATAGATTTTGCCCCGCCGTGCGTTGTACCCAGTAGGCTTATCCAAACGAACCTATTGAGGAGACCAGATATGGCACCCGGGGGCAATCCGATGTTCCAGTCCAAGGCGTTCCGCGAGCAGATGCGGCCCGCCGGCGACTCCAACACCCAGCGGACCGCGGAGCCGATGAGCGCGCAGTCCCTGCAAGACCTCTACAACGCCCCGTCCGCCGGCCCGGCGCAGACCGGACGGCTGACCTACAACGACGTGGTGTCCAAGACCGTGCTGATGTTCGGCGCGCTGGTCATCACAGCCGTGATCGGCTGGCAGATCCCGGCCCTGATGCTTCCGGGCGTGCTCATCGGCCTCGTGCTCGGGTTGGTCAACAGCTTCAAGCGCGAACCCTCGCCGGTGCTCATCATGCTCTACGCCGCGGCCGAGGGCGTGTTCCTCGGCGGCATCTCCCGGATCATCGACGACATGTACCCGGGTGCTGCGATCCAGGCGGTCATCGCCACGTTCTCCGTCTTCGCGGTGACCCTGGCCCTGTACCGTTCGGGCAAGTACCGCGCGACCCCGAAGATGACGAAGATGTTCTTCATCGCCATGGGTGCCTACCTGGTCTTCAGCCTGGTCAACCTGGGCCTGATGCTCTTCGGCGTCACCGAGGGCATGTTCGGGCTGCGCTCGGGCTGGCTGGGCCTGGCCATCGGCGCCCTCGCCGTGCTGCTGGCCACCTACTCGCTGGTTCTGGACTTCACCCAGATCCAGCGCGGCGTCGAACAGGGTGCCCCCGCCAAGTTCGCCTGGACCGCGGCATTCGGCCTGACCGTGACGATGGTGTGGCTCTACGTGGAGATCCTGCGCATTATCGCGATTCTGCGAGAGAATTAGCAGCATCACCACCCAGGACGACGGCGGCGCCCGCTCCGGGCGCCGCCGTCGTCATGTATTGAACCCCGCCTCCGCCACGGCGTTACCGTGGGGGGAGTCCAGAGCAGGAAGGGAACAGCGCATGAGTGCCACCACGGCCGCACCCACGGGCCGGCAGTTCACGATCCGCTTCGGCGGCGGCGAAGCCGTGATCACCGAAGTCGCCGCCGGTCTGCGCAGCTACCGGCGCGACGGTATCGACCTGGCCCAGTCCTTCGCCGTGGACGAGCCGCGGCCGCTGGGCTCCGGCATGGTGTTCGCGCCGTGGGGAAACCGGATTCGCGATGGCCGCTGGGACCTGGACGGCGAGACCCAGCAACTGGACATCACCGAGGTTCCCCGGAACAACGCCATCCACGGCCTGCTGCGCAACACGGGCTACCGGCTTGCATCCTCCGGCGATTCGGCCGTGTGCCTGGCCGCGGACATCTTCCCGCAGCACGGCTTCCCGTTCCGCATGGTCCACACCGTCACCTACGCCCTCGACGCCGACGGCGGGCTCTCGGTGACGCAGGATCTGGCCAACCACAGCGAACGGTCCGCCCCCGCCGCCCTCGGCGCCCACCCGTACCTGCGGCTGGGCGAGGTGCCGATCGCGGACCTGGTCCTGACGGTTAACGCCGACACGCAACTGGTCACCGATGACCGCATGATCCCCGTCTCCGCCGTCCCGGTATCCGCAGAGCACGACTTCCGCACCGGTCGACGGGTTGGCGACGTGCGCGTCGACGTCGGGCTCACCGGCCTGGAACTGCACGACGACGGCGTCCACCGGCACCGCTTGGACGCCCCCGACGGGCGCGGAGTCGGGATCTGGGCCGACGCGGCCTTCGGCTACGTCCAGGTCTTCGTCACCGAAAAGTACACCGGCCAGCCACTGGCCGTGGCCATCGAGCCGATGACCGCCCCGGCGAACGCCTTCAACTCGGGCGACGGGCTGTCCTGGCTGGCGCCGAACGAGCACCTGATCGGCCGCTGGGGCATCGAGTCGTGGCTTTAGCGAGCGGGCCCGCGCGACGCGACGTCACCGGGGACATCCCCTACGGCGTACGGATCGCCGCGGCGTGGAGCTGGCGCATCGCCATCATCGTCGGCTGCACAGGCCTGCTGCTGTGGCTGCTGAGCTACGTCTCCCTGTTGGTCATCCCGCTGATGATCGCCGCCTTGCTGGCCGGGTTGCTGCGGCCCGTGGTCGTGCTGCTGCGGCGCTGGCAGCTGCCCAACGGGCTGGCCACCGGCCTGACGATGCTGGCGTTCCTGGCCGTCATCCTCGGGCTGCTCCTCCTGGTCGGACGGACCATGGCGCGCGGCATGATGAGCCTCTGGCAGCAGGCGCTGACCGGCATCTCCCAGGTCCAGCACTGGCTCTCCACCGGACCCCTGCACCTGACCAACCAGGACGTCGACCGCTACGTCGACGGCGTCCTGACGCAGCTGCAGTCCAACAGCGACACCATACTCAGCGGCGCCGTGTCCTGGGGCAGCACGCTCGGGCACTTCGCCGCCGGCCTGCTGCTGGCGCTCTTCTCGCTGGTCTTCTTCCTGCTCGAGGGCGAACGCATCTGGGCCTTCGTGGTCCGCCTGATGCCGCGCCGGGCCCGCGCCGCCACCGACGGGGCAGGACGCAGAGGCTGGGTCAGCCTGGTGAACTACGTCCGCGTCCAGCTCTTCGTGGCCTTCATCGACGCCGTCGGCATCGGGGTCGGCGCCGCCATCCTCGGGGTCCCGCTGGCGTTCCCGTTGGCCGGCCTGGTCTTCCTCGGCTCGTTCATCCCCGTCATCGGCGCCCTGGTCACCGGTGCGCTGGCCGTCCTGCTGGCCCTGGTCGCCAACGGCTGGGTCAACGCGTTGATCATGCTCGCTGTCGTCCTGCTGGTCCAGCAGGCGGAGTCCCACATCCTGCAGCCGCTGGTCATGGGCCGGGCGGTGAGCCTGCACCCGCTGGCCGTCGTCCTGGCCGTCGCCGGCGGCTCGCTCATCGCCGGCATCGCCGGGGCACTGTTCGCCGTGCCCGTGATGGCCGTGCTGAACACCATGGTCCGCTACATTTCGGCGCGCGGTTGGGAGACCCCCGACGCTGCCGCCACCGATGGCGACCCACCGCCCGGCCTCGCTACCGCGCTCACGGCCCCGGCAGACCTCGACGGCGAAACCGACGCCGTTCCGCCGACCCGCCCCCACCCCGGAGAGCCACCCCTGTGACCTCGACACTTCACGAAAGCGCCACCATGCAGCAGCCCCTGGAAACCACAGCCCGCGCCACACTGCCCGTCAGCCTGTCCGACGTCGAAGCGGCCGCCGAGCTGCTCGAAGGCGTCATCGCCCACACCCCCGTGGAACACTCGCGGGCGCTGGGCGTGCTCACCGGCAGCGACGTGTACCTCAAATGCGAGAACCTGCAGCGTGCCGGTTCTTTCAAGGTCCGCGGCGCCTACGTGCGCATGGCCCGCCTGACCGAGGAGGAGAAGGCCCGCGGGGTCGTCGCCGCCTCCGCCGGCAACCACGCCCAGGGCGTGGCCGTGGCCGCGGACCGCCTCGGCATCAAGGCGCGGATCTACATGCCGCTGGGCGTCGCCCTGCCCAAGCTGACCGCCACCAAGGACCACGGCGCCGAGGTCGTCCTGCACGGACACAACGTCGACGAGGCCCTCGCCGAGGCCCAGCGCTACGCCGACTCGACCGGCGCCGTGTTCGTGCACCCGTTCGACAACGCCGACATCATCGCCGGCCAGGGCACCATCGGCCTGGAACTGCTGGACCAGCTGCCCGACGTCGACACCGTGCTCATGGGCGTCGGCGGCGGCGGCCTGCTCGCCGGCGTCGCCACCGCGGTGAAGGCCAAGGCGGCCGAGCAGGGCCGCGAGATCCGCGTGATCGGCGTCCAGGCCGAAAACGCGGCAGCCTACCCGCCCTCGCTGGCCGCGGACGCCCTGGTCCCGTTGGAGAAGGTCTCCACCATCGCCGACGGCATCGCCGTGGGCCGGCCCGGCCAGCTGCCGTTCCAGATCATCCGCGAACTCGTCGACGACGTCGTCACGGTCAGCGAGGACGCCCTGGCGCGGGCGCTGGTGTTCCTGCTCGAGCGCTCCAAGCTCGTCGTCGAACCCGCCGGCGCCGTCGGCGTCGCGGCCCTGCTGGAGGGGAAGCTGGCCGAGCTGGGCATCGATTCGAAGCGCACCGCCGTCGTGCTGTCGGGCGGCAACATCGACCCGCTGCTCATGCTCAAGGTCATCCAGCGCGGCCTCGCGGTCGCCGGACGCTACCTGACCGTGCGGATGATGCTCGATGACCGGGCCGGCGAACTGGCCACCATCTCCCGGGTCATCGCCGAATCCGACGCCAACGTCACCGGCGTCGACCACACCCGCATCGGCGGCTCCCTGTCCATGGGCGACGTGGCCATCACCATCGACATGGAGACCAAGGGGCACCTGCACTCGGAGCAGGTGCTGGACAACCTGCGGGCCGAGGGCTTCCAGCCGGTCATCATCACCACCTGAGCCCTGGCTCCGGGGGAGAGGAGGGCGCCATGTGCGCCGGACCCGACGAATTCCGCCACAGCGCGCGTTCCATAGCCAACCGGCAAACCAAGGCCAAGGCCCTGGCCCGGTTCCTCTGGGACCGCCACCTCGGGTCCGAGGAGCTCGACGCGTACAGCCCGGCGGAGCTGCGGGCCATCGCGAGGGCCGCCGGGGTCAGCCCGCCATCGACGATGGACACGTGGCGCGCCGCAGCCGAACTGCTGGCCGCCCAGGACGCCTGGCTGTCCGCGAACCCAGCCCACCAGGCCGGAGCCCGGAACCACGTGGACGACGCCTGGAAATGGGAACCCGGGTTCAAATCCTGAGCACCGGCCACTGGCGACCCCGGGTTGGCCCGCTGGGGCACGAGACCAGTGACGGCACCGATTCAGTCCGCGGGGACCTGGACCAGACGTACGCGGTCCCGCGCAGGCACCGGTGCCGGCGGTTAACCGCCGACGGGCCGCTCCTCCGAGGAGGAGCGGCCCGCTATGGCAGGTACCGGATCTAGCCCGTGTAGGGCTTGGCGGCGTGGATCTCCACGTCGATCGACTTGCCGTTCGGTGCGGTGTAGCTGAGCTTGTCGCCGACCTTCTTGCCGTGCACGGCGGCACCGATCGGGGACTTCTCGCTGTAGACCTCCAGGCCCGAATCTCCGGCGACCTCGCGGCTGCCGAACAGGAACGTGGTCTTGTCCCCGGCGATGGTGGCCTCGACCAGCATGCCGGGCTCGACGACCCCGTCGTCGGCCGGCGCGTCGCCGACTTCGGCCTTCTGCAGGAAGTCCTTGAGGTAAGTGATGCGCGCCTCGGCCTTGCCCTGCTCCTCCTTGGCCGCGTGGTATCCGCCGTTCTCCTTCAGGTCGCCCTCGGAGCGGGCCTGTTCGATGCGGTCGACGATCTCGGCGCGCCCGGGACCCTGCAGGTGCTCGAGTTCAGCGGACAAGCGGTCGTAGGCCTCCTGGGTGAGCCAGAGAGCCGGTTCATGGTTGGTGGTCACGTACTTCTCCTCGTAGTCAGAGTGGCCGGTCGGATGACCGGCCACTGAACTGCAGTGAATGCCCCGCCGGCGGCGATGCAAGCAAAGACCCCGCCGTGCGTGGTGAAGAACCGCGGTCCGTCACCAGGTCAAGGCGGGGTGGATCGTATTAGACCCATTTTACCCATTGCCCGGCCAAACCCCAAGTGGTGGCGGCCCTGGCGGGTCATATCTGGCGTCAGCGCACCACCCAGCAGGTGGTCACGCCACCGGTCACACCCAGTGATTCGGTCCGCAGGTCAAAGTCCTGAACGATCCGTTCCCGGCCGGTGCCCGGCGACGTCCCGAAAGTCACAGTCTTCCAGCCGACCACGGCGTAGGACTCGTTCATGACCTGCAGGTTGCAGGAGAGGACGTCCTGGCGCTTCTTCTCGACCTGGATGGTCACATTGGCAGTGGTGTCGGAGGTGATGTCGAAGGCCACGTCCTTGCTCGAGAACGGCTTGACGTTCCACCACGTCATGAGCCCGGCAATGGCCACGGCCAGGACCAATGCGACGGCGATCACGGTTTTTCTGCGCCGACCGGTCATGCGGCGCTTGGGTGTGCCATAGCGATTGGCTACGCTGGAGGGTGGCGCATGCTCCGGTGACGGAGGCGGCGTCGGCTGCTGGGTGTTCATCCCCTCCAGTCTAGGTCTTTTCTCAGCACGGCATGTGGCCGTCGTAGTCGTACCAGCATCAAGGAGCAGGTCATCGTGGAAGAAGCCCGGGTCGTTCCCATCCCGCCGTCGGAGGGATTCCGGCTCCTGGCGGTGCATGCCCATCCGGACGACGAATCCAGCAAGGGCGCGGCCACGATGGCGGCCTACGCCGCAGCCGGCGCGCGCGTGATGGTGGCCTCCTGCACCGGCGGGGAGCGCGGGGATATCCTCAACGCCGCCGCAGGCGAACTGGCCCATGCCCACCGTGATCTGGCAGGACTGCGCCGCAAGGAAATGGCCGAGGCCGCAGCGGCGCTGGGCATCGAGCACCGCTGGATCGGGTTCGTCGATTCCGGGCTGCCCGAAGGTGATCCGCTGCCGCCCCTGCCGCATGCCTCCTTCGCCACGCAGCCCGTCGAGCGGGCCGCGGCGCCGCTGGTGAAGCTGATCCGGGAGTTCCGTCCCCACGCGGTCACCACGTACGACGAGAACGGCGGCTACCCCCACCCCGACCACATCATGGCCCACAAGGCCACCGTCGAAGCCGTCGAAGCCGCCGCCGATCCGAAGCACTACCCCGAGCTGGGAGAGCCCTGGCAGGTCCCCAAGCTGTACTACGACCGCGCCTTCAGCCCCGACCGCTTCCGCACCCTGCACTACGCCATGGAGGAGAACGGGATCGAATCGCCGTACGCGGAACGGATCAAGGCACTCGAGGAACACCCCGACGAGGAGATGTTCCGCTGGGTCAAGCACCACGAGACCACGACGCAGATCGCTTGCGCCGACTACTTCGAGGCCCGCGACCGGGCGTTGCTGGCGCACCGCACGCAGATCGACCCGGACGGCTTCTTCTTCGCCGTCCCGACGGCGATCTTCCAGAAATACTGGCCGTGGGAGGACTTCGTGCTGGTCTCCTCCCAGGTCGAGACGCAGACCCCGGAGACCGACCTCTTCGCCGGGCTGCGCTAGGCCCTTCGTCGTTCTGGCCGCAGGTAGACTGGATGGGCCGGTCAGCGCCGGTACCCGTCAAGAAAGAGCGTGTTCGTGAACCTGTTGTCCTCCCTGGTGGTCTCCGCCAGCTCCGCCCCGGCCGTCCCGACCGGCGACGCCGCCCGCGAGATCGGCCCGGGGTTCGCCGGCTTCGTCGCCACCGCAGCGGTGGTCATCGTGGTGATCTTCCTCATCCGTGACATGACCCGGCGTATCCGCCGTGTCCGCTACGCCGGAACAGCCGAGGAACGCCAGGCCGAACTGGTCGAACGCGGGCGCGAGCGCCACGCCGCAAGCGAAGGGTTCCCGCCGGCCGGCAACCCCGGACCGGACGGCGCGACGGACGCTGGGAACACCCGTCCGGGGAACGACGAGGCACCCGAAGGCACCGGGCGGGGCCAGGGAAGCTAGCCGCCTTTCCCCGCCGGGTCAGAACGACAGCCGGCCCTGGGTGCCCCCCGGCATTGCACGTGAGGGCCGCATTGGCCGGCGTTTGACGGCGTCGGCCTCGCTGCCCCTTCGGCTGGAGCGATTCCGGGGAGCGCCCTGGAAAGAGCTGCCATTCGGCTGTGCCCGACCCCCACGGAACAACCTCGCCTGCCCCTGCCCCCAGGGGCGGGGCTACCGGCGGATCAGCGAGAGCCGGAAGGTCTCCGGCCCTTCCTCCACGTACGCCACCTCGAACTGACCCGCAGCCCGCTGCTCCAGCTGGGCCAGCAGCGGCAGGGGATTGTGGTTGGCGATCAGCAGGATCCCCCGCCCCGGGGCCAAGCCGGCCAGGGCACCGAAGATGGTGGCGTGCCGGATCGCATGCGGGATGACGCGCGTGTCCAGCTCGGCCAGGCCTTCTTCATCATGGCCGCCACACGCGCACCCTCCGCCGGCCGGGGCAGCGGCGCCCGCCGGATCCCCAGCGCCACCTGCCTGGCCCGCGGGATGGCCGGCCGCGGGGGCAAGCGCCGCCAGAAGACGGTCCATGTCTACCGACGGTGTCGACGCCAGGACCGGTAGGACCTCTGCCTTCGCCACCTCCAGCGCGGTGATGGCCGCCTGCGCGGCGGCTGCGGCACGCGCCTCGGTCGGCTGGTGGGCGAGCTGGCCCGAGGTGGTACCGGCCGCGGTCGTGACGTGGTCGAAGAACCGCGCCAGCAGGGCCGTCTGCGCAGCATTTCCGGCCGATGCCAAGGCGTGGACCAGGAGGTCCAGGCCGCGGACCACGCTCGAGTCCAGCGTGCCCTGAAGCGCAGCGGCATCCCGGGTCTGGGCTGCGACCTTGGCCGCCCATTCCGTCAACAGCGAGCTGGTGGTTTCTAGCGCGGCGGCCGATTCGCGCGATGAGGCCAAGGTGAGGTTCTCCACGGTGTTCTCCTGGGGTGACTGGGGGCCAATGGTGCCCCGGCTCGAACTTTACTACAATAAATCCCGTGGTAAATAGAGAGTCCAAACAGTTCGCGGAGCCCGCTGACCGGGGCCCGCAACCGGTGCAGACCGGCGAACCCCAGGCCATGTCGCGGGCGCGACGGGATCTGCTGACGCGCGTGCGCGCCATGGATGAACCCGCCTCCGTCGACGTCCTCTCCCGCAGGTGCGGGCAACACCCGAATACAGTGCGGGAGCACCTCGAGGCCCTCGTCACCTCCGGTCACCTTCAGCGCGTTCCCGCCGCAGCCCCGGCCGGACGGGGACGTCCTGCGCGGCTGTATCGGGCAGCCCAACAGCCGGTAGCGCCGGCGGCGGCCGCCATGCTGGCCACTGTCCTCGCCGCCCAGCTGGGTGGCCGCCCGGATGCGCGAGCCGAAGGCATCGCCGCCGGCCGGGCGTGGGCCAGCGGACTGCGCCACCGCGGGACCCCGCCCGCAGGGGGCGGGCAGGAACATGCGCCGGCGGCCGTTCGGACGCACATCGCCACGACCTTGACGGAGACCGGATTCACCGTCGAACCGGCAGCTGAAGACCCCACCGTGCTGCGCCTGACCCGCTGCCCGCTGCTGGAGGCAGCCCGTGAGCACCCCGATGTCGTGTGCTCGGTCCACTTGGGGCTGGTCCAAGGACTCCTGGACAACGCCGAAGACACCGAGACCAGTGCCCGGCTGCTTCCCTTCGCCGCCAGTGATGCCTGCCTGCTCCATCTCGGTGCAAGGCCACGCCCGTGAGCCCTGCCGTCGCCGACAACAGCGCGCGAACCACCCATGCAGGGCCGGCGGCGTCCCGGTCCGCACGACTGCTGAACCGAACAGGAGTCCGACTGCTGTTCCTGGTCCCCGGCGGGTTGGCACTGCTGACGGGGCTGAATGCCGCCCTGGTGCTGCTGGGCCTTCCCCACGTACCCGTCGGACGGAACCTGGCAGCCAGCCACGGCATGCTGATGGTGTTTGGATTCATCGGGACCGTCATCGCGTTGGAGCGTTCCGTAGCACTAGGCAGACTGGCAGGATTCGCCGCACCGGCGCTGCTGGGGCTGGGCGGCCTGGCCTTGGTCTCACCGCTACCGCAGCAGGTGGGCAAGGGCCTGCTCTTCTGCGGGTGCGTTGCGCTGGCGGGAGTCTACCTCCCGCTGTGGAAACGCCAACGCGAGGTCGCCGTCCTCATCCAGATCCTGGGGGCAGTGGCCGGAATCGCAGCCACCATGCTGTGGTTGCGCATTCCCGACACCGCACCCTTGATCCCCCTGCTGGCCGTCTTCGTCGTCCTGACGATCGCCGGTGAACGCCTGGAGCTGGCCCGCATCCACATCCATTCGCCAGTTGCCGAACCCCTGCTGACCGGCTTGTCGACATTGCTGCTCGCCTCCGGCGTAGGTGCGCTGCTCTGGCCGCGGCACGGCCTGGTGTTCTTCGGGGCGGTGCTCGGCGCCATCGTGGTGTGGCTTGCGGTGTACGACGTTGCCCGGCACACCATCCGTTCCACGGGCCTGCCACGGTATATCGCCGGGTGCCTGCTCGCTGGCTATGGCTGGCTCGCCGTTGCCGCGGTGATCTCCACGACGGCCGGTATCCAGGCGGAGGCGATCACCGGCAGCGCGTACGACGCCCTCACCCATGCTGTCTTCCTGGGGTTCACGATGTCCATGATCATGGCCCACGCCCCGGTGATCCTGCCGGCCGTGCTACGTCATCCGCTGCCATACCGCCCGATCCTGGTTCTTCCCGCGACGCTGTTGCACGCATCCCTGTGTCTGCGCATCTTCGTCGCCGATGTCCTGGACGATGGCCCGACCCGGCAATTCGCCGGGGTGGTGAACATCGCCGCCGTCGTGCTCTTCGCGGCGCTGGCGGCGGGACTGGCGGCCTCGGCCCGCCAACGCGCCGGCCGTGCGGCACCGGCCCCGGGAAACACCCTGCCCATCCTCCGGCCGCAGACGCAGGGGCCGGCGGCCCGGAAGGACAGAAGGACCCGATGAAAATCTTCACAACCCCGCAGGGCCCCCCACCCACGGGGCCGGATCCGGCGCGCTTTTCCCGCGCGGGCTGGCATCTGCGGGCGAACGCCGCCATGTTCTTCTGGTTGACCGCCCTGGCGTTCGTCGTGGTGGCCCACCGCTTCCTGCCCGTGTCGACCTGGTTGATGGTGCATCTGCTGCTGCTGGGGGCCATCGGCAACGCCATCATGGTGTGGAGTTCCCACTTCGCCGAGGCACTCCTGCGGGGGCCGAACCCGGGCCGCACCGCACTGGCCTGGCGGCTCGTCGGGCTCAACATCGGCGTGCTGGCCGTCGTGGCAGGCATGGTCGCCAACGTCTGGGCGATGGTGCTGCTGGGCAGCGTCCTGGTCGGATCCTCCTACGCATGGCACGGAGCCGCTCTGGCCCTCCGGGCGGCCCGGGCGCTCCCCTCCCGGTTTGGCGCCACCGTTCGCTACTACATGTGCGCATCGTGGTTGCTGCCCGTCGGCGCCGGCGTCGGGGCCATGCTGGCCCTCGGCTCCGCCGATGCGGCCAGACACCGCCTGCTCGTTGCGCACGCCGTGGTCAACATCCTCGGATTCGTCGGGATGACGGTGTTGGGAACACTCGCCACCCTGCTGCCGACGATGTTGCGCACCCGCGTGGCCGAGGGAGCGGAAACCGTGGTGCGGAACGGCTGGCTTCCGCTGCTCGGGGGAGTCGTCCTGGCCGGTGTCGGTGCGGGAGCGGGATCGATGGGGCTGGTCGGCGCCGGCCTGGTGGTCTACGCGGTGGGCATCGCCTATGCGGCATGGCCCTTGTGCCGTGCCATGGTCTCCAAGCCATCCACGGACTTCGCTCCGTTGTCCGCCGGTGCGGCGCTGCTCTGGTTGGCCGGCGTGGTCGCAACGCTGGCCGTCCTGGCTGGCCGTGGACCGTCGTGGGCACGCTTGTACGCGGACGTCCAGGGCATGGTCCCCGCGCTCGCAGCCGGATTCGCGGCCCAGGTGCTGTTGGGCGCCTTGAGCTATCTGGTTCCGGTGGTGGCGGGCGGTGGTCCGGCGACGTCCAAGGCACGTGGCGCCGTCCTGAACTCCGCCGCGGGGGCCCGGTTGGTGCTGTTCAACGCCGGACTCGGTGTGGCACTGCTCCCCGTGCCGAGCTGGATCAGGGTGGCGGCCTCATGCCTGGTCCTGGTGGCCTTCGTGTGGTTCCTGGTCCTGCTGGTCAAATCGCTGAGGGCTGCCCCGCCCGCAGATCCGGTGCCGGGTCCCGTGGCAGGCGCCGCTGGCCGGAAGCTGATGATGAGTGCGGTGGCCGGCGTTGCCGGTGTCGTCTTGGCGGTTGCCGTCGGCATCGCCGCCGACCCGGTGGCCGCAGGAGTGGACGGCGGGACCGGCGTCTCGGGGGAGGCCGTCACGCCATCGGGCCCGGTGGGGCATGCCGTGACGGGGCACACCACACGGGTGGCCATGTCGATGAAGGATATGCGCTTCACCCCGGAGACCATCCACGTTCCCGTGGGGGACCGGCTGGTGATCGAAGTGGCGAACGACGACGACCGCGTGCACGACCTGGTCACGTCCAGCGGGGCGGCCTCGGGACGCGTGGCCCCGGGCGAGCACGTGCTGGTCGACGTCGGGATCATCCACGCGGATGTCGACGGGTGGTGTTCGCTGGCTGGGCACCGGCAGATGGGGATGGTCTTCCACATCATCGCCGACGGCGTGGAACCAGCCGCTGGCTCCAGCAGCCGCAGCGGCCACGCAGCCATGGACGGCATGACGGCGGAACCCGTTACCGATGACGCGGCGGCCGGATTCGACCCGATGCGGGACCCGGGGAAGGGATTCACCGCCCGGGATGCCCGGCTTCCCGCTGCCGCGAAGGGCACGATGCACCGCCTCACCCTGACGGCCCGGGACGCCCTCCGGGATGTCGGGGCCGGGTATGCGCAGACGCTCTGGACGTACAACGGCAGCGCACCGGGGCCGACACTGCGTGGCAAGGTGGGCGATACCTTCGAGATCACCCTGCGCAACGAGGGAACCACAGGGCATTCGGTTGATTTCCACGCGGGGTCGCTGGCACCAGACCGGCCGATGCGCACCATCGACCCGGGCCAGGCGCTGGTCTACACGTTCACGGCCACCCGCGCCGGCGCCTGGTTGTACCACTGCTCCACCATGCCCATGTCCTTGCACCTTGCCAATGGGATGTTCGGTGCAGTCATCATCGACCCGCCGGACCTCGCCGCCGTGGACCGGGAATTCATCCTTCTCCAGAGCGAGCTGTACCTGGGGGCACCCGGCGGGACCGCCAGCCAAGCGAAGATCATGGCCGAACGGCCCGACGGGGTGGCCTTCAACGGCTACGCGTCGCAGTACGCCTTTGCACCCCTCCGCGCCAAGGCAGGGGAGCGCGTCCGCTTCTGGGTGGTGGCAGCCGGCCCGAACCGCGGCTCGGCCTTCCACGTCATCGGCGGTCAATTCGATACCACGTACAAGGAGGGCCGCTACCTGCTGGACGGGTCGGATCCTGCGGCCGGTTCGCAGACACTCGACATCGGGGTGGCGCAGGGCGGGTTCGCCGAACTGCAGTTCGACCAGCCGGGGAAGTACCCTTTCGTTTCGCATTCCATGGCCGATGCCGAACGCGGTGCCCGGGGCGTCATCGAGGTGACCCGCTAGCGGGCGCAGAAGACGCCCTGCCGAGCACCTGAACCGGTGGCCGGAAAACCTACTGGACGGCGAGCACTGCAATCAGGATCGCGATGTAGTGGCAGGTGAACCCGGCGAGAGTGAACGCGTGGAAGAGTTCGTGGAACCCGAACCACTCTGCGTGGATGTTCGGCCGCTTGAGTGCGTAGATGATGGCGCCGGCGATGTAGAACGCCCCGCCCACGCAGATCAGGACGGCCGCCGGGACGCTGGCGGCGAAGAAGTCGCCCATGAACACCAGGCAGGCCAGGCCCAGGGCAACATAGGCCGGCGTATACAGCCACCGCGGCGCATCCGTCCAGAACAGCCGGAACGCGACGCCGAAGACCGCGCCGATCCAGACCAGCCACAGCAGGAACGCCGCCTTCTCCTCGGGGAGCAGGGCCCACGCCAAGGGCGTATAGGAACCGGCGATCACCAGCATGATGTTCGTGTGGTCCAGCCGCTTGAGGACGCGCTTGGCCTTCGGCGACCAGTTCCCGCGATGGTAGACCGCCGAGATGGTGAACAACAGCAATCCGGTGAAGGCATAGACCGCCGACGCGATCTTGCCGGCAGGGCCCGGGGCCAGGACCACCAGCACGATGCCCGCCGCCAGGGCCAGGGGCGCGGTACCCGCGTGGATCCAGCCGCGCAGATGCGGTTTGACCTCCTCGAGCGGGGTAGGCGGCGGCTGCTTCATGTCCCGATCCTATCGGAGGGTGCGCCCCGCCGACCGGACCGGTTGATGCCCCCAAGGCGTGCCGACAGGCAGGTCGCACCGACCACCCGGTAACCTAGAGGCGCGGCAACCGTGCAGAGTTGATCCGTGCTGGCCGAATGACTGGAAGGGGACAACGTGCGGTTGCCCGAGGTCCTCTATCGCCTCTACGGCAAGGTGCTCAAGAAGGACATCCCCGCCGAGAAGCTGCCCGGTCACATCGGCATGGTCGTGGACGGGAACCGCCGCTGGGCCAAGCTCGCCGGGGCGCCGACGGCGCACGGGCACCAGGCCGGTGCCGACAACATCGTCGAGTTCCTGGGCTGGTGCAAGGAACTGGATATCCGCACGGTCACCCTGTACATGCTCTCGACCGACAACATGAGCCGGTCCAACGACGAACTCGACGCGCTCATGGGCATCATCGCCAACATGCTGGACCGCCTGGCCGAACAGCGCGACCTGTGTATCCAGCCCATGGGGGCCTACGACGAACTTCCCGACTACCTTTCCGACAAGCTCCACGCGCTCGGCGAGTCGTCCAAGGACGCAGCCGGGCTCCACGTGAACATCGCCATCGGCTACGGTGGCCGCCGCGAGATCGTCGACGCCGTCAAGGAACTGCTGCTCGACGCCGATGCCGCCGGCCGGTCGGTGGCCGAGGTGGCCCGCGACCTGGAGATCGAGGACATCTCCCGCTTCCTGTACACCCGCGGCCAGCCCGATCCCGACCTGGTCATCCGCACCTCGGGGGAGCAACGCCTCTCCGGCTTCCTCACCTGGCAGAGCGCCTACAGCGAGTTCTACTTCTGCGAGGCCCTCTGGCCCGACTTCCGCAAGGTCGACTTCCTGCGGGCACTACGCGACTTCACCGACCGCCAACGCCGCTTCGGCAGCTAAGGGAGGCACCGGCGTCGTTCCCGTGCACCATTCACCGGGCCGACACCTGCCATTCGCCCCGTAGGCGGCGTGTCTTGGGGCCGCGGCCACCCTCCGGGTCTAGCTTGAAGACATTGGAGGGCACACCCGCCCGCCGATGCGGAAAGGCCACCGAACGTTGAGACATGCTGTCAACGCGGGAAGGTCGGTCCCGGCCTTGCGGCCCGACCGGATCCCCCGCAGAACGGTTACCTAGGGGCGCATGCCCCCGTTGGGAGTCATCGTGGCAGTAGAAACCCAGTCCAAGAACGTTGCGGCATCCGCGGTCTTCACCTCCGAAGCCGCCGTGGAGGCCCCGTCCGGGAGGGCCGGGCGACTGCCGGGTGGCACTGCAGGCGGGACCGTTCCGGATGCGGCCGCCAGTGCCGGCGAGCGGCAGAGCGTCGGGGAGAAATCCTACGTCCTGGACACCTCGGTCCTCATTGCCGATCCGCGTGCCGTGCTGCGCTTCGCCGAACACGAGGTGATCGTCCCCATCGTGGTCATCAGCGAGCTGGAGAAGAAACGCCACGACCCCGAGGTCGGCTACTTCGCCCGCAAGGCCCTGCGCCTGCTCGACGAATTGCGGATCGACCACGGGGGCCTGGACAAGGCCCTGCCCATCGGGGACGACGGCGGGTCGCTGCGAATCGAGCTGAACCACATCTCCACCGAGGTGCTTCCCGTCGGCTTCCGCGGGGCGGACAACGACTCGCGTATCCTCGCCGTGGCCAAGAACTTCTTCGACGAGGGCCGCGACGTCACGGTGGTCTCCAAGGACCTGCCCATGCGGGTGAAGGCCTCGGCCATGGGCCTGCAGGCCGATGAATACCGCAACGGTCTGGTCGCGGACTCCGGATGGACAGGCACCGCCGAACTCGACGTCGCCGATGCCGACGTGGAGGATCTCTACAACAACGAACCCGTGCTCATCGAGGCCGCCGCGGACCTTCCGGTCAACACGGGCCTGGTGCTGCTCTCCCACCGGGGCTCGGCCCTGGGCCGGGTGGGCGACGACGGGCTGGTCCGGCTGGTCAAGGGCGACCGCGACGTGTTCGGGCTCCACGGCCGCTCCGCCGAACAGCGGCTGGCGATCGACCTGCTCATGGACCGCCACGTGGGCATCGTCTCCCTCGGCGGACGGGCGGGCACCGGAAAGTCGGCGCTGGCCCTGTGCGCCGGCCTGGAGGCGGTCCTGGAGCGCGGGGAACACAAGAAGGTCGTGGTCTTCCGCCCGCTCTACGCGGTCGGCGGCCAGGAACTCGGGTTCCTGCCCGGTTCGGAGGACGACAAGATGAACCCCTGGGCCCAGGCGGTCTTCGACACGCTGGGGGCGCTGGTGTCCAAGAACGTTATGGACGAGGTCATCGACCGCGGCATGCTCGAGGTCCTTCCCCTGACCCACATCCGGGGCCGCTCGCTGCACGATTCGTTCGTCATCGTCGACGAGGCGCAGTCCCTGGAGAAGAACGTGCTGCTCACGGTGATGAGCCGCATCGGGCAGAACTCCAAGATCGTGTTGACCCATGACGTGGCCCAGCGCGACAACCTGCGGGTGGGCAGGCACGACGGGGTGGCAGCGGTGGTCGAGACGCTCAAGGGCCACCCGCTCTTCGGGCACATCACCCTGACCCGGTCCGAACGCTCGCCGATCGCCGCGCTGGTGACCGACATGCTGGAGGAATCCGGCGCCTAGCCCTTCGTCGAGCGCACCACCTTCGCCGGCGAACCCACGACGATGGACCCTTCCGGAACGTCGCGGGTGACGACGGCGGCAGCGGCCACGACCGCATTGTCGCCGATCGTCACCCCCGGCAGGATGGTCGCGTTCGCCCCGATCCAGACGTTGCGGCCAATGACCACCGGCGCGGGGTGCATGTCCGCCCGGCGTTCCGGTGCCACGTCGTGGTTCAGCGTGGCGATGACGACATTGTGCCCGATCAGGCAGTCGTCACCGATCCTGATCCCGCCCTGGTCCTGGAACTTGCATCCGGCATTGATGAAGACGCGGCGCCCGATTCTGGTGTTCTTGCCGAAATCCGAGGAAAACGGCGGGAAGAGCGTGACGGACTCGTCGATGGGCGCCCCGGTCAAGGCCGCGAGCAGCTCGCGCACCCGTTCGGGCTCGTGGTAGCCGGCGTTCAATTCACCGGTGATGCGCAGCGCCTCCTGGCTGGTCCGGTGCATCACCCGGTGCCAGGGGGAGTCGCCGGTGATGGTGTGGCCGGCGTTTAGGGCCGCCAGGAGGTCGTCGAGTTCCATGGTGTCCTCGGGATCGGGGTGGGGAGAAGTGGTGGAGGCGTGTCAGCTCAGGCGTGGTCCTGGCCTCGGACGACCCACGGGATGTGGTCGCGGACGTCGGTGAGGTGCATGGAATGTTCGACGAAAAGATCGTCGAGCATGTACTCGTCGGTCGCGTGGATCACCAGACGGTGCCCATGGCCCCGAAGGGGGCCGTCCAGGGCCTCGCTGTAGACGCAGACGGCCGTTTCGCGGTCGATCCGCAGCCTGGTCTGGCCGGCCTCGAGCAACGGGAAGCCCTCGGTTTGCGGCGTGTAGGTGAGGTTCGGGGAAACGACGGCCTCCATGACGGCGCGCCCGGCGTAGCGGGTCTCGGAGAGTTCGTGGATTTCGACCGCGTTGGACAGGGGGAATTCGAGCGGAACCGGGGCCGAACCCGCCAGTTCCACGGGATCGAACATGGCAGGCCACCGGGCGTCGCCGAACACCGGGTCGCCGTAGTCGGCTTCCGGACGGCGCGTGACCAGACCGTCGTCGTCGTACACGGGAGTCACCAGCCGTGGGGGCAGCAGCCATGAAGCGCGGTTTCCGGAAACGTAGAACGCGTCGCGGGAGGCGTGGATCGAGGTGGTGCTGAAAAGCAGGTCCCCGTCCGGGTCCTCGACCCGGAGCGCGTCGGGGCGGCGCAACCAGGCGCTGACCCGGGGGACGGCCTCGGGACCGGGGTCCCCGGGACGGTCGACGAGGGCCGGCGCAGAGAGGGAATCAACAGGGACGAAGTCCTCCTGCCGGTCCAGGGGTGCCACGGGGGTGCGGGCGGGCGGCATGGGGGGAACCGAGTCCGGGGACCCGGCCCCGGTGAACCATTCGACGTCGAAGCGCAGCGTCTTCCAACGCCACGGCGAGGACCGGCACAGCCTGCGGAAAGCCGCCGCGTCCTCGCGGGAGACCACGGTCGGTCCCCCGGGTGCCTGAGGGGTCGAAGGTGTCTGCATGTCCACAGTCTAGACAGTGGTGGCCCTGCCTGCCTCCAGCCTGCGTTAGCGTAAGGGAATGCTCGAGGCGATCCAGACACTGCGGAGTTCCGCACCCGCGGCACTGGTCCCGCTGGTCCTGGCGCTCGTGCTGTTCGCCGTCAACGGGACCCGCTTGTTCTGGATCGATGCGCGCACGCACCTGCTGCCCAACCGGATCATCGTGCCCTGGTACCCGTTCGCCATCGTGCTGCTGGGTGCCTCCGCGGCACTGGCCGGGGACTGGGCCGGGCTGGCCAGGACGCTGTTGGGAGGCGCCGCGCTCTTCGGGTTCTATCTGGTGTTGCATCTCATCCAGCCGCGCGGGATGGGGCTCGGCGACGTGAAGCTCGCGGGGATCCTGGGACTGTATCTCGGATACCTGAGCTGGTCGCACCTGCTGCTGGGCACGCTGGCGGCATTCGTGCTGGGCTCGGTGGTCGGGATTGCCCTCATCGTGCTGCGCCGGGCCGGGCTGAAAACGGCCATCGCGTTCGGCCCGTACATGCTCATCGGGACGGCCGGGGCGCTTCTCGTGGCAGGCTAGGGACATGCCGACCCCCGAATTCATTGTGTCCCTGCGCGAGAAGATCGGCACCGACCCCCTCTGGCTGCCCGGGGTCAAGGCCGTGGTCCACCGGGACGACGGCGCCCTGCTGCTGGTCAAACGCGCCGACAACGGACGGTGGACGCTTCCGGCCGGGATCATCGAGCCAGGGGAGGAGCCGGCGGCCACGGCAGTCCGCGAGGTGTTCGAGGAGACCGGAGTCGAGGTGGACGTCGAATGCCTGGTCGGCGTCGGGACCACCGATCCGGTCACCTACCCCAACGGCGACCGGGCGCAGTATCTGGATCTGGTCTTCGCCTGCCGGTACCTTGCTGGGGCGGCCCGTGTGAACGACGACGAGAACACCGATGTCGCCTGGTTCACGGACGCCGAACGTCCGGTCCTGCCCCCGAAGCATGCCCGCGCCATCGACTGGGCACGTTCGGCGCAGGCCGGTGCGCACTTCGTGCGCTGACCCTGCCCGGCGCAGGGCACGCCTCATCGGGCGGGGCCGGTGGGGAGCCCCGGCCATGGCCTTGGACGGTCCGCGGGTCTAGGCTGGCGTCACGGAAGCCGCCACTGGTCGCCACCGCTTCCCGCAGGGTTGCGTGGCGCGAACCGAAAGGGGAGACCATGGGAACAGAGCAATACCACGAACCACCCGAAGAACTCTCGGAGGAAACCCGGACGTTTGCGCGCATGTGCACAAACCTCACCGAAGAAGCCGAGGCCATCGGCTGGTACGAACAACGGATTTCCCTGGAGACCGACCCTACGGCCCGCGCGATCATGGAGGATTCGCTGGGCGAGGAGTTCAAGCACTTCTGCATGGAGCTGGAATACCTCTTCCGCGTCAAACCCCAGTGGGGCCGGACGGCGCGGGGCACGTTGTTCCGGGAGGGCGACATCGTCGCCAACGGAACAGCCGCCGAGGAGGCAGCCGGATCCGCGTCCGGTCCGTCGCAGGGTGCGTCGGGGTCCTCCGGGGGCACCGACGGGTCCCTGGGAATCGGTTCGTTGAAAGGAAGCGCCTCATGACCACCAACCACCTGCTGCGCGAGCTGGCCCCCATCACGGATGCCGCCTGGAAACTCCTCGACGACGAGGCCCGTGACCGCCTGACCACCACCCTGGGAGCTCGTAAGCTTGTCGATTTCTCGGGTCCCTTCGGCTGGGACTATTCGGCCACCAACCTCGGCCGGACCGAACGGTTGCCCAGCCCCGACGGGGAGGGGATCGTCGCACAGCGGCGCCGGGTGCTGCCGCTGGCGGAGATGCGGGTGGACTTCACGGTCTCGCGCGCCGAGCTGCTCGATGCCGAGCGCGGGGCAGCGGACGTCGACCTGGGCAACCTGGACATGGCGGCGGTACAGATTGCCAGCGCCGAGAACCGCACCGTGTTCCACGGGTGGCGGCAGGCGAACATCACCGGGATCACCCAGGCGACATCGCTGCCGACGGTACCGCGGGTGGAGAACTTCTCCGACTACCCGCAGCGGGTGGCCCGGGCCGTCGACCAGCTGTTGGAAGAGGGCATTTCAGGCCCGTTCGGCCTGGCCTTGGGCCCGGGGCACTACACTTCGGTCGTCCAGGCCACGGAGCGTGGCGGCTACCTGCTCTCCGAGCACCTGCGTCGCATCCTCGAGGGGCCGATCGTCTGGGCCCCGGGAGTGCAGGGGGCGGTGGTGATGAGCCTGCGCGGAGGGGACTTCCTGTTCGAGTCCGGGCAGGACCTCGCCATTGGCTACAGCCACCACGACGCCGACGACGTCCACCTCTACCTGGAGCAGAGCTTCAGCTTCCGGGTGGCGACGCCGGAGGCAGCAGTGCACCTGACCGCAGGAGACGACTGAGGCAGCGCGCCCACCCGGCGGCGGGCGCAACCGGCCGGGGGCACGAACGGGTGCGGCGCCGCGCCCCGGAAGGGAGCGCGGCGCCGCACCCGTTTCCGTCCCGATTCCCTGCTCAGGAACCGTCGGATGATCCGGTGGACTCCGCGGATCCGGCCCAGTCCGGCTGCTTGCCCGCGCGCTGCTCGGCTTCGAGCCGGAGCGCTTCTTCGCCCGAGACGGCTTCGCCGCGGGCCACTATGCCGGAGGTTTCGGACAGGGGGATCTGCTTGAGCAGCAGGGCCAGCACGAAGGCCATCAGGATGAACGGGACCAGGTACCAGAAGACCGGTGCCAGCGAGTCCGCGTAGGCGGTGACGATGCCGTCCTGCAGGGCCTGGGGCAGCTTGTCCATGACCGAGGGGTCCAGCGTGGCGGTTGCCTGGCCGGCATCCGAAGCGGAGGCGCCGGCCCCGGTGAACACCGCGGTGAGCTTCTCCGCGAGGTTGTTGGTGAAGATCGCGCCGAAGATGGCCACGCCCAGGGACGCGCCGACCTCGCGGAAGTAGTTGTTCGTGCTGGTTGCCGTCCCGACCATCTCGGCCCCGACGGCATTCTGCACCACCAGCACGACAACCTGCATGATCAGGCCCAGGCCCGCCCCGAAGAAGAACAGGAAGACGCAGATCAGCCACAACGGGGTGTCCGCGGCGAGGGTCGTCATCGCCAGCATGGCGGCCGCGGTGAGCAGGGTTCCGGCGATCGGGTAGGCCTTGTACTTGCCGGACTTCGAGATCGCGATGCCCGACCAGATGGATGTTCCCATCATGCCGGCCATCATCGGCAGCATCAGCAGTCCGGAGACCGCTGCCGAGGTGCCCGAGGACATCTGCAGGAACGTCGGGACGAAGGCGATGGCGGCGAACATGCCCAGCCCGAGGGTGAAGCCGATGGCCGTGGCCGTGACGAACACGCGGTTGCGGAACAGCGAAAGAGGGATGATCGGATCGTCGGCACGCAACTCGGCGACGATGAAGGCCGCCACGGCGATGAGCAGGCCCGCGCCCCACATCCACGTGGATCCCGCGGTCCAGCCGTGGTCGGCGCTGCCGCCGAAGTCGGTGAAGAAGATCAGGCAGGTCGTGGCGATGGACAGGAAGACCACGCCGGCGATGTCGATGCGCCGGGTCGCCTTCTTGTTCGGCAGGGTCAGGGCGAACCAGGCGATGGCGAAGGCGGCGATGCCGATCGGGATGTTGATGTAGAACGCCCACTGCCAGGTCAGGTGGTCCACGAAGAAGCCGCCCAGCAGCGGCCCGGCCACGGCCGAGAGGCCGAAGATGCCGCCCAGCGGGCCCATGTACTTGCCACGGTCCGAGGCGGGGATGATATCGGCGATGATCGCCTGGGAGAGGATCATCAGGCCGCCGCCACCGAGGCCCTGCAGGGCGCGGAAGAAGACGAAGACCCAGAAGGTTCCGGCGAAGGCCGCGCCGACCGAGGCGAGGGTGAACATCCCGATGGCGATGAGGAAGAGGTTGCGCCGTCCGAGCACGTCGCCGAACTTGCCGTAGATGGGCATGACGATGGTGGTGGCCAGCAGGTAGGCGGTGGTGATCCAGGCCTGGTGCTCGACGCCGCCGAGCTCGCCGACGATGGTGGGCATCGCCGTGGAGACGATGGTCTGGTCGAGGCTGGAGAGCAGCATCCCGGCGATCAGCGCCGAGAAGATGATCCAGATGCGCCGCTGGGTCAGCGCGAGCGGCCCGGAGGCCTGCGGGGGAGCGAGAGTGCTCATGGGGTTCCTTGTGTCGCGACGGCCGTCGGTGCGCGGCTCGCGCCGACGGGGAGGTAGGGGTGGCGTGGGGGTGCGTGCACCGCCATGCCGGGGCTGCCGAGTTCCGGGGAACCGGCGGAACGCCGTTGCCGGCGCCCGGATCAGGTCTGGAAGAACCGGGCCGCGTGGTCGAAGACCTCGGTCAGCAGTGCCGTGTAGCGCTCCTGGGCCTCGGTGGGTGTCTCGTCGATGGCCGACGCGGCCTCCGTGGCCCCGTCGCATCCTTCGCCGTGCCCGAAGAAGCGCTCGAAGCTGGACATCGTCAGGTGGGAGGCCAAAGCCGCCGCTGCGTCGGCGAATGGATCGCCGGCCGGCAATCCCTCGCGGCGGGCGATGAGCTCGGCCAGGTCGCGTTGGCGTTGGCGGGCCGATTCGATCATCCGCTTCATCAACGCCGGTTCCGAGTGCATGACCTGCATGTACTCGTGGACGTCCGTCGGCGGTACCTCCATGCTGGCGTAGACCTGCACGATCAGCTCCAGCATGGCGTCCTTCAGGGGCACCGGCTGTGCCGACCCCGGACCGTTCGCCGCGGCCACCGGACCGGAGTCCAGGAAGGCCTGCGCAAACGGTTCCAGCGGGTCGGCCGACTTCGCCCCGAGGACGGCGTCCTCCTTGGTGGCGAAGTAGTTGAAGAAGGTGCGACGGGAGACCCCGACGGCCTCGCACAGTTCCTCGATCGTGAATCCGTTCAGTCCACGATCGGCGGTGAGCGTGCGGGCATGCGTCGTCAGCGCGGCATAGGTTTCCCGCCGCCGACGTTCCCGCGGCCCGAGATCTCCCGTTGCACTTTCGTTCATATAGTGCATCTTTGCACCTTAGTGCCTGAAGTGCATAATTTTTGACCTACGGGGTTGGCCACAGACAGCGGAAGGCGGCTCCCCGATCGGGAGCCGCCTTCCGGCGTCGTGCTGGTGCTGCTGCTACTGGCCCGAGGGCGAGGTCATCGTCGTGACGTCCAGGGCCGTGTCGAGCTGTTCCTCGGTGAGTTCGCCGCGCTCGAGGTAGCCTAGGGCGACCGTCGCCTCGCGGACGGTCAGGCCCTCCGCGACCGCCTTCTTGGCGATCTTCGCCGCGTTCTCATAGCCGATGAACTTGTTCAACGGGGTCACGATCGAGGGGGACGCCTCGGCCAGGAAACGGGCGCGCTCCACGTGGGCGGTGATCCCGTCCACCATCTTGTCGGCCATGACGCGGCAGGTGTTGGTCAGCAGGCGGATGGATTCGAGCAGGTTCGCCGCCATCACCGGGATGCCGACGTTGAGCTCGAAGGCGCCGTTGGTCGAGGACAGCGAGACGGTGGTGTCGTTGCCGATGACCTGGGCCGCGACCTGGATGGCCGCCTCGCTGATGACCGGGTTGACCTTTCCGGGCATGATCGAGGAGCCGGGCTGCAGGTCGGGGATCGCGATCTCGCCCAGGCCGGTGTTCGGACCCGAACCCATCCAGCGCAGGTCGTTGTTGATCTTCATGATCGAGTAGGCGATGTTGCGCAGCTGCCCGGAGGCCTCCACGAGCCCATCACGGTTGGCCTGCGCCTCGAAGTGGTTGCGGGCCTCGGTCAGCGGCAGGCCGGTGTCCTCGGCGAGCAGCTCGATCACGCGTTGCGGGAAGCCGGCCGGGGTGTTGATGCCCGTGCCGACCGCCGTCCCGCCGAGGGGAACCTCGGCCACGCGCGGCAGGGACGCCTCGATGCGTTCGACGCCGTAGCGCATCTGCGCCGCGTAGCCGCCGAACTCCTGGCCCAGGGTCACCGGGGTGGCGTCCATGAGGTGGGTGCGCCCGGACTTCACGACGTCGGCGAATTCATCGGCCTTGCGGCCCAGGCTCTCGGCCAGGTGCTGCAGGGCGGGGACGAGGTCGTTGAGCAGGGCGTCGGTGACGGCGACGTGGACGGAGGTCGGGAAGACGTCGTTGGAGGACTGCGACGCATTGACGTGGTCGTTGGGGTGGACGCGGGATGCGCTGCCGGCGGCCTCCAGCGAGCGGTTGGCCAGGGCGGCCAGGACCTCGTTGGTGTTCATGTTCGAGGACGTCCCCGAGCCGGTCTGGAAGACATCAATGGGGAAGTGCCGGTCGTAGTCCCCGGAGGCGACCTGGTCGGCCGCGGCGACGACCGCCCGGGCGAGCTCGTCGTCGAGCACCCCCAGTTCGGAGTTGGCCAGCGCCGCCGCGCGCTTCACCCGGGCCAGGGCCTGGATGTGTCGGCGCTCGAGCGTCTTGCCGGAGATCGGGAAGTTCTCGACGGCGCGCTGGGTCTGGGCGCTGTAGAGGGCGTCGGCCGGAACCCGGACCTCGCCCATCGTGTCGTGTTCTATGCGGAAGTCATCCTTGCTAGCCATGACTTCACCATACGCCGCCGGGGCCCTGGGCCGGACCCCGGACGGCGTCATGTGGTCGACATCGCGCGCCTAGAGGTTTCCGAACCCCGAGACCATTTCGGCCTTCCCCTCCTCGAGGCGGTAGGTCACGCCGATGACTGCGGTTTCACCGGCATCGACGGCGTCGGAGATGATCTTCGAGGAGTCCACGAGGCGGTGGGTGGACTGCTTGACGTGTTCCTCGACCGTGGTGTTCACGTCGGTGATCCCCGCGCGCTGGGCCGTGATGACCGAGGGCGTGATCCGCTCGACGAGGTCGCGGATGAACCCGGGGGGCATCTCGCCCGAGTCGAAGGCCTCCATGGTGGCGGTGACCGCGCCGCAGCTGTCGTGGCCCAGGACCACGATGAGCGGGACGTGCAATAGGGCGACGCTGTATTCCAGCGAGCCGAGCGCCGCATCGTCGGGGACATGCCCTGCCGTGCGCACCACGAACACGTCGCCGAGGCCGACGTCGAAGATGATCTCCGCAGCCAGCCGGGAGTCGGAGCAGCCGAAGATCACGGCGAAGGGATGCTGCGTGTTGACCAGGGCTGAACGGCGGGAGGCGTCCTGGTTCGGGTGGTTGGTGCTGCCCGCGACAAAGCGTTCGTTGCCTTCGCGCAGCTTGCGCCACGCGTCAGCGGGCGTCAGGGGAACAGGGGTCTTTTCACGGGATTCGTCTGCCATGGCAAAAGACTACATCCGCGCCCGCCACACTACTTTTTCGTTGCGGAATGCGTATCCTGCAGGACCGCGTGCGCTGCCTGGCGCAGGACGCCCTCGCCGGAATCGGAGGTAAGCAGGATCGTTGAGCCCTTGCCCTGGTGTTCCCAAGTGACGTCGTCGTCGTGCGCATAGGTCCTCCACTCGGTGCCCTCGACGTCCACGGTTCCGACCTGGGCGGCATCGTCGGTCATCTTGGCGATCCATCCGGGAGTGGCATCGGCGGTTTGGCGGATCCGGACGAACCCGTCGTCGCCGGTGACGAAGCCGACGTCCCAGTAGTCGATCTTGTCGGAGGTCCCCGCCGTCCAGCGGGCGAAGTTCGGGTACCAGCCCTCGGGCATCGCGGGGGAGACCGGGGTGAAGTCCGCGGCCTGCCCCGCCTGCTCGGCCACCACGGGGACGTTCACATCGGGCTTGAACCGGTCCGCGTTGCTGGCGGGGTTCAGGGCGATGACGGGGATGGCGACGGCGACGGTCAACAGCACGGAGATGACCATGCCCTTCAGCGTCTGGTTGGCGCGCTTGGCCTGGGCAGGCGTCAGGACCGGGGTGACCGGCGCGTCGTCGTCTTGCGGCGTCTGGGGTGCTTCACTCACCCCTCCATTGTCCCCGATTTCTCCGGTGCCCGATGACGGTGCCTGCGACACCACCACGTCATGCGCCGGTCCACCCGATAAGGTGGAGGTGTTGCCCCCGGGCACCCACACCCACTCGACGACGAGGATGACCGTGACAGAAGCCACGAACTTTGCCCACCTGTCCCCACGACTGTCCGTCGGCGACGCCGAACCGGACCGCAACCTGGCGCTGGAACTCGTGCGCGTGACGGAAGCGGCGGCCATCGCCGCCAGCCCCTGGGTCGGGTTCGGCGACAAGAACTCCGCCGACGGAGCCGCCGTCGACGCGATGCGCTCGCTGCTGTCCACCGTGTCCGTCAACGGCACCGTCGTCATCGGCGAGGGCGAGAAGGACGAGGCGCCGATGCTGTTCAACGGCGAACAGGTCGGCGACGGCACCGGCCCCGAGGTCGACGTCGCCGTGGACCCGATCGACGGCACCCGCCTGACCGCGCTGGGCATCAACAACGCGGTCGCCGTGCTGGCCATGGCCGAACGCGGGTCCATGTTCGACCCCTCCGCGGTGTTCTACATGGAGAAGCTGGTCACCGGCCCCGAGGCCGCCGAGCTGGTGGACCTGCGCCTGCCGGTCAAGCAGAACCTCTACCTGATCGCCAAGGCCAAGAACAAGCCGATCAACCAGGTCACCGTCTGCGTGCTGGACCGCGACCGGCACAAGCCGCTGGTCCAGGAGATCCGCGAGGCCGGGGCACGCACCAAGTTCATCATGGACGGCGACGTCGCAGGGGCCATCGCCGCGACCCGCGAGGGCTCCGGCGTGGACGCGCTCATGGGCATCGGCGGCACCCCCGAGGGCATCGTCACCGCCTGCGCCATCCGCTCGCTGGGCGGGGTCATCCAGGGCCGGTTGTGGCCCACGGACGATGACGAGAAGCAGAAGGCCCTCGACGCCGGCCACGACCTGGACCGGGTGTTGACCACCACCGACCTGGTCACCAGCGACAACTGCTACTTCGCGATGACGGCCATCACCGACGGCGACCTGCTCACCGGGGTGCGCTACAAGAACGACAAGATCTTCACCCACTCCATCGTGATGCGCTCCAAGTCGGGCACCATCCGCACGGTCGAAGGCGAGCACCAGTCCCGCAAGTGGGCCCCCTACACCCGCTGATCCACCGCGTGGAGGACCCTCGGCACGGCCAGTACGACGGCGGCGCTTCCCCTGCACGGGAAGCGCCGCTTTCGTGCTACCGGGGCTCGCCCGTGGTGACCGCGAATGCCAGGGCGGGTCCGTCCCCGTGGCGTTTGGCCACCACCGGGGCCTCGTTGGCGGGGATGAAGACCGAGTCGCCGCGTGCGAGGCACAGATCGCCCTGCGGGGAGTCCAGCACCAGCTCGCCGGCCACGCAGATCAGCGTCACCGGCCCGTTCTGTGCGACCGCCACGTCGTCTCCGGCCATTGCTGCCTCGCCGGGCAGGGCAATGCGCTGCAGCTGGAACTCCTCGAACGGCGGACGGTAGAGCTCCTGGCCCAGGTCGCTTCCCTCGGCGTCGAGGTAGGGAACCGCCCAGCTGGTGAAATCGACGATGTCCATCAGCTCGGGCAGGTCCATGTGCTTGCCGGTCAGCCCGCCCCGCAGGACGTTGTCCGAGCTGGCCATCACCTCCACGCCGAGTCCGCGCAGGTAGGCGTGGATGTTCCCGGCGGGGAGGTAGACCGCCTGCCCCGGGCGCAGGGTCAGGTGGTTGAGCATCAACGAGACCAGCACGCCGGGATCCCCCGGATGGAAGCCAGCCAGCGACTCGAGTTCGGCCAGGCCGGGGTCCTGGACCTCGTGCCGGCCACAGGCCACCGCCGTGGCGGCCAGGTCGACGAGCTGGACGACGTCGGTTCCCCCGGAGAGCAGGTCGGTGAACGCCCCGCGCAGGTCGCCTTGTTCCAGCGTGGCGGCGGTCCGGCGTGCCACGCCGACGGCGCGGCCGCCCTCGTCGGGCAGCTGCGGGTCGGACTCGATGGTCCGCGCCAGCCAGTCGAAGAGCGACGCCGAGGCGGCGGCATCGCGGAACCCGCAGAGGGCGGAGAACTCGGTGAGCGGGAAGATGATCTCCGGCTTGTGGTTCTCGTCCTTGTAGTTGCGGTGTGCCGCGCCGCGGTCGATCCCCGCGGCCTCCTCGGCGGCGAAGCCCGCCCGGGCCTGTTCCAGTGTCGGATGGACCTGCAAGGACAGCGGTTCGGCGGCGGCGAGGACCTTGGCCAGGAAAGGCAGCCGGCCGTAGCGCCCCGCGGCGTCCTCCCCGAGGAGACGGAGCGGTTCGGCGGCCACGAGGTCATCGAGCCGCCGCGTGCCGTCGTGCCCGGGCAGGGTGGCCAGCGACGGGGAGTCCGGATGGGCGCCGATCCACATTTCAGCCGCGGGTTGGCCGGTGGGTTCGATGCCCAGCAGCTCGGAAATCGCCGTTCTCGATCCCCACGGGTAGTCCCGGACGGTGTTGCTCAGGCGGTACATGCGGCTCCTTGCAGACTGGGACGGGATGGTGCGCTTCCACCAATCTAGGCCAGGGTGGCAGCTGGTCGCAGTACCCTCGGCACGACGACGGTGCGCCGGCGCCCCGGGCGTGGCCCGGGGACCGGCACCCCGATGCTGGCAGGGGCGGTTGCCACGCAGGTGAACGCGGGGCTTCCGCCGGGGAAACTAGCCCGGCTACGGGGCGCTGCACTCGTCGTTGTTGGCGGCGATTTCGGAAATGAGCGACCGCTGGCCGTTAATTTCCAGCTGCACGAGGTACTGCTCGGTGATGGGGGAGCCATCGGGCTGCGTGGTCGGTCCAGACGACGGCCCGGACACCGAGTCGTCCGTGTCGCTTTCCGACCCGGTGTCCTGCCCGGAGGAGCCGGAGCCGGAGGAGGTATCGGCGGTGGCGGATCCGGTCGCGGACTCGGCGGACTTCGACGCGGCCTTTGAGGCGGCTGCGGCCTTCTTGGATGCGGCGGCCGCCTGGGCCCCCTCCTTCGTGGCCTCCTGCAGCAGGGCATCGACCCGCGTGTGGATCAGCCCGAAGTCGGGATAGGTCGAGAACTTGCTGCTGAAGTCCGGGGCGCCGAGGGTGAGGCGCTTGAAGGGGTTCTTGCGCGCCTTGTCGGCCAGGTTGATGAAACTGCCCAGCTGGCTTTGCGGGATGTCGGTCTCGACCAGGTTCTGTCCGGCGGCCATGATCTCGGAGAACCGGGACAACACCGTCGCCGGCTGGAACTGGTTGAGCATCGCCTGCTGGAGGCATTGCTGGCGGCGGATGCGGTGGTAGTCGGTGGTGAAGTCGCGGGAGCGGGCGAACCACAGGGCCTGCTTGCCGGTGAACTCGTGCGTGCCGGGGGCAAACCAATGGGTGGGGATGTTCGTCCCCGGCCACTTCTTGGCGTTGTAGGGCACCCAGCCGCCGGACTTGACAGTCACCCCGCCCATGGCGTCGATGAACGAGGAGAACCCGGCCATGTCGACCACGACGTAGGCCTGGACCTGCACGCCGGTAATGCCGGTAACGGCGTCCATCATCGCCTCGGCCCCGGGGTTGTCCGAGTCCGGGTACAGGTCGGCGTGCTGCTGGGCGACGACGGGGTAGAGCGAGTTGATGATGCACTCGTCGCCGCAGTTGTAGCCGTCGGGGTAGATCTTGCGCAACGGCGAATCGGCGGGGAACGGGGCGTTCTGCAGGTTGCGGGGAATCGAGATCATGGCGGTGCGCCCGGACTTGGCATCGATGCTCACCAGCGCCATCGAGTCCGGACGCAGGCCGATGCGGTCCGCGCCGGCGTCCCCGCCCATCAGCAGGATGTTGTAGCGACCGTCCACCGGATCCATCGATGGACCCGAGGCGAAGACGTTTTGGATGGTGTCGCGCCCGGTGTTCATCACGTACGAGCCGTATCCCAGCGCGCCGCCGGTGATGGCCATCAGGATCACCGCGCAGGCGGCGACCAGGCCGCGGATCCCCGGCGTCAACAGTGCCGGGCGGATGATCAGCAGTGTATTGATGAACATCAGGACCCACCCGATGGCCAACAGGGCCAGCACGATGGCCAGGACCAGCTGCACCTGGGGTTTGGCCAGCAGCTCGATGAGCACGCCGCGGTTGACCAGGGCGACCACCAGGGCCCCGAGGATCACCGCCCAGCAGGCCAGGGTGACTGCCAGGACCCGCCGCCCGAGTGTCCTGTTCCCCGCGACGACCTGTGCACCCCCGGGGATGAACACCGTCAGCGCCAGCAGGAAGAAGGCGCGTTTGGTCCGGATCCGGGGCGAGGCGCCTTCCGGTTCCCGGACCGGGTTGTGCATGCTGGGGTTCGTCAGCTGCTGACCTGCCATGGGATCAGGACCCGTGGCCCAGCTCGTCGGCTACACGCCGACGCAGGTTCGCACCCTTGTCCGAGGCCTGCTGGCGCAGCGCTCCCGCGAAGTCCAGAAGCCGGGACCGCAGGTCCGCAGCCAAGTCATCCGTTCCGCTGGCGAGCGTGCGCACCGCCAACAGCCCGGCGTTGCGTGCACCGCCGATCGAGACCGTTGCGACCGGGACCCCGGCCGGCATCTGCACGATCGACAACAGGGAGTCCATGCCGTCGAGCGTCTTGAGCGGGACCGGCACCCCGATCACGGGCAGCGGCGTGACCGCTGCGAGCATGCCAGGCAGGTGCGCAGCCCCGCCCGCGCCGGCGATGATGGCGCGCAGGCCGCGGTCGTGGGCGGTTTTGCCGTACTCGATCATGTCCTCGGGCATGCGGTGCGCGGAGACCACATCGGCCTCGAAGGGGATGCCGAATTCCGCCAGTGCCTCGGCTGCCAGGCGCATCACCGGCCAATCGGAATCGGATCCCATGACGACGCCGACCAGCGGTTGCGGGGTGCTCATCGGTCAGGCTCCTTTGGCCGGGGTGGGCGACGGGGCGCCGTCGCGAATGATCGAGGCGGCCTCGGTGGCGGCTCGGCGAAGGCCCTCGACAGGCTCGCCGGGGACGCCGACCACGTTCACGTGGCCGATCTTGCGTCCGGGGCGGACGGACTTGCCGTAGGCGTGGACCTTGGCACGCGGCTGGGCAGCCAACGCGGAGGGGAACGCGGCGAAGAGGTCCGCGTTGGCCCCGCCAAGGAAGTTCTTCATCACGGTGGTCCCGCCCAGTGGAGCCGTCTCGCCCAGGGGAAGGTCGAGCACGGCGCGCAGGTGCTGTTCGAACTGGCTGGTCACCGCCCCGTTCATGGTCCAGTGCCCCGTGTTGTGGGGGCGCATGGCGAGTTCGTTGATGACGAACCCGGGGCCGCGCCCTGGGGTCTCGAACAGCTCGGCGGCCATGACCCCGGTGACGCCGAATTGCTCGGCAATCCGCAGGGCCGCGTCGCCGGCGGCCTGCGCGACCGTGGGGTCGAGATCCGCCGCCGGGGCGATGACCTCGTCGCAGACCCCGTCGACCTGGATGGTGTGGACCACGGGCCAGCCGCGCGCCTGGCCCGAGGGCGTCCGCGCAACCAGCGCCGAGAGCTCGCGGCTGAAGCCGACCTTCTCCTCCGCGAGCAGGGGCCCGCCTGCGCTGAACCAATCGCTGCAGGCACGGGCCGCGTCGGCGTCGTCGAGCATGCGCACGCCCTTGCCGTCGTAGCCGCCGCGCGGGGTCTTGAGCACCACGGGCCAGCCGGTGGAATCGCCGAAGGCCACGAGCTCGTCCACCGAGGCAACGCTGGCCCAGGCCGGGTTCGGCAGGCCGAGGCGCTCGATGGCCGCGCGCATGACCAATTTGTCCTGCGCGTGGATCAGGGCTTCCGGGCGGGGCTGGACGTTGACGCCCTCGTTGATCAGAGTCTGCAGGTGTTCATTCGGCACGTGTTCGTGGTCGAAGGTCAGCACGTCCACACCCACGGCGAAGCGGCGCAGGGTCGCCAGATCGTGGTAATCGCCGACGGGGGCCTCGGCGACCGCAGCGACGGCGGAGACATCGGGGGCCTCGGCGAGCACGCGCAGCGCGAAGCCGAGATTCGTTGCTTCGGGGGCCATCATTCGGGCAAGCTGGCCGCCACCGACCACGCCAATCACAGGAAAATTCACCCCCCCAGACTACCGAACGCGGACCGGCGAACCGTGAGCGACGGGGCGGAAAGCCACCGTTTGTCAGGAAACTCCATGTCACTGCAGATAGAATGAGGGGTTGGCTGCGCCGTGCGCGCACTGGGTCGGCGCCCGCGGGTTCCCCGTTCCGGCGGGCGGTTGGCCGCCCCGAAAACTGTCTGTGGAGGAACATGCTCAAGGAGTTGGCGCACAAGTGCCGCGGCCTATTCACCATGCTGTGGCGAGAGGTCATGAAGTTCGGTGTCGTGGGCGGTGTGGCGTTCGTCATCGACACGACCATCTTCGTCTGGATGATGAACGGGCCGATGCATGGTTCCGAGGTCAAGGCCAAGATCGTGGCCGGCATGGTTGCCACCATGTTCTCCTGGGTCGCCAACCGCTACTGGACCTTCCGCCACCGTCGTCGGGCCTCGGTGGTGCGCGAACTCGTCTTGTTCATCATCATGAACGGCATCGGCCTGTTCATTGCCGCCGCCTGTGTCTGGGTCACGAAATACTGGATCGGCTTGACCGACCCGACGAGTCTGTTCATCGCCGGCTCGGTCGTGGGCCTGGTCCTGGGCACGATCTTCCGCTTCTTCGCCTACCGTTTCTGGGTGTTCACCGAGGAGCTGGACGCAGAGCCCGGATTCGACCACGACCATGAACTGATCGGCCACCCGGAAACCGCAGCCGTGCCCGCCGTCGCCGGCGAGGCCACGGCAGGTGAGGCCGAGGGCGTCCCCGATGGACCCCGACACCAGTCCCCGGAACCAGGGGACGACGCGGACCCCGGCACCGGACGCAGGCCCTGACGCACCGGCCCTACAGCCGGTGGGCCACCCGCTCGTCATCGAGGATGCGCTGGGTCACCGGCGCCTCGGCTCCGAGCAGGACCAGCGGCGACGCCCCGCGCCATTGGGACACCGCGGCCCGCAGCGCGGCGGCGAATGCGGAGCCCGGGCCGAGCAGCGCAGTCCCCTCGCCGGCCTCCAGCCCGAATAATTCGGCGTAGCTGAGTTCCCCCGACCCGTCCGGATGTCCCAGCGCCACCCCTGTGGCCGGGACCGGATCGGCCAGGTAGTAGTCGCCGAAGCCACGGACTTCGCCGACATAGTCCAGCGCCCCGGCGGGCAATTCCCCGGGAAACGAGAGGGCCAGCGAGCCCAACGCCACAGCGAGGATCTCGGCCTGGGGGAAGGCCCCGGCGGCGGCCACCGGTTCCCCGGTGACCACCAGGTCCGGTGCAGCGTCCCCGGGGGCGGGGGCCCCGCCGTCCTGGGCGGGGACCACGCGGATCTCGGCCCCTGTGGAGAGCACGGCGAAGCCGATGGCCAGCGACTTCCAATGGGCCGGCAGGTCGATCAGCACGCAGCTGCCCGGGCCGGTATCAAACTCCTCGGCCAGGAGATTGGCCGATTTGGCCACCCAGTTGTCGAAGACGTGCCCGCTGAGTTCAACACGTTCGCCCGGTTGGCCGTACCATGTCAGCAACGGCGAGGCGGAGTCGCGATGACGCGACAGCAGGCGGTTCGTAAAATCTAACGAATTGGTCTCGGTGCTCATCGGCTCAATCCTCTCGAAACTGTGAAAACCCTGATAATCCGGGGAAGTGTCTGACACGCCCATCCGGATCCGCGATTTCCGGGCGTGTTGTGTCGGGAAACGGCGGCGGCCCATCTATAGAATCACCCGCTCCACTTGACGCGGCCGAGTTACACCATTGTAATTAGATGGCGAAGCGGCTTTTTCCAGACCACGGACAAAGCCCGGGCCCCACACATCCAGGTGATGGACCGCGGACGGTACGCCGACCCGGTCCGATGTGCGGCCGCATCGCCAGAGACAGTCAACCAGCGGAAGGGCTCACATCATGGGGAACGCCGAGCGCATTCACGATCCCAGCCAGGCTGAACAGGCGTCCAAGAGGTACGGCTCCCGCGGCGTCCCCTCGGACTGGTTCCTTGACCCTGCCGACGATGCAGCCGCCGAGAACTACCGCTCCGCCGCCGGGCTCGAGGACCAGGCCACGGCCTTCCTGGCCGCCCACGCCTCCGACATCGAGACCCCTGCTTCCCTGCTGGCCCCGGTCCGCGAGCTGCCCGTCGAGCGGCAGGCCCCGGCCGAGGTCGACCCCCAGCAGCAGCTGTGGCTCGGCCTGCCCGGATTCCCCGGTGCGGAAGACGAAGGCGAGCTCGGCTGGCAGACCGAGGCGCTCTGCGCGCAAACGGACCCCGAGGCCTTCTTCCCGGAAAAGGGCGGATCCACCCGCGACGCCAAGAAGGTCTGCGGCGCGTGCAACGTCCGGTCCGAATGCCTGGAGTATGCCCTGTCCAACGACGAACGCTTCGGAATCTGGGGCGGGCTTTCCGAGCGCGAGCGCCGCCGGCTGAGGAAGCGAGCGGTCTGATTCATTCGCAAGTACGCGTCACGGCGGTTGTCGTTGCGCACGACGGGGAACGCTTCCTTCCGGCGACCCTTGAGGCGCTGACCCACCAGACCCGGCCGGTGGACCACTTCATCGCCGTCGACGCAGGTTCCCAGGATTCCTCTGCCCAACTCCTCACCGAGGGCCTGCCCCCGGGTAGCCCGCTCGTCAAGGCCCGCCCGCGCGGATTCGGGGCCTCCGTGCGCGCCGGCCTGACCGGGGAAGACGCCCTGCCGCGTCGTGCGGGGGAGCACACCACCACGCAAAACCTGCCGTCCGCCGACGCCGGGATCCAGGACTGGATCTGGCTCATCCACGACGACTCCGCCCCCGACGCCCACGCGCTCGAGGTGCTACTCGAAGCCGTCGAGACGGCACCTGCCGTCACGATTGCCGGTTGCAAGCAGCTCGACCGGGACAGCCCGCGGCGCCTGCTCGACGTCGGACTGGGCGTCAGCCGCTGGGGCGAGCGCCTGGCAATGATCGATGTCGACGAACTCGACCAGGGACAGCACGACGCGCGGTCGGACCGCTTCGCCGTCAACTCGGCGGGCCTGCTGGTCCGCCGCGACATTTGGGAAGAGCTTGGGGGGTTCGATCCCGCGTTGCCGGGTCTGGGCGATGACCTGGACCTGTGCTGGCGCAACCGCCTGGCCGGACACCGGGTGGTCGTGGTGCCGGACGCCAAGATGTACCACGCACCGGACACGGTCCGCTCCGTCGCCGGCCCCCTGGCCAGCCGCCGGGCCGAGGTCTACCTCCGTCTCAAGCACGCCGCCGTCTGGAAGGTTCCGTTCGTCGCCCTCGGCGCGATCGTGGGCTCCCTGGTCCGGCTCGTCATCGCGTTGCTGGCCAAGGACCCGGCCTTCGGATTCGGGCAGCTGAGCAGCACGCTGGGCGCCGTGTTCTCGCCGATGGCACTGCGGGCTTCCCGCCGGGGAGCGCGGCGCACCCGCAAGGTCCCCCGGTCGCTGGTCCGTCCGCTCATGGTTCCCCGGCGGGAGGTCTGGGCGCATCGTCGCAACCTCCTGCAGGCCGCCGGCACCGAGAACGTGCACGGCGACGGGTCCGGCAGCTCCTCCGAGGCCTCCAACCCCTCGGGGGATAATTCCGACGACTTCGCCGCCATCGCCGCGCCCACCCGCACTAGTGCCTCCGTCAGCGCCGTGATCGCGGTCGCCGCGGCGGCCATCCTGGCCCTGTTGGGACTGCGGACCGTTTTCGGCGCCCAGGCGCTGGCCGGAGGGTCGATGCTGCCGGTATCCACGACCCTCTCCGGCATCTGGGCCCATGCCACCGGATGGTGGCAGGACCTCGGCACCGGGATGCCCGGACACGGGGACCCCTTCGACCTGGTGCTCTGGGTGCTGGCGTTGCCGGGGTTCGGCACACCCAACGCCGCGATGGTCCTGCTCTACCTGGCGGCCATGCCCCTGGCAGCGCTCTTCGCCTGGCTGGCGCTGGGGTGCGTCACCGCCAGCCGCGCCGCCCGCATGCTGGGCGCCCTCGCGTGGGCCGTGGCCCCGGCCCTGCAGGCCGCCCTTGGCTCCGGCCGGCCCGGCGCGATCGCGGTGCACGTTCTCCTGCCGCTGGTTGGGCTGGGCATGATCCGCGCCGTCGGAGCAGGACGCCCCCGTGCCGAGCAGCACGCCGTGCCCTCCCCGGAGCAGCCGCCGTCGAAGGCGGGCCTGCACGGTGTGCCGTCCTGGACCGCGGCCTCCGGGGCGGCCCTGGCGCTGGCCGCCGTCACCGCGGCGTCCCCGGCGTTGCTGCCGCTGGCCGTGCTGCTGGTCACCGTCTTCGCCCTGTCCGTGGGCCGACGCGCCCGGACCCTGTGGTGGACCCCGCTGCCGGCACTGGTCCTGGCCCTCGGATCACTCCCGGCGGCACTGTCCAACCCACGCGTGCTGCTGGCCGATCCCGGCGTCGTCCAGCCCTTCACCCCCGCAGCCCTGTGGCAGCAGGTGCTGGGCTTCCCCGTCGCCTTCGACCCGGCAGCCGGGGCGAACGGCTTCGGCTGGGTCGCCGACCTGTTGCCCGGCCCCTGGGCACTGGTGGCCGGCCTGGTCGTCGGGACGCCACTGGTGCTGCTGGCCCTGATCGGGCTGCTGCGCCGGGGACGCCGCGGCGCCATCAGCCGGGCCGGATGGCTGGCTGGCCTGCTCGCCCTCGCCGCCGGTTTCGCGGTCCAGGCGGTGCCCTTTGCCGCCTCCGGGGGACAGCCCGTGGCGCCCTTTACCGGCCCCTTCGTCTCGGTGTTCTGCCTCGGCGTGCTGCTGGCCGCCGTGGGCGGCCTCGACTGGATGCGCAGCATCCGACACCACGGAACCCGGCGCCTCGGCATGGTCGTCAGGCCCGCCTTTGCCACCGCCGTCGTCCTGGTCCTTGCCTCGGTCACCGTTGCGGGCACCCTCTGGCTGGTGCCCCGCACGGCCGGGACCCCGGAGGCGGGCGCGGAGGCGGGCGCGGAGGCCACCGATTTTGGCCTGGGCCAGTCCGTCGTCCCGGTTCCTGCCCGCACGCTCCCGGCCACGGCCGCCGATCGCGGCACCTCCCCACTGCAGGACCGCACCCTGGTCCTGGCCCCCGAGGGCCAGAACGGCGGGATGAGCGCCACGCTGATGACCGGCTCCGGCATCACCCTGGACCAGCTCTCAGCCGTTTCCACCGCGTCGAGCCTGACCGGCCCCCTGGTCGAACCACAGCCGGCGGCCGACGGCGAGGCCGAGACAGCGCTGCGCCGCGTGGTCGCGATCCTGGCCTCCGGGCAATCCATCGATCCCCGCGAAAACCTCGCCCGGTTCGGCGTCAGCTTCGTCGTGCTGCAGGCACCGCAGGACGCCACGGTCGCCGCCGGACGCCTCGACGGCGTCCCGGGCCTGGCCCCGGTCGGCTACACCGACGCCGGCTGGCTGTGGCGCGTTGACCCGGCCACCCGGATCAAGGGGGCGGACAACGCCACCGACTTCACCGCACGGGTCCGCCTGCTCGATGACCAGGGCGAGACCATCTCGCTCATCGACTCCGCGGGCGGCCGGGTATCCGGCGTCGAGGTGCCCAACGGGCCAGCGGGCCGCACCGTGGTGTTGGCTGCGCAGGCCGATGCGGGATGGCATGCCAGTTACGACGGCAAGCGCCTGCAGGCGACGACCGACGGCTGGGCCCAAGCCTTCGAGCTGCCCGCCGGCGCCGGGGAACTGGACATTAGGTACTCGAACCCCTACGCGCTGCCCCTGCGGATCCTGACGATCCTGGTCTTCGCCATCGCCCTGCTGCTGGTCATCCCGATTCCGGCGGGACGGCGCTTCGCCACCCGCCGCGCCGAGGAGTACCGCACGACGGGCAGCGCCGAATCGGTCCGCGAGATCGACGAGACCGATGACGAGCCCCTGGACGACCAGGACGACGCCGTTGCCGAGCAGCCCCTGGCACCGGCCACCGAGGAGAGCCGAGCATGAAACGCACCAGAACCCGCGGCCGCGGACGCGCCGCAAGCGTGTCGCTGGGCGCCCTGCTGATCGTGGCCACCGCCGCCGGCACCACCGCGGCATCGCTGGCCGGCCCGCTGCCGACCCCCGAAGCCGTCCCCGTCCCGCAGGTCACCGTCCCGGCCAGCGACTTCATCGCCCAGTGCCCGGCCACCGCCCGCCTGGTGAAGGGCGCCGCCGGGCAGGGGACCGACCCGGCCTTCGCCCCGGATTCCGACTCGGCGAAGACGGCGGTGCGGGCCACCGTGCTCAGCGACGCCGCGGAACGGCTGCCCGGCGCCGAGCTGGAAAAGCCCGACGGATCCTCGGTGCGCACGCTGGCCGAGAGGCTGCCCGAGGAGAAGGCCGCCGAGGTGAAGTCCACCAACGACAGCGGCTTCACCGGCCGACGAGCCGCCGCTGCCTCCGGCATCTCCGAACCAGGCCCCGTCGCGCTGCGCGTGCAGCCGCTCGGTGGACAGCAATCGACGGCCGATGCCGTGCGCAGCTATGTCGCCGGGGACGGGGACCTGGCGGGACTGGCGGCCGCCCGCTGCCAGGTCCCGTCCAACCAACAGTGGCTGACCGGTGCCTCGACCACTGTGGGCAGCATGGCACTGCTGACCCTGGCCAACCCGTCGGAAACCCCCTCCACCGTGGATCTGGAACTGTTCGGCGCGCAGGGGCGCATCGAGGCCGGCAACACCCGCGGCATCGTCATCGCCCCCGGCGAATCGACCTCCATCGTGCTGGGCGGCCTGGCCTCCGGGGAGGAATCACTTACGGTGAAGGCCACATCCACGGGCGCACCGGTGACCGCCATCATCCAGCAGAGCATCCTGCGCGGCCTCACACCCGGCGGCGTCGATTTCATCGCACCTTCCGCCGCCCCCGGCGAGCGGCAGGTCGTCCCCGGCGTGCTGGTCCAGGACGCCAAGACCCAGAAGGACATTGCCGGGCAGGACGGCTACGAGGACGCGGTGCCGACCCTGTCGCTGACCGTCCCCGGGACGGCCGAACAGCGTGTCAAGGTCCGGCTCGTGGGCGAAAAGGGCGAGGTCTCCCTGCCCAGCGACGGGCAGTACACCGTAGCCGGCGGCGCCACCCTGGCGGTCCCGCTGACCGGCGTGCCCGGCGGCACCTACACGGCCGTGGTCGACGCCGAGGAACCGGTGGCGGCCTCCGTGCGCACGACCCGCGGCACCAAGGCCGGCGAACGCACCGATGCGGCGTGGACCGGCTCGGCCCAACGCCTCGGCGGCGAGCACCTGGTGGCGGTGCCGCAGGGCGCCGAATCCCGCTTGGTCTTCGCCGCACCCGAAGGGGAGGGCAGCGTCGAAGTGCGTCCGGTCAACGCGAAGGGATCCGTGGGCAAACCAGTCACCGTCACCGTTGAGTCGGGACGCAGCGTCGAACGGACGATCGCCTCGCTGGGCAAGGACGTCGTTGCAGTGGCACTCAGCGCCAGCGGCGACGCGGTCTACGGCAGCATGCTCTCCACCCAGGGAAAGACGGGCGTGTCCTCGCTGGGCCTGCCCCCGGCCACGCAAGGGCCACGGACCGTGCCGGTGGACCTGCGCTACTGACCGCCTACCGGTCCTCGTCCCAGGGACGGTAATCGGGATCGATCTCCTCGGGGCTGCGCATGAGCAGTTCCGCGACCTGTTCGACGACGGCCAGGTGGACGATCTCCGGCAGCAGCAGGTCGGGTCCTGCCAGCTGCTCGACCGGGCGGCGGTAGATGACCACCCGTGCCGGATGCCGCGGCGTGGCCCCCAGGGCGCGCCCCAACGGCACCGGGCCGCCGGCGGCCTCGGCGAAATCCAGGGACGCAACACGCGGCAGAAGCTCCACGGAGAAGACCATGGCGGCGATCGGCTGGCCCCACAGGACCTCGAGTCGTTCGGCGGATTCGGCGACGAGGTCCTCGAACCGGTCGGCCCGCGTGCGCGACCCCGGCAGTCCGGGCGGCAACACGTCCCCGCGCAGCCCGCGCCCATGCCGATTGCGCCGACGCCGGCCGAACCCGCGCCGCTGCGATGCGGGGGAGAGGCCGCTCCCGGGGAACGGTCGGTCGCCGCCCCCCTCGAACCCCACGATGAAACCTTCGGCCATGCTCCGAGGGTACCGGAGCCGGCGCCCTCCGGCTGCGCAAGCGGTTCCCGCCATGCCCGGCCGCCTGGGACGCTGCCGGCGCCCCGGGGGGTAAGCTGTTTTCTCGTGGGATCACTTCGACTTTGTTCACGCTCCGCTTGCCGCGAGTCGGCCATCGCGACGCTGACCTATGTCTATGCCGACTCCACCGCCGTGTTGGGGCCCTTGGCCACCTACCCGGAACCGCATTGTTACGACTTGTGCCACGAGCACGCCCAACGCCTGACGGTGCCGCGCGGCTGGCAGGTGCTGCGCCTGGAATTGCCCGACGCGCCGCGGCTGGCCTCGGACGAGCTCTCGGCCCTGGCCGATGCCGTTTCCGAGCCCCGCCGTCCCGCACAGCACCGCGCCGAGACCACCGTCGAGCCGCAGGGCGGCGGTGCCCCGTCGTCGTCCGCCCGGAACGCGCCGGCACCCATGGAACCGCCGGCCGACGCCGACGGCGGCCGCGGATCCCTGCGCATTCTGCGCGAGCCCCGCTAAGCCCATAAACTGGGGCGCATGGCCCATATTTCATCTGAACTGCTCGGGATCCTGCGCTGCCCCGTGACCGGTTCGACACTGGAGCAGCACGGCGCCGAACTCGTCGCCACCGCCCAGGACGCCGCCGGCAACACCCCGCGCTACGCCATCCACGAAGGCATCCCCGTCATGCTGCGTCCCGACGACGCCGCCCCCGCCACAGCACAGGAGTCACCCACAGCATGAGCTTCGACTACAAGATCGCCGACATCTCCCTCCACGAGGCTGGCCGCCACCAGATCCGGCTGGCCGAGCACGAGATGCCGGGCCTGATGGCCCTGCGTGCGGAATACGGCGCCTCCCAGCCGCTGGCCGGTGCCCGCATCGCCGGCTCGCTGCACATGACCGTGCAGACCGCGGTGCTCATCGAGACGCTCACCGCCCTGGGCGCCGAGGTACGCTGGGCCTCCTGCAACATCTTCTCCACCCAGGACGAGGCCGCCGCCGCCGTCGTGGTCGGTTCCGGAACGCCCGAGGACCCGGCCGGCGTGCCCGTGTTCGCGTGGAAGAACGAGGCCCTCGAGGACTACTGGTGGACCGCCGAGCAGATCCTCACCTGGCCCGGCGCCGACCAGGACCCGGAACTGGGCCCGAACATGATCCTGGACGACGGCGGCGACGCCACCATGCTCGTGCACCTGGGTGTCCAGTTCGCTGCCGCCGGCGCCGTGCCAGGGGCCACCGACGCCGACAGCCACGAATACACCATCGTGCTCGAGACCCTGCGCAAGGCCCTGGCCCAAGACCCGCAGAAGTTCGTGCGCATCGCCGCCGGCATCCGCGGGGTCACCGAGGAGACCACCACCGGCGTGCACCGGCTGTACCAGCTCGCCGCCGCCGGAGAGCTGCTCTTCCCGGCCATCAACGTCAACGACTCGGTCACCAAGTCCAAGTTCGACAACAAATACGGCATCCGCCACTCCCTGCCCGACGGCATCAACCGCGCCACCGACGTGCTCATCGGCGGCAAGGTCGCCGTCGTCTGCGGCTACGGCGACGTCGGCAAGGGCGCCGCGGAGGCCCTGCGCGGCCAGGGCGCCCGCGTCATCATCACCGAGATCGACCCGATCTGCGCCCTGCAGGCCGCCATGGACGGCTACCAGGTCGCCCGCCTCGAGTCCGTCGTCGGACAGGGCGACCTCTTCATCACCACCACGGGCGGGACGGGCATCATCATGGCCCACCACATGGAGGCGATGAAGGACAAGGCCATCGTGGGCAACGTCGGGCACTTCGACGACGAGATCGACATGGCCGGCCTCGCCGCCGTGCCGGGCATCCGCAAGGTCGAGATCAAGCCGCAGGTCCACGAGTGGGTCTTCGGTGCCGACACCGCGGACGCGCATTCGATCATCGTGCTCTCCGAGGGCCGCCTGCTCAACCTCGGCAACGCCACCGGCCACCCGAGCTTCGTCATGTCGAACTCGTTCGCCAACCAGACGATCGGCCAGATCGAGCTGTTCACCCAGCACGGGAAGCAGAACGACGCCGGAACGGGCCCCGTGTACGACAAGCAGGTCTACGTGCTGCCGAAGATTCTCGACGAGAAGGTCGCCCGGCTGCACCTCGACGCCTTGGGCATCGAGCTGACCGAACTGAGCCAGGGCCAGGCCGACTACCTCGGGCTGGACCCCGCCGGCCCGTACAAGGCGGACCACTACCGGTACTGAGCCGGCAGCGGGGGACCGGCCGTCGTCGGCCGGACGATGACCGGTCCCCGGCCCCCGGTCAGGCGTCGAACGGCAGGCGGTGGATGCGTTCGCGGATCGACTGCTGCCGTTCGGCCAGGGCACCCAGCCGCCGGTAGTCCCGCTCGCGCCGTTCGGCGACCACTGCGACCAGAAACTGCTCCGGCGGGCAGCCCGGCGGCGGGGCGGGGGAGACATGGGCCAGCAGGTGCCCGGCAAGCTCCGCGGCAATGCGCTCCCGCGAGCCCGGCGCCATGGACGGGGCCTGCCGGATGAACCGGGCCATCCGCCCGGCCAACGCGTCGGGGATCCGCCCGACATCGGCCAGTTCGGCCCACGGCCGCAGCTGTTGCGGGACCGGCACCACCAACGGGGCCACCTTCCCACGGCGTTCCCGCATCGAATAGGTGCCGGCGAGCATGTCGCCCAGGCGCTTTCCGCGTTCGTTGGAGAAGGAGACGATCAGCGCCAGGGAACCGAACAGCGCCAGGATCTCCAGCAGGGCGAGCATCGCGCGGATGAACGCATGGCGGAAACGGATGGCCCCGCCGTCGTCCCTCACGATCCGCAGGCCAGTGGCCAACCGGCCCAGTGACTTGCCCCGGCCCCACGTCTCCACGGCCACCGGCACCGCCACCAGCCACAGCACCACCACGGCGATGACCAGCGCCCGGCCGGCCGACGCATCGAGGCCCCCGGAGAGCCGGTCCAGCAGGATGAGCGAGCCGATGAGGCCGATCGCGTAGACGAGGTAGTCGATGATGGAGCCCACGGCGCGCAGCACGAAGCTCGCCGGGCGCAGGTGCAGCACCACGGCTTCGCCGGTGATGATCGTGCTCACGGGATCCCTCCGAGGCGGCTGGGTGGCTGGAGGCCGGTTCCCGGGCTGACCCGGCGCAACGCGGCCCTCCTCCCAATCTAGCCGACACCGCCGGGATAGGCTGGGACGGTGGATCTCGACGCGTTTGTTGCCGTGCATCGGCAGGAGTGGGACCGCCTCGACGTCCTCTCCGGCCGCCGTCGGTTGACCGGTGCCGAGTCCGACGAGTTCCTCGGCCTCTACGAGCGCGTGTCGACCCACCTGTCGCTGGTCAGCTCCATCGAACCCGACGCGATCGTCTCCGCCGACCTCTCGGCGCGCATCTCCCGCGCCCGCACCCGCTTCACCGGTGCCCGGACCTCGCTGCTGGAGGAGATCGCCACGTTCTTCGTCTATTCGCTGCCCGCCGCGTTCTACCGGATCCGCGTGCTGACCGTGGTGCTGGGCCTGCTGTTCTGCGTGATAGGGGTGGCCGCGGGGCTCTGGGCGGCGAACACGCCGGGGGTGCTCAAGGCCATGGGCTCCGATGCGGACCTGCAGCAGTACGTGCACCACGACTTCGTCGACTACTACTCCCAGAACCCGGCGGCCTCGTTCGCCGGCGCCGTCTGGACCAACAACGCGCTGATCGCCGGCATGTGCGTGGCGTTCGGGATCACCGGGCTCTACGTGCCATACGTGCTCTACCAGAATGCCGTCTCGGTGGGCATGGCCGGTGGGACGATGTCGGCCCTGGGGGAGCTGGACACGTTCTTCCTCTACATCCTGCCGCACGGGTTCATGGAGCTGACCGCGATCTTCATCGCCGGGGCGGCAGGCCTGCGGATCTTCTGGGCGTGGGTCGCCCCCGGGCCCAGGACACGGATCCGGTCGCTGGCCGTGGAGGGCCGTTCGCTGATGACGGTGGCACTGGGCCTGGTCCTGGTGCTCTTCGTCTCCGGGCTGGTCGAGGGGTTCGTGACGCCCAGCAACCTGCCGCACTGGATGCGGCTGGGCATCGGGCTGCTGGTACTGGCCGGCTATTGGACCTACACGCTGGTCCTCGGAAAGCGGGCCGTGCAGGCAGGCGCCAGCGGGGACCTGGGGCAGTACGACGCCGGGGCAACTGTCGACGTCGCATGATGACTTTGAACGCGAACAGGGAAGGACACACCCATGGAGAACAAGAACGCCGTGCCCGACGGGGACGAACGGGCGGGCGGGCCGAGCCCTCGACCGGCATCGCGGGTTCCCGACGCCGAACTTCCTGAGTTCCTCAAGGGCCCGGATCCGGAGGACCCGGAGCCGGCCCACCCCGAGTCGGGGACGGCCGGCGGCGAGGCCGCATCGGCCGATGCCACCGAGTCGGCTGGTTCCGACGGTTCCGCGGCGGCGTCGGAGACGTCGGGGGAGGCGGCCATGGGCCGCGACGACTGGGAATCGGCTTTCGCGGACGCTTCGGACGCGGAACCTGACGATGTGCCGGCAGGCACCGCCCGCGCAGACGCTGCGCGCGAGGACAGCTCACGCGAGGACGGAACCCCGGTAGCGGCGGCCGTCGCAGCCGACCACGACGCATCGCACACCCAGGCCCTGCCGGCGTGGGACCAGAAAGACTCCGGGACCCGCGCCATGCCCACGACGCCTGACGCCGGGGCAGACGACCGGAAGGCAGCCGCCCCGGCAGACGGGGTCGGAGACCGCGAGGCGGACGGTGGGCCAGCCGACGAGCCGGCTGCCGCCGGGGACCACGACACCACCGCCGCAACTGGCGAAGGGGCGGCCGCTGCGGCCGGAACGGCGGGACCCGACACCGGCACTGCCGACGAGACCCAGCGCACGGATGCCGTGGCGGCGGCCAAACGCCGCGGCGGGACCCCGCGCCAGCCCGCTGCCGACGCGGACCCCGAAGCCCAGCGCCGGCACGAGGCCCGGGAAGCGGCCCTGACCGCCAAGCCCATGTTCGCTCGCGTCGTGCAGACCCTGCTGGCGATCGCCTTCCCGTTCATGCTGGTCATCGCGGCCATCCGCGTCGTGGCAAGCCCTTGGTTCCTCTGGCTGGAGTACCACCGTCCGGGATTCCCCGCCGACATGTACGGCTTCAGCCCGGACGAGCGGCTGACGTACGGGAACTACGGGGTCGACTACATCAACAACTCGGCTCCCTCGGCCTATCTGGGCAACCTCATGGACGCGAACGGCAACCCGCTGTTCCTGGCCACCGAGGTCTCCCACATGGCGGACGTGAAGGCCGTCGTCGGGGCCAGCTATGCGGCCGGGGCGATCCTGTTCGTGCTGGCCGTCATGGTCTGCCTGTACCTGGGGCGGCGCTACGCCGGGGGCATGCGCCGGGCGTTTTTCGCCGGGTCGGTGGCCACGCTGGTCGTGATGATCGTGCTGACCGTGTTGGCCGTGCTGAACTTCCAGACCTTCTTCACGGACTTCCACGAACTCTTCTTCTCGCAGGGCAACTGGACCTTCCACGCCAACGACACGCTGATCCGGCTCTACCCCACGCAGTTCTGGATCGACGCCGGCATCGTCATCGCCGCCCTGGTGCTGGTGACCTCGCTGGTCTTCCTCATCACCACCTGGCCCACACGCCGGCGCCGCGAGCGCTCGCGGCTGCTGCAGGTCAACCGGGACCTCGGCCTGGACTGAGCAGGCAGACGACGACGGCGGGCCGTGGCCCCGGGAATCCCGGGCCGCGGCCCGCCGTGCGTGCGCCGGCAGCCGGTGGGGCCTACCGGGAGTAGAGTGCCTCGATCTGGGCCTGGTGGGATTCCAGGACGGCCGAGCGCTTGAGCTTCAGGGACGGTGTCAGGTGCCCGGAGGCCTCGGTGAAGTCCGCGTCGAGGACCATGAACTTGCGGATGGCCTCGGCCCGCGAAACGGTGGCATTGGCCGCGTCCACGGCCGCCTGCACTTCCGCCAGCACCGCAGGGTCGGAGGCCGCCTCGGCGGGGCCGAGTGCCGCCGCGCCGCGGTTCCGCTGGAACACGCGCAGCTCCTCGGCGTCCAGGGTGACCAGGGCCCCGACGAAGGGCCGGCCCTCGCCCACCACCACGGCCTGGGAGACCAGGCGGGAGTTGCGGATGAGCTCCTCCAACGGGCCGGGCGAAACGTTCTTCCCACCGGCGGTGACCAGCAGGTCCTTCCGGCGCCCGGTGATGGTCAGGAACCCGTCACCATCCAACGAGCCCAGGTCCCCGGTGCGCAGGAAACCGTCGTCGTCGAAGCATTCGGCCGAGGCCTCCGGGTTGTCGTGGTAGCCGGCGAAGACGCCGATGCCGCGGATGAGCACCTCCCCGTCCGCGGCGATCCGCACCGTGGTGCCCGGCACCGGGATGCCCACGCTGCCCACCCGCGTGTTCGCCGGCATGTTCACGGTCGCCGGGGCGGTGGTCTCGGTCAGCCCGTAGCCCTCCAGCAGCACGACGCCGGCCCCGCGGAAGAAGTGCGCCAAGTCCGTGTTCAGCTCGCTGGCCCCGGAGATCGTGTACTTGGCCCGGCCGCCGAGCACGTCACGCAGCTTCGGGTAGAGAACCCGGTTGAACACGGCGTGTTTGGCCCGGTCCAGGGGCTTCACGCGGGCCGCGGGACCGGTCAGGCCCCGGGCGCGGGCGTCCCGGGCCCGCGAGACGGCGATCGCCACGCGTTCGGCCTCCAAGAACAATCCGGCCTTGCCCGCGGCCTCGGCCTTTGCGTAGGCGCCTGCGCGGATCTTCTCGAAGATCCGGGGAACGGCCAGCAGGAAGTCCGGGCGGAAGTCCCGCAGGTCCGCCAGCAGGTCGGCGGCCCCCGCGGTGTGCCCGACGGTGACCCCGGCGTATACGCAGCACTGCTGGACCGCACGGGCCAGCACATGGGCCAGCGGCAGGAACATCAGGGTGCGGCTGCCCTCGGCCACGACCTCGCGCATGTGCGGCACCAGGTTCACCGCGATCTCCGCGAAGTTCCCGTGGGTCATCATGCAGCCCTTGGGCCGGCCCGTGGTGCCGGAGGTGTACACCAGGGTCGCCACGTCGGCCAGGCCGCGGGAGCGGCGGGCCGCCTCCACGGCCGCATCGGTGACCGCACCGGCATGGCCGGCGGCGGCCAGCGCCGCGATCCCGGGGGAGGCGACCGCATCGGCGGGCACCGGCGTCGTCCCGGAATCCCGGGAGGCGGGGCCGGGCACCGGGGCATCGTCGGCGAGGGCGTCGAAACCGAGGACGAGCACGTCCGCGTCGAGGGCCGCCGCCGCGGAGCGGACCACGGCGGCCCGGGCCTCGTCCTCGGTGAAGACCACGCGGGCCCGCGAATCGCGCAGGATCCATTCGACCTGGTAGGCCGAGCTGGTCTCGTAGATCGGCACGGAGACCCCGCCGGCAAACCAGATGGCCTGTTCGGCGACCGCCCATTCGTACCGGGTGCGGGACATGATCGCCACGCTCTCCCCGGGGGCCAGGCCGGCGGCGATGAGGGACTTGGCCACGCCCCTCACGGTATCGGTGAAGGCGGCGGTCGAGACGTCGAACCAGGTGTCCCCCCGCTTGACGCAATGGATCGGGGCGCCGCCACCGCGGGCCAGCCGGTCCACCAGCAGCTGGCTGGTGTTGTAGCTCGGATCGAGCTGGGTGCGCAGCGTCGTGCTGGCTTCGCGCATGGGGTCCTCCGGGGGATCGGGGTGCTTCTGGCTCGGTTCGATCGTATCCGCCGGCTCAGCCCCAGCTGGGCATCCACAGGCGCAGCCGCCACGCCTCGTAGGGGATGGTCTGCCCGGTCCACACCGGCCAGAAGAACGCCGAGACCAGGACCACGACCGCCAGGAACGCGGTCACGCCGAGCAGTCCGGCCCGGCGTCGGGCCACTGTGGTGCCGGCCCCGCCCAGCGCCAGGGCCAGCACGAAGACCAGCGCCAGGACCATGAAGGGCTCAAACGTGATCGTGTAGAAGAAGAACATGGTCCGCTGCGAGTACATGAACCACGGGCCGAACCCGGCCAGCATGCCGGCCAGGATGGCGCCGGCGCGCCAGTCGCGGCGGCCGGCCCACCACAACAGCACCACCAGCAGCGCCAGGGTGGCGGCCCACCACAGGATCGGGTTGGGCAGGTCGGTCACCACGGTGGAGCAGGAGCCGGTGGGGCAGCCGGGGTCGCCGGCTTCGCTGCCCTGGTAGTAGAAGAGCACCGGCCGCCCGGCGAAGAGCCAGGTCCACGGTCCGGACTCCCAGGAGTGCGGGGAGCTGAGCCCCTGGTGGAACTCGTAGGCGCTGCGGTGGTACTCCCACAACGAGCGCAGTGGAGCCGGCAGCCAGCCCACCCCCTCGCCGGGGTGCTCGGCGGCCCAGTTCCTGTCGTAGCCGCCCGCGGTGGCGAACCATCCTGACCAGGTCGACAGGTAGGTGAGCACGGTCAGCGGGATGATGAGGAAGAACGCCGGGACGCCGTCGCGCAGGATGCCGGCGGTGAACCAGTGGCGCACGCCGACCACGCGCCTGGCCTGCAGGTCCCACAGCACCGAGAGCAGGCAGAACACCGCAACGAAGGAGAGCATCGACCACTTCACGCCCAGTCCGCCGCCAAGTGCCAGGGCGAACACCAGCCGCCACGGCCGCCAGGCCATCCAGGGTCCATGGTCCAGGAACCCCGGAGGCGGCATGCCGGTGGCAGGATCCACCGCCGCGGCGACCTTGCGTGCGAGCATCCGCCGGCCCTGGGTGCGGTCCAACAACAGGGCGTGGAAGGCGGCGACGATGAAGAACATCTGGAAGATGTCCAGCAGGGAGGTCCGCGAGAGCACCAGCTGGTGCCCGTCCACCGCGCTCAGCCCGCCGGCCACCGCGCCGAGCGTGACCGAATTGAATAGCCGTTGGGCGATCAGCGTGACCAGCAGGACGGCCAGCGTGCCGACGACCGCCGCCGAGAACCGCCAGCCCAGCCCGTTGTCGGTGCCGAAGAGCAGCATCCCGACGGCGATCATCCACTTGCCCAGCGGCGGATGCACCACGTATTCGGCACTGTCCAGCGGCGCGGGGTTGCCGTCGATGAACGCCTGGTTGGGGTCGTCCGGCCACTCCATCGGGTGGCCGTGCGAGATCATCGTGTAGGCGTCCTTGACGTAGTACGTCTCGTCGAACGTCAGCGCGTGCGGCTCATCCAGGTTGACCAGCCGCATGGCCCCGGCGATGAGGGTGATGACCAGCGGGATGAGCCAGTTCAGGTACGACGCCGGTGCCGCCACCCCCAGCAACCTGGTCTTCAGTGCCTCGTACGTGAACGCCGAGCGGGGGGTCTGGACCCAGCGGGGGCGGGACGTTGTCGGGGCGCTCACGCCACAACTCTACCGGCGTCGTCCACCGGTAGGCTGGCCCGGTGAACAACGATCCCGCAGCCCCGACGCCAGAGTCCATCGCCCCCGCAGCGGCCGGGGGATTCGGTGGCCAGATCGTCCTGGCCGCGACCCCGATCGGCAACCTCGGGGACGCCTCCCCGCGGCTCATCGAGCTGATGACCAGCGCCGACATCGTCGCCGCCGAGGACACGCGCAGGTTCCACCACCTGGCCCAGGCCCTGGGCCTGAAGGTCGCCGGCCGCGTGGTGAGCTACCACGAGCACAACGAGGACGTGAAGACCGCCGAACTGCTCGCCGAGGTCCGGGCAGGCAAGACGCTGCTGATGGTCTCCGACGCGGGCATGCCGGCAGTCTCCGACCCGGGCTTCCGGCTGGTGGAGGCCGCCGTCGCCGAGGACCTGGTCGTCACCGCCGCCCCGGGCCCTTCGGCCGTGTTGACCGCCCTGGCGCTCTCCGGGCTGCCCACCGACCGGTTCACGTTCGAGGGTTTCCTGCCGCGCAAACCCGGCGAGCGGGCCTCCCGGCTGGCCGAACTGGAGAAGGAACGGCGCACCATGGTCTTCTTCGAGGCCCCGCACCGCCTGGCCCCGATGCTCCGCGCGCTCGCCGACGCGTTCGGGCAGGACCGCAGGGCCGCGGTCGCCCGGGAACTGACCAAGCTGCACGAGGAGGTCCGCCGCGGCACCCTGCTCGAACTGCTCGAATGGGCCGAGGGGCAGGTCCGCGGCGAGATCGCAGTCGTCGTCGGCGGTGCCGCGGAGGACGCCCCGGCCCGGGCCGTGGACCATGTGGCCTCCGTCCAGGAGCTCGAGCGCGGCGGGCTGCGGCTCAAGGACGCGGTCGCCGCCATCGCCGAACGCGAGCGCCTGCCCAAACGCGAGCTCTACGCCGCCGTCCTGGAGGCCCGCCGGTAATTGGCTCGAGCCCGGTAGGATCCTAGATCCAGCCCAGCCGTTCGATCCGGGACACCGACAGGACCACGTGGTCGGCGAATTCACGGGTGGCGGGATGGGTGGACACCAGTTCATCCCGCACCGATTCAAATGCCTCCAGTGCCCGGGAACGGATGCGCTCGACCTCCTTCGCAGCCCACCCGGAGTCTATGCGTAAGGTCTTCGCCGCCGCTGCGAGTGTGGTTGGGCTGATGGACTCGAACCGGTATTCTCCGCCGACTTTCATGGCCGAATACGTCGTGGCGCCTTCCTGCCGGTAGGGGGCGAAGGTGGCCAAGTCATACAGTGGCGATGCGGCTACACGGGTCCCGTCCAGCATGAGGGCGAAGTTCTTGTCGTGGGCATCGGTGCACTCGAGTGTGACATTGAAGACCAGCCACCTGTAGAACGCCGTCGCCACGGCGGCACGGTCGGTGGCTTCCGGCAGGCCAGCAAACAGTGCCCCGCCTCTGCGACACCCGGCCCGCCGTCTTCATGCTGGTATTTCTTGGCGGGCGGGACCGAAAGCGCCTGGCACAGGTCTTCCTGGTGCAGGCGCCGCCACCGACCGTCCTCGACCCGTCGGTCGTACGGGGTGGTCACGAATGCCTGGACCGGGCCGAAGTCCTCCAACCACGTCTCGGCCACGTCGAGTCCCAGGTGGGCTGCGGCCTTCATGGTGAGGTGCTCGACGACGTCGATGCGGCGGAAGTCCCCGGACACGGGTTTGAGGATGTGGGTGCTCGGCGTGGATCCACGTGGTGCGGCCCACTGGCCGTCCGCGGTCAGGCACAAGGCGGTCTTCGCCTGCGCTCCGGCGAGGCCGAATAGGCAGCTCCGGCCCTCGGGTGCGCGCCCGTCGCGGTACTCCTCGAGCATCATCGCGAGCTCCTGCTGAACCTCGGCGTTCGTGAGGACGACAAGATCCGTGGACCAACCTGCGCCATCGGTGGGGTGGACGCTTCGGGAAGGATTTGCAGGGCTCCAGCCACGTCGGCGCCCATATGCGCCAGAAGGCCGAACGGGTTGTTCGGGCTGACGCCGAAGCGGGTGGCCGTGGCCTGGCGGGCCTTGTCGTTATCCGCAATGAGGCCCCCGAAGAACGGCCGAGCGACACGATTGGGGTGCTTTGAGAAAGCCAGCGGCATGGAGAGTGAGATGGGCGTCGCCGAAGAAAGAGATCGGTTTTCCGATTCATAGTGGAAGGTGGTGTCGCCGGATCTTGTCCGTTCCAGGTGTCCGGACAGGATGCCATCGAGGTGGACGTTCAGAATTGCCACGCTCCACCATCCCGGTGGGTGATCTGCAAGGTGGCGCCGAGGGCATCGAAGCATTCCAAGACCAGGGGAAAGTCGACGTTGGGCTTCCCCTTCTCCAGATTGAACAGGCAACGGGGCGATACACCGGCCTTTTCGGCGAGTTCCTCGCGGCTGAGGCCGGCCTCTTCGCGCATCCTGCGCACGGCCATGCCGAATTCCCGTGTGGTTCTCATGCGGCCTCCCTCCGAGTTGGTTTGCGGTGGCACATACGTGCATTCAAACCAATTGGCACGTACGTGCAGTTTGGCAGAGAGGCACGTACGCGCGTATGGCTGTGCCACGAGCCGTGCGGGACAATGGGTCTCCAAGAGTGCGTGAATCTTTTCAATGCATTCGCCGTGATCATTCTGGCCATCGCAACCGCTCGTCTTGCGGGTCCCCGCATCATCGCCGTTGACCGCCCGGTCACTCCGGTGCGGAAGTGAGATCCGACGGAATTGCAGGAGCTCACATCCGCGGCTGCAGCGGTGGCAGGTGGCACCTGTTCGAGTACTCTGAATCTGCGCAAACTGGCCTCACCGCAGAACAGTGTGGCCTATAGAACCGGCGACGAAAATGCTGTCCATCCGCGACCCTATGCAACTCCAATCCGGCGCCGTAACGTGGGCAGATGGAAGCACTGCTCGTTCCCCAGCGGATCACGCACGCGGTCGGCACCAGCCGGACCTCCGAACAGGTCGCCGACGCCCAGGAGCTGGTCTATGGCCCGATCCTGGACTGGGCCCGCAACAGCCCGTTCCACACCGGTATCCTCGGCCACTCCCTGCACCCGATGCTCACCGACGTCACTCTCGGCTGCTGGACCGGTGCGACCATCCTCGACATGGCCGGCGGCCCCACGGCGCGGCGCAGCTCCCTGGTCCTCGTCGCCGCCGGGTTGGTTGCCGCCGTCCCGACGGCGCTCGCCGGCGCCGGGGACTGGGCGGGCATGACGGGCGCGGACCGCAGGATCGGGGCCGTCCACGCCCTGGGGACGGACCTCGCCATCTTCCTGTTCGCGGGGTCCCTCATCGCCCGGGCCCGGGGCCGCCACCGCCTGGGGGTAGGGCTCGGGATTGCCGGCAACGCCGTCGCCGCGGGAGCCGGATTCCTCGGCGGGCACCTGGCGCTCAACCGCGGGACCGCCCGGCGTTAGCGGCGTCCGGGCGGATGCACAACAACCCCCCGGCGTCATGATGCAACCCTGCATTTACACTGGCTCGCCCGTCTCGCTAACGTGACGGGTGATAGAACGCCATCCATCCTGACGTGGGAGAGACCAACGATGACCATCACCCCCGAGCGCGAAGCAGAACTGCTCGCCACCGTGCCCACCGGCCTGCTGATCAACGGCGAATGGCGCGATGCCTCCGACGGCGGCACGTTCGACGTCCACGACCCGGCCACCGGCAAGGTGCTGGCTACCCTGGCTTCGGCCACCAGCGAGGACGCGATGGCGGCCCTGGATGCAGCCGACGCCGCCCAGGCGTCCTGGGCCCGCACCGCACCGCGGGAGCGCGCCGAGATCCTGCGCCGTGCCTTCGACCTGGTCCAGGCCCGCGCCGAGGACTTCGCCCTGCTGATGACCCTGGAGATGGGCAAGCCGCTGGCCGAATCGCGCGGCGAGGTCACCTATGGCTCCGAGTTCCTGCGCTGGTTCTCCGAGGAGGCAGTGCGCGACTACGGCCGCTACCTCACCACCCCGGAGGGCAAGAACAAGATCCTCGTCCAGCGCAAGCCGGTCGGCCCCTGCCTGCTGATCACCCCCTGGAACTTCCCGCTGGCCATGGCCACCCGCAAGGTCGGCCCCGCCGTCGCCGCCGGGTGCACGATGGTGCTCAAGCCCGCGAAGCTGACCCCGCTGACCAGCCAGCTCTTCGCCGCCACGATGATGGAGGCCGGCCTGCCCGCCGGAGTGCTGAACGTGACCTCCTCGAAGTCGGCATCGGGGATCTCCGGGCCGATCATGCAGGACCCGCGCCTGCGCAAGGTCTCCTTCACCGGATCCACCCCGGTGGGCAAGCAGCTGCTCAAGGACGCCGCCGACAACGTTCTGCGCACCTCCATGGAACTCGGCGGCAACGCCCCGTTCCTGGTCTTCGCCGACGCCGACCTGGACCAGGCCGTCGAGGGGGCGATGGCAGCGAAGATGCGCAACATGGGCGAGGCCTGCACCGCGGCCAACCGCTTCCTGGTCGAGAAGTCAGTTGCCGCCGACTTCACCGCCAAGTTCGCCAAGGCCATGGGCGCGCTGACCCTGGGCCGCGGCACGGAGGACGTCTCGACGGTCGGCCCGCTGATCGACGGCGGCGCCCGCGATGACGTGCACTCCCTGGTCACCGCCGCCGTCGAGGCTGGCGCCGAAGCCGTCACCGGCGGTGCCCCACACGAGGGCGACGGCTACTTCTACCAGCCCACAGTGCTGGCAAACGTCCCCAACGATGCGGAGATCCTGCGCAGCGAGATCTTCGGCCCGGTCGCCCCGGTGACCACGTTCGAGACCGAGGAGGAGGCCATCTCCCTGGCCAACGCCAGCGAATACGGCCTGGCGTCCTACCTCTACACGGCCGACTACAACCGCATGTTCCGGGTCTCCGAGCAGCTGGAGTTCGGCATGGTCGGCTTCAACGCCGGGGTCATCTCCAACGCGGCGGCACCGTTCGGTGGCGTCAAGCAGTCCGGGCTGGGCCGCGAGGGCGGCTCCGAGGGCATCGCCGAGTACACCACCGCCCAGTACATCGGCATCGCCGACCCGTACGCGGTGTAATCCGACAGGGGAATCCCGGAAGCAGGATCAGAAGCCGATGGCAGGGGCTGGCGCCCCTGCCATCAGCCTGCCGGTTGGTGGCACGTCCACGGGAGCCGGGGACTCTGGCGGGTCAGCCGCCGTAGCCGCCTTCGTCCAGCGCCGCGATGTCCTGCTCCGCGAGGCCGAGGTCCTGCAGGATGGCGCTGTCGCGTTCGGTGTCCACCTGTTCGGGCAGATCCCGCTGCGCCTGTTCCACCTTCTCTCCGCCGCCATGGGACGTGAGGTATTCAAGGATGTTCGCGCGGCCGATCAACATGGTGTTTCCTCCCTCTGGCCCCGAGGTCAACGCCCCGGGGTCGCGATTCTCCTGGCTGTAGCACTAGCCAAACACATCGAGTCCGCGGGCAAAAGAGGCGGGGTGTGGACGTCATCTCCCCCAGCTGCGCAGCAGCGAGACCGGCCACGCACGGGCCAGGAACTGGCGCCCCGGGGTGGCCGCATCGGAGAGCTCCTGTTCGATGTCGTCCAGCGCTGCGGTCAGCGCCTCATCGAGCGGCAGTTCGCGGGTGGCCCGTTGCCGGTGGATGCCGAGGGCCGGGCCGCGGGGGACCAGCTGCGGACGCGGACCGGCGTCGCGGGAGAAGACCGCCCGCTCGTAGGCCTCGCGGACCCTGCCCACCGAGGGGGCCACGTCGGGCAGGTGTGCCTGGAGCCGGAGGGCGTAGGCGGCGTCCGTTTCGCTGGGTCGCTGGGCCAGCCCGTAGTCCCGCCCCAGCGCCAGCAGCTCCTGCCAGGCGGCCCGGGGCCCGTCGCGCCAGTCGACCGGTTGCCGGATGCGCCGCAGGCGCCGCGCCCGGGCCCAGCGCCGCACCCCGAAGGGTCCGAAGAGCCCGGCCAGCACCACCAGCATGGCCCCCGCCGGGGCCGCCCAGGAGGCACCGGCGTCGTCCATGGTTTCCTGGGAGCCGGCGGCGGCGGGCGTGGAGGGTTCGGCGCTGGGGCTGCTGTCCCCGCCCGTGGCCGGACGGGTCGGCGCGTCGTCCTCGGCCGGTGCCGGCAGCGGCCCGCCCGCCGGGCTGTCGCTGGCGTAGGAGGGAGTGGTACCGCGGCCCGGGGTGGGTTCGAAGGGCACCCAGCCCAGGCCGGGGAAGTAGAGTTCGGGCCAAGCATGGGCGCTGCGGGCGCTCAGTTCGTAGCCGGCCCACTGCTGGCCGTCGGTGCCCAGGGCGCTGGCCCCGTTGGTCCGGCCCGGGGCGTAGCCGACGACGATGCGGCTGGGGATGCCCAGCGAGCGGGCCATCAGCGCCATGGCCGCGGAGAAGTGGGTGCAGTAGCCGGACTTCTGCTGCAGGAAGGCCTCGACGACGCCGACTCCGTTGCCGTCGTAGCCCTGCTCCAGCGGGGTCTGCTCGGAGTATGTGTAGTCGGGGCTGCGCAATTCCTCTTGCAGTGCCACGGCCTGGTCGTAGGCCGTGGTGGCACCGGCCGCGCGCGTGATCCGGCGGGCGGTCTCGGGGATGACCCGGGGCAGGTTGGCGGGGATCTCGGTGTAGGCGGGGGCCAGTTGCCGGCCTGCGTACCCCGGGTCCGCTGCCAGGATCGCCGAGCTGGCCTCCAGGGCCGCGGCATCGATGACCGGCACCTCGGAGGTGACGGTGTAGTCCAGGTCCAGGCTTGCGGTCCGGGAACCGGAGAACATCGTCTCGGTGTCCGGGTTGTAGCCCCAGATGCCGGCCAGGCCGGTGGCCCGGATCGCCTCGCGGGGCATGGGCAGCCAGGGGCTCTGGTAGTTGCCCGTCACGATCCGGGTGTGCACCGTCGTCGTGCTGGCCGGCGCTGCCAACGAGGCCCCCGGGACCCTGCCCGCGGCTGCCGGACGGAGGTTGGCGGTGGTGGTGTCCCGGTCGACGTCCACGTCGCTGGGCTCCCAGCGGTCGGCACCCAGGTCGGAGATGACGGCCGTGCGCAGGTAGAGCGGATCGGGCGAGTCGGTGTAGTACGTGATGTTGGTCAGGCCGAGGCGGTCGCGCAGGTTCACGCCCAGGTTCAGCACGGGGTTGACGCCGCTGGGTTTGCCGAACAGGTACAGCCGCTGGCCCTGCGGCATCACGCCCTGGGAGAACCCGGGCAACGCCAACGGGACCAGCAGCATCAGCGCCAGCGATCCGGCCGCGATCACCGCCGCCTGGCGGGCCACCCCGGTACGCAGGGCCGACCGGGGCGCCGTGGAACCGGCGGCCAACCGTGCCGCGGCCAGCACCGCCAGGTAGCCCAGGGCCGTCAGGCCCACGTGCAGTAGGCCGGCACCATCGGTCTTGACCAGCGAGGCGGCGACCAGGAAGACCGAGAGCGGCACGGCCCCCCAGGCCGGGGCGCGCAGTCCGACGACCACCAGGTGTGCCATGAGGGCCGTGAGCCCGGCGGCCAGGCACGTGACGAAGACGATCGGGTCCTCGGGCAGCACCGGTTGCGACTGGGTGAGCACTGCCTGTTGGGCTTGGGGGTACAGTGCGAGCGCCCGGCGCAGGGTCTCGGCGGTGGGGAGGAGGCCGAGCACCGCCGTGGCCGGGAAGAACTGCAGGGTCAGCACCATGGCCAGCCCGGCGACCGCGGCGCCGAAGGACGCGGCATACGGGCGGACCAGGGTGCGCACGAGGGTGGCGGCGGCCAGCGTGGCGGCCACGGTGACGGTGGCGTTGTCGAACCAGCGGCGGCCGTCGATCACGTCCCACAGGCCGCTGACCGGCGCCAGGATGGCGGCGAGCAGGGCGGCGAAGAGCAGCCACTGGGCTCCCCGGGGGCGCCGGTTCCGGCCGGGGGGCGCCGGGGGTGGCGTCGGTGGGGCAGGTGCCGGGGCCAGTGTGGTCATGGCCGCACCTGCGGGCCGGCCCGCCGTTCGCCGGCGGCCAGTCCGAGCCAGGCCTCCACCAGTCCGGTGGCAGGGTCCGTGGGCAGCGCCGTCCATCCCGCCGCGCGGAAGGTGCGGGTCGCCGTCCGGGCCCCGGCGGGGCGGCTGGCGACGACCAGGGCGACGACGTGGCGGTGGGTGCCGATCGCCTGCACCCAGGCCCCGGCCTGCTCCGCGGTGAGGGCACCGGTGAACAGCAGCAGCGGGTGGCTCCCCGCGCCGGCCGCGAACAGGGTGGGGTCCGCCGGTGCGCCGGCGGGCTTCAGCCCGACCGGGGCCAGGACCAGCTGCAGGTCCACGGCGGCATCCGGGCCGGCGAACCTGCCGGGGCCGCGGGAGCCGCCGGAGCGGGGGGCATCCGAGGGGCCGGCCAGCGGCGCGCCGGTCTCGTCCAGGACGTCGAGCTCGTGGCCCAGCGAGGCCAGGTGGGCGCCGATGCCGATGGCGGCGCGGATGGTCCAGTCGAAGCAGGCGGTCGTGGTGCCGGGGGCGGCCAGGAAGTTCGGGATCGCGGTTTGCGCGTCGGAGCCGACGTAGCTGCCTTCGTAGGGCCCGAGCCGGGTGTCCACGACGAACGTGGTCTGTGGGGTGCGCTGGAATTCCTCCTGGCGGACCATCAGCGTCTGGTGCCGCGCGGTGGCGGGCCAGTGGACGCGCCGCATGGAGTCCCCGTCGCGGTATTCGCGGGTCATGACGTCATCGTTTTCGGGGGTGGCCTGGTGGTGCGAGGTCGCGGTGCCCTGCGCGCCGATGCTGCCCAGCACGCCGGTGGGTGGCAGATGGGTGATTGGCGGGACGACGGTCAAGGGCGAGGGGCGGTCCACGGACAGCGGGCGCACCGCCAGCCCGAAGGGATCGCCCAGCCGCGCCCGGAGGGGGCCGACGGCGTAGACCCCGCGGTGGGTCGGGCGCAGCCGGTAGCGGTGGATTGCCGTCGTCCCATTGGCGGTCCTCCCGTTGGCGGTCCTCCCGTCGGCGGCCGCTTCGGCGTCCCCGTCGACGGTGAACGAGGGCGTGCTACCGAAATCGGCGGGCAGCTGTTCGTCCAGGACCGTCCCGGCGGGCAGCGGCCGGGGATGGTGCACCGCGAGGGTGACGACGGTCGAGGAGCCGGCGGCAACGGGATCCGGCTCGAAGGTCCGCCGCACGTGCACGCGGGTGCGTCCGAGGCTGACCGCGGCGGCGGCGAGCAGCGGTGCGGCCAGGAGGAACACGGCGATGTTGACCAGTTCGCGCCGGCCCAGGAACCAGGCCAGCAGCAGCGCCCCGGCACCACAGACCAGCAGGGCCCAGCCGCGCGGGGTCAGGAACGCGGGTTTGAGGCGGGCCCGCAGCGGCAGGAGGGATCCGCCGTCGTTCCCGGGGCCCCGTCCTGTCTCCACCGTGTGTTCCCGCTGCCCTAGCGCTGGGCCGGGGCGCGCACCGGGACCTGGGCCAGCAGCGTCTCAACGAGGTCCTGCACGGTCATCCCGCCGACCTCGGCCCGGCGCTGGAGCACCAGGCGGTGGGCCAGCACCGAGGGGCAGTTGGCGACCACGTCGTCCGGAAGCACGAAGTCGCGCCCATTCAGGGCGGCCTCGGCCTTGGCCGCCCGCAGCAGCTGGAGCAGCGCGCGCGGGCTGGCACCGAGCCGGATGTCCGGGTGGGTGCGCGTGGCCTGGCCCAGCGCCACGATGTACTCCTTGACGGGGCCGGAGACGTGTACCGCCTGCACGGTGCCGATCAGCCGCAGCAGCGTCTCGGCGTCGACCACGGGGCGGACCCGCCCCAGCGGGGACTCGGACTGGTGGGTCTGGAGCATGGCCAGCTCGGCGGTGGTGTCCGGGTAGCCCATGGAGACCCGGGCCATGAAGCGGTCGCGCTGGGCCTCGGGCAGCGGGAAGGTGCCCTCCAGCTCGATGGGGTTCTGCGTGGCGATCACCATGAACGGTTCGGCCAGCGCGTAGGTGGCCCCGTCGACGGTCACCTGGTGTTCCTCCATGCACTCCAGCAGCGCCGATTGCGTCTTGGCCGAGGCCCGGTTGATCTCGTCGCCGATCACCAGGTTCGCGAACACGGGGCCCCGGCGGAACTCGAACCCGTGGGTGTCCTGGTTGTAGATCGACACGCCCGTGACGTCGGAGGGCAGCAGGTCGGGGGTGAATTGGATGCGGTTCACACTCGCGTCCACCACGCGGGCCAGGGTCTTGGCCAGCAGCGTCTTGCCCACCCCCGGCACGTCTTCCAGCAGCAGGTGGCCCTGGGCGAGCAGCACCCGCAAGGCGGTCCGGGCGACCTCGGCCTTGCCGTCGATCACGGTGGCCATGGCCTGAAGGATGCGGGTGGTGACGGCGTCGAACTCCTCCGCCGAGGGCAACGCGAGATCCGTGGCTGTCGACACTGCGGGTGCTCCCTCGTTCGCTCCGGCGGGTTCCTGCTGCCCAGCCTACCCATCCCGGGCGTGACGTGGGACACCCTGCGGAGATCATTCCGCCTCCAGCTCCGGGAACGGGGCCGAGGGCGGGGCCGCGGACGGGGCGCGGACGGGGCCGGGCACGCCGGCGTCGGCGGTACCCTAGGCACGACGCCGTTGCCCCCTTTTTGCAGGAGTTTGCCCCATGTGCCCTTCCGATCCCGCACAGCAGCCGGACGCCACGCCGGCGCCGGCCGGTGCCACCCCTGCGGCCTACCGCGCCGAGGCGGCGGACGGAACCGCCGGAGGACCGGCGGCCGGGGAGCCGCGACGTGACCCGCAGGCGGCCAACGGCAAGAAGCGCGACACGTCCTACCCCCCGGCCCCCGAGCCGCTGGCCGTGCCCGTGGTCGACAACCACACCCACCTGGACTTCCGGGACGGCGAGGTCACCGTGTCGGTGGGCCAGGCCCTGGATGCGGCCAACGCCGTCGGGGTCGCCGGCATCATCCAGGTCGGCTGCGACGTGGAGTCCTCCCGGTTCGCCGTCGAAGCGGCCGAAGCGGACCCGCGTGTGCTGGCCGCGGTGGCCATCCACCCCAATGACGCCGCCCGGCTGGCGGCCCGCGGCGACCTGGACGCCGCGCTGGCCGAGCTCGACGCCCTGGCCGCGCACCCCCGGGTGCGGGCGGTGGGGGAGACGGGGCTGGACTACTTCCGCACCGGCGTGGAGGGCCGCCCGGCCCAGCAGGACTCGTTCCGGGCGCACCTGGAGCTGGCCGTGGCCCACGGCAAGGCCGTGCAGATCCACGACCGCGACGCCCACGAGGACATCGTGCGGATCCTCGGGGACGGCCCGAGACCGGACACCGTCGTCTTCCACTGCTTCTCCGGGGACGCCGACCTGGCGCGGATCTGCAATGCGCACGGCTGGTACATGTCCTTCTCCGGCACCGTGACCTTTAAGAACTCGACGGCGCTGCGCGAGGCACTGGCCGTGGCCGACCCGGCCCTGGTGCTGGTGGAGACCGACGCGCCGTTCTTGACCCCTCACCCGTATCGCGGCCGACCCAACGCCAGCTACCTCATCCCCTACACCGTGCGCTCCATGGCGCAGACGCTGGACGGGGACGTCGATGCCCTCTGCACGCGGATCGCGGCCAACACGACCGCCGCCTACGGCCGGTTCCGGCCCTAGCCTGCCGGTCGCCCGGTGGCAGGTCACGACGCGGTCACCGCCGGGTGAATTCCATCACGGCCCGGACTCGGGAATCCCGGCCATGCCGCAGGCTTTCCACGGTCGGCGCGGGTGGAAGCTTGTCACAAAATAACGAATCGGTTACGGTAGTGGCTGAGTAGCCGGGATCGGGGAAGGTCTTCGGGGCTCAACCACAGGCAGCTGCCGCCGCTTGGACGTTCCGTTCGTACGCCCAATCAACGCCTGCCTGCGGGCGAACCACTGCAGAACAGCCAGGGCCCGGCCCTCCGTGCGATTCGGAGGGAACCACCCGTCCCGGCTCTCTCCCCGTGCCCGGAGCACCACTATGACTGGAAATCCGTGCAGAAAGCCTTCAAGAACCGCTGGGTCAAGACCGGCGCCCAGGCGGTTGCCTTGACCGCATTGATCCTCGGCCTCGTCTCCTTCGTTGGGGCCAACAAGACCGTCGCGGTGACCGTCGACGGCCAGACGCAGAGCGTCCAGGCCTACGGCAACACCGTCGCCGACATGCTCGCCTCCGCCAGCATCCCGGTCGGCGCCGGCGACAAGGTCTCCCCGTCGCTGGACGCCGCCGTGGACGACGGCGCCGCCATCACGGTCAACCGCAACAAGTCAGTTGATGTCTCGATCGACGGCGTCGACCGGGTCGTGCACACCACCGGGCTGACCGTGGCCGACGTGCTCGACCAGCTCGACGTCGGCGACTCGGCGGATGTCTCCACCGGCCCCCAGCTCGAACTGGCGGCATTGAGCAGCCCGCTGGAGATCTCCACCGAGAAGACGCTCGCGCTGACCGCCGACGGCAAGACCCGCAAGCTGACGACCACCGAGGCGACCGTCGGCCAGGCCCTGAAGGACGCCGGAATTACCGTCGGCAAGGACGACCACCTCTCCGTGGACCCCGACACTGAGGTCAAGGACGGGCACGAGGTCATCCTGGTCCGCGTCGAGACCACCACCGAAACCGTCACCGAGGCCATCGACCACGACGTCGAGAAGACCAAGGACAACGACCTGGCCGTGGGGAAGACCAAGACCCTCGAGCAGGGCCACGACGGCGAGCGCACCCTGACCTACACGGTCACCACCCACGACGGCCGCGAGTTCTCCCGCAAGCTGCTCGACTCCAAGGTCACGACCCAGCCCGTGGATACCGAGGTTGCCGTGGGCACCAAGAAGCCGGAGAAGAAGGAACCGGCCAAGGCCTCCACCGGCGGCGGGACCACCGCCTCGGCCGGCGGCGTCTCCTCCGCCTGGCGGGCCCTCGCCCAGTGCGAATCCGGCGGGAACTGGTCCATCAACACCGGCAACGGCTACTACGGCGGACTGCAGTTCAGCCGGAGTAGCTGGCTCGGTGCCGGCGGTGGCAAGTACGCCGCCTACCCGCACCAGGCCAGCCCCGCCGAACAGGTGGCCGTCGCCGAGAAGCTGCGCGCCAGCGGCGGATGGGGACACTGGCCGGCCTGCTCCTCCAAGCTCGGCCTGCGCTAGGCCCACTGGCCACCGGCCCGGCGCCGGCCACGCACCCTCGAAGGGCCCCGACCGCGGGGCCCTTCGCCATCCCGGGGGCGGCGGGCTCTCCACGCATGCCATCGAGCGCATGCGGCCACCGGGCCGACCTCAACTAGGATTGGACCCGTGACCGACGACCCCCAGAACCCCCAGACCGCCGCCAAGCCGGCAGCCGACGCGTCCGCCACCAGCGACCCGGCCGGTACCCGCCTGCTGGGGGCCACCGAGATCCGGCGCCTGGCCGGGGAACTGGACGTGAGGCCCACTAAGACGCTGGGCCAGAACTTCGTCATCGACGGCAACACCATCCGCCGCATCGTCGCCGCGGCCCACCTGGCTCCCGACGAAACCGTTCTGGAAGTCGGCCCCGGCCTGGGATCGCTGACCCTGGGCCTGCTGGACGCCGCGGCCCGGGTCGTGGCCGTGGAGATCGACCCCAAGCTCGCCGCCCGGCTGCCGCAGACGGCCGCCGAGTTCCGCCCCGGGAAGGCGGGAAACCTCGACGTCGTGCTCTCCGATGCCATGAGGGTCACCGAGCTGCCGCACGCCCCGACCGCGCTGGTCGCCAACCTGCCCTACAACGTCGCCGTCCCGGTCGTGCTGCACCTGCTCGAGCACTTCCCGAGCCTGCGCCACGGCCTGGTCATGGTCCAGGACGAGGTGGCCGACCGGCTCTGTGCCGGGCCCGGCAACAAGACCTACGGCATCCCGAGCCTGAAGGCCGCCTGGTACGCCGGCATGCGCAAGGCAGGGGTCATCGGGATGAACGTCTTCTGGCCCGCGCCCAAGATCCACTCCGGGCTCGTCGGCTTCGAACGCCGCGAACCGCCGGCTACCACGGCGAGCCGCACCGAGGTCTTCGCCGCCATCGACGCGGCCTTTGCCCAGCGCCGCAAGACCCTGCGTGCCGCACTGGCCGGTTGGGCTGGGGGAGCGGACGCCGCCGAGCGCGCCCTGCGCCTGGCCGGCATCGACCCGCAGGCCCGCGGTGAACGCCTCGTCATCGGCGATTTCGCCCGCATCGCCGAAGCCCGGAACCAGCTGCGTGCCGAACAGGGGGACCGCCCATGAGCCAACCGGTCACCGCCCGGGCCCCCGGCAAGATCAACATCTACTTCCGCGTCGGCCCGCCGCGGGCCGACGGGTACCACCCGGTGGCCAGCCTCTACCTGGCCGTGTCCCTCTTCGAGGACGTCGCGGCCACACCACGCGAGGACGGGGAAATCACCGTCGGACTCAGCGAGGCCTCCACCGCCGTCGAGGATCCCGAGGCGTTCCCGCTGGGCGAGGACAACCTGGTCGTCCGGGCCGCCCGGCTGCTGGCCGAACACACCGGCCATGTCGCCGGCGTGCACCTGGACATCACCAAGCGCGTGCCGATCGCCGGGGGCATGGGCGGCGGCTCGGCCGACGCCGCGGCCGCCCTGGTGGCCTGCAACAGCCTCTGGGGCACCGGCCTGACGCGCGCGGAACTCGGCCGCCTCGGGGCCCGGCTCGGCGCCGACGTGCCCTTCGCGCTCTCCGGGGGAGCCGCCGTCGGACTGGGCGTCGGCGACGAGCTCTCCCCGCTGCTGCTGCGCAGCCGCACCGATTGGGTGCTGGCCCTGGCCAGCTACGGGCTCTCCACCCCGGCGGTCTACCAGCAGCTGGACGCCCTGCGCGGCGACGCCGAGGCGGCCATCCCGCAGGACGTGGATCCCGACGTGGTCCATGCGCTGGTGGACCACGACCTGCTCATGCTCCCGGGCCTGCTGGGCAACGACCTCACCGCCGCCGCCATCCACCTGGCCCCCGAACTGCAGGCCGTGCTGGACATGGGACGCAGCGCCGGGGCCCTGACCGCTCTGGTCTCCGGCTCCGGCCCCACCGTCGCGCTGCTGGCCGACGGGCCCGGCCACGCCCGCCAGCTGGCCACCCAGCTTGGCGACGAATCGGGCATCGACACCCGCATCGTCCACGGACCCGTCCCCGGGGCACGACTCATCTGAACCGCCACCGGCCCGGGACGGGCCGGTCCATGGCCTGCACACCACCACCACGAAGGACACACCTTGGCACACCTGCTCGGCGCGGAGAACGTCTCCGTCGCCTTCGCCACCCGCACCATCCTGGACGGGGTCACCCTCGGACTGGAGGAGGGCGACCGCATCGGCATGGTCGGGCGCAACGGCGACGGCAAGTCCACGCTCATGCGCCTGCTGGCCCAGCGCCAGAGCCCGGACTCCGGCCGCGTGACCCGGCGCAAGGACGCCACCGTCGGGTACCTGGACCAGCAGGACGTGCTGGACGGGGACCTCGAAGTCGGGACGGCCATCGTCGGCGACGCCGCCGACCACGAATGGGCCTCCAACCCCAAGATCCGCGACGTCATGGGCGGTCTCGTCGGCGAGGTCGACTGGCACGCCACCGTCTCCAGCCTCTCCGGCGGCCAGCGCCGCCGCGTCGCCCTGGCCAAGCTGCTCATCGGCGACGACGACGTCATCATGCTCGACGAGCCCACCAACCACCTCGACGTCGAGGGCGTCGCCTGGCTGGCCCGCCACCTCAAGCGCCGCTGGCGGGCGACCGAGGGCGCCCTGCTCGTGGTCACGCACGACCGCTGGTTCCTCGACGAGATCAGCACCCGCACCTGGGAGGTCCACGACGGCATCGTCGAGCCCTTCGACGGCGGATACGCCGCCTACGTGCTCGCCCGCGCCGAACGCGACAGGATGAACGCCGTCGTGGAGAACAAGCGCCAGCAGCTGGTCAAGAAGGAGCTTGCCTGGCTGCGCCGCGGCGCCCCGGCCCGCACCTCGAAGCCGAAGTTCAGGATCGAGGCAGCCAACGACATCATCGCCGACGTCCCGCAGCCGCGCGACACCGTCGCCCTGTCGAAGATGGCCACCGCCCGGCTGGGCAAGGACGTGCTGGACCTCGAACACGTCTCCCTCGCGTACGACGGCGCAGCCCCCTTGTTCAAAAACGTCACCCTCCGCCTGGCACCGGGTGAGCGCCTCGGCATCGTCGGGGTCAACGGTGCCGGCAAGTCCACCCTGCTGCGCCTGCTCAACGGCGAGGTCGAGCCCACCGAGGGGCGGATCAAGCGCGGCAAGACCGTCCAGACAGCCGTGCTGACCCAGGAGGTCACCGAGCTCGACGAGCTGGCGGACCGCCGGGTCATCGAGGTCATCCAGGACGAGAAGAACGTCTTCCAGATCGGCGGCAAGGAGGTCTCCGCCGGGCAGCTGATCGAACAGCTCGGCTTCACCCAGGAGAAGCAGTGGACCCCGGTCCGCGATCTCTCCGGTGGCGAGCGCCGGCGACTGCAGCTGCTGCGCCTGCTGGTGGGCGAACCCAACGTGCTGATGCTCGACGAGCCCACCAACGACCTGGACACCGACACCCTGGCCGCGGTCGAGGACTTGCTGGACTCCTGGCCGGGCACGCTCGTGGTGGTCAGCCACGACCGCTACCTGCTCGAACGCGTCACCGACCACCAGGTGGCATTGCTCGGCGACGCCAAGCTGCGCGACCTGCCCGGCGGCGTCGAGCAGTACCTGCAGCTGCGCGAGGAGGCCGGCAGCGGCGGAGGCGGGGCGACCACCGGCCCCGCGGCCCCGGACGCACCGGGCGGCGGCACGGCCGGGGGCGGACCCAGCGAGGCCGAAAAGCGCGAGGCCCGCAAGGAACTGAACAGGGTCGAACGGCAACTGGCGAAGCTTTCCGCCCAGGAGGACAAGCTGCACGCCAAGATGGCAGCAGCCTCCGAGGTCGGCGACTTCGACGAGCTGGGCACGTTGAATGCCGAACTCAAACGGATGCAGGTCGAACATGAGGCACTCGAGGAGGCCTGGCTCGAGGCAGCCGAAACCGCCGGGCAGTAGCGGCCCTCGTTTATGGCAGAATAGATAACCGTGTTCCCCCGGGAGCATGATCCGCCCTGGTGTAATGGCAGCACCCCAGCCTTTGGAGCTGTGGAGTATAGGTTCGAATCCTATGGGCGGAACCACGCGCTTTCGGCCGTCGTCGAAAACTTGCCACTACGAACTAGGATATGTCGTGATGGCTCCTCGACTATTCCAAGGACGCCTCAACGGTTCCTTGGGGAGGGGGCGGAGTGCACACCTATCGGCTGGCTCATGGCAGCGACGAGGAAGCCTGGAGTTTGCCCGGCGACAGGGAATGGGTCGAATCGGTGGCCCAGACGGCCGCCGCGGGCAACGGCATCGTCCTCTATGGCGAGCCCGGGGCCGGGCAAGACGAATTCGCTTGGCGCATCGCCCGCCGGATCGCTGCGGACAGCGGCGTGCTGGAACTCGCCTGTCCACCCGACGCCGCAACGACCTCCTCGCTCACCGCGCTGGCTGATGGCCAGCGCGCCAGCGGCCGAGTCCTCCTCATTCCTGACATCGCCGCGTTCGCCGGTCCCGACGCCGAAGTCGTCGCACGGCTGGTGCTACGCCACCGGGCCATCGTCGTAGCCATTGCCTCGGACCCCCAGGGAGCGCCCGAAGCGCCGCTAATGCAACTGCTGCACCTGGACAAGGTCCGGATCCGAAGCCTCCCGGCTGCGGCCGGAACCAGCTATCTGGAAAACGGGCTCGGGGGGCCGCTCAGTGACCGCTCGGCCTACGCCGTGTGGGACAGCGGTGCCGGAAACCGGGCGATGATGCGCATGATCGCGGAGGATTGGCGGGAGTCCGGCTATCTTGTCCGCGAGGACGATGTCTGGGTCATCCGGGGCGCCAACCCGCCGGCGGGCCGGCGTCTGGCAGCCTACTGGCACCAGTGGCTGGCAGAGCAGACACCGGCGGTCCGGGACCTATTCGAGATCTTGGCCCTAGCGGGGGACGTTCCGCTGCCCATCGTGCTGCAGGTCTGCGGCACCGAGGCCGTCGACAGGGCCCACGAACTGGGGTACTTGCGCTTGCGTGAATCCACCGGACGGGAGGTGAGCCTGCGCGGAATGATCAATGCCCAGTCCATTGCCGGACAGGTGCCGCCGGGCAGGAGCAGGACGCTGTTGGACCGGGTGACGGAGTACGTCGATGGCCAAGGCCTGCACCGGCCAGCGGGCCTGGTCCCCTGGCGGTTGCACTGCGGTCTGCCCGTCAGGCCGGAGCGGTTCATCGAGGGGGCGGAACACCTGTTGGCCCACACTTCGCCGAGCGACGCCCTGGACATGCTGAAACGGCTTCCCGGAGACGTCGAGCCCGATCGGGTGCATGCCCTGCGCATCGGCGCCCTGCTGGCCGCTGGACAGTTCGTGGACCTGTGGACCCACATCGGGCACTTGAGGCTGGCCGCGGCAGCAGGCGACCGACCCAGCCCGACCGGGGCAGGCGACGGCGACGATCGCCTCACAACAGCACCCGCTTCCGAGCTGATTGCCGCCTCCTGGAGGGGGGACTTCCAGCCGATCCTCGGTGCGTCCGCTGCCCAGCCGCGGTTGTCCGATGCCGTGGGCTGGCTGTGGCAACAGGTGACCCACGAAGCACAGGTCCTCACCGGCAAGGTCCAGGAGGGGCTCCATGCGGACCGGGAACTCGTCCACCTGCTCGAACAGTCGGATACGGCGTCGTTCCTGGTCCAACGAGGACGTCTGGGCCTGTTCGACATGGAGTGCCTGGCCGGGGAATGGAAACGGGCCGCCGCCACCCTGGCCGGAGGGTGGAATGCAGCATCCGGTGCGCCCGGGCAGGGCAGGACCGGCGCTCTCTACAACGCCACGGCCCACGTCCTGAGCGCAGAGTTCTCCCGCGCCGCCGAGGTCCTGGGCCGGGAGATCCCACAGCTGAGGGCCGTCGGACGCCACGACCTGCTGCCGCTCGCCTATTCGCTCCATGCCGTCTCGTTGGCCCGCATCGGCCGCCGTGCCGAAGCGCTGGTCGCGCTCGCTGCCGTGGACATCCCGCGGATTGAAGGCGGGGGCATCTGGAGGCTGATCTGGGCAGCCACCTACTTTTCGGCCCAAGCCATGGGGTACCTCGGACGGGCGGGCACCGCAGTTGAGCGTCTGGTCGCCTTCGCAGAACTCGACCGGCGGCTGGGAAACCATTCGCAGGAGCTTCTGACGCTGACCGCTGCCGTCCAGTGGGGGCACGAACCGGCTCTCGACATGCTGGCTGCCGTTGCCACCCGGTCCGATGGCCGCTTCGCCGAGGCCTGCACGTGGGTGACCCGGGGGCTGCAGCGCGGGGACCCGGAGGAAGTGGAATACGGAGCCCTGCTCTCACGTAGCCTGGGGCAACACTTCTTCGCGGACTACGCTCAGACCAAGCTGGAATCACTCAATGGGCCCTGTCCCCACGCTGCCGTCGACGACCGGCCGGACGACCCAGATGAGCCGCAGATCATCGTCGCAGCCTCTCCGGCAGCGAGCATCCACGTGCTGACGCCACGCCAACGCGCTGTGGTCCAGGACGTACTCGACGACAGGAGCAATGGCGACATCGCCCGCAGCATGGGGGTCTCCGTCCGGACCGTTGAGAGCCATCTGTACCAGGTCTACGCGAAACTCAATGTCACAAGCCGGACAGAACTGCGATCCGCACTCACCGGCCACTCTGTGGATTCACGCGGGAGCGGCAAAAACACTTAAGTACTGACCCGTGAAAACAAGTAGCCCGCCCCGCAGGGTACTGGTGTTTCGTCCGCTGATTCGATCTACGATGATGAGCAATTCGGTACCACCCGGTACGTAGCCGGGTGGGACCGCAGCGTAGGAACCGAACTGGGGCGGTATTCAAGTGCAGGCGATGTCGAATGCGAAGGTCCAAACGGCGGGGGAGACCCCGACACGGCATGCCGAGCGCGAGCACCCGGCGGCACTGACAAAACATGCGGCGGAACTGCGGGCCCACCTCGCGGAAGGGGCCACCGGGGGGGCTATCGTCGTGGGCCGTAGCGGCAGTGGCCGGCGCGTGGCGATCGAGGAGGCCCTGGCGCATCTGCCGGCACCGGCGAAGGTTGTCCATCTCAGCGGGAGCGCCTACGCCGCGCGGATGCGCCACGGGGCCTTGACCTTCCTGCTCTCGCAGCTCACGGCCAACCAGCAGGGCGCGAGCCGCCACGAACTCGTGCACGGGCTGGCACGGCTTCTGTGCCCCGAGGGGAAACGCACCATCATTACCCTGGGCAGCCCGACCCTGATCGACGCCGAATCGGCTGCAATCCTGGCGCAGCTGGCGGCGATGAGGAAGATTGCGCTAGTGGCCGTGTGCGAACGGCTCGCCGACCTCCCGGAGGACATGCTGGCCCTGCACCGATCAGGCCAGCTGCCCCGCGTAACCGTTCCGAGCATGAACCTCATCGAAACACGCACCTTCCTCGAAGCGGAGATCGGTGGCCCGATCTCGATATTCGCGGCGGCCGCACTCTGGCACCTGACGCACAGCAACCGCGACCTCCTCCATGAGCTGGTCAGGGATCTGGTAGCGGACGGGAAGCTAACGCTGGAAGACGGCTGCTGGGTGTTCGCCCCCGGGTCGATCCGGTTCGGACCGGCGCTCATGGCCTATCGGGCCCGCGCGTTGGCCGGCCTGGACCACGGCGAGCGCTGTCTGCTGCGTGCCCTGGCCATCGGTGGTCCGGTCACAGCCGCGGAATTGCGCCGCGCTGACCTCGTGGACGACCTGGCGGGACTGCGTTCACGCGAACTCGTCACCGTAGGAGAGGCACCGGTCGGGTCGATCGGCATCACCGTTCCCATATTGGGGCACATGCTGCGCGACATGGAGGACGAGCACCAGGAGGAAGTCGACCAGACGACGGCCAGATTGCATGCCGACGAGCACGCCTCACGGATCCTCACCGAGGTGCGTGGCATGCAGGAACTGGGCAACCAGGAGGCGCTGGTTGCCGTCGTCGACGACTTCGCTGACTGCGGTGGGTTCTCGACCGAAGCATGGCAAGCCGACGCCGTACGGCAGGCAGCAATCCTGAAGACCGGCGTCGAGACGTTGTGCGCCCTGGGCGAGCGCAAGCGTGCCGAAAAAAGACTGTCGCGTGCGACGGCACAGTTGATGGCTGCCCTGCAGGAGCATCCCGACGAGGCGCAACTGAACCGCGCAGCCCAGCTGTTGCATGTCAAGAGCGCCCGGATCGCGTTGCTGGACACCCATGCCGAGGCGGTGCCCGACCTGCTCGCGACGGCGACGAGAGCTGCCCACGCCAACCCGTCCACGGCCGTTGCCACGTCGGACGGACGGACCCGCCCGATTGAGGGCACAACGGTGGGCACCGTGTGGGAAACGGAAGCCCTGCACTTCAAGGCCCTGGCCGTTGAGGCCGAAGCCTGGGCCATGACGGCGAGGCAACGCGAGGCGGTGCTGGTGGTCCAACGCATCCTCTCCGACATCGAAGGGCTGCAACTGACTGGAGTCCTGGACCAGGTGATGACCCCTTCGGACTGCGCCGACATCGAATGCACCCTCTTGCGCGTCCAATTACTCGCCGGCGAATGGCAGTCCGCCGCCGAGGCGGCAGCCGGACTCGCCGCAGGGCGCTACGCGGATCCCCGTTCCATCGCCTACGGCGAGCTCGTTGCCGGCCTACTGAAGGCGCTGTCCGGCGAAGCCGACGCGGCACTCGGTATGCTGTTGCCGTCCCTGCACCAGCTCACAGCCTCGGTCGATGCAGCCGAACTGGCCGTCGTCGAGGCGGCCATTGCATATTGCATGGCCGACCAGGAACGGAACTCCGAGGCCGTCGAACTGCTCCTGCGCAGCCCCCGCATCACGGAACGGGACATGCCCCTGACCTTCTTCTCCTGGGCTGCAGAGATCTTCTCCTCGTTGGCCGTCGCGCGTATGGACAACAGCCAGGCCGCAGCCGTTCGTCTCATGGCCCTGGCGGACAAGGCGCGGGACCATGGAACGACCACCCTGGAGATGAATTCGCTGGCCTTGGCGCTCAGGTTCGGCCGTTCCGACGTGGCCTCCCGGCTGGGGTCCCTCTGCAATTCAGCGCCGGGCCCCGCGGCCAGCGGGTTCCTGTCGCTGTCCCGGGGGACGCTCGAATCAGACCCGTCCCTGATAGCCCAGGGGCTGGAGGAACTCGCCGACCACGGGCTCATGTTGTACGCAGTCGAGGATGGCAACGCCTTGTTCTCCGCTCTGGGCCATAAGGATAGGAGACGCGTCTTCGCTGCCATGGTGCGGTCACGCGACGACCGTGGACCCGGTACAGCCACGGAGTCCGTGCCGGCCGGGCATGCGGACGACAAGCCCGCCTGGCTCGACCAATTGACCAAACGCGAGGCACAAGTGGCCCAGCGCGTTATCGCCGGCATGTCGAACTCCGACATCGCCCGACTGAGTGGAGTCTCCGTGAGGACCGTCGAAGGGCACCTCTACCAGGTCTACTCCAAACTCCAAGTGCGCAACCGTCAGGAACTGACGTCGCTGGACCGCGCCAGCCGCGGGACCGTGGAGGCCCGGTGACCGCCGAGCACCGGCTTCGGGTGGACCGGTCAGCCGAGTATGCCGAACTCGTCACCATCCTCACCGGCCGCGGTCCCGGAGGCGCGCTGGTGCTCGGCGGGCCGGGAATGGGCAAGACCAGCCTGGTCCAGGCAGTCCTCTCCCGATCTGGTGTACCCACACCGGCCATCCGTCTTCACTGCACGCCGACCTTGGCGGCCATACCCTACGGGGCGTTGTCCCCCTACCTGAGTACTTTGGACCGCGTCGAAGATCCCGTCCAGGTCCTCCGCGAGGTCAAATCGACCCTCGAGGATGCCGGGAATGGTGAGGACATCCCCATCGTCGTCGTCGAGGATGCCCAGTTCCTGGACGCGGAGTCCTCCTTCGTGCTGTCCTTGCTCGTCGAAAACGCCGCCATTAAGCTCGTTGCCATCGGCGCGGGCCGGATCGACGGGGAATCGACGCTCTTTTCGCTCACCGAATCCGGGCTGCTCTCCACACTTGTCGTCCAGCCATTCGACGCGGCCGGCGTCCGCTTCCTTGCGGAAGAACTGACCTCGGGCACGCTGACCGAGGGGGCTGTCGAGACCATTCGGCAGATGACGGGCGGCAACCCGAGCTTCGTCAAGGCGTTCGTGCAATCCTGTCTGGACCAGGGCATCCTGGTGCGCGACAGCGGATCGGCGCCGGGCCTGGAACACCGGGACCTCTGGCTTCTGGCCCGGTTGTCCCCGGAACCCGACGAAGGACTCATCGAACTTGTCCGCGAAATGCATCTGGCCCTTCCCGAGCGACAACAGCGGATCTTGGACCTGCTGGCATTGGGAGGTCCAGAGCCGCGGGAACTGCTCGTTGCCTGTGGCGGCGGTGATTTCCGGTACCTGGTGGAGTCGGGCATTTTGGCTGTCAGCCGCGAGGGGCTGGTCGGCATCCGCGCCGAGATCCACGCGTCGGTCCTTCGACACGGCGTGCCGCCGGGACGGAGCACGGAACTCTACGGGCAGTGGGCCACCCATCGCGCCGAGCTGGGGATTCCGCCGACGCCCCTGCAGGTGCTCTGGGCGTTGGAGATCGGGGCCAGGACCTCTGCCGACGAGGTGATGAACGCCGTCGCACGCGCGAACAATGACCTCGACTATGCACTCGCCTGGAAACTGTGTGCCGTGGCGGGGCTGTCGGCAGAATCCGAGTCCGGTATGTTGCTTGAAGCACGGACGCTGTTGGGCCTGGGCCGCTACTACTCCGCGCGTGCCCTGCTCATGGGCCTGGCCGGGAAGACCAACGACCCGACGATTCTGCAACGGGCCTTGAACATGCTCTTCATGGTCCTCGTGCAGCTGGGGCTCGATGACCATGAATTGGATGCCCTGGAGCAGCTGTGGGAGGAACGGTCCTCACGTCCCGGCAATCATGAGGCGTTCACAGCCGCTTCTGCCCAACACCGAAGGACCAACGAGCTGTTGGCTCTCTGGCGTCGTGTACAGGACGCCGATACGGAGGAGCTCCCGATTGCGGAAGCGCAACGAATCCTCGCGAACCCGGAGCTAGCCGCCGAGGGGCGGGCTATCGCGCTGCTGGTCCTCAGCGATCTGCATTCCATCTTCGGTCGCACCGAAACGGCTTTGGGGTTGGCACGCCAAGCCATGTCGGAGCTCGACCAGGACCCCAGTCTGGCCGGCAACTACCAGTTGAGCGTGCTTGTACGCATCGGCTGGAACCTGGTGCTCTCGGGACGATACGACGAAGCCGACGAGTTTCTGGCGGCGCATCGTGGCGCTACCGTGCGACTGCAGAGGCACCGTCACGGATCCCTGTCACTGGTCCGGGGCGTCGGCGAATTGCTTCGGGGCCGCTCCGGCCGGGCCCGTCGAGCCTTGGCCGAATCCATTGCAGATTTCCGGCTGCATGACCCGTCCCAGCTGCTTCCGCTGGCACTGGCCCTGGACGGCTTCGCCGAGCGCCGCGTCAGGAACGTGTTGTCGGTGCGAATGCCGACTGCACGGGACGACCACAGGCAACAACCCGGGGCCGGGGCGCCTGCTTCCACCCCTGGGAGATTGCTCGTCCGTGTCATTGCCGCCGGGGCTGAGGGATCGGGAAGCGACACCATAGATCGCTATCCCTTATTGGCCCGCGAGGTCTTGGCGGGATCCTCGGCACGGTTGCTGGGTACCCGGAAGGAAGCCCAGGAGTTCGGCTCCCGCCTGCACGAGCTGGCAAGTGGTATGGAAGGACAGCGTTCAGCTTTCCTGGCCCGGATGGCAGACCCGCAACTGGCCGGGGATGCCCCGGCCGCGGAAACTCTGGCACGCGAGGCACGGGATGCGGGTGAGTTCCAAGTCGCGGCGGAATCCCTGGCACGGGCGGCGACGTTGTTCTCTGCGGCGGGGGAGAGCCGTCGATGTGGTGCCATCCTGCGGGAGTTGATGGAACTGGTGCGCGAACGGGAACTGACCCCGGATGCCTATGTGGCGCGGGCCCTGGCGCTGGCTGAATTGACCACGAGGGAGGAGGAAATCGTCGAACTCGCCCGTTTGGGGAAGAACAACGCAGAGATCGCCCGGGCCCTGACGGTCTCCCAACGCACGGTTGAGGGTCACCTGTATCGGGTTTTCTCCAAGCTGGGGATCGCCGAACGCTCCGAGCTTGCCGGACTACGCCTCTACGCGGGTACCCAGCGTGGCCAAAACGCGTAGTCCGACATCGAAGATGGGGTACGGTCCACGCGTGCAGGGTCGGACACCGTTTCATAAGCTCACTGCAGGAACAGGGGGCCGAGCCGGACTCGCCGCTGATCCCCGAGGCACCGGTGCAGCAACTTCGCTGCCGGCACTGGTGTCTCCCCAGAACGGAGTCGGCGGTTAGTGGGTCCCTTGTGGATCCAGCCCCCCAGCGGCCGCCGACTCCTTGAATGACGGTCCCGCACCCCTCCCCACCAGGACGGGTGCGGGACCTTTTCCATGGGTGGAAGGGCCCTCGTAGGACAACCGTGACGCCCTGAGTACGTACCGAGTAGGACGCGGGTGCCCGCGCGGTAACGAACCGGCCAAAACGAGTATCCCGTCACTCGTGTGCTGGTGAGGGCCGCGACCTAGGCTCGGTGCCAGCAGGCCGACGAGGCCAGCCCGGCCGCTGGGCCGGAATGCCAACTCAGCACTTTGGGGGGACTCACCAATGCGAATGAACACGGCCCGAAGGGCCGCCGGATGCGGCGGTCTACCGGAACAGATCGCGAGGCCAGGGCATGTCGCAGCTTAGCGGGAGGATGTCCGGTACCGGTTTCGAAGCGGTCCCTGAGTGGGCGCCCGGGGCCAGCCGGAGAGGAACCCAGCGTGCGGCCTCGGCCATCCACTGGCGCCAGCAATACCGCCGTCGTCTTCTGGCGACCGACGTCCTGCTGGTCCTGGCGGCGGTGACCATTCCGGTCCTCGTGGCCGCCGCCGGACTCCCGGGCACGGTCGGCGCCGGGACACGCGTGGCGCAGTGGACCGGGTCCATCGCCGGCCTGGAGGGCGGATTGGCCAGGACGGCGGGCTTGGCGCTGCTGGTCGCCGTCTCATGGCTGCTCATGCTTCATCTGTTCCAAACGCGGGCGGCAGGCAGGATCGCCATCGGCGTCTACGAATACAAATCGGTGGTCGATGCCACCGCGGCGCTCGCCGGCTGGGTCGCAGTGCTGGCCGTGCTGGGCACGGATACGGGCCTTCGCGGCTTCCTCATCATCGCCCTGCCCTTTGGTCTGCTGGCGCTGCTGGTGGGCCGCTGGTCGTGGCGCCGTTGGCTCCAGGCCCAGCGCCGCCTGGGACATGCGCTCAGCGACGTCGTCGTCTATGGCCAGGCCAAAGACGCCCCGTATGTGGTGCGTCAGATCGGCAAGAAATCGGGCGCCGCCTACCGCGTGGTCGGCGTCGTCCTGGACGGCGCCCCGGACGCAGACGCCGAGAACCTCATCCGTGCGACCAGTCCTGGGCTGCCATTGATGCACGGGGGCGCCGGGATCGAGCAGGAAGTGAGTCGGCTGGGTGCCGACGCCGTCGTCGTCGCCGGGGCGCTCCAGGGCGGCAACCGGGCGATCCAGGACCTGGGCTGGCGGCTGGAACGTACACGTACAGAGGTCATTCTGGTCTCCTCGCTGACCAATGTGGCCGGTCCGCGTATCCGCATGCGGCCCGTCGAGGGGCTCCCGCTGATGCACGTTGAGCTGCCCACCTTCACCGGTTGGCGGCATGTGCTCAAGCGGGCCATGGACATCGCCGTCTCGTCCGTTGCGCTGCTGGTGTTAGTCCCCCTATTCCTGGTCATCGCGCTGCTCATCAGCCGCGATAGCAAGGGCGGCGTGTTCTTCAAGCAGGAGCGCACCGGGCGCCGGGGCCAGCCGTTCACGATGTACAAGTTCCGTTCCATGGTCGCCACCGCGGAGCAGGACCTGCAGGACCTCAAGGACCTCAACGAGGGGGCGGGCCCGCTGTTCAAGCTCAAGCAGGATCCACGCATCACCCGGGTCGGGACTTGGCTGCGGAAGTTCTCGCTCGACGAGCTGCCCCAGTTCTACAACGTCCTCAGGGGCGACATGGCCGTCGTCGGCCCCCGTCCTCCGCTTCCCTCCGAGGTTGCAGCCTATGAGGGCCATACCCACCGTCGCCTCTACATCAAACCCGGGGTCACCGGGCTGTGGCAGGTCAACGGGCGTTCCGACCTGGATTGGGAAGAAAGCGTCCGTCTGGACCTCTATTACGTCGAAAACTGGTCCGTCACGGGAGATCTGATGATCATGTGGCGCACCTTCAAGGTCATGATCAACCCGTCGGGAGCCTACTGATGAGCATCGCACCGGAAACCACCGTCCACCCCGCACTGCGCGTCGCCGTGATCGGCGCCGGCTACTGGGGACCGAATCTTGCCCGCAACTTCGCCATGAACACGGAGTGGGACCTGGTCGCGATCTGCGACATGGACGCCGACCGGGCGGCAGCACTGGCCCGCAAAACCGGGGAACCGGCCGTGGTCACCTCGGTCGACAAGCTGCTGCGAGACCATGACCTCGACGCCGTCGCCATCGCCACGCCCGCCCGGACGCACCACGCCGTGGCCATGCAGGCCATTGCCGCCGGCAAGCACGTGCTGGTCGAGAAGCCATTGGCCGACAACAGCATCCACGGCCGCGAAATGGTCCGGGCGGCCCGCGCCGCCGGAACCATCCTGATGGCCGACCACACCTATTGCTACACACCGGCCGTGCTGAAGATCCGCGACCTGCTCGCGACCGGAGAACTCGGGGAGATCCTCTACATCGACTCGGTGCGCATCAACCTCGGGCTCGTCCAACCCGACGTCGACGTCTTCTGGGACTTGGCCCCACATGACCTGTCGATCCTGGACTTCATCCTCCCGGGCGGTCTCAAGCCGGTCGGAGTCTCCGCACAAGGCGCCGATCCGCTCAATGCCGGCAAGGCGTGCGTAGGGTACCTCAGCCTGCCTCTGGACAACGGGGCACTGGCCCACATCCACGTCAACTGGCTGTCCCCGACGAAGATCCGCCAGATGGTCATCGGCGGGAGCCGCAAGACGCTGGTCTGGGACGATCTGAATCCCCAGCAGCGCCTGAGCATCTTCGACCGCGGTGTCGACCTGGACCGCCAGGAAATGATCCGCGGCGACAGCGCCGGACGACAGGGCGCCGCCATCTCCTACCGGCTCGGCGACACCTGGTCGCCGGCCCTGTCCGAATTCGAACCACTCGGTCTGCTCGTCTCCGAATACGCCGCGAGCATCCGCTCGGGGACACCGGCCCCGACCGACGGCGAGTCCGCGCTGCGCGTGCTCTCCGTCCTCGAGGCGACCACCCGGAGCCTGGCCAACCGCGGCGGCAACGGACGACTCGTATCCACCACGTCAGTCCTGGAGGCAGCACTGTGAACAACTACCAGCAGAAGATCGCCGGTGGCCGGTACCTGGTCACCGGAGGAGCAGGAACCATCGGTTCCGAGATCGTCCACCAGCTCCTGGCCGCCGGGGCCGAGCACATCGACGTCCTGGACAATCTGGTGCGGGGACGGCGCGACAACATCGCCGGTCCGCTGGCCAGTGGCCGCGTCAATCTCGTCGAAGGCGACCTCGCCGACCGGCACCTGGTGCGCGAGCTCGTCCAGGGCAAGGACGTGGTCTTCCACCAGGCCGCCATCCGCATCACCCAGTGTGCCGAGGAACCCCGGTTGGCGGTCGACGTGATGGTCAACGGGACCTTCAACGTCCTCGAAGCGGCCGTCGAGGCCAAGACACCGAAGATCGTCGCCGCGTCCAGCGCCTCCGTGTACGGCATGGCCGACGAATTCCCCACCACGGAACGCCACCATCCGTACAACAATGACACGTTGTACGGTGCCGCCAAGACGTTCAACGAGGGGATGTTCAAGAGCTTCCGTTCGATGTACGGGCTGGACTACGTGATGTTGCGCTACTTCAACGTCTATGGCCCCCGGATGGATGTCCATGGCGCCTACACCGAGGTGCTCGTGCGCTGGATGGAACGCATCGACGACGGTTTGCCGCCGCTGATCTTCGGCGATGGGAGCCAGACCATGGACTTCGTCTTCTCCGAGGACATCGCCCGGGCCAACCTGCTGGCGGCCGCCAGCCCGGTCGTCGATGGCATCTACAACATCGCCAGTGGAAAGGAAACCAGCCTGCGCCAGTTGGCCGAGACGCTGCTGCGAGTCATGGGCTCCGACCAGCGCATCGAGTACGGCCCGGAGCGCGCGGTGAACTCGGTGGTGCGGCGGCTGGCCGACACGAAGGCCGCAGCCCGCGACCTCGGTTTCCGCTCCACCGTCAGCTTGGAGGACGGGCTGCTCTGGCTCGTCGAGTGGTGGCGACCCTTGCGCGAGCAGGTCGCCGCCGGACGGGCCCTGAAACGTGAACCCGCCAACACCTGAGACAACTACCGAATACTGGGGAGACGGAACATGAGCAGAATCAGCGTGATGAAGCCGTGGCTCGGCGCCGCCGAAAGCGAAGCCGTGGCTGAGGTCATCGCCTCGGGCTGGGTCGCCCAGGGGCCACGGACGGAGGCCTTCGAGCAGGCCTTCGCCGAGCACCAGCAGGTGGGCCACGCCGTGGCCACCTCCAGCTGCACGACGGCGTTGCACCTCGCCCTGGTCGTCGCCGGCGTGGGGGAGGGCGACGATGTCGTGGTCCCGTCATACTCCTTCATCGCCACGGCCAACGCGCCTACCTACATCGGCGCGCGGCCGGTCTTTGCCGACGTGGACGCGGTCACCGGCAACGTTACGGCCGACACCGTCGAGGCGGCGCTGACACCGGCCACCCGCGCCATCATCGCCGTCGACCAGGGTGGCATGCCCCTGGACCTCCAGCCGCTGCGGCGCCTCTGTGACGAGCGGGGGATCGCCTTGGTGGAGGACGCCGCTTGTGGGGCAGGTTCGACCTACCGGGGTGCACCCGTCGGTGTCGGGGCCGACATCAGTGCCTGGTCCTTCCACCCGCGGAAGCTGCTCACCACGGGGGAGGGCGGCATGCTGACGACCAACAATGAGGCGTGGGCCACCCGTGCCCGCCGGCTCCGTGAACATGCCATGGACGTCTCTGCCGCGGAACGGCACGGTTCGCTGCTGGCACCGCAGGAGAGCTATTCGGAGGTCGGATACAACTTCCGGATGACCGACCTGCAGGCGGCGATCGGGCTGGTCCAATTGGACAAGCTCGATGCCATGGTGGCCCGCCGTCGGGAACTGGCCGACATCTATCGTTCAGCGCTCGCAGACGTCCCCGGGGTGCGCTGCGCCACGGATCCCGACTACGGCACCTCGAACTTCCAGTCCTTCTGGATCGAGGTGCTCCCCGAATTCCCCATGGGGCGCGAGCAGCTCCTCGAGAAGCTGGCCACCGACGAGGTCTCAGCGCGTCGGGGCATCATGGCGGCGCACCGCCAGCCGGCCTACGCCGGGCACCCAGGCCAGATGGTGCCGCTACCGGTTACCGAACGGTTGACGGACCACACGTTGATCCTGCCGCTCTACCACGGTCTCGAAGCGACGGATCAGGCGCGGGTCATCGAGAGCATCCGCACCGCTGGCGGTGCATGACCATGGCGAGCGTCCTGATGGTGGCAGCCAGCGGGCTCGCCCGCGAGGCGATCGCCTCCATCCGGGAAACCGGAGACCACCAGATCGTCGGCGTGCTCGACGACGACCCGTCCTTGCACGGACGGCAGGTCGCCGGTGCCCGCGTACTCGGCGGCATCGAGTTGGCCGCACAATCGGGAGACAAATTCCTGGTGTGCGCCGGTTCCGGCAGCGCACGGGCAGCGATTGTCTCCCGTCTCGAATCGCTGGGTGTCATGCCCGAACGTTTCGTCACGCACGTGCATGTTTCCGCGGTCGTTGGCAACGGTTCGACCATCGGAGCCGGAAGTATCGTCCTGGCCGGATCGGTCCTGACCGCCGACGTCCGCGTGGGACGACACGTGGTCATGATGCCCGGGGTGACCTTGACCCACGACAACGCCGTCGCCGACTACGCGACCTTTGCCGCAGGCGTTTCCGTCGGAGGCCGAGTGGGGATCGGACGCTGCGCATACCTCGGTATGAACGCCTCCGTCCGGCAGAACGTGCATGTCGGCGAGCAAGCGGTCCTCGGCATGGGGTCCGTGCTGCTGCGGGATCTGCCCGCGGGACAAACCTGGGTCGGCAATCCGGCCCGTGCCATCAACCGCGCCGATCTACGGCCGGACATGGCTACGCCTCAAGGAGGAGACGCATCATGAAGGTTTTGGTTTGCCCACATCAGCTGGGCATGGGCGGAAGCCAACTCAATGCGATCGAAATGGCCGTCGCCGTCCGACGGCACGGGCATGAACCCACCGTGTACGCGCCTCCGGGAGTGCTGACCGAGGCGTTGGAAGCGACCGACGTGCCGTGGATTCCCGCGCCGGATGCGCGAATCCGTAGCGGCAAATGGGCTGCCCGGCTGGGCCAGGTCATCCGGTCCGAACGTTTCGACCTGGTCCATGCGTATGAATGGCGCCCGTGCCTGCAAGCATCCTTCGCCGGCGGATGGCGCACACCGGTGCTCATGTCCGTCATGGCCATGGAGGTGCCGTCGTTCCTTCCCACCCATCTGCCACTGGTCGTAGGGACTCCGGCCTTGACCAACAGGATGAAAAACGAGGGCCGGACAGCTTATCTGTTGGAGCCGCCGGTCGATATGCACCGGCACCAGACACGGGACGCCGCCGGTGCACGCCAAACGTGGGGGATCGGGGACGCCGAGATCGTTGTTTCGGTCGTCTCCATGTTGACCACCGACCTCGAGAAGCTCCAGGGAATCCTCTCGGCCATCTCCGTGGTCGACCGCCTCTCCGACACGGCCCCGCTGCGGATGCTCATTGCCGGCGACGGCGAGGGCCTGGAAACCGTCAGGATGCGGGCCGACGACGTGAACCGGCGGCACGGCCGCATGGTCATCCAGCCAGTCGGGTTCCAGATGGACCCGACCTCGGTCTACGAGTCGGCCGACATCGTCCTGGGCATGGGAAGCTCCGCCATCAAGGGGCTCGCCCATGGAAAGGCACTGATCGTCCAAGGCGAAGGCGGGTACTGGCAGCTCGTGGACGAGTTCTCGGCCGAAGGCTTCATCACGAACGGCTGGTTCGGTAGCGAGGGTGCCGGCGTTCGTGACCTCCTGATCGCGCTGACCGACCTCATCGAGGACCCGTGGAACCGCCGCCGGCTCGGCGCCTTGGGACGCGAACTCGTCGAGCAGCGGTACAGCCTGTCCCGGGCCTCCGCGGAACTCTCCGGAATCTACGTCGACACGGTCATGCGGCCACAACGTATCGCGCAGGCCACGCGATCGCTCGCCCGCAGTGCCGTGGCGAGCGCCAGGTACTACGCCACAATGCAGTTCGGCAGCGTAGTCGAAAAAGAAGAATGGGCACGACGGGGGGCCAACGCGTGAGTATCAACAACATTCCGCTGGTCGATCTGGGTGCGCAGCAGCTGGAGATCGACGAGGAAGTCATGGTCGGGCTCAAGCAGGTGTTTGCCACGACGTCGTTCATAGGTGGGCCGCAGGTCGGGCAGTTCGAGACGGACTACGCCGACTATTTGGGCGTGAAGCATTGCATCGGTGTCGGAAACGGTACCGATGCCCTCGAGCTTGCGCTCCGGGCCTCGGGCGTTGAGGCCGGGGGTGAAGTCATCCTTCCGGCCAACACCTTCATCGCCACGGCAGAAGCGGTATGCCGCATCGGCGCAGTTCCGGTCCTGGTGGATGTGGACCCGCAGTACCTGCTCATCGATCCAGAACGGGTGCGGGAAGCCGTGACCGAGCGGACCCAGGCGATCATCCCTGTGCACCTCTTCGGACAGACGGCCTTCGTCGAGCAGCTGGAACCCATCGCCAGGGAATGCGGCGCAGTCATTGTGGAGGACGCGGCGCAGTCCCAGGGGGCGACTCGGTTCGGACGTGCCGCAGGTACCCTTGGCCGGGCCGCAGGGACCAGCTTCTATCCGGGGAAGAACCTCGGTGCCGCAGGGGACGCGGGAGCGGTGCTGACCGGCGACGACGACGTTGCGGCGCGGGTGCGGTTGTTGTCGGCGCACGGAAGCGCACAAAAGTATCGGCATGACGCGGTGGGAATGAATTCGCGCCTCGACACCGTCCAAGCGGTTGTACTCAACGCCAAACTGGGGCGGTTGGAACGCTGGAATGAACGTCGACGTAATGCCGCAGCCCGGTACAACGAACTTTTGAGCGGCATTCGGGGTATTGAACTGCCACGGTCTGCCCCTGGGAACATCGATGTGTGGCACCTGTACGTAATTCGTGTCGAAGACCGTGATCATGTCCTTGCGGAACTCAACGCGGCGGGGATCGGTGCCGGTATCCACTACCCGACGCCCGTTCACCTGACAGATGCGTTCGCCCGACTGGGACAGGGGCGGGGAACATTCGCGGTAGCGGAGGAATCCGCGGCACGCATCCTGTCATTGCCGCTGTATCCGCATATCACAGTGGAACAGCAGCAACGAGCGGCTGAAGCCGTTGCTGGCGCGGTGACTTGATGGCGGCGCATCGATTGATGGGACGCGCTCGGCATGGAACATCGGGCAGTATCGGGGCATCTGGCCGTTCTAGCGCTAGCGGTGCATTCGCGTGGAGCCTAACGAACACGCTCGTCTCCCGGCTGGGGACCTTGGGCATCGGCATACTCCTCGCCCGGGTCCTAGGGCCGGAGGAGTTCGGTACTTTTGCGATCGCATTAGTCGCCCTCATGGCGGTCCTCAGCTTTAACGAGCTGGGTGTGAGCCTCGCCATTGTCCGCTGGCCCGGTGACCCTGCGGTAATCGCGCCCACGGTGAATACACTGTCGCTGCTGGGCAGCGCGTTGTTTTGTGCCGCCAGCTGGTTGGCCGCCCCCGCCTTCACTGCGGCCATGGGCGACCCAGGAGCGACCGATGTCGTGAGGATCCTGATCCTCAGCGTATTGATCAACGGTGCTGTAGCGGGGCCAGCCGCCTTGCTGCAACGCGATTTCCGTGAGAAGAAGCGCATGGGCATCGACCTGGTCAACGTCTGGGTGGGTGCCATTGTGTCTGCGATCTTGGCACTCATGGGCATGGGAGCCATGTCTCTGGCCGTCGGCCGCGTGTTGGGGAGCCTCATTGCGGCCGTCCTGTTCGTTCGCGCGTCGCCGCTTCCCTATCGGGTGGGGTGGCACAAGGAGAAGGCTAGGGCTTTGTTGAACTTCGGCCTTCCATTGGCCGGGACCAGCATAATTGTCTTCACCATCGGTTACTCGGATCAGCTGGTCGCTGGATCGGTTGCCGGAACCATCGCGTTGGGATTCTACGTTTTGGCCTTCAACCTCTCCAGTTGGCCGGTCAGCATCGTCTCCCAACCGCTGCGTCGTGTTGCACCTGCCGCCTTCTCCGCCATCCAGCACGATCCCGCTCGGCTCCGTGCGGTGATCCTTGGACTATTTGGCGTTCTGGGGTGTGCCACAATCCCGGCATTCCTGGCTCTTGCGGGAGCAGCAACGCCTATTGTCCGATTCGTCTACGGGGATGTCTGGCTGCCTGCTGCGGCCGTTCTCAGCTGGTTGGTGCTCTCCGCTCTGGCAAAGGTCTTCTGCGAGTTGGCGTATGACTACATGGTGGTCATCGGTCGTACCAGCAAGGTCCTGATGATCCAGGCTGTAGGGCTAGTGGTGTTGATTCCAGCTCTGATATTCGGGGCCGTGTGGGGCGGCATAGTGGGCATCGCGGCTGCACAGGCGATTGTTTCCATGGTCGTGCTTCTACCCCTCTATCTTTGGCAACTTCGCGGCACCGGTGTCCGCATCCTCGATGTGCTCGGAAAACTATGGCTTCCCACGCTCGTCGGTGTGGCAGTGGCCTGCACGGCTTGGTGGGCAGCGAGTCTGTTCGGTCAGGTGATCATTGCGCTATTGGTGGGAGGTCTCTCAGCTGGGCTTGGGATAGCAGGCCTCCTCTATTTGAGGCGTAGCGACCTACGGGCCATCCGTGGAATTGTTCGAGCCGAGAAAGCTGGGGCGATCACGTGAGAATCCTCGTCTACCCGCACGATATGGCGATTGGCGGGAGCCAACTCAATGCTGTGGACCTCGCCGCCGCCGTCCACGACCGCGGACACTGGGTAGGAGTCATCGGTCAGCCGGGCTCTCTTCAGTCCCATATTTCCGAACGAGGGCTGGAGTTCATCGAGCTTCCGCCTCCGGGACGCCGTCCTAGCCCGCGAGTCATCGGCGCAATTCGAAAGGTTGCCGAGGATCGGAACGTCGACGTAATCCATGGCTATGAGTGGCCGCCCGCCCTGGAAGCGGCTATCGCCTCGCGCGGACGCCGCGCGACCGCTGTGGCTACTGTGCTATCGATGTCCGTGGCCCCCTTTATTCCGTATGATCTGCCATTACTCGTCGGCACCGAGCAGATCCTGGAGGTCGAGCGCTCTCGGGGACGAACCGCAACGGAATTGATGGAGCCACCTATCGACATCACGGTCAATAGCCCTGAGGCTGATCTCAACGTCGGGGAATTCGCTACGAAGTGGGGTCTGGACACCGAGTGCATGACAGTCGTAATTGTTTCGCGCCTGGCCAACGAAATGAAGTTGGAGGGCATCTTGACCGCCATGGACGCGGTCGGTTCACTGAGAGATTCCCCCCCGGTACAGCTGCTCATAGTAGGAACGGGGCCAGCCGCGGAGCAGGTCCGTAGACTTGCCAACAAAGCCAACCAGAAGGCAGGACGGCGATGCGTGATACTAGCGGGGGAGATGCAAGACCCTCGTTGCGCCTATGCCGTGGCTGATGTGGTCCTTGGCATGGGGAGCTCGGCTTTGCGAGGAATGGCTTTTGGAAAGCCTGTCATCGTGCAGGGTGAAAGTGGATACTGGCGTACCGTGACGGAACGATCTCTCCCCGATTTCCTCTGGCAGGGGTGGTATGGAGCCGGACCAGAAGCCAGCCAAGGCGCATCACGGCTCTTGTCCGAACTCGGGCCATTGTTACGGCAGGAGGCGCTGCGGAACCACCTCGGTGAGTTTTCGCTGTTGACGTTGCGCGACCGCTTCTCTCTGGACGCCGCTGCAGAACGCCAGATTGATTTCTACGACAACGCCATCTCGCATGTTTCCAATGGACGCGGCACGCTGGCCGCTGAGGTCGCGGCCGGGACGCGCTTCGTCGCCTACAAGGGGGCCCGTCTTCTAGCTCGACTGCGACGCGCCACCGTGGCAGACGATTTCAATGCTCGACCGGTGGCTCGAACTGCACCAGACGATCCCCGGACGGTGGTGGCCCGATGAAACATGACCTCGGTAGAGACTGGCTGGTTCTCATAGCAGGTTCCCGCTGGGAAGGCACGCGGGGAACGGACCACCGCCTAGCTGTGGCTCTGGCCAAGACCCATCAAGTGCTTTGGGTCGATCCTCCCGTTCCGCTCATCGGGCCGGCTGCCCAGGGACGACCCAGCATCTTCCCCGGCTTCAAAGTGGACCCAATTGGTGAAGGGCTGGTACGGCTGCGCGTGCTGGTGCCGCCGAAATTCACCAAGCCGTTGGTTCGTCCCGTAGCGAGTCTCCTCCTTCATCGGGCCATACGACGGATCGTCGATACCCAACCAACCCGGCCATTGGCCACGATCCTGATGTCCCCCCGTGAGACCTTCCCGCACGGCATGCCCGGTCGCAAGGTCCTGCACGTAACAGACGATTGGGCTGCAGGGGCGGAGCTGATGGGCTTGCAGCGCGAGAAGATCGAGGGAATTCTCAGAGCGAATCTGAAAAGAGCGGATATCGTTACCGTTGTCTCGCCGCACCTGATTGGGATCCTGCCGAGGCTGGGCACCTCGGCCGATCCCGTTGTCCTGCCCAACGGCTGCCATGTACCTGCGGGCGTGGAACCGGTGGACGAAACCGTCGAGCGCACGACTGTCGGGCTCATCGGCCAGCTCAATGAGCGGCTCGACATGGATTTGCTGGAGCGATTGGCTGACACCGGACTGCCCATCGATGTCATAGGACCTCGGAGGGAGCGCAATCCTGAGACGACCCGACGTCTGGACCACTTCCTGGCTGCACCGAATGTCACATGGACCGATGAAATTCCGGAGTCAGACCTCTGGGGCCGATCGCTCGCCATGGCGGTAGGGATCACACCGTATGCAGACACGGAGTTCAACCGGGCTAGTTTTCCACTCAAGACCCTGGATTACCTGGCGGCCGGACTGCCCGTCGTTTCGACGAATCTACCGGCCGTCCGATGGATCGGCAGCCCGCTCATCAACGTGGGGCATTCGGCTCAGGAGTTTGTCGACTTGGTCAAACGAGCGCAAAGTGCACCCCTGCACGCCAGTGAGCGGGGCGAGCGCCAGGCTCTTGCACGTCGCCATTCCTGGGACGCGCGAGCCGCCGAGATGTTGCGGCTCCTAACTGCCTCGACGGTGAAGCCATGACCCCTAGAACGATGACGCAACCAGCGAATTGGTCACGGTCCCTCCTGGCAGTCGTTTTTGGGACTGTTCTGGTCACCGGCTGCACCTCGACAGTTAAACCTGAAGCATTGGTCGATCCTCCATCTAAGACCGGCGCCTTGGGCTTGCCACTGGTGCCTTGGGAGGGTGGCTCTGGATATTGGAAGAAGTTTGAGAAGGCCGACCGGGCCGGGTGGTCAGATCCTGCCTTTTTTCCCATCGTCGCGTGGTATGACTCGGCATCCAACGCGTCAGAGATCGACTTCGATAAGAAGTTGGGAATCAACACCTACATCGGCATGCCGGACTCCCTGGACTCGCAACTACTCGATGACGGGGGCATGTATTGGATCGGAGGAGCCCTCAACGAAACCTTCACCAGCAAAACCACGAGCTGGGTCGGCTACTTCCTTGACGATGAAGTTGATGGCCGTTTTCCCCCCGAGGAAGGCAAGGCCCATCTCGCATCCCGCAAAGACGCGGCACCCGGGGGCTTGTTTTCCTACGCCAATTTCACCTACATGGTGTTGGAGAACGATCTAGACCCCAGAGTGTCGAGCGCCTACGTGAACGACTACACCGACGTGGTGTCCGTCGACAAGTACTGGTATTCGATTCCCCATTGTTCCGCCGAGCCCTACCGAGACGTCTCCCTGCTGCCCATCGAACAAGAATCATGTCGATCATCCTCCAGCTACGGAACTGTCATGAAAGCATTGCGCCAACGCGATGCCGAGGACGGAAAACTGCAGCCATTGTGGCAATTCGTGGAGAATCTTGGCGGAACCGACCAACCTCAGAATTTCTCCGGCTACATCCAGGCGGCGCAGATACAAGGAGCCGTGATGAGCTCGATCATCAATGAAGCGCGTGGCATTGTCTACTTCAACCAGAGCTTCAGTGGCCCGTGCCAATCCAGCAATGTCTTCCGTTCCGCGCAGGTCGTTCCTGACTTCTGTGGACAGCAGCAGGTCCAGGCGGTGAAGCAAGTGAACCAGCGGATCCATCGCCTAGCTCCGGTCATCAATACCCAAACCCTTCAATGGGATTTCGGCGACGACACGTCGACCATGCTGAAGGTCCTCGACGGATACGCGTATCTCTTCTCGATGACCGACGGCCAGGCAAGACCCGGAACCCGCCAATTCCAGTGGCCCGCCTCGGTGGCCGGACGTACCGCCGAAGTGCTGTTCGAGTCCCGGAAGGTCACCATCGATTCAGATCGACAGATGTCCGACAATTTTCCGTCCGAATCCACCTACCACATCTACAAGGTGAAGATATGAGCTCCTCGTTGTCACATGTCATCCTGACCCGCTTCAATCTTCCGACTCCCGGAGTCGAGAGCGTGGTCAGGGCCAGAGAGGGTTGGCTACGTGAACGCCAGCAGTTATTCGAGCGTTACTGCTTGCCTTCCATGCAGTCCCAATCCGAGGGCAACTTTCACTGGATCGTCTACTACGACGAAGAAAGCCCGGACTGGCTCAAAGAACGCACCACAACGCTCAGTTCCCTCGGTAAATTCACGCCGTTGTATCGGCAGGCAGTACCCCGCGACCAGTTGCTGGCGGACATCGAGGGAGTCGCCAATGAACGAAGCGATCTGCTGCTGACGACGAACCTCGACAACGATGACGCCGTCGCGTCGGATTTCGTAGCCCGCCTGCAACACAGCGCGGAGACCAGGCGGGCAGTCGCGCTCTACATCGACAATGGGCTGATTCAGCACGGTGACCGGGTCTATCTTCGCACCGATACGACCAACGCATTCTGCTCAGTCAGTGAGCCGTGGGACAGCCCAGTAACTGCCTGGGCGGATTGGCACAATCGACTTGAACGGCACATGCCAGTTCGCCATATTCAGGGTGAGCCTGCGTGGCTGCAAGTCATCCACGATGGAAATGTCAGTAACAGGGTCCGGGGGCGACGCGTAGACCCCGGGCACTACCGGGCCGGATTCGGGGCACTGCTCGATGTGGCCCGTCGCCCGACGACCGCTGAACTCATGGTCGACAGGTACGCAGCCGCCCCAGCCAGACTGGCCAGGGACGCTGTGCGTTGGGGGGCGAAGTCAGCCATCATGCGGATCGGCGGCAAACAGGGACTCAATCAGATGAAGCTTGCCGCTGCCCGGGTGGCCCCAAGGCAGGAAAGATGACGTGGCATCACCAGCTGGCCCGCGCCGACCAGCGTCGAGCCCAACCGAAGGGGGCAGGAAATGTTTGTCCGTGACCTGATCCAGAGCTGCCTGCGCCGGTGGTACCTCGTTGTCGTGGGACTATTGATGACCGGAGCGGCCTCCTATCTAGTCTTTCAAGCTGTCCCGCCCACCTACGAGGCGAAGGCGAGCATGGTTCTTGTCCCTCCGCAGGTAGCGGTCACCACCGGTGAAAATCCGTTCCTATATCTTGGCGGCCTGGATCAGGCACTTGGCGTTCTGCAGGTAAAGGTCACCGGACCGGAAGTGGCCGAGCCGCTATTGGAAGAGTATCCGGGTACCGCAATCACGGTGGCCCAGGATGAATCGACCACTGGACCGATTATCGTGGCGGATGTCACCGGGCCGGACGCCCTGTCCACCATGGACATGCTGGAAGCCATGAAGACCACGATTCCGTCAACGCTCGCGACACTCCAAACCGACTTGGACGTTCCCAAGGCATCAGTCATCACGGTGCTGCCTCTCGCAGCGGATGCCAGCCCCACGGTGGTGTACAAAAAGCCCATCCAATTCACCGGAATAGTAACGGCAATGGGGTTGGCGGCTACCTTCTTGCTGGTGGGATTGGCCGACGGCTTTCTGGAACGCCGGAAAATGCGCAAGTCCAGGCCGAACGACCTGGTTTCGGTTCCTCAGCTCTCGACCCTCGAGGGAGAATGGGAGCACCACGGACATACTCCGGGAAAGCCACAACAGGGGAAAGGCAGTCAGCCAGCTAAGAGCAACAGGGGAAAAGGTTCCCCGACAACGTCGACACCGCCGGAAACCGAGACCAAGTTGGTGGGTTCGCGACGTGAAAACCGCCGTTGACCTGAAGCCTTCGCCTCCCCGACTCAGAAGGCGACAGAGCCTGGACGCCACCTCGGTCCTGACAATCTATTTGGTACTCCTTCTCGGCGTGCCCTCAGACCAGGGGATTGGCCCCTTGGGCGGCGCAGGTTCACCATCAACTCTCTTTGGGCTGTGCATGCTGTTGTGGTGGGCCTGGCACTACCTTCGCAATATCGGGTCCCATGGTTCACGCCGGCGACAACCTGTTAGGACTGCACTCACCGTCTTCGTGGGATGCGTTTTGGTTAGCTACGTACTGGCCGCTTTGACGTCGCTACCCTATACGGACGGTAACGGATCAACGCTCATGCTCATCAATACCGCCTCGTATTGCGGGGTAATCCTGGTGGCCAACGACGGAGTACGCGACCGCAGTCGGTTCCTCGTGTTGATGCGCCGTCTTTCACTGTTTGTGGGGCTGTATGCCCTGCTCGGAGCCATCCAGTTCTTCAGCGGTGTTAACTTCGTCGACCAGTACCATTTGCCTGGCCTGACCGCGAATGGAGTCGAAGGTATCGATTCTCGTGGGGGATTCATCCGTTCCGAGTCCACCGCCAGACATCCGCTGGAATATGCCGCAGTCCTCGCCATGGTTCTGCCCATCGCACTGACGCTGGGAATCCGCGACACTCAACGCGCTCTTCTTCGCCGGTTCCTTCCACCAGCGTTCATCTTTCTGGCGGCCTTCATCTCCGTCACTCGGTCCGCACTCCTGGGCATCGTCGTGGGATTGCTCGTCCTCGTGCCGACCTGGGAACGCCGGATTCGGATACGCCTCATCCTGGTTGGCCTGGCTGGACTCTCGGTCCTGTACGTCGTAGTTCCCGGGCTGGCGGGAACGATCGTCGGCATGTTCTCAGGATCCGACCCCAGCGTGGACTCACGCACGTCGAGTTTCGGCGCGGCTCTGGGCTATTTTTCGCTGACCCCGGCATTTGGCCGCGGCCTGGGCACGATGAATCCGACTTATCACATCTTTGATAATCAATACTTCGGTTTGCTGATAGAAGTTGGGCTCGTCGGCACACTCGCGTTCTTGGCGATGATACTGGCCGCTGCCTTGGTTGCATGGCGGGGGCGCAAGCTTGGGGGCCCGATGCTTGGGGGATTAGGGCCGGCTCTGGCGGGGGGCATCTTGGCCGGGGCACTCCTTTGCGCTTTCTTTGATGCATTCCATTTTCCCCAGGCAGTGGGAATGCTGATGCTGATGCTTGGACTGTGCGGAGCATACCGGAACGTGGAAATCGATACGACAGCAACAGATGCACGTCGGCGTTCTATAGCGCTCGCTTCCGCGACAATCGGGGCCCAGAGAATCGGGGCTATTCTCCTGAGGCGGTGGTACGTGATGCTTCTGGTGCTGCTCATGGCCATTCCCGCGTGCTACCTGGCCATGGGGGCCAAAGGGGTGTACTACGCCAAGTTCGAGATTGGATTCGACGCGCCACCTGGTTCCACTATGAATAACGCCTTGCGTACAGAGGGGTTCTACGTGGTCGATTTTACGGCCATGGTGCAGCGCATGTATGAGGGCCGGTACCCGAATCCGGTGGTCATCCCTACATCGGCACCGTTGTATGGGACCGGCATGAAACACGCTAGCGCGGTATTCCTGCCTAGTGCGGGTGGACAGTGGCAGACGAACTTCAACAAACCAAGTATCAACGTGGAGATCGTCGGCACCAGTCCCGAAGAAGTCTACTCGCGCGCTACGTCGGTTGCCCGGGAGCTGGAGAGCCTAGCCGTCATCCCGCAAGAACAGATGGGGGTTTGGAAGTCTGCGTTGATCACCACGGACATGAGGCCATCCGAGGTTCCCATTTCATACGTTCCGGTGCGCGGCAAGTACGCGGTGGTGGGGATCTGCCTCCTGGGGGTTGGCGTTTCCGGCGCTCTGGCGATCGGTGTCGAAAGGCTGTTCGGCAATCTCTCGAAAAGGCGGCATAAGCTTCCGGGCGCCTCTGCAGTCTGAGCCGGTCGAACCCGCCGAATGATGCTCCATCGTTCAGGGAATGGATCACGATGGCTAGAGTCGTGGGCATGGACCTGTGTTAAGACGGAGCTTTCGGTGGCGCATGTGTATGCATCCGGTAGCACGGGCGCGGGCATCGGATAGCGCCTTTCGGCGCCCGCGCCTGAGCACAGGTCTGTGGTCTTGGCGATCGCGCGGTGCGAGCCGGCAGGCATCGTTTCGATTTACCGATATGGATGACCCAGCAGAAGCAGTGCCAACACATGGCGGTAGTCAGTCATGAGCGGATTCCTTCCGAATTCACCCGGGGCCGTCGTTGACCGCGGGTTGAACCCATGGTCGGTCGAACCCCCGCCAGAGCGCTACCCGATACCCGCACTCCTGCTACCGCTTCGTTACACAGGCGCTATCCGAAGCTCCGTCTTAACAGACCTGCGGGTCCTTCGACTGGAGACTCCGACAGGCTTGCAGTTGTGGCACAAAGTGCGAGCCATGGGATGGCAAGCGCCAGCCGACGGCTGCCAACGATGGAATGCGGCAAGCGACCATAAATAAACAGGATTCCGATGAGTTGGCCTGAAGAAACCGTGGCCACGGAAGCCGGTGAATTCTGTGCGGTCTATACGTTCCGGCTGCTGTTGTCACGTTCCCACATCGATCCTGTCCCCGAAGGGGGCTTGCGCCGACGCTTGAGCCGGGCAGCCGCGACAAATGCTGCGTAGACGACGGCGTCCGCGGCGCTACGCGGACTACTGATCGAGCCCAGTAGTTCACGAAAGGACTGCCGCGTGGAGCTCACTGGTGTCGGGGCAGGGACTTGAGCTGCTCGATCAGGGGCCGCCAGTTCGGCTTGCCCCCGGTAATTACGGCGCAGGATGGCCAGCAGGGATCGACGGTCCCGAGGAGTCACGACGTTCACGGGCGGAGTGTGCAAGATGGCCTTTTCGGAGCTCGTGTATAGCCCGTCTACGTAGAGGTCGTCTGCGGTCACATCGGGAAACTGCGGTATGCGTTGGTGCCCGGCCTCGCTAAGCGCGTAGGCACCTGCCCCCCACAGCGCACGATTCGTCGTGGGCATCCGACGGCGGGCCCGGTAGAAGGCCTTGACAGGCCACGAAGCACCCGTATCGTCGTACCGGAAAGCCGGCCGTGCAGCCAAAACATCTCCGCGCCCCAAGCGGTCCAGGACCATTCGAAGTGCTGTTGGGCTAATGCCTATGTCGGCATCGAGATAGAGCCGCGGCCACGCTGTGGCCACGGCGTCGGCGGCGTTGAGTGCTGCGATCTTGGAAGCGGTCGCAACCTCGATGACTCGGACTCCGTCGAAGGCCTTCGCGATGGTTACCGTCTCGTCAACACATCCGTTGCAGGCCACTATTACCTCGACACGGCCCGTTGTCAGGACCGGCGATAAGGCGGCCAGCGTACGGCCAATCACGGCCGCTTCATTGTGTGCAGGAATGATGACTGTACCCTCTGGGAAATTGCGGAGAACCCGGTCCAATCGCTGCGCAGCTGTAGGCCCGGGAAGTGCATCCCAGCTGGCTTCGTCCATGATGGAGCGCAAAATCTGCAGCCGTGTGGGCTTGTAGAACCGAAGGGCTTCTGTCAATGCCACACCCCTGCGGAACCACCTGGCATATCTGTCATCGTGATACTTGCGGATGTACCGGATGCGGTTCACCGCCAAGAGGGTATTCAACTGCGCTGACACCCCCGAGCCGCCCCCGTGATGAGTCATTACGGCCGCTGGCTCGTACCATGCCGCCACGCCAGACTCACGTGCCCGACGAAAGTAGTCGACTTCTTCCGAATAAAGGAAGAACTGTGCGTCCCATTCCCCGAGCTGTTCGGCCAATTCGGACCGGATCATGATGGCCGCTCCGGATGCCCAGTCGACGTGGTGAGCGTGCTGGTAGCTTTCTGGCGCGTAGTCGGTTTCCGCGAGCCAACCAGGGCGAGTCGGCCATTTTGCGCCGAAGAACGCATCACCGAAGGCAGTTGCCACCGTCGGTTCGCGCCTCAGCGATGGGTAGATCGTGCCATCCGATTCGAGCAGCTTGGGTACCGCGAGCCCCGTGCCCGTAACGAGGAGCCGTCGGAGAAGAGTTCGAATGGCGCCTGGTAGAACCGCCAAATCTGGATTGAGGATGAGCACGGCGCTGCTGTTGCCAGAGACGCGCCGTGCGGCGTTGATGCCGTGGGCATACCCGAGGTTTCCGCCGGTGGACAACGTGTAGGCGTCAGGATAGGTGGCCAACGCCCCCAGGGTTCCGTCGACCGAGTCGTTATCCGCCACGATGACACGCAGGCGCAGGAATCGGGCTTCGTGGCGCAGGCTGTCCATCAGTGCGTGCAGCGAGTCCTCGCTGTTGTAGGTGACAATGTAGACCACGACGTCCGCGTGCTCGTGCTCCGGGACGAATGCCCCGGATTCGTGCCCTACCAGGCCATTGACCCTCGGAAGGGAAGGCACTGCGGAGCTGGCTTGAGAGGATTCCAAGCTGCTGTTCCGCCGAAGCTGGAGCAGGCTGGGCGGATCGTCCACTAGATAACGACGGGCTAGTCGCCGCGGTTCCAAGGCAAGCCGCCAAGCCCACTCGAGGCCATGGGCGCTGGCCCACTCTGGTGCTCGCTGAATGGCGCCGGCCAGGAAGTCCACCACGGCCCCGAACGCGAGTAGAACTTGTGCCCCGGTGGCGTTGCCGTACTTGGCCATCCAGAGCTCCTGCCGTGGCTTGCCCAATCCGACTACCAAAATCTGGACTCCGGCGTCCCGGATCGTCTGGGCCAGTTCCCGGGATTTGGCATCGTCGGCCAGTGTTTCCCGGTCAGGGGACCACAACCCGGCGAACTTCAGGTTGGGGCGCGTTTTGGTCAATCGGCGGGAAAGCAGACGTTGGATGATGTATGAGCCGCCGAGGAATCCCACTGTTGCACCCGATGCCTCCGCCGCGTCCAGGACCGGACCGATCAGGTCACTGCCGGCAAGCCGGGGCCAACTGCGTCCGGTCAGCCGATTCGCCTGGGCGACCAAGGGTGCCCCATCCAAGAGAATGAGCCAATCCATGCGCATCGTTTCCATAACCGCCCCATCAACCCCATCGGTGGCTTGGACGGTCGGCCGCATGGAGTCCCCGAGGGTCTGGTGCCACCGGCCCCCTCGACCGAACTGGGCGATGTGGTCGAGATTAGCCGAGACGACGGACAAGGGGACCACCTCTCCACCATCCACCCCGGAGATCGTCTGCGTGTGGCCGATGATGCGCTCGACTGCACCATTTTCATCGAAGAGATCGACGACGACGTCTGCGAGATTGACTCGTTGGTATTCGGGGGTCATGTCCAATTCCTTTTTCGGAACAAATGGCGGGCGCGTCTGATGTGGTTAGAAGATGGGCGGCACCTGTGTGCCAGAATCCTCTGGAAATGGGCCTGCTAGACCGGTTCCAAGTCGTCGCCTGATTCGACGTAACGGCGGCCCGTCGCCGGACATGTCCAGGTCCCATCGCCGTCTGATCGCAGAGGGTGCCCCGCTTCTCCGACCCAGCCTCGGCGTCGCGCTGGCACCCCGGCGACCACCGCATATGGCGGTACATCACGGGTGACCACTGCCCCAGCGGCAACCGTTGCCCAGGCGCCGATTTTCACGGGTGCGATGCACACAGCCCGTGCACCGATAGAGGCTCCTTCGTCAATGACCACGCCGACCTGTTCCCAATCCTCATTGTTCTTCAAGGTGCCGTCGACGTTGATGGCCCGAGGAAATTGGTCATTGGTCAGGACGGCGGCAGGACCGACGAACACGCCATTTCCGAGTCGGGCCGGCTCGTACACGAGGGCGTAATTTTGGATCTTGCAGTTGGCCCCGAGCTCCACGTCCGGTCCAATGTAGGCTCCGCGGCCGATGTTGCATCCTGCGCCGACGACCGCGCCCTCGCGGATTTGCGCCAAGTGCCAAATGTGCGCCCCGTCGCCCACGACGGCATTCGTGGCCACATCAGCACTGGCCTCACTAAGGTAGTTCACCATCGTCCCCCCAAATATTGGCAAGAGGCGTCTCGTTGGGGGTTTCCGTATGTGCCCGGCCGCCCAATTTGCAATGCCCTTGTGCCGCCGAGACTAGGGGAAGTTGCCATGTGTCTCAACGAGGAGCGAGTGAAGCGCGTGATAAACGAGTGTCCCTAGATGGGGAAGCGTCTGGTGCAAGTGTCGCGGCGCGTGGAGACCACCCTTTTGGCATGAAATACCGCGCCATATGCTTGGTCTAGCACAACCGCTTCGGAGGTTGCGTGCCAAATCCCCGGGGGAGCAAATGAAGTCGAAATACTTGGTAGCGGCAGTCGTGGCCGTTGCACTGCTGCTGACCGGAGTCGCGTGGTCATTGGATTCCGGGCTCCTGGGCCGCCCAACCGCCGACGGGGACCAATCCATTTCGCCGAGTGGTGGAAGTGCTTCATCGGTGGGTGGCACAAGCGCCTTGCCCGACGGCAGCGGAAAAGTAGAAGCTCGACTGCCAGCGAAAACGGAGCCTGCCCGGTCGAGCGCAGCGGGGAGTGAGCCGAAAGCTTCATCGCCTGCCGTTATGGACGATCGAGCGGCCAAGGCCACCCGCCCCTCCTGGAATCCGCAACCTGCGGCATCAGAGACTGCTGGCCTGGAGATGCCAACCGCCACACCAGGAACGCACAAGACGCTGCCCAAATCCAAGGTGAAAAGGCCGACTCTTTCCGTCGCCCCCAAGAACGGCGTGGCCAAGGGAAAACTGACCTCGAGCTTCCCCAAGAAGGCAGTGCCCGTGCCTCCCCATCTCAAGATAACGTCGTCATCCGTGGCCGCCCAAGGCACCCGGGTACTCGTCGGCGTCGATGGGCGGTCGAAATCATCTTCCGCGTCGATCTTGGCATTCTTCAACCGCGACTTCGCGGCCAGGGGCTGGACCGTAACACGTTCCACCCCCGCTGATCTCACGACCACCCTCCGGGGCACCTACGGACAAGACGCCGTCGTGGCGACCGTTCGGCAGTTGCCCACCGGGCAAACTGCCCTCACGGTCGCAGGCACCTTCAAGGTGGGGGACTAGGCGTGTACCTCAGCTTGTCCGACTGGACAGCGCGGCGTCAGGCTGCAGGAGCCCATCCCGCAGCCACCGTAGCCTTCAAGGCTTCTCCAACGGTTATCGCTCTCGGCATCGTCAGCATGCTGACCGACATATCATCGGAGTCAGTTGCCGCCATTCTTCCCCTGTACATCACCGGCGCCCTCGGCCTGTCCATGGTGGCCTATGGCTTCCTTGACGGGCTGAACCAGGGGACGAGCGCCATCGTGCGCATAGCGGCTGGATATACGGCGGATCGTACGAACCGGCCCAAGCCGGTCGCCGTGGTCGGCTACGGGCTCTCCATGGTCGCCCGGATTGGCCTGCTATTCGCGCAGGGCTTCGCTGGTATCACGGCCATCATCGGTGCCGACCGCATCGGCAAGGGCATTCGGACCGCTCCACGCGACGCCATGATCCAGTCCTCATCCCAACCGGAACATTTGGCGCGTTCGTTCGGGATACACCGCATGCTGGACACAATCGGCGCAACTATCGGGCCGTTCCTGGCTTTCGTTGTCCTGTTGCTCGTCCCCGACGGCTACCGGGTCGTTTTCGTGGTATCTCTGGCAGCAGCAATTCTGGGTGTAGCCGTATTGGGACTCATCGTTCCCAACCTTCGACTGCGCCGTCCCGTCGTCGAAACGGCAGGGGCGCCGTCGGAATCGAAAATCGGCCTGGCTGCCCGACCCTCGGTGCGGTTCCGTGACGTCGTCAAGGGGAGACTACGCTACGTCCTGTTCGCCGCAGGTCTCCTGGGCCTCGTGACAGTCGGCGATGGGTTCGTGTACCTAGCGCTCATGGACCACGGACACCTCCCGACCTATTGGTTCCCTCTGCTGTTCGTCGGTTCAAATGCGGTCTTCCTGACCCTGGCCATACCTCTGGGGCGGCTCGCCGACCGGACGTCACGTGCCGGAGTTTTTATCGTCGGACACTTGGCATTGGCTGCATCCTACCTATGTGCAGGCCTGGATGGTTCGATCCCCACCGTGCTGCTGTGCCTGGTGTTGCTGGGGGCCTTCTACGCAGCGACAGACGGAGTACTTGCTGCACTCGCCGGTCAGATCTCCCCGGAAGGAGCCACCTCAACCGGAATCGCATCGGCCCAAACCGTGGTGGCAGTGACAAGGCTGATAGCCTCCACCGGCTTTGGCTTCCTCTGGTTCCTGTTCGGTGCAGGGCCAGTCATGATCGGTGCGGCCGTCATGATGACACTCTTAGTTCCGGTCGCCTGGCGAGTGATCTCGAAACGAATCACCCAGCCCGTGGACAGGGCAGCACCGTGACGGGTCGGACGCAGTGGTCCACGCGTCGTGTGCGATGGATTGCACTGGTGGCCGTCGCCGCCATTGCGCTGGGTGGTTCGGTGATCTATGCCCTGCAGGCATACCAGCGATATCAGGACCGGAGCTCGGGTGTTTCCGCGGCGTCCGTGACGGAACAATTGCCCAGTGGCAGCCGGATCGTTTTCCGGAACACCGCGTCCGGCGAGGGGTACGGGAAGATTGCAGCCGTTCCTCTGGACGACCCCCATGGTCCACGAGGCCTGGGCGACGTGGCCTGCGATCGTGTGTATGCCGCCGAAGGTCTGGTCTCGTGCATGCGCATCATCAGGGGCAGACCGACAACCTTCGAAACCCAGATTCTTGATTCGGCGGGTCGCCAGATCCAGGTCTGGTCATTGCCGGGAATCCCCAGTCGCACACGCATATCCAACGACGGGCTCGTGGCAACGACGGCTTTCGTCACGGGACATTCCTACGCAACGAATTCATTCTCGACGGAGACCACTATCCGTGGTACGGATGGACGGGATTATGGGAATCTGGAGAATTTTCGCATGCTCATCAACGGATCGGAATTGACTGCCGTCGATCGCAACGTGTGGGGCGTGACCTTTGCCTCCGACGATGCGTTTTTTGCGACGGTGGCTTCCGGCGGGAAGACCTGGCTGGTGTCAGGCAGCCTGCAGGACAAGACACTGACGTCAGTGGTGGAGAATGCCGAATGCCCATCGATTTCGCCTGACGGTACCCGCGTCGCCTTTAAGAAGCGGCGAGCTGGGGTGGGTGCCGTTCATTGGGATATCGCGGTACTTGATTTGGCCTCGGGCGATGAAACCCAAATACCTCTTGAACGAAGCATGGACGACCAGATCGAGTGGCTGGACAATGACACGATGCTGTTCGGGGAGCCACGGGAAGGGGCAGTTGGCGACAGCGACATTCTCTCCCTCAGTCCAGTGGCAAACGCGAAGCCACGGCTCTTCATAGAACACGCATGGTCTCCATCTGTCGAGCGCTGACCTTACTGAGGAGTTGCGACTGATGGCCCGGTGACGCTTCCCGACCGAGGGATTCATCGTGATCGACGGCAACGACGATCGAGATAACGCATGACGTTGAATTGCCTGGCGACCACGTGCCACAGGCTTCGCGAGGAACTGGCGACGCACGGGCCGCCGCCGTCATCCAGATGTTGAGCCGCGATGCTCGTCCACTCGCGTCTCGCCTCGGCGGACCACACGGGTCGGCTGAGGGCGGCCCGCGTTCCCGGCAGCAGCTCGTACGATCCATGCGTGTTGCGGTGACGGATCGGGTTGCAGATTTGCCAGGGATGGTTCCCCAGGGGATCCGGGCAACTAGCCAGTTTCGTCCGGAATGAAGGCCAAATCGACGAAATAGTTTGTCGATTTCCAGGTGGAAGTGGGAACCGTGCCTCCCGCTGCACCATAGCGATATCGTCCGTTCGTCGACGTGGCGGCGACTGGTCCGATCGCCACGGATCCGAAATCGGTCGATTCGGCCCAGGTATAACTGCCGTGCGGGGCGTAGTAGCTAACCGTATAGGTTCCCGGGCCAAGGGGGACCGGATCGTCGAACAACGCACCTTGCCAACCAGAAGCGGATTCTGATGTGAAGTCGGCCGTCGCCACGACTTCCCCGCTGCTGGAGTAGATGTAGCCACGATGCGTCCCGGCGTTCTGTGGTGACTTGTCGAAGGCGATGCCGTACGCGGTGATTGGTTGGCTCACCTCGAGCTGGAGACCCAGCTCAACGGCGTCCGTCTCCCCTGAATAGGAGGAGTCCTTCGGAGCCCCTCCGGTGTGATCGAACAACCACGACACTCCGTCGGGGAAGCTGACGGACGCACTAGGGGTTGGCGTGGGCGCAGCGCTAGCGGACGTCGAAACGGACGGAGCAGGCGAGGTCGGAGATTCTGTCGGAGTTGGCGATGACGTTTCACTCGGCCCTCCGGAAGGCGAAGCAGCGGGGCTCGTCGGCTGCTCGGACGCCGAAGTGGGGATCGAATACAAGAAGTCGGCAAAGTAGTTCGAGTTGTTCCAGGTTCCCGTGGGAAGGCCTCCCTCGGGCCCGTAGACGAAGCGGCCATTGGACGACTCAAGACCCAACGGGCCCGAAACGTGCCCCGAGGCGAAATCGCCGCCGGTGAACACATACCCGCCGCTTGGTGCGAAGTACGAGACCGCGAAGGTGCTGCCGGCTTCAATGGTGACCGGTTGGCTCAGGAATGCTGTCTGCCATCCGGTCGTTGTACCGGTCCCGAAAGTGACCGTGGCCAGGCGCTCCCCGTTGGACCCCCAGATCGTCCCGGTGTGCTTTCCTGTCCCCAGCGGTCCCCGGTAGTAGCGGATTGCGTGAATCTCGACTGTCTTGGAGGTGGACAACTGCAGCCCCAGTTCGACTGGTGCGTTGTCTTGAGGATCGGTCTGCGCGGGGGTGGTCTCTTCGCCCAGGAATGAGCTCAGAGTCTGTCCCTGACCAGCCGTCCGGAACGTCCAGGGCGCGATCTCCGCCGGACCCGAGTCGACTCCGGAGACGTTCTGGGGGGCAACGGTATAGACGTTGCCGTCGCCGAGGGCATCCGATGGGGTGAAGGTCAGCGTTTTGCTGTCGCCGGATACTGCCGTTGTTCCGTCCACGATGCCATCCGGCCCAGACACCGTCAGAACAGCCCCGGACTTGAGAGGCTCCGAGAAGGTAGCGGAAATTGGCGCCTGCTGATTCACACCGTCGGCTCCCGCAGCGGGCTGACGCTCTGACACCGTGACAGGCGGCGCGTCCTCGACGAAACGGACGTCTACCAGATAGCTGGAAGTTACTTGTCCGTCGGGGAATCCGTTGCCGTAAGTGAAGGAACCAGCCGCGAAACTTGTCCGCAGAGGGCCGCTGACTGTGTCTGTCGAGAAAGCGCCTGGAATGGCCGGATAGGTCCCGTTGCTGCGGTACGCGGCGATGTATTCGACGCCGGGCTTGATGGCGACGGGATGGTCGAATTCCGCGTACTGCCAGCCGGAGACGGAATCGTCAGGGAACTGGACTTCGGAGAGGACTTCGCCGGAAGCGGTGTAGAGCCAGCCGGGATGGGGGCCGGTCTCGCCAGGACTCCGGTAGAACTTGAGTCCGGTCACGGTGCCGCCGACGCTGCTCGAGAAGCGTGTTGCGAGCGTGACAGGGGTTCCGTCCTTGATGCTGTCGATAGCGGGAACGGTAGCGTCCTGGTACAGGCCGCACGGGCACACGGATGGGTCAACCGGTGCCATGACGGTTCGGAATCCCCAAGTACCGCCTCGTTGGACGCCGTTGCCAGCTTGGTCTAGCGCCGTCAATTGAGCCGTGTATTCCGTACCTTGGGCGAGTGGGGAGCCTGGGGTAAAGGTAGCGGTTCGGGTGTCCGGATCGTACGTCGTCGTGCCGGGAACCGTTTCGCCGTCGGCGTCGCTGAGTTTGATCCTGACGCTGGAAGCGGTCACCGGCTTCGACAGCACAGCGCTGATGGGAGTGGTCACCGGGACGCTGTGGGCGGTGTCCGACGGAGTCGGCTTGGCCGCCGAGAGCGGTATTGCATCCGAAGTCTCGAAAATAGCGTCGACATAGTAATTGGAACGTAGATAGGAGCTCTGCGGGAAACCGCCACCACTCCAGTACAAGCCGGATTCCGGTGCCTCGAAGCCACCGCCAACATGGAGGGGAGGGGCATTCACGCCACGGTAGGCGAAGTATTCAAGATCCGCGGAGTAGTGCCCATTAGGGGCGAAGTAGGAAACCACGTACTCCGTGCCGGCGGTCGCCTCGACTGGCTGGTCGAACTTCGCGCTCTGCCAACCTTCCGTCGACTCCTGGGTGAAGGTCACGGTCGCCAGCCGTTGGCCGTCGACCGACCAGAGTGTCCCCGTGTGGGTTCCCGTGTTGGCCTTGCTCTTGTAGAACCTCACGCCCGTGATATATCCATCCGTCGTAGGGTTGAAGCGCAATCCCAATTCGACGGCAGATCCGTCACCCGAATCGATCTGGCCGGGCACGGCCGAACCGAGTGCGCTGTACGGACCCTTGACATTGATGGGGACCACGGTCCCCGTGCTGGAGTAGTTTCCGGAATCGTCGATGCCCCGAACGAGAAGTGAAGCATCACCGGAACCGTGTTGGATGGTGCTGAAGTTCCACGTCGTGGTGCCTGCCGCCGGTTTCCAATTGGCACCCCCGTCGGTGGAAAATTCAACGCCAGCGACTTGCCCGGCCGCGTCGCGAGCCGTCCCCCTAATGGTAATAGTGTCGCCATTGGCGACTGTTCCTGATGGGGAGGAAGTGATGGCTACGGTGGGCGCAGTCTTGTCCGTGGAGGCCTGTGCTGCGACGAGTCCGTCCATGAGCGTCGAGGGCTGGGCTCCCATGTCGGCAAGGAGGTTTACCTCGGCTTGTTGCATCCGGGGATCTGCTGGCGCTCCGTCGCCGTCGTGCCATTCGTCCAAGCCCCAGGTCCACTGGACGCTGCCAGCAGAGAATACGAGTGCCCCGCTGGCGGCCTTGTACAACGTGACGTGGTGCGTCGTAGTGCCTGCGGCCACTACATTGCCGAAGTCCTGCAAATACTCGGGTACGTCGCCGGTAGTCGTCGACAAATTGACCAGCCCCGGCGGTCGGAAGCCGTTTTCGAGCGGTTCATCGGACTCATATCCGACAGTATGAGGGGCGAGAGCTACTTTTTGACCGGCGGCAAGATCTTCCAGTGGAGTATGCTGCCACAATCGCATTTTGCCTTCCCGAGCGTTAACGGTCACGGGTAGGTCCCCATTGTTCACGACGTAGGCGGTGCCGGTGAGTCCGTTCTCGGGAAGGCCAGCCCCATCGTCCGGGGAGGCGAAGCGTGGGTCACGCCAAGTTCCCGTCCACTCATCCTCGGGATCGATCTTGGCGTTCGCCCAAGTTTCCTTGTAGCTGACCAGCGTGCGGTAGTCGTTGCCACCGGTGGACGACGGCTCATAGCGGGTGCGCCAATAGACCTCGTTTCCGGAAAGAAATTGTAGGTTGACGCCGGAATCACGCGCGGCTTCCACGTTCTTGCGCTGGTTGCCGGACCAGTACTCGTCGTGTCCGACCGAGAGGAACGTCTTGTGGTTGGTCAGGAGGGAGCCATATCGGTCCGTATCGACGCCGGAAAAGTAGCTGACATCGTATCCATTGCGTTCGAGGAACCGGACCATCGGGTATTCCGCGCCGAAGTAGAAGTCGCGGGCTTCAATGCCGGCCCTAGTGGCGAAGGGGCGGTTGTAGCTGATTTTGTATGCGCGTCCATTGGCCGCACCAGAATAGAAGTCGGAACCACCATAGGTGTTATAGGCGTGCCATGTAGGGTCCGAGGTCTGGAACAAGATGTCGGAGTGGCTCGACTCATCGCGGACGATGAAGGTGATGTGGCTGTCGTCTCCGTTGTCCTTGCGGGTGAGCTTGGCGATGTAGACACCGGATACGGCGTCGTCGGGCACATTCCATGAGGCGGATACCGCCCACGTCCCGCAGTCGGTCAGTTCGGTCGACACGTCCTGGAGGCATTCGGGCTGCGTTTGCGGCAGGGTGGCACTTGGCGTCACGGAGGCAATCTTGCGTGCGCCGAGGCCTTGGTACCAGCCGGTCCGGTAGATGTCGATGGAGTACGCCGAGGCGTCCGTGTCGATCTTGAAGTCGATCTTTCCGCCCACGTCGACGCTGATGTCGGTGGCGAAACCCTGAATCGACTCATCGCCGGCTCCGATGACTTCCCACTCCTGCCAAGGAGATCCCGGCTTGGAGTTTTCGCACACGATGGGGTTCTCATCGGGTCCGCACGGGGTCGCAGCCGCAGACCCGGGCACGACGACTACCGGGACGACGAGCGTTGCGACGGCCATCAGGACTGTCCCGAGGCGGTGATGCCACCGAGGGGGCGTGCTGTGACGTTTGCTGGTGAAATCCTTCGTGGAAGACACGTTGCCCCTCGAATTTCCTAGGCCTTAGCCGACGGTCGGCGCCGACGTGGAAAGCCCATGACGGGTTTCCCGCTTCAGCGTATTCCGGCCGATTCTTCAGGGGTAGAGAGGAGCGCCAATCCAAGCAATTAACGGGTATGACCGCGCTGCGTGACCTTAATGGTATTCGGCGGTGTACGCCCCTGCATCCGCGTCAAAGAAGGCATAGTCGATACCCTTGATCGTCCGTACTGTGAAATCCACGTCCTGGCCGCCCCGGTGAAGTGCGGCCAAGGTACCCGTCGCTGATTGGACGGGGAGCATCGTCTGGAGCATGCCTGCTACCCGGGGATCCGGGTCCACGGTGAAGTTCACGGAACCGGCCACGGCGTGGAGCCCGCTGATGGTTGACTCGTTGCGGCCGTCGGTGAAGTCGAGCAGCTGTCGAGCGGAGATCATGGGCACGTCGTGTTTCATTGCTGCATCCATTAGCTGACGGTCGAACGAATCACTGTAGTCGTAGTGGGTCCCAAGGACACCGAAATAGCCCTCGGTTCCGTTGGCGGCAGAGATCAGCTTTTCGATGCCCTCGGTCGAACCGTTCCAGGTTTCGTTGACGAGGTGGGTTTCCTGTTGGAAGACGTTGATGAGTTGCCCGTCGTCAGATCCGAAGCGCATGGGGAGAGCCGACCCCGTCATGTAGCCGGGGCGGCCCTGGATCCAGGTCGGCGGCCAGTTGTAGTAGTTCATGTCCAACCGAATTCCCCAGCTGCGCTCCACGTGGGGCTGGGAGGTCCAGTCGCTCCAGGCAATGCAGTGAAGGCGGCTGCCCACTTGCTCGGGCAAGGAAGGGTACTTCTCACGAAAGGCGGAGAGCGATCGGGCAAAGGAGACGTCGAGGGAGGCCGGCGTCCAGTTCTGGCACTGCGTGGTGACGTGCGCGCCCATGTCGAAACCGTCGTCGAAGAATTCCGCGGCTTCGCCGTCGGTCATCGGTGATGAAGGATAGATCCAGGAGGTCGCCCGGGGGCATTCCCACAGTCGGACGCTGCAGTCGGCCGGATCGAGTGTGAGCATATGCTCGAACGACGACTTGGTGCCGTCGCCGGTTGCGTGGTCGTCGGACGCCATCAGTAGGGCGACATTGGCTCCGTGGGGTAGGTACCAGAACCGTGGGAGTGGAGCGGCATCTTGGTGCAGTTGCTCGATGATGTTGGTGAGCAACCTCATTTGCTCGTCCGCTTGGGGGATGCCGATCTTGTCGAGGTCTAGGTAGTCGGCTGCGCCGTCAGTGCCTCGGAAGAGATCGTCGGGTCGGATCGGGGGGGGATCCCATCACGCTCCTCACCCGACCATTCCGGGTTCCCCTGGCGGCTATACATCACCGATGTGGCCAGGTCGTAGCTGAATGCTGCCACGTGACCGTGTAGATCAGCGGCGTCCCGCAGGGTGACTGCGGGAAGTGCGGTGCGGCGGTTGGCAGTGGCGAACAACGAAGCGACCACCTCGGTGCCCGGCGACACGTCATATCCGGTTGCTGTCCCGTGGAATTGCATGGTCTCCCCGGTGATGCCCCTACCGGGGACCCGGGACGTATCCACTTTGAGGTAGTCATCGGTAAACCGCTGTCCGGTGGCCTTCAGACCGGCAAGGGTGGCGAGGCGGCCACGTGGACGCATGAAGACGGCATCACCACCGTCGCGCACCCACCCCTGGAGCTGGTCAGCGAGTTCGTCGCTGCCGCTATGGGCGCCGATGATGGCGACCGAGTGCCGCTCAAGGACATCGGCGGTGACCAATTCCGGTGCCACCGTATCGAAGCTGTTTAGACCCTCCGCTCTGAGGATCTCCGCCAGGTAGGAATCACGTGTTCCGGGATCTGCTACCAGTAGAACGGAACCGCCGTTTCCGTTGACCAGATCAACAGGCTGCTTGACCTGGAATCTCCAGCTGTCCAGCATCTTTTCTGTTCCGCTGGAGTCCGGCAGCTTGACCTCGACAGTGTACGCGCCCGGCTTGAGCCGGTCCGTGGGTTGGAGGGTCGCCGTGTCTAGGGCACCGTTGAACCGGAGCGAACCCGGGACCGATACCCCGGTGCTGTCGGTGACGACGATGTCCAACTGCTCTGCAGCACCCTCTAGGGGTTGTGAAAACGAGGACATAATCTTGATGGTGGGCGGCGCTTTACGGGTGCCGTCGGAGGGGAAATGGGAAACCACCTCCACGGCCGCCGAGGCCGGTCGCAGGACCATGAATGCCGCCCCGCCGGTTATGAGCAGCGCTGCGCACGTGACGACGGCCGCCGCCATGCGGAACCAACGACGTGACACCCGTCGTTCCCTGTTCAACATACTCATGTGCATTTCCCCCAAGATCCCCAGAACCTCTTGTCGTTCACAGTAGATGCGTTTCTTTGCCGCAGAGGGGGAGGCAAGGCGATCCAAGCAAATAACGAGTATGACGAGTTGGTCACTGCTGCGTTGGGGGCGGCGCGACGTCTCGTCGTGGGACCGCCAACCCAAGGCGGTAGACTGGCGTGGCCCGGCCGTGCGCCGGGACCGAACCACCAAGACCGCAGGGAGTTCACAACTTGAGCGTGGAAGCCACCACACCGGCCGCCGTCATCGTCCTCGCAGCAGGGGCAGGGACCCGGATGAAATCGGCGAAGCCGAAGATCCTCCACGAGATCGGTGGCCGCTCCATGGTCGGCCACGCGATTGCCGCCGCGAAGGGTCTGGGCCCCGAGCGCCTCGTCGCCGTCGTCCGCTTCGAACGGGACATCGTCGTCAAGCATCTGCTGGACATCGAACCGGGCATCACCATCGCCGACCAGGACGAGATCCCCGGCACCGGTCGTGCCGTGCAGGTCGGACTCGAGCAGGTCCCGGCGGACCTCGAGGGCACCATCGTCGTCACCTACGGCGACGTGCCGCTGCTGACCACCGAGCTCATCGGCGAACTCGTGACGGCCCACGAATCCGAGGGCAACGCCGTCACCGTCCTCAGCGCGGAGCTTTCCGACCCGACCGGCTACGGGCGCATCGTCCGCGCCGCCGACGGCACCGTCGAGGGCATCGTTGAGCACAAGGACGCCACCGCCGAGCAACGCGCCATCAACGAGGTCAACTCCGGCATCTACGCCTTCGATGCCGAGGTCCTGCGCAATGCCCTGGCCAGCGTCACCACCGACAACGCACAGGGCGAGATGTACCTGACCGACGTGCTGGGCATCGCCCGGAAGGACGGCGGACGGGTCGCCGCCGTGGTCACCACCGACAGGTGGCAGGTCGAGGGGGCCAACGACCGCGTCCAACTCTCGGCCCTGGGCAAGGAAATGAACCGGCGCATCCTCGAGCAGTGGATGCGCTCCGGCGTGACCATCATCGACCCGGACACCACCTGGATCGACGCCTCCGTCGCCTTGTCCCCGGACGTCACCATCAAGCCCGGCACCCAGCTGCACGGCTCGACCGCCATCGGAACCGGCGCGGTCATCGGCCCGGACACCACGCTGGTCGACACCCGGGTGGGCCAGAACGCCGAGGTCAAGCGCAGCGATGTCACCTCCTCGGAGATCGGTGCCGGCGCGTCGGTCGGCCCTTTCGCCTACCTGCGCGCGAAGACCCGCCTCGGGGAGGCCGGCAAGATCGGCGCCTTCTACGAGACCAAGAACGTCACGGTCGGCCGCGGCTCCAAGCTCTCCCACCTGGGCTATGCCGGTGACGCCGAGATCGGCGAATACACCAACATCGGCTGCGGCAACATCACCGCCAACTACGACGGCGTCAACAAGCACCGCACGACCATCGGCTCGCACGTGCGCACCAGCTCCAACACCGTGTTCATCGCACCGGTCACCATCGGCGACGGGGCATACACCGCCGCCGGCGCCATCGTCCGCAAGGACGTTCCGGCCGGTGCCCTCGCCCTGTCCGTGGCACCGCAGGCCAACAAGGAGGGGTGGACCGCGGCCAAGCGCCCGGGTAGCCCGGCCGCCGAGGCCGCCGCATCTGCCCTCGAGAAGAGCACGCCCACCGCCGGCTAGCCGACGGCCCGCTCACTCACACGACCAACCGCTCCATCCACCACGACCAGACCGCACGAACCCCTCACAAGTGAGAAAGTGAACACATGAGCGAACTGAGCCACAACGTCGACAAGAAGCTGGTGTTGGCATCCGGCCGCGCACACCCGGAGCTGGCCGAGGAGATCGCGTCGGCACTCGACACCGAGCTCCTGCCCATGTCTGCCTACGACTTCGCCAACGGGGAGATCTACGTCCGCTCGGGGGAGAGCGTGCGCGGCAAGGACGTCTTCATCATCCAGGCCCACCCGGCCCCGCTGAACAACTGGCTCATGGAACAGCTGATCATGATCGACTCCATGAAGCGTGCCTCCGCCCGCCGCATCACCGTCGTCTCGCCGTTCTACCCCTACGCCCGCCAGGACAAGAAGGGCCGCGGCCGCGAGCCGATCTCCGCCCGCTTGGTCGCGGACCTCTACAAGACCGCCGGCGCCGACCGCGTCATGAGCGTTGACCTGCACACCGCGCAGATCCAGGGCTTCTTCGACGGCCCGGTCGACCACCTGTTCGCCATCCCGCTGCTGGCCGACTACATCCGCACCCGCGTGGAAGCCGACAACGTCACCGTCGTCTCCCCGGACACCGGACGCGTCCGCGTCGCCGAGCAGTGGGCCGAGCGCCTCGGCGGCGCCCCGCTGGCCTTCGTGCACAAGTCGCGTGACCTCACCGTCCCGAACCAGGCCATCTCCAAGACCGTCGTCGGTCAGGTCCAGGGACGCACCTGTGTGCTCATCGATGACATGATCGACACCGGCGGAACCATCTCCGGGGCCGTGCGCGTGCTCAAGGACGCCGGTGCAAAGGATGTCATCATCGCCGCGACGCACGCCGTCTTCTCCGATCCGGCGGCGCAGCGCCTCTCCGAGTCCGGCGCCCGCGAGGTCGTCGTGACGGATACGCTGCCGATCCCGAACGCCAAGCGTTTCAAGCAGCTGACCGTCCTGTCGATCGCCCCGTTGATCGCCCGGGCGATCAAGGAGGTCTTCGAGGACGGCTCCGTCACCAGCCTGTTCGACGGGAACGCCTAGTAAAGGCACGACGCCGATGCGCAGCCCCCTTTCCGAGCCGGGAAGGGGGCTGCGGCGTCTCCGGTCGGCGCGGCCCCCACCGGCTGCTAAACTTGTGTGCAGTGCCCAGGCGAGGGAACTGCCCATTCGGGCGGAATCCGTGATCGACAAGGCCCAACGCCCCACGGCGTCCATCCTGCGGGAATGGCTTCGTTCGGTGTCCGGACCCGATCTGTCTGGACAGACCGCACAATCCATAACACCCAGGAGATACCCATGAGCCACGACAAGGTCGTTCTGCCCGCAGAGGTCCGCACCGACTTCGGCAAGGGCGCCGCCCGCACCGCCCGCCGCGAATTCAAGATCCCGGCTGTCATCTACGGCCACGGCGCCGAGCCGCTGCACATCCTGCTACCGGCCCAGGAAACCACCCTGGCCGTCCGTACGTCCAACGCCCTGCTGACCATCGACGTCGAGGGCCAGACCCACCTCGCCCTGGTCAAGGACATCCAGCGCCACGCGCTGCGCCAGACGGTCGACCACCTCGACCTGCTGACCGTGAAGAAGGGCGAGAAGGTCGCCGTCGATGTGGCCGTGCACATCGAAGGCGAAATCGCGCCGGGTGCCATCCTCGAGGTCGACCACTACACCGTTTCGCTCGAGGCCGACGCCACCAACCTCCCGGAACAGGTCACCGTGAACGTCGACGGGCGCGAAGTGGGCAACCACGTCCTCGCCTCGGACCTCGTCCTGCCCGCCGGCGCCGCGCTGCTCATCGAAGCAGACACGGTCATCGCCACCGTTGACGAGCCGAAGGTCCAGGATCTCGGCTCCGAGGACGAGGAAGCCGCTGCTCCGGCCGCGGAAGGCGCGAAGCCCGCCGCAGCTGCCTCCGCAGAGTAGGGAAACCACCTGCCCTGATGGGAAGCAACACCTGGATCGTAGCCGGGCTCGGAAACCCCGGGCCCGGCTACGCCCACAACAGACACAACGTGGGCCAGATGGTCCTCGACGAGCTCGCTGGACGGATGGGCGGATCGTTCAAGTCGCACAAGTCCAACGCCCAGGTCCTCGAAGGCCGCCTGGGCATCGGCGGGCCCCGGCTGGTGCTGGCCAAACCCATGACATACATGAATGTCTCGGGTGGCCCGGTCGCAGGTCTGGCGCGCTTCTTCGACGCCGACCCGTCGCACATTGTTGCGATTCATGACGAAATCGATATCCCCTTCAACACGATCAAACTCAAGATCGGTGGAGGCGAAGGCGGACACAACGGGCTGCGCGACATCTCCAAGGCGTTGTCGACCAAGGACTACTACCGCGTCCGCGTCGGCGTCGGTCGGCCACCGGGACGCATGGACACCGCGGATTTCGTGCTGCGGGACTTTGGGACGGTCGAACGCAAGGAGCTGCCGTTCCTCATTGACGACGCCGCAGATGCCGCCGAATTGCTGATCCGGGAGGGGCTGCAGGTCGCGCAGCAGAAGTTCCACGGCGCCTAAAGCCCGACGGGCAGCACGGATTATCGTTTGACAACAATTTCACATATCATTGCTCCATGCCTAACGGCTCCCTTGAGCGGGGCCGGTAGCGGGCGGCCTCTGAGACTGGGCCACCCCCATCCCGCTACCGGCCCCTTTTTCTGTGCCCGGGGGTATTTCTGCCGTTAGACGACCGCCCGGGAAGTGCGGTTTTACCACGATGCCCGCACCGGGTAAGGCCGGACTCACATGAACCGGTACCGGTCGACGTGCCATGATTAGGTCATGGATTCGTTGCGGAATCCACGGGGCTCGAGCCCCGACGACCACTCCCGATCCAAGGACTTGACGCGCGTGGAAACAATTTCCGGACCCCGCGGGGCAGAACCAGCCGAACCGGCCCTGGCACCCCTGGACGACACCGAAGTGCGCCGCCTGCGAGCGGACTTCACCCTGCTGGAACGCACCGTTAATTCCGTGCCACTGGTCTACCTCGACTCTGGGGCGACGTCGCAAAAACCGCAGTCCGTCCTGGATACCGAACAGCATTTCTACGAGACGGTGAATGCGGCCGTCCACCGCGGCGCCCATGCTTTGGCCGTCGAGGCGACGGACGTCTACGAGCAGTCACGCGAGACCGTGGCACGCTTCGTGGGGGCCGGTCCCGACGAACTGGTCTGGACCTCGAACGCCACCGAGGCCCTGAACCTGCTGACCTATTCGTTCTCCAACGCCAGTGCGGGCCGTGGCGGCGAGGCAGCGCGCCAATTTGCGCTCGGACCCGGCGACGAGATCCTGGTGACCGAGCTGGAACACCATGCCAACCTCATCCCCTGGCAGGAATTGGCCTTCCGCACCGGAGCCACGCTGAAATACATCCCGGTCGACGCCTCGGGCGGCCTCCGGATGGATCTGGCGGGCGAGCTCGTGGGCCCCCGCACCCGCATCGTCGCCTTTACCCACGTTTCAAATGTCCTGGGTACCGTGGCCGACGTTGGAGCCCTCGTGCAGCTGGCCCGCGGGGTTGGCGCCCTGACCGTCCTGGACGGCTGCCAATCCGTTCCCCACCTGCCCGTGGACGTCAAGGCCCTGGACGTGGACTTCATGGCATTCTCCGGGCACAAGATGCTCGGCCCCACCGGCATCGGGGCCCTGTACGGCCGGCGCGAACTGCTCGATGCCATGCCCCCGTTCCTCACCGGCGGCTCCATGATCACCAGGGTGACCATGGAAAACGCCGAGTACCTCGAGGCACCCACCCGCTTCGAGGCCGGTACCCAGCGCATTTCCCAGGCAGTAGCGCTCGCCGCCGCCGTCAATTACCTGGAGGAGGTCGGCATGGGGCGCATCGCCGCCTGGGAGGAGAACCTGGGCCGCCGGCTGGCCGAGGGGCTGGCCTCCATTCCCGGCGTCCGTCAGCTCGGACCCGACGCCGGCCCGCGGATCGGTACCGCAACCATCGACATCCCCGGCGTCCACCCCCATGACGTCGGCCAGTTCCTCGACAGCCGCGGCGTCGCCGTGCGCGTCGGCCACCACTGCGCCCAGCCGCTGCACCGGGCCCTCGGGGTCACGGCCAGCACCCGGGCGAGCACCTACCTGTACAACACCGTCGACGACGTCGATGTCTTCCTGGGGGCAGTCGCCGACGTGCGCGGATTCTTCGGGGTGGACGCATGAGCGACTTGGAACAGCTGTACCAGCAGATCATCCTCGACCATGCCAAGCGCCGGCACGGCGAAGGCCTGGTCGATGCGCAGCCCGGCCACGCATGGGGTGAGACGCACCAGCACAACCCGGTCTGCGGCGACCAGATCCGTCTGCGCGTGGAAACCGACGACCAGACGATTACCCGCATCAGCTGGGAAGGCGACGGGTGCTCGATCTCCATGGCCTCGGCCTCGGTGCTGACCGAGCTCGCCGTGGGGGAGAGCCGGGATGCCCTGCGGGGGCTGGCCTCGGAGTTCCGTGCCGTCATGCGTTCGCGCGGTAGTGCGGACGCCGACGAGGAGGTTCTCGGGGACGCCGCCGCCTTTGCCGGGGTCTCGCGCTTCCCCGCCCGCGTGAAGTGCGCGATGTTGGCCTGGGTCGCCGCTGAGCAGGCACTGGAAGCAGCCGACACCTCCGGCGGGCGCGGGTAGGACGACCTAGTCCTGCTCGTACACGTCCGGGATCCCGTCCCCGTCGTCGTCCCGGCGCTCCTCCTCCGCCAGCTGGCGGTAGTAGCGGTTCCGCGGGGCCAGCCAGATCGCCCCGAGGATCGCGGCCAGCAGCGACCCGGTCAGGATGGCGACCTTGGCGTGTTCGTAGTGCGGGGATTCCAGGCCGAAACTGAGCTCGGAGACCAGCAGCGAGACGGTGAAGCCGATGCCGGCCACCAGGGTCACTCCGAGCAGGTCGCCCCAGCGCACCAGAGGGTCCAGGTTGGCATGCCGGGTCCGGGTGAGCAGATAGGTCGAGCCCATGATCCCGATCGGCTTGCCCAGGACCAGCCCGACGACGATGCCCCAGACCACCGGGTCCGTCAACGCCTTGCCGATGCCCTCGGCACCGCCCAGCGCTACACCGGCGGAGAAGAACGCGAAGACCGGCACACAGATGCCCGAGGACAGCGGGCGGAACCGGTGTTCGAGCCGTTCCGACAGCCCGGTCCCGTCGCCATGGTCGCGGCGCAGGACCGGGACGGCGAAACCGAGCAGGACGCCGGCGATCGTCGCGTGGACCCCTGATTCGTGCAGCAGGGCCCAGGCGATCAGACCCAGCGGCAGCAGGACGACCCAGGCGGCCCACCGGCGGGTGGCAAAGAGTCTCTGGAAGCGCTGCGCGACGAAAAAGAACACCAGCAGGGGGATGAGGAACAGGCCCAGGTACACCGGCTGCAGGTGGTCGGTGTAGACGAATGCGATGATGACGATGGCGATGAGGTCATCGACCACCGCCAAGGTCAGCAGGAACAAACGCAGCGGCGCAGGCAGGCTGGAACCGATGACGGCCAGCACCGCCACGGCGAACGCGATGTCGGTGGCGGTGGGGATGGCCCAGCCATGCAGGGTCGACCCGCCTATGCTGATGTTGAAGGCGACGTAGATCAGGGCCGGGACCAGCACGCCGCCGAAGGCGGCGGTGACGGGCACGATCGCGCGACTGAAGTCCTTCAGGTCGCCGATGACGAATTCCTTCTTCAGCTCGAGGCCGGTGAGGAAGAAGAACACCGCCAGCAGGCCGTCCGAGGCCCAGTGGCCGACGCTCAGGTCCAGGTGCAGTCCGGGCAGCGGAACGGCCAGATGGAAGTCCCGCAGGGCGAAGTAGGCGTGGCCCCAGGGGCTGTTCGCCCAGATGATGGCCACGGCGGCGGCGACGATGAGGATCAGCCCGCCAATGGTTTCCTTGCGCAGGATCTCGCCGATGCGCAAGGTCTCGCCGTAGCTGCCGCGGCCCAGGATGGTGCTGCGGGGAGGTTTGGGATCGGGGGTGGTCATCGGATTCCTCAACTTCGAGTGGGCACACTGCTGTCATTGCCGACCAGACTTCCCGGCTCACCACGAACGACCCTACCGCGTGTGGTGGCGCCGAACACAACTGATGACGAGCGGGAAGGTCGCGGCACAGAACAGCACGCCAAGGACCGCTCCCAGGGTGTTGGCCGCCACGTCCGCAGCCGAAGCATAGCGCTGGTCCAGCAGCAGGTACTGGGCCATCTCGATGGCCGTGCTGGCCAGCAGGGCCGCGGCCGGCACCAGCCACCACCGCCGCGGGGTCAGCAGGACCGCTCCAAAGGCGCCCCACGGCAGGAACATGGCGACGTTGGCGAGCCATTCGACCGCGCCGTAATCGAACCACGTCGGCACGCCACGGCCGTGCAGCATGTCCAGCAGCCGGTGCAGGCCCCCGGAGATCGGGCGGTCCACGGGGGACGGCCAGAACACGACCGCCAGCACGGCGAGCAGGTACACCAGGGCAGGGACGAGGACCAACGCCACTCGCTGGCGCGGCGGAACCCGGCTGGCGAGCGGTCGGCCGCCGCCCGGGACGCCGGAGGTCAGGCGGCCTGGTCCAGCCACTTCTTGGCCTCGGCGGCCTGCAGGTTCAGTGCCTTGGCCAGGTACGGCTCGGCGGTGGCGGCGATCTTCCCACCGAGGAAGGGGATGGAGGAGGTGACGTCCCCGGTCAGCTCGATCGTGGTGCTGCCGGCGGCAGCGACCAGCTTCTGCACGGCCTTCACCTTCACCGGGGCCCCGGCGATGTCGACGCTGATGTCGGCCGAGCGGCTCCCATCGGCCGCCGGGGCCGACCAGGATTCGTGCTGGGTGACATTCAGAGTCGCACCGACGAACTTCTTGACCATGTCGGGGAACCGGTCGGTCGGCATCGTGCGCACGGTGGTCGTCGTGAACGCGCCATCGGCCGGACCCGAAACGGTGAACTCCGTCAGGGTGGCACCGGCACGCTGGCTGACATGCTCGACGAAGTCACGGCGGGTCAGCACGTCGAGGACGGCATCGGCGGAGTGCGGCAGCGTGGTGGAGGCATTCAGGGCCATGGGGTCTCCTGGTCTTGAGGTCGGGGTATCGGTGTCCATGCTACGGGGTGGCGCCGGGAATGGCGGTAGGCTGGAGGAACCCCGGCGTCCTCTGGACTCCGGGCTTTTGTGCTGTTCTCCGTGCTGTTCCCCGGAAGGAAACCCATGGCCCTCACTGGCCTCCGTGCGGCATTGGCCGCCGATCCGTCCTACGCGCGCGTGCGCTCCTACGCCTCGAAGGACTTCGAACACCGGAGCCAGGACCTGGAGGTCGCCGCTCCCGCCGGACTGCGCGCCGCACTGGTCACCGAGGTGGTCGACGGGCTGGCAGCCGGTGGTGGCATGGTGCTTGCCGTGACCGCGACCGGCCGGGAAGCCGAGGAACTGGCCGGCTCGTTGCGGGCCTATCTGCCCGACGGGGCGGTCGAGGAGTTCCCCAGCTGGGAAACGCTCCCGCACGAGCGGTTGTCCCCGCGCTCGGACACCGTGGGCCGCCGACTGAACGTGCTGCGCCGCCTCGCGCACCCCGAACACGACGGGGACCCGCTGAAGGTCGTCGTCGCCCCGATCCGCGCCGTCGTGCAGCCACTGGTGCAGGGGCTGGGGGAACTGGCCCCGGTGCGGTTGGCAGCCGGCGAGGAGAAGGCCTTCGACGCCGTCGTGCAGGAACTGGCCGCGGCCGCCTACGCCCGCGTCGACATGGTCACCCACCGGGGCGAATTCGCGGTACGCGGCGGGATCCTGGACGTCTTCCCGCCCACCGAGGACCACCCGATCCGCATCGACTTCTTCGGCGACGAGGTCGAATCCATGCGCTGGTTCGCCGTCGCCGACCAGCGGTCCTTCTCCAAGGCGGACAAGGCCGAGGGCGGGATCGCCGACCCGACGGTCCTCTACGCCCCACCCTGCCGCGAACTGCTGATCACCCCGGCGGTGATGTCCCGCGCGGCCAAACTCAAGGCCGCCATGCCCGCCGCCGCAGACATGCTCGAGAAGATCGCCGGCGGCATCGCCGTGGAGGGCATGGAGTCCCTGGCCCCGGTGCTCGTGGACGCCATGGTGCCCTTCGTGGGGCAGCTGCCGGCCGATTCCGTGGCCGTGGTCATGGAGCCCGAACGGGTGCGGTCCCGCGCCCACGACCTGGCCGACACCAACGCCGAGTTCCTGGCCGCAGCCTGGTCCACCGCCTCCGACGGCGGCGCCGCCCCCGTGGACCTGCTGCAGGCCGAGGGGCTCACCGACGCCCTGGACGCCGGGAACTTCTCCACCCTGGCCGACACCCGCTCCAACGCCCTGGACTCACAGGTCAGCTGGTGGTCCATCACCTCGCTGACCCGCGACGGCGAGGTGGAACTGGACATCGACTCGCTGAACGTCGCCGCCCGCGAACCCCGCGGCTACCAGGGCGACGTCGCCGAGATGATGGACTTCATCGGCTCCCGCGTGCGCGACGACTGGCGCGTGGTCGTGGCCACCGACGGCCCCGGACCGGCCCAACGCCTCGCCGAGCTCTTCCACGACGCCGGGATCCCCTGCCACCGCGTCGACTCCGTGGACGGCACCCCCACCGCGGGCCTGATCGAAATCACGACGGCGGTGGCCGGCCGCGGCTTCGTGTTCGACTCCCTGAAGCTCGGGTTGCTCACCGAAGCCGACCTGTTGGGGCGCTCCAGCGCCTACTCGGCGAAATCCACACGCAAACTGGCCTCCCGCCGTCGCAATGCGGTGGATCCCCTGCAGCTGACCGAGGGCGACTTCGTGGTGCACGAGCAGCACGGCATCGCCCGGTTCGTCGAGCTGATCCAGCGCAAGGTCGGCGGCACCTCGGGGTCCATGCGCGAGTACCTGGTGCTCGAATACGCCCCCTCCAAGCGCGGTGCGCCGGGCGATCGGCTGTTCGTGCCCACCGACCAGCTGGACCAGGTCACCCGCTACGTCGGCGGCGAGACCCCCTCGCTGTCGAAGATGGGCGGCAGCGACTGGTCGAACACCAAGTCCAAGGCCCGCCGCGCGGTCAAGGAGATCGCCGCTGACCTGATCCGGCTCTACTCGGCGCGCATGGCCTCACGCGGGCACTCCTTCGCGAAGGACACCCCGTGGCAGTCCGAGCTGGAGGAGGCCTTCCCCTTCGTCGAGACCCCGGACCAGCTGACCACCATCAACGAGGTCAAGGCCGACATGGAGCGCGAGATCCCGATGGACCGGCTGATCTCCGGCGACGTGGGCTTCGGCAAGACCGAGATTGCCGTGCGGGCGGCCTTCAAGGCGGTGCAGGACGGCAAGCAGGTCGCGGTGCTGGTGCCCACGACCTTGCTGGCCCGCCAGCACGTCGAGACGTTCTCCGACCGGTTCTCCGGCTTTCCGGTTCGCGTCGCCTCGCTCTCGCGCTTCCAGACCGCCAAGGAGGCCAAGGACGCCGTCGAGGGGCTCAAGAACGGCTCCATCGACGTGGTCGTGGGCACGCACCGGCTGCTGTCCAAGGAGGTCGAGTTCAAGGACCTGGGCCTGGTGATCGTCGACGAGGAGCAGCGCTTCGGCGTCGAGCACAAGGAGGCGCTGAAGCAGATGCGCACCAACGTCGACGTGCTGGCCATGTCCGCCACCCCGATCCCGCGCACCCTGGAGATGTCGCTGACCGGCATCCGCGAGACCTCCACGCTGGCGACGCCGCCGGAGGAGCGCCACCCGGTGCTCACCTACGTCGGCCCGCACACCGACAAGCAGGTCTCCGCGGCGATCCGCCGCGAGCTGATGCGCGAGGGGCAGGTCTTCTTCGTCCACAACCGGGTCTCCTCGATCGACAAGGTGGCCGCGCAGCTGCGCGAGCTCGTCCCGGAGGCACGCGTGGAGGTCGCCCACGGCAAGATGAGCGAGGCGAAGCTGGAGCAGATCATCGTGGACTTCTGGGACAAGAAGTTCGACGTCCTGGTCTCCACCACGATCATCGAGACCGGCCTGGACATCTCCAACGCGAACACGTTGATCGTGGACCGGGCAAACAACTACGGCCTGAGCCAGCTGCACCAGCTGCGCGGGCGCGTGGGCCGCGGGCGCGACCGGGCCTATGCCTACTTCCTCTGGGACGCCGAACGGCCGTTGGGCGAAGTCGCCCTCGAGCGGCTGAAGGCCGTGGCCGCGCACAACGAGCTCGGCTCGGGGTTCCAGCTGGCCATGAAGGACCTCGAGATCCGCGGCGCGGGCAACCTGCTCGGCGGCGAGCAGTCCGGGCACATTGCCGGCGTCGGATTCGACCTGTACATCCGGCTGGTGGGCGAGGCGGTGGCCAGCTTCAAGGGCGAGACCGAGGAGAAGGTCGCCGACATGAAGATCGAGCTGCCGGTCAATGCCCACCTGCCCCACGACTACGTGCCGGGGGAGCGGCTCCGCCTGGAGGCCTACCGCAAGCTGGCCGCGGCGACCGATGCCGAGGGCATCGACGCCGTCGTCGCCGAGCTGGTCGACCGCTACGGAGAGCCCCCGGCCGCGGTGGCGAACCTCATCGAGGTGGCCCGCTTCCGGGTCAGGGCGCGGGCGGCCGGCCTGACGGATGTGGCGATGCAGGGCAACTTCATCAAGTTCGCCCCGGCACAGCTGCCCGAGTCGAAGCTGCTGCGCATGAACCGCATGTACAAGGGCGCGCAGAACAAGCCGGCCCTGGACGCCGTGTTGATCCCCAAGCCGAAGACCGCGCCAATCGGCGGCCGGGACCTGGCCGACGCCGAGATCCTGGCCTGGGCGTCGGGCGTGCTGAAGGCACTGTTCGAGGACTGACGCGGAGGATTGCCCGCGTTTTGTGATGCGCGTTACGTTGCGGATCTGGGCGGGTCGAGACCGGGAACCCCGCGGTCGCGGGCGCCCAGTGCCCCCCTGCACGACGACGCATCCCTGGGAGAACTTGTGCCCGCATCCAACACCCCGACCTACCCCACCGTCCCGCAGAAGGGCTTCTTCGGCCACCCGCGCGCCCTGCTGACCCTGTTCGGCACCGAGATGTGGGAACGCTTCTCGTACTACGGCATGAAGGCGATCCTGCTGTTCTACATGTACGGCCGCGTCAGCGAGGGCGGCCTGGGCATGGACCACAGCACGGCGATCGCCCTCGTGTCCGCCTACGGCGCCTCCATCTACCTGTCGGCCATTGCCGGCGGCTGGGTGGCCGATCGATTGCTCGGCGCCCGCAAGACGGTGCTGTGCGGCGGCGTGCTGATCATGGCCGGGCACATCGCTCTGGCCCTACCGCTGGCGGTGCCGGGGCTGCTGGCCTCCATGGTGCTGATCGTCTCGGGAACCGGCCTGCTCAAGCCGAACATCTCCAACTCGGTCGGAAGCCCGTACCCGCCCGAAGACCGCCGCCGCGACGCCGGTTTCAGCATCTTCTACATGGGCATCAGCGTCGGTGCGGTCCTGGCCCCGTACATCGTCGGCACGCTCGGCCAGAAGGTCAGCTACCACCTGGGCTTCAGCATCGCGGCCATAGGCATGTTCTTCGGCCTGGTCCAGTACGTGCTGGGGTGGAAGCACCCGGACGACGTCGGCTCCCGCGCCCCGAACCCGTTGCAGCTCGATGCCGCCGGCCGCCGGCGCGTGGGCATCATCGGCGCGGTCGTCGGTGTGGTCCTGCTGGCCCTGGTGCTGGCGGGAATCACCGGCCTCCTGACACTCACCGGCGCCGTGGCGCTGATCAGCATCGTCTGCGTGGTCGTGCCGGTCTGCTACTTCACGACCATGATGCGCAGCCCGAAGGTCACCGGCGTCGAACGCTCGCGCCTGACGGCCTACATCCCGTTGTTCATCGCGGCCGCCTTCTTCTGGCTCATCCAGGAACAGGGTGCCAGCATGTTGGCCGCGTACGCCGACACCCGGACCGACCTCGACGCCTGGGGATTCGCGATACCGTCCTCCTGGTTCCAGTCGATCGGTTCGGCGGTCCTGATCGTCCTGACCCCCGTGTTCGCGACCGTCTGGACCCGGCTGGGCCACCGCATCACCACGCCGCAGAAGTTTGCCGTTGGGCTGGCCTTCGCCGGCGGGTCCTACCTCTGGCTGACCATCCCGGCGTTGGGCGCGGGCCAGACCCCGGCCCTCTGGCTCACCGGAAGCTTCGCCCTGGTCACCATCGGCGAGATGTGCCTCTCGCCCATCGGCATGTCGGCGACCAGCAGCCTGGCCCCGGCCGCCTTCCAAAACCAGACCATGGGACACTGGCTCGCCGCCAGTGCGGCCGGCCAGGGCGTCAGCGCGCAGATCGTCCAGTTCTACTCGCCGGACCACGAGATCGCCTACTTCGGTGCCATCGGCGGGGCCGCCGTGGTCCTCGGGGTCGCCATGCTGCTGCTGGGTCCGGCCATCACCCGGCGCATGCGCACGCCCGAGGCCATCGGCAGCGACGCGGTGCACGAGAGCATCTAACGGCGGGGGCGCGGGCCGAGTCCCGGCCCCGCAGACGAGCAGGGGCGGGAGGCCGGTGCCAAGGCACGGTCTCCCGCCCCTGGCGGCCGGTGGGGGCTTAGTTCCCGGTGGCCGGTCCCGAGGGCGTGGCCCCGCCTTCGGCAGCCCATTCGGTGCCGTCGGGCCCGCCGTCCTGCGGGCGGGCCGCCGACCCGAGCGCCGGATCAGAGGTGTGGTCCGGGGTGTATTTCAGCGTCGAGGACGCCTTGCCATCGGTACTGTCGTCGGCGCTGTCGCTGGAGCCGGTGGCGCGGTGCGTGGCGCTGGCCGCGGTGTCCTTGACCTTCCCGGCCACGGTACCGGCGGCCGATGCGGCCGCGGCGCCGACGTCGGGGGCCTTGTCCTTGAGGGCGGAACCGACGTCGTTCAGCTTTTCCTGGGTGTGGGGGTCGGTCCAGAGCTCCTGGGCCTTGTCGCGCAACTGGTCGTACTTGTCGCGGCCGGCACGGGCCCCGAGGACGTATCCCACCGCTGCCCCGGCCAGAAATGTGAAGATGCGCATTTCATTCCTCCTCTGCTCAAGCGTGGGATCCGGTGTGGAACCCGAATCCCACACTAACGTGTCCGCCGCCGGCCCGCAGTGCATTGGTCGCCCACGCTCCGACCGGGCGCGGGCAGCCGCTGCGGTGCTTCCGTGGCGGCTGTAGGGGCGCTGCCGGGACGGGCACGCACGAAAACGGGTGCCCGCCGGACGAACCAGCGGGCACCCGTGGACGGTGTGTGGGGGGGGCGCTACTTCTTGACGACCTGCGCGGCCGGACGACGCTCGGACTGGTGCGAATCGGAGCGGCCCAGGATGGTCTGCGGGATGCCGAACGCCAGCAGGGCCAGCACGAAGCAAGAGATGCCGGGCAGCCAGGCGTTCTCCAGCGTCCAGAAGCTCAGCGCATACAGGCAGCCCAGGAACAGGATGAAGAACACCGCGAAGGCCAGGAAGTTGCCCACGAAGTTGCCCTGGCCGGAATAGGCCTTGCTCTTGCCATCTGAGTACACTGCGTTTCTCCTTGTTGTCCTGCGCCGGCTGGCGGTGGTGCGCGCTCGCGCTAGTAGCCGGCGGTTCCCTGCTCACCCTCTACAATAGCAACTCCCGAGCTGGCCCCGAGCCGCGTGGCACCGGCGTCGATCATGGCCTGCGCGTCCGCGAGCGACCGCACCCCGCCGGAGGCCTTCACGCCGAGGTCCGGACCGACGGTGCGGCGCATCAGCTCCACGTCGTGCACGGTCGCCCCGCCGCCGGCGAAGCCGGTGGAGGTCTTCACGAAGTCAGCGCCCGCCTCGACCGCCGCCTGGCAGGCCAGGACCTTCGCCTCGTCGTCGAGCAGTGAGGTCTCGATGATCACCTTGAGGATGGCCCCGCCGTCGTGCACCTGGGCGGCGACGCCGCCGATGTCGGCGACCAGCGCCGCCCGGTCCCCACGGCGGGCTGCGGCGATGTCGATGACCATGTCGATCTCGCTGGCGCCGTCGGCGATGGCTCCGGCGGCCTCGAACGACTTCACGGCCGTGGTGGTCGCGCCGAAGGGGAAGCCGATCACCGAGCAGGTCAGCACGCCCGAGCCCTGCAGGGCCCCGGCGACGGTGGAGACCCACAGCGGGTTCACGCACACCGACTTGAACCGGTACTTGGCGGCCTCGGCGGCGATGGCCAGCACGTCCTCGCGGGAGGCGTCCGGCTTGAGCAGGGTGTGGTCGATGTAGGAGGCGATGGTGGCTGCGGTGGGGTCGGTCATGGTTCCCTCTCAGGTGGGTGGGGTGGGGGTCGGCGCGGGAGGCTGGCCCGCGGCCGGGACGCTAGAGGCCGAGCGCGGTGCAGGTGTCGGCGCGCACCCCGGCCAGCCGGTCGCCGGCGCGCTGGCGGGCTGCGGGCAGGTCGTCGGGGGAGGCGACCGGTTCGATGACCTCCAGGTAGCACTTCAGCTTGGGCTCGGTGCCGCTGGGGCGCACGATGACCCGGCTGCCGTCGGCGGTGGTGTACCGCATCGCATCGGTCGGCGGGAGCTGCCCGGACCCCCGGCCCAGGTCCTCTGCCGTGGTGACCGGGGAACCGGAGAACGACGCCGGTGCCTCCGAACGCAGCCGGGTCATCAGTGTGCCGAGCTCCACGAGGGAGGCCACGCGCACGGACAGCTGGTCCGTGGCGTGCAGGCCGTGGGCCAGGGCCAGGGCGTCGAGCTCGTCGAGCAGGGTGCGGCCGGTGGACTTCAGCCCCGCGGCGAATTCTGCCAGCAGCAGGGCCGCGGACATGCCGTCCTTGTCGCGCACGAGCCCAGGCGCCACGCAGTAGCCCAGCGCCTCCTCGTAGCCGAAGGCCAGCCCCGGCACCCGGGAGATCCACTTGAAGCCGGTCAGCGTGGTCTCGTGGGCGATGCCGGCGTCGGCGGCGATGCGGGCCAGCAGGCGGGAGGAGACGATCGAGTTCGCGAAGACGGGGGAGGCCGCAGGCGTTGCGGATCCGGCCGACGCGGTGGCGGTTCCGGCCAGCCGGGCCGCCACGTGGACGCCCAGCAGCGCGCCGACCTCGTCGCCGGTGAGCATCCGCCAGCCGGCGGCCGGGTCGTTGACGGCCGCGGCGCACCGGTCCGCGTCAGGGTCGTTGGCGATGACCAGGTCGGCGTCCGACTTCCGGGCCAGGGCGAGCGCGAGGTCGATGGCGCCGGGTTCCTCCGGGTTGGGGAACGCGACGGTGGGGAAGTCCGGGTCGGGTTCGGCCTGCTCGGGCACGAGCCGGACGTCGGGGAAGCCGGCAGTGGAGAAGGCCCGTGACATCGTGTCCCCGCCGACGCCGTGCATCGGGGTGAGCACGATCCGCAGGCCGGCACGGCGGCCGCGTTCGGCCTCGTCCGCCGGGACCAGGGCGGTAATGGCCTCCAGGTAGCGGGCCTGCACGTCGCCGGGTGCGCCGGCGCCGGGTAGCACCGTCCAGCCGTCGGCGGCCAGGTCGATTCCGGACAGCGGTCCGCTGGCGGAGATCCGCTCGGCGATATCGGCGTCCAGGGGGGTGACGATCTGTGCGCCCTGCCCGGCACCGGTGACGGCCTGGCCGCCGAGGTAGACCTTGTAGCCGTTGTCCTGCGGCGGATTGTGGCTGGCGGTCACCATGACGCCCGCCTCGCATTCCAGCGCTCGCACGGCCCAGGCCAGCACCGGGGTGGGCAGCCGGGAAGGCATCAGGAACGCCTCGATGCCGGCGGCGGTGAAGACGGCGGCGGTCTCCTCGGCGAAGATGTCCGAGTTGTAGCGGGCGTCGAACCCGATGACCGCCCGCGGCGTGTAGGCCCCGGCAGCGGTGTCGAGCAGGTACCGGGCCAGCCCGGCGGCGGTGTGCCGCACGACGACCCGGTTCATCCGGTTCGGCCCCGCCCCCAGGGCCGCACGCAGCCCGGCGGTGCCGAAGGACAGGGTGCCGGCGAACCGGTCGGCGAGCTCGGCACGAGCCGCGTCGTCCGCCCGGTCGGTGGCGAGCAGTTCCCGCAGTTCGGTGGCCGTGGCCGGGTCCGGGTCCTCGGCGGCCCAGGCTTCGGCGCGGGCGAAGAGGTCTCCGGATGGCTCGGGTGCGGGGTTCATGCTGCTCCTGGGAGGTACGACGGGGGTGGATCGGCGGGGGACCGGTTCAGATGCGTCCGACGATCTCCGCCAGCAGTTTCGAGATCCGCGGTCCCGCGGCCTGCCCGGCCTCGATGACCTCGGCGTGGCTGAGCGGGACGGGGCTGATGCCGGCGGCCAGGTTGGTCACCAGGGAGACCCCGAAGACCTCCATGCCGGCGTGGCGGGCGGCGATCGCCTCGAGCGCGGTGGACATGCCCACCAGGTCGGCGCCGATCCGCCGTGCGTACTGGACCTCGGCGGGGGTCTCATAGTGCGGACCGGTGAACTGGGCGTACACACCCTCGTCCAGCTCCGGGTCGACCTCGCGGGCGATGGCGCGCAGACGTGCCGAGTACAGGTCGGTCAGGTCCACGAACGTCGCCCCCTCGAGCGGGGAGGTGGCCGTGAGGTTGAGGTGGTCGCTGATGAGCACCGGGGTCCCGGGCGCCCAGGCCTCGTTGAGGCCACCGCACCCGTTGGTCAGCACCAGGGTGGAGCAGCCGGCCGCCGCTGCGGTGCGCACCCCGTGCACGACCGCGCGCACGCCCCTGCCCTCGTAGAAGTGGGTTCGCGCGCCGAGCACCAGCACGCGTTGGCCGGCCGGGGTCAGGATCGAGCGGATGGTGCCGGTGTGCCCGACGACGGCGGAGGAGTGGAAGCCGGGGATGGTTGCCGCGTCGAGGGTATGGGTGGTCTCGCCGATCAGCTCGGCGGCCTCACCCCAGCCGGAGCCCAGGACCAGTGCGATGTCATGGGATTCGACGCCGGTCTGACCGGCAATGGCGGCGGCTGCCTCGGCGGCCAGCTGGAAGGGTTCATCGTTGGATTCGCTCACGGCACTAACCTACCGTTGGATGGCCAATGCCCGGTACCGGCGCGGGCGTGCAAGTTACGGGCAGGTAGTGGAGAATGGGCTGACGTGAGCGTAGAACAAAGCAAAACGTCCCAGCGGTTGATCATCCTCGGTGGCGGTCCCGGCGGCTACGAAGCCGCGATCGTCGCCGCGCAACTCGGGGCCGACGTGACCATCGTCGAGCGCCAGGGCATGGGTGGTTCCGCGGTCCTGACCGACGTCGTGCCCTCCAAGACGCTGATCGCCACCGCCGACGCCATGCGCCGCGTCAGCGGCGCCCAGTCATTCGGCGTGACCGTCGAGGGCAAAGCCGATGCCAGTGCAGACCTCAGCGTCGTCAACGCCCGCCTCATGGAGCTCGCCCGCGAACAGTCGGCCGACATCCGCATCGGCCTGGAACGCGCCGGCGTGCGCGTCGTCCTCGGAGAGGGCCGTCTGCTCGACAACCGCCACATCGCCGTCACCGGAAACGACGGCGGCGAGGAGACCATGGAGGCCGACGCCATCCTGCTCGCCCTGGGTGCCCACGCCCGTGAGCTGCCGACGGCCAAGCCCGACGGCGAACGCATCTTCTCCTGGACCCAGGTCTACAACCTCCAGGAGATCCCCGAGCACCTGATCGTGGTCGGTTCCGGGGTGACCGGCGCCGAGTTCGCCTCCGCCTACAACATGCTCGGGACCCGCGTGACCCTGGTGTCCTCCCGCGACCGCGTGCTCCCGGGCGAGGACGCGGACGCCGCCGCCGTGCTGGAGGATGCGTTCGAGGCCAACGGCCTGGAGGTCGTGGCCAAGTCGCGTGCCCAGTCCGTGGACCGGACCGCGGACGGGGTGCGCGTCACGCTCTCCGACGGACGGACCCTGGACGGCAGCCACTGCCTGGTGGCCGTCGGCGGCATCCCGAACACCGCGGGCATCGGCCTGGAGGAAGCCGGCATCGAGCTCTCCGAGTCCGGCCACATCAAGGTCGACGGTGTCTCGCGCACCACGGCCCCGAACGTCTACGCTGCCGGCGACTGCACTGGCGTCTTTGCGCTGGCGTCCGTGGCCGCCATGCAGGGCCGCATCGCGATCGCCCACCTGATGGGCGACGGCGTGCGTCCGCTGAAGACCCACGAGGTCTCCTCGAACATCTTCACCAGCCCGGAGATCGCCACGGTCGGCGTGACCGAGGCGCAGGTCAAGGAGGGCAAGTACCAGGGCGACATCCTCAAGCTCGACCTGGCGACCAACGCCCGCGCCAAGATGATGAACGTCAAGGAGGGCTTCGTGAAGATCATCGCGCGTAGCGGCTCCGGCACGGTGATCGGCGGTGTCGTGGTCGCCCCGCGCGCCTCTGAGCTGATCTACCCGATCGCGCTCGCGGTGCAGAACCGCCTGCACGTCGACGACATGGCCCAGACGTTCACCGTCTACCCGTCGCTGTCCGGATCGGTGTCCGAGGCGGCCCGCCGGCTGCACAAGCACCTATAGCGATGTAACCGGAAGCGGCGCCTAAGCGGGGTGCGGTGGCGCGTCTCGCCGGTGTATTCCGGAGGCGGGGAGCTGCCGGTACCGGTCCGTGACGCTGTGTGACCGCCAGAGCGGTCCAATATGTGGACACATTCACCGGCGAGTGGTCAAAAGTTCTAGTATTGCTCGAAGCATTGATCAAACCCGCACAAGAGGTGTCCCCATAGTGTCCAGTCTGCCCACCACTGCCGCTCCGGAGGCGAACACGCGCGGTCGCGTGATCTTCTCCAGCATGATCGGCACCACCGTCGAGTTCTACGACTTCTACGCGTATGCCACGGCATCGGTCCTGGTCTTCCCGGCGTTGTTCTTCCCCAACGCCACCAACATCAACGCGATCCTCAGCTCGTTCGCGATCTTCGGCGTCGCCTTCGTCGCCCGTCCCCTCGGGTCCGTGGTTTTCGGGCACTTCGGAGACAAGATCGGGCGCAAGGGCACCCTGGTCGCCTCGCTGCTGACCATGGGCATCGCCACGTTCCTGATCGGCTTCCTTCCGGCTGCCACCGGCGGCTTCGTGGTCCTGGCGCCGCTGCTGCTGGTGCTGCTGCGCTTCGCCCAGGGCCTGGCCCTCGGTGGCGAATGGTCCGGCGCGGCCCTGCTGGCCACCGAGAACGCCCCGAAGAACAAGCGGGCCATCTATGGCACGTTCCCGCAGCTGGGCGCGCCGATCGGCTTCATCATCGCCAACCTCGTCTTCGTGGGCCTCCAGCTGGGCCTGAGCCCAGAGCAGTTCCAGCAGTGGGGCTGGCGCGTGCCGTTCATCCTCTCCGCCGTGCTCGTGGCCGTGGGCATCTACGTCCGCCTGAAGCTGGTCGAGTCGATCTCCTTCCAGAACGTCCTCAAGCAGGAAAAGGTCGTGAAGTCCCCGGTCAAGCAGACGTTCCGCTTCCACTGGCGCCCCGTCCTGGCCGGCACGATCATCATGTTCGCCACCTACGTGCTGTTCTACCTGATGACCTCCTTCACGCTGACCTACGGCACCGCCGCGGCGACCGTGGACCAGGCCCGCGCCGCCGCCGAGGCCAAGGGCAAGGTGTTCGACGCCGCTGCCGAGGCGGCCTTCGTCCCGGGCCTGGGCGTACCGCGCACCGAGTTCCTCTGGATGCTGATCGTCGGCGTCGTGTTCTTCGGCATCTTCACCGTCATTTCCGGACCGCTGGCCGAGAAGTTCGGCCGCCGCAAGTTCCTGCTCGGCGTCTCAGTGCTGATCCTGCTCTTCGGTGCCACCTGGACCCTGATGTTCGGCCCCGGGACCGGTGCCGCCATGGTCGGACTGATCATCGGGCTGTCCCTGATGGGCCTGACGTTCGGTCCGATGGCCGCTTACCTGCCCGAGCTCTTCCCGGCCAACGTGCGCTACACCGGATCCGCGGTGGCGTACAACCTCTCGTCGGTGATTGGTGCCGCACCGGCATCCTTCGTGGCCATTGCCCTGTGGCAGGCCGGGGGAGGAAACACCGTGTGGGTGGGCGTCTACCTGGCCGCCGCCGCGGCACTGACGATCATCGCGCTGCTGATGACCCGCGAGACCCGCGACCAGGACTTCGAGAACAACCTCGCCTGACCGCTTCGCCACGCACAACGGCCTGCCGCCCCGCACAGGGGTGGCAGGCCGTCGTCGTTCCGGCTGGTGGTTAGTCCTGGATGCTGGCGAGGATCGCACCTGCGGAGACGGTGTCGCCGGCAACGGCGGTGAGCCCGGAGATGGTGCCGGCGCGGTGGGCGGTGAGCGGCTGCTCCATCTTCATCGCCTCCAGGACGACGACGAGGTCGCCTTCGGCCACGATGTCGCCGTCGGCCACGGCGACCTTGACGATGGTTCCCTGCATCGGTGAGGTGAGGCTGTCGCCGGTAGCTGCCCCACCGGAGCTGGACCGGTTGGCGCGCTTGCGCTTGGACTTGCCGTTCTTGCCGCCACTGGCCACCGCGCCCAAACCTGCGGGCAGGACGACCTCGAGCCGCTTGCCGCCGACCTCGACGGTCACCGACTGACGCTCCTCGGCGGCCTCGGCGGTGGCACCGGTCGGCGTCCACGGTTCGATGGTGTTCTCGAACTCCGTCTCGATCCACCGAGTGTGGACGAGGAAGGGGCCGGAGGTAGGGACGAAGGCCGGATCGGCCATCACGGCGCGGTGGAACGGCAGGACGGTCGGCATGCCCTCGATGGCCATCTCGTCCAGGGCACGGCGGGCCCGGGTCGCCGCCTGGTCGCGCGTGGCTCCGGTGATGATGAGCTTGGCGATCATCGAATCGAAGTTCCCGGAAACCGATTCGCCTTGTTCGACGCCGGAATCGACGCGGACGCCGGGGCCCGTGGGCAGACGCAGCGTGGAAATGCTGCCCGGCGCCGGCATGAAGCCGCGGCCGGCGTCCTCGCCATTGATGCGGAACTCGAACGAGTGGCCGCGCAGCTCGGGGTCTCCGTAGCCGAGCGCCTCGCCGCGGGCGATGCGGAACTGCTCGCGCACCAGGTCGATGCCCGAGACCTCTTCGGAGACGGTGTGCTCGACCTGCAAGCGGGTGTTGACCTCGAGGAAGGAGATGACGCCGTCCGTGCCGACCAGGAACTCGCAGGTCCCCGCGCCGACGTAGCCGGCTTCGCGCAGGATGGCCTTGGAGGATTCATACAGCCGGGCGACCTGGTCCTCGTCGAGGAAGGGGGCCGGGGCCTCTTCGACGAGCTTCTGGTTGCGGCGTTGCAGGGAGCAGTCGCGCGTGGAGATGACCACGACGTTGCCCTGTGAGTCGGCCAGGCACTGGGTCTCGACATGGCGGGGGGAGTCCAGGAAGCGTTCGATGAAGCATTCGCCGCGGCCGAAGGCAGCGGTCGCCTCTCGGACTGCGGACTCGTAGAGTTCGGGGATCTCCTCGCGGTTCCGGACGACCTTGATGCCCCGACCGCCACCACCATAGGCCGCCTTGATGGCCAGGGGCAGGCCGTGCTGGTCCGCGAATTCGAGGACTTCCTGCGTAGACCGCACCGGTTCCTTCGTCCCGGGCACCAGGGGCGCGCCGACCTTGGTGGCGATGTGCCGCGCCTGGACCTTATCGCCGAGTTGTGCGATGGCGTGGGGGGAAGGCCCGATCCAGGTCAGTCCGGCATCGATGACGCGCTGGGCGAATTCGGCATTCTCAGAGAGGAAACCGTAGCCGGGGTGGACGGCATCGGCGCCCGAGGCGGCGGCCGCCTCGAGGATCTTGTCCATGACCAGATAGGACTCCGCCGCGCTCTGGCCACCGAGGGCGTAGGCTTCGTCGGCCAGCCGCACGTGCAGCGCCTCGCGGTCGGGCTCTGCATAGACGGCGACGGAGGCGATGCCCTCGTCACGGGCCGCGCGGATGACGCGGACGGCGATCTCGCCACGGTTGGCGATGAGGACCTTGGTCAGTTGGGGCATGGCAGATGGAACTCCTTCACGTTGCTGTTTGGAGCCTACCCGCGCTTGTTGGTTGTGCACGTAATTCCACGCCGGTCCCCGGGAGTCCGTCGTCGAATTTTGTAGAAGTCCTACAAATCCGACGCCGGCAGGGATTCGTTGGCGATCTCGCGCAGGGCCCCCAGATGCTGTTCCCACGCCGTGCGGCCCGCCGGGGTCAACGCGAACCAGGTGCGCGGGCGCTTGCCCACGAACCCCTTGCGGATCCTGACGATGCCAGCGGCCTCGAGCTGGGAGGCCTGCCGGCTGAGGACGGAGTCGCTGACCTGCAGGTGATCGCGGACGACGGCGAATTCGGATTCCTCGGTTCCGGCGATGGCGGCGACGAGCGAAAAGCGCACGGGATGGGACAACTGGTCCGAGAGCTTCAGGCGCGGATGCTCGTCGTGGTCTTCCTGGCCCGAATTCCTGCCCGTCATTTCCGGGCCTCGAGCCAGGCGCCGGTGACCGAGTTGACGGTGATTGCCGTGGCGATCAGCAGGGTGAACCACAGCTCGCCGGCGAACAGGGTGCTGCTGAGCACGATGCCGACCACCCACAGGCCGGCCCAAATCATCATGAACGTCATCCACCGGCGTCCGAAACCGCGTTTGGTGGAGCGGCCGAAGGCGAACATGAAGGCCATGAAGATCCCCAGCCAGACGAGCATGGCGATCATTGGCAGCGCGACCAGGGACTCGTCGTAGCGGGCGACGAACCAGAAGGACAGCATGCTCAGCGAGGTGATGGCCCCCAGGCCGAGCAGCATGGTGATGTGCGGCCAGCCGGCCCCCGCGCGCGAAGCCGACTCCAGGCGGCTCGCCTCCTGCAGGAGGTCGTGCGCTGCCTGCGGCGAAGGACGGACTGGAGTGGTTGCCGTGGCTGCCACGGGCTCCGCTCGAGTGGTCCGCTGGACGGCCGCCTTCCGCGCGGCCGCCGCCGAGGCCCAGATGGTGCCGAGGAGGGCGGCGAGCGTGCCGGCCATCACGGCGAGCTGGGGTTTTCCCGTGGCCAGGCCGGCGATGAACAGCGCCGTCATGCACACGATGCCGGCCGCGTAACCGATCCAGGTGTAACGCTGTCCGGACTGCTGGGGCGAGTTCATGAATGGCTCCCGTGGTCGATGTGGACGAGGCCGGGGAGGACCTCTACCTAGAGCCTAGAAAGTACTTTCCGTTATTGCAAGTACTTTCTGAAACGTGCACGGATCCATTGCAATATGCAGGTCCGATGTCATTGTTCGGGGATGTATCCTGCTCGACAGTTCCCGCCTACGCCGCGTGCGATGGGGCATGCATTGCCGCAGGGAACCGCACGTCGGTAATCCACCTGCTCCTCGCGCTCTGTCCTTCGGAGGAGGTTGGTCCCCGGAGGAAAGCTATTCAGGAATGCGGTCCCTCGTGCAGAGGGGGCGTGACCTCCCGAGCCAAAACCACGGCGGTCGCGCTCATCTCGTCGGAGAGTTTCAGGACGTCGTACATGCCCATGACGGTCCGGTCACCGCTATGCGCCGTGATGCGGGTTCGGCCATTGGCGTCATCGATGTGGAAATGCACCTCGGTCGTGGTCTTGAGATGATTGGCGGCAGAACCATGGAACCAGGCACCGCCAGTCCAGTTCCTTCCGATCTCGACCCACACGTCGCGCTCGACCGACCTTGTGCGCAGCCCCGGCTGACTGAACGATCGAACAACTGCATGCAGGGCAGTTTCGGGGGCAACGCGGTGATCCACTGCTCCGTGTGCTGGAAGCGCCGGGAATTGGACCGGAATTGGCCTAGGATCCACATGGCCATCATGAGCGGCCAGGTTGCGGCCGCCACGGTGGCTTCTGGACCGGCCAAGAAGCCTCAGACCATGGCGGCAATACCGACGACGGCAAGGGTCGGCAACGCGAAGCGTCTCCACCGGCCCCGGACCATTACCAAGGTGCCTGCCTTGCCCCGGCCGAGGGCAAGATAGAGACCGGCGCCCAGCCCCATCAGCACCTGACATCCAAGGATGGCGAGTGAGGCAGGGTTCCATTGGAAGCGACCGGCCAGGAGTGGCAAAGCCACTGGCAGAACCGATAAGGCAATGATGATCCATCCGGCAGCGATCCGGATCCGCTTGTCCCGCGCCGAAGGCCGCATGGCATCATGCGAGCACGTGCCAGCGGGAATGTCCACAGGATTTGGACCGAATGGTCAAACACGGTGGACGACAGCTGTACCCGGCGCACGCATTCGATGCGGCGCCAGAATCGACGGGGTGCGGTGCTCTCAGTCCCAGAGGTCGGTAATGGACAGCTCCGCGGAGGCCAGCAAGGCGCGCAATGTATTTACCGACAGGCCGACCACCGCATGCGGGTCGCCGTCGATGCCCGTGATGAACGCCGCGCCGCGGCCGTCGATGGTGAAGGCGCCGGCGCAGGGGAGGGGTTCGCCCGTAGCCACATAGGCCTCGATCTCCTCGTCGGCCACGTCGGCGAAGCTGACCGACGTGGAGGCGACGGCACCGAGTGTGGCTCCGGTACCGCCGTCGTCCTCATCGGTGCTGCGGTTGTCGACGAGCCAGTGGCCGGTGTGCAGGACGCCGGTGCGTCCGCGCATTGCTCGCCACCGATCGATGGCGACCTCGGGCGTGTAGGGCTTGCCGTAGGAGACGCCGTCGAGCTCGAACACCGAGTCGCAGCCGAGCACCACGGCTCCGTCGGCGGCATCGAGGGCCGCGACGGCCTCGGCTTTGGTGCGGGCCAGCAGCAAGGCCATGGAGGCCGAGTCCAGCTCGCCGCCGAGGCGCTCGGTGGCCTCGGCGACGGCTGCGTCCTCGTCCACATCCGAGACGATGGCCTCGAACCCGATGCCCGCGTCCGCCAGGATCCTGGCCCGCCCCGGTGACTGGGAGGCCAGCACCAGCAGCGGTTGCTCCTCGTCGGGGGAGGAGGCGGCCAGATCCGCGTTGATGGCCAGGGGCGAGGGGTCAAAGGTGCTCATGGCTCTACCGTAGTGCGTCCTGCCGCTCGTCGGGATTGTGTGCATCGCCGAACGGGAACCAGTCGTTGGGGGATTCGGCGGTGGCATCCTGATCGGCATGGCGCGGTGTGGTCCCGCTGCCGGTGGACCCGTCGCCGGATCCGCCGTCACCGTTTCCCCCGGTGCCGTCCGGGCCACCGGCCTCGGGGCCGGAACCGCCCGTGGAACCACCCGTCGCGCCGCCTGCGGTACCGCCGCCGGACAGGGCGGCGATCTTCGATCCCTCGACGTCGACATCGGGCAGGATCCGGTCCAGCCACTTCGGGATGTACCAGGCGTGGCGGCCGAGCAGGTGCATGATCGCGGGCGTGATGGTCATGCGGACCACGAAGGCGTCGAGCACCACGCCGATGGCCAACGAGAAGCCGATGGCGCGGATCATCGTCAGGTGGGAGAAGATGAAGCCGGCGAACACGCTGGTCATGATCAGCGCGGCGGCGGTGACCACCGGTGCCGAATGCGCAAACCCGGAACGGACGGCCGCCTTGGCGTGCTGGCCGTGAGCGAACGATTCGCGCATGCCCGAGACCAGGAACACCTGGTAGTCCATCGCCAGGCCGAACAGGATGCCGGTCAGCAGGATGGGCAGGAAGCTCATGATCGGGCCGGGCGTCTCGACGCCGAACACCGTAGAGAGCCAACCCCACTGGTAGACCGCGACCGTGGCGCCAAACGCGGCGACCAGCGAGAGCAGGAAGCCCACGGTGGCCAGCAGGGGCACCACGATCGAGCGGAACACCAGCAACAGCAACACCAGGGAGAGTCCGACGACGATGCCCAGGTAGAGGGGCAGGACCTCCGCCAGGCGCTCGGACACGTCGATCTGCGCGGTCACCTGCCCGGTCAGCGCCAGGTGGGAACCGGTCTCCGCCTCGATCTGCGGCGTCGCGTTGCGGATGTCCGTGACGACCTGCTCGGTCTCCTGGCTGGCCGGGCCGTCCTGCGGGACGATCTGCAGCACCCCGAGCGTGTGCTCGTCGTTGGTGCCCACCGGCACCGCGGCGACGACGCCGTCGATCCCGCGCAGCTCGTCGGCGATGTCGAGCGTCTTGATCTCCGCCTCCTCGGCGTCCAGACCGGCCGGCAGATCCGCCAGGGCGATGATCGGGCCGTTGTAGCCGGCGCCGAACTTCTCGCTGAGCAGATCGTAGGCCTGGTGGGCGCTCGAATCCACCGGTTCGGCGCTGCCGTCGGGCAGGGCCGTGCGCAGCTGCAGGGCAGGCAACGCCATGAGCCCCAGGAGGAGGACGCCGACCACACCCATGAGCACGGGACGCTTGGTCACGAAGGCGCCCCACCCGCGGTTGCCCGCGGCATTGGGGTGGGCCGTCGAATCGGTGTCCGCGTCGGCGTGGCCTGCCGTGGCACCGGCGGAGGTCTGCGCGGCGGAATCCGCCGCTGCCTTGCGCCAGGCCCGCTTGCTGACCAGCCGGGTGCCGATGATGCCCAGCAGCGCCGGGGTCAGGGAGATCGCGATCAGCACGGCCATGGCCACCGTGAAGGCCGCCGAGAGGCCCAGCACGGACAGGAACGGCAGGGCGGGGACGGCGAGTGCGGACAAGGCGATGATCACCGTCAGGCCCGCGAAGACCACGGCGTTGCCGCTGGTTCCGGTGGCCCGCCCGATGGACTCCTCCATCCCCATGCCATCCAGCAGCTGGCGGCGGTGCCGGTGCACGATGAACAGCGAGTAGTCGATGCCCACCGCCAATCCGAGCATCAAGGCCAACGCCGGGGTGATGGAGGCCATCTCGATCACGCTCGACAGGGCCAGCGTCCCGCCCACGCCCGCGCCCACGCCGAGGACGGCCATGAGCAGCGGCAACCCGGCGGCGACGAATGTGCCGAGCATGACCATGAGCACGACGGCGGCAATCACCAGGCCGATGATCTCGGCTGCCCCGAAGATGGAGGAGATGTCCTGGACGATCTCCTTGGAGAAGTAGGTGTCCACGCCACTGGAGGTCGCCGCGTTGGCGATGTCCTTGATCTGGTCGCGCACCTCGGGGGTCAGGGCATCGGCCGAACCGGTGAAGCTGACATTGACCGCCGCGGTCGTGCCGTCCTCCGACACGAAGCGCATGCCCTGGGTTGACTGGGCCTTGCGCTCGCCGAGGGCAAGGTCATGCTGCCCGTCCTCGAGCTTCTGCTGGGCTTCCTCGAGTTCCTTCTCGGCCGCCGGGAGCTTGGCCTCCTCGGCCTTGAGCTTCTTTTCCCCGGCGTCGAGCTTGGCGGTGTTCTCGTCGATCTCCTGCTGCCCGGCGTCCAGCTTGGCCTGGTTCGCCGCGATCTCGCGCTCGCCGGCGGTGACCTTGGCCTGGCCGGCGGCGAGCTGCGCGGCGCCGTCGTCGAGCGTTTCCTGGCTGGCGGCGATCCTCGCCCAGCCGGCGTCGAGCTTCTTCTTCGAGGCCTTGAGCTTCTTTTCGCCTGCGGCCAGCTCCTGCTTCTGGTCGGCGAGCTGCTGCTCCCCGGCCTGCAGCTTCGCCGCGTTCGAATCGAGCGACTTCTGCGTGGCGTTCAGCTGCTTGAGCGCGGCACGCGAGTCGTCGATCTGCTTCTGCGTCATCTTGGCATTGCCGGGGTCGTCCTCGAGGGCCTTTTGGGCGGCGTCCAGGACGGCGGGAACCTGCGAGAGCGACGCGACACCGAGGCTTTTGGTCAGCTGTTGGGCGCCCGCTTCATACTGCTTGCGTCCTTCGGAGATCTGGGCTTCATTGGCCTTCAGGTCCTTTTCGGCCTGGGCGAGCTGCGACTTGCCGGAAGCCAGCTTGGCGGCACCGTTGTCGTATTGCTGTTGCCCCTGGGCCAGCTGCGCCTTGGCGGCCTGCAGCTTCTGGCGGCCGTTGGCGAGCTTGGCACGGGGTGCCACCAGCTTCTGCTTGCCCTGGGCGAGTTCGGCCTTGCCGTCGGCGAGCTGGGCGCGGCCGTCGTCGATCTTGGCCTGGGCCTTTTTCAACTCGGCCCGGCCGTCGGCGATCTTCTGCTTGTTCTCGGCGATCTGTTCCTTGCCGTCGGCCAGCTGCTGCTTGCCGTCTTCGAGCTTCTTCCGCCCGTCGGTGAGCTTCTGGTTGGCCTTCTTGACCTGGACGGCGGCGTCGTCGAGCTGGTCCTGGGTGGTGAAGGGGTTGGACGCCTGGCGGACGTCGTCGAGGTCCTCGAGGTTCTCGAGCGCGTCGCCGATGGCCTTCTTCTGGGCCGTGGTGAAGCGTTGCCCGTCCGAGGTCTGGTAGACGATCGAGCCGCTGCCGCCGGAAAACTCGGGCATCTCGGCCTTGAGCTTGTCCAGGGCGCGCTGGGTCTCGGTGCCGGGGATGGAGAAGCTGTTGGTCAGCTTGCCCATGAAGGCGCCGGCGGACAGGCCAATGGCCAGCAGGACGACCGCCCAGATGGACACGAAGATCCAGCGGCGGCGGTAGGCCAGGCGGCCGAGCTTGTAGAGGAAGGTGGCCATGGGTTCAGGCCTCTCGGATGGGGGCCGATGCGGCCGGGACGTTCAGGGTGGGGAAGCCGTCGCGCAGCTGGGCCAGCGCGGTGGTGAGGTGTCGTTGCAGGCGGGCGAGCGAGGCATCGGACAGGTCGCCGTCTGCGGTCTGGATCCAGTGTTCGAAGGCCGCGCGGCCGGCACCGATGATCGAATTGGCGAAGACGGACACGGTGAGGGGGTCCGACCCGGGAAGGCGGGCGGCGATGGCCTCGACCAGGCGGGCGGCGCAGTCGTTCCACGCCTCCAGCTGGAGGCGGTCCAGCTGCGGGCTGGAGTGGGCTGCGGCAGCGAGTTCGGCGACGGGGGCCAGCAGGCTGCGGTCGGCGAGGGCGTTGAGGGCGTTGACGGCGGCCGACATGATCGGCAGGTCGCGGGGCTGGGTTTCGAAGATCCGCAGCACGTGCTCCACGAAGGCCTCCGTGGGCCCGTTCAATGCGGATTCGAGCGTGGAGAAGTAGTTGAAGAACGTGCGGCGCGAGACGCCAGCGGCCTCGGCCACGCGGTCGGCGGTGACTGCCTCGAGCCCATCGGTGCGCAGCACTGCCAGGGCGGCGTCGATGATCGCCTGGCGCGTGGCGGTCTTGTTGATTTCGCGGCGCGATGGCGCGCTCGCCGCAGGCGGGGGCATGTTCAGGGAGGCACTCACGCTGATTACACTACGTGCAAGTTTGCACCCTGTGCAAATTGCGGGAGAGTGGCCTTCCGCACGCAGAACACCGGGCCCGGTTCATGCCGAACCGGGCCCGGTGCGGGCGGGATGGTGCGTTGCTACCGTGCGGCGGCTACCGTGCGGCGGGTACCGCGGCGTCCCCGGTGGCCGCGGCGGCGTCGTCGGCGGCCGCCTCGTCCTGGGCAGCGGCGAACTCGTCCGCGAACGGGTTGCCATTGCGTGGGGCGTTGTAGAGCTCCAGGTCCAGGATGCCCTCGCGCTTGGCGACGATCGTCGGGACCAGTGCCTGGCCGGCGACGTTCAGCGCCGTGCGGCCCATGTCGATGATCGGGTCCACGGCCAACAGCAGACCGACGCCGGCCAGCGGAAGACCCAGCGTGGACAGGGTCAGGGTCAGCATCACCACGGCACCGGTGGTCCCGGCCGTCGCGGCCGAGCCGAGGACGGAGACGATCGCGATGAGGATGTACTGGGTGGCGTCGAGCTGGATGCCGAAGAACTGGGCGACGAAGATCGCGGCCACGGCCGGGTAGATGGCGGCGCAGCCGTCCATCTTGGTCGTCGCGCCCAGCGGCACCGCGAAGGAGGCGTAGCCGCGGGGGACGCCGAGGTTGCGCTCGGTCACGCGCTGGGTCAACGGCAGCGTGCCGATCGAGGAGCGGGAGACGAAGCCCAGCTGGACTGCGGGCCAGACACCGGAGAAATAGGAGCGCACGTTCAGGCCGTGGGCGCGGACCAGGATCGGGTAGACCCCGAAGAGCACGATCGCCAACCCGACGTAGATCGCCACGACGAACTTGCCCAGCGCGCCCATGGTGTCCCAGCCATAGGACGCGGTCGCGTTGCCGATGAGCCCGACGGTGCCCAGCGGGGCCAGGCGGATGATCCACCACAGGATCTTCTGGATGATGGACAGCAGCGAGGCGCTCAGATCCAGGAACGGCTTCGCCGCGGAACCGATCTTCAGGGCGGCGATGCCCACGGCGATGGCGATGACCAGGATCTGCAGGACGTTGAAGCTGACCGAGGTGCTCACGTCGCCGGTCTCGGCGACCTTGGAGCTGGTCTGCAGCCCCAGGAAGTTGGTGGGGATCAGGCCGGTGAGGAAGGCCCACCAGTCTCCTGTCTTGCCGTCGTATTCCGGCGGGGCGGTCTGCCCGGTGTTGGCACCGGGCTGGAACACGGTGCCCAGGCCCATGCCAATCAGGACGGCGATCAGGGCCGTGATGGCGAACCAGACGATGGTCCGCCAGGCCAGCCGGGCCGCGTTGGTGACCTGGGCCAGGTTGGCGATCGAGGCCACGACGGCGAAGAAAATCAGCGGGATCACTGCGGTGCGCAGCAGGGCCACGTAGCTGGAGCCGATGGTGTCCAGGGTGGCACCGAGCGCGTTGGGGGCGTCCTCGGTGCTGCCGGTGTACTTGGCGACCAGGCCGAGGATGACGCCGAGGACCAGGCCGGCGATGATCTGCGGGCCGAAGGAGGTCACCCAGCGGGGAAAGGTGCGGTGGGGTGCAGTTGATGTGCTCACCGGACGACGGTAGGGCGGAAACTTACACCCGGGGGAGTCCTTGTTGCGCTTTATGACGCGGGGGCGATGGGGCCGGTCGACGGGCGCTGCCGTCGATCCCGCGTGGCACAAGGGATCCGCCGGTTCATTCCCGATTGCCCTATGGCGAATGCCACACAGGGGTTCCCGAAATAATACGACGCCGGTGCCTCCGTGATCGCGTTGGATCCAGAGGCGCCGGCGCCGTGTTCCGGTGGTGCGGAGTGGTGTGGGCGGGTCAGCTGGCGGGCAGCAGGGCCCGGCGCAGCGTGTCGAGCCCGACCGAGCCCATGTTCAGCGCCTCGGTGTGGAAGGCGCGCAGGTCGAACGCGTCGCCCTCGGCCTCGCGGCGGGCGTCGCGGATCTGCTCCCAGAGGCGCTGGCCGACCTTGTAGGAGGGGGCCTGGCCCGGCCAGCCGAGGTAGCGGGTGAACTCGAAGCGGCGCTGTCCCTCGGAGATGTCCAGGTGCTGCGAGAGGAAGTCGTACCCCTTCTCCGGGGTCCAGGGTCCGGAGCCCCAGCGTTCGGGCATGTCCAGTTCCAGGTGCACGCCGATGTCGAACACGACGCGGGCCGCGCGCATCCGCTGCATGTCCAGCATGCCCATGTGATCGCCGGGATCGGCGAGGTAGCCCAGGTCCAGCATCAGCCGTTCGGCGTAGAGCGCCCAGCCCTCGCCGTGGCCGGAGACCCAGCAGGCGTTGCGGCGCCAGTTGTTCAGCGTGTCCTTGCGGTAGGTGGCGGTGCCGACCTGCAGGTGGTGGCCCGGCACGCCCTCGTGGTACACCGTGGTGGTCTCGGCCCAGGTCGTGAACTCGTCCTCGCCGGCCGGTACGGACCACCACATGCGCCCGGGACGGCTGAAGTCGTCCGAGGGGCCGGTGTAGTAGATGCCGCCCTCCTGGGTGGGGGCGATCATGCACTCGAGCCGGCGCATCGTGTCGGGGATGTCGAAGTGCACGCCGGCCAGGTCGGCGACGGCGCGATCGGCCTTCTCCTGCATCCAGGTCTTCAGCGCGTCGGTGCCCTTGAGCTGGCGGTTGGCGTCGGCGTTGAGGATCTCCTTCGCCTCGGCGATCGAGGCCCCGGGCTTGATGGAGTTGGCCACGTGCTCCTGCTCGGCGATCAGCCGGTCCAGTTCGGCCACGCCCCACGCGTAGGTCTCGTCCAGGTCGACCTCGGCGCCGATGAAGCGGCGCGAGCACAGGGCGTAGTACTCCCGGCCCACCGCGTCCTTCTCCGGGGCGGCCGGCAGGAGCTCGGTCTCCAGGAAGTCGGCCAGGCGGGTGTAGGCGGCCGCCGCGTCGGCGGCGTTCGCGGACAGCTCGAAGCGCAGGGCCTCGTCCAGGGATCCTTCGGCCGGGCTGGCGTCGGCGGCAAGAGAGGTGAAGAATCCGCCGTCCTTGGCGTAGTCGCGGGACTGCTCGACGACGATGCGCACCTGGCGCTGTGCCGCGACGTGGCCCTCGTCCCGGCTCTTGCGCAGCGAGGCGATGTAGCCGTCGATGGCGGCGCCGACGTTCGCCAGGCGGCCGGCGATGTGCTTCCAGTGTTCGACGGTGTCGGTGGGCATCAGGTCGAAGATCGCCCGGATGTCCTGGGCCGGGCAGGCAATGTTGTTCAGCTCGGTGATCCCGGTGGCGTGCAGCTCCAGGTCCAGGCCGAGCCGCTCGCGCATGGCATCGAGGGTGATGGCGTCGACGTCGTCGACGGGCTCGAGGCCCTGGAGTGCGTCGAGGGTCTCGCGCGCGGCTGCGGCGTAGGCCTCCTGCCCGGCGGGGGAGTAGTCGGAGTACTCGGTTTCGTGGCCGGGGATGCCCAGTGAGGTGGCAAAGTCCGGGGCGAGTTCGAGCAGGCGGTCGAAGAAGCGGTCGGCGACGGCGTCGATGGCGCTCGGGGTCCGCGTGGCGGATGATGTGGCGTTGGTCATAGTGACCAGCGTAGCTGCATGTGAAGCCGTTGCTGAAGGCTTCCGGCGACGGATACTCGCGGATCAGAACCGGCCGCTGCGCCAGGCGCCGGGGTACCCGGAGAGCTGGCGACGGCGCCGGACCTGGCTGCGCAACGCGTCGCGGCGCGAGCCGCTGGTTCCCGCGCCCTCGCCATCCTGTCCGTTCCCTGCTTCACCGGACAGTGCCGCGAGGACGGCAGCCAGGGCCGCGACCTCCTCGGTGTCCGGGTTGCCGCGTACGACCCGGAACAGTGTCGGCGCGGTGCCCGCGGAGGGGGAACCGCCATCGTGCTCGGTTGTTAAGGTCCTTGATCCACTGCCGGAGACCATCTGCTCGCCGCTCACAGGGGGATGTTCCCGTGCTTCTTGGCCGGCAGCGACGCGTGCTTGTCGCGCAGGGCGCGCAGGCCGCGGACGATCTGCGTGCGCGTGTCCGCCGGGGCGATGACGGCGTCGATGTAGCCGAGCTCGGCGGCCTGGTAGGGGTTGAGCAGCTCGGCCTCGTAGCCCTCGATGATCTCGGTGCGGCGGGCCTCGACGTCCCCGCCTGATTCGGCGACGGCGGCCAGGTCGCGGCGGTAGAGGATGTTGACCGCGCCCTGGGCGCCCATGACGCCGATCTGCGCGGTCGGCCAGGCGAGGTTCAGGTCGGCGCCGAGCTTCTTGGAACCCATGACGATGTAGGCGCCGCCATAGGCCTTGCGGGTGATGACGGTCAGCTTCGGGACGGTGGCCTCGGCGTAGGCGAAGAGCAGCTTCGCGCCGCGGCGGATGATGCCCTGGAACTCCTGGTCCTTGCCCGGCAGGAAGCCCGGGACGTCGACGAGGGTGAGGATCGGGATGCCGAACGCGTCGCAGTGGCGCACAAAGCGGGCGGCCTTCTCCGAGGCGGCGATGTCCAGGGTGCCGGCGAACTGCATCGGCTGGTTCGCCACGATGCCCACGCTGCGGCCCTCGACGCGGGCGTAGCCGATCATCACGTTGGGCGCATAGAGCGCCTGCATCTCCAGGAAGGCGCCGTCGTCGACGATGTGCTCGATGACGGCGCGCATGTCGTAGGGCTGGTTGGCCGAGTCGGGGATGAGGGCATCGAGCTCGAGGTCCGCCCCGGTGACCTCCAGTTCCTCCTCGAATTCCGTGGCCGGGGCCTCGGTGAGGTTGTTGGAGGGCAGGTAGTCCAGCAGTTCCCTGACGAAGTCGATGGCATCGGACTCGTCGGTGGCCAGGTAGGTGGCCGTGCCGGTGTTCGCGTTGTGCTGGCGCGCACCGCCGAGGGTCTCCATGTCGACCTCCTCGCCCGTGACGGTCTTGATGACGTCGGGGCCGGTGATGAACATGTGGCTGGTCTTGTCCACCATGACGACGTAGTCGGTCAGCGCGGGGGAGTAGGCCGCGCCGCCGGCGCAGGGGCCGAGGATCAGGGAGATCTGCGGGACGACGCCGGAGGCGTGCACGTTGTTGCGGAAGATGTCGGCGAACATCGCCAGCGAGGCGACGCCCTCCTGGATGCGGGCGCCGCCGCCGTCGTTGATGCCGACGACCGGGCAGCCGTTGCGCAGGGCGAATTCCTGGACCTTGACGATCTTCTCGCCGTTGACCTTGCTCAGCGACCCGCCGTAGACGGTGAAGTCCTGGGAGTAGACGGCCACCAGGCGCCCGTCAACGGTGCCGTGGCCGGAGACGACGCCATCGCCGAGCGGGTGCTTGGCGTCCATGCCGAAGGCGGTGGTGCGGTGCACGGCCAGGGCGTCGAATTCCACGAACGAGCCCTCGTCCAGCAGCAGCTCGATGCGCTCGCGCGCGGTGTTCTTGCCGCGCGCATGCTGCTTCTCGATCGCGGCCTGGCCGGAGGGCGCCTGCGACAGTGACTGCCGGCGCCGGAACTCGGCGATCTTGCCCGCGGTGGTGGACACGTCGATCTGCTCGTCCGGATCCTGGAGGCCGGTCTCGCTCATGCGGGAGACTCCCGTTCTGCTTGGAAATAGTAGGAATGGCACAACCAACGTGCCCGCATGGCCAGTCTAGTGACGGGACGTGCCCGTTTGGCTGTAGGAACCCTACAAAGTCGGTGGCCGCACCTCGGCGGGAAGGCGGCGCAAAACCCTTGTTACCGGCGGGTAACATTTGGTCGGGTTTTACCGTACGCTAGGGCCATGACCGAGTCCCCAGCACCCCAGCACCGTCCCGTCGACGCCTCCGATGGCCCCGGCACGTTCGCCGGACGCACCGTCCTGATGAGCGGCGGCAGCCGCGGCATTGGGCTGGCCATCGCCCTGCAACTGGCAGCCGGCGGGGCGAACATCGCGCTGATGGCCAAAACGGCCACGCCCCATCCCTCGCTCGAGGGGACCGTCTATACGGCCGCCGAGGAGATCCGCTCCTACGGCGTCGGCGCCCTGCCGATCGTCGGCGACGTGCGCAATGACGAGGACGTCCAGCGCGCCGTCGAGGCCACAGTCGCCGAGTTCGGTGGCATCGACATCGTGGTGAACAACGCCTCCGCGATCGACCTCTCCGGCACGGACGCCGTGTCGATGAAGCGCTACGACCTGATGCAGGACATCAACGTCCGCGGCACCTTCCTGCTCTCCAAGCTGAGCCTGGACGCCCTGCGCGCATCGGACAACGCCCACATCCTCACCCTGTCGCCGCCGCTGAACCTGGATCCGAAGTGGGCCGGCGCCAACCTGGCCTACACGATGGCCAAATACGGCATGTCGCTGACGACCCTGGGATTGGCCGAGGAGCTGAAGGGCGACGGAATCGCGGTGAACTCGCTGTGGCCGGCCACCCTGATCGACACCGCCGCCATCCGCAACATGCCCGGCGGGCTGAAGATGATCCGCGGCGCCCGCAAGGACGTCATCGTCTCCGACGCGGCCGCCGCCATCCTCGCCCGGCCCGCTGCCGAGTGCACGGGGAACTTCTTCATCGACGAAGAGGTCCTGCGCGCCGAGGGCGTCACCGATTTCAGTGGCTACAGCCTGGGGGCCCCGGAGGACCAGCTGGTCCCCGACATGTTCCTCTGAAACGCAGCAACCTCTGAAACGCAGCAACCGCGGGACGTTGATCCCTCGACGGCACCCGGACGCCGCGCGTGCAGTCGAAAGGGAGGCCACCCAGCGGCCCACGAGGACGGAGGCAGCAGGAATGTTCGGCTCAATCGGGCAACCCGTCTCGGGAGGCAAGAACGACCAGACGGCCCGGATGTTCCTCAGACACCTGCGTGCCGAAGCCGACCGGTCCGGCGACCGTCGGAGCCGGGAGCGCCGCCGGAACCTGTGGCGCCGCGTCAAGGGCTGGCTCGCCCGCCACTGAGTACCGCGCACCGCATCCGGCCAGCGACCGTGATCGCCTCGGCCGACGCCGCGGCAGGGCAACCGGGCTAGGGTTGACCCATGAACGACCCCGCCGCCCTGCGCGCCCCGCTCGATGCCACGGCACTGCGCCGCGACCTGGTCGAACCCGGGACGCTTCACCGGCTGGACGTCGTCGAATCGACGGGCTCGACCAACACGGACCTCGTCCGGTCCCTTGCCGCCGACCCCGGGGCATGGCCGGAGATCAGCGTGCTGGCCACCGACTTCCAGTCCGCTGGACGCGGCCGCCTGGAGCGGACGTGGCAGGCACCGCCGCGCAGCTCGCTGGCAGTGAGCATCCTCTTCCGCCCGGAACCGGCCGGTGCCGCAGTGCCGGAGGACGCGTACGGTTGGCTCTCCATGCTCTGCGCCACCGCGCTGGCCACCGCACTGCGGGAAACCGCAGGCGTCACCGCCGAACTCAAGTGGCCCAACGACGTGATCGTCTCCGGTCGGAAGGTCGCCGGCGTCCTGGCCCAACTGGTCCCGGCCGTCGACGGGCCACCGGCGGTCGTGGTCGGCTCGGGGGTCAACGTCACCCTGGGGCGCGACGAGCTGCCCGTCCCCACGGCCACCTCGCTGCTGCTCGAGGGGGCGACGACGGTGGACACCACGGTCCTGCTCACGGCCTACCTCCGCCAGGCAGCCAGCTTCTACACCGGGTTCTTACGCGCGGGCGGCAACGCCGGGCAACCGATCGACGGCGGGGCGTCCCTGCGCGAACGCGTCGCCGCCACCATGGCCACCATCGGCGCGCCGGTCCGGGCCGAACTGCCCGGCGGGGCCACCGTGGAGGGCACCGCCGTCGGGCTCGAACCCGACGGCGCGCTCACGGTGCGCACCACGGACGGCACCACTGCGGTGGTCCGCGCCGGGGACGTCGTCCACCTGCGCCGCACCGACGGCCGCTACGCCTGAACCAGCCGCCCGGAGGCCCCGGACGGGAGCACGACGGGAGCACGGCGAGCGCGCGGCCGCGGCACCAACGCGCCGCCTAGAATTGACGGTGACAGGAAGGGGAATCGCGGATGAGGCTGCGGCTGGCCGAGGACGAGTGGGTGATCGTCAAGACCCGTGCGCACCGCCGCGTCCTGAACCGTCCGGCCGTCGTCTTCGTCCTCCTCGCCGGGCTGACGGCCTTCGCCCTGGGGGTCCTGACCCGCGACGACCTGCCGAAGGCGGTGCTGGAGACCGTGCCGCTGCTGCAGGTCGTGGTCCCGATCGTGGCGGCCGTGCTGCTGCTGGCCTGGTGCGTGGTGCCCCTGGTGCGGTGGCGGCGAACGGTCGTCTTCCTGACCAACCGGCGGATCGTGGTGCGCCGGGGAGTCGCGGCGAAAAACCAGTGGGAACTGCCCCTGGCGTTCGTGCGGACCCTGAAGACCAGCCAGAAGCTCCTCGAACGCGGCAGCGGCTCCGGGGCACTGGTGCTGGACACCTCCAACGGGGCGGTGCGGCTACCCCACCTGCCGCGGGTGGAGCGGGTTCGGGACCTGGTCGTGACGGCCATTGAGCGTTTACCCAGACCCATGGGGTTCGATGGTGTAGAAATTGGTACAGAGGAACGCTTGGATGGGATCGGACATGGATGATGGGCAGGACGCCGGTGGGCAGCACGCGGACAACCCCGCAACCACCAGCCCGGAGCCCACTCCCCGCACCGCTGAACTGCCCATCGTCGAGGCCCCGGCGGACCACCCGGAGCCGGCTCGTCCCGCACCGTCCACTGGGTCCCTGCCGGCACTGAGCCCCGATGCCGGACCCGAAACCCGTGCCCTGCCGCTGGCCCAGGCGCTCGAGCGCGAGAAGGTCAAGGAATCGGCCCAGGGCCTGGAGATGATGCTCCTCGGATCCAAGCGCACCATGCGCCGCCGTGATGTGGCCGCCGCCGCCGGCATCTCGCTGCTCAGCGCCCGCAAGCTCTGGCGGGCCCTCGGCTTCCCCAATCTCGGGGACGACGACGTCGCCTTCACCGAGAACGACCTCGAGGCGCTGCAGACCATCATCGGCAACGTCCGCAGCTCCGCACTGACCGAGGAGGCTGCCGTCTCGATCACCCGCTCGATCGGGCAGATGACCGACCGCATGGTCGTCTGGCAGATCGAGGCGCTCGTTGAGGACATGGTCCAGAACCAGGGGATCAGCGACCCCGAGGCCCGGCGCCGGCTGGTCGACCGCCTGCCCGAACTGGTCGACCCGCTCGAGAAGCTGCTCGTCTACTCCTGGCGCCGCCAGCTCAATGCAGCGGTCCACCGCCTCGGCGTCCGCGCGGATTCCGGGCTGGCCTCGTCCGAGGCCGGCCGCGACGGCACCGAGGACGACGCCCCGCTGCCCCTGGCACGTGCCGTCGGCTTCGCCGACCTCGTCTCCTACACCTCGCTTTCGCGCCGCATGAACGAACGCACCCTGGCCCAGATGGTGCAGCGCTTCGAGAACAAGTGCGCCGAGATCATCTCCATCGGCGGCGGACGCCTGGTCAAGACCATCGGCGACGAGGTCCTGTTCATTGCCGAAACCCCCCAGGCCGGCGCCCAGATCTCGCTGGCCCTGGCCACCGAGTTCGCCAACGACGACTTCCTGCCCAAGGCGCGTGTCTCGGTCGTCTGGGGCCGGATCCTCTCCCGGCTCGGCGATGTCTACGGACCCACCGTCAACCTGGCCTCCCGGCTCACCGCGCTCGCCGACCCGGGGACCGTCTGGACCGACTCGGTCACCGCCGGCACCCTCGAGGGCGACAAGCGGTTCGTGCTCACCCCGCAGCCGACTACCCAGGTACGCGGCTTCGGCGACATCAACCCCGTAGTGCTCTCCATGGGGGAGGGCGAAGGGCTCGTCCTGGACTGATTCCAGCACGACGGCGGTACTCCTTTCACCGGGAAACTCCCCAAACGCTGGGTGTTTGCTGGGAGTTACCGTGGCATATGGGGAGTTCTCCCCATGTCCCCGAATTCATCCATCCCTTAGAATCGTTCGTGGCCGGATCTGCGTCCCGTTGGGGGGCACGGAAGAACACGATGTTTGATGAGGAACCCACACCATGTCCCGATGGGGAGTGAGCCCGGGCAAGAGCACCGGCTTCAAGGCCGCTGCCGTGTCGGTGGTCTCCGCCTTGGCCATCACCGGCGCCATTATCTATCCGGGGTTCAAGACCGCCGACGTCGACCTGAACGACGGCGGCGTCTGGGTGGTCAACAAGACGCTGAACAAGGTCGGCCACCTCAACTACCAGTCCAAGGTGCTCGACGGCGGTGTCCTCACCCCCTTGCCGAGCTACGACCTCGAGCAGAATGCCGACAAGGTCTTCGTGCGCAACCTCGAGCAGGGCGCCTTGACCACCATCGACCCGGCGATGGTCCAGTTCGCCGACGACAACGCCCTGCCGGCGAACTCCTCCTTCTCCTACGGCACCAACGTCGTCTCCGTCGCCGACGCCGAGCACGGGATCGTCTACGCCACCGCCACCGAGGACCTCGGCAGCTTCGCCTCACAGGACACCCCTCCGCTCATCGACGCCAAGGGCAAGGTCCTCACGGCCGTCGGAGTGGACGATACGGTGTGGGCCGTCGACGTCGATGCCCAGACGTTCATCAGCTGGACCCGTGAGCCCGATGGCACCTTCACCCAGCAGGACGAGCGGCAGGTCGACGGGATCGCAGAGGCGTCGAAGCCGCAGTTGAGCGTCGTTGGGGACACCGCCGTCCTCTTCGACGAGGCTTCCGGGTCGGTCATGACCTCGGACGGGGAGCGGTCCTCGGTGGTGGACCCGGCCGGCGGCAAGCTCCAGGCCCCCGGTCCCGAGGCAGACCACGCGGTCATCGCGCTGGGCAACAAGCTGGCCAACGTGCCCCTGCGTGGCGGCGACGCCGCCTACATCCCACTGAAGTCCAGCGGCAGCGCGATCCAGCCGGTCCGGGTCGGGCAGTGCTCGTACGCCGCGTGGCAGGGGAGCGCCGAGTATCTGCGTGATTGCGATGACGACAGCCAGGACGTCGCCCGGCTGGTCCCGGACATGCCGGGTGGCGCCAAACTGCAATTCCGCGTCAACCGCGACGTCGTGGTGCTCAACGACGTGACCTCCGGGCAGGTCTGGCTGGTCAACGACGGCATGCAGATCGTCAGCAACTGGAGCGACCTGGAGCCGCCCAAGGGCAAGGGCGAGGCGAAGAAGGAGGACTCCAAGGAGATCACCGACGCCATCGAACTGCCCAACCGGACCGAGGAGAACAAGAAGCCGATCACCAAGCCGGACACCTTCGGCGTGCGGGCCGGGCGGACCACCGCCTTGCCGGTGCTCTTCAATGACGTCGACCCCGACGGCGACCTGCTCACGGCCTCGTTGGAGGGCAAGCAGCCTTCGGTGGGGACCTTGCAGCAGATCCATGATGGCACCGGGTTCCAGCTGGTCGTGCCGCAGGATGCCACCGGCCGGACCTCCTTCACCTACAAGGCCTCCGACGGACGCGGTGGCGAGGCCACCGGAACGGCCCAGGTCCGGGTCGTGCCGGAGGACGAGAACCACAAGCCCACGCAGGAAAGGGTCACGACCCTGCGCGTCCAGCAGGGCGAGTCCGTCACCCAGGACGTCCTCAGCGACTGGATCGACCCCGATGGCGATGACCTGCAGCTGCTGGGCGGGGCCAGCGATGACAAGGACGTCGTCAGGGTCCGCCCCGACGGCGCACTGACCTTCCAGGACAACGGCAAGAAGGTCGGCCGCAAGGAAGTCACCGTGCAGGTTTCCGACGGCCGCGAAGGCGCCCAGGGCCGCGTCGTGGTGGAGGTCTTGGCCAAGTCGGCAAACCCACCGGTCACCGCCACCGACCACGTGACCGCCAACGTCGGCGAGGAGGTGACGTTCTCCCCGCTGGAGAACGACACCGACCCCAGCGGAACCGACCTGCGGCTGGCCAACGTCGAATCCGTCAACGGGCTGGAACTGGACAGCAATTCGGACACCGGCACCGTCACCGTCCGCGGGCAGCGCACCGGGACGTTCTACGCGAAGTACGTGGCCAGCAACGGGCCCGCCAGCGCCCCGGGCCTGATCCGCATAGACATCGAGGACCCAGAACAGAACTCCGGAAACCCCATCGCCGTCCGCGACGTCGCCCTGCTCCCCGCGGGGCAGAACGTGCTCGTGAACGTCCTGGGCAACGACTCCGATCCGGCAGGCGGGGTCCTGGTGCTCACCGGGGCCGAGGTCCCCGAGGATGCGCCCTTCACCGTCTCCGTCGAACGCAACAGCTTCGTGCGGGTGACCGACGTGCGCGGCCTGACCGAACCGATGAAGGTCGAATACACGGTCTCCAACGGCAGCGGCATCTCCACCGGCGAGATCAGCGTGATCCCCGTCCCCGCCCCACCGAAACTCGACCCGCCGCGCCCGAACACCGACGACGTCGTCGTGCGGGCCGGGGACGTCGCCACCGTCGACGTGCTCGAAAACGACATCCATCCCAACGGGGCGGAACTCACCCTGCGCCCCGGCCTGAAGGAAACCGACAACCTCGGCGAAGGGTCCCTGGCCAGCGTGGCCGATGACACCGTGCGCTTCCGAGCCGGCGAATTCGACGGCAAACCCGCCACCGTCTCCGCTGTCTATACCGTCGCCGGGCCGGACGGCCAGGAGGCCAACGCCCGCGTCGTCTTCCACGTCAAGCCCGTCGACGTCGCCTCCAATGCACCACCGGCGCCGGAACAGGTGACCGGCCGCGTCTTCGCCGGCGGCACCACCGCCATCAAGATCCCACTCGGGGGCATCGACCCCGACGGCGACTCCGTGACCCTCGTCCAGCTCGGCGGAGCCCCGAAGCTCGGCTCGGCGAAGATCAAGGGCTCCTCGATCGAATACACCGCCAGCAAGACCGCCAGCGGCACCGATGTCTTCTCCTACGTCGTCGAGGACCGGCTGGGCGCCCGCGCCACCGGAACCGTCATGGTCGGCATCGCCCCGCTCTCCTCCACGAACAACCCGCCGGTAGCCGTCAACGACTCCATCACCGTCCGCCCCGACCGCCCCGTTGCCGTGGACGTCATGGACAACGACACCGACCCCGACGGGGACCGGACCACGCTGGTCGACGACGTGCGTGCCTCCGATGGCGTCGATGCCACGGTCGTCAACGGCCGGATCCAGGTCACGTCCCCGGCCGAAAAGGGCTCGCTGTCCATCCGCTACAACATCACCGATGGACGCGGCGGCACGGCCAGTGCCACGCTGACGGTGCAGGCCGACCCGGAAGCGAAGCTGCTGGCGCCGATCGCTCGCGATGACCGCGCCACCTTGCAGGAGACCGTCGGCAAGGACGAGATCACCCTGCCCATCCTCGAGAACGACGAGGACCCCGACGGGCGAACCGACGACCTGGAAATCACCTTGCCGGATCGTCCGGGCTCGGCCAGCGTCACTGGGGACAACCAGCTCAAGGTCGTCGTCGGCGACGATTCGCAGGTCATTGCCTACACCGTCACCGACCAGGACGGGCTGTCGTCCACGGCCTTCGCGCTCGTCCCGGGCGCCGGCGGCGCCCGCCCGGTGCTGCGCAGCGACAAGGCCCACGAGGTCATGGCAGGGGAGACCCTCGCCTTGGATCTGGCGGAACTGGTCCAGGTCCGCGAGGGGCACACGCCGCGGTTGACCGGCGAGGACAAGGTCAGCTCGGTTCCTGAGAACGACGGCGAATTGGTCCGCTCCGCCACGGAACTCACCTTCAAGGCCGACAAGGAATACTCGGGCCCGGCATCGGTGACCGTCGAGGTCACCGACGGGTCCGGACCCGATGACCGCGACGGATTGACCAGCGTGCTCTCGATCCCCATCAAGGTGCTGCCACGCCCGGAGGACAACAAGCCGCCGACGATCCAGTCCAACTCCCTGGACGTCGCCCAGGGCGAGGACCCGGCACAGCTGGACCTCAAGCAGATCGCCAGCGATCCGGACCCCGATGATGCCGGGAAACTGGAGTTCTCCGTCGGGGAGCAGGCCATCGACGGCGTCGACGTGAAGCTGGTCGATGGGCACATTCTGACCGCCGCCGCCGAGGCCAACACGCCCAAGGGCACCAAGGGCTCGGTCAAGGTCTCCGTCACCGACGGCGAGAACGATCCGGTTTCGGCGAACATCGCGATCAACGTGCTCGCCTCCACCCGGGAAATGCCGGTGGCAGTCAACGACACCGTCGAGGACGCCCACCAGGGACGCACCGAAGTCGTCCCCGTGCTGGCCAACGACCACAACCCGTACGAGGACCAGGGCCCCCTGACGATCGTGGGTACCGCCGGGCAGCAGGGTGACGGTGCAGCGGAAATCCGCGGGGACCAATTGGCCATCACCCCCGCCGAGGACTTCGTGGGGACGATGACCGTGCAGTACACGATCGGCGACGTCACGGAGGACCCGGACCGCCAGGCCAACGGCACGGTGACCCTGAACGTGAAGGGCAAACCGGATGCGCCAGGGCTGCCGCTGGTGGAGTCCACGGGTGATTCTAAGGCAGTGATCAGTTGGGATGCCCCGTCGAACAACGGGTCCCCGATCGAGTACTACACCGTCTCCGGCGACGGGGTGACGCAGCAATGCAAGACCACCACGTGCACCATCACCGGACTGACGAACGACAACGTCTACAACTTCACCGTCACCGCCACCAACGCGGTCGGGGAATCCGAGGCGTCCGCCTCGTCCGCCGACGCGAGGCCGGACGTCGAGCCGGAACAGCCCGGGGCCCCCACGGCAAAGTCCGGGGACGAGCAGGTGAAGGTCGACTGGACCAAGCCGGAGAACCACGGTTCGCCGATCACCAGCTACACCTTGGAGATCTCGCCTGCCCCGGCCAACGGAGTCAGCCAAGTCACCGGCATCACCGGGACCGGTTACACCTGGAAGGGCCTGAAGAACGGGGTCTCCTACCAGTTCAGGGTCCAGGCCGTGAACAAGGCGGACCGGCCCTCCCCATGGAGCACCTATTCCTCATCCGTGATCCCGGCGGGCAAGCCGTTCCAGCCGGGTGCACCGACAGCGGTCCGCTCCAAATCGTCGGTCAACGGCGGCGTGGTGAACGTGAAGTGGAACAAGCCGGACGACAACGGGGCACCGATCCAGGGCTACACGTTGAAGGTCTTCGAGGGCGGTTCGCTGGTGCGTACCCTCGGGGGGATCGGGGCGGATACCACGAGCCAAACGGTGACGGGATTGGAGACGACCGGTTCCTACCGGTTCGCCGTGACCGCGAAGAACAAGGTCGGCAGCTCGAAGGAGAGTGCCCGCTCGACCGCGGTCACCCCCTACGGGCGGCCGAAGGTCATCGGTAAGCCGAAGGCCACTGCGACCGGGACGAGCAAGCAGATCCAGCTGTCCTTCAAGAAGCCCGCGGCCAACGGCTCGGCGATCACCGGGTACCAGTACTCCGCCGATGGGGGTGTGTGGAAAACGATTTCCGGGCCCGGGGGGAAGATCACGACGGGCTCGAACGGTGATCCGCATTCCTGGCGGGTCCGTGCGCTGAATGCCGCGGGGCCGGGTAACCCGAGTTCGCCGTCGAACTCCACCAGTTCCTACGGCCCCCTCCGCGACGGCAAGGGACGCTCCGCCACGCATGGGGACCACTCGATCACCTTCAACTGGAACGAGAAGGAGGGGGCCTACGAGAACGGTCGCAAAACCACGGTGACCGCGACCATCAACGGTGTCGGCAAGGTGTCCAACACCGGAAGCTACACCGTCAAGAACCTTGACTGGGAAGAACAGCGCACTCTGACGATCACCGCCACCGACGCGGCAGGGCAGAAGCTGACGAGGGAGATCAGCGAACGGACCAACAAGGAACCACCACCACCGGACCCGCCCAAGCCCTCGGCCACGGTGCGGTCCGGAGACTACGTCTCAACGGACGGCTGCAGGGTGAACTGCTACAAGCTTGCTGTCCAGTTGAAGAATTTCGAGAGTGGGACGTGGAATGCGCAGTGTTATGACAACGGCCGCTCCCATAAGTTCAGCGACTACACGTACAAGGTGGACGGTGCGAAGACGGGCAAGCAGCAGCTCGGCTGCTGGCACGGGGCGAACTACCACATGCCGATCACGGTGAAGCTCACCAAGGACGGAACGACCATCTGGACGAACGGGGCGAGCAGATGGCCCAACTAGCCGTGGCGATGCCACTGCCCGCACGATCAAACGAGGGAACTGAAACACCATGACGATGACCAACGACCAGGCCGAATGGTTTGCCGGCACATTCGAGAAGCTGGCCGCCAACGTGGGCCAGGCCGTGCTCGGCAAGCAGGACGTGATCAAGCTGATCCTCACGGCCATGCTCTCCGAGGGACATGTGCTGCTGGAGGATGCCCCGGGCACCGGCAAGACCATGCTGGCCCGTTCGCTGGCGGCCACCGTGCAGGGGACGAACTCGCGCATCCAGTTCACCCCGGACCTGCTGCCCTCCGACGTCACCGGCATCACCATCTACGACCAGAAAACCCAGCTCTTCGAGTTCCACCAGGGCCCGATCTTCGCCAACATCGTGCTGGCCGATGAAATCAACCGCGCCTCGCCGAAGACCCAGTCCGCGCTGCTGGAGGTCATGGAGGAAGCCCGCGTCAGCGTGGACGGCAAGACCTACACGCAGGACCGCCCGTTCATGGTGATCGCCACCCAGAACCCCATCGAACAGGCGGGAACCTACCGGCTTCCGGAGGCCCAGCTGGACCGCTTCCTCATCAAGACCTCCATCGGCTACCCGGACCGCGAGTCCACCGTCCGGCTGCTTTCGGGTGCCTCGACCCGCGACCGCTCGCTGGCGCTGAAGCCGATCATCACCACCAGCGCGATCGCCGACATGGCCGACCTGGCCAGCACCACCCACGTCGACGACGCGGTGCTGCACTACATTGCCGAACTGACCGAGCAGACCCGTGAGGCCCCCGAAACCCGGCTGGGCGTCTCCGTCCGCGGCGCCCTGGCCATGGTCCGCGCGGCCAAGGTGTGGGCCGCGTCGGAGGGCCGGAACTACGTGCTGCCCGACGACGTGAAGGAACTGGCGCCGTTCGTGTGGACGCACCGCTTCGTGATGGACCCGGAAGCCGAGTTCGCCGGGGCCACCGCCGGCTCCGTGCTGTCCCGCGTCCTGGCCGAGACCGCCGCGCCCCAGCAGCGCTCCGGCGCCAACGCGTAGGCGCTGGCGGAAGGCATCCCACCGAGCATGAGCACCCCCACCCAGGCCACCGGACGCCGCGCCAACCGGAACGCGCCCCCGGCAGCGTCGAACCGGCCGCCGCAGGCCTCCCGGCCGCCACGCGCGAAACGCGGCAGCCGCCGCACGCCCCCGGCGCAGCGCTCCCGCCTGCACCCCACCTCGCTGTGGGCCGAGATCGCCCAGCTCATCCGCCTTGAGGCCGCCCCGGCCTGGCAGCGCATCTCCGCATGGACCGCGCAGCGCCTGGAGCCGGCCACCGAGGTGGTGAGCCCCCTGGGGTGGCTGCTGGCCGCCGTCGTCCTGGTCCTGGCGGTGCTTGGCGGGATCTTCGGCTGGCAGGAGGCCAAGATCGCCGCGCTCATGGGCGCGTTGCTGCTGCTGCTGGCGATCGCGTTCATCCTGGGCCGCTCGGTGTACCGGGTGACGCTGGACCTGAACCGCACCCGGGTCGCCGTCGGCGACCGGGCCGTGGGTGGGATGGACGTGGCCAACGCCTCGCCCAAGACGCTGCTGCCGGTGTCGATGGAGCTGCCTGTCGGCGCGTCCACCGCGTTCTTTCGGATCCCGCGGCTGGCCCCGCAGGCCACGCACGACGAGCTGTTCACCATCCCCACGCACCGCCGCGCCGTCATCCAGGTCGGCCCCGTGCGCTCCATCCGGCAGGACCCCTTCGGGCTGCTGCGCCGGCAGGTGAAGTGGACCGAGGCCCAGGACCTCTTCGTCCACCCGCGCACCACCGCGCTCGGTGCCACCAGCTCCGGGTTCATCCGCGACCTGGAGGGCCAGCCCACCCGCGACCTGTCCTCCTCCGACGTCTCCTTCCACGCCCTGCGCGACTACGTCCCCGGCGATGACCGCCGGCACATCCACTGGAAGACCACCGCCCGCACCAACGAGCTGATGGTGCGCCAATTCGAGGAGACCCGCCGCTCCCACCTGGCCATCGCGTTGTCCTCGAACACGGGGGAGTACTCCTCGGAGGACGACTTCGAACTCGCAGTCTCCGCGGCGGCGTCGATCGGCCTGCAGGCCGTGCGCGAGCAGCGCAACCTCTCGGTCCTCACCCAGGCGGGGCCGGTACGCACCGAGACCGGCCGGAACCTGCTCGACGACCTCACGCGCGTCGAGGGCAGGGCCCGGCGCACCGACCTGGTGGACCTCTCCCGCACCACCGCGGACACCGTGCCCAACGCCTCCGTCTTCTTCCTGGTCACCGGCCCGGTGGCCACGCCCTCGGACCTGCGGCGGGCCAGCACCCACGTGCCCGTCGGAGTCCGCGCCTTCGCCGTCCGCTGCGGGACCGGACTGGAACCGGCCCGGGCGACCATCGGGGACCTCACCGTCGTCACCGTCGGCGACCTGTCCGAACTTCCCCTGATCCTGCACCAGGTGGCCTCGTGAACGCGTTGCTGAAGCACCTGCGCCCCCACCTGCCCACGGCCCGCCGGGCCATCGACGCCGCCGTCCTGCTCGTCTGCCTGGTTCTGGGCGTGCTGGGCCTGCACGCCGCGTTCGGGGGCAACGGCCGCTACCTCGCCGCCGGGATCGGCGGCGCCGTGCTGGGCCTGGTGCTGGCCCACTGCATCGTGCGCTACCGGCTGGCGTTCCTGCCCGCCGCAGCCGTCGGCATCGGGACCTACCTGCTGCTGGGCACCATCCTGGCCACCCCGGCCGAGGCCATCGCCGGGGTCGTGCCCACGCTGGAATCGCTGCGCATCCTGCTCGCCGGGGTCGTGCTCTCGTGGAAGGACGTGCTCACCGTTGCCCCGCCGGTCGGCATCCGCGCCGGCATGCTGGTGGTCCCGTTCCTCAGCGCCTACCTCACCGCCCTGGTCGCCGGCCTGCTCGCCTGGCGGCTGCGCTCGCCCTTCTGGAGCACGATCCCGGTCACCGCGATGTTCATCATCGGGATCGCGTTCGGCACCCGGGACGTGCCGCTGCCGCTGCTGCGCGGGCTGGTCCTGGTCATGGCCCTGGTCTGCTGGCTGGCCTGGCGCCGCCAGGTCGACCGGGCCGTCGGCCCCGAGATGCAGTCACTGCACGACGGCGGTGCCTCCCCCCTCGCCCGGGCCGGACTGCTGCGCCGGGTCGGGATGGGCGCGGTGGTGCTGCTGGTCGCCGGCGGGCTCACCGCCGTGGCCGCCCCGATGCTGCAGGGCGGTGAGCAGCGCCAGGTGCTCCGCGACGCCGTCGTGCCCCCGATCGACCTCTACGACTACCCCAGCCCGCTGATGCGCTTCCGCACCTACGTCAAGGACCAGGCCGAGGAGCCGTTGCTCTCGGTCTCCGGGCTGCCCGAGGGCCAACGGATCCGGCTGGCCGCCCTGGACACCTACGACGGCATGGTCTTCAACGTGGACCCGCGGTCCGGCGGGAACTTCACCCCCGTCGGGGACATCTCCAACATCAACTCCGCGGGCGGCGACGACCCGCTGCGGGCCCAGGGCACCCTGGACATCACCATCGAGGGCTACGACGGCGTCTGGGTCCCCGGCGGCGGCAAGCTGCTGGGCCTGGACGTGGCCGGCGACGGCGCCGGCGAGCTGGCCGGATCCCTCTTCTACAACGACGACGCCGAGACCGCCCTGTCGACCACCGGGCTGCAACGCGGCGACCACTACACCGCGCAGGTGGAGTTCCCCGTCCAGATCGACCGCAAGAAGCTGGAGGCCTACGGGCTCTCCGAGATCACCATGCCCAAGCTGGCCAACGTCCCGCAGGTGGTCTCCGGCACGGCCGCCGACATGGCAGGGGACGGGCGCACCGCCGTCGAACGGGCAGCGGCCATGGAGGGCATCCTCCACGAGACCGGCTACTTCTCCAACGGCAAGGAGAACGAGGTGCCATCCCTCTCCGGCCACGGCGCCGCGCGCATCGCCGCGCTGCTGGACGCCGAATCGATGATCGGCGACGACGAGCAGTACGCCGCGGCCATGGCCCTGATGGCCCGCGACCAGGGCATGCCGGCCCGGGTGGTCATGGGGTTCTACCCGGAGAAGTACAACCCATCCGGCACCGTGCAGCTCACCGGCGCCGACGTGCACGCCTGGGTGGAGATCGCCTTCGAGAACGTCGGCTGGGTGGCCTTCAACCCGACCCCGGACAAGGACAAGGAACCGACCCCGCCGCAGCAGGAACCCCAGTCGGTCCCGCAGCCGCAGGTGCTGCAGCCGCCGCCCCCGCCACAGGACGACGCCGACCTGCCGCCGGAAACGGCACCGGACCCCCAAGACGTCGACGAGAAGGAGGACGGCTTCTGGGCGTTCTGGGGCCCGATCCTGGCCACGGTGGGGATCATCGCGATCCCTGTGGCGATCCTGCTGCTGCCCCTGCTGCTGGTCGCCCTGCTGAAGCTGCGCCGCCGCAAGCGCCGCCGCCAGCGCGGCCGCCCCGCGGACCGGGTCAGCGGCGGCTGGAACGAGGTCATCGCCCTGGCCACCGACCTCGGCTCCCGGCCCGAGCCCAAGGGCACCCGGCGGGAGAACGCCGCGGCACTGGGCGGGGACTTCCCGCAGACCGCCGGCACCGGGGTGCTGCTGGCCCGCCGCGCCGACGCAGCGGTCTTCGGCCACAGGGAACCCTCCGAGGCGCAGGTAACCGACTACTGGAACCAGGTGGACGAACACCTCGCCGGCATGGCTTCATCGGTAGGATTCTGGGGACGCCTGCGCGGAAAGTACTCACCGCGTTCGCTGGTCCTCGACGCCACCGCACGCATCACCGCCCGGCGGGCCCAGCGCGGGGAACGCGGGCGGGCAGTCCGTAGAGTAGAGACAACCGAGGAAAAGGAGTAGCCGGTGGCCCAGAACCTGAACCTGGTCAACGCCGTGGCCGGGAAGCGCCTGGTGGCCGGACTGCTGGACATCGTCCCGGTGGTGCTCGCCTGGATGGTCTTCTACGCCGTGAACCTGTCCACGCTGGCCTCCAGAGAGTACCTGACGACCTCGGACCTGATCTCCGGGATGGCGACGTCCTCGATGCTGCTCACGGTCTTCGTCCTCGCCTACGCCGTCGCCGTCTGGGGCTGGGAAGCCCAGACCGGCAAGACGCCCGGCAACCTGGCGCTGGGCCTGCGCACCTGCGACGAGGACGGTTTCGCCCCGGGCTGGGGCAAGGTCTTCATCCGACGCCTGCTGGTCGGCCTGGCCGGGATCGTCCCCGTGGCCGGGCCGGTGATCATGCTGCTCTCCAACCTCTGGGACCCCCACCACCAGCGCCAGGGCTGGCACGACAAGGCGGCCCGCACGCTGGTCGTCGACGTGAACCAGGGACGCAACCCGATCACCACCGGCGGGCTGTTCGGCCCCTCGGCGTTCGCCCCCGGCGGCACCACCGCGCCCGGGCAGCCGGGCCATCCGGCCTACAACGAGTCCGCGCACCGCTGGCCGGCCCTGGCCCCCGAACTGGCCGATGGACCAATCACCGCGATCCCGGGTCGCGAAACCGCAGCCGCCCCGGCCCCGCAGCCTCAGCCGGCAGCGCAGGAAGCGGCCCCGGCCCCCGCGGCGCCGCAGCCTGCCCCCACGACCCCGGGTCCGTCGTCGTCCCCTGCCCCTACCCCAACCTCTTCGCCGGCCCCGGCCCGGGAGGGCGACGCGGCGCAGGCCGAGGACGACGCCGGCCATACCCAGTTGCGCACGCAGACTCCGGCGCAGGCCGCTTCGGGGGCACGACTGCGCTTCGACGACGGTCAGGTCCTGGCATTGGCCTCGACCGCGCTGGTGGGCCGGAACCCCGCGGCGCGGGACGGCGAGGACGTCGCCGAATTGTTCAACTACGCCGACATGGGCCGCTCCGTGTCCAAGACGCACCTGCACCTGGCGGCCGACAGCTCCGGGGTCTGGGTCACCGACCGCAACTCAACCAACGGCTCGGGCATCGCCGGGCCCGACGGCTCCCGCCGTCCGCTGGTCCCGGGGCAGTCCCAGCACGCCGGGCACGGCGAGACCGTGTACTTCGGCGACCGGTACTTCACGGTGGGACCCGCATGAGCGGCGCCGGAGCGGGCCCCGCGGACGGGGCCACCGGCGACCAGATCGCCCTGGTCTACGGCTTCGCCACCGACCGGGGACTGCGCCGCGCCCTGAACGAGGACGCCCTGCTGGCCGAGCGGCACCTCTTCGCCGTCGCCGACGGCATGGGCGGGCACGAGGCCGGCGAGGTCGCCAGCAGCCTCTGCGTGGGCACGTTCGCCCGCGGCCAGGAGCAGGCCGGGGAGTGGCTGACGCCCGAGGACCTGCAGGACTTCATGGTCTCCGCCGACCGGGCCATCCGCGAGGCCGCCGGATCCCGGGCCGGGACCACCGTGTCCGGCGCGGCACTGGTGAAGCAGGGCGAGGCGCCCTACTGGCTGGTCTTCAACGTCGGGGATTCGCGGACCTACCTGCTCTCCGGTGACGGGTTCCGGCAGGTCACCGTGGACCACTCCGAGGTCCAGGAGATGGTCGACCACGGCGAGATCACCGCCGAGGAGGCGCTGACCCATCCGCGCCGCAACGTCATCACCCGGGCCCTGGGCACCGGGGACGACAGCGTCGCCGATTTCTGGATGCTCCCGGCACGGCCCGGGGACCGGCTGCTGATCTGCTCCGACGGGCTGACCAACGAGGTCTCCGACGCCGCGATCCGCGACGTGATGCTCTCCCGGACCCCGCCGCAGATCGCCGTCGACGACCTGCTCCAGGCGGCCTTGCGTTCCGGGGGCCGCGACAACATCACGCTGGTCATCGTCGACGTACAGCTCGAGCACGCCGACGACGAGTCCGCCGACACCGCTCCACGGGAACGGATCGAGGACGGCATGACCAAACCACGCCTGGGGGGGAGCACGGAATGAGCAACCGGATCACCTACCAGCCCGGACCGTGGCTGGCCCTGGTGCGCCACGGCCACCTGGTGCTGCTGCCCGAGGGCACGGATCCCGGCCACGTCCAGGACCTGTGGGAGGCGCTGCAGGACGCACCCTCGGTCGAGACGCTGCTGTCGGCGGTGCTCTCCGCCCGCGGGCTGGCGCTGACGGGGATGGACCCCTTCGGGCTCGTCAGCCTCGAATCCGATGTGCACACGATCCTGCGCGGACCGGTCTCCCTGGCCGCCGAGGGCCGCGAGCTGAGCACCCACGTCAATGGCCACGGCGTCACCACGTGGATGGAACGGCGCATCCCGCGCCAGGAAAGCCTGGACATCGCGCTGGACGATGTGCTGCGCAAGAACGATGGCGGGGCCCCGCCGTGGCTGCCCATCGTCGAGGGGATCATTCCCTTTGGACGCCTGCATGTGGACCTGCCGGAGGAGCAACCCGGGGAGATCGAGCCCCTCTCGGCCCCGCAACCGATCGTCGAGCCCACGGTGGCGGAACCTGCCGCCCCACCGGCCGCCGGTGCACCTGCTCCCGTCGGATCCGCGGATGCCGAGGACGAGCGTTCCGTCGAGCCGTTCCAGGACGAACCGGATCCTGAGTCCGGCCAGGAGCCCGACACCCGGACGGACGACGGGCCGGAGGCCGAGCCGGCACCGGAACCGGACTCCGAACCAGAACGGGACGCCGATCCGGAACCGACACCGGACTCCGAACTGGAACCGGACTCTGAACCAGAGGAGCCGCAAGAGGCCGCCCCGGAAGCCGGGTCCGACAACGGGGCGGGCGCCGACGGCGACGCCGACCCCACCGGCGGGGACGCGGGCGTTTCCGTCGACGACGCGGACGATGCGAACACCATCCTGTCTGCCGCTGCCTACACGCCGGCTCCCGCGGTCGTACCGGCGCCCGTCCCACCGGCGCCCGTAGCCGCCGAGGACGAACCGGTCTCCGACGACACGATCGCCGGTCCCCATACCACCGACGAGGAGCTGCCCGACCCCGAGGAACTCATCGACGCCGTGCCGTGGCTGGCGGCAGCCCGTGCCCAGGACCGCGCCGAGGAGCAGGCCGGGACCCCGGACGACGACCAGGCGGAGGCAACCGATGACCAGCCCACGATCGCCTCGGCACCGGCCCAACCGGCCACCGATCACGCAGCGGGGACCGGCCGCCCCGGCGGTGCCAGCCGTGCTCCTGACCGCGCGTCCGGCCAGCCCGTCGACGGCGACCACGACGGGGACACCGTCATGCGTGGGGACCTGCCCACCCAGGTGCTGCCGGCGACCCCACCGGCCAGCGGGACCGGGCACAACCCGTCCACCGGACCCCAGGTCCTGGGACGGCTGTGCCCGGCGGGACACGCCAACCCGCCCACCTCGTCCTCCTGCGCGACGTGCGGGGCGGGGCTGAACGAGGAACCGCTCGAAGTTCCGCGCCCCTCGTTGGGCCGGATGGTGATCTCCGGTGGCGAGACGGTTGAACTGGACCGCCCCGCCGTCGTCGGCCGCCAGCCATCGGTCAGCCGGTCGGCCAGCGGGTCGATGCCGCGTGTCGTGCAGGTCAAGAGCCCCAGCGGGGACATCTCCCGTTCGCACCTGGAGGTCCAGCTGGAGGGCTGGCACGTCATGCTGCTGGACCTGAAGGCCACCAACGGAACCCTGCTCGTGCGCTCCGGGATGCCACCGCGCCGGCTGGGCCACGGGGAGAAGCTGATGTTGCTCGACGGCGATATCGCCGACCTCGGCGACGGAGTCTCGTTGCGGTTCGAGGGGCTGCTGTGAGCGGTAAGCGCCCACCGGCACCGCCGCCGTCGATCGAGGGGTTCGAGTACCTGAACCTGCTCGGCTCCGGGGGCTTCTCGGATGTGTACCTGTACCAGCAGGACCGGCCCCGCCGGAAGGTCGCGGTGAAGGTGCTGCTCTCGGACCTGAAGACCGAAAGCGCGCGCAAGCGGTTCGAGTCCGAGGCCAACCTGATGGCCCAGCTGTCCTCGCACCCCTACATCGTGACCATTTTCGAGGCCGACATCACCGCGGAGGGGCACTCCTACCTGGCCATGGAGTACTGCTCGCGCCCCAGCCTGGACGTGCGCTACCGCCGCGCCCGCCTCGGCGTGGACGAAGTCCTCTCCGTCGGCATCCAGGTCGCCTCCGCCGTGGAGACCGCCCACCGGGCCGGCATCGTGCACCGCGACATCAAACCCGCGAACATCCTGGTCACCGACTACAACCGCCCGGCGCTGACCGACTTCGGCATCTCCGGCACCACCGACGCGCTCGACGACGAGGCCGGGTTGTCCATCCCCTGGTCGCCACCTGAGGCCTTCACCGGCGGCTCGCCCAACGGCGTCCGCATGGACGTCTGGTCGCTCGGCGCGACGGTCTACACCCTGCTGGCCGGGCGCTCCCCGTTCGTCCGCGCAGGGGCCGACAACTCGCAGCGCGAACTCATCTCCCGCATCAACACCGCGCCCCTGGCTCCGCTGAACCGCCCGGACGTCCCCGCCGCGCTGGAGCAGACGCTGGCCACCAGCATGGCCAAGAACCCGGCAGCCCGCTTCGAATCGGCCCGCGACCTGGCCCTGGCCCTGCAACGCGTCCAGGCCGAGCTCGGCCTGTCGGTCACCGCGTTCGAGGTCATGGAGGAGCCCGCCGCCCGCGACGACCAGGGCGACGAGGACGACGGTGGCGAAGCCACCCGGGTGCGCCAGGTCGTCTCGATCGATCCCGAGGCAGCGACCGGCTCCGGCGGTCCAGGTGGGACCACCGGCCGTTCCTGGGCCGGGCCGGACTCCGGACCCACGGTGCATCGCCCACCACGGCACGACGGCGGTGCCTCCTCCGGCGCCCCAGCCCCCAGCGCGGGTGCCCCCGGGGAAACGGGGCCGGGTGCCCCGGACGACGCCACCATCATGCGTGGCCGCCTGCCCGACGGGTCGCTGGCCGGTTCACGGCCCCGCCAGCCGGACGACCGGTCCGCGGACGGCTCCGACGGGACCTCCGGCTCCCGCCCGCCGGCGTTCGCCGCGGGGGAGGAGCCGGGCGCCCGCGGATGGGTCCCCCAGGTGCCCCCGGGAAGCCGGGTCCCGCAGGTGGAGGGCCAGCGCTTCCCGACCGGGCTGGTGGCCGGCATCGGCGCGGTGCTGGCCATCATCATCGCCGGGATCTTCGTCGTCGCGGCACTGAACCGCGGAGTCCAGGACAACCAGGCCGCCTCCGGCCCTTCGCCGAGCCAGGGCCCGGCCGACGCGCTGCTCGGCCACGAGGGGGTCGTGCCGAAGGTGGAGGGCTTCGCGGCGACGACGGAATCGGGCAAGGTCACGTTCACGTGGAAGAACCCGGAGCCGCAATCGGGGGACGTGTACTACTGGGCACCGGTCACCGCGACGGAGCAGGGCGAGAACCGCAAGGCCGAGCAGCCCACGGCCACGACGCAGAAGGTCGAAGGGGCGCCGACCTGCATCCAGGTCGTCCTGGTGCGAACCACCGGCAAGGCCTCGGATGCCAGCAGGTACTGCGCCGAACGATAGTCTGGATGGTGGATAATCCTGGAGGACGACCAATAACGCAGGGGGCGCGAAGCATGGCCGAAGTGAACATAGATTTCTGCGGGGAGTGGTTTCCCGTCGCCGATGAGCAGGTCTTCACCATCGGGCGCGAAGGCGATCTGGAGATCGACGACAACCCGTACCTGCACCGCCGCTTCCTGACCGTGGCGTGCTACGACGACATCTGGTGGCTCTCCAACGTCGGCTCCCGTCTGTCGGCAACCATCGCCGACTCCACCGGGGGACTGCAGGCCTGGGTCGCGCCCGGGGCGCGCATCCCGCTGGTCTTCGGCCAGACCAACATCGTCTTCACTGCTGGTCCCACCACCTACGAATTCTCCGTCCACCTCACCAAACCCGCCTTCCGTCAGGAATGGAGCGCTGACGACGGCGACGGCCAGACGACCATCGGCCCGGTGGTGCTGACCGAGGCACAACGCGCCCTGGTGGTCGCCCTGGCCGAACCGATGCTGCGCCGCGACGGGACCGGCCTGAGCTCCATCCCGACGTCTGCCAAGGCCGCCCAACGCCTCGGCTGGCCGCTGACCAAGTTCAACCGCAAGCTGGACAATGTCTGCGACAAGCTCGACAAGTCCGGGGTGGCGGGGCTGCGCGGGGGCGCGGGCAAGCTTGCCACCAACCGGCGTGCCCGCCTGGTCGAACACGCGGTCACCTCGCACCTGGTCGTCCCGGCCGACCTGCCCCTGCTTGACGCGGAGCTGAACGCCGACGACTGATCCGGCGTCCTGCTGTTCCCGACCGACGGAGACGTGCTCGGCAGGCCTCGTCGAGTCCCCGGTCTTGATCCATGGATTCGGTCTTCCGGAGCACTGTTTGGAAGGCCGGCGTCGTGGCGGTCCTTCCACGGCGTGCAGAGCGGCATGCTGAACGGGGAGTCGTCGATCCAACGCGCAGTGCCTCATGTCAATGTGCTCGCCAAATTCAAGTGCGTGCCTCATCTAAAATGCTCGCCAAATGCTCATGCCGCGTGACCCTGGGAGTAGGTCTTGGTGGCGGCCAAGCGGCAGCGCCTTCGCGCCTCTCAGTTGAGGAATGAGGGCGCGATCTCGTCTATTAAGGGAAGGTGTCCGGGCTTCCAAGTAGAGATTTTTCCCTCCACGCGTCTCGATCTCCCAGCAGAGCCGCTCCAGGCATTTGGCGCGAGCACGTTCCTGACGCTTGGGATCAAGCGGGCCGGCAGCGACCACTACATGATCAAGCTTCAAGTCCGCGATGGCCCTCGCCGAGTGGAGCTTGTCCTTGTGTTCCAGGTCCCTCCAGTGCAGTTTGTGACCGGTCGTGTTGACGGAACGTATCGTTTCGCGCGCCAAGGCAGCGGCCGTAACGACCGTGAGAACGGCGCCAAGTAGAAATATCGGTGCGGGCACCCCGACAGAACGCATGCTCTCATCGCCCCATGCGTAGATTGCTTGGTTACTGTCGGCTGCTTCTTCCATGCTCCTTCTTCTTGTCGATTCCGACCTGCGGTTGAACGCTATACGCATACTGCAGGAATCCACATCGAGACCGCAGCCGAACCGGACGAGGTGTGCATAGCCGTCGTGTGTTCCGGGCCTGCGGGCCCCGTGCCGCGTCTGCTCCCACCCATCGGTCCGGTGGGGCAAGATAGGAGGGTGACGAAAACCGAGCAGAACACCCCGGACCGTTCCACTTCCGGCTCCGCCGAAGGCGCCACGACCTCGGCCGGCGAGGAGGTCATCCCCGCCGAGAAGCTGCGTGAGGAATACCAGCAGCTGATCGACGACGTCCGCCGCTACCGGATCGCGTACTACGTCGAGGACAACCCGATCGTCTCCGATGCCGAGTTCGACGTTCTGTTCCGGCGGCTGGAGGAGATCGAGCAGCTCCACCCCGAGATCGTCTCCAACGATTCGCCCACGCAGGAGGTCGGCGGCGAGGTCTCCGCCGCGTTCTCCCCGGTGAAGCACCTGACCCAGATGTACTCGCTGGAGGACGTGTTCTCCCTCGAGGAACTCACGGCCTGGCTCGAACGCGCCACCGTGAATGCGGGCAGCAGCGCTCCGAAGCACCGGCTGCGCTGGCTCTGCGAGGTCAAGATCGACGGTCTGGCCATCAACCTGCTCTACCGCGACGGCAAATTGGTCCGCGCCGCCACCCGCGGCGACGGCACCACGGGCGAGGACGTCACCCACAATGTGCTGACCATCAAGGAGATCCCCACCGAACTGGCCGGGGACAACTGGCCCACCGAGGTCGAGGTCCGTGGCGAGATCTTCTTCCCTTCCCAGAAGTTCCGCGAATTCAACGAGGCCCTGCTCGAGGCCGGCAAGCCCGAGCTGGCCAACCCGCGCAATGCCGCCGCCGGATCGCTGCGGCAGAAGGATCCGGCCGAGACGGCCAAGCGCCCGCTCGGGATGTACGTGCACGGCTTCGGCGTGCGCGAAGGCCTGGACGCGGCCTCCCAATCGGAGACCTACGAGCTGCTCAAGGCCTGGGGCCTGCCGGTCACCCCGTACTCGCAGGTGGTGGAATCCATCGACGAGGTGCTGGCCTACATCGAAAAGTACGGCGCCGACCGGCACTCGCTGGTCCACGAGATCGACGGGATCGTCGTCAAGGCCGACTCCTTCGCCATCCAGCGGGCCCTGGGCTACACCTCCCGGGTTCCCCGGTGGTCGGTGGCCTACAAGTACCCGCCCGAGGAGGTCCACACCAGGCTGCTGGACATCCGCGTCAACGTCGGGCGCACCGGACGCGTCACCCCGTACGGCGTGATGGAGCCGGTCAAGGTCGCCGGCTCCACCGTGGAGATGGCCACCCTGCACAACCAGGACGTGGTCAAGGCCAAGGGGGTGCTCATCGGCGACACCGTGATCCTGCGCAAGGCCGGCGACGTCATCCCCGAGATCGTCGGGCCGGTGCTGCCGCTACGGGAGGGCCGCGAGGACGAGCTGCACGAGTTCGTCATGCCCACCCACTGCCCCTCCTGCGGGACGGCCCTGGCCCCGGCCAAGGAGGGCGACGTCGACATCCGCTGCCCAAACGCGCAATCCTGCCCCGCCCAACTCACGGAACGTATCGCGCACCTAGGCGGGCGCGGTGCGTTCGACGTCGAGGCGCTGGGTGAGGAGGCGGCACTGGCGCTGACCGTGGGTCCCGGCCCCGACCCGGCGGAGCACGAGGGCATCGCCCGGCCCTCCGGGCCCGGACCGATCACCAACGAGGCGCAGGTCTTCGACCTGGCCACCGGCCACTCCGACGACACCTTGCGCGCGGCCCTGGCCGAGGTGAAGGTCTGGCGCGAAATCCGCAAAAAGGGAGTCGCCACCGGCACCTTCGAGCTGGTCCCGTACTTCTGGAGCAAGGGCAGCGAGAAGAAGCCCTCGGCGCCGACCTCCAACACCAAGAAGCTCTTCGACGAGCTGGAGAAGGCCAAGACCCAGCCGCTGTGGCGGGTCCTGGTGGCCCTGTCCATCCGCCACGTCGGACCGACGGCCTCGCGCGCGCTGGCCACCCACTACGGGTCCATACCCGCCATCCAGAAGGCCGTCACCGCCGAGGACGCCGTGGAGAAACTCGCCGATGTCGACGGCGTCGGTCCCATCATCGCCGAGGCGCTCATCGAATGGTTCGCCGTGGACTGGCACCGCGGAATCCTCGACGCCTGGGCCGCCGAAGGCGTGCGCATGGAGGACGAATCCCACGGCCAGACCGAACGCACGCTCGAGGGTCTGACCATCGTGGTCACCGGCTCGCTGGAGGGCTTCAGCCGCGACGAGGCCAAGGAGGCCATCATCACCCGCGGAGGCAAGGCGTCCGGCTCCGTGTCCAAGAAGACCAGCTACGTGGTCGCGGGTGAAGCCGCGGGATCAAAGCTGGACAAGGCCCAATCCCTCGGCGTCCCGGTCCTGGACGAGGACGGCTTCCGCGCCCTGCTGGAGAACGGACCCGCGCCCGCCGCCGACGAATCCACGGACGACGAATCCACCACCACCGATGGAGACACCGCATGAACCAGGCGCCCGAAACGACCCCCGACCTGGTCGACGAGCTGCTGGCCACGGCCCGCCGCGCCGCAGCCGCCGGAGCCGCGGTGCTGGCTGCCCGCCACGGCGTCCACATCGAGGCCGACACCAAATCCGCCGCCGGGGACTGGGTCACCGACTACGACCGCCGGGCCGAGCAGGCCGTCCGCGAGGTCATTACCGCCGAGCGCCCGCGCGACGCGATCACGGGCGAGGAATACGGGAGCACCACACCGGCCGACGCCAGCCCGTACCGCTGGTCGATCGACCCGCTGGACGGCACCGCCAATTTCGTGCGCGGCATCCTCTACTACGCCACCTCCGTCGCCGTCGCCGGGCCTGCACCGGAGGGCACTGGCGGGCAGGTCTGGCTCGCCGGCGTCGTGCAGGCCCCAGCCCTGGCCAGCACCTGGTGGGCTTCCCGCGGTGCCGGTGCCTGGCTCGGCGGCACCGATACCGGGGACGACGCCGGGGCACGCCGGCTTTCCGGGCCCGTATCCGGGGCGGCAGGGGCCCTGGTGTCCACGGGGTTCGGCTACGACGCCGAGCGCCGCGACTTCCAGGTCCAGGCGCTGGCCGGGCTGATGCCCGGCTTCGCCAACATGCGGCGGATAGGCTCGGCTGCCCTGGATCTGTGCATGGTCGCTGATGGCACGCTGGACGCCTACGCCGAATTCGGCACCGGCGAGCACGACTGGTCCGCCGGGGCGCTTATCGCCGAGGAGGCCGGCTGCCCGGTGCTCCGCCCAGACGGCGATCCGGGCTGGCAAGCGGCCGGCTACGTGGACTTCACCCGGTTGCCCGCGCCGCCGGTCGGCTGACGCCTCCTCAGGCCGGACGGATCAACAGCATCGAGGCGAGCACCACCACGAGCAGGGCGATGAACGCGATGGCATGGATGCGGTCGGGCATCCTGCCCACCAGGCGCTTGGCGACGGCGATGGTGGGCAGCGAGCCGGCCAGCAGCCCGGCCATCGCGAGCAGGTCGATGTAGCCGAGCCGGCCGGTGGCCAACGATCCGGTTCCCATGGGCAGTGCGAGGGCATACACGGCTGCCCCGACCACCGAGACGGGAACGGACAACGGGTTCGCCATCGCGGCCGAGGTGGCCATGGGCAGCCCCAGCCGGCGCAGCAACGGCACCGTCATGATGCTGCCTCCCACGCCCAGGAAGCTGGCCACGGCACCGATTCCGAGCCCGCCGGCACTCGTGGCCACCGGGCCGAGCCGCCGTTCCACGGTACCGGGGGAGCGGGAGATGAATCCGCGCCGCAGCAGCGAATCCACGATCGTAATGGCCAGGTAGGCGATGAACAGCAAGTGCAACACCGCATCCGGCACCCGCGTGGCCAGCAATGCACCGCCCAGGGCGCCGACTCCGATGTAGGCGGCCAGCGGGAAGAGCAGATCCGTGCGCAGCCTGCCGGATCTCCAATGCGCCAAGGAGGCGGATAGCGAGTTGACGATCATGACCGCCGTCGACGTCGCGACCGCCACCAGCATGGCGTCCTGCCCGGAGCCGGAGGCGAGGGCCAGTGCATAGACGACCGGGACGATCACGAAGCCACCGCCGAACCCGAACAGGACGGTCGTCAAGCCGGTCAGCACGCCGAAGGCCAGGAAGATCAGGATGGAGCTGAGCACCACCCGATCCTAGGTGACGGATCGATCTGCGGCGGCGTCCATGACCTGCGGGCAGGGTCTCACGACATGCCCAACCCGGCGGCAGCGTCGTCGTAGTAGGCGCGGTTGCGCAGCCCCGCTGCCGCCGCGGCGTCGAGGACGACGACGGCGTCGGGATGCCACTGCAGAATCGATGCCGGGCAGGAGCCGCTCAGCGGTCCCTCCAATGCGGCCGCCACGGCGGCGGCCTTGCCGGGGCCATTGGCCACGAGCACCAGCCGGTGGGCCCGGGCGATGGTACCCAGCCCCTGGGTGAGACAATGTGTCGGCACCGACGCCGCCCCGGGGAAGAAGCGGGCATTGTCCTCGCGCGTCCGGGCGGCCAGGCGCTTGACACGTGTCCGCGAGGCCAGGGCCGAGCCGGGCTCGTTGAAGCCCAGATGCCCGTTGGCGCCAATCCCGAGGATCTGCACGTCGATCCCGCCGGCATCGGAGATCTGCTGTTCGTAGGCTGCTGCCCTGAGGCGCAGATCCGCTGCGGAACCCGTGCTTGCATCGGGGACGTGCAGGCGTTCCACGGGGAGCCCGATGACCCGGCAGACCTCGCGCTCCAGAACGTTGCGGTAGGACTGGGGGTGGTTGGCCGGCAAGCCGACGTATTCATCGAGGGCAAACCCCAGCGCTGTGCTGAAATCGACGTCGGAACGGGCCACCGCGCGTCCCAGCGCCGCGTACAGCCCCAGCGGAGACGAACCCGTCGCCAAGCCGAGGACCGGCGCACGCTTCATGGCAGGCCCGTCTCCGGGCCAGCGGGGCCATCCGGAGATGACCGCGGCGGCTGCGAGGCCAGCGGTTTCGGCCGCCGATGCAGCGATCAGGACCTGCATGTCCGGGTCTTCCGTGTCCGGGCCCGGACCCCGGATCCCACGTCCGATCCGCTGCCGTTCATGCCGGGACCTCCGAGGCGTGTGGTGGCCGTGCTGGAACCGGAAGGGATGGGGGCCGGAGCAATGCCGCGCCCATTGCCCCGACGGGGATGTTGGGGGCCAACAGCTCGACACGTGACGCCAAGTGCAAGGAAGCCACGAAGCCGGAGGCCTGTTCACGGCGCTTCATTTCGTCGAGCAAGCCGGACTGGAGGCGGGCGCCCAAGCCTGTCAAGCCGCCTCCGACCACGATCCGATCGGCTCCGGTGGTCAGGGCCAGCATCTGGACGGCCAGGAACAACCCGGAGCACAGTTGGGCGCAGGCAGCCGCAGCGGCCCGATCCCCCTCCTTGGCTGCTTCAAATGGGTCCCCGCGCACTGGACCGGCCGAAGGCCATATGCGCTCCAGTGCCGACCCGGACACGAGCGTTTCCAGGCATCCCCATTGGCCACAACCGCACCGCGCTTCGCCGCCCATGGGCAGGTGGCCGATTTCCCCGAGTGAACCGTCCGGGCCGCGCAGGACCTCGCCGTCGCGAACCAATGCGGCGGCCAGCCCGGTGCCGAGGTTGAGGTAGGCGAGGGAGTGACGGGGCTGCGGGCCGGTCCCGCCATTGCCCCGGGGTGCGATGCCTTCACGCGCCAACCAGTGGTGGGTGCCCAAGGCCGCCGCCTTGACGTCATTATCGACGCAGACGGGACGGCCCAATGCGCCACCGAGGCGGGCGGCGAGGTCGATGTGGTCGACTCCCAGGTTCACAGCGTGCCGCACACGTCCGGTCTGCCGGTCCACGAGGCCCGGCATGCAGGCTCCAATGGAGGAGGGGGTTGCGCCTGACCCCGCGGCCGCCATCGCTTCACGAGCCAGGCGGACGGCCACCTCGATCACGCGATCCGGGCCATGGCCTGAGGGTGCCGTGCGCAGGACGGCGACCTCTCCGTCGTCCTGCAGGATGACGGCCGCCGTCTTGGTTCCGCCGATGTCCACTCCCAACTTCATGGCCTGACACGCTTCCGCGCTGCTGGGGCCGGTGCCGACGGGCTCGCATGCAGCAGCTGTGCCAACGCGGTGCCTACGGCCCGCGAGCCGCCGAAGGTGACGATGTCCGCAGCTGCCCTGGGCCAGCCGCATTCGACGAGGATGGCGGAATGCCCGGTGTCACGGAGGCGTTGGAGGACGCCGTGTGCCGGATGCCCGGGCTGCAGGCCGCGGGCCACGACGGCGACCTTCGCGCCCTGGGGAATGTCCGGCTCCGCGGTGGTGGCGTGGGCCGCAGCAGGTCCCCACGGGACGTGTCCTACTGCCATGTTCGCTTCGGTGTCGACTTGGATGATCGCTGCCGGAACCGGAAGGGCCAGCCAGGCTGTGGCCGCTGCACCGATCTCGAAGGCATCGGCGAGTCCTTCAACCATGGGGTCGGGAGCGCTGGCGCACGTCCTGCTCGTAGCATTGGGGGCCGGGATCGTCGCGGGGAAGCGACGCGCCAGCCGGGCGCAGCGCTGTGCCGCATCGTCCAGCCTCGTCTCCGGGATCCGTTCGGATTCGACCGCGTGGACGATGGCCTCAAGGCAGGCCTGGTAGAGTCCGGCGGTCGTCCCGGAGCCCAGGCACAACAGGTCGGCGCCCGCCTCCAGGGCTCGGACGGCGGCTTCGGGGATCCCTATTTCGGCGGATGCGCCGGCCATGTCGAGGGCGTCGGTGATGATGGTCCCCTGGTAGCCCATCCGCGTGCGGAGCACGCCTTGCAGGATGGTGGGGGAAAAGGTGGCCGGGTGGTGGGGATCGAGAGCCTCGACGATGATGTGGCTGGTCATGATCGCGGCACCGCAGGCCCTGGCGATGGCGTTGAAGGGCGCCAACTCCCGTCGGTGGAGGACCTGGGCCGTGGCGTCCACCCGTGGCAAACCGAGGTGTGAGTCGACAGTGGTGTCCCCGTGACCGGGGAAGTGCTTGGTGCACGATGCCACGCCGGTTGACTCGAGTCCGGCGACCCACGCCGCGCAGTGCCGCGCCACGAGAGCGGGGTCGCCACCGAAGCTGCGCACGCCGATCACCGGGTTATCCGGTGCCGAGTTCACATCGGCCACCGGAGCCAGGTTCAGGTTGATGCCGCAGGAGGCCAGCTCGGCCCCGATGGCAGCAGCGCTGGCGCGCGTGAGCGCAGTGTCGTCGAGCCGGCCGAGCACTGCGTTGCCCGGCTCGTCGGAGCCGGTGGGATAGTGCAGGCGGGTCACGTCGCCGCCTTCCTCGTCCACGGCCAGCAGTGCGTGCGGGGCATGGGCGCGCAACTGCGCGCAGAGCTGCCGCAGTTGGGCAGGGGAGGCCACATTGTCTCCGTAGAGGCAGAGGCCTGCGAGTCCGTCATCGTAGGCCTGCAGGACCCAGGCCGGGATCGTCGTGCCGCTGAATCCGGGCAGGAGCGTTCCTGCGGCCCGCCGTCTGAGGCTGGGACTGGGCCTGGCAGTGCTCATCCCTTGACCGCCCCGCCGACGAGTCCGCTGCTCATGCGTCCCTGGACGACCAGGAAGAAGACGATCACGGGGACGGCTACCAGGGTGGAGGCGGCCATGACCATGCCCCAGTCGGTTTCACGACTGGCACTGGCTTGGACGAAGCCGCGCAACCAGAGCGGAAGGGTCTGGGCCTGGTCTTCGGTCATTACCACGAGGGCGACGGTGAACTCGTTCCATGCCTGCAGGAATGCGTAGACACCGGATGCGACCAGACCCGGTGCCAGCAGCGGGAACGTGATGCGCAGGAACGCCTGGGTGCGGCTGAGACCGTCGACCATGGCCGCCTCCTCCAGCTCCACCGGGATCCCGGCGACGAATCCCCGCAGCATCCATACGGTGAACGGGACGACGGCGGCGGTGTAGAGGATGGTCAGGCCCACGACGTTGTTCAACAGCCCCACCGAGGACATCATCTTGTACTGGGCGATGAACAGTCCCTCGGCGGGGAGCATCTGGATCAGCAACAAGGCGAGGATGAACGAGCGTCGGCCGCGGAAACGGAACCGGCTGATCGCCAGTGCCCCGAGGAAGGCGATGACGAGGGTGGCCGCGACCGTCGCCAAGGTCACCGTCAACGAGACCCCCAAGGCGGGGAGGAAGCCGCCCGTGGCGAAGACCGCCGCGAAGTTGTCGAACGAGCCGCCGAAGGGCAGGAAGGTGGGTGTGGTGCTTTGCAGCACCACGTTGGGCAGCAGCGACGAGTTCAGCATCCAGTAGACCGGGAAGGCCCACAGCAGGGCGATCACGATGGCCAGCAGGGAGAACAGCGATGTGGAGATGCGGGCGGACCTCATGCGTCTTCCTCCTTCATCAGGGACCGAACGTAGTACCAGCTGACGGCCACCGTGATCAGCAGCATGACGATCGAGACCGCGCTGGCGGTGCCGAAGTCGCCGGCACCGACGCCGAGCTGGTAGATGTAGGTGCCGAGCAGGTGGGTTTCGTTGGCCACGCCTCCGGCGTCTTGCAGGAGCTTGATCTGCGTGAAGACCCGCAGATCCCAGATGAGTTGCAACAACAACACGATGGACAACACCGGCGCAATCAGCGGCAGGATGATGTGCCTGACCCGTTGGAGGCCGGCGGCACCATCCATGGCCGCCGCCTCGAGGACTTCCTCTGGGATTTGGGACAGTCCGGCATAGAGGCTCAGGGCGACGAAGGGGACGCTCATCCACACCACGATGATGGCGCCGATGGCGAAGAACGTGACCGGTTCCGCCAGCCAATTGTGTCCCGTGGCATCGACACCCAGCCGGGTCAGCAACCAGTTCAGGACGCCTCGGCGCCAGTCGACGAGCCACACCCACACGGTCATCGCCGCCACGAGCGGCATGGCCCAGGCAAGGAGCATGGAGACCTGGAGGACCAGCCGGGCCACGGTCCCCACGCGTTTCATCAGCAGTGCCAGCAAACCGCCGGTCGCCACCGTGGCGAAAGCACAGACCAGGCAGAACAGCAGCGAACGAGCCAGAACCGCCCACAGGGTCGGGTTCGCGAAGATAGCCACGTAGTTGGCCAACCCGACGAATTCCGGAGGCTGCCCGAATTGTTGCTTGAGTCCGAACTCCTGGAAGCTGGTGGCCACCTGCCAGGCGATGGGGTAGCCCAGCGCACCGACCAGGACCGCCACTGCGGGCAGTATCAGCAGCTGCGGAAGGATGCCGCGGCGCCGGTGCGGTCGTGTTCCAGCAGGAGCGGTTCCGGAGCGGACCCCGGGTCCTGGTGCCTTCGGTACATCCGGGGTGGCTGCCGGACCCCGCGGGGCCGCGGACTTCGGTGGTGCCTGGGTTCTGGACGACATGTCGGCCTTTCATCGCGGCGCACGAGCGGACAGCGGTGGTGTCCCGGCCCCAGGGGACCGGGACACCACACACGGCTACTTCATGTTCAGTTTCGGCGTGATCTTCGCGTCGTACTCCGCGGCCAGGGCCGCGAGGTCGGAGGAGTCGCGGATCTTGCCGAAGAACTCCTCGAGGATCTGCGAGGATTCCACCGCGGCCCATCCGGGTGCCGCCGGTGTCAACTTCGAGTTCGACGCCGAGGCGATGGCCGCCTGGGCGAACTGGTCGTCGCCCAGTGAGGAGTTGTAGTCGCTGTTGGCCGGGCCCAGCCCGGCCTTGCCGAGCATCTTCTGGTACTCCGCGGAGAAGATGATGCGCATCAGGTCCTTCGCGAGCTCGGGCTCCTGGGACTTTGCCGAGATGCCGATGTTCGAACCGCCCGCCAGGACCGGTGCCGGCTGGCCGTCGTTGCCGGGAAGGACGAAGGTGTCGAACTTCTTCTCGTTCCACGCACGGACGTTCTTGCCGTCGTCGCCCTTTTCCAGGTCGCCGATGGACCAGTGGGCCCACCCGGGCGCCATGATCGTTGCCGCGGCAAGCGATGTCTTGCCGGTGGGCTTTCCGGCGTCGTCGAGGATCTCATCGGCGTCGTTGATGTACAGCCACGGCGTGACGTCCTTGGCATCGGCTGGGGCCTTGGAGGCGTTGCGGTACAGGTCCTGGAGCTGTTCGAGGCCCTTGAGCGTGTTGGGATCGGAGAGCGTCGACTGCCATTGGCCGTCGACCTTCTTGGCCAGCTCCCCGCCGTTGGCGAAGATCCAGGAGATGCCATTGCGCCAATCCTGGCCGCCGATGAAGAAGCCCGAGAAGTTCTTGATGTCGCGGGGGTTCGCCGCGGTGATGTCCTTCACCGCAGTGTTGAACTCTTCCAGGGTGCCCGGCTGCTCGACACCGGCCTCTTTCCAGAGGTCCTTCCGAACGAACATGTAACGCGACCCGGAGTAGTAGGGCAGGGTGAACTTCTTCCCATCCACCGAGCCGGCCTCGACGAACGAGGGGATCAACGAATCGCCGCCGAGCTCGTCGTACATGTCGGACAGGTCCAGGAAGGCGCCCACGTTGGTGAAAGTGGGCGACTGGGTATTGCCCATCTCGACGACATCGGGGGTGTTGCTGGCATCGGGCAAGGCCGTGGTCATCTTCGTGACCAGGTCGCCCCAGCCCTGCTCCTCGATCTTCAGGGTGGCCCCGGTCTCGGCCGCGAATTCCTTCTTCAGGTAGCTGCGCAAGTCGTCCGGGGTGTCGCCTCCGGCGAGCCAGAGCGTGATGGATTTGCCGGCATTGTCGGCTGTCGAGGTCGAAGAACCCGCCGGCGATGGCGCTGCGGAATTCGTTGATCCGGCGCATCCCGAGAGCGCCAGTGCCGCGGCGGTCAGCGCCGCGAGGCCCATGAGCTTTTTCATTGCTGTTCCTTAGGTTTGTTCTTCGGGGCAATCGGTCGCTGCTCCGTCAGGTCACGCGCGGATCAAGAGGTCAGGCCACCCCCAAACAGTTCCAGAGAACCAGGACGGCTGTGCCGAGCAGGACGATGTCCTCGGGGGCGGAAGCCAAGCGGACGGTGACCAGTGGGGGCTGCTGGGGGAGCAGGCGCTCCCGGAGCGTTTGCTCTGCACTGGCGAGCAGGTCGCCGCCCAGCAGGTCGGAGGGGCCGCACAGCACGATGTCGGCCAGATCGAGGGCACCGACCACCGGTGCCAAGGCGATCGCGAGCCGTTCCCCGGCCGTGCGCAGGACCTCGGCAGCTGCCGCCACGGGGTCGGCATCCGACGCGGCCGCCTCCAGCCCGCGTTTGAGCGAGGGGACCGAGAGCCAGGTTTCGAGGCATCCGTCCCGGCCGCAGCTGCACTGTGTGCCACCGTCGGTTCCCACGGTGACGTGCCCGATTTCCCCGGCTGCGCTGTGGACGCCGCGAATTCGTTGTCCTCCGACGATCAGGCCGGAGCCCACGCCACGGCCGACCTTCACCAGGATCATGTCCGCGCAGCCTGCTCCAAAGGTGTAGTCGGCGTGTACGGCGGCATCGGCGTCGTTCGAGACCAGCGTGGGCAGACCGGTTTCGGATTCCAGGAGTGTGCGCAGCGGGACGTCTGTCCAGCCGAGGTTGGGTGCCGTGAGCACGACCCCATCCGGGTTGACGACGCCCGGGGTCCCCACGCCGATGCCCAGCAGTGGCGCTGTCGCCAGTTCTATGGCGCCACGGGCCATCTCCAGGACGAGGGCGAGGATTTCATCGCCGGTTTCGTGCACGAGCCGACGCTCGGTACGGGCCATGATGTTGCCATCGAGGTCCAGGATCGCTGCGCGCAGGATCGAGTCTTCGGCCAGGTCCATGCCGAGGATCTGCAAGCCGTGGCGGTTCACGTCCACCAGCGTGGCGCGTTTGCCAGGGCGAACGGCCTCCGTTTGGCCCAATTCGACGACGTGGGTGCGGTTGATCAGTTCGGCCACCAGGTCGGACACCGTGACCCGGGTCAGCCCCAGTGCGCGGGACACGTCCGCACGGCTCATCGGGCCTGCGGAATGCAGGGCCTGGAGCACCAGCGACAGGTTGTGCTCGCGCCCGTGGGAAGGGAGGGCGGCGTTTTCCATCGGCAGGTGGCGTCGACGCTGGGGGGTGGTCGTCATGAATGTTAGTAAAGAGTACTAACAATCAAGAAACAAGACATGGATCACATTTTTCTTCGAGGTGCTGCCACATCCGCCTCCCCGTCGGGGGCCGGTCGGGCGGGCGGCTCCGGCGGTGGCAAAATGGATGACGATGAATTCCTCGCCTGTGAACCCGCCGTCCCCGATCACCATCCGCCCGGCAATCGCCACCGACTACCCCGAGATCGCCCGGATCACCGTCGACTCGTACCTGTCGGCCGGTCACTTCGAGGACCCCGACCACCCCTACCTGAAGGTCGTCCAGCAGGTCGCCGAACGGCACGCCGCAGCGGAAATCCTGGTGGCCGAACGCGGCGGGTCCGTCATCGGCGCGGTGACGTTGGTGCGGGCCGGAAACCCGTATGCCGACATCGCCCTGGAGAACGAGCTCGAATTCCGCATGCTGGTCGTGGACCCTGCCGTCCAACGTTCCGGCGCCGGACGGGCGATGATGCAGGAGATCATCCGGCGCGGACGCGACATGGACGGGGTGGACACCATCTCGCTGACCACCGGCAGCAACTGGATGGCCGCCCAGGCCCTCTACGCCCACCTCGGCTTCCACAACGTTGTCGAACGGGACTGGTTCGTGCCCGACACCGACATCCTGCTCAAGGTCTACGTCCTGCCCCTCTGAGCGGCGGCCGCCCGGAGGGGGATCGCCTTCCGGTCCTGAACTAGACTGGTGGGGAAAACCCACCGCCCATGAATTCGGGGAGATACATGCCTGCCATCAGTCGTGAGGACGTTGCCCATCTGGCGCAACTGGCCCACCTGGAGATGAGCGAGACCGAGCTGGAGAAAATGACCGGCGAACTCGGTGTCATCGTCGACGCGATCAAGTCCGTGAGCGAGGCCGCCGGCGACGACATCCCGGCCACCAGCCACCCGCTGCCGCTGGTCAACGTGATGCGCGAGGACGTGGTCGGGCAGACCCTGACCCAGGACGAGGCGCTGCAGAACGCGCCCGACGCCGAAGACGGCCGCTTCAAGGTTCCGGCCATCCTGGAAGGGGAGTAGGACATGAACGAGATCATCAGGCTCTCCGCGGCCGACCTGGCCGCCAAGTTGCGTGACGGCTCCGTCACCTCCACCCAGGCCGTACAGGCCCACCTGGACCGCATCGCCGCCGTCGACGGCGGGGACCGCGGCGTCCACGCCTTCCTGCACCTGAACGCCGACGAGGCGCTCGCCGTCGCCGCCGAGGTCGACTCCATCCGCGCCGCCGGCGGTGCCGAGGCCGCGGCCCTGCACCCGCTGGCCGGCGTGCCGATCGCCATCAAGGACCTCATCGTCACCAAGGGCCAGCCCACCACGGCCGGCTCCAAGTTCCTCGAGGGCTGGATGAGCCCCTACGACGCCACCGTGATCGAGAAGATCCGCGCGGCCAAGCTGCCGATGCTCGGCAAGACCAACCTCGACGAATTCGCCATGGGCTCCTCCACCGAGCATTCCGCGTTCGGCGGCACCCGCAACCCCTGGGACCTGGACCGGATCCCCGGCGGTTCCGGCGGCGGTTCCGCTGCGGCCGTCGCAGCCTTCGAGGCCCCGCTGGCCCTGGGTACCGATACCGGCGGCTCCATCCGCCAGCCCGGCGCCGTCACCGGCACGGTCGGCGTGAAGCCCACCTACGGCGGCGTCTCGCGCTACGGCGCCATCGCCATGGCCTCCTCACTGGACCAGATCGGCCCGGTCACCCGCACGGTGCGCGATTCCGCACTGCTGCACGAACTCATCGGTGGACACGACCCGAAGGACTCCACCTCCATCGACCAGCCGGTGCCCGAGCTCGCCGCTGCCGCCGAACAGGGCGCCTCCGGGGACCTCACCGGTGTCAGGGTCGGCGTGATCCGCGAACTGCAGGGCGAGGGGTACGACGCCGGTGTCCAGGAGCGCTTCGACGAATCCCTTCAGCTGCTGCGCAGCGCCGGGGCCGAGATCGTCGAGGTCTCCTGCCCGAACTTCGAGTACGCCCTGGGCGCCTACTACCTCATCATGCCCTCCGAGGTCTCCTCGAACCTGGCCAAGTTCGACGGCGTGCGCTACGGCAACCGCGTGCTGCCGGCCGAGGGCCCGATGACCATCGAACGCGTCATGGGCGCCACCCGCGCCGCCGGATTCGGCGACGAGGTCAAGCGCCGCATCATCCTGGGCACCTACGCCCTGTCCGCCGGCTACTACGACGCCTACTACGGCTCGGCCCAGAAGGTCCGCACCCTGATCCAGCGCGACTTCGAGGCCGCGTTCGCCCAGGCCGACGTGCTCGTCTCCCCGACCTCCCCGGTCGTGGCCTTCGAACTCGGCTCGAAGCTGGACGACCCGCTGGCCATGTACCTCAACGACGTCGCCACGATCCCGGCCAACCTGGCCGGCATCCCCGGCATCACCGTCCCCGGCGGGCTCTCAGAGGACCTGCCGGTCGGCATCCAGTTCCTGGCCCCCGCCCACGAGGACGCCCGCCTCTACCGGGCCGGTGCCGCACTGGAGAAGCTGCTGGAGGACCGCTGGGGCGGACCGCTGATCAACCAGGCCCCCGAGCTGGCCGAATCGTCCAAGGAAGGTGTCGCCTGAGATGGCCCACGCAACGGAAGAACTCGTCGACTTCGATGAAGCCCTGGACCGCTACGACCCGGCCCTCGGGTTCGAGGTCCACGTCGAGCTGAACACCGCGACCAAGATGTTCTCCGACGCCCCGAACGCCTTCGGCGACGTCCCGAACACCAACGTCACCCCCGTGGACCTCGGCCTGCCCGGCGTGCTGCCGGTGGTGAACAAGAAGGCCGTGGAGTACTCGATCAAGATCGGCCTGGCGCTGAACTGCCAGATTGCCGAATACTGCCGCTTCGCCCGGAAAAACTACTTCTACCCGGACACCCCGAAGAACTTCCAGACCTCGCAGTACGACGAGCCCATCGCGTTCGACGGCTACCTGGACATCGAACTCTCCGACGGGGAGGTCTTTCGGGTGGAGATCGAACGCGCCCACATGGAGGAGGACGCCGGCAAGCTGACCCACATGGGCACCTCCGGCCGCATCCAGGGCGCCGATTTCTCGCTGGTGGACTACAACCGGGCCGGTGTCCCGCTGGTGGAGATCGTCACCAAGCCGATCCTCGGCGCCGGCAAGCGCGCCCCCGAACTGGCCAAGGCCTACGTGGCGGCCATCCGCGAGATCGTGAAGAACCTCGACGTCTCCGACGCCAAGATGGAACGCGGCAACGTCCGCTGCGACGCCAACGTCTCGCTCATGCCCAAGGGCACGACGACGCTGGGCACCCGCACCGAAACCAAGAACGTGAACTCGCTGCGCGCCGTTGAACACGCTGTCCGCTTCGAGATCGAACGCCACGCTGCAGTCCTGGACTCCGGCGAAAAGATCGTGCAGGAGACCCGCCACTGGCACGAGGACACCCGGACCACGACCTCCGGCCGCCCCAAGTCCGACGCCGACGACTACCGCTACTTCCCGGAGCCGGACCTGGTGCCGATCGTGACGACGAAGGAATGGATCGAGGAACTGCGCGCCCAGCTGCCCGAGCCGCCCGCCGAGCGCCGCAAGCGCCTGCAGGCCGACTGGGGCTACGCCGACGCCGAATTCCGTGACGTCGTGAACGCCGGCTTCCTGGACGCCATCGAGGAGACCATCGCCGCAGGTGCCAGCCCGGCGGTGGCCCGCAAGTGGTGGATGGGCGAGATTTCCCGCCTGGCCAAGAACGCCGACGTCGAACCCCTCGACCTGGGCGTCACCCCGGCGACGATCATCGAACTGAACTCGCTGATCGAAGCCAAGAAGATCAACGACAAGATCGCCCGACAGGTCCTCGAGTACGTCGTCGCGGGGGAGGGGACGCCGACCGAGATCGTCGAGAAGCGCTCCCTGGCCGTCGTCAACGACGATTCCGCGCTTGGTGCCGCGATCGACGAGGCGATGGCCGCCATGCCCGACGTGGTCGCGAAGATCAAGGACGGCAAGGTCCAGGCCATTGGTGCCCTCATCGGCCCGGTCATGAAGGCCACCCGCGGCCAGGCCGACGCCGGCCGGGTGCGCGAGATCGTGCTGGAGAAGCTCGGCGTCGAGGGCTGAGCCGCCGTCACACCGGGAAGCCATGCGCTTCCACACCGCCGCGGGCGGGCAGATCATCCGATCGGCCCGCCCCGCGGCGCGTCCGGGACGCCGCCGGAATGTGTACCGTGGTTTCATGAGCGGCAACGTGCCCCCGGATCCCGCCGGAACCATCCCGGCCCAGGACGTGGATGTGACCGACGCCCTGGTCCATGCCCTGCTCGCCGACCAACACACCGACCTGGCCGGCCGCCGCCTGGCCCGTGCAGCCAACGGGTGGGACAACATCGTCTACCGCCTCGGTGACGACCTCGCCGTGCGCCTGCCGCGCCGGGCCAGCGCCCACCAATTGCTGCTCAACGAACTGCGGTGGCTTCCCTTCCTCGCGCCCCGTCTCCCGTTGCCCATCCCCGCGGCCATCCGGCGGGGCCGTCCCGGTTCCGGCTACCCCTACCACTGGGCCGTCGTGCCGTGGTTCGAGGGCGAGAGCGCCGCCAGGCGTTCGGCGCGGGACCGGGATGGATACGCGGCCAGCCTGGGGCGGTTCCTGCGGCTGCTGCACGTCCCCGCGCCGGCCGACGCGCCGCACAACCGCGTGCGCGGGATCGCCCTGGCCACCCGGGGCGAGGCCTTCGCCGAACGCCTCCACGCCACGGCCCCGCCATTGGAGGGGCCGTGGCGGGAGATCTTCGAAGCCGGGGCCCGCGCCCGGCTCCACCGCGGCCCCCGGGTCTGGCTCCACGGGGACCCGCATCCCCACAACCTTGTCGTCGCGCCCGGTGCCGGGCCGGCCCAGCTGGTCGCCGTTGCCGATTTCGGCGATCTGACCGCCGGTGATCCGGCCAGCGACCTGGCCGCGGCCTGGCTGCACTTCACCGCCGCCGGACGCCAGGTGTTCCGCGCCGAACTGCGGTACGACGACGACACGTGGCTCCGGGCCAGGGGCTGGGCCGTCCACTACGGGTTGCTCATGGCCTCGATGCCGCCGGAGGACCCGCTGCATCCCGTCGGGATCCATGCCCTGGGTGAACTCGCCGCGGAGGCCTGATCCGCTCCGCTGCACGGAGCCGCCGGGCGTGGCCGCGGCGCCGGCCCTGTGCAGGGCAGGATCCCTGTCCTAGGGTGGGAACCCCGAGGAAAGGAGTACTTCATGAAGAAGATCCTGATGGTCCTGACCAGCGTCGACACGCTGGGCGACACCGACGAGGCAACCGGTTACAACGTGGCCGAGGCCGCCCATCCCTGGAAGGTCTTCAAGGATTCCGGCCATTTCGTGGACTTCGCCTCCATCCAGGGCGGACAGCCCCCGCGGGATGCCGTCGACACCTCCGACCCGATCCAGGTGGCCTTCACCGAGGATGAGACCACGCGGGCCGGCCTCTACAACACGGCCCGCGTCGAGGTGGTCGATCCCGACCAGTACGACGCCGTCTTCCTCGTGGGCGGGCACGGCACCATGTGGGACTTCCCGGGCAGCAAGGGCCTGAAGGACCTCGTGTCCGGCGTTTACGACGCAGGCGGGGTGGTCGGAGCCGTCTGCCACGGGCCGGCGGGGCTGCTGGACGTGGAACTGGCCAACGGGCTTCGGCTGGTCGAGGGGCGCAAGGTCGCGGCCTTCACCAACGACGAGGAAATCGCCGCGGGCAAGGACAAGGTCATCCCCTTCTACCTGGCCGACCGCCTCGAGGAGCAGGGCGCAACCCACGTCTCCGCTGACGTCTTCGAGGAGAAGGTCGTCGTCGACGAGCGGCTGGTGACCGGCCAGAACCCCGCCTCCGCTGCTGGGGTGGCCAAGGAGATGGAGAAGATCCTGGCCGAGGCCATCCACCGCGAGAAGGCGCAGGAGCAGAGTGATTCGGAGGCACTGCGCGCCGAGAAGGATGCCGGAAAGGCCGCCGCCGACGAGGGCTGAGCCCGCTGCGTGCCCGGCTCCGGGTTCACCGGCGCGTGGTGGGCCGGCGGCGAGGCAGCGGGATCCGGTCCAGGTCCTCTGCGGCGACCACCTCGGCATCCCCGGCCGTGGCCCGTGCCTGGGCGGCCAGCTCGCCGGTGTCCGCATACCGTGACGAGAAGTGGGCCAGGACCAGCACGCCCACGCCCGCCGATCCGGCCAGGGCACCTGCCTGCCCCGCTGTGAGGTGGCGGTAGCGGTCGGCGAGGTCGGCATCGTCGTCGCTGAACGTGCATTCGGCAACCACCAGGTCCGCACCTTCGGCCAGCACCCCGGCGCCCGGGCACGGGGCCGTGTCCATCACGAACGCGAAGCCCTGGCCCGGCCGGTGGATGCTGACCTCCTCGAGGCCGGTCCCGCCGAAGCTCCCGTCGCGCTGCAGGCGTCCGATATCCGGCCCCGAGATTCCCGCGGCGGCGAGCCGGTCCGGCAGCAGCGTCCTGCCGTCGGGCTCGTCCAGGCGGTAGCCGTAGGCCTCGATGCGGTGGTCCAGGGGGTGCACGACGAGCCCGGGGGCAACCGGGCCGGGGCCGGAGTGGGGGAGCAGGCGCAGGTCGAGGCCCGGGGTGGCCAGCGAAACCAGGGCCCGGACCACGTCGTCCCCGGACGCCGGGTAGTGGAGATCGACGGGATGCCGGACGCCGTCCAGCACCATCCGGGACAGCACACCGGGCAGCCCGTAGCAGTGGTCGCCGTGGACGTGCGTGAGGCAGATCCGGGTGACCTTGCTGGCGGAGACACCGGCCAGGAGCATCTGCCGCTGCGTCCCCTCGCCGGGGTCGAAGAGCAGGCCCTGCCCGTCCCACAGCAGCAGGTACCCGTTGTGGTTGCGCTGGCGCGTGGGGACCTGGGAGGCGGTGCCTAGGACCACGAGTTCGCGCATGGCACCGATTCTGTCATCCGGTGGGCGCGGCGGCGAGGGCTCCTACCCGGTGGCGCGATCGGCCATGGTCGCCCGCAACGCCTCGGCCACGCGGCGCACCGAGGCCCGGCGCATCGATTCCGGCCGGGCCAGTAGGTCGATCCGCCGGCGGTTGGCGATCCCCTCCAAGGGCAGCAGCACGACCCCGTGCCCCACCGATGCGCCGGCGGTATAGCGGGGGATGACCCCCAGGACGTTGCCGGTGGAGACGAGCGTGGCCACGGTGGCGTAGTCGTTGATCCGGTGGATGATCTGCGGGGCACCGCCGGATACGGCGGCAACGGCCGCGAGGATGTCGGCCGGGGAGTAGCCCTCGCGGCTGACCACCCAGCGCTCGCCGACCAGGTCCGCCGGTTCGACGGCGGTCCGGCCGGCCAGCCGGTGCCCCACGGGGACGGCAATGTCCAGGGGCTCATGGGCCAGGGGCAGGACCACCACCTGGTGCTCGGGCCAGGGTGGGGTGTGGTCCATCCGGTGTGCCAGGACCAGGTCGTAGCGCGAGGCCAGGGCCGGGAAGTCGTGCTGGGCGACGTCCTCGTCGGAGAACAACGGCTGCGGGCCCCCGGCCTCCTTCAGCCGCGCCAGCAGCGGGGCGAACAAGGACTGCCCCACCGAGTGGAAGCCCGCGAGCGTGACCGGTGCATCGGCGTCGTTCTGGTAGTTGCCGATGGCCGCCCGGGCATCGGCCATGGAGGCGATGACCGCGGCACCGGCGTTGGCCAGGATCCGGCCGGCGTCGGTCAGCACCAGGGTCCTGCCCTCCTTGCGGGTGAGCGGGACGTCCACGCCGCGTTGGAGCAGCGCCAGTTGCTGGGAGACCGCTGAGGGGGTCACGAACATCGCCTCGGCGACGGCCCGGACGCTGCCGAGGTCGCCGAGCTCGCGGAGGATCTGCAACTGGTGTACTTCCATTAGCCAATCCTAAATCGTGCGTTGAGATACTCGCGTATGTTCTTAACTATTTCTCCGCAGGCCGGGGTGCCACACTGGTGGCAGGCGGCGTGCTCCACGCCCCGCACGCAGCACAGTGAGGAACCCATGAAGGCCCTGTACAAATCCGGCCCGCACGCCGGGCTCGAACTCGTCGACCGCCCGGAACCGGCCACCGGCCCGCACGAGGTCAAGATCCGGGTCATGACCGCCGGCATCTGCGGCACCGACCTGCACATCCTCGCGTACGACGACGCCGCGCAGGCCATGATCAACGCGCCGCTGGTCCCCGGGCACGAGTTCTACGGCGAGGTCGTCGAGGTCGGCGAGCTGGCCACCCACGTCGCCGTCGGCGACCGCGTCTCCGGCGAGGGCCACGTGGTCTGCGGGATGTGCCGCAACTGCCGGGCGGGCCGGCGCCAGATGTGCATCAACACCGTCTCCGTCGGCGTCCAGCGCGACGGGGCGTTCGCCGAATACGTCGTCATCCCCGAATCCAACGTCTGGGTCCACCGCGACGAGACCATCACCCCGGAGCTCGGGGCGATCTTCGACCCGTTCGGCAATGCAGTGCACACCGCCCTGGCCTACCCACTGGTCGGCGAGGACGTGCTGATCACCGGCGCCGGCCCCATCGGGCTGATGGCCGCCGAGGTCGCCCGCCATGCCGGCGCCCGCAAGATCGTCATCACCGACGTCTCGGCACCGCGCCTCGAGCTGGCCCGCACCATGGGCGTGGATCTGGCCATCGACGTCTCGGCATCGCGCATCCGCGAGGCCCAGCGGGAGATGGGCATGGTCGAGGGGTTCGACATCGGCCTGGAAATGTCAGGCCACGCCAGCGCCCTGCCGGAGATGATCGACAACATGAACCACGGCGGCAAGATCGCCATGCTGGGGCTGCCCAGCACGCCGATCGACATCAACTGGGGCAAGGTCGTCACCCACATGCTCACGCTCAAGGGCATCTACGGACGCGAGATGTACGAGACCTGGTACGCCATGTCCGCCATGCTCGCCTCCAACGCCCAGCTGCGCGAGCGGATCTCCTCCATCGTCACCGACCGGCTGCCCGCCACCGAGTGGGAGGCCGGCTTCGAGGCCGCCCGCGCCGGACAGGGCGGCAAGGTCGTGCTCGACTGGACCGTCTTCCACTAACCCGCCGTCCCGAAAGGCAGCATCCATGTACTCCACCCTCAAGGACCAGCTCACCGCCGACCTGGCGGCGATCACCGACGCGGGCACCTTCAAGCACGAACGCCGCATCGACTCCGCCCAGTCCAGCCACATCGCCGCCGGTGCCCTGGGCGCCCCGGCCCGCGACGTGCTGAACTTCTGCGCCAACAACTACCTCGGCCTGGCCGATGACCCGCGGCTGATCGAGGCCGCCAAGACCGCCCTGGACGAGCGCGGGTTCGGCATGGCCTCGGTGCGCTTCATCTGCGGCACCCAGGACCTGCACCTCGAGCTCGAACGGCGCGTCTCGGCGTTCCTGGGCACCGAGGACACCATCCTGTTCTCCAGCTGCTTCGACGCCAACGGCGGCGTCTTCGAGTCCCTCTTCGGCCCCGAGGACGCGATCATCTCCGACGCGCTGAACCACGCCTCCATCATCGACGGCATCCGCCTGTCCAAGGCCCAGCGCTTCCGCTACGCCAACCAGGACATGGAGGACCTGCGCACCCAACTCACCGCCGCAAAGGACATGAACGACGGCGCCGGGCCACGCCGGTCGATCATCGTCACCGACGGGGTCTTCTCCATGGACGGCTACCTCGCCCCGCTGGCGGCGATCTGCGACCTGGCCGACGAATTCGGCGCCCTGGTCATGGTCGATGACTCCCATGCCGTGGGCTTCATGGGCGCCACCGGCGCCGGCACCCCGGAGCACGCCGGCGTCTCGGACCGGGTCGACATATACACCGGAACCTTCGGCAAGGCCCTGGGCGGGGCCTCCGGCGGCTACGTCTCCGGCCGTTCCGAGATCGTGGCCCTGCTGCGCCAGAAGGCCCGTCCCTACCTGTTCTCCAATTCCCTGGCCCCGGCCATCGTCGCCGCGACGCTCAAGGCCCTGGAACTTGTCGTGGAATCCGGGGAGCTGCGCACGAAGTTGTTCGAGAACGCCGCCCTGTTCCGCCGCCGGATGACCGAGGAGGGCTTCGAACTGCTCGACGGCGAACACGCGATCATCCCGGTGATGTTCGGCGACGCCGCGAAGGCCGCCCAGGTCGCCGACGCGATGCTCGAACACGGGGTCTACGTCACCGCCTTCAGCTACCCGGTGGTCCCGCGCGACGCAGCCCGCATCCGCGTCCAGCTCTCCGCCGCCCACTCGGCCGAGGACATCGAGGCCTGCGTGCGGGCCTTCGTGGCCGCCAGGTAACGCCGGTGTCCCGGGGGAGCGGCGTGATGCCCCTGGGGCGCAGCTATGCCTGGTTGTGGTCCTCGTCCGCGTTGTCCAACCTCGCCGACGGCGTCCTGAAGGTCGCCCTGCCGTTGGTGGCCTTGCGGTTCACCGATTCCCCGACGCTGATCGCCGGGCTCGGGGTGGCGCTGAGCCTGCCGTGGCTGCTGTTCTCCCTGCCGGCCGGTGCGCTGGCGGACCGCTGGGACCGGCGGCGCAGCATGCTCTCGGCGAACCTGGTCCGCGGCGGCGTCGTGGTGGCGCTCGGGCTGATCTTCGCCGCCGGCGCCGGAAACCTCTGGTGGCTCTACGGCGCCGCGGTCATCATCGGCAGCACCGAGACGCTCTACGACACCTCGGCGCAATCCATCCTGCCGCAGCTGGTCCCCGCCGCGGCCCTGGACCGGGCCAACGGCCGCCTGCAGGCTGCCGAGCTGACCACCAACCAGTTCATCGGCCCGCCGTTGGGCGGGCTGCTGGCCGCGGCCGGGGCGGCAGTGACATTCGCGACTCCGGCCGGGCTCTGGCTGGTGGCCGTCGGGGCCTTGTGGATGGTGCGCGGGAACTTCCGCATCGAACGCGCCGGGCCGCCGGTCACGCTGCGCGGGGACATCGCCGAGGGCTTGCGCTTCCTGTGGTCCAACCCCGTCCTGCGCGTACTGGCGGCCATGACCGGCATCTTCAACCTGGCCACCAGCGCCGCCTTCGCGGTCTTCGTGCTCTACGCCGTGGGCCCCACCTCCGTGCTCCATCTCGACGGGGCCGGTTACGGGTTGCTGTTGGCCTCCACCGCCGCCGGAGCCGTGGCGGGGTCGCTGTTCGCCGGCCAGGCGGTCGCACGGCTGGGACGGGCCGCCTCGCTGCTGATCGCCATCTGCACCGGTGCCCTGCTCGTCGGCACGCCGGCGCTGACCTCGAACGTCTGGGCGGTCGGAGCGGTTTTCGTGCTCGGCGGCATCGGGATTGCCTTCTGGAACGTCGTCACGGTGACGTTGCGCCAGCGCATCACCCCGGCCCGCCTGCTGGGCCGCGTCAACAGCGGCTACCGGCTGCTCGCCTGGGGCACCATGCCCATCGGGGCGGCGCTGGGCGGGGTGATCGGCGAGGCATGGGGGCTGCGGGCCGTCTTCGCCATCATGGCAGTGCTGACGCTGGCCCTGCTGGTCGGGCTCATCTGGGTGACCGACCGGCACATTGCGGAGGCCGAAGAGGCGGCAGAACGCGCGGCCCGGTGACGGGTCAGTAGTGGAACCGGCACGCGGCAATGAGGGCGTCATCGCCTTTTGCCTCCACGGAAGCCTGGGCGGCGTAGGGCCGGTGAGTGAGACCCTGCGAGGGGCCGTCCACGGCAGCGGATCGGCCCCTCGGGTGAACGAGGCTAGGCGTTCGTCGCGGTGTGCGGCGGCAGGTCGGCCTCGACCGGCGCCGCGTGCGCGCCGTGCCCGCCGGCCCGGGCGGCCTTGCGCTGTTCCCGCTTCTCCTGGCGGCCTTCCACCAGCCGGTAGAGCACCGGGACCAGGATCAGCGTCAGGGCGGTCGAGGAGACCAGGCCGCCGATGACCACGATCGCCAGGTCCTGGGAGATGAACCCGCTGGATCCGGTGACGCCGAGGGCCATCGGGGTCAGGGCGAAGATCGTCGCCAGCGCGGTCATGAGGATCGGACGGAGGCGTTGCCGGGCGCCGTTGACGACCGCTTCCTGCACGCTCTGGCCCTGTCGGCGGTATTGGTTGACCAGGTCGATCAGGACGATCGCGTTGGTGACCACGATGCCGATGAGCATGAGCAGGCCGATCAGCGAGGCCACGCCCATCGGCTTGCCGGAGGCGAGCATCAGCAGGATTGCGCCGGTGGCCGCGAACGGGATGGACACCAGCAGGATCAGCGGCTGGACCAGCGAGCGGAACTCGGCCACCATCAGCAGGTAGACGATCGCGATGGCCACCAGCATGGCCAGGCCCAGCTGCTTGAACGAGTCGGTCTGCTGCGTGCTGACGCCGCCGAGCTCGACCGAGACGCCGGCCGGAAGGTCCAATCCGTCGAGCTGGTCCTGCACCGCGGCGGTCACCCCGCCGAGCTCGCCCTCGTCCGGGGTGAGCGAAACCGTGGCCACGAGCTCCCCACCCTGGCGGCTGACCGATGAGGGGACACTGACGCGCTCGATCCGGGCGAGGTCCGAGAGCTTCTGGGGGCCGGTGGCGCTGGGCACGGTGAAGTCCTGCAGGTCCTTCATCGTCGAAATGGACGTTCCGGCGTCGACATAGACCGAGAGGTCCTTGCCGTCGATCCGGATGCTGTCCACCGCCTGCGGGTTCGCCGCCGAAGCGACCATGCCGGAGACCTGCATTTCGGTCAGCCCGGCCTCTGCTGCCTTCTGGCGGTCCACGGACACCTGGATCGTCGGCTGGTCGGCAGCCAGGTCGCTGGTGATGTCGGTGGCGTGCGGGGTGTCCTTGAGCGCCTCCAGGACTTGTTTCGAGGCATCGGACAGGGCCGACTTGTCGTCGTGGGCCTTGACGATGACGTCGACCGTGCTGCTGCCGTAGGCCGCGGCCTGGCCGACGGTGATCTGGTCGCCGTGCGGCAGTTCGGACAGCCGCTGCGAGATGGCGTCGCTGATCGCGGTCTGGTCGCCGTCGGGGTCCGTGTTGACTATGAACGTCGCGGAGGTTCCGCCGCCGCCGAGCATCGCGGCCAGGCCCTCTCCGCCGACACCGGCGGTCAGCAGGACGCTTTCGACGCCGTCGGAGTCCAACAGCGCGTCCTCCGTGGCCTGAGCCGTGGAGCTGAGGGTGTCCAGGTCAGTGCCCGAGGCGAACTTCTGGGTGACCTGGAGGCTGTTCTGTCCGGTGCTGCCCAGGAAGTCGACCTTCAGCAGCGGCAGGATCCCCGCGGTCAGCACCAGGATCAGCGCCGCGCCCACCAGGGTCCAGACGGGATGACGCTGGGTTCCGCGCAGGATCGGCAGGTAGCCGCGCTGCAGCCAGCCCTTGCGTTCCTTGTCCTCGGAGGCGGCCCGGACCTCTGCGGGATCGACCTCGTGCTGCGGCTGGCGCATGAACCAGTAGGCGAGGATCGGCACGATGGTCAGGGCCACGAGCAGGGAGGAGAGCATGGCGATGGCCACGGTCAGCGCGAAGGGACGGAACAGCTCGCCGACCATGTCCCCGACCAGGGCGATGGGCAGGAACACCATGATCGTCGTCAGCGTCGAGGCGGTGATTGCCCCGGAGACCTCCTTGACGGCGGTCAGGATGGCGTGGCGTTTTTCCTCGCCGTAGCTCAGGTGCCGTTTGATGTTCTCGATGACCACGATCGAGTCGTCCACGACGCGGCCGATGGCGATGGTCAATGCCCCCAGGGTCAGCATGTTCAGCGAGTAGCCGCCGAGATTCAACCCGATGAACGTCACCAGCACCGAGATCGGGATGGAGATCGCCGTGACCAGGGTCGAGCGCAAGGACAGCAGGAAGACCAGGATGACGACGACGGCGAAGGCCAGTCCCAGCAGTCCCTCGATGGCCAGGTGGCTGATGGACTGCTCGATGAACGGGGCCTGGTCGAAGATCGGGGTGATGGCCCCGCCCTTGCCGAGCGCGGCCTTGAACCCGTCGAGCTTGTCGTTGACGGCGTGGGAGATGGAGACGACGTCGGCGTCCGGCAGGGCGGTGACCTGGACCGACTGGCTGGGAACTCCGTTGGTGCGGGTGATGGAGGTCTGCTTTTCGGTGGTGATCTTGACCGTGGCGACATCGCCGATGGTCTTCACCGGACCGGCGGCGGGGGCCGCCGGCAACTGCGGGGCCTGGACGCCTTGCTGCCCGCCATTTCCAGTGCTGGCGTCAGCCCCGCCGGGCGTCGAGGGCTGCTGGCCGGCGCCAGCCGCGGCCCCGTCCCCCGCCGACCCGGCCGAGGGCAGTAGCGGCAGGGCCTTCACGGCCTGGAGAGATTCGACCGGGTCGCCGGCCTGGACGGACACGGATTCGTTGTCCTCGACGATGGTGCCGGCCGGGAGGGTCGTTCCGTTGTTCTGCAGCGCCGAGGAGATGCTCTGCCGGGTCAACCCGGCCGCGGCCAGCTTCTCGCTGTCCGGGGTGATCGTGATCCGCTGCGTGGTTTCGCCGCTGAGCTGGACGTCGCGGACGCCTTCGATCCCCTGGATCTCGGGCACGATGGAGGTTTCCAGGGTCTGGCTCAGGTCCTCTGCCGAGGCATCGGAGGAGGCCGTCAACATGACCACGGGGATATCGGAGGTGCTACCGGCGAGGATCTCCGGGGTGGACCCCTCGGGAAGCTGGGACGAGACGGTCTCGATGGCATCGCGCAGGCTCGACTCGAGCTTGTCCTGGTCCAGCCCGTATTCGGTCGAGACCGTGATGGTCGACACCGAGGGGGCCGACGTGGCCGCCACGGTCTCCACGCCGCTGACGCCCTTGAGCGCTTTGGAGAGCGGGAGGCTGATCTGCTCGTCGATGATCTCCGGGCTCGAGCCGACCGCGGTGGTCAGGACCGTGGTCTGCGGGATGCTGATCGCCGGAATCAATTCCTGCTTGAGCGAGCCCATGGAGATGGTGCCGGCCACGGCGATGATGAGCGTCAGCAAGGCGACGACGGCCCGGTTGGCCAGGCTGAGGCGGGCGAGATGGTGCACGGGTCGGATCCTTCGGCAGGCGGCAGGGGAACCCAGCGGATAAGCTGTAGCCGATTAAGCATAGCCTGTGGCTAAGCATTGGCGGCCCGTTCGGGGGCCGGTCGCTGAAGGGGGACGGGTTGATGGAGGAGCGGGACAGGCTCATGGCGCGGATCGACGACCTCGACTCCGCATCGCAGCGGATGCGCATGGATTCGTCCTTGGAAGCACTGCTGTCGCTGCCCTTGACAGTGCAGCAGCTGAAGGCCGCCGCCGTCATCATCATGGCCGGTGGGGACGCGACCGCGCAGCGGATCGCCGAGGTCCTACAGGTCTCGCTGGCGACAGTGTCGGGCATCGTCGACCGGCTGGTGAGCCACGGGGCCGTGGAACGGGTGCCCGACGAGCGTGATCGCCGGTCGCGCCGGCTGGTGGCCACCGACCGGGGCCGGGAGATGATCCAGTCGGTGCTCGTCGACGCGGAGACCGTCCGGCGTGCGGCGATGGCACGGATGGAGATCGCCGACCTGCGCGCGCTGGTGCAGGGCCTCGAGGCGCTGGCGAGGGTCGCCTTGACCGAGGAGGACCCGGAGCCGGGCGCGCAGTAGCGGCCGGGCTCAGGTGGGGTCGACGGAAACGACCGCGAGGAAACCGCGTCCGGAAATCTCCGGCGGTGTGTCGTCGTTGCCCACCACAGTATCCAGCCGGTCCAGGCCGGTGCCTTCCGCTTCCCCCGGCGTCGGGCTGACGGCGGCGGTGCCCTGCAACAACACGGCATGCTGGCCGCCGAACACCGAGTGCGGGCGCTTCTTGGACAGTTCGACGATCACGACGTGCCCGCGGTAGCCGGGGCCGGTGATGAGGTTCAGGTCCCGGATCGGGCCCTCGGGCAGGGCCGCGCTGGTCTCGGCTCCGCCGTCGAAGCGGAACGGCCGGTATTTCTGCAGGCCCTGCTCCGTTCCGTCCACGGTGAGCAGCATGAATTCGCCCTCGATGACGGTCAGGATCCGTTCACAGCCCTCGAACGTCGAGAAGCCGCCCTCCTTCGCCACGTCGGCGACGCTGATGCGCCAGTCCCAGCCCGGCCCGGAGGCCGGGCTGCCCCCGGAGCCGGGTTCCGCCGTCGTGCCGGAACGGGCGATCTCCACCGTGGTGCCCCCGCCGTTGCGCCAGCGTTCGGGGGAGAGATCGGCGAAGCGGATGAGGTGTGCGGGGGTGGTGCTCATGCGGGTGTCCTGACGTCGGGGGTGCTGGCGCCTACTGTAGCGGGGCCTACTGGAGCGGGTCGCTGGCAGCCGCGTTGGCGGCGGCGAGGATCGTGCCGTCGGCGACCAGGGTGTGCACTGCCTCGATCTCTGGGGCCAGGTACCGGTCGGTGCCCGGGCCCTCGACGACGCCGCGGATCGCCTGGCGGACCGCGGTGACGATCGGGGAGGACTTGGACGTGGCCAGGCCGCTGTCGCGCATGTCCAGGGCGCGCGCGCTGGTGAGCAGCTCGACGGCGAGTACGCGCTGCAGCCCGTCGATGGCACGGCGCAGCTTCAGCCCGGCGGCCCAGCCCATGGAGACGTGGTCTTCCTGCATGGCCGAGCTGGGGATCGAGTCCACCGAGGCGGGCACGGCCAGGCGTTTGAGCTCGGAGACGATGCCGGCCTGGGTGTACTGGGCGATCATGTGGCCCGAATCCACGCCCGGGTCGTCCGCCAGGAAGGCGTTGAGGCCGTGGCTGCGGGCCTTGTCCAGGAACCGGTCGGTGCGGCGCTCGGAGATGGAGGCCAGGTCGGCGACGGCGATGGCCAGGAAGTCCAGCACGTAGCCGACCGGGGCGCCGTGGAAGTTGCCGTTGGACTCGACGCGGCCGTCCGTGGTGACCACCGGGTTGTCGATGGCCGAGGCCAGTTCCAGGTCGGCGACGGATTCGGCGTGGGCCAGGGTGGCGCGCACCGCGCCGTGGACCTGCGGGGCGCAGCGCAGCGAGTAGGCGTCCTGCACGCGGGTGAAGGCGTGGGAGCCCTCCTTCTGCTCGGCGATCAGGGTGGATCCGGCGAGCACGGCGCGCATGTTCGCCGCGGAGGCGATCTGGCCGGGATGCGGGCGCAAGGCGTGCAGGTCCGGGGCGAGGACGTCGTCGGTGCCCAGCAGACCCTCGATGCTCATGGCCGCGGAGAGGTCGGCGGTGGCGACCAGGCGGTGCAGGTCGGCCGCGGCCATGAGCAGCATGCCCAGCATGCCGTCGGTGCCGTTGATCAGGGCCAGGCCCTCCTTCTCGGCGAGCACGACCGGCTCGATGCCGGCCGCGGAGAGGGCCTCGGCGGCCTCGACGAGGTCGCCGGCGGCGGTGCGGACCTTGCCCTCGCCCATGACGGCCAGGGCGCAGTGGGAGAGCGGGGCCAGGTCGCCGGAGCAACCCAGCGAGCCGTATTCGCCGACGATCGGGGTGATGCCGGCGTTCAGGACCGCCGCGTAGGCGCGGGCGACCTCGGGGCGCACGCCGGTGCGGCCGGTGGTCATGGTGTGCAGGCGGTTGAGCATCAGCCCGCGCACGACCTCGCGGTCGACCTCGGCGCCGGAGGAGGCCGCGTGGGAGCGGATCAGCGAGCGCTGCAGCTGGGCGCGCAGCTCGATGGGGATCTGCTTGGTGGCCAAGGCGCCGAAGCCGGTGGAGACGCCGTAGTGCGGGCGGGTGTCGGTGACCAGCGCGTCGATCACCGCGCGGGACTCGGCCATGGCGCGCATCGATTCCTCGGAGATCTCGACGCGGGCATCGTGGCGGGCCACGCGCACAACGTCGTGCGCGGCCAGGGGTGACGGGCTCAGGGTGATGGTCTCTGCCATGGGTTGTCCTTTCGGTGGGCCACCTCACAAGCCGGGCTTGCCAAGCGGTGCAATTCACGTTTCAATAAGTGAAACGCAAATTTTGGCTGGTGGCAAGACGAACCGCAGTGTGGTTCTCCTGTCCGCCGGCCAGCACCCCAGGAGGAACGATGGCCGAACCGTCCACGCGCACGGTGGAACGGGCGCTGCAGCTGCTCGGCTCCGTCTGCGATGCCGGGTACATCACCCTGGCGGAGGCCGCCCGTGAAACGGAGCTGTCGGCCTCGACCGCGCTTCGCCTGCTGCGCACGTTGGAGGCCAGCGGGTTCGTCCGCCGGGATCCCGAGGCCGGCTACCGGCCCGGGATGCGGATCGTCCAGCTCGGCGCCCAGGCCCTGAGCCACGAGTCGCTGGTCTCCCTGGCCATGGAGTCCCTGCGCCACCTGGTCGCCTCCACGGGCGAGTCCGCCTACCTCAGCGTCCCCTCGTTGGGCGGAACGGCCGCCGAGCACAGCGTCTACATCGCCGTCGAGGAGGGAACCCATTCGGTCCGCCATACCTCATGGGTCGGACGCAGCATCCCCCTCGAGGGCAGCGCCGTCGGCGTCGTGCTGCGCGGGAAGACCCCGGCGGAGGGCTACGTGGTCGTGGACCGCGGCGTCGAGAAGGACGTCACCGCGATCGCCGCGCCCATCACGGTGGGCCGCGGGGACGAGACCCGGGTGATCGCCGCGCTGTCCGTGGTGGCGCCCTCCTACCGCATGACCGCCGACCTCGTCGCCGCCATCGGCCTGCACGTCGCCGCGGAAGCCCACACCATCCTGACAGCACACAACGCCACCCCTATCGACACCGACGCCGGCACCGCCGCCGGCAGCAAGGAGCAGACGGCATGAGCCAGTCCTTCACCCAGCACGATCCCTCACGCAGCATCCGGGCCGCCCGCGGCACCAGCCTGACGGCCAAGTCCTGGCAGACCGAGGCGCCGCTGCGCATGCTCATGAACAACCTGGACCCCGAGGTCGCCGAACGCCCCGAGGACCTGGTTGTCTACGGCGGCACTGGCCGCGCCGCCCGCTCCTGGGAGGCCTTCGACGCGATCACCCGCACGCTGCAGACCCTCGAGGACAACGAGACCCTGCTGGTCCAGTCCGGCAAGCCGGTCGGCGTGTTCACCACCAACAAGTGGGCCCCGCGCGTGCTGATCGCCAACTCCAACCTGGTTGGCGACTGGGCGACCTGGCCCGAATTCCGCAAGCTCGAGGCCGAGGGCCTGATGATGTACGGGCAGATGACCGCCGGCTCGTGGATCTACATCGGCACCCAGGGCATCCTGCAGGGCACCTACGAGACGTTCGCGGCAATCGGGCGCAAGCTCTACGCGGACGACGGCGGCACCCTGGCCGGAACGCTGACCCTCACCGGGGGCTGCGGCGGCATGGGCGGGGCCCAGCCGCTGGCCGTGACGCTGAACGGCGGCGCCTGCCTGATCGTCGACGTCTCCGAGGAGCGGATGCGCCGCCGCGCCGGCAAGCGCTACCTCGACGAGGTCGAGACCGACCTGGACGCCGCCCTGGCCAAGGTGCTCGCCGCCAAGGCCGAGAAGCGCCCGCTCTCCGTGGGATACGTCGGCAACGCCGCCGCGGTCTTCCCCGAGCTGCTGCGCCGCCACCAGGCCGGGGAATTCACCATCGACATCGTCACCGACCAGACCAGCGCCCATGACCCGCTGAGCTACCTGCCCGTCGAATACACCGTCGACCAATGGGACGCCGAGGCCCAGGCCGACCCCATCGGGTTCACCAAGAAGGCCCAGGAATCCATGGCCGCCCACGTCGAGGCCATGGTCGGCTTCCAGGACGCCGGGGCCGAGGTCTTCGACTACGGCAACTCCATCCGCGACGAGGCCCGCCAGGGCGGCTTCGCCCGCGCCTTCGAGTTCCCCGGCTTCGTCCCGGCCTACATCCGCCCGCTCTTCTGCGAGGGCCTGGGCCCGTTCCGCTGGGTCGCGCTCTCCGGCGACCCGGAGGACATCCGCGTCACCGACGAGGCGCTCAAGGAGCTCTTCCCCGAGAACGAGCACCTGCACCGCTGGCTCGACGCCGCCGCCGAGCACGTCGAATTCGAGGGCCTGCCCGCGCGCATCTGCTGGCTGGGCTACGGCGACCGCGCCAAGGCCGGCCTGCTGTTCAACCGCCTGGTCGCCGAGGGCAAGGTCTCCGCCCCCATCGTCATCGGCCGCGACCACCTGGATTCGGGCTCCGTGGCCTCCCCGTACCGCGAGACCGAGGCCATGGCCGACGGCTCCGACGCCATCGCCGACTGGCCGCTGCTCAACGCCCTGACCGCCGCCTCGTCGGGCGCGACCTGGGTGTCCATCCACCACGGCGGCGGCGTCGGGATCGGCCGGTCCATCCACGCCGGCCAGGTCTCCGTCGCCGACGGCAGCGAGCTGGCCGCGGCCAAGCTCGAGGCGCTGCTGACCAACGACCCGGGCATGGGCGTCATCCGCCACGTCGACGCCGGCTACGACCGCGCCGTCGAGGTCGCCGCCGAACGCGGTGTCCGCATCCCGATGGCGGAGTAAGCATGCCGACACCCAGCACCGTCAACTCACTCATGGCGGCCATCGCCGAGACCGGACGCGATGCCCGCCGCGGCGGCTACTCCCGCCCCGTCTACTCCACCGCCGAACTGGACCTGCGCGAATGGTTCACGTCCGAGGCCACCTCCCGCGGCCTGGAGGTCGAACGGGACGCCAACGGCATCATCTGGGCCTGGTGGGACCTGCCGGCCGCCGTGCAGGCAGGGCACGACGGCGGTTCCCCCGCCGGTGCCGATGCCCGCCGCGGAGCGCTGGTCACCGGATCCCATCTGGACTCCGTCCCCGGCGGCGGGGCGTTCGATGGCCCGCTCGGCGTCGCCTCGGGGCTGGCCGCCTACGACGTCCTGGCCGCCCGCGAGGCCGCCGGTGACCTGCAGCGCAACCGGGCCATGGCCATCGCCGTCTTCCCCGAGGAAGAGGGGTCGGCCTTCGGCGTCGCCTGCCTGGGCTCCCGGCTGCTCACCGGCGCCATCGACCCCACCCGGGCCCTAAACCTGCGCGACGCAAGCGGCACCACCTTCGCCGATGCCTCCCGCGCCCAGGGGCTGGACCCCGACGCCATGGGCCGCGACGCGGCGGCCCTGGCGCGCATCGGCGACTTCGTCGAACTGCACGTCGAACAGGGCCTTGGCCTGAACGGCGAGGAGTACACCGATGCCGCCGGCCGCGGTCCCGCGGTGGCCGTCGCCTCCTCGATCCTCGGCCATGGACGTTGGCGGTTCTCCGTGACCGGGCAGGGCAACCACGCTGGCACCACGCTGATGGCCGACCGGGCCGACCCCCTGGTCGCCGCCGCCCAAATGGTCCTGGCCGTGCGCAAGACCGCAGCCGCGCAGGCCGACGCCCGGGCCACGGTCGGTCGGCTCGAACCCGTCCCGGGCGGCACCAACGTCATCGCCTCCCGCGTCGACTTCTGGACGGACGTGCGCCACCCCGACGACGCGGTCACCGCAGCCCTGGTCGAGCGCATCCACGGCCAGGCGCAGAAGATCGCCGCCTTCGAGGGCTGCTCGGTCACCATGACCGAGGAATCCTATTCGGACACCGTGCACTTCGATACGGCACTGTCCCGTGCCCTGCAGGGATCCGTGCTGCGCACCATCCCCGGGGCGCCGACGCTGTCCACCGGCGCCGGACACGACGCCGGAGTGCTGGCCGCCGAGGTCCCCACCGGGATGCTCTTCGTGCGCAACCCCTCGGGCATCAGCCACTCACCCGAGGAACACGTCGAGGACGACGACGCCACCGCCGGGACCATCGCCCTGGCCGACACCCTGGAGGACCTGCTGTGAGCGGACGAGGCGAGACCCTGGTCCGTGTTCCCGGACCCGTCAACGCCCACTCGCATGCCTTCCACCGGATCCTCCGCGGCCGCACCCACGAGGGCGCGGCCGGCGGAGCCGGGGACTTCTGGACCTGGCGGGAGCAGATGTACGCCGCCGCCGGGCACCTGGATCCGGCCGGCTACGAGCAGCTGGCCACCGCCGTCTTCGCCGAGATGGCCGTGACCGGGTGGACCGCGGTGGGGGAATTCCACTACCTGCACCACGGGCCCGCGGGCAGTCCCTATCCGGACCACGACATGGAACGCGCCCTGGCCTGCGCCGCCCGGGCCGCCGGCATCCGGCTCGTCCTGCTGGACACCTGCTACCTCTCCGGCGGGCTCGACGCCGCAGGGAACCCGGTGGACCTCAACGAAACCCAGCTGCGCTTCTCCGACCGGGACGCCGCCGGGTGGGCCGCCCGCCACGCCGGCCTCCGCGCCGCCCTGGCCGCCGACGAACCCGCCACCGCCGAGCAGGGCGCCGGCCTGGTCTCCCTGGGGGCGGCCATCCACTCGGTCCGCGCCGTCCCGCCAGCTGCCCTGGAGTCCATCGCCGGGGCGCTGGAACCGGGCGAGCCGCTGCACGTGCACCTCTCCGAACAGTCCGCCGAGAACACCGCCTGCCTCGCCGCCCACGGGCTCACCCCCACCGGCCTGCTGGCCGACCACGGGCTGCTCGGCCCGCACCTGTCGGCGGTCCACGCCACCCACCTCACCGACGCGGACATCACGGCACTGGGCAGGGCCGGCTGCTCGATCGTCATGTGCCCGACCACCGAGGCGGACCTGGCCGACGGCATCGGCCCGGCCCGCGAGCTCGCCGACGCCGGGGCCACGATCGCCCTGGGCACCGACCAGCACGCAGTGGTGGACCCCTACCTGGAGATGCGCGCGCTCGAACACGGCGAACGCCTGCGCACCGGCATCCGCGGCCGCTTCTCACCGGCCGAGCTGGCCGCGGCCTCCCGCGCGGGCGGCCTGCGCAGCCTGGGCCTGCCGGGGAACGACGACCACCTCCTGGTCGACGGCGCCAGCCTGCGCACCGCCGGCAGCCGGGAGGCCCAGCTGCCCTTGACGGCTACCGCCGCCGACGTCCACGCTGTGGTCATCAACGGCATCGAAGTCGCCCGGGACGGGATGCACACCCGGCTGGGCGACCCCGCGGCCTTGTTCCGCACCTTCACCACCGACCATGGGGAGCTGGCATGAGCTCGACACTGATCACCAACATCGGGGAACTGACCACGCTGGATCTCGACGGGCGGGTGCTGGCGGGCGCCGCCGTCGTCCTCGATCGCGGGCGCATCGCCTGGATCGGGCACCCGCGGCACGCACCGGCGACGGACGCCGTGTACGACGCCGGTGGCCGCGCCGCGCTGCCGGGCTGGGTCGACTCGCATACCCACCTGCTCTTCGCCGGCGACCGCGCCGCGGAATTCGAGGCCCGCATGGCCGGACAGGACTACGCCGCCGGCGGGATCAGCGTGACCATGGAGGCCACGCGCGCCGCAACCGACTACGACCTCACCCGCCTGCTCATGGGACGCGTCGCCGAAGCCGCAGCCGGGGGCACCACCTACCTGGAGACCAAGACCGGGTACGGGCTGGACGTCAACGAGGAGGCCCGGCACGCCCGGATCGCCTCCACGATCGTGGACCAGGTGACCTACCTGGGCGCCCACCTGGTCCCGCCGGGCGCCGACGCCGAGGAGTACACGGACCTGGTGTGCGGGGACATGCTCTCGGCGGTGCGCCCGTACGTGAAGTGGGCCGACGTGTTCTGCGAACGCGGGGCCTTCACCGAGGAGCAGTCACGCCGCGTGCTCGCCGCCTGCCGGGACGCCGGGCTCGGCCTGCGCGTGCACGGCAACCAGCTGGGCACCGGCCCGGGCGTGCGGCTGGCCGTGGAGTTCGCCGCGGCCAGCGTCGACCACGTGAACTACCTCGAGGATGCCGACGTCGAGGCGCTCGCCGGCACGTGGTCCGGCTGGAACCGCGAGTCGCGTACCGGCGAGGCCGGGACCGTGGCCACCTGCCTGCCCGCCTGCGACCTGTCCACCCGCCAGCCGCTGGCGGACGGACGCCGGCTGCTCGATGCCGGTGTGGAGATCGCGCTGGCCTCGAACTGCAACCCCGGCACCAGCTACACCAGCTCGATGGCCTTCTGCGTCTCCACCGCGGTGCTGCAAATGCGCCTGAGCCTGGCCGAGGCCCTGCACGCCGCGACGATGGGCGGGGCGATCGCCCTGGGCGTGCAGGACCGCGTGGGCAGCCTCGAGGTCGGCAAGCGGGGCGACCTGCAGCTGCTCAACGCCCCCTCGGCGGCCCATCTGGCCTACCGCCCGGGCATGCCGCTGACCGGGGCCGTCTGGCGGGCCGGCGAGCGGGTGGACCGCACCGCAGTCGGATCGGCACCTCTGGCCTGAGCGCGGCTGCCGTTGCCGTGCACCGCCGGGGCGCGGCCCGGCGTCTCAGTCCCGCGCTTCGCACAGGACACGGGCATCACCCACGTCCATCATGTCGCCGGGGGCCATCCGATCGAGGCACCAGCGCAGGTGCCAGTGCGGCTCACGCCCGGCGTTCGCGAACCCGTGGCCGAGGAGGAATTCCGCGGCTGGTCCGGGCGCGCTGAACTCCACCTCGCCTTCGGGGGTGTCGATGACGTAGCACGCGTTGCCCATGGCCCCTCCTGGTCTCCGGTCGGTGGCCCACGATACTCGTCTCCGTTGGTTGGGTAGGGCGAACAGGGTGAACGGCCCGCCGCCGCCAGGTGAACGGGTGTTGAACGGGTAGTCTAGGGGGACTATTCTTCTATGGGCCCGAAAACGGGCTGGATGTCAAGCATGTTCGGCGACCACCCGGACATCTGGAACGCGAGGTGGTGCCATGTCCGACCGGATTCTCCACGCCACCCGACGGGTCGGCATCGTCACGGGGCGGCTGCTGGTCTACGTCCTGATCTGGGCGGGGCTCGTGCTGCTCATCGCCGCCCTGGGCATCCGCCATTTCTGGGGCACGATCTCCGTGGGGCAGATGCTCCTGAACCTCGTGTCCATCCAGACCGACGGCGGGGGAGGGGCCATCGTCTGGATCGGCATCCTGGCCATCGGCGTGGCCCCCCTGCTCATCACCGTCGGGATCGCCCTGTGGCAGTACTTCCGGCGCCGCAAACGCCGCCGTTCCGGCGCCGGCCGGAGGCCCCGCCGCCCCGAGTGGATCATGCGCGGCGTCTCCACCGTGGTGGTCGCCGCGGTGGTCATCGGCGGGACCACCGCCTTCGCCACGACCGTGGGCGTAGCGGACTACATCAAGGCGGGGAACTCCGCCTACGACCTGGGCGACTACTACGTGGAGCCCACGGTCACCAGCGACCAGCACAAGCGCAATCTGGTGCTCATCTACCTCGAGTCCGGCGAGGCGACCCTCGCCGACGACCAGCTCTTCGAGAAGAACGCCTTCGCGCCGCTCCAGGAGGCCACGCAGGCCTCCGATGGCTGGCAGAGCGTGGAGGATTTCCAGCAGTACGAGGGCGGCGGGTGGACCATGGCCGGCCTGACCTCGACACAGTGCGGCATCCCGTTGAAGGGCATGGGATCCGTCGCGGGCAGCGCCGCCCTCAACCAGCTCGGCGACGACGTCGACAGCTACCTGGGCGGGGCCACCTGCCTGGGCGACGTGCTGGAGGACCACGGCTACACCAGCGTCTTCCTGGGCGGTGCCAACTCCGCCTTCGCCGCGAAGGACACCTTCCTGCGCGGCCACGGCTACTCCAAGGACATGGGCCTGGCCGACTGGCGGGCCGCCGGCGAACCGGCGAAGAACTTCCGCAGCGACTGGGGCCTGAGCGACGGACGCCTCATGGCCCACGCCAAGGAGCAGATCGACCAGCTGCACGCCCGGGCAGAGGATACCGGGCAGCCGTTCAACCTCTCCATGCTGACGCTGGACACCCATGAGCCGGTGCACATCTACGACTACTGCGATGTGGATACGCGCAGCGAGGTCACCTCGGCCTTCTTCTGCTCCATGACCCAGGTGGCCGGATTCGTGGACTACATGAAGGACAAGGGCTACCTCGAGGACACCGCAGTGGTGATCATGGGCGACCACCTCAAGCACATGAGCGCCGGCGACGCCTTCCACGAGCAGCTGGACCACCACGAGAACCGGACCATCTTCAACCGGATCTGGGTTCCGGGCGAGAACCAGAAGAAGCCGCTGCGCCCCCGGGTGGACCAGCTGAACATGTACCCCACGATCCTGGAGGCCGCCGGCCTGACCCTGCAGGAGCGTGCCGCCGGGTTGGGCGTGTCCGCCTTCGCCCCGACCGTCCCGGCAGGTTCTGCGCAGGCCATGGAACCCGAAACGTACAGCGACCTGCTGAGCTCGCGTTCCGCCCGCTTCTACGCCCAGGTCTGGGCCGGGGAGGACTCCGCCCGCTAGGAGGAGTCCTGGACCTGGCCGACGGGAGACTGCGTGCGCGAGCCGCGCACCGTCGTCGTGCAGCGTCCTGCCCTATGATGCACCCATGCGCAGCAAGAGCCTCTGGCCCGAAATCCTGATCGTCCTGGGGCTCTCCCTGGGGCAATCCGCCGTCTACGCGATCGTGTCGCTGGCCGACAAGCTCAGCCGAGGACCGTTGTCCGGCCAGACCACCACGATGAACAACGCGCTGAGCGACCGGCAGTACTTCGACCTGACCTACCAGCTGCTGGACATCGTGTTCGCGCTGGTCCCCGTGCTGCTGGTGTTCTACCTGTTCCACCTGGCCGGGCGCAACGGCTTCCGGGACCTGGGGTTCGACCTGCGCCGTCCCGGGCGCGATGCCTGGCAGGGCGCGGGGCTGTTCGTGCTCATCGGCGTCGGCACCCTGGGCGTCTACTGGCTCGGGCGCACGCTGGGGGTGACCACGGCAATCGTCCCGGAGGCCATGGCCCCCTATTGGTGGACCATCCCGGTGCTGCTCTTCTCGGCGATCCGCCACGGGATCCTCGAGGAGACCATCGTGGTCGGGTACCTCTTCGACCGGCTCCGGAGGCTGGGCTGGGGGACGTGGCCGATCATCCTGGCCAGCGCGGTGCTGCGCGGCAGCTACCACCTCTACCAGGGCTTCGGGCCGTTCCTGGGCAACGCCATCATGGGGGTGGTCTTCGGCTGGGTCTACACCAAAACCGGCAGGGTCATGCCGCTGGTGGTGGCCCATGCGCTGCTGGACACCGCGGGGTTCGTCGGATATTCGCTGATTGGCCCGGCCATCGGTTTGGGGACGTAACCCGAGAGAGCCTAATGCATGTAGGCAGAAACCAACATGATGTAGGCTGAGGGTATGAAACGCGAACCCCTCAGCCGTACCCGGCTCGTTGGCGCGGCCGCAGAACTCGCCGACCACGACGGCTTCGCCGCCGTCACGGTGACGGCACTGGCCCGCCAGGTCGGTGTGAAGCCCGCCAGCATCTACTCCCATGTGGAGGACCTCGCGGCCCTGCTCGAGGGGATCCACGAATTGGCCCTCGGCGAACTCGCCGACCACGTCGCCGGTGCCATCGCCGGGCGGTCCGGCCGCGACGCACTGGCCGGCATGGCCCAGGCCCACCGCGACTACGCGGGGCGGCACCCGGGCCGCTGGGCGGCCATGCAGCGTCCTGCCGGACCCGCCGTTGCCGGCTCCCCGGCCGCGCGGAAGATCGTCGAGTACACCTGGGCGGTCCTGCGGGCCTATGGGCTTCCCGAGCCAGAACTGGTGCACGCCACCCGATTCGTCGGGGCCACCATCAACGGGTACCTCGCCCTGGAGAAAGCCGGTTCCTTCGAACACCGCGCCGAACACACCGACCTGTCCTGGCAACGCGCCGTCAACGCGCTGGACCGGGCCCTGCAGACGTGGACCGAAGCCCACCCGGAAGGAACAGCATGATCACCACCACCCCCACCCCCGACCTCGTCCACGGCGTCGCCGACCTCGAGGAGACCGCCCGCGGGCTGCGGCCCCACCGGCTTCCCGCCTGGGTGCGCCGGCAGTATCCGGAGCCCCAGCTGATGGCCATGGAAACGCAGCCCTCCGGCGTCCGGGTCGCCGTCCGGACCACGGCGACGCACATCGAACTGGTGACGCACCCGGCACCGGTCGTGTATCCCGGAACCGAGCGGCCCCGGGGGCGCATCGACGTCTTCGTGGACGGCGAGTTGAGGTTCGGCGATGAACTCCGGGGTGGGGACGCCACGGAGGTCGACCTCGCCAGCGGTGCCATGCGGCAGGTGCCCGGGCCATCGCACACCACGGTCGTAGAAGGGCTGCCGACGACGACGAAGGCCGTCGAGTTCTGGCTGCCGCACAACGAGTCCCTCGAACTGGTCAGCCTGGCCTCCGATGCCCCGCTCGAGCCGCTGCAGCATCAGCGGCCGCTGTGGATCCACCACGGCAGCTCCATCAGCCAGGGGTCGAACGCCGCCTCGCCCAGCCAGATCTGGCCGGCGGTGGCCGCCCGCCGAGGCGGCGCCGAGCTGGTCAACCTCGGCCTCGGCGGCAGCTCGTTCATCGACCCGTTCATGGCGCGGGTCATCCGCGATGCGCCGGCGGACTACATCAGCGTCGCGTTCGGCATCAACGTCGTGAACCTGGACGCGTTGCGTATCCGCACCCTCGTGCCCGCGATCCACGGGTTCCTGGACACCATCCGCGACGGGCACCCGACGACCCCGCTGGTGCTCATCTCGCCGATCTTCTGCGGCATCCACGAGGAAACCCCCGGCCCCGGCGCCTTCGACCCCGCCAGCTTCGCCACGGGACAGGTCAAGTTCATCGCAACCGGCACCCCCGGGGACGAAGCCCTGGGGCGGCTGACGCTGCAGGTGATCCGCCGTGAAATGCGCTCGCTCGCCGAACGCCGGGCCGACGATGCGAACCTGCACTACCTCGAGGGGACGGACCTGTACGGCGCAGCGGACGCCGCCGACCTGCCGCTGCCCGACAACCTGCATCCGGACACCGCCGCCCACCGGCTGATCGGTCAACGCTTCACGGACTATGCCTTCGCCCCGTCCGGCCCGTTTGGGGGAGTGGAGGGATAGCGGCCGCCCGCAGCGAGACGTCGTCGGGACCCATCGGTCACGTCCGGACCGGCGCCCTCCAGCAGGTGCTGTCCTCCACCAACTGCCGGCCTCCCCAAGGACAGAGAACGACGGCGACCCAGGGGCCGCCGTCGTGCACTGACTGGAGTGGTGTCTTTGGTGGTGGTACCGGACCGGTGGCCGGATCAGAGGGTGATGGACCCCTTCGGAGTCTCGAAGGTCACCGACATGATGCCCGGGGTGCCGTTGGGCGCCTCCCACTCGACGGCGACATCGCCCAACGGCGACTCGGACGGGGTGCCCAGCCAATCCCGGACGCGTTCGACCGAGCCGGCGATCGTGATCCCGGAGATGCGGCTGTTCGGTTCCAGCGCCTTGGAGGGGTGCAGGTGCTCGGTTCCGTCGTCCCAGCGCAGCATGTACGGGACCTGGGGATCGGCGATCAGGCCCTTGATGCCGATCTGCTGCCAGGTCAGCTCCTGCCCGTCGGGGAACTTGCGGTTGCCCGGCACGGACGAGCGACCCAGCCGCTCCTCGAAGGGCACCAGGTCGTCCACGCAGACGCACCAGCCCATCCAGCCGCCTCCCATCTCGGAGCGGGCCCGGACGGCCTGCCCGAACGGCGCCTTGTCGGAGGCGGGGTGGTCCAGGACCTCCACGACCTCCAGGTACTGGGTGTTCAGCAAGGGGAAAATGACGTTCCTCGTGCCAAAGCGGGGGTGTACTCCGCCCTTGACGGACTCGATCCCCAAAGTCTCGGCTACTCGGGCAGCCGTGGCGGCCAGCCCATCTGGTCCGCATGCGTATGAAACGTGATCCAACCTCATCATGCGTTCATGATGGCACTTTGTGAGGTGCGTCTCGACTTAGGGCGCCCTAAGTCGTTCCGGATGCGTATTTCCCGGTAGCGACGCGCGCGAATGTTGCGGCCGGCGTCATATTGCCCACAGCCGGGTTGCGGGCAACCGCGCGATCGAGAACACTGGAGGCAGGTCATGAGCGCCAGCGTGAAACCCCGGTTTGCTGGCCGGCAACCCTCCACTCGCGGTGGGGTGCCCCGGGTGAAGACCTGGTCCGCCTCCACAAGGAGCACGGGCAAGCGCGGGTCACCTCCCGGCACTCCCCGCGGGGACGCCGCGGAACAGGGACCCCTGAGCAGTAGAAGGGGACAACACATGTCTTCAGCACCATGGTCTTTCGAAACCCGCCAGGTCCACGCCGGGCAGACCCCCGACTCGGCCACCGGGGCGCGGGCCCTGCCGATCTACCAGACGACCTCCTTCGTCTTCCCGAGCGCCGAAAGCGCCGCGGCACGCTTCGCCCTGCAGGAACTCGAACCGATCTACACGCGCATCGGCAACCCCACGCAGGAGGCGGTGGAGAACCGCATCGCCAACCTCGAAGGCGGAGTCGGCGCGCTGCTGCTGGCCTCCGGGCAGGCGGCCACCACCTTCTCGATCCTCAACGTCGCCGGCGCCGGGGACCACATTGTGGCCAGCCCCAGCCTCTACGGGGGGACGCAGAACCTGCTCAAGCACACGCTGGCGCGGCTGGGCATCGAGGTCACGTTCGTGGCCGACCCCGACAGGCTCGACGAGTGGCGGGCCGCCGTCCGGCCGAACACCAAGGCCTTCTTCGGCGAGGCGGTCTCCAATCCCCGCCAGGACGTCCTGGACATCGAAGGCGTCAGCTCCATCGCCCACGACGCCGGCGTCCCGCTGATCGTGGACAACACCCTGGCCACCCCCTACCTGATCCGTCCCATCGAGTGGGGCGCCGACATTGTGGTGCATTCGGCGACCAAGTACCTCGGCGGCCACGGCACGGCCGTGGCCGGGGTGATCGTGGACTCGGGCAACTTCGACTTCGCGCAGGATCCGGACAAGTTCCCGGGATTCAACACCCCGGACGAGTCCTACAACGGACTGGTCTTCGCCCGCGACCTCGGCGTCGGCGGCGCCTTGGGCGCGAACCTGGCCTTCATCCTCAAGGCCCGCGTGCAGCTGCTGCGGGACCTGGGATCCGCCGTCGCCCCCTTCAACGCCTTCCTCATCGCCCAGGGCCTGGAGACCCTCAGCCTGCGCATGGAGCGGCACGTGGAGAACGCGCAGAAGGTCGCCGAGTGGCTGGAGGCGCACGCCCAGGTCGACTCGGTGGCCTTCGCCGGGCTGGCCTCGAGCCCCTGGTACGACCGGGGTCGCAAGTACGGGCCGAAGGGCATTGGCGCCGTGTTGGCGTTCGAGATCGCCGGGGGAGAGCCCGCCGGTCGCGCCTTCGTCGACGGGCTGGAACTGCACTCCAATCTGGCCAACATCGGCGACGTCCGCTCGCTGGTGATCCACCCGGCCTCCACCACGCACTCCCAGCTCAGCGAGGCCGAGCAGGTTGCGGCGGGCGTGAGCCCGGGGCTGGTGCGGCTGGCCGTGGGCATCGAGCACATCGATGACATCCTCGCCGACCTCGAACTCGGCTTCGCTGCAGCGGCCGCTGCCGGCGATGCCGAACCGGTCGAAGCCCAGACCGCCCGGTGACCCCAGGGGTCGGCAACGTGACGGAACAGGTCCGCACCGGCAGCGCGCCGGTCATCCGCGACGGCATCCTCAAATGCGTCCCGATCGGTGGCTACCGGTTCGAGACCGGCGGATGGCTGCCCGAGGTGATGATCGGCTACGAAACCTGGGGGACGCTGAACGCCGACGCCTCCAACGCGGTCCTGTTGCTCCACGCGCTGACCGGGGACACCCACGTCTCCCGCGGGCACAGCCGCGAGGACGGCTGGTGGGATGGATTCGTCGGCCCCGGCCGCACCATCGACACCGACCGGTTCTTCGTCGTCGCCCCGAACATGGTCGGCGGCTGCTACGGCTCGACCGGCCCGTCCAGCCCCGACCCGGACGGGCGGCCCTGGGGCTCGCGCTTCCCGTTCACGACCGTCAGGGATTCGGTGCGCACCGAGGCCCGGCTGGCCGACTACCTCGGCATCCAACGCTGGCACTCCGTCGTGGGCGGTTCCCTCGGCGGGGCCCGGGCGCTGGAGTGGGCCATCGAATACCCCCAACGCGTCGCGAGCTGCGCGGTGATCGCCGCCACGGCCGTGGCCTCGGCGGAACAAGTGGCCTTCGGGCAGATCCAGACACAGGCCATCCGGCTGGATCCGGCCTTCCACGGTGGCGACTTCTATGCGGACGCCGCTGCGACGGGCCCCTCGGAAGCCGGACACGGCATCGGACCGGTCCAGGGCCTGGGCATCGCCCGACGGCTGGCCCACATCACCTACAGGTCTGAACCCGAGCTCGAGATCCGCTTCGGCCACGAGGGGCAGGGCGAGGAGGACCCCTTCGGCAGTGCGGACCACCAGCGCGGCCGCTACCAGGTCGAAAGCTACCTGGACCACCAAGCCGGCAAGCTGGTCACCCGCTTCGACGCGAATTCCTACATCGTGCTCACCGAGGCGCTGGTCGGACATGACGTCGGACGCGGCCGGGGCGGGGTCGACGCGGCCCTGCGCCGTGCCGAGGGGGTGGAGTTCTTCATTGCCGCCGTGGACAGTGACCGGCTCTACGTTCCCGAACAATCCGAACGCCTGGCCGCGGCGCTGCCGGCGGGTCCGCCGGTGCACTACATCAACTCGCCGATCGGGCACGACGGCTTCCTGACCGACATCGAGCAGCTGAACCAGGTGCTGCGCGCCGGGCTCTACGCCTGACCCGGGCGTCCGTCCAGCCGCCCGGGTCTAGTCGGAGTCGTCCTGTGGGTCCCCGGCGCCGATGCTGTGGTTCGCCGCGACCGGTGCGAACGGCATCGCCTCGGGCCGTTTGGCGGTGATGCCGTCTCCGCTGGACTGGTGGCGCAGGCGGCGCAGGACCCAGGGCGCGAGGTGGGTGCGTGCCCAGACCAGGTCCTCGCGCCGGGCGGTCCGCCACGGCTTCGGTTCCGAAGGCCGGGTTTCCAGGGGCTTGAGCTCATGTTCGACATTGAGGGTCTCGAGCACCATCATCGCAATCGTGTGGTGGCCCAGTGGGGAGAAATGTAGCCGGTCGGGGGCCCACATGCGCGGCTCGTGCAAGTCGCGCAACGCCCACATGTCAGCGACGATCGCGTCGTGGCGGGCTGCCACGACGCGCAGGTTCTCGTTGTAGATGGCCACGCGGCCCCGCATGGAACCCAGAACCGGGGTCTCGCCGATGTCGGGCCCGTTGAACAACAGGACGGTGGCCCCCGTCGCGGCCAGCTGGCCGATGAAGCCATCCATGGCCACGGCCAGCGCATCCGGGTCGCCGCCGGGCCGCAGGACGTCGTTGCCGCCCGCGCAGACGGTGACCAGGTCCGGCTGCAAGGCCACTGCCGGCTCGAGCTGCTCCGACACGATCTGGTTCAGCAGTCGACCGCGGATCGCCAAGTTGGCGTAGGCGAAGTCCTCGACACCGCGGCTGAGCTGCTCCGCGACGCGGTCCGCCCAGCCCCGGTTCCCTCCCGGGCTCTGCGGATCCGGGTCCCCGATGCCCTCAGTGAAGGAATCGCCCAGCGAGACCATCCGGCGCCAGGGATGGCGTGCGGCGTCGGGGGAGGCATCCTGCGGGTGTACTGGCGACGACACGTTGCTACTCACGGGTACATTGTTCCACCGGGCAACGATGTTGACCACCCGGTGCACCAGGCGCCCGTGCTGCTGTCGCCGGATCCACGGCCGCGGCATCCCGTGATTCAATGGCGGCATGACTGCCACCTTGCCCCAGCCCGTCGTTGCCTGGTCCCGCCCCGAAGCCGAGCGCGCCGGCACGCCCCTGCTCGTCCTCTTCCACGGCTACCTCTCCCACGAGAAGGACCTGATCGGCCTGGCGCCGATGCTGCCGGAGGAGTTCACGCTGGCCTCGGTCCGGGCGCCCCACGCCATGGGCCCGGGCTACACCTGGTTCCCGCTGATGCACGAACCCGACTACTCGACCGACCGCGTCGTCGACGCCGTGCAGGACGTCTGGGCATGGCTCGACGGCGTCAAGGAGCAGCACTCGTCGGTCACCGTACTGGGCTTTTCCATGGGGATGGCCGTCGCCACCTCCGTCCTGCGCCACCGCCCGGCCGAGATCTCCGCAGTCGTGGGCCTGTCCGGCTTCGCCGTCCCCGCAGAGGGCAATGCCTTCTTCGACGACGAGGGGACCAAGGCCGCCCGGCGGCCGCTGTTCTGGGGCCGCGGACAGGCGGACAACGTCATCACCGAGGACAAGATCGACTTCACCCTCGATTGGGCCGGGGAACACACTGACCTGACCAAGATGCTCTACACCGGCATGGCGCACAGCGTCTCCGAGCCGGAAATGAAGCACGTCTCCGAGTTCCTGCGCCACCACGTCCTGGAGCAGTAGGACCGGGGCGGCCCGGAGGAGCAGCGCTATTCGGCGGCGACGACGACGGTCTCGTCACCGAGGGTGACCGTGTCGCCCACGTGCAGCTGCTTGCCCCGCCGGGTCTCGATGTCCCCGTTGACCTTGACCATGCCGTTCTCGACCAGCTCCTTGGCATGGAAACCGTCCTCGGCCAGGCCCGCCAGCTTCAGCAGCTGGCCCAAGCGGATGGATTCGTCGCGGATGCTGATGGGCTGTGGCTGGTCTGGAGTCATGGGTCCATCTTCCGTCACGATGTGCCCGGCCGCCAACGCGCGGCTAGCATGACCTGCGATGAACTCTGCTCCCGCGGCTACCGCCCTCACGCGCCACCTCCCCCTCTGGGCCGGACTGGTCCTGGCCATCATCGGCGGGCTGATGATGCCCATCCAGGGCCGCGTCAACGGTGCGTTGTCCGAGCAGATGGGCGATGGCAATGCCGCGGCCGCACTCAGCTTCGCCGGCGGGACGCTGCTCATGATCCTCGTCTCGGTGCTCCTGCCCAGCGGACGTGCCGGGCTGGCCGCCATGCGCCGGGCCGTCGCCGGCCGGGAGTTCCCGCGGTGGTACCTGCTGGCGGGGCTCAGCGGTGGCTACATCGTCTTCGGGCAAAGCCACGCCGTGCCGCTGATCGGCGTCGCCCTGTTCACCGTGGCCATCGTGACCGGCCAGACCATCAGCGGCCTGATGGTCGACCGTGTCGGCTTCGGCCCCGGTGGCAAGCGGTTCATCACCGCCCGACGGATGGCCGGGGCGGTGCTGATGATCATCGCCGTGCTCTGGGCGGTCTCACCCCGCCTTGAGACCTCCGCCGGGGGCCTGGCCTGGCTGTTGCCGGTGTCCCTGCCCTTCACCGCCGGCCTATTCATGGGCTTCCAACAGGCCATGAACGGGACCCAGACCGCCGCCTACGGCACCCCCATCACGGCCACGCTGGTCAACTTCCTCACCGGCGGCACCGCCTTGTTCATCGTCTGGGGCCTGCGGTCGATCGGGTCGAGCCCGCACCTCACCTTCCCGAGCGACTGGTGGCTGTATACCGGAGGTGCCTTTGGCTGCGTGTTCATCGCCATCGGCGCGCTGCTGGTCAAATCCCTGGGCGTCCTGGTCTCCGGACTGTGCATGATCGCCGGCCAGCTCATCGGTTCGCTGGCAATCGACATCATCCTGCCGGCACCGGGCACCGTCGTGGCCCTGGCCACAGTCCTGGGCACCTTGTTGACCCTCGCCGCCGTCGTGCTGGCCAGCATTCCCACGGGACGAAGGCCGCATCTGGACAAGCCCCGGACGTAGCCCGAATTGCCCGCTGCCACGGCGCTCGCGCTAGGCTTGACCGGTATCCCTGCCCCGTTACGGACCGCAACCAGCGGCCTCGTGGACCATTGGAGTTAATTTCATGGCGCCCCAGTCCAAGCTCGACCAGGTCATCTCACTCGCCAAGCGGCGCGGATTCGTCTTCCAGGCCGGTGAGATCTATGGCGGTTCGCGCTCGGCGTGGGACTACGGGCCCCTGGGTGCGGAGCTCAAGGACAACATCAAGCGCGAGTGGTGGCAGAACTTCGTGCGCGGCCGCGAGGACATGGTCGGGCTGGATTCCTCGATCATCCTGCCCAAGCAGGTGTGGGAGGCCTCCGGCCACGTGGCCACCTTCACTGACCCGCTGGTCGAATGCACCCAGTGCCACAAGCGCCACCGCCAGGACCACCTCATCGAGGCGTTCACCGAGAAGAAGAAGCGCGAACCGCAGGACGGCATGTCCGAGATCGTCTGCCCGGATTGCGGCACCAAGGGCGGCTGGACCGAACCGCAGCTGTTCTCCGGGCTGGTCAAGACCTACCTGGGCCCCGTCGACAACGAGGCCGGGCTGACCTACCTGCGCCCCGAAACCGCGCAAGGCATCTTCGTGAACTTCAACAACGTGCTCACCGTCTCGCGCAAGAAGCCGCCGTTCGGCATCGGCCAGATCGGCAAGGCCTTCCGCAACGAGATCACCCCAGGCAACTTCATCTTCCGCACCCGCGAGTTCGAGCAGATGGAAATCGAGTTCTTCACCGCCCCCGAGGACGCCCCCCGCTTCTTCCAGGAGTGGGTCGACGCCTGCTGGGCCTGGTTCATCGACCTGGGCATCAACCCGGAGAACATGCGCCAGTTCGACGTCCCCGAGGACGAGCGGGCCCACTACTCGGCCGGGACGATCGACTTCGAGTACCGCTTCGGCTTCAAGGGCTCGGAATGGGGCGAGCTGATGGGCGTGGCCAACCGCACCGACTACGACCTCGGCTCCCACACCCAGGGCTCCGGCACCGACCTGAGCTACTTCAACCAGGCCACGGGCGAGCGGTTCACCCCGTACGTCATCGAGCCCTCGTTCGGCCTGACCCGGTCGATGATGGCCTTCCTGGTCGACGCCTACACCGAGGACGAGGCCCCCAACGCCAAGGGCGGCGTGGACAAGCGCACCGTGCTCAAGCTCGACCCGCGCCTGGCCCCGGTCAAGGCCGCGGTGCTGCCGCTGAGCCGCAACGAGGAGCTCTCGCCCAAGGCGAAGGCCCTGGCCGGCGAACTGCGCAAGAACTGGAACATCGACTTCGACGACGCCGGGGCCATCGGCCGCCGCTACCGCCGCCAGGACGAGATCGGCACGCCGTTCTGCATCACCGTTGACTTCGACACACTCGAGGACCAAGCCGTGACCATCCGCGAACGCGACACCATGAGCCAGGAGCGCGTCGCCCTGGACCAGGTGAAGTCCTATCTGGCCGGGCGGCTGCTCGGAGCCTGACCCCACGACGGGCCGGCTGCCCACGGCAGCCGGCCCGCACGTCTTTCAGCCCACTTCAACACCGCATCAGGAGCAACATGAGCAACCTCACCTACCGATCGTGGCAAGAAGGCGATGACCTGGCATTGCTGCAGATCCTCGGGGATCCGTCCACGCCGCAGGCGCACATCGACCGCACGATGCTGCGCGCCGACAGCGACGACCCCTGGGCCCGCACGCTCGTCGCCGTCGACGATGGGGTCCCGGTGGGAGCCGGCACGCTCTTCGAGTCCTCCCTGCACCCCGACCGGCTCTGGCTCTTCGTCGAGGTCGCCCCGGCACTGCGCCACCGGGGGGTGGCCACCGAGCTGCTGCGCCGCCTGCGCGAGTTCCCCGCGCCGTCCGGAGTCACCGCGCTGAAGTCCCGCTTCACCGTCGAAGGTGCCGAGGGCGAGGCTGCCGCTGCGTTCACCGCCTCCCTGGGCCAGGAGCAGATCATGCGCTCGCGCGGGGTCGTCGTCGAGCCCGGCGCGCTGAAGCTGCCCGTGTTCGACGAGGCCGGCCTGACCCTGGAGGAAGCGGCCACCGGATCCGTTGAACTCTCCCAGGTCGTCGCCGACTACTACAACGCCGTACACGACTGGGACCGCGCGCAGATGACCCTCGGCCGCGCCCAGACGATGCTGCTCAACGACGCCACCGGGGCCAAGGGCGCCATCGTGCTGCGCGACAAGCCCAAGGACGCCGGCGGCAAGATCCTCTCCTTCGCCATCAGCTACGAACCCGACCGAGTTGATGCCCCGGCCGACGTGCTGATGGGGTGGGACCCCACGCTCTCCGATTCCGATGCGCGCGAAGCAGTTCGCGGCCTGCTGGCCATGCTGGCCCACCAGTACCCGGTCAAGCTCGAGGTCGACGACGCCATGGCCCCGCTCTCGGACCTGGTGGACGAACTCATGACCGCCGGCCAGGCCACCGTGGTGACGACCACGATCATCGTCGCCAACTGACCCGCGTCCGGCGGGCCGCTTTCCCCAGCCGACGTGGGTCGTTCGGAGGATTTGGACGCCTTTGAGAGAATAGGGGGGTGAGCGTGATTTCCCCCGATACCCAGACCCCGCCGAAGCTGGCGCTGCCACCCCTGCAGCTCGGCCGGTTCACCGTGGATACCCCGGTCGTTCTCGCGCCGATGGCGGGCATCACCAACACTGCGTTCCGCCGGCTCTGCCGAGAATACGGCGGCGGCTTGTATGTGGCGGAAATGGTCACCTCCCGGGCGCTCGTGGAGCGCAACGAGCAGTCGATGCGGATCATCTCCCATGACGACGACGAGGACATCCGCTCCGTGCAGCTCTACGGGGTGGATCCGGCGACCGTGGGCGCCGCGGTCCGCCTGATCGTCGAGGAGGACCGCGCGGACCACATCGACCTGAACTTCGGCTGCCCCGTCCCCAAGGTCACCCGGCGTGGCGGGGGAGCGGCCCTGCCCTGGAAGACCGACCTGTTCACCGCAATCGTGCAGGCAGCCACCCGCGAGGCAGCCCGGGGCGACGTCCCGCTGACCATCAAGATGCGCAAGGGCATCGACGAGGACCACCTGACCTTCATCGAGGCCGGCAAGATGGCCCGCGACGCAGGCGTCGCCGCCGTCGCCCTGCACGGGCGCACCGCCAGCCAGCACTACTCGGGCCAGGCCGATTGGAACGCCATCGCCGAACTGCGCAACGCCTTGCCCGACATCCCGGTGCTGGGCAACGGCGACATCTGGAGTGCGGAGGACGCCATCGCCATGGTCGAGCAGACCGGCGTCGACGGCGTCGTCATCGGCCGCGGCTGCCAGGGCCGCCCCTGGCTCTTCGGGGACATCCAGGCCGCCTTCGAAGGCTCGGACCGCCGCTTCCGGCCCGGTCTGGCCGAGGTTGCCGCGTCATTCCAGCGCCACGCCGAACTGCTCGTTGACTACTTCGAGGATGAGGGCAAGGCCCTGCGCGACATCCGTAAGCACGTGGCCTGGTACTTCAAGGGCTACGCCGTCGGCGGGGACCTGCGCGCCGCCCTGGCCGCCGTGCCGACCCTGGAGGTGCTGGCCGAACTGCTCGCCCAGCTCGACCAGGACGCACCCTACCCGGGAGTCGACGCAGAGGGCCCCCGAGGCCGGGCCGGATCGCCGAAGCGCCCGCACCTGCCCGACGGCTGGCTGGACAGCCGCACCCTGGGCGAGGACCACCGCGCCCAGATCTCCGCCGCCGAGCTGGACGTCTCGGGTGGCTGAACTCGACGTCCGCCGCAGCCCGGCCGGCTACACCCCCTTCGACGAGGAACGCTGGCTCGCCGAACCGGAGAAGAAGTCCTACCGCACCAGCTTCGAGCGCGACCGCGCCCGCGTCCTGCACTCCTCGGCCCTGCGCCGCCTCGGCGCCAAGACCCAGGTCGTCGCCCCGTACTCCGACGACTTCGTGCGCACCCGGCTGACCCACTCGCTGGAGGTCGCCCAGGTGGGCCGCGAACTCGGCGCCACCCTGGGCTGCGACCCCGACGTCGTGGACACCGCCTGCCTCTCCCACGACCTCGGCCACCCGCCGTTCGGCCACAACGGCGAAAAGGCCCTCAATGAGCTCTCCGCCGGCATCGGCGGGTTCGAGGGCAACGCGCAGACGCTGCGCCTGCTCACCCGGCTGGAAACCAAGAAGTTCCACGCCGACGGCGAACCCGCGGGCCTGAACCTCACCCGCGCCACCCTGGACGCTGCCTGCAAGTACCCCTGGCGCCGTACCGACGCACCCATCCACAACGGCCGGCCGACCGGCAAGTTCGGTGTCTACGAGGACGACCTGCCCGTCTTCGAGTGGTTGCGCTCCGGGCACGACGGCGGTGCCGCCGTGGCCCCCGAGCCCCGCCAGAAGTGCGTGGAGGCCCAGGTCATGGACCTGGCCGACGACATCTCCTACTCGGTGCACGACGTCGAGGACGCCATCGTGGCGGGCCGCTTCCAGCTGCGCTGGATCCGCGATGCCGACCAGCGGGCCCGCGTCGTCGACTGCACCCGGCGCTGGTACCTGCCCGAGGTGGACCCCTCCGCCATCGACGCGGCCCTGGCCCGCCTGGAGGCCACCGCCGAATGGGTCGAGGACTACGACCAGTCCCGCAAGGGCGCCGCGGCGCTGAAGGACATGACCAGCCAGTTCATCGGCCGGTTCTGCCAGTCAGCTTTCGAGGCCACCCGGGCCGTCTTCGGGCCGACCCGGCTGACCCGTTTCAACGGCCGGCTCATCGTGCCCGAGGAGACCGACCACGAGATTGCCGCCATGAAGGGCCTGGCCGCCGCCTACGTGATGACCAGCCAGGAGCGCCAGCCGATCTACCAGCGCCAGCTCGAGGTCCTCGGCGAACTGGTGACCCTGCTCCATGAGACCGGCGACCGCTACCTGGATCCGCTGTTCTCCGAGGACTGGCGCGCCGCCACCGACGACGCCGGACGCCTGCGCGCGGTCATCGACCAGGTCGCCAGCCTCACCGACTCCTCCGCCAAGGAATGGCACGCCACCCTGGTCCAGGGCCACTCCTTCACCCTCGAGCTCTTCTGACCCGACCCGCTCGTCCAACACGACCAGTACGACGGCGGTGCCACAGCCCGTGCCCGGCCCGCCTGCCACGGTGGTCCACAGGCTGCAGGCATCCGGGGAATCCGGTGCCACGACGGCACTAGACTGGGAGCCATGGCCGGCCTGATCAAACGCGAAGACATCGACGAGGTCCGCTCGCGCACGGACATCAAGGAAGTCGTCGACGGCTACGTCACGCTCCGTTCGGCAGGCATCGGCTCCTTCAAGGGCCTGTGCCCCTTCCACGACGAGCGCAGCCCCTCCTTCCACGTCCGGCCCCAGGTCGGCACCTTCCACTGTTTCGGCTGCGGCGAATCCGGCGACGTCATCTCCTTCATCCAGAAGATGGACCACACCACGTTCTCCGAGACCGTCGAACGGCTGGCCGCCCGCATCGGCTTCGAACTGCACTACGAGGACGGCGGCTCCGGCCCGAGCCGCCAGGAGGTTGGCCGCCGCCAGCGCCTGCTCGATGCGCACAAGGTCGCCGAGGAGTTCTTCCGCGCGCAGCTGCTCACCGAGGAGGCGGCGACCGGCCGGAAATACCTCGCCGACCGCGCCTTCGACCGCGAGGCCTGCGAGCACTTCGGCGTAGGCTACGCCCCGCGCGGATGGGACCCGCTGCTCAAGCACATGCGCCACAAGGGCTTCCACGAGGAGGAACTCAAGCTCACCGGCATGTTCTCCGAGGGAAACCGCGGGATCTACGACCGGTTCCGCGGCCGGCTGATCTGGCCCATCCGCGACCTGACCGGCGCCACCATCGGCTTCGGGGCCCGCAAGCTCTACGAGGACGACCAAGGACCGAAGTACCTCAACACCCCCGAGACCCAGCTCTACAAGAAGTCCCAGGTCCTCTACGGGGTCGACCTGGCCAAGCGGGAGATCACCAAGAACCGGCAACTGATCGTCGTCGAGGGCTACACCGACGTGATGGCCTGCCACCTCTCGGGACTCGGCACCGCCGTGGCCACCTGCGGCACCGCCTTCGGCGCCGACCACATCAAGATCGCCCGCCGGCTGCTCCAGGACGACGGAACCGGCGGCGAGGTGGTGTACACTTTCGACGGCGACGCTGCCGGCCAGAAGGCCGCCCTGCGCGCCTTCGACGAGGACCAGAGCTTCATCGCCCAAACCTACGTGGCCGTGGAACCCACGGGCGCGGACCCCTGCGAACTGCGCCAGCACCGCGGCCCCGAGGCGGTCAAGGAGCTCATTGCCTCCAAGCGCCCCCTCTTCGAGTTCGCCATCCGCGCCGGGCTGAAGAAATTCAACCTGGACACCGTCGAGGGCAGGGTCCAGGCCCTGCGCGCCTCCGCCCCGATCGTGGCGGCGATCCGCGATTCGGCCATGCGCCCGGCCTACTCCCGTGAACTGGCCGGCTGGCTGGGCATGGACATGGAAGACGTCAACCGGGCCGTCGGCGCCGCTGCCAAACGCTCCCGGGAGGCGCCCCGCTCCGACACCGGGCCGGGCCAGCGGTCCGCCGGCCCCGATGGCGGGCACCGGGGCGGCCCGGGGCGCCGGCCCGAGACACGGGATCCGGGATACCGCGCCGGTGGCAACGGCCAGCACCCGGGCCCCGCGTATGGGCCGGAGGCAGGGAACCAGGGATCCGCCGTCGTGCAGGAATCCCGGGGCCCGGCCTTCGAACGCCCCGACGTGCGCGACCCGGTGACGCGCATGGAACGCGAATCCCTCGAGGTGGTGCTGCAGCAGCCCGGCCTGCTCAACGCCGAACAATGGCAGGCGTTCTATGCCGCCCGGTTCCTGGCGCCCGTGCATGCCGCTGTCCACGATGCCGTCCGCGCCGCCGGGGCCGCCGGGGCCACCCCGGCCCAGTGGGTGGAGTCGATCCGCCAGGAGGTCCCGGACCCGCTGCGGCCCTTCGTCTCCGAACTGGCGGTCAACCCGCTGCCGGCGAACTCCGAGGAGGGCCTGGCCAAGTACTGCCAGGGCATCATGAACCGGTTGTTCGACCTGCAGATCACCCACCAGAAGGCGGACCGGATCGGGCAGCTGCAGCGGATGGACCCGGCAGCCGATCCCGAGGGCTACCAACGGATCAACCGCGAGCTGATGGAACTGGAACTGCGGCGCCGGGCCCTGCGCCAGGACTAGCGAAGGGGCCGGGGGCGATTTAGCAACCCCCGCTGGGCTCTTGTATAGTCGTATCTGTTGCTTTCCCCCGTAGCTCAATTGGCAGAGCATTCGACTGTTAATCGAAGGGTTACTGGTTCGAGTCCAGTCGGGGGAGCGGATCCGGGACGCCCCCGCCACTGATTGATCGTGGCGGGGGCGTTCTGCATGTCCGGTGCCGACCGGTCGACGCGGTCGGTGTACCCGGCCGCGGCGCCGGACCTACGATGGGGCCATGGACTGGCTGGCCGCACCGGACTACTGGATGGCGCGGGAGATCCTGCAGCGCGGGGTCGCCGCCCTGTTCATCGTCGCCTTCGCCTCCACGCTCAACCAGTTCCGCCCCTTGCTCGGCGACCACGGCCTCCTGCCGGCGCCACGCCTGCTGGCCGGCTCCGGGGCGCGCGGTCCCTCGCTCTTCACCCGCTGGGGTTATTCGGACCGGAAGCTGACGGCCGTGTGCTGGGTCGGCATCGTCGTGGCCGCCGCGCTGGTCGCCGGGCTGCCGCAGGCCGGACCGGCGTGGGTGCCCTTGGCCGCGTTCCTGCTGCTCTGGGGGCTCTACCAGTCGATCGTGAACATCGGCCAGGTCTTCTACGGGTTCGGCTGGGAGATGCTGCTGCTCGAGGCAGGATTCACGGTCGGCCTGCTCGGTTCGCACCAGGTGGACCCGCCGCGGACGATCCTGCTGCTGACCGTCTGGCTGGTGTTCCGGCTCGAATTCGGGGCCGGCATGATCAAGTGGCGTGGGGATCCGGCCTGGCGCGACCTGACCGCGCTGTATTTCCACCACGAGACCCAGCCGATGCCCGGCCCCCTCAGCCGCCGGGCCCATCTGGCCCCGCGCTGGTGGCACCGTTGCGAGGCGGCGGGGAACCACGTGGCCCAACTGGCCGTGCCGTTCCTGCTCTTCGTCCCGCAACCGGTCGCCTCCATCGCCGCTGCCATCGTCATCATCACCCAGCTGTGGCTGGTCGCCTCGGGCAACTTCGCCTGGCTGAACTGGATCACCATCGTGCTGGCCTGCTGCGCCGTCAACGACGCCGCCTTCCGCACCGTCCTGCCCTTCCTGCCGCCGGAGGCTTCCGCCACTGCGGTATCGCCGGATCCCGGACCGGTCTGGTGGATCGTGCTCGTGCTGGCCGCCACCGTGTTGCTGGTGGTGGCCGGCATCCCGGCCCTGCGCAATCTGTTCTCGCGCCGCCAGCTGATGAACGCCAGCTTCAACCGCTGGCAGCTCGGCAATGCCTACGGGGCGTTCGGAAGCGTGACCCGCGAACGCGTCGAGGTCGTCATCGAGGGGACCCTGGAGGACGAAGGCGGGTGGCGGGAATACGAGTTCCGGGGCAAACCCGGCGATCCGCGGCGGCGCCCCCGGCAATTCGCCCCCTACCACCTGCGCTTGGACTGGATGATGTGGTTCCTGCCGCTGGGGTCGGTCCACCAGCGCTGGTTCCACGCCCTGCTGTCCAAGTTGCTGGTGGCCGACCGCGCCGTCCTGGACCTGTTGCGGGTGGATCCCTTCGACGGCACGCCCCCGGCACGGGTCCGGGTGCTGACCTACCAGTACCGTTTCGCCACCGATGCCGAACGCCGGGCCGAGGGCTGCTACTGGATTAGATCCGGCCGGCGCCTGGCCATCGGCCCGGTTGAACGAGGCTAGGTCCGCGCCGCGGTCGCACCCGCTCGGCCACTGCCCGCCAAGTGGAGTTCGGCGGGAGGACACCGGGCCTATGCCTGCCGGTCACGTCGCGGCCGTAGCGTCGCGGACATGGCACTGCGCTTCGTGGCGATCGGCGATTCCTTCACCGAGGGGGTAGGGGACTGGGAGCCCCGGTTGCCCAACGGGGTCCGCGGCTGGGCGGACCGCGTGGCCAAGCAGCTGGGCAAGGCCGACCCGCGGTGGGAGTACGCCAACCTGGCCATCCGCAGCCGGCGGCTGCGCGGGATCATCGACGAACAGCTCGAACCCGCCCTGGCCCTGCAGCCGAGCGTCGTGACCTTCTACGCCGGTGGGAACGACCTGCTGGAATTCCGCCAGGACCTGCCCGCCCTGCTGGAACTGTACTCGCAGGCGGTCGCCCGGCTCTGCGCCTCGGGGGCCCGGGTGCTGCTGTTCACGGGGTTCGACATCGCGCTGCATCCGGTGCTCGGGCCCCTGCGGCGGCGGAACGAGCTCTTCAATGCCCACGTCCGCGCCCTGGCGGCCGAGTACGGGGCGACCCTGGTGGACTACTGGGCCTGGGACGTCTACCGCGACCGGCGCCTGTGGGGCAACGACAAGCTGCACATGAACCGCGCCGGGCACCGCTACATGGCCATCAGGATCCTGGAGATCCTCGGCATCGACCACCGGCTGGCGTTCGAGCCCCTCGGGCCGCACGCCCGGGTGGGGCCCGGCCAGGCCCTGCTGCGCGACGTCGAATGGGCGCGCCAGTGGGTCGTGCCGATGTTCGGGCGGCGGCTGCGGGGGATCACCCTGGGCGACGACCTCGGTCCGCGGTGGCCTGATCCGATCCGCCCTGCCGAGGGGATGAAGAAGCTGTACCGGGCACGACGGCGGGAGCCGGCTTCGGAGTGATCCACTGGTTCGGCGCGGAGGGGCGATTCGAATTTCGCGGGGCGCCCTGATAGGGTTTTACTCGCTTCATTCCCCCGTAGCTCAATTGGCAGAGCATTCGACTGTTAATCGAAGGGTTACTGGTTCGAGTCCAGTCGGGGGAGCCAGCACCGGACGTCCACCCCGCCGCGAGACGGGGTGGACGTCCTTTTGTGTCTCCATCTGCGGCCTGCCGGCCGGCGTTGGCGGCAGGGCGTGCCCGGGCCGTCCGGGAAACCCCACGTCAGGCAAGATGGTAGGTTTTTGAGTGCACAGGCCCGTCTGGGCCGCCACCGAAGGAGGACCAGGATGACACGCACAACGTCCGGACGTCGCCCATCGTCGTTCACCGGCCTGCTCAGGCTGGTCGGCCGACTGGTGCCCAAGCAGCTGCATGACGAGATCCAGCTGGCCATCACCCAGATGAAGACCAAGGGGATCCAGGCCGGGATCGGTGCCGCGCTGGCATTGGTGGCCGTCGTCTTCCTGGCCTTCATGGCGGTCGCCCTCATCACCTCCGGCATCCTCGGGCTGGGCCTGGTCTTCAAGCCCTGGCTTGCCGCGCTCATGGTGGCAGCGCTTTTCCTGATCATCGCCGCGATCCTGGCGCTGGTCGGCATCACCAAGATCAAGAAGCAGATGCCGCTGATTCCCGAGGACGCCATCCGCGGGGTGAAATACGACCTCGGCGTGCTGAAGGAGGGGCGTTCCTTCGATCCGTCCACGCTGGACGAGAAGAAGCCGAAGAAGGACAAGGCGGCAAAGGACCAGCAGAAGGACCAGGCGGAGAAGCCGGCGCCGGTGCCGTACCACGAGCTGCTCAGGCGCTCGCAGGCCCGCCGCGAACACCTGGCCGAGATCCGCGACGACCTGGCCCCGAAGCTGGACGTCAAGCGCCAGGCCAAGGAGAAGTCCGCCACGGCCAAGACCTACGCACGGGACGGCAAGCTGCGGGCACGCCACGCCCTGCACGAGCGGACGCACCAGCAGCCGCCGGCCGATGCCGGGCAGCTGCTGAAGGACCGTTGGCAGCCGCTGGCGGTCATGGGGGCCTCGCTGGTCGCGTTGGCGGCGTTCGTGCGCAAGCTCAGCAAGTCCTGACCGAACCGGTCCCGCCTCCCGGCCGGACGCAGCCAGGACGGCAACACCGGGCCGGTGCACGGCCCACGGACGGCGGGGAAAGGGGAAGCGCGCGTGAGGATCATCGGTGCCGGCGGCCGCGATGACATCGAGTACCGCGAGCTGGAAACGTTCTGGACGTTGCCCAACCTGATCACCGTCCTGCGCTTCGGGCTGGTCCCGGTCTTCGTGGTGGCCGTCGTCGCCGACCACTACGCCTGGGCCACGATCGTCCTGGTCATTCTCGGCGGCACCGACTGGATCGACGGCTACGTGGCCCGGCGGCTCAACCAGATCTCCACGGTCGGCAAGTGGCTGGATCCCGTGGCCGACCGGGTGGCCCTGATCGTGGTCGTCATCGTCTTCGTCGTGGACGGCATCGCCCCGGCCTGGCTGGTCTACTCGATCGTGATCCCCGATGCGGTGCTCATCGTCAATGCCCTGGTCCTGTTCCACGGCAGCCCGAACCTGCCGGTGAACACGCTGGGCAAGATCCGTACCGCCCTGCTGCTGGTCGGCACACCCCTGCTGCTACTGGGCCAGGTCGACGCCAGCGAGAGCGACACCCTGCAGGCCCTGGCCACGCTGCTGTTGGGCATCGGCTGCCTGCTGCATGTGGTGGCCGCCGTCATCTACTTCCGACAGGCCCGGCGCAAGGCGCGCACGCTGCGATCCGGGGGAACATGGTCTGGGTAGCAGTCTGCTGCGCCGTGGCCGCAGCCTTCTTCCTGGCCTTTGGATCCCAGCGCCAGGGAAGCGCAGTGCGGGCCAGCAGCGGCGGGCTGGCCGTCTCCTCGCAGGGCATCCTGCGCATGCTGGCCAACCCCCGCTGGCTGGCGGGCCTGCTGCTGATGGGCATCGGCATGGTCCTGAACGTCTACGCGTTGGCCACGGCGCCGCTGACCGTCGTCCAGCCCATCGGGGCAATCGCGCTGGTGATCACCACGGTCGTGAATGCCCGCGACCAGGGCATCCGGATCAACCGGCCGACGGTGCTCGCCATCACCGCCTGCATCAGCGGAAGCATCGGGTTCGTCCTGCTGGCCATCAACGTCACCGTTGCCACGCACGAAATCAGCCGGCCCCAGGAGCTGGCCACCGTGCTGCTGCTCGCCGTCGTCACCGCGCTGCTCATCGGGATCCTGGTGGTGTTCCGGCACCGGACGGGTGCCTTCATCTACATCATGGGCGCCGGCGTCCTCTTCGGATTCGTCGCCGTGCTCGTGCGCACCATCGCCATCGGCCTGCTGGACCCCAACGGGAAGCTGCTGGGCAACATCGCCTGGTACGTCATCCTCGCCGTCGCCGTGGCCGGCCTGCTGGGCACCTACTGCGTGCAGAACGCCTATTCGAGTGGTCCTCCGGACCTCGTCATTGCAGGATTGACCGTCATCGACCCGATGATCGGCATCGCCATCGGCATCGGCATCCTAGGGGAGCTGCGACCCGACGTGCATCCCGTCGTGGCGATGTCCATGGTCGCGGCCGCCCTCATTGCTATCGTTGGAGTCATCGCGCTGTCGCGGCATCATCCAGATGTCCTCCAGCGACAGGAAGAAGCACGACGCCGGCAAGCGCCGTCGGGAAGCTAGGACCGGCCCGCCGCCCAGTGCAGACGCAGTGCCCGAACCAGCCGTCCGAACCACAAGCAGCAGGAGCCAGCCCCCAGTGAGCGGTGACCACCCCCTGACCATTCTGATCGCCGCGGACACCTATCCGCCGGACGTGAACGGGGCCGCGGTTTTTTCGCACCGGTTGGCCACGGCCATGGCCAACCGCGGCCACACCGTGCACGTCGTTGCCGCCCGCGAGGTCAACGGACCCGGAATCGTCGAGCAGCGTGTCGAGGCGACCGTGCATCGGCTGAAATCCCATAGCCAACCCACCGCCTCGACGCTGCGCCTGTGCCTGCCGTGGGAAGCCAAGCCGGACATCGGCCGCATCCTCGACGAGGTCAAGCCCGACGTCGTGCACGTCCAATGCCACTACATGGTGGGCCAGGCCGCCGTGCAGGAGGCCGCCCGCCGAGGGATCCGGACGATTGCGACGAACCACTTCATGCCCGAGAACCTGGACCCGTTCCTGCCCTTCCCGAAGTGGTTCAAGCGCATTGTCGCTCGCAACTCCTGGCGGGACATGGGCAAGATCATGGGCAAGGCGGCAGTCGTCACCACACCCACCCCGTTGGCCGCCCGCGCCATGATGCGCCACGCCCGCCTGCGCAAGGTCCTGCCGCTGTCCAACGGCATCAACGCCGCCAACTACCAGTTGGAGGCGGGCGAAAACGTGGAGCGGAAACCCTGGCCGATGGTGTTGTTCGTCGGCCGGCTGGCCGTGGAGAAGAATGTCAACGTCCTCATCGAGGCACTGGGTCTGACCACCTCCTCACCGGCACCGCACCTGACCGTGATCGGCTCAGGGGAGCAACGCGAGCCGCTGGAGCGACGTGCCGCCGAGCTCGGGCTGTCGGACCGTGTCCACTTCACCGGCCACGTCGACGACAGCGCGCTGCGCACCGCCTACCTGCAGGCCGACGTGTTCTGCCAACCCGGGACCGCGGAGCTGCAGTCGCTGGTAACCCTCGAGGCGCTGTCGGCCTCGACCCCCGTTGTCCTCGCCGATGCCATGGCATTGCCGCACCTGGTGGACGACGGCGTCAACGGCTACCTGTTCGAACCCGGCAATGCCGCCAACCTCGCCCGAAAGCTGGACACCATCCTCGCCCTCGACCCCGAGGGGCGGGCCCGGATGGGTGCGGCAGGTCTGCAAAAGGCCGAACAGCATAGCGAGGCCAAATCCATGGACATCTTCGAGGCGCTCTACCGTGGGGCCGACGCCGACGACTTCCTGCCGGGCTGACCACCGGCGCGGAAAGAAGGCCCGGCCCGGGGTTTCCATTAGGATGGCAAGGGCCGCCATGCCAGTGGCCGGCGGCCGCGCGGGGCGATAGCTCAGTTGGTTAGAGCAAGGGACTCATAATCCCTGGGTCGTGGGTTCAAGCCCCACTCGCCCTACCCACCCGGCCGGTGCGCAGCGGCGCGCCGGCCGGATCCACGTCCACGGCACAGGTCCGGAAGCCGGGCCCCGATCCGGAGGTCCAGCATGAACCGTGCACTACACATTGCGATGTTCGCCGACCAGCATCCCCGGACCCTGGGCGGAATGCAGACCTCGGTTCAATTGCAGCGCAAGTTCCTGCAGCGCGCCGGCCACCGCGTCACGATCGTCTCGCCCGGGCTGCGCCCGCGTCACACGGCACCGGATCCCGACGTGCTCACGATGCCCACCCTGCCGTTGGGGCCCGGCGAATACGGCCTGAGCCTGCCATCGCGCCGCACCATCCACACCGTGGTCACCGGGCTGCGCCAACGCGGGGCACCGGATGTCATCCACGTCCAGGCAGACTTCTGGGGTGCCGTCGTCGGCTACGCGGCGGCCGCGATCCTCGACGTGCCGGTCGTGCACACCATGCACAACCACGTCGAAGCCGGCCTCCAGGCGACGATGCCACTGCCCGGACTCCTCCAACGCGGCTTCGGGCTCATGCAGCGGCGGGTGCTGCGGACCGGCGCCCCCGCGCCGGCCGACGCCTGGGCCTACCTGCGCGGCTTCGCCGCCCGGGCCGCAGCGGTCACCGCCCCCTCCACGCACTTCGCGGAGCTGCTCCAGGACCACGGCGTGTGCTGGAAGGCCGAGGTCATCCCGACCGGGCTGGATGACGATGTGGCGCGGGAACTGCTCGCAGTGCCCCGCGACCGCTGCCCGCGGGAGCGTCCGGTGTTGACCTGGATCGGCAGGTTCAGCGCGGAGAAGCGGCTGATCCCCTTCCTGCAGGCCGTGGCATCCTCGGGGATCCGCGCCGACGTCCAGGTCTTCGGGGACGGGGCCGAGCGCCACCGTGCCGAACGCCTCGCCGTCGACATCACTGCTGCTTCGATCACCTTCCGCGGACGGGTGCCCTACGGGCAGATGCTGGCCGAACTGCGCCGCAGCGACGCCCTGGTCCAGACCTCGCAGGGCTTCGAGACGCAGGGCATGACGGTGTACGAGGCAGCTGCCCTGGGCACCCCGACCATACTCAGCGACCACCGCATCGCCGCCGACCTGCCCGAGGACCTGCTCTGGCTCACCGCAGACGACACCATCGAGGGGCTTGCCCGCACGCTGGCCGCTGCCACCGCGGAGCTGCGCCAGGGGCGCCGGGAGCCGGACGGGCCCGTGCAGGCCGAACGCTTCCTGCAAAGCCGGCAAACCGCCCGGATGGTCGATGTCTACCGCCGGGCTATGGCCGGTCCGAACCCGGGGGGACCGGAAGCAGGATAGACGGCCGCCGGTCCATCACCAGCGAGAGCGGATCGATGTAGGCGCCGTGACGGCGCACGCCCCAGTGCACGCACACTGCGGAACAGTGCCCGCCGGTACCCACTGTCCCCACCACCTGGCCCCGGGCGACTGCCTGGCCGACCGACAGGCCGGCCACAGCTGGCTCGAAGCTGGAGACCAGGTCGTCGCCGTGGTCCACCGTGATGACCGGGCGGTCGACCACGGTGCCGACGAAAGCCACCACCCCCGGTGCGGGGGAGCGCACCCGCGTTCCCCTTGCTGCCCGCAGGTCGACCCCGCGGTGCCCCGCGCCCCATTGCGTTGCCGGGGGATCGAACCCCTGCAGGAGGCCCTCGGGCCCGCCCAGCGGCCAATGCCAGGCCCCGACAGGGGACGGGAGCCCGTCGTCGGTGGAGACGGCCGCCACCGGCTCCACCGGGCCAGCGGCCTGTGGCGCCGGGACGCCGGCTGCTCCCGGCCCCTGGAGCGCCAGGGCCGCGGCGACCACCAGGATGCCGCAGGTTCGTTGCCTGAAGGGGTTCGTCATGATCCGATCTTGCCCACCTCCCCGGGGGCAGAGGCGGCGCGGATCCAGCCGGTGGAAAACGCCCCGGAACCGGCGCATGTGGAGGAGCCGAGGGCGGTCGGTGCGGCGACGGCGCTGTAGTACACTGGTAACCGCAGTTCTGTGCGTCGATGACCTATGCCCATGGGTCGCAGGCACCGGAACTGACTTCGCGCAGTGCACCTCCATCCACCGCCGTCGTCCCCGGACGGCGTCAACGGCGGATGGAACCAGCCGCCCACGGTCCGGAAACCCGGTAGGCGGCCGGGACCGCCACCGGTGGGCACTGCCAGGGGCGCCGCCAACCGGCGGAACGCCAGAGAACCGAAACAACAGGTGGTTACCGCGATCCCCCCGGGGATCGGACTGCTACCGCCGGAAGGAGTTGCGACATGCCCGTCGTAACCATGCGCCAGCTGCTCGACAGCGGCGTCCACTTTGGACACCAGACCCGTCGCTGGAACCCGAAGATGAAGCGCTTCATCTTCACCGAGCGCAACGGCATCTACATCATCGACCTCCAGCAGTCGCTGTCCTACATCGATCGGGCCTACGAGTTCGTCAAGGCCACCGTCGCCCACGGCGGCACCGTGCTGTTCGTCGGCACCAAGAAGCAGGCCCAGGAGGCCATCTCCGAGCAGGCCACGCGCGTCAACCAGCCGTACGTGAACCAGCGTTGGCTCGGCGGCATGCTGACCAACTTCGCCACGGTCTCCAAGCGCGTCTCGCGCATGAAGGAGCTCGAGGAGATCGACTTCGACGACGTCGCCGGCTCGATGTACACCAAGAAGGAACTGCTGCTGATGCGCCGCGAGCTCACCAAGCTGCAGACCAACCTGGGCGGCATCCGCAACCTGACCAAGGCACCGTCGCTCCTCTGGGTCGTCGACACCAAGAAGGAACACCTCGCCGTTGACGAGGCCCAGAAGCTGAACATCCCCGTCGTGGCCATCCTGGACACCAACTGCGATCCGGATGAAGTCGACTTCCCGATCCCGGGCAACGACGACGCCATCCGCTCCGTCAATCTGCTGACCCGCGTCGTCGCCGACGCCGTTGCCGAGGGCCTCATCGCCCGCAGCAACAAGCAGAACGGCACCACCGAGGCCGCCGCCGAGCCGATGGCCGAGTGGGAGCGCGACCTGCTCGAGGGCAAGTCCGAGGAGCCTGCCGCCGAAGCAGCAGCCCCCGAGGCCGCCGCCGAAGAGGCACCGGCCGCCGCCGAGGCACCCGCCGCCGAAGAGGCAGCCCCGGCCGCCGAGGCAGCACCCGAAGCCCCGGCCGAGGACGCCAAGTAACAACGTAGGGCTACTGGAGCCGGCGGGCCACACGGCCCGCCGGCTCCCTTCAAACCGGGCCGCGTCCCCCGCGGACGGCCCGTGGGAACAAGCTAGATCACCACTGAGAATGGGGTTGCACATGGCGAACTACACCGCCGCTGATATCAAGGCGCTTCGCGAGCGCACCGGCGCAGGCATGATGGACGTGAAGAAGGCCCTCGACGAGGCCAACGGCGATGCCGAGAAGGCCATCGAGATCATCCGCGTGAAGGGCCTCAAGGGCGCCACCAAGCGCGAAGGCCGCTCCACCGCCGAGGGCCTGGTGGCCGCCAAGGTCGTCGACGGCACCGTCGGCGTCATGATCGAGGTCAACTGCGAAACCGACTTCGTCGCCAAGAACGACAAGTTCATCGCCCTGGCCGACAAGGTCCTGGACGTGGCCGTCTCCACCGGCGCAGCCGACCTGGACGCCCTGCTGGCCGCCGACGTCGACGGCAAGAAGCTGTCCGACGTCGTCGTCGAGGAAGGCGCCATCCTGGGCGAAAAGGTCGTCGTCCGCCGGCTGGCCCGCCTCGAAGGCGCCACGGTCGATGCCTACCTGCACAAAACCTCCAAGGACCTCCCGGCCCAGGTCGGCGTCCTCATGGCCGTCGACGGCACCGGCGAGTCCGCCCAGACCGTCGCCCACGACGTCGCCGTGCACACCGCGGCACTGGCCCCGACCTTCCTGACCCGCGAGGACGTCCCCGCCGAGACGGTTGCCAACGAGCGCCGCATCGCCGACGAGACCGCCCGCGCCGAAGGCAAGCCGGAAGCCGCGCTCACGAAGATCGTCGAAGGCCGCCTGACCGGGTTCTTCAAGGAGATCGTGCTGCTGGACCAGCCGTTCGCCAAGGACTCCAAGCAGCTCGTGGGCAAGGTGCTCGAGGGCGCCGGCGTCACGGCTACCGGGTTCGCCCGTTTCCGCGTAGGCTCCTAGCAGCTAAACGGCGGCCGGATTCCGCCCGCCCATGCGGCAGTGAACAAGGGGGCGGCCACCACTACGGTGGCCGCCCCCTTGCCACGCCCAGACCATTCCAGAAACCCAGCACGACGGCGGACCCCGGTCCGCGACAGGAGGCCCACCGTGGAAGCAACCCAACAGGTAGAACCGACGCAGATCACCACCGAGGCCGGGAGCCGCCGCAGGGTCCTGCTCAAGCTCTCCGGCGAGGTCTTCGGCGGCGGCAAGCTCGGCGTGGACCCCGTGACCGTGCGCGGCGTCGCCGAGCAGATCGCCGCAACCGTCGGGCAGGTCGAAACCGCCATCGTCGTCGGCGGCGGGAACTTCTTCCGGGGCGCCGAGCTCTCCCAGTCGGGCATGGACCGCTCACGTGCCGACTACATGGGCATGCTCGGGACGGTCATGAACTGCCTGGCCCTGCAGGACTTCCTGGAGCAGGCCGGCGTCGAAACCCGCGTGCAGTCCGCGATCAGCATGGCCCAGGTTGCCGAGGCCTACATCCCGCGCCGGGCCATCCGCCACATGGAGAAGGACCGCGTGGTCATCTTCGGTGCCGGGGCCGGGCTGCCGTACTTCTCCACCGATACGGTGGCCGCGCAACGCGCCCTCGAGGTGCGTGCCGACGTCGTGCTCATGGCCAAGAGCGGCGTGGACGGCGTCTACACCGCCGACCCGAAGAAGGATCCCACCGCCGAGCGGCTGGCGACGCTGACCTACGACGAGGCCCTGCTGAAGAACATCCGCGTCATGGACCAGACGGCGATGACCATGTGCAAGGACAACGGCCTGGAGATGATGGTCTTCGGGATGGAAGGCAACGGCAACGTCACCCGCGCCATCCGCGGCGAGGCCCTGGGCACGCGCGTCACCGTCTAGCAGGTGCGCCGTGGCATAGGATGAATGCTGAGCGTGGAACCCACCCCGGACCCCCTGTCGGGCCCGGAATCATAAGGAGAGAGTAGTGATCGAGGAAACCCTGCAGGACGCCAACGAGAAGATGGAGCGCACCCTCGAGGCGGCGAAGGAGGACTTCGCCACGATCCGCACCGGGCGGGCCAACCCGGGGCTGTACTCCAAGGTCCTGGTGGACTACTACGGCTCGGCGACGCCGCTGCAGCAGCTGGCCTCCTTCGCGGTCCCGGACGCGCGGACCATCCTGATCACCCCCTACGACGTCACGGCGCTGCGCGAAATCGAGAAGGCGCTCAGCGACTCGGAGATCGGCGCCAACCCGTCCAACGACGGCAAGGTCATCCGCGTCACGCTGCCCGAGCTCACCGCCGAGCGGCGCAAGGAATACGTGAAGATCGTCAAGGGCAAGGGCGAGGATGCCAAGGTGGCCATCCGCAACCACCGCCGCAAGGCCAAGGACGCGATGGACAAGATGGTCAAGGACGGAGACGTCGGCGAGGACGACGGCGCACGCGGGGAAAAGGACCTCGACGCGCTGACGAAGAAGGCGACGGATTCCATCGACGAGCTGCTCAAGCGCAAGGAAACTGAGCTGCTGGACGTCTAATGCCCACTCCGACGCAACCCGACGGCGCCGCCAGCGGCCACGGTGAAGCGCCGGGGGCCCATTCCGCGGCACCGGCACCGCTCTCGCGGCGCCAGCTGCGCGAGCAGCGGGCCGCCAAGCCCTCGCGGGCCGGCCGGGACCTTCCGGCGGCCATCGGCGTGGGCCTCGTCCTGCTCGCCGCGGTGCTGCTGGGGCTGTTCTTCGTTCCCCTGGCCTTCGTGGGGATCGTCGCCGTGTTCGCGGTCATCGGCTCCTGGGAAGTCAGCCGCGCCCTCATCTCGGCCAAGACGGAGGTCCCGTTGCCGCCGTTGGCCGTGGCCGGGATCGTCCTTCCCTTCTCCGCCTACTTCGGCGGACCGGAAGCGCTCGGGTTCGCCCTGGCCGGCAGCGTCCTGCTGGTGCTCGTCTGGCGGCTGGTCGAAGGCGCGGCCGGGGCGTTCCGCTCGGTGGTCGCCTCCACCTTCGTCGTGTTGTGGGTCCCGTTCCTGATCAGCTTCGCCGTCCTGCTCCTGCAGGAGGACCATGGACGGATGCTGGTGGCCATGGTGCTGCTGCTCGTGGTGGCCAACGACACCTTCGGCTACCTGGTCGGCGCGTTCTTCGGCAAGCACCCGATGGCCCCCAAGATCAGCCCGAAGAAGTCCTGGGAGGGCTTCGCCGGATCCTGCGCCGGCGCGATCGCCGTGGGCATCGCCTGCGTGGCGTTCCTGCTCGGGCAGCCCTGGTGGATCGGCGTCCCGCTGGCCCTGGCCACGGTGGCCGCAGCGACCGCCGGGGACCTGGCCGAGTCCATGGTCAAGCGCGAACTGGGCCTGAAGGACATGAGCAACCTGCTGCCGGGCCACGGCGGCGTGATGGACCGGCTGGACTCTGTGGTGTTCTCGATGCCCGTCGGATACATCATCTCGGTGCTGCTGCTGCCCGGGGCGGACCGCGTGATCGGGCTCCCGCTGCCCTAAGATGGTTGCTGTAATGCGGTGGTCCGACGAGACAGCCGGGGAAATGTTCGCCATGTGCAATGCAAGCTTGAGGGAAGTTCAGTGAGCCAGGAAACCCAGCAGAAGACCCAGACCCCCTTCGAACGGGTCGATTCCAAGGAATACGGCTACAACGTCAAGCAGGTCGACCACTTCCTGGCCCGGGCCCGTGCCACCTACAACGGGACCGGCGACGACGAGAGCGTGGTCACCAGCCACCTGGTCCGCCGCACCTCCTTCGAACCGCAGAAGGGCGGCTACGCGGCGCAGGACGTCGATGCGGCACTGGACCGCCTCGAGGACGTCTTCGCCCAGCGGGAGCGCGACGCGCTGATCGAGACCGCAGGCGAGGACGCGTGGCTCGAACAGGTCGGCCACCTCTCGGCCATCCTGCGCGGACGGCTCCACCGCGAGCCCGGCCAGCGGTTCCGGCGCCCCAGCCGCCGCAACGTGCCCAGCTACAACGTCGAGGACGTCGACACCTTGTGCGGGCAGCTGCTGGAGTACTTCGAGCAGGACGTGCCGATGAGCGTCGACGCCGTCCGCCGGGCTTCGTTCCGCGAGGCCGTGGGCCAGGACGGCTACGAGGAGAGCCAGGTCGATGCCTTCCTCGACCGCGTCGTGGAGCTGATGGCCTCCATCGACTGACGGGCGCCCTGCCCGCCCCTGCTGCGCCTACCGGCGCGGCGGCGCCGCGCCCACCCGTTCGGGGGCGTGCAGGCGGGCCATCACCGCCGTCGTGGTCCGTGGGGACTGCCCCGCGGTGGACAGCGAGACGACCACGGTGACCAGGAACGCCAGCGGGACCGTCCACGCGGCCGGCTGCACGGCCAGGTCGCGCGCAAACCCCTCCAAACCGGGCAGCAGGGAAGCGGCCAGCATCGAGACGGCACAGCCCGCGGCCCCGGCCAGCATCCCGGCCACCGCCCCGGCGGCGGTCAGCCCGCGCCACCAGATCCCCAACAGCAGCAAGGGGCAGAGCGTGGAGGCCGTGAAGGCGAACACGGAGCCGATGGCCCCTGCCAGGGCCAGCGTGTTGGTGCCCAGCGCCAGCAGCAGCGGGATGACGCTGGCCAGCACCGTGGAATAGCGGAACCCGCGCACCGTGCCGCCAAACAGGTCCTGGCTCATCACCCCGGCCAACGAGACCACCAGTCCCGAGGTGGTGGACATGAACGCCGCGAACGCGCCGCCGATTACGACCGCGGTCAACAGGTTGCCGGCCGTCCCGCCCACGATCCGCGCCGGCAGCAGCAGCACGGTCGCATCCGCGTTGCCGGCCGTGGCCAACTCGGGCAGGTGGACCCGGCCCAGGACCCCCAGCACGGTGGGGAAGAGGTAAAACACCGAGAGCAGCCCCAGCACGATCGCCGTCGTCCGCCGGGCCGAGGGCCCATCGGGGTTCGTGTAGAACCTGACCAGCACGTGCGGCAGCCCCAGAGTGCCGAACAACAGGGCGACGATCAACGAGATCGTCCCGTAGATCCCCGAGGTGCCGATGGCCGCCTGGGGCAGGTCGAAGGCCAGGCCGTTGCCGGTGGGGGAGCGCCCGGCCACCCCGAGCTGGAGCAGCATGAACACTGTCGGCACGGCCAGGGCGCCGAGCTTGATCCAGAACTGGAACGCCTGCACGAAGGTGATCGAGCGCATCCCGCCGGCGAGCACGGTCAGGCAGACCACCGTCATGACCAGCCCGGCGCCCAGCCACCCGGGCAACCCGGTGGTGATGCCCAGCGTCAGGGCCGCCCCGTGCAGCTGGGGCACGATGTAGAGCCAGCCGACCACGACCACCAGCACGCTGGTGACCAGCCGCGCCACCCGGCTGCCCAGGCGCGTCTGGGCGAAGTCGGGCAGGGTGTAGGCCCCGGAGCGGCGCAACGGGGCGGCCACGAAGAGCAGCAGCATCAGGTAGCCGGCCGTATAGCCGATCGGAAACCACAAGGCGTCCTGGCCGGAGACCACGATCAGCCCCGCGATGCCCAGGAAGCTGGCCGCCGAGAGGTACTCCCCGCCGATGGCCGAGGCGTTCCACCAGGGCCGCACCGTGCGCGAGGCGACGTAGAAGTCGCCGGTCGTGCGCGAGAGCCGCAGTCCGTGCACCGCGATCAGTACCGTGGACAGGACGACGACGGCGATCGCCGCCAGGGAGGTGCCCGCGTTCATTCGCCGGTCACGTCCCGGTACCGCGCCTCGTAGCGGGCGCTGGCGCGGTTGTACAGGAAGGCGCCGAGCAGGATGATCGGATACACCCCGACCCCCAGCACGATCCACGGCAGCGGGACCGTCAGGATCCGGATGGCATGGATCTGCGGCCACGCCGCGACCACGACGGCCAGGCAGAGCAGCAGCAGCAGGAAGCCCAACGCCACCGACAGGGACAGCCGCAGCTGGGACCGGATCAGTGACCTGACGTAGAACTCGGCGGCGGGGTCGTCGACGGCCCGGCGCCGGGCGAAACCCAGCGGCGCGCCCTCCGGGGCGGTCACGCGCACCCGCCCCGCAGCGGGAGGAAGGTCTCCGGGCCGCGGCGTACCGGACCCGGTCACAGCGGCCGGATCCGGTTGGCTGCCAGCTGCTCGCGCAGCAGGGGCAGGGCGCGCCGGCTGACCGGCAGCTCGACGTCGCCGATGACCACGGCCGCCTTGCCCGGGGCCATCCTGACCTTCTCGACGCGGCACATCGCCACCAGGTAGCCGCGGTGGATGCGCAGGTAGCCGGCCGGGCCCCACTGCTGCTCCAGGTCGTTGAGCGGGACCCGGATGAGGTAGCTGGCGTCGGCGGTGTGCAGCCGGGCGTAGTCGCCCTGGGCCTGGACGTAGCGGATCTCGTCGCGGCGGATCATCTTGGTGATCCCGCCCTGGTCCACGGTGACGACCTCCGGCTCGGCGGGACCGTCCTGGAGCAGCTCGCACACCCGGCGGACCGATTCGGCCAGCCGCTCGGGGCGGATCGGCTTGAGCACGTAGTCCACCGCCGCCAGCTCGAACGCCTCCAGCGCCTGTGCCTCGTCGGCGGTGACGAAGACGACGGCGGGAGGCCGGCTGAAGCGCGAGATCACCCGGGCGATGTCCAGCCCCGACAGGGAGGGCATGTGGATGTCCAGGAAGAGGGCGTCGACATCGAATTCCTCCAGGGCCTTCAGGGCCGCGGCCCCCGAGGTCGCCCGGTGGATCTGGCCCACGCGGGCATCGCCGTCGAGCAGGAAGGCCAGTTCCTCGACGGCGGGCAGCTCATCATCGGCGACGACGACATTGATCATGCCCCCAGTCTAGGGACCGGGGTGACCTGCGGCACTTAGGCGGGCGGTCCGGCGTCGTATCCGGGTTGGAACTTGGGGATCCGCAGGGTGATCAGCGTCCCGGCCCCCGGCGCGGTGTCCACCACCAGGCCCTGGCCGTCCCCGTAGAGCTGGCGCAGGCGCACGTCCACGTTGCGCAGGCCCACGTGCACCCCGTCGGCGGTCCCGGCCAGGACGGCGCGCAACGCCTTCGGGTCGATGCCCAGCCCGTCGTCCTCGACGGTGATCTCGGCGAAGGCGCCCGCATCGGAAGCGGTGATGCCGATCAGCCCGCCGCCGGCCTTGCCCTCCAGGCCGTGCCGGACCGCGTTCTCCACCAGCGGCTGCAGGGACAGGAAGGGGATGACGGTGCTGAGCACCTCGGGGGCGATGGAGAGCGAGACGCGGATCCGGTCGCCGAACCGCGCCTTTTCCAGCAGCAGATACCGGTCGATCGCCTGCAGCTCCTCGGCCAGCGTGGTGAAATCCCCGTGCCGGCGGAACGAATACCGGGTGAAGTCCGCGAATTCGACCACGAGGGTCCGGGCCCGCTGCGGGTCGGTGTTGATGAAGGAGGCGATCGCATTGAGGCTGTTGTAGATGAAGTGCGGGCTGATCTGCGCCCGCAGGGCGCGCACCTCGGCCTCCATCAGCAGGGCGCGGGATTCGTCCAGCTCGGCCAGGCCCAGTTGCGCGGCGACCCAGGCGGCCACCTCGCTGGTGGCCCGCACCAGCCCGGCATTCGCCCGCGGGGCCAGGGCGACCACGGTGCCCACCGCATTGCCACGCACCAGGATCGGCGCGTAGACCCCGTCCACGCCACCGCCACGGACCACCTGGGTGCGGGCGGCCCGGACCGCCTGGGCCGCGTGGTGTTCGAGCTCGGCGCTGCCGGGGCCACCGGAGTCGGCGAGCGGCCCATCGAGGGCGAGCACCGCCGTCGTGCTGGTGATGGCCAGCCCCTCGCACCCGAGCACGTCCCGCAGGTGCCGGGCCGCCCGGGAGGCGCCCTCGGCCTGCAGGCCGGCGGTGAAATGCGGGGCCGCCTGCGAGACCCGGTGCAGCGTCTCGTAGGTGGCCCGGTCCGCGTCGGTCCCCAGGTCGCGGGAGGCGCGCAGGATGCGGAACCCGAGGTAGCACACCACGGCCACGGAGATCGTCAGGATCGCGATGATCAGGATGGTCTGGGTGGCGAGGGACAGCATGCAGACAGCTTAGACGGACGCTGCCGCCCGGCCCGGAGGCCCCTCGCGTGGCACCGGGGGGATGACCGTTCGCCGGGAGGGCCGACCGCTCGGCGCATGGCCGACACCGTTGGGCCACCCGGACCGGTGACGCACTTCACTATCGCGGGGGCGTCCCCGAGAGTGATGGAAGTCACCCCTCCGCCCGCTGCCCGTGGACGACACCGCGGCAGCGGCGGACGGTGCCACCACTTTGAGGAGGAAAAAATGGCACACCCCACCACCCCCGAGCCGATCCCGGAGGACCTGGCTGGCCCCGGCGTCGACGCCGGGGTCCGGACCGGCAGCCACCCGGACGAGGCCGCCGCGGAATTCATGGCCGTCCAGGCCGGCGACGAGTTCCAGGAACTGCGCCGCACGCACCGCAGCTTCGTCTTCCCGATGGCCATCGCGTTCCTGGTCTGGTACTTCGCCTACGTCCTGCTGGCCGACTATGCGCACGACTTCATGTCCATCAAGCTGGCGGGCAACATCAACGTCGGGCTGGTCCTGGGGCTGCTGCAGTTCGTCTCGACGTTCGGCATCACCGCCGCCTACGTCCACTTCTCGAACAAGAAACTGGACCCGAAGGCCACCGCCCTGCGCGAGCGGCTCGAGGCCACCGTTGACGAAGGAGACCTGAAATGACCGTCCTGGCCACGACCGCCGCGGTGCCGCTGGCGGCAGCTGCGGAATCCACCTCGGTGGGCAACCCGTTCGTCAACATCGGCATCTTCGCCCTCTTCGTCGGGGTCACCCTCGTGGTGGTGCTGCGGGCGAGCAAGAACAACAAGACGGCCGCCGACTACTACGCCGGCGGGCGGTCCTTCACCGGGACCCAGAACGGCACCGCAATCGCCGGGGACTACCTCTCGGCCGCGTCCTTCCTGGGCATCTGCGGGGCCATCGCCATCAACGGCTACGACGGCTTCCTGTACTCGATCGGCTTCTTGGTCGCCTGGCTGGTGGCCCTGCTGCTGGTCGCCGAGATGCTGCGCAACACCGGCAAGTTCACCATGGCCGACGTGCTCTCCTTCCGTCTGAAGCAGCGCCCGATCCGCATCGCGGCGGCCATCACCACCCTGGCGGTGTGCCTGTTCTACCTGCTGGCGCAGATGGCCGGGGCCGGGGCCCTGGTCTCGCTGCTGCTGGGCATCGACGGGCGGCTGGGCCAATCGCTGGTCATCACCGTCGTCGGCGCGCTGATGATCGTCTACGTACTGGTCGGCGGCATGAAGGGCACCACCTGGGTGCAGATCATCAAGGCGTGCCTGCTCATCGCCGGTGCGTTCATCATGACCATCTGGGTGCTCTCGATGTACGGGTTCAACCTCTCGAGCCTCATGGGCGACGCCGTCGCCACGGCGAACAACCCGGCCCTGCTGGATCCGGGCCTGAAGTACGGCGCCTCGGAGACCTCCAAGCTCGACTTCATCTCCCTGGCCCTGGCCCTGGTGCTCGGCACCGCCGCCCTGCCACACGTGCTGATGCGCTTCTACACGGTCCCCACCGCCAAGGAGGCCCGCAAGTCGGTCGTCTGGGCCATCTGGCTCATCGGCGCCTTCTACCTGTTCACCCTGGTGCTCGGCTACGGCGCCGGTGCGCTCATCGGCCCGGAACGGATCGCCAACGCCCCCGGCGGCGTGAATTCGGCGGCACCGCTGCTGGCGTTCGAACTCGGCGGCCCGATTCTGCTCGGGGTCATCTCCGCCGTCGCCTTCGCGACCATCCTCGCGGTGGTTGCCGGGCTGACGATCACCGCGGCGGCCTCGTTCGCCCATGACATCTACGCCAACGTCATTGCCAAGGGCAAGACGACCCCGGCGAAGGAGATGAAGGTCGCCCGGCGCACCGTGGTCGTCATCGGCATCCTGGCCATCCTGGGCGGCATCGGCGCCCAGGGGCAGAACGTGGCGTTCCTGGTCGCCCTGGCCTTCGCGGTAGCGGCCTCGGCGAACCTGCCCACGATCGTCTACTCGCTCTACTGGAAGCGCTTCTCCACGCAGGGCGCGGTCTGGTCGATGTACGGCGGCCTGGCCGCGGCGATCCTGCTCATCGTCTTCTCGCCGGTGGTCTCCGGCACCGAGAAGTCGATGATCGTCGGGGCCGATTTCGCGATCTTCCCGCTGAGCAACCCGGGCATCATCTCGATCCCACTGGCATTCCTGCTGGGCTGGCTGGGCACCGTGCTGAGCAAGACGAAGGAGGATCCGGCCAAGCAGGCCGAAATGGAGGTCCGTTCGCTCACCGGTGTCGGCGCCGAGAAGGCCGTCGAGCACTAGCCGCGGGTCGATCGCACCCCACCACCCGGGGGACGACGACGAGGGGCCGGATCCGAGGATCCGGCCCCTTCGCCGTGCCCGGGCGCCAAGGCGCTGCCGGTCGGCGGCCCGCGGCTACCGGTTCCCCAGCAGCGGGCGCATGCGGTGGGGGATCAGCTCGGCCATTGACAGCGAGGTGTCGGCCCGTTCGATGCCGTCGATGTCCAGGATGGCGCCGTGGACCCGGAAGAGGTCCTCCGCCCCGCGGGCGACGACGCTGGCCAGGATGTCCGCCGTTCCGCTGAGCCCGTGGGCTTCCACGACCTCGGGGATCCGGGCCAGGGCGGTGGTGATCTCGCCGAGCTTCTTCTGCTCCACGTGGATGTGCACGAAGCTGGTCAACGGGTAGCCCAGGGCGGCCGGGTTGATGCGGCGCTCGAACGAGAGGAACGCGCCATGGTTCTCCAGCCGCGTCATCCGGGCCTGCACGGTGTTCCGGGACAGGCCCAGGGTGGCGGCCAGGGCCACGGTCGTGGCCTTGGGGTCCCGCACGAGCGCGTCGAGCAGCCGGCGGTCGGTCTCATCCAAGTCGCTCATAATGCACAAGGTTATCAGGTAGGCAACGACAGCGATTGGGCACTCTGCTCAACCAGGAAGCACATGGTTGTGCGGGCTGCGTCTTGTGAGTATCGTCACAGTACAGGCGCGACGAGGATGCCGGGCCTGCCGCACGGGCGGTGGATGACCCATCCGGCACCCGGCGAGTCGGCCGACGAACAACGAAGGACGCAGCGGAGACCATGAACACGCCACAGACAGCGGGCGGTCAGGACGCGGGGCTGATCCAGCTCATCGATCCCGACGGACGGCGCGCCCCCCACGAGGAATTCGACCCCTGGATCACCGACGTCGACGCAGGGGTGCTGGGCCGCCTGTATACCGACATGGTGGCCATCCGCCGGATCGACCAGGAGGGCACCGCACTGCAGCGCCAGGGCGAACTCGCCCTCTGGCCGCCGCTGCTGGGCCAGGAAGCGGCCCAGATCGGTGCCGGACGCGCCCTCGAAGACGACGACTTCATCTTCCCCTCCTACCGCGAGACCGGCCTGGCCTACTGCCGTGGCGTCGAGGCCGAGGACATCCTGCGCGTGTGGCGCGGCAACGCCTACAGCGGATGGAACCCCTTCGGCAAGAACATGGCCACGCCGCAAATCATCATCGGCGCCCAGACCCTGCACGCCGCCGGATATGCCATGGGCATCAAGTACGACGGCGGATCACAGGCCGCGATCACCTTCTTCGGCGACGGGGCCACCAGCCAGGGCGACGTCAACGAGGCCATGGTTTTCGCCGCCAGCTACCAGGCACCCGTGGTCTTCTTCTGCCAGAACAACCACTGGGCCATCTCCGAACCGGTGCAGCTGCAGAGCAACACGCACATCGCCGACCGGCCCGTGGGCTTCGGGATCCCGAGCCTGCGCGTGGACGGCAATGACGTGCTGGCCTGCCTGGCCGCCACCCGCATCGCCCTGGACCGGGCCCGCACTGGAAACGGCCCGACGTTCATCGAGGCGGTCACCTACCGGATGGGCCCGCACACCACCGCCGATGACCCCACCCGCTACCGCGACGCCAACGAACTGGACCTCTGGGCGGCCAAGGACCCGATCGAACGCATCGAGAAGCACCTGGACGGGCTCGGCGTCGACACCGCTGAGCTGAAGGCCACCGCCACCGCCGTCGCCGATGCCGTGGCCGGCAAGCTCCGCAAGGCGATCATCGGGCTGGAGGACCCCGACCCGATGGACGTGTTCGAGAACGTCTACTCGCAGCCGCACGCCACCCTGGAGCGCCAACGCGAGCACTACGCGCTCTACCAACAGCAATTCGCCGAGGCCGGATCGGCGACGGAAGGGGGAGCGCGATGAGCACGCTGACCTTCGGCAAGGCCCTGAATGCGGGCCTGCGCCAATCCATGGAAGCCGACGCGAAGGTCGTGCTGATGGGCGAGGACATCGGCCAGCTCGGCGGCGTCTTCCGCATCACCGACGGGTTGCAGAAGGACTTCGGCCAGCACCGGGTCATCGACACCCCGTTGGCGGAATCGGGCATCGTCGGCACCGCCGTGGGCATGGCCTACCGCGGCTTCCGGCCCGTGGTGGAGATCCAATTCGACGGCTTCGTCTACCCGGCCTTCGACCAGATCGTCAGCCAGGTCGCCAAGCTGCACTTCCGCACCCACGGCCAGGTCTCCATGCCCCTGACGATCCGCATCCCCTTCGGCGGCGGCATCGGCTCGCCCGAGCACCACTCCGAATCGCCGGAGGCCTACTTCGCCCACACCGCTGGACTGCGGGTGGTCGTCCCCTCCACGCCCCAGGACGCATACGTGATGCTGCAGCAGGCCATCGCCTGCGACGACCCGGTCGTGTTCTTCGAGCCCAAACGCCGCTACCACGAACGCGGGGAGGTCGACCTCGACGCCGGCGTCACCGGCCCCGGGCTGGACCGAGCGGTGGTGCGCCGGGCCGGATCCGACGTCACGCTCGTGGCCTACGGCGCCCTCGTGAAGACCGCCTTGGACGCGGCCACCGCCGCCGAGGACGAGGGCATCTCGGTCGAGGTCATCGACCTGCGCTCGCTCTCCCCGGTCGACTACGCCACCGTGGAGGCATCGGTGAAGCGGACCGGGCGGTTGGTTGTCACCCACGAGGCGGCCCAGACGCTGGGCCTGGGGGCCGAGATCGCCGCCAGCATCACCGAACGCTGCTTCTACCACCTCGAGCACGCGCCCGTGCGGGTGACCGGCTTCGACATCCCCTACCCCTACTCCAAGCTCGAGATGCACCACGTTCCCGATCTGGACCGCATCCTCGACGGGGTGGACCGGGCGATGGACCGCCCCAATTCCCTCAGCTCCCTGGAAGGCTAGATGAGTACCGTGTTGAAGGTTTTCAAGCTCCCCGACCTCGGCGAAGGACTGACAGAATCCGAAATCGTCAACTGGAAGGTCGCCGTCGGCGAGACCGTCCAGCTCAACCAGGTCATCGCCGAGGTGGAAACCGCCAAGGCCGTGGTTGAACTGCCCAGCCCGTACTCCGGCGTCGTGACCGAACTGCACGAGCAGCCCGGCACCGTGGTGGAAGTCGGCAATCCGATCGTGACCTTCGACGTCCCCGGCGACGGTGCCGACGACGATGGTGCCGACGACGCGGGTCCGGCTGCCGCCGAGGAGGCTTCCGGGGGCCCGGCCCAGCGCGAACCGACCCTGGTCGGCTACGGCGCCGCAGTGGAAACCGGCAAGCGCCCGGCCCGGAAACCGCGCCCGAACGCCGCGGCAGCGGAGACGACGGCCGCTGCTGCTGGTTCCGCGGCGGGGGCCACCGGCGCGCCGGTTCCGGCGGAACCGGTCGCACCGGACCAGGAGAGCGCGCGGGCGGCGGAGCCCTCCGCGCCCGCACCCTCCGCACCGGCCACCGGGACAGGGGAGCGGCCGCGCTGCACGCCCCCGGTGCGCAAGTTCGCCCACGACCTGGGCATCGACCTCGAACGGGTCACGGGAACCGGCCCCTACGGCTTGATCACCCGCGATGATGTCACCGCGGCCCAGGAGCAGGGCGCACGCCACGAGGATGCGGCACCGTCGGCTGCAGTGTCCCCCCAGGCCGCCGAGGCTGGCGGGGGAGTGCGGACCCTGGGCGGGGGCCCGCGGGAGGTGCGCACCCCGATCAAGGGCATCCGCAAGCACACCGCACAGGCGATGGTGGACAGCGCCTTCACCGCGCCGCACGCCACCGAGTTCCTCACCATCGACGTGACGCCGATGATGGAGCTGCTCGAGCGGTTGCGCGCGGACCGTGCCTACCGGGACGTGAAGCTGACGCCGCTGACGATCGCGGCGAAGGCCGTGTGCATCGCATTGGAGCGCCAGCCCACGCTGAACTCGCGCTGGGACGCCGAGGCGCAGGAAATCGTCCAGCTGAACTATGTGAACCTGGGCATTGCCGCGGCGACGCCGCGCGGGCTGATGGTGCCCAACCTCAAGGATGCGCAGGGGCTGGACTTCCGTGCCCTGGCCACTGCGCTGGGCGAGCTGGCCGCAACCGCCAAGGCGGGCAAGACGGCCCCGGAGAATCTGCGTGGGGGCACGTTCTCCATCACGAACATCGGTGTCTTCGGCATCGACGGCGGCACGCCGATCCTCAACCCCGGCGAGGCGGGCATCCTGGCGCTCGGCCAGGTCCGCGAACAGCCGTGGGGCCATCGCGGCGAGGTCGTGCTGCGCCAGGTCACCACACTGAGCCTGTCCTTCGACCACCGGCTGGTCGACGGGGAGCAGGGCTCGCGGTTCCTGGCCGATGTCGGCACGATCATGGCCGATCCCGGCATGCTCATCACGATGCTCTAACGGCAGGCACACGAAAAAAAGGGAGGCGCCCGGCGGATCACCGCCGGGCGCCTCCCTTTCACCCTTGTGGGCCGTAAACCGGCCTCAGGCCAGTTCCATGATGTATTCCTTCACCACTGCCGCCCGGGCGTTGGCGAAGCCGTCGACCTCGCCGACGACCGTGAAGCCGCGGCGCTCGAGCACCTTCTGGCTGCCGATGTTGTCGGTGACCACGCGGGCGCGGATCGGGCGGGCGGTGATCTCCTGCAGGAACTCGTCCACGGCGGAGGTGGTGACGCCCTGGCCCCAGTAGGCGCGGTCGGTCCAGAAGCCGATCTCCACGCCGTCGTCGGCGGTGTAGGCCATGACGTTGCCCACCGGCTTGCCGTCCTGCTCGATGGTGCGCACGGTGACGTCCGGATCGGAGAGGATCGAGGACCAGTGGTGGTTGAACACCCCGCGGTCCGCGGGGTTCTTGGCGGTGAATGCGGCCATCACATTGGCCTCGGGATCCTGCTGGTGCTCGAAGAACCAGTCCAGGTCCGCGGGCTCGACTGCACGAAGCTTCACGGTCGTACCTCTCTAGACAACGATGTCGGTGGTCTTTCACGGTCCGGATGGCGGACGTGATCCCCACCAGACTACCGGTGTGTCGCCCGTCCTAGCGCACCGGGGCCTGCAGGGCCGCCAGTGCCATGGCCACCAGCCGGCGGCGCCGGGCCGCCGGGTCCACCGCCGAACGGTGCGCCGAGTGCGGGGTCGCGTTGATCAGGCCGAACACGGACTGGGCCCGGAAGCGCGCGGCGGCCTCGTCCTCGTCCGGGTGCAGCAGGCGCAACTGGGCGGTCCAGACCTCGATGTAGGCCCGCTGCAGGCGCCGCACGGTGGCCGCGTCCGCCTCCGAGAGGCTGGCCATGTCGCGGTCCTGGACGCGGATGACGTCGCGGTGGCCGAGCGCGAAGTCGACCTGGAAGCCCACGAGCTCGGCCAGCACCCCGGCGGGGGTGCCGCCGGCGCGCGCCACCGCGCTTCCGCCGTCGTACAGGTCGTGGCTGACATCGGTGAGCAGGGCACCGAGCACGGCTGCCTTGCCGGGGAAGTGGCGGTAGACGGCCGGCCCGCTGATGCCCGAGGCCGAGCCCAGGTCCTCGATCGAGACGCCGTGGTAGCCGTGCTGGGCGAAGAGCCGGGCGGCCTCTGCCAGCAGCGTGGAGCGGCGGGTGGCCTTGGCGCGGCTGCGTCCGGTCGGCGCGGCGAGCGGGACGGCCGGGACCTCGCCGGGTTCGCCCGCGGGCCAGCCGTGGCCTGCTCCGGCGTGTCCGCCCGCGGGACGGGGGTCGTGCTGCACGGGGCGCCTCCTGACGACGTGGGCCAGCACACAATCGGCACTGGACATTCCAGTTAATGGATACTAACGTCTATTTCAGTTAGTACCTATTAACTCAACGAGGCCGGGGCGAGTTCCCGTGGCCCTCCCGACGACGCCGAGGAAGCACACGCATGGAAACCCTGGCCTCCCACCTGGACCCGGCGGCTCCGGCCTTTGCCGAGAACGAGACCGCCCAGCGCACGCTCGTCGACGCCCTGCGGGCCCGGCTGGACACGGTCGCCCGCGGCGGCAGCGAGAAGTCACGCCGCCGGCACACCGACCGCGGCAAGATGCTGCCGCGCGAACGCGTCGACGCCCTGCTGGACGAGGGCTCGCCGTTCCTGGAGATCGCACCGCTGGCCGCCGAAGGGATGTACGACGGCGAATGCCCCGGCGCCGGGATCATCACCGGGATCGGGCTCATCCACGGCCGCCAGGTCCTGGTCATCTCCAACGACGCCACCGTCAAGGGCGGCACCTACTACCCGATGACGGTCAAGAAGCACCTGCGGGCCCAGGAGATCGCCCTGGAGAACCACCTGCCGTGCATCTACCTGGTCGATTCCGGCGGAGCATTCCTGCCCCGCCAGGACGAGGTCTTCCCGGACCGCGACCACTTCGGGCGCATCTTCTACAACCAGGCCAACCTCTCGGCACGGAAGATCCCGCAGATCGCCGCCGTCCTGGGCTCCTGCACCGCCGGCGGCGCCTATGTGCCGGCCATGAGCGACGAAACGGTGATGGTGCGCAACCAGGGCACCATCTTCCTGGGCGGACCCCCGCTGGTGAAGGCCGCCACCGGCGAGGTCGTCACCGCCGAGGAGCTCGGCGGGGCCGACCTGCACTCGCGCACCTCCGGCGTCAGCGACCACCTCGCCGAGGACGACGCCCACGCCCTGCAGATCGTCCGCGACATCGTCGTGACCCTGCCGCCCCCGGCGCCTCCGGCCTGGGAGGTCACCGGGGCCAGCGAACCCGTGGCGGACCCCGAACAGCTCTACGGTGCGGTCCCCGTCGACGTCAACGGCCGCTACGACGTCCACGAGGTCATCGCCCGCATCACCGACGGCAGCGGATTCCACGAGTTCAAGGCCAACTACGGCACCACCCTGGTCACCGGGTTCGCCCGGATCCACGGCCACCCGGTGGGCATCGTGGCCAACAACGGCGTACTGTTCTCCGAATCCGCGCTCAAGGGCGCGCACTTCATCGAACTGTGCGACCAGCGCGGCATCCCGCTGGTGTTCCTGCAGAACATCTCCGGGTTCATGGTCGGCCGCGACTACGAGGCCGGCGGCATCGCCAAGAACGGCGCCAAGATGGTCACCGCCGTGGCCACCTGCCGGGTCCCGAAGCTGACCGTCGTCATCGGCGGCTCGTTCGGCGCCGGCAACTACTCGATGTGCGGGCGGGCCTACTCGCCGCGCTTTTTGTGGATGTGGCCGGCCGCGCGGATCTCCGTCATGGGCGGCAACCAGGCCTCCTCCGTGCTCTCCACCGTCAAGCGCGACGGGATCGAACGCGCCGGCGGCACCTGGGACGACGCCGACGAGGAGGCCTTCAAGGCCCCCATCCGCGAGCAGTACGAAACCCAGGGCAACCCGTACTACTCCACCGCCCGGCTCTGGGACGACGGCATCATCGACCCCGCCGACACCCGCCGGGTACTCGGCCTCGCCCTGGACGTCTGTGCCACCGAACCCCTGCCGGACACCTCGTTCGGCGTCTTCAGGATGTGACCCCGCGATGACCGAAAACCAGACCGAAAACCACCCCGAGGCCCCGCTCTTCGGCACCGTGCTGGTGGCCAACCGCGGCGAGATCGCCGTGCGCGTGATCCGCACGCTGCGCCGGCTGGGCATCCGCTCCGTCGCCGTCTACTCCGAGGCCGACGCCGGCGCCCGCCACGTGTGCGAAGCAGACGACGCCGTCTGCCTGGGCCCCGCCGCCGCAGCGGAAAGCTACCTGGACATCGACGCCGTGGTCCGCGCCTGCCGCACCTCCGGCGCCCAGGCCGTGCACCCCGGCTACGGGTTCCTCTCCGAGAACCTCGACTTCGCCCGCGCCCTGGAAGACGCGGGGATCACCTTCATCGGCCCCAGTGCGCACTCCATCAACCTGATGGGCGACAAGATCCGCGCCAAAAACCATGTGGCCAGCCACGGCGTCCCGGTCGTCCCCGGCGTCGCCGACCCCGGCATGGACGACGCCGCCCTCATCGAGGCCGCCGACGGCGTCGGGTTCCCGCTGCTGATCAAGCCCTCCGCCGGGGGCGGCGGCAAGGGCATGCACGCCGTGGAGAGCGCCGCCGAGCTTCCCGCCACCCTGCAGACCGCACGCCGTGTCGCCCGCAGCTCCTTCGGCGACGACACGCTGCTGCTCGAACGCCTGGTGCGCAGCCCCCGCCACATCGAGGTCCAGGTCCTGGCCGACACCCACGGGAACACCATCCACCTCGGCGAGCGCGAATGCTCGCTGCAACGCCGCCACCAGAAGGTCATCGAGGAGGCCCCCGCACCCCTGCTGGAAATGCTCGACGACGGTGCCTCCATCCGCGAGCGGATCGGGGCAGCGGCGGTCGACGCCGCCCGTTCGGTCGACTATGTCGGCGCCGGAACCGTCGAGTTCCTGGTCTCCGACGAGAACCCCGGCGAGTTCTTCTTCATGGAGATGAACACCCGCCTGCAGGTCGAGCACCCGGTGACCGAGGAGGTCGTCCGCGTGGACGGGCAGCGGATCGACCTCGTCGAATGGCAGGTCCGCGTCGCCGCCGGCGAGGCGCTGGGGTTCGGACAGCAGGCCATCGGGCTCTCCGGGCACGCCATCGAGGCGCGCGTCTACGCCGAGGACCCCGCCCAGGGGTTCCTGCCCTCCATCGGCACGATCCTGCGCGCCGAGGACGCCGTCGGCGAGGGCATCCGCACCGATTCGGGCATCGCCACCGGCTCCGAGGTCACCCCGCACTACGACCCGATGCTCGCCAAGGTCATCGCCCACGGGGCCGATCGGCCCCAGGCCCTGGCGCGGCTCGACGCCGCCCTGGCCTCCACCATCGTGCTCGGCGTGGAAACCAACCTGGAATACCTGCGTGCCCTGCTCGCCGAGGAGGACGTGCAGGCCGGCCGGCTGGACACCACGTTCATCGACCGCTGGGGAACCCAGCCCAAGCGCCAACCCACCGACGCCGAGCTGCAGGGCATCGCCGCGCGCTTCCTGGCCCTGGAACCCCCGGCTGCGGGCCGCTCCGGTGCCTGGAGCGCCGACGGCTGGCGGCTGGGCAGCCACCGGCGCCGCACCCTGGCCCTGGAGATCGACGGCGAACTGCACCAGGTGCAGCTGCCACCGGCCGCGGCACCCGGCGCACCCGAGTGCGACACCGCAGGCACCGCCGTCGTGCCCGCGTTCGAACCGGTTCCCGGCACCGGCGGACGGGAGGCGTGGATCGGCTCCGCCGGGTACAACGCCCACGTGCGCTGGCTGGACCGGCGCGCACTCGTGCACCGCCACCTGGCGACCATCGAACGCGAGGAGGCCGGCGGCGACCCGGAATCCCGCTCGCCCATGCCCGGCACCGTCGTCTCGGTCCTCGTGGCCACCGGCGACCACGTCGAGGCAGGCCAGCCGGTGCTCGCGGTCGAGGCGATGAAGATGGAACACCCCCTCACCGCGGGCCTGGCTGGCACCGTCACCGTCCACGTCGCCGTCGGCGACCACGTCGCCGCCGGGGCCTGCGTGGCCACCGTGCAGCCCGACCCCGAACCGACCATAGACGCAGCAGACACCACAGACACCGCAGCGGCCTCCGGCGCGCCCACCGCCACCGCCCCCACCAGCTAAGGACCCCCACATGCCGAACCTCGAACTCGAAGACGACTACCAGGACCTCTCCGACACCGTCCGCGACTTCGCCGACACCGTCGTTGCACCGGTCTCCGCCAAGCACGACGAGGAACACAGCTTCCCCTACGAGGTCGTGTCCCAGATGGGGGAGATGGGCCTGTTCGGCCTGCCCTTCCCCGAGGAGCACGGCGGCATGGGCGGGGACTACTTCGCCCTCGCCCTGGCACTGGAACAGCTCGGCCGCGTCGACCAGTCGGTGGCGATCACCCTGGAGGCCGGCGTCTCGCTCGGAGCCATGCCGGTGTACCGCTTCGGCACCGACGCGCAGAAGCAGGAATGGCTGCCGCAGCTGGCCAGCGGGCAGGCCCTGGCCGGGTTCGGCCTGACCGAGCCGGAGGCCGGCTCCGACGCCGGCGGCACCAAGACCACCGCACGGCTCGAGGACGGGAACTGGGTGGTCAACGGCAACAAGGAGTTCATCACCAACTCCGGCACCGACATCACGCAGTTGGTGACCGTCACCGCGGTCACCGGCACCTCCGAACGCGCCGACGGATCCGTGAAGAAGGAGATCTCCACCATCCTCGTGCCCACCGACACGCCCGGCTTCACCGCCGAGAAGGCGTACAACAAGGTCGGCTGGAACGCCTCGGACACCCACCCGCTGACGCTGAAGAACGCCACCGTCCCGGAAGCGAACCTGCTCGGGGAGCGCGGCCGCGGCTACGCCAACTTCCTGTCCATCCTCGACGAGGGCCGCATCGCCATCGCCGCCCTGGCCACCGGCGCCGCCCAGGGCTGCGTCGACGAGTCCGTGCGCTACGCGAAGGAGCGCAGCGCGTTCGGGCAGAACATCGGGAAGTACCAGGCCATCCAGTTCAAGATCGCCCGCATGCAGGCCCGCGCCCACACCGCCCGCCTGGCCTACTACGGCGCCGCATCGAAGATGCTCGCCGGCAAGCCGTTCAAGACCGAGGCCGCCATCGCCAAGATGGTCGCCGGCGAGGCAGCCATGGACAACGCCCGGGACGCCACCCAAGTCTTCGGCGGCTACGGCTTCATGAACGAGTTCCGCGTCTCGCGCCACTACCGCGACTCCAAGATCCTCGAGGTCGGCGAGGGCACGACCGAGGTCCAGCTGATGCTCATCGCCCGCGAGCTCGGCCTGTAGCCCCGGACCCAAGGAAGGCACCATGAACGACACACCAGGGCACGACGGCGCAACCTCCTCCGCCGCTTCCACCGGGCAGCGCATCGTCCAGCGCGGGCTCTACTTCGACGAGCTGGAACTGGGCACCGTGTACGTGCACAGCCCGGGTAGGACGATGACCGAGACGGACAACGTCCTGTTCACCACCATGACAATGAACACCCAGGCCCTACACCTGGACGCCGCCTGGAGTGCCACCCAGCCCTTCGGGCAGCGGCTGGTCAACTCGATGTTCACCCTGGCCACGCTGGTCGGCCAGTCGGTCGGCCAGCTGACCCAGGGGACCATCATCGGCCAGCTGGGCCTGTCGGATGTCAGCTTCCCGCACCCGCTCTTCCACGGGGATACCCTCTACACCGAAACCGAGATCACCGGCCTGCGGCCCTCCACGTCCCGGCCCGGCCAGGGCATCGTGACCATGAAGCACACCGGCCGCAACCAGGACGGCACCGTGGTCGCCGAGGCCTCGCGGACCGCGCTGATGTGGACCGCGGCGGGGCACCGGGCCGCGGGGGAGGACCGGGCATGAGCGCCGGCAGCCACCCGGCGTTCACGATGGGCCCGGCCATCCTGTTCTGCCCCGCCGACCGGCCCGAACGCTATGCCAAGGCTGCCGCCCGGGCCGACGCGGTGATCCTCGACCTCGAGGACGCCGTCGCACCGGCCGGCAAGGCCGCCGCCCGGCAGGCCATGCTCGACACGCCGCTGGATCCGGCGCGGACGATCATCCGGGTCAACCCCGTCGGTACGGATGACTTCCCCGCGGATCTCGAGGCGCTGCAGGGGACCGGGTACACCACCGTCATGCTGGCCAAGACCGAGGCCGTCGGGCAGGTCCGGCAAGTGGGCGGCTACAGTGTCGTCGCCCTGTGCGAAACGGCGCTGGGGATTCTCAACGCCCCGGCCCTCGCCGCGGAGGAGAACGTCGTGGCCCTGATGTGGGGCGCCGAGGACCTAGTGGCCTCGCTCGGCGGGACCTCGAGTCGCCACGAGGACGGGCGCTACCGCGACGTCGCCGTGCATGCCCGGGCCGCCGTCCTGCTGGCTGCCGGTGCCTCCGGCAAGGCGGGCATCGACTCGGTCTACATCGACATCCCCGACGCGGAAGGCCTGGCCGCGGAGAGCCGGGACGCCGTTGCCAGCGGTTTCGCGGCCAAGGCCAGCATCCACCCCGCCCAGATGCCGGTGATCCGCGAGGCCTACGCGCCGGATCCGGCGGCAGTGGTCCGGGCCCGTGCCATCCTGGCAGCGGCCCGGACCGCCCATGGCGTGTTCTCCTTCGAGGGGCAGATGGTCGACGAACCGCTGCTGCGCCACGCCCGCCAGCTGGTGGCCCGCGCGGGGGAGTAGGCCCCACCGGGCTGCATTGGGCTCTGCTGCATCGTCCAGTGTCGGAACCTTCACCGATTAGGTTGCGCGCAATTAAGTTGTACGTTATGTTTATTTCATGATGCCGACCGATCCGCTCGTCCTGGAAGCCCAATTGTGCTTTTCCCTGTACTCCGGGGAGCGCACCGTGGGCGCGGCCTATCGGGAATTGCTGGCGCCACTGGGCCTGACGTACCCGCAGTACCTGGTCATGCTCGTGCTGTGGGAGGACGACGGGCAACCCGTGTCGGCCCTGGGGCGGCGGCTCGGTCTGGACAGCGGGACCTTGTCGCCGCTGCTGAAGCGGCTGGAGGCCGCGGGCAGGATCACCAGACGCCGCTCGGACGGCGACGAACGCGTCGTCCGGGTCCACCTGACCGACGACGGGGCGGCCCTGCGTGCCGACGCCGTCTCCATTCCCGGCCACCTCGCCTCCCGCATGCCTCTCACGGCAGCGGAAACCGGCGAACTGCGGCGGCTCCTCGGCAAGATGTGTGGCCACGACGCCTAGGCCACCCGGTGCTGCAGCCATCGCGCCACCCCGACCACCCCGAACACCATCACCTGGGAGAAAAACCATGAAGACGCTCTACACCGCAGAAGCACTTGCCACCGGAGCCGGCCGTGACGGGCATGTTGCCACCACCGACCGCCGGGTCGACCTCGACCTGGCCGTCCCCGAAACCATGGGTGGCTCCGGCAATGGCGCGAATCCCGAACAGCTCTTTGCCGCCGGTTATGCGGCCTGCTTCCACAGCGCCCTGCAGCTGGTTGCCCGCCAGCAGAAGGTGGACATCGAGGGTTCCAGCGTCGGTTCCGAGGTCCACCTCGGTGGCCTCGACGGGGGCGGATTCGGCCTGGCCGTGACCCTGGAAGTCACGCTGCCCGAGGTGGATCCGGCGGTCGCCCGCGGGCTCGCCGACCGGGCGCACGAGGTCTGCCCCTACTCCAACGCCACCCGGGGCAACATCGAGGTCGACATCCGCGTCTCCGACGACTGATCAGCGGGCCGCGGCGTCGGTGCCTGCCGCGGTGCGGTAATAGCGCCGCTGGGGACGGCCGGGGCCATAACGTAGCCGGACCCCGGCGGCTCCGGTCTCCACCAGGTACTCCAGGTAGCGGCGCGCGCTGACCCGCGACGTCCCCAGCACCTCGGCGGCCTCGGAGGCCGCGACATCGGCATCGGCCGAACGGAGCAGGTCCTCCACCCGCTGCAGCGTCTCTGCGCTGAACCCCTTGGGCAACTTCTCCGCCGTCGCGCCCCGGCCGCCGGCGAGTCCGAACACGCGGTCGATGTCCGCCTGCTCGGCAGTCTGCGCGGCATCCAGCGGCCGGTACGTCGCCGCGTAGTGCTCCAGCCGGTCCACCAGCTCCCGGCGGGTGAACGGCTTCATCAGATAGTGGACGATCCCGCCGCGCAGGGCGCTGCGCACCGTGTCGGCCTCGCGGGCCGCGCTGATGACCAGGACGTCCAGTTCCGGGACCACCTCACGCAGACGACGCAGCAGCTCCAGCCCGCCGATGTCGGGCAGATGGATATCCAGCAGGACCAGGTCCGGGGTGACCCGGCGGACCTCGGAGAGCGCCTGCGCCCCGCTCTGGGCGACGCCGCAGACCTCGAAACCGGGAACCGCCGCCACGAACCCGGTGTGGATGCGCGCCACCATGAAGTCGTCGTCGACGATGAGGACCTTGATCATTTGCCGGCCTCCCGCGGCAGGACGGCCGTGAAGACGGCACCACCGTCGTTGTGCATGGTCGCCGTGCCGCCCCGGCGTTCGCACACCAACCGGGTCAGGGCCAGACCAAAGCCACGTCCGGCCGAGGACACCGAGGCCTTGGAGCTGTAGCCCTGTTGGAAAATCCGCTCCTGCATGGCGGCGTCGACCCCCGGCCCGGAATCCCTGACCGTCGCGGTGATCCGGCCGTCCCGGTCCTCCAGATGCAGCTGCACGAGGGCATCGGGCAGACCGGCGACGGCGTCCAGCGCGTTGTCCACCAGGTTGCCCACCACGGTGACCAGGTCGCGGGAGAGCTCCTCATCGACCCGGCCCAACGCCGTCTCCGGGGCCATCCGGATCGAGACGCCGCGCTCGCCGGCGAGGCTGGACTTGGCGATCACCAGAGCAGCGACCGCCGGATCGAGGATGCGGTTGGTGACGTTGTCGACCAGTTGCGTCCGGCTGAAGCTCACCCCGTCGACAAAGCCCAGGGCCTCGTCGTACTCGCCCAGCTGGAGCAAACCGGAAATCGTATGCAGCTGGTTGGCGAATTCGTGGGTTTGCGCCCGGAGGGTATCCGTGGTGGTCCGGGTGGTTCCGAGCTCGCTTTCCAAGGTGGAGAGTTCGGTGCGGTCGCGCAGGGTCGTCACCCAGCCGATGATCCGGTCGTGTGCCTGCATCGGCCGCCGGTTGAGCACCACCAGCCGCTCGCCGACCAGGAGCAGCTGGTCGGCCTGGGCAGGACCCTGCGTGAGGGCCTCCCGCAGCGTGGCATCGACCCCCAGCTCCGCGAGAGTGCGCCCCTCACTGGTATCGGGCCAGCCGAGCAGGTCGATGGCGGCGTCGTTGACCAAGGCGATGCGACCACGCGGATCCACGGCAACCACCCCTTCCTTGATGCCGTGCAGGATGGCCTCGCGGTGTTCGACCAAGCCGGCGATCTCATCCGGCTCCATGCCCAGGGTCTGGTGCTTCACCCGGCGGGAGAGCAGCAGGGACCCCACCGTGCCGACCGCCAGGGACACCCCGAGATAGGTCAGCAGGTTCGGGACCGTGCTGCCCAGGCGCTCCCAGACCGAGGGATAGGTTCGCCCCACGACGGCGACGCCCACCAGGGCCCCGGAGTTGTCCAGCACCGGGACATGGGCCACCAGGGTCCGCGCCCGGCCGCTGGCCACCGAGCCGGTCCAGGACCTTCCCTCCATGACGTCGCTGCCCGCCAGCTCCAGTGGTTCCCCGAGTTGCGAGGGGTCGGAGGAGGCCACGATCAGCCCGTCCTTCCGGGCCAGCTGGGACAACGAGGCCCCGGAGACGGCTCGGACCGACTCGGCGACTGCGGGCAGGGCCGCGCCCAGCCGGGGCCGGGCGTCGGGCAGCATCGACCTGACAACGGGCATGGCGGCGAGGGTTTCGGCGGCCGAGAGCGCCCTGCGGCTTTCCATCCGTTCAAAGGTCCGCTCGGACTGGGCCAGCGAGATGAACAGGACGCCGACCAGGACCGCGAGGACGATCAGCAGCTGTAGGGCCAGGAACTGGCTGGAGAGCGTGAGCCGTCGACGGTCCGTCGGGGCGCTGGCAGCTGCTCGGGACACGGGCACGGCCTTCCTGGGCACCGGAGCCGCCGATGCCGCATCATGGGGCGGGGAACGGATGAACTCTACACAGGGTCCCGCACGACGGCGACTGTGGCAGGTAACACAATGAACACAAGTTTCACTGCGACCACAAGCGTGACCGCCGTCACTGCGCTGCTTAGCGTGGTTCCATTCGCACCCCCAAGTGAAAGAGGTACACCATGCGCCGCAGAAGCGCGCTCAAGCTGTCCGCACTGGCCGCAGGTATCATGCTCGCCGCCTCCGGCTGCGGGGTCACCGGCTCCGCCGACTCCGCGGCCAGTTCGGCCGAGGCAGGTCCGGTGACCGGACTGCGCATCATGGTCCCGAATACCCCGGGCGGCGGCTACGACACCACGGCCCGTACGGCGGCCCAGGTCATGGAGGAAGCCGACATCACCAGCGGCACCGAGGTCTTCAACCTGGCCGGCGCCGGTGGAACCGTGGGCCTGGCCCGCATCGTCAACGAAAAGGGCAACGGCAACCTGGAGATGCTGATGGGGCTCGGTGTCGTGGGTGCCAGCTACACCAACGACTCCGACGCGAAGCTGACCGAGACGACCCCCATCGCCAAGCTCATTGAGGAGCCGGGCGCGATCATGGTCTCGAAGGACTCGCCCTACAAGACCATCGACGATCTGGTGAAGGCCTGGAAGGCCAATCCAGCCAAGATCAGCGTCGGCGGTGGCTCCTCGCCGGGCGGACCCGACCACTTGCTGCCGATGCAGTTGGCCCAGACCATCGGCATCGACCCGAAGGAGGTCAACTTCGTCTCCTACGACGGCGGTGGCGATCTGCTGCCGGCCATCCTGGGCAACAAGCTCGACGTCGCGGCGTCGGGTGCCGGCGAATTCCTGGAGCAGATCAAGTCCGGAGACATCCGGGTCCTGGCCACCAGCGGCGAGGAGCGCCTGGACGGCGTGGACGCCCCGACCCTGAAGGAATCGGGCATCGACCTGGTCTTCAGCAACTGGCGCGGCCTCGTGGCCCCTCCGGGAATTTCCGATGACGACAAGGCCAAGCTCATCGACACCGTCACCAAGATGCACGAGAGCGATGAGTGGAAGGAAGCCCTGAAGAAGAACCGGTGGACCGACGCCTTCATCACCGGCGACGACTTCGAGTCCTTCCTGCACGACCAGGACCAGCGGGTCGCCGACGTCCTGCAGAAGCTGGGGCTGGCGTGAGTGAAGTTGCCACCCGGCATACCAGCCGCTCCGAGCTGGGCTTCGCGGCCCTGCTCGGAGCGGTTGGGGTGGTGGTCCTCGTCGACGCCGCCACCCTGCATGCCCCGTATTCCCAAACCGATCGCATCGGCCCGCAAACCGTGCCGTACATTGTCGGCGGCCTCCTGCTGCTGTGCGCGATCTTCCTGGCCGTCAAGGTCCTCCGCGGCGATGTCGCCGAGCCCGACGAAGGCGAGGACGTCGACCCCAATTCCCCCATTGGCTGGCGGACCGTGCTGCCGTTGATCGGCTTCTTCATCCTGAACATCGTCCTGATCAACCCCCTGGGCTGGGTCATCTCGGGAACCGTGCTCTTCTGGGGCAGTGTCTGGTCCCTGGGCAGCCGCCATTACATCCGCGACGGCATCGTCTCGCTCCTGATGGCGCTGGGGACCTTCTACGGCTTCTACCTCGGCCTGGGCATCCACCTGCCGGCCGGCGTCCTGGAAGGGGTGCTTTAAGTGGATACCCTCAATATGCTCATGCAGGGCTTCGCCACTGCGGCGACGCCCATGAACCTGCTCTACGCTTGCCTCGGCGTCCTGCTGGGCACCGCTGTGGGCGTGCTGCCCGGAATCGGCCCTGCCATGACCGTGGCGCTGTTGCTGCCGGTCACCTATGCCGTCGAGCCGACCAGCGCCTTCATCATGTTCGCCGGCATCTACTACGGCGGCATGTATGGCGGCTCGACCACCTCGATCCTGCTGAACACCCCCGGCGAGTCCTCGACGGTGATCACCGCTATCGAGGGCCACAAGATGGCCAAGGCCGGACGCGCGGCCCAGGCCTTGGCCACCGCGGCCATCGGTTCCTTCGTCGCCGGAACCATTGGCACGGCCCTGCTGGTGACCTTGGCACCACTGGTGGTCAAATTCGCGGTCAGCCTGGGGGCCCCCAGCTACCTGGCCATCATGATCCTGGCGCTGATCGCGGTCACCGCGGTGCTTGGCTCCTCGAAGCTGCGCGGCTTCGCCTCCCTCGGGCTCGGCCTGGCCATCGGCCTGGTCGGCATGGACCCGGTCTCCGGGCAGGGGCGCCTGATCTTCGGCCAACCGCTGCTGTCCGACGGGGTCGACATCGTCGTCGTCGCCGTGGCCATCTTCGCCCTCGGCGAGGCACTCTGGGTAGCCGCCCATCTGCTGCGCACCAAGACCCAGACGATCCCGGTCGGTCGGCCCTGGATGGGCAAGAGCGATTGGAAGCGGTCCTGGAAGCCCTGGTTGCGCGGCACGGCCTTCGGGTTCCCCTTCGGCGCCCTGCCCGCCGGCGGTGCCGAGATCCCGACCTTCCTGTCCTACGTGACCGAAAAGAAGCTCTCCAAGCATCCGGAGGAGTTCGGCCACGGCGCCATCGAGGGCGTCGCCGGTCCCGAGGCGGCCAACAACGCCTCCGCTGCCGGAACCCTGACCCCCATGCTGGCCCTCGGCCTGCCGACCAACGCCACCGCCGCGGTCATGCTGGCTGCCCTCATGCAATATGGCATCCAGCCAGGACCGCTGCTCTTCGAGAAGGAGCCCGTGCTGGTCTGGGCGCTGATCGCCAGCCTGTTCATCGGCAACACCCTGCTGCTGCTGATCAACCTGCCGCTGGCCCCGCTCTGGGCCAAGCTGCTGCAACTGCCCCGCCCATACCTCTATGCCGGCATCCTGTTCTTCGCCACGCTGGGCACCTTCGCGGTGAACAGCCAGGCGTTCGACCTGGTCCTGCTGCTGGTCCTGGGGCTGCTCGGCTTCGCCATGCGCCGCTTCGGCATCCCCGTGCTACCGCTGATCCTGGGGGTCATCCTGGGCCCGCGCATCGAAGAGGAACTGCGCAAGGCCTTCCAACTGAGTTCGGGGGATCCCATGGGCCTGGTCAACGAGCCGGTCGCCGTGGTCGTGTATGCGATCATCGCGCTGGTCCTGTTGTGGCCGCTGGTCATGTTCGTGGTGCGCAAGGCGCGCCACCGGACGGCTCCGGCCGGTGGCTTCGGCCAGCTGCCTGCCGTGGACGACGAACCGACTGGCGGGGACACCCCGGACCAGGGCGTCTCGACCACCTCCGGGACGAACTCGGACACGGACGCCGTCTCCGACGAGGCGACCCGGCAGCGCACGGTACCGAACCGCGAACCGCACGATCCGCCGTCGTACTCCTGAGTACCAGTCGTGCTCCTGAGTACCGGCAGGATAGACGCACGCAGGCCCGGTGCCATCGACCCACGGACAGTCGACGGCACCGGGCCCTGGTGCGTGTCGGGGAACCGGCGGTGCGTCCGCGGGCTCTGGCAGACTGGCTCCATGCACGACGAGGAACCGGACCCCACCTACACGACGATCGAGGGCGTTCCGTATGTGCGCCTGTTCGTCGACCACGGGGAGAGCCCGGTGTGGACCTGGGAACCGCTGGACTACGCCGAGCTGCAGTTGCCGGCCGAGCTGGAGACGCGAATGCGGACCTGGGAGGCCGCGTTCTACGCGCTCGGGCCCGAGGCGGCAGGTCCGGGTCCCGCAGCCCAGCGCCACCGGGCGGAGGGGATCCTCCTCGCCGGGCAGCTGGCCGGCGAACTCGGATCGCCCCTGGCGGTGCACTACGCGTCGGCCGATCCCCGTGCCGGCCACGACGTGGACATCGGCTACGGCGTCGACGGCGGAGAGGTGGGCCAGCGGCCGTCGCTGGCGGACCCCGCGATCTTCCACGTGGGCACCTTCCCCGTCCGGCCCGCCGTCAGCGGGCACATCGCCTGGATGGTCCAGCACCCCTTCGAACAGCACGGCGACGACGGAGCCGGGGCACTGGATGCCGACTGGAGCGACCTCGCAGACGGGGACGGTCCCGACGGCAACGACGACCGCTAGCGCCGGGTGCGGGATGCGTGCGGTACCGGCGGCGTGCGCGATACTGGAGTCATGGAGTTCCGCGAGCCGCAGCACAGCACACTTCCCCTGAACGATCCCCGCCGCATCGTCCTGCTCGGCTCGACCGGCTCCATCGGCACACAGGCCATCGAGGTCGCCGACCACGCCCCCGAACGCTTCCGCATCGTCGCGCTCGCCGGCGGCTCCAACCTCGAACTGCTCGCCCGGCAGGCCGTCCACACCCGCGCCGAGGTCGTCGCGCTCGCCGACGGCGACGTGGACCAGCTGCGCCGGCGGATCCACGACCACGCCGAGCTCGCCGGACACAGCACCTACCGCCCCGAACTGCTCCACGGCCCCACCGCGGCAGCCCGCGTCGCCGGCTACCCGGGGGCCGACGTCGTGCTCAACGGCATTACCGGCTCCATCGGCCTGGCGCCCACGCTGGCGGCGCTGAAGGCCGGGCACCTGCTGGCGTTGGCCAACAAGGAATCGCTCATCGCCGGCGGCGCCCTGGTCAAGGACGCCGCAGCCCCGGGCCAGCTGGTCCCCGTCGACTCCGAGCACTCGGCGATCGCCCAGGCCCTGCGCGCCGGCACACCCGCCGAGGTCGCCCGGCTCATCGTCACCGCCTCCGGCGGCCCGTTCCGCGGCATGACCCGGGCCCAGCTGATGGACGTCACCCCTGCCCAGGCACTGGCCCACCCCACCTGGGACATGGGCCAGGTCATCACCACCAACTCGGCGACCATGGTCAACAAAGCGCTCGAGGTCATCGAGGCGCACCTGCTCTTCGACGTGCCGCTGGAACGCATCGAGGCCGTGGTGCACCCGCAGTCGATGGTGCACTCCATGGTCGAGTTCGTGGACGGCGCCACCATCGCCCAGGCCTCCCCGCCGGACATGCGCCTGCCGATCGCCCTGGGGATGGGCTGGCCCGCCCGGGTCCCCGGCGCCGCCGCCGGCTGCGACTTCACCCGCGCCTCCGAGTGGACGTTCGAACCGCTGGACGAGGACGCCTTCCCGGCCATCCGCCTGGCCAAGGCCGCCGCCCGCGCCTCCTCCACCCACATGGCCGTCTACAACGCCGCGAACGAGGAGGCCGTGCACGCCTTCCACGCCGGGGCCATCCGCTTCCCCGAGATCGTCGACACCGTCGAGGCGGTGGTGGCGGCGTACGACGCCGGAACCACCTCCGGGGGCGGACTCACCGTGGACGCGGTGCTGGCTGCGGAGGCGTGGGCACGAAAAGCGGCCGCGGATCGTTGGGGGCAGATGTGACTGTTCTCCTCTTCATCGCCGGCGTGCTGATCCTCGCGATCGGCGTCGCCGTGTCCATTGCCCTGCACGAGGTCGGCCACCTGGTGCCGGCCAAGGCCTTCGGCGTGCGCGTGCCGCAGTACATGATCGGCTTCGGCAAGACGCTGTTCTCCCGCAAGCGCGGCGAGACCGAATACGGCCTCAAGGCCATCCCGCTCGGCGGCTACATCTCGATGATCGGGATGTACCCGCCCTCGGCCACGACCCCGGAGGGCAAGGTCAAGGCCTCCGGCACCGGGATCTTCTCGCAGATGGCCGACGAGGCCCGCAAGGCCGCCGCCGAGGAGCTGCAACCCGGCGACGAGCACCGCATGTTCTACAAGCTGCCCGTGTACAAGCGCGTGGTCATCATGCTCGGCGGGCCCTTCATGAATCTGGTCATCGCGTTCGTGCTCTTCGCTGTGCTGCTCTCCGGCTTCGGGACCGTCCAGTCCACCACCAACGTCACCGAGGTCTACCAGTGCGTGGTCAGCCAGGCAGACCAGCAGGCCCGCGGCGGGGACGACACCGCGGCCAACTGCCAACCCGGCGACCCAAAGGCCCCGGCCTACGCCGCCGGCCTGCGCCCGGGGGACCGGATCACCTCCTTCAACGGCCAGGACGTGCGCGAATACCAGTGGGATGAGCTGACCACGATGATCCGTGCCTCCGCCGGCAAGACCTCGCAGCTGACCTATCTGCGCGACGGCACCGAGCACACCACGACGATCACCCCGCTGCTCACCCAGCGCCCGGCCCTGGACATCAACGGCCGGCCCAAGACCGATGCCGGCGGGAACACCGAACTGGTCAGCGTCGGGTTCGTCGGCATGGGCTCGGAACCAAAGCAGATGACCGTGCCGCTGACCGAGGTCCCCGCCGCCGTCGGCGAGAACGTGCGGGCCGTGGCCGGGATCGTCATCGACCTGCCCGCGCGCCTGGTCGCCGTGGGTCAGGCCGCCTTCTCCGACGCGCCCCGCGACCCGAACGGGCCCATGTCGGTGGTCGGCGTCGGCCGCATCGCCGGCGAGGTCAGCGCCATGGACGAGATCCCGCTCAAGGACCGCTTCGCCACCCTCATCGGCCTGGTCGCCAGCCTGAACATCGCCCTGTTCGTCTTCAACCTCATCCCGTTGCTGCCGCTGGACGGCGGCCACGTCATCGGCGCCCTCTGGGAGGGGCTGCGTCGCACCGCAGCGAAGATCTTCAAGCGGCGCGACCCCGGCCCGGTGGACATCGCCAAGCTGATGCCGCTGACCTACGTGGTGGCCATCCTGATGATGGGCATGGGCGCCCTGCTGATCTACGCCGACATCGTCAAGCCGGTCGATATCTTTGGTTGACGCACCCCGCCCCCGCAGGATCACCGCGACGGCAGCTGCAGCGCTGGCCGTCGGCCTGGTCCTGTCCGGCTGCACCGGCTCCGGTCCCGCAGAGCCCACCTCCCCGAGTACGACGGCGGAATCCACCCCGTCCGCCAACCCCGACCAGGTGCGCCTCACCACGCCGAAGGCCGGCGTGCACCAGCTCCCGGGCAGGGGAGCGGATCTGGCCCTCGACGCCAGCCGGGCCTTCTTCGCCCACGCACCTGCCGCCGTCGTCCTCGAGACGGGGAATGCCAAGGATCACGACGGAAAGCAGCCCGGCGGAAAGCAGGCCGACGACAAGAAGACCGACGACAAGAACGGGAAGGCAACCCCAGACGACGGCGGCGACGCACAGGCCGCGGCGCAGCGGGCCGAGGACCTCGGGATCCCGCTGCTGCTTGCCCCGGAGACCGCGGACCAGTCCACCGCTGTCGGCGCCGAACTTGACCGGCTCGGCGCCACGACCATCATCCGCTATGGTGCACCACAGCCCCGGAACGCCGCCGACGGCAGCGCCAGCCCGGCCTCAGGGTCGTCCAGTGGTCCGGCCTGGGACGTCGAGGTGGTCGACGGGACGGATCCCGCCGCCGAGATGCCCCCGGTGCAGGCGGCGGCCCCGGCCAACGATCTGGCCGCCGTCGCCCTCACCGGGAACGACGACCCCGGGACCCGCGCCGGCCTGGCCACCGCCCGCGCCGCCGGTGCCACCGTGCACACGATGGCTTCCCCCGATCCGCGGGCCGAGAAGGACCGCGGCTTCTTCCGCAAGCATGCCGACAGCGCGCTCTTTGCCCTCGGCGACGGCTACGGGCCGGCCAAGGAATTCGCCGCGTTGGCCCGGACCGCCGCCACCGGTCCCGAACTGCCCGGCGGCGGGCAGATCGTCTTTCCGCAACGGCGCATGGTCGCCCTCTATGGCACCCCCGGTACCGGCTCCCTGGGCGTGCTCGGCGAGCAGGGCATCAAGGCCTCCATCACCCGGGCCAGGAAACTGGCGGCCCGGTACCAGCCCTACAGCAAGCAGCAGGTCCAGCCGGCCTTCGAGATCATCGCCACCGTCGCCTCCGCCAGCGCCGGCAAGGACGGAAACTACTCGACGTACGTCCCGGTCAAGACGATCGAACCCTGGGTGGAGGCCGCCCGGAAGGCGGGGGTCTACGTCGTGCTGGACCTGCAGCCGGGCCGCAACGACTTCCTCACCCAGGCAAAGCACTACGAGCGGCTGCTCAAGTACCCCAACGTCGGCCTCGCCTACGACCCGGAGTGGCGGCTGAAACCCCACCAGCGCCACATGGCCCAGATCGGGTCCGTGTCCGCCGCCGAGCTGAACCGGACGAACGACTGGCTGGCGCAGCTGACCCGGAAGCACCGGCTGCCACAGAAGGTCGTGATCCTGCACCAGTTCCAGCTGGGGATGATCCGCGACCGCGCGGACCTGGACACCTCGCACCCCGAACTCGCACTGGTCCTGCACGCCGACGGCAACGGCAACCCCGGCCAGAAGATGGCGACCTGGAACGCCCTGCGTCGCGACCTGCCCCAGGGCATTCGGATGGCGTGGAAGAACTTCATCGACGAGGACTCGCCGACCTTCACCCCGAAGCAGACCTTCGACGTCAACCCGAAACCCTGGTTCGTGTCCTACCAGTAGCCCGTCCCGGCTCCGCCGGAGCGGAACGTACACTGGGGACCATGACGATCTTTGCCGTGGAATACGTATATGCCGCCGGGTCCGACGCCGCCCGGGACGAGCACCGCCCCGACCACCGCGCCTTCCTGGGCGGACTGTCCGGCGACTTCTCCCTGGTGGCCTCCGGCCCCTATGTCGACGGATCCGGCGCCCTGCTGCTCATCAAGGCCGCCTCCGAGCAGGCGTTGGCCGAGAAGCTCGGCGAGGACCCGTTCAACGCCAACGGGCTCGTCTCGGCGGTGCGCCTGACCGAGTGGAGCCCCGTCACCGGTGAGCTCTCTCACCACGCCTGAGCCCGTCGGCGGCCCCACGTCCCCTCCACAAGGGGGATAATGGGGACGGACGAACCACCACCTGAATACCCGGAGGATAATTTGACCTCGGTCAGCCTTGGAATGCCAGCCGCCCCGCCACCGGTGTTGGCCCCGCGGCGGAAAACCCGCCAGATCAAGGTCGGATCGGTCGGCGTCGGCTCCGAATCCCCGATCAGCGTGCAGTCGATGACCACCACGCCGACCACCGACATCAACGCCACGCTGCAGCAGATCGCCGAGCTGACCGCCTCCGGCTGCGACATCGTGCGCGTGGCCTGCCCCTCGGCCGACGACGCCGAGGCGTTGCCGATCATCGCGAAGAAGTCGCAGATCCCGGTCATCGCGGACATCCACTTCCAGCCCAAGTACGTCTTCGCCGCCATCGAGGCCGGCTGCGCCGCGGTCCGGGTCAACCCCGGGAACATCCGCAAGTTCGACGACCAGGTCAAGGAGATCGCCCAGGCCGCCAAGGACCACGGCACCTCCCTGCGCATCGGCGTCAACGCCGGCTCGCTGCACCCGGACCTGATGAAGAAGTACGGCAAGGCCACCCCCGAGGCCCTCGTCGAATCCGCCGTCTGGGAGGCCTCCCTGTTCGAGGAGCACGACTTCCACGACTTCAAGATCTCCGTCAAGCACAACGACCCGGTCGTGATGGTCCGCGCCTACGAACTGCTCGCCGCCCGCGGCGACTGGCCGCTGCACCTGGGCGTCACCGAGGCGGGCCCCGCCTTCCAGGGCACCATCAAGTCGGCCACCGCCTTCGGTGCGCTGCTCTCGAAGGGCATCGGCGACACGATCCGCGTCTCCCTCTCCGCCCCGCCGGTGGAGGAGATCAAGGTCGGCAACCAGATCCTGCAGTCGCTGAACCTGCGCCCGCGCAAGCTCGAGATCGTCTCCTGCCCGTCCTGCGGCCGCGCCCAGGTCGACGTCTACACCCTCGCCGACCAGGTCACCGCCGGGCTGGAGGGCATGGAGGTCCCGCTGCGCGTGGCCGTCATGGGCTGTGTCGTCAACGGTCCCGGCGAGGCCCGCGAGGCCGACCTCGGCGTCGCGTCCGGCAACGGCAAGGGCCAGATCTTCGTCAAGGGCGAGGTCATCAAGACCGTCCCCGAGGACCAGATCGTCGAAACGCTGATCGAGGAGGCGATGCGCATCGCCGAATCCATGGAGACCCCCGAGGACGGCGTCGGCGCCGCCCCGACCGTGTCGGTGTCCTAACCGGCCCCACCCGGCACGGTCTACCGGCTGCGGTCCGGCCGCCTGGTTTGGCCAGCGGAACCTGCCGGGGGACCGCGCTGGGGGACCGTTCCCCCGGGCCCGCGTCATGCGGTTTCGCCCCAGCCCGGATTCTGCAACACTTTGGCTAAGACGCCAGGTCGCCGAGGGAGGGGGAGACGATGTCCAGGATCCTGTCCCGGTCCGTCCCGTGGTTCCCCGTACCCAAGGGCCGTTACACCGGCGGAGAGCCGCTCGGCGATACCGTACGCGTCCTCGCTGCCGAGGACACCGCCGCCCTGCGCGGACTGGTCGCCCGCGACCCGGTGGCGAACATCTTCATGGACGCCCAGCTCGATGCCACCGCCTCGGCCGCGCCCACCCCGGGCGGCTCCCTGGTCCTAGGCCGGTACGACGGCGGGGAGCTCCGGTCTGCCCTGTGGGTCGGGGCCAACCTGGTCCCCATCCAGGCCGGACCCGAGGACGCCGTGCCCTTCGCCACCGCGGTGCTGGGACTGCACCGGAACTTCTCCTCCATCTTCGGCCCCGCCAATGCCGTCCTGCCGCTCTGGGACTCGCTGCGACCCGAATCAACGCAGGAGGCCTTCGACGTCCGCGGCCGCCAACCGCTGATGGTCCTCTCCCAGCCGCCATCCATGCTGCCCTCGACCCGGGTCCGCCGCTCCACCGCGCAGGACTACGACGCCGTCCTGCCGGCCTGCGCGGCGATGTTCCAGGAGGAGCTGGGCTACTCTCCGCTGGATGCCGGCGGCTCGTTCTACCGCTCACGGGTGCGCTCGCTGATCCAGCACGGCCACTCCTTCGTCGACCGGGCCGCCGACGGGACCATCCGCTTCAAGGCCGAACTCGGAACGGTCTCCGCACATGCCACACAGATCCAGGGCGTCTGGGTCCACCCGTCCCACCGGGGCGAAGGCATCTCCGGGCCGGCGATGGCGGCCGTGGTGGGATCGGCATTGGCCCTGGCACCGCTGACCAGCCTGTACGTCAACGACTACAACCGCCCGGCCTTGGCGACCTACCGGCGCGTCGGGTTCGAGCAGGTGGGGGAGTTCGCCACGGTGCTCTTTTGAGGATCCCCGCCCGACGCGCACGACGACGCAGTACCCCGCGCCCTGCCCACCGTGGCGGGCATTCGCTACGCTGGAAGCAGGACAAGCGGCACCAGCAGGCCGCAGCAGACCGCCACGAGGGGGGACCATGGGCAGCATACGACGGCCGCACGACCCCTCGGGCGGGGCCGCTGTCTCCGCACGGCACCGCCGACGGGGAACGACGGCGATGATGCTGCTGGTTCCCCTGGCGCTGGCCGCCTGCTCCGGCACGCCGGGCCCCGATGCCGACAGTTCCCCGGCCACCGCAACCATGGCAACCAGCGGGGCACCGTCGTCGTCCGCGGAATCGGAATCCGCGACGGGGAGCGCGGAGACCGGATCATCGGCGGGTACGACGGCGCCGCCGCTGACCGGGCCGCTGCCCTCCTTCACCGCAGAGGAACTGGCCGAGGCCGCCCGCGAACTGGCCGCCGACCATTCCGGGGCGCGGGTACGCACGAACGAGGAGATCGCCGCCCTGGCCGACTCGGGCCGCGCGCTGCTCGACGACATGGACATCACCCCCTCGAAGTGCGCGCCCTTCATGGACAACCAGGAAGCCACGCTGCCCGCCGGGGCCGCGATCGCCTCCGTGACGATCCCCGGCGATTCGGTGGAACGCGAAACCTACATCAGCCTGGCCTCCTATCCCGAGCCGCAGGACGCCGCCCAAGCCGTCGACCGGACCAACGGGCTTCTGGTCCATTGCGCGAACTTCACCCTGCAACTCAGTGGCACGAAGGGCACCGCGACACTCAAGGACGAGGCCGCCGGGACCGACGCGGCCTCCACCGCCGCCTACTGGATGGACGTCGAGGCCGGCGACCAGAGCGTGGCCAGCTACACGGTCTCGGGCAGCGACGGGGCCGTCGTCGTATCCGTCACCACGCGCGCGGACCAGGAGGCTGACATCGACCCGTCCGACGTCGCGGCCATGGTCGACGAGGCGCTGACCGCCCTGCGGACGCAATAGCTTCGGCCCCTCCACCCAGCGTCGGGACCGCCGGTTCCGGCGCGGTGTTCGGCCCATCGCCGGGCACCGGGTAAGTTGGAACCGTCCCGACACGGACACCATCCCCACGATCAGCGGCCCAGCCCGCGGAAATGGACAGCAAGCGTGGTCCTGCGACTTTCCACCATGTTCCTGCGCACCCTGCGCGAAGACCCGGTCGACGCCGAAGTCGACAGCCACAAGCTGCTGGTGCGGGCCGGATACATCCGCCGCGCGGCCCCGGGCATCTACACCTGGCTGCCGATGGGTTTGCGCGTGCTGGCCAAGGTCGAGGCGATCGTCCGCGAGGAGATGAACGCCATGGGCGGCCAGGAGGTGCACTTCCCGGCTCTGCTGCCGCGCGAACCTTACGAGGCCACCGGGCGCTGGACCGAGTACGGCGACGCGCTGTTCCGCCTGCAGGACCGCAAGGACGCCGACTACCTGCTGGCGCCGACCCACGAGGAAATGTTCACCCTCCTGGTGAAGGACCTGTACAACTCGTACAAGGACCTGCCGGTGTACCTCTTCCAGATCCAGAACAAGTACCGTGACGAGGCGCGTCCCCGCGCGGGCCTGCTGCGCGGACGCGAATTCATCATGAAGGACTCCTACTCCTTCGACATCGACGACGCCGGGCTGGACACCGCCTACGCCAAGCACCGCGAGGCCTACCTGAAGATCTTCGCCCGCCTGGGTTTGGAGGTCCTGCCGGTCAAGGCGACCGCCGGGGCGATGGGCGGCTCGAAGTCCGAGGAGTTCCTGCACCCGACCCCGGTCGGGGAGGACACCTTCGTGCGTTCCGCCGGCGGCTACGCGGCGAACGTCGAGGCCGTGACCACCGTCGTGCCCGCGGACATCGACTACTCGGAGGCGCCGGCCCTGGACGTCAAGGACACCCCCGACACCCCCACCATCGACACGCTCGTCGAGGTGGCCAACCAGGTCGCCCCGCGCGCCGAGGGCCAATGGAGCGCCGTCGACACCCTGAAGAACGTGGTGCTGGCCGCCAAGCTGCCCACCGGCGAACGCCGCCTCGTCGTCATCGGCCTGCCGGGAGACCGCGCCGTGGACCTCAAGCGCGTCGAGGCGAACATCGCCGGACACCTCGAGGTCGGCGGTGAAGTCGAGATCGAAGCCGCCACCGAAGACGACCTCAAGAAGAACCCGGGGCTCGTCAAGGGCTACATCGGCCCGGGCAACGGGCTGGACCAGGCGGTGCTGGGCACCGAGGCCTCCACCGGGATCCTCTACCTGGTCGACCCGCGCGTGGTCTCCGGCACGTCCTGGATCACCGGTGCCAACGAGCCCGGACGCCACGTCTTCGGGCTGGTGGCCGGCCGCGACTTCACTTGGGACGGCACCATCGAATGCGTCGAGGTCCGTGAAGGGGATCCGGCTCCCGATGGCTCCGGTCCGTTGGAGACGGCCCGCGGCATCGAGATGGGGCACATCTTCCAGCTCGGCCGCAAATACGCCGAGGCGCTCGAGCTCAAGGTGCTCGACCAGAACGGCAAGCTGGTTACGGTGACCATGGGCTCCTACGGCATCGGCGTCACGCGCGCGGTGGCGGCCCTGGCCGAGACCAACCACGACGACCGCGGCCTGATGTGGCCGCGCAATGTCGCCCCCGCCGACGTCCACCTGATGGTCACGGGCAAGGGCGCCGACCTCTTCGAGGAAGCCGAGAGGATTGCCGCAGCACTGGACACCAAGGGCATCGAGGTCATTTTCGATGACCGCCCGAAGGTCTCGGCCGGCGTGAAGTTCGGCGATGCCGAACTGGTGGGCGTTCCCACGATCGCCGTGGTCGGACGCGGTCTGGCCGAGGGCCTGATCGAGGTCAAGGACCGTGCCAGCGGATCCGCCGAGAACGTCCCCGTGGCCGAGGTCGTCGATTACCTCGTCCGCGCCGTACGCGGCTAGCACCGGCCTCCCGTGGACTGGACGTCCCTGCTGAACGGTTCCGGGCTGGAGGACATCCAGGCCGGAACCGTCGTGCTGGTGATCGTTGCCGGCCTGGCTGCCGGCTGGGTCGACGCGGTGGTCGGCGGTGGGGGGCTGCTGCAATTGCCCGCCCTCCTGCTCGTCCCCGGCATCACGCCCGTCCAGGCGCTGGCCACGAACAAGCTCGGGTCCATCTTCGGCACCACCAACAGTGCCGTCACCTACTACCGGCGCGCCCACCCGGACCTGAAGACCGCCCTGCCCATGGCGGGCATCGCCTTGATCGGCAGCTTCGGTGGGGCGATCGTGGCTACGCTGCTGCCTGCATCGGTGTTCAAACCCATCATCGTCGCGGCGCTCATCGCCGTGGCCGTCTTCACCGCGGCCAAGCCCACCGTCGGCGAATTGACCGCCTTGCGGCACACCGGACGCAGACACCACGCGGTGGCCGGACTGATCGGACTTGTGATCGGCTTCTACGACGGCCTCATCGGACCGGGGACCGGATCCTTCCTGATCATCGCCATGGTCGTCTTCCTCGGATACAACTTCCTGGCCTCCAGCGCCAAGGCCAAGATCGTGAACATGGCGACCAACCTCGGGGCCTTGGCTTTTTTCCTGCCGACAGGGCACCTGCTGTGGGGGTTGGGCCTGCTGCTGGGGCTGGCGAACATGGTCGGCGGCTACCTCGGGGCACGGATGGCGGTCCGCAGGGGCAGCAAGTTCATCAGGATCGTTTTCCTGGTGGTGGTCGGCGTGCTCATCCTGCGCTTGGGATACGACGTTCTCCAGGAGAACATCCTCCACCGCGCCTGAGACGGACAGCGTCGACACTTCCCTCGTCCACGGGCCCCTCACAGGGCTGTTTTCCGGGGTTTTCCGGGGGGTGTCCCCGATAAACTAGAACACATGTACGAAGAACCCGTGTCGGGCCCCCGACCTACGCTGCAGGCTCCGGAGCCTGCCGTGGCCGGGACTGCTGCCGTCCCGGGCCCGGATGCCGCGGGTGCTGGTGCCGGTGTTGGTGCCGGTGCGGATCCGGTGGACCCGCGGGAGTTGCTGACCGCATTCCTGGCGACGCTGCCGGATGTGGCGGTGGGCCCGCTGGGGGAGGCGGCCCTGGTGGATGTGCTGGCGTTGGCGGAGGCGGGGAAGAACGCATTGGCCGGGCTGCAGGCCCGGGCCGAGGTGGCGTTGGATGCGGTGGTGCGGGCCCGGCACGAGGCCGAGGGCGTGGAACGGTCCAAGGTCGGTGCCGGTGTCCATGCCCAGATCGCGTTGGCCCGTT